>CAVVYZ010000001.1:0-397500 GCA_963752595.1 uncultured delta proteobacterium
GATGGAGGCTCTGGAACACATCATCGACGACAAATCTTTTCCCATTATGAGGAGGTTGCTATGTACAAGAAGCCCATTATATCACCGGTTATTTTCCTGCTTTTCATTATGATTCCGTTCACCCAGGCACAGGCTCTGGGCATCGGAACATCAGGAGACATCTGCCGGATTGTATCGCCGGTGAAAAACTCGACCATCGATTACTATCCGGTTAAAATCACGATCAGGCTGGAAAACATTGCAGATGCTTCCACGTTCAAGGCCTGGCTAAACGGCACGGACATCACCGGCAGGTTCAAACCCGCAGCCGGACGCTTGGAAGCTCTGGTGATGCCTGAGGACGGCCTGCGCTGCCGGGTCATAGGGGAAGATTCCAGGCTCAGTAAGGTCAACATCCTCACGACCTGGGTCAGGGGTGCCGGCATCAGCTTCGATCTGGACCTCCAGGAATTCTCGGTCGAGTATTATCCTGTGGCGACCACCCGAGATGACAAAGGAGTGTGGTTCATCACCGGGGGCTGCCTCTCCGATGTGTTCGAAGCCCTGGGGTATGCAATTGCAACGGACAGGCTCTGGCAGATAGAGACATACCGACGTTCAGCACGGGGAAGACTTGCGGAGATTTTCGGCCCCAGCCAGCTTTCGACCGATGTCTTCATGAGGACCATCGGGTATTCGGACCAGCAACTTACCAGCGGGTACGAATCACTCGATCTTGAAACGCGTATCATCCTCGATGCCTACACTGACGGGATCAACAACAGGATCGATGAGATCAGGGACAACCCGGCGCTCCTTCCTTTCGAGTTCGGCGCCATCGGGCTCAGTCCGGCGTACTGGACACCTGAAGATGTCCTTGCATGGGAGGCCCTCATGCTGAGGGAGTTCGACTGCGAGGCCCTCGAACAGGGCCAGGTGCAGAACGCAGCCCTTCTGCAGAAGCTTACTGCAGTCTATGGTCAGCTTGCAGGGTATGGCATGTTCAACGACCTCAGGTGGATAAACGACCCCGATGCGCTCACTTACATCCAGCCTGCTGTCACGTCTTCTCCGCTCATGGCCATGGCCGCCATGGGAACATCTCCTGCCGCTTCAACCGAAGGTAAACCCGCAGCCCTGAAGGAGGTTCAGAGTTATGACTACGAGTCTTTTGCACAGTCCATGGCAGACAGGCTTGCCGAGTTGAACCGGAATCTCAGCGAGATCAATGCCCGCGTACACATGGGCAGCTATGCATGGGTGGTTTCGGGCAGCAAGACCGCCGACCATAAGCCCATCATATACTCCGGGCCGCAGATGGGTTTCTCGGTGCCGTCGATCGTATGCGAAGGCTCGATCATGGGAGGCGGGCTCCAGATATCGGGTATGTCTGTGCCGGGTCTGCCCGGGATCGTCATAGGCAGGACGCCCCACCACGCATGGTCCATGCAGGTAGGCCATGCCCACACGACCGACTATTACTTCGAGAGCCCGTCCGACCCGAAGATAGTGCTCGACCGGATAGAGACCATCACTGTTGCAGGATCGCCTTCTTATCAGGTTCAGATCCCTGTCTACCGGTCTTCGCACGGGCCGATCGTCAGCCCAATGCCCTTCAATCCCGCGACATACATTCCCAGTCCGGCAACCCCGATAGTGTCCTGGAAGTATTCCCACGAAGGGTATGAGTTCCAAACCATCAAAGCATACCTCGACTTTGCCCGGGCACAGAGCATGGACGAGTTCGGAAAGGCAATTGAAGGCGTGGCGGTCAGCCAGCACTTCTGTTATGCAGACCGCGACGGCAACATTGCCTACTGGATGTCGGGCAGGGATCCGCAACGACCTGCAGGCGATTGGAGAGTGCCGCAGGGGATGCTGGGCATGCCGCTTGAGTGGGATGCATCGAACCTCATTGCCCGCTCCACCGACAAGAACAACCCAAGGGGCTACTACTGCGGGTGGAACAACAAGTCCAACCCTTCATACAACGATCCGCCCAACAGCCTTTCCTATCTGTTCGGGCCGTTCCACCGTGCCCATGTCATAGACGATTATTTGAGCATGACCGGCAATCTTTCCTTTGACGATGTGAGGAATCTGGCCCTTTCCATTGCAACGACCGACTCGTTCGGCGGGGGAGGCAACCCCTGGGAGTTCGTCAAAGGCCCCTTCGCCGATGCTGTCCGGAAGGTAGGCCCGACTCCCGATCGTCAGGCAGGTCTTGACCTGCTGAACGAATGGGACGGCCATTTCGTGGATGGCGGGCCTGAGATGTGGGCATTCGGCAACGACCGCGCAGATGCATGGGTGCTCATGAATGCATGGATCAGAGAGGTCCTGCGCCTGACATTCGCAGATGAGCTCACCATGCCTGGTGAATCGGCAGACGGCAGCACCTATGCGAAAGAACAGGCGTACCGCCTCTTCAATGTCATGCTTCATAGCCTGGCAGGGTCTCCTTCGGGAGTCGTGAATTCGCCCAACTGGTTCGCCAACCTCAAGGATCCATCCGCGCCGCAGACTTCCGACACGATCATCGTCCAGGCACTCGATACCGTATCGGCATCACTTAGCTCCAGGCCGTGGGGTAATGGCACCAGGGGCAGGATTGCCTATAACCACAGTATGCTGGGCGAAGTATGGATCATGCCGTTTTCTTCACGGTCGACCTATGCGCACTGCGTAGAAATGGGGAGAAAAGGACCGGTAAGGATCGAAAGTATGTTTCCGCTGGGAGAGTCCGGGGATATACTTGCGGATTCCTTTGGCATGCCCGTCTTCGATGACGATTTCTTCAGCATGACGCTGGTGTTCGATCTCTTTGCCTACAGATCATTCCCGCTGTTTAAATAAACCGAGCCTGTGGGAAGTTTCATGAACTCAAAGGCCCGCCTCTCTGAGAACAAAGTGGTGGGCCTTTCTTTTCTATCCGGTCTTAACCCAGCAAAACGTCTTCTGCACCAATGGGTATCCCTGCTAGATCTTTCTGCCCGGCAGGCTCATCGATGAAGTGATGCCGCCATCCACCGGGAGTGCCTGACCCGTGATGTAGCTCGCCTCGTCGGTTGCGAGGAAGAGTATGGCCCAGGCCACTTCTTCCGGGCTCGCGGCGCGCCTGAGCTCGCAGTACTTGCCGACCTGGTCTTCCTTGCCCGCGCTCCGGGCGTAATCGAAGAAGGGCTGTGTCATTCCGGTCTCGATGAGGCCGGGGCATACGGCATTGATGCGCACGTTGTAGCTGCCCACCTCGCAGGCCGAGGTCTGCGTGAAGTTGATGAGCGCGGCCTTGCCGGCACTGTAGGCATTGCCTCCCGCGCCGGAGCGGATACCTGCGACCGAGGCGATGTTGATGATCGAGCCCCTGCGCCGCTCCTTCATGTGCCCGATGATATGCTTCACGGCATAGACCGGTCCCATGACATTGACGTCGAACACCCTGTGCCATTCTTCCGAGCTCTGGTTTTCCAGGGCATCCAGCCTGCCCGGGATGCCTGCGTTGTTCACCAGGATGTCGATATCCGTAAATGCTTCCAGGGCGAAGCTTATCAGGCCCTTCACGTCATCTTCTGATGCTACATCGGTTTTGCGTGCTATCGCCGTACCGCCGCTTGCAGCGATCTCGTCTTGAACCCCGGCAAGCAGATCTTCATTTATGTCCGCAAGGACCAGGCGGGCACCTTCGCGGGCAAAGAGCAGGGCGGCTGCCCTGCCGATGCCGCTGGATGCACCGGTTATTATTGCACTCTTGTTGCTCAGACGTCCTGACATAGATTCCTCCTAAAAAGTTTTCTTGTGATAATCATCGAGCATGAGACCCTCTTCTACGAAGTGAGAGAGGAACTCGTTTTTTATGGGCAGGACATGCGAGCAAAGGCCGTCACTCCTCGAAATACTCGTTCTTCATCTCCACGGTCAGGCCGTCGCCGTTTGTGAGACGCTTTGCCGGCCCCTCGATCTTGGGGAGCTCATAGCCATAGAAATAGCGGCAGGCGTAGATTTTGCCGGTGTAGAAGTTGACATCCCCTTCGCTTAAATTCCCGCCTGTGAGGGCCTTGTCTGCTGCGCAAGCCTGCAGGAGCCACTGCCAGGCGATGGCTATGATTCCGAAGAGCTCCAGGTAGAGTGTTGCATCGGCCAGGAACAGCTCGGGGTCGCCTTTCATGGCGATGCCTATGAGATGGGCCGTCACCCCTTCAAGCTTTGACAAAGCCTTTTCAAGCTCGCCTGCACATGGTTTCATCCTTTCATCGGCCTGTGCCGCCTGGATGGCCTTGCGGACCTCGGCAAGATAGAGCATGCCCGCCTTGCCCTTCTTCATGGTCATCTTTCTGCCCAGGAGGTCGAGGCCCTGGATGCCGGTCGTGCCTTCGTGGATGGGATGAATCCTCACATCGCGGTAATACTGCTCCAGGGGAAACTCGTCGCAGTAGCCGTATCCGCCCAGGATCTGAAGACCCTGGCTGCAGGACAGGATGCCCATCTCCGAGGGATAGGTCTTGGCAACGGGTGTCAGCAGCTCGAGGAGCAGGTTGTAATCTTCCTTCTCCTCGCCCTCGGATACCTTTTCCATGTCATGGTAAAAGCTGCACTGCATCAGCAGCGAGAGAGACCCTTCGACGACGGCCTTCTGGAAGAGGAGCATCCGCTTGATGTCCGGGTGCTCGATGATGGGCACCTGCGGGGAAAGCGGGTCTTTCGAGGAGAGCCTGCGGCCCTGGGGCCGTTCCTTCGCATACTCCAGGGAGGCATGGTATGCGGCCGAGGCGATGCATGTCGCGCCCAGGCCCACGTCGATCCTCGCACCGTTCATCATCTGGAACATGTAGGACAGGCCTTTGTTTGCCTCACCTACCAGCCAGCCCCGGCAATCATCGTTCTCGCCGAAGGCGAGCTGGGTGATGGGGCCGCCCCGGTAGCCGAGCTTGTGATAGATGCCCGCACAGTTGACGTCGTTGGCCTCAAGGACGCCTCCGGCTCCGATCCGCTCCTTCGGGATTATGAAGAGGGAGATACCCTTGATGCCTGCCGGAGCGCCTTTTATCCTGGCCAGGGCAAGATGGATGATATTGTCGGCCCCGTCGTGGTCTCCGGCGGAGATGAATATCTTCTGCCCCTTGATCTTGTAATAACCCTCGCCGGTAGGCTCGGCTGCGGTGGTGATGTCGGTGAGTGAGCTCCCTGCCTGGGGCTCGGTCAGTGCCATGGTGCCCTGCCACTGTCCGGCCATCATCTTGGGCAGGTACAGGTCCTGGATTTCCTTAGGACAGAACGATGCGATCAGACCGGCCGCCCCGGTGGTGAGCCCGTGATAGATGGATGCGGAATAGTTGGCGGCAGCAAAAACGGCAGTGGGGATGGTCATGCCCACCATCTCGGGCAGCTGCTGGCCGCCGTGCTCATAGTCGAACGTGGCGCCGATCCAGCCTCCGCTCCCGCACTCCTGCATGATGGTCCTTACCGCAGGGTGGACCTTCACCCCGCCGTCCACGTACTCCGGGGGATTCTTGTCCATCTCGGACAGGATCGGTTTGAAGAGGTCTTTGCCCATCTTCATGGCAGTGTCCAGGACCATGTCGAAGACCTCGTGGCTGTGGTCTGCATACCTGGGATATTTTAGGAGCGACTCCACATTGAACATCTCGTACAGCAGAAATTTCAGATTCCTCTCACTGATGAATTTTTCAGCCATCTCTTCTCTCCTGTTATATATGCTTTATAAGCGCCCTGCTTTCCGCGGCAGTATTCACGATTTCCTAGACCCGGTTATGGAAAAAACCGTCGTATCTTCCTGATGTTTCATGAAAGCCTTCTCAATTAGTCTGCGAATCCCGCCAGTCAGCCCGAACAAGTACGTATGAGCTGCAAGAATGCATTATAATATCATGGGGAGGGTGTCTTGGAAATAGAAAGATAACAGTCGTTTTATAAAGGGCGCCGGGTACGGATCTCTACGCCTGCCTTCCGTATAGGAAAAATCCAGAGCTTCTTTCTTCTCAACCTGAACCCTATAGTATCAGTACGTTCCCATGAGGGTCGGCTGACAAAAAGGGGGATGTGAACCATGAAAAGATATCTCATGATATTGATAGCCGTGCCGGTATCCGCATTTGCCCTTGGCGGTCCGGCATATGGGGCCCATGACGAGGCTTCAGGGCAGATCAATGTGAATACCGCAACAAGGGATGAGCCGGCATTGTTGCTCTGGAGAAGCGGAATCGGTGATCCGGTGCAACTTGCTGAGAATATCATTGAATACCGAGAGGCAAGCGGACCTTTCAGGAATATTAACGAGCTCAAAGAGGTCAAAGGCATCAACGATTATGAATTCAGCCGGATACGTCTCTGGGTAAAGGTTGAAGGGGAAACGGATTATAAGCCCCGAAAGAAAGAATCGCCTTCCGGATACCCACATCCGGGAGTTCCTGTTCCCAGGGATGGTGTGCCGAAAGGCAACTTTCCTGAAGATGAGCCCTATGGTCCTTGGCGTACCAGGCCATGATCATTTCCTAGCGTATTTCCAATAGGAAAAACCGGTTTCATTCAGAAGATACCTCGCTGCTTGCAGCGGGGTTACCCCGTCTTCCTCTCCCCCGGGGCACCCGCGAAGCGGGTCGTGAGCGGATAAAGGAGAGGGGGTAGTACCTATCTCCACATACAAAGTTGATAAGGCACTAAGGGGTCAAACAGATGTCACCTTTTTATTCTGTCCTTTTTTATCCAAATCCTTGTAGCAAATACAAGCTTATGCCATTATTTAAGATTAGAAATGCCGCTCAGAAGCACCTTGGGATATATTTTTCTTTAAAATGAGTTATCATAAAAACATAGCAGTTCTTGATGAAGTATTAGCTCGTGAGCAAATTATTTATTCTTTGCGTTTGATTTGAGGCGCACCAAGAGCAATGTGTGGGACACTTATCGTACGGCACAATGCATAACAAATTTATTTTGAAACTGGATAACCATAAGAAATGACCTATCAAGGAACATTGCCAATATTTAATTTTTCTGATGCCATACACAGCTTTGCGCAAAGCGGAAACGAAGAAAGGGAGCTGTCTTTACACGTCGCGAAGTGGTGGAGTTTATTTTAGATCTTGTGGGCTATACGGCAGACAAGCAACTACATCGTTTCCGCATCCTTGAACCCTCCTTCGGACATGGTGATTTTCTTTTACCCGTTGTTGAAAGATTGCTTACGTCGTACAGATTGCATTCTCAAAACCTTTCCGGTGCTGTGGCGGATCTGTCCAAAGCAATTTATGCCGTTGAAGTGAATAAGGACAGCATCAAGAAAACACGCACCGCAATTCTTAAGGCACTTTTTGTGCATGGCTTATCAGAAATTGATGCAGGAAGACTCCTTGATACTTGGATCATTGAAGGGGATTTTCTCCTTGCCGACTTACCACATACGTTCACCCATGCTGTCGGCAATCCTCCATATGTTCGCCAGGAACTTATCCCGGATGTGCTCATGAATGAATATCGTTCGCGATACAGCACGATTTATGACAGGGCGGATTTGTATATTCCATTCATTGAGTGATGCTTAACAAGCCTGGATCAGGGAGGTCACCTTGGCTTTATCTGCGCTGACCGCTGGATGAAGAATAAATATGGCGGTCCGCTGAGGGCTTTGATTGCTAAGGAATATCGTCTCGTGTCCTATGTTGATATGGTGGACACACCGGCATTCCATTCAGAGGTGTCGGCATACCCTGCTATCACGATTGTTAAAAAAGAAAAGCCCGGGCCTACAAGGATAGCTCACCGTCCCGAGATAAACCGTGAAACTCTTGATGCGCTTGCAACTGCCATGAATTCAGATGCCATCCCGGAAGGGAGCGGTGTAATTGAAGTATCAGAAATAGCCAAAGGACACGAGCCCTGGGTGCTCCAATCATTTGATCAGTTGTCTGTCGTCAGGCGTTTGGAAATGGATTTTTCTGCCCTAGAAGATGCCGGATGTAAAGTCGGAATAGGTGTTGCAACCGGTGCCGATAAAATTTTTATAGGTCCCTTTAAACAGTTGGATGTAGAACCGGATCGGAAGTTGCCGCTTGTAACGACGAAAGATATTGAACGTGGAATTGTGGAATGGAAAGGGCTTGGCGTGATCAATCCGTTTTCAGATGACGGTTTTCTCGTTGATCTTACCCACTACCCGAAACTTGCAAGATATTTTGAAGAGCACGCCGAGATAATTCGCAAGCGGAATTGTGCCAAAGGAAACCCTAAATCCTGGTACCGGACTATAGATCGGATTTATCCGGATCTCGCCCGGCGCACCAAGCTTCTTATCCCTGACATAAAAGGAGAAGACCACATCGTATACGAAGACGGCCATCTTTATCCGCACCACAATCTGTATTACATCGTATCGGATGAATGGGACTTAAAGGCTCTTCAAGCTGTTCTCCGGTCAGGAATTGCAAAGCTCTTCGTATCCATATACTCGACTCAGATGCGGGGAGGATATCTCCGTTTTCAGGCTCAATACCTGCGAAGAATCCGCCTCCCCAGATGGAAAGATGTTCCCGTGCCTCTCCGTAAGGCTCTAGAGGATGCTGCCAGGAGTGGAGACATAGATGCCTGCAACACGGCTGCGTTTGATCTGTATCGACTCACTACCAAGGAAAGAACTGCAATACAAAATAACGGCAGATAGGACAACCGATGAGCGTAAACTTAGCTGATTACCAGGCCAAGGCAAGGGAAGCTGCCAAGGCATTTTGGGGGAATCGCGAAGCAGCCAGGCAGAAGCAGATTGAAAGCGGCAAAGCTGACCAGGGAGAACGAGCAGGAGTCCCGGCCGGAAAAAATATGGATGGGTTCCCGGCGTTGATAAAAGATGTCATACTCTTAAATGGACTTGATCACGCAGAAATCTGTTTAAAACGCCGGGTGCTCACCCTCCCCGGATTCTTCAGGCCCACAAAACTCTGGGATATGCTCGTGATGAATGAAAAGAGGCTTATTGCGGCCATTGAGTTAAAGAGCCAGGTCGGGCCGTCATTTGGAAACAATCTCAACAACAGGACAGAGGAGGCTATCGGCACCGGCCTTGACTTCTGGAAAGCATACCGGGAAGGGGCTTTTGGTGATAATCCACGACCATTTGTCGGTTGGTTGATCCTTGTTGAAGATTGTGCAAAATCTCGTTCTCCAGTGCGTGATTTCTCTACACACTTTCCGGTGTTCAAAGAGTTTATCGGAGCCTCCTATGCCGAGAGATATAACATCCTGTGCAAAAAACTTGTTCAGGAGCAGTTGTATACGAGTGCATCAATTATCTTATCACCCCGTTCTGTAGTCAGCTCAGGGGATTATTCAGAGCTTTCAGAGATGACAAGCCTAAAGACGTTTATCAGCACATTAGCTGGTCATGCAGCTGCTGAGGCATCACGGGTGTATGGTTGATTCTATCTGCGAAAAGGGGCCTTCTTTCTATAAGCAGTAGGGAAATGTTCACTCTCCCCTCTTAAAAAAGAAACGTCCCCTATTCCGTCATTAAGTAAGGGGATAAAAATAAATCCCCTGATACTATTCTCTAAATCCAGCCGAGCGCGCCGAAGACTACAAAACCTGCCAGATTGATCGCGCCGAGGATTCCGATGAACGCGAAGCTCTTTTTCAGCGGCGCATCATAGCACCAGACCGCAGCAGCGAAGAACGGGATGTAAACGGTCACGAAAACCGGGAACGCCCCCCAGAAGGGATAGACCCAGACAAAGGTCGGCGTCCTCACGAGGAAGATTTCGATGATGGCAGCAGCCGCGGCTGTCGAGACGGCGACAAAGATCCTGCTGTTGATCCCCAGCATCTTGGCCGAAGGGTCTTTGGGAAGGAGTTTCGTGGTAACGATGCCCGCAATGGAGAACATGATGCTGATCTCGATGCCCACGCCCACCATGATGGAGAATGCGGTTCCAGTGGGCACGGTCCAGAGTGCATGTCCGCTAACATGCTGGATGACGGCGTTGCCTATCTCCACGAACCAGTGGACCATGTACAGGCCGAGTCCTGCAGCTATGGCCTTATAGTTCCCCCGCTCATACTCATTCCCGTAGATATACATGACAATGACCAAAAGCGGGATCGCAAACCACTGAAACTGATCGCCCGACCTTACAATACCGAGCGCCTGACTCGTTGCTTCCGGATGATTCAAGACCATGCTTACCTCCTCTTTCTCAGGGACAGGATAATGACTGAAAACAATGAATATTTATATAATAGCTATTAACCAATCAAAAGAAAAGCAATTAATAACAGTACAATAAACAATATTAATAAAAAGTCATAGCATCCCGGGCAGCATCTTTCGGGCTGAGTCGATTGAAAAGAAAAATCTTCTTTGATTCCGTATTGCCGGTTTCTTACATAAGAATTTGTGAAGCAGAGTTCTTTTCTTGACAATGGTTTGACATCAAACTAAATATGAGTTCATGAAGAAAGAGCTGATTATCCTCCAGATAGGCAGGATACGGGACAAGGCGAACAGCTTTCTGGCCGGAGAGCTTGCCCGGCGCAATCTGAAGGGGATAGCGCCATCCCATGGAGACATCCTCTGGGCATTGTTCACCCATGGCGATCTTCCCATGAAGAAACTTGCAGAGATCATCAATAGGGATAAATCCACGATCACGGCCCTGGTGAACAAGCTCATCGAGTTCGGGTATGTCGGACGAAAAACCCATGAATCCGATCTCCGCAGCAATATTATCTCTCTGACGGAAAAGGGAAAGGCCGTGCAGAAGGATTTCCGGCAGGTGTCGGATTCCTTAAGGAAGAAGGCATACCAGGGATTGACTGATGAGGAGATGGAGACCCTCATGCGGCTGCTTACCAGGGTCCACGACAACCTGTAAAAATATTATATTATTGGTTTGGCATCACCGGAGTGAAGTGCGGAGGCTGGGGGCACATCGTGATGGAAATCAGGGTTGAAGATCGCATAAAGGCAAATCGGGCAAAGTGAGGTTAATTGTATGATGATGACAAAGGAACAAGCCAGGGAATTCGCATCGCAGTGGCTGCCTGCATGGACCGGGAACAATCCGGAAAAGCTGGCTGCCTTTTATTCCGATGACGCTCTGTACCTCGACCCGGTCATACCCCGGGGCCTCAAGGGGAAGGATGCATTGATGAAGTACTTCCGCAAGCTCCTTGCCGCCAACCCTGAATGGGTATGGACACAGATCGAGCCCATCCCGATGGAGGACGGCTTCCTGAACAAGTGGCTTGCGAAAATCCCTGTCGGGCCCAAGGTGATCGAATGCATCGGCGTTTGTTTTGTGCAGTTTAACGATCAGGGAAAAATCAGACGCAATGAAGTCTATTTTGACAGGCACGAATTAGTTTCCGAAATCCTGAAATATTCAGAGAAAATAGAATGAGAGTTTCATGATCGCCTGGGACCTTGCAGGCACTGCAAAGAGCGTCCTTTAGTAAATCAAAAAACTCCGGGGGCCGGATCTCGACAAGGGATAACGGCAAGCTGTCAGCCGGGCACGATCGACTCCGGCATGTCGATGAGTCTGGCGCGCAGGTATTCGCCCAGGGTTTTGGCCTGTGGGTCGAGGCGGAGCGATGCGGCGGCGCCTTCGCCAAGGATGCCCCTGATGTAAAAGTTCACGGCCAGCAGATTGGGCAGCTCACAGCGCTCGATGCCGTAGTCATGGAGGTCTTTGAGAAGATCCTTAAGCCTTTCCGTGGTCAGGAACTCCTTCAGGAAGGAATAAGCCTCCGGCGTCTTTGCCCACACCCCGAGATTGGCGTTTCCCCCCTTGTCTCCTGACCTGGTTGCAAACACCCGTCCGAAGGGCATCCGGACGGTTCTGCCACCCGGAACAACGGGGATATCCGTCTCCGGGGTCTCGATGGCAGGAAAGCCGGCCACAGGCTGTACGCAGTTCACCGTGAATTCCCGGTCTTCGACCGTCACCTTCTGGCTGATGCATGAGCTTGAAACCAGAGCCGGCCAGTACACGATAGCAGGGGTGCCCTTTGCAGGCGGGGCGGTGCCTGCAAAGCCGGGAATGTTGGCCAGGGCGAGCTCCACCATCTTCGACGATATCTTGTCCACCTTCTTCTGGTCCGGGTCGATCACCGTGATGCGCAGGTAGGCAAACGCCTCCTCGTTCGTGGCAGGGTCTTCCTTGTCGGATCGGATGAGCTGGATATCTGCCTTCTGGAACTGCTCCCTGCCACCCAGCGCATCGAAGAGGGTCTCTTCGAGAATGCGCGCCTTTTTCTCGATATCGAGGCCGGTGAGGATCACGGTCATGGAGTTGCGGTAGCCGCCGAGCGTGTTGATGCAGACCTTGGCCGTAGCGGTGGGCGGTTCGCCCTTCACTCCCTGCACCAGCACCCGGTCGGGGCCCTGTCGAGAGATCCTGATGGTGTCGAAGCGGGCTACCAGGTCAGGAGTCAGATAGCGCTCGTCACCGATCTCATAGAGAAGCTGGGCTTTGACCGTGTCCACTGAAACGAGGCCGCCGGTGCCCGGATGCTTGGTGATGACGAAGGAACCGTCGTCATGGATCTCGGCAATAGGGAAGCCAACCTTCTTAAAGCTCGGGACCTCTTCGATAAAGGAATAGTTGCCCCCTGTAGCCTGGGCGCCGCACTCGATGATATGCCCGGCCGTGGTTGCGCCTGCAAGCCTGTCCCAGTCATCCTGCTTCCAGCCGTGCCACCAGGCCGCAGGTCCGACCACGAGCGAAGCGTCCGCGATGCGTCCGCCCACCACGATATCCGCGCCCTCTTCGAGAGCCTTCACGATGCCCCAGCACCCCAGGTAGGCATTTGCGGAGATCGTAATGGCCTTGGAGTCTTCGGAGCGCAATGCCCTTGTCCAGGTGAATGAACTCTTCCCCGGCAGCCTGGAGGTCACCCAGGCGGGCCATGAGATCGTCCCCCTCGATGTAGGCGATCTTAGGATGAAGGCCCAGCTCGGTTGCGATGCGCCCGAGCTCTGCAGCCAGGCCTTTCGGGTTCAGGCCGCCCGCATTCGATACCACGCGGATCTTTTTGTCGAGGCATTCGCCCATGATCCTGTTCCATCTGCCTCAGGAAGGTCGGGACATAGCCGCCGTTCGGGTCTTTCATCTTTGTCCTGAAGAGGATGGCCATGGTCAACTCGGCAAGGTAATCGCCGGTGAGAAAATCGATGGGGCCTCCCTGCACCATCTCCTTGGCGGCGCTCAGCCGGTCTCCGAAGAATCCGCTGCAGTTCGCGATAATGACCTTGTCTTTGCCGGTTCTTTCGTTCATGCCATCCTCCTTCACTTGCCTTTGAAAACCGGCGTCCGCTTTTCGATGAAGGCCGTGATGCCTTCCCGGGCATCTTCGGTCGAAGCCACCTCCACCAGCTTAGCCGAAAGGAAATCCAGGGCCTCAGTAAGCGTCATGCTTTCCGCCGCGTTGAATGCCTGTTTCCCGATCTTCATGCCGATGGGGCTCTTGGAGGCAAGACTTTTCAGAACAGCTTCAACCACGCCTTCGAGCTCCCCTGCAGGTACCACCCTGGTGACCAGGCCCATGGCAAGCGCATCCTGTGCGTCTAGCCGTCGCCCAGCAGGATCATCTCCATGGCCTTTTTCCTGCGGCACGTTGCGGAAGATGAGCGCGCCGATCATCATGGGCCACAGGCCCACATTGACCTCGGGCGTGCCGAACCGGGAGTCGTCGCTGGCGATGACGATGTCGCAGGCGAGCATGAAGCCCATGCCTCCTGCCAGGCAGTATCCTTTCACCCGGGCAACCGTGGGCTTCGGGAAACGTCGCGAGGCGTTTCAGGAGCTGTGCATAGCTCGCAAAGGTCTTCTTCCCTTCGGCAGATATGCCGTCGCCCAGCTGGGCGCCCGTGCAGAAGGCCTTGTCCCCTGCCCCGGTGATCAGGACCGCCCTGACGTCGCAGTCGTTCTCGGCCCTGTCCAGATACTCCAGGAAAAGCGCGATGGCCTCAGGGGTGATGGCATTTCTCTGCTGCTCACGGTTGATCGTGATCCAGGCCACATTATTTTCCACATGGTAGAGAAGGTGCTCATCCGCCATTTTTTAAGCTCTCCTTTTACGCTCAGGCCGCTGATTTCTCATCCTGCTCGATGTCCACGAGGATCTGGCCCGGGCATGACCTTGTCGCCCTCGGCGACATTGATCTTGATAACCTTACCCGTAAACGGCGCCTGGATAGTCGTCTCCATCTTCATGGCCGAGACCACGACGACACCCTGGCCTTTCTCCACCGGGTCGCCCTCGGTCACCAGGATGCGCACGACCACCGAGGGCATGGGCGGGGTGACCTCCTGGGGAAGCTCCTTGTGCCCACTCCTGCGGGTGCTTGCCCCGGCAAGGGCATCGGCATCCTGGACCGCGTAGGTGGTGCCGTCGATATTGATGAGCTTGCCTCGCGGATCATCTGCCAGAAAGACATTCGCACAGACGCCGTCCACCTCCAGGTGGATCCGGTTCTCCGAGACGATGCGGTAAAGGGCCTTGACGTTCCTTCCGCCGATCGTTGCGGTCACGATGCCTTCTTCCTGCAGATCGGCCTCGACGGGAATATCCTGTCCGGCGATCTTCAGGTATAGTTCATATCATATCTCCGTCATGAGCCGTGCTACGGCCGGAAGTGGCCCAGTGTCTGCCATGGCGAGCAGGCTTCGATTTCGGCTGACAGCTGCGGCTGCCTGCTGCTTCCGGTTCGCCATGGCATCGACCACGTATGCCAGCGCTAGAGGTCCGTATCCGTCATCGTTGGGCTGCCAGGCAGCTGAAATGGGTGTCGATGAAGTCGGTGTATGTCTCCCCTTTTGAAGGCCTCCGATGAGAGGATGTCGACGAGGAACGGGATGGGGGTCAGCACGCCCAGGATCACGTAGTCTTCAGCGCCCTGATCATCCGGCTGATGCACTCCTGCCTGCTGCCCGCATGGACGATCAGCTTCGAGAGGATGGGGTCGTACTCCACGGGCACGGTGATAGCCCGAATAGACGCCGCTGTCGTTCCTGATGCCCGGGCCCCTGGGCTCCTTGACAAAATGGATCTTGCCCGGTGACGGCATGAAGGCGTTCAAGGGATCTTCCGCATAGATGCGGCATTCGATGGCATGGCCGCGGCCCACGATATCGTCCTGGGAGAGCTTCAGGGGTTTCCCGCGGCGATCTCGATCTGCTGGCGCACCAGGTCGATGCCGGTGATCATCTCGGTGATGGGGTGCTCCACCTGGAGGCGGGTGTTGACCTCGAGAAAATAGAACTTGCCCGCTGCGTCGAGCAGGAACTCCACGGTTCCGGCATTCACATAGCCCGCAGCCCTGGCCGCGGCCACGGCCGCCTTCCCATGCGTCTTCCTGAGCGCGGGGTCAGCGCCGGAGAGGGCGTCTCCTCGATGATCTTCTGGTGCCGTGCTCTGGATGGAGCATTCCCGCTCCAGCAGGTGGATCACGTTTCCGTGCATGTCGGCCAGGATCTGGAACTCCACGTGCCGGGGCTTTTCGAGATATTTTTCCAGGTAGATGTCCCCGTTGCCGAAGGCGCTCTTGGCCTCGCTGGATGCCGAGACGCAGGCCTCCCTGAAATCTTCCGGCGACCGCACGACCCGCATGCCCTTGCCGCCGCCGCCTGCCGCGGCCTTGATGAGGACCGGGTAGCCGATCTTCTCCGCCTCGCGGGCCAGGATATCGGGTCCGCCTCGGGCTCGCATCATGCCCGGAATGACGGGCACGCCGCTTCCGATCATGGTCCGCCGTGCCACGGTCTTGTCTCCCAGATCGCGGATGGCCCTGGCCGGGGGGCCGATGAAGATCATGCCTTCCTGCTCGCACCGCTCGGCAAAGAGGGGATTTTCCGCCAGGAACCCGTAGCCGGGGTGGATGGCCTGGGCCCCGGTCTGTTTGGCCGCCGCAATGATCTTGTCCATGTTGAGGTAGCTTTCCGCAGGCTCGGAAGCTCCCAGGCAGACGGCCTGGTCGGCTTCGAGGACATGCAGGGCGTCCCGGTCCGCCTCGGAATAGACTGCCACGGTCCTGATGCCCATTTCCCGGCAGGTGGCGATGATGCGCACGGCAATTTCGCCCCGGTTGGCGATGAGTATCTTGTCGAACATGGTCATCATCTTCCTTTGCACACTATTCCTTTTGTCATACACTACATCCTGAATATCCCGAAGCCCGGCACATCGTCCCGGATGGGCGCATTCAGCGCGGCCGAGATGGCAAGCCCCAGGACGTTCCGGGTATCCGCCGGGTCGAGGATGCCGTCGTCCCAGAGGTTCGACGTGCTGTAGTAGGCATCGCCTTCCTTTTTGGCCGCCTCGACGATGGGCATGCGGATGAGCGTCCTCCTCCTCCGTGGTCATGGGCGGCAGGCCCGCCTTGGCGTTCTGGTCGTTCTTCAGGGTGATCAGCACGCCGGCGGCCTGCTCGCCGCCCATGACCCCGATCTGGGCGTTGGGCCACATCCAGAGGAAGCGCGGGGAATAGGCCCGGCCGCACATCCCGTAGTTGCCCGCCCCGAAGGATGCGCCCACGATGACCGTGAACTTCGGGACCGTGCAGGTGGAGACGGCATTGACCATCTTGTGCCCGTCCTTGGTGATACCCGAGCCGCTCGTACTCCCTGCCGATGATGTAGCCGTTGATGTTCTGCAGGAAGACCAGCGGGATCTTCCGCCGGTCGCAGATCTGGATGAACTGGGTGGCCTTGAGCGCGCTGTCGGAGAAGAGGATGCCGTTGTTCCCCAGGATGCCCACGGGATAGCCGTGGATATAGGCGAACCCGCAGACCAGCGTCGGCCCGTAGAGCTCCTTGAACTCCAGGAACTCGCTGCCGTCCACGATGCGCGCGATGATCTCCCGGCAGTCATAGGGCACCTTCAGGTCCCGGCTCACGATCCCGTAGATCTCCTTGGGGTCGTAGAGGGGCGGCTTGGGCTCCCGCATGGTGAGCCGTGCCTTCTCGTTCTTCGGCAAGGCCTCCGACGATCTTGCGGACGATCGAGATGGCATGGGCATCGTCCTCGGCGAAATAGTCCGAGACGCCGGACTCGATGCAGTGCACCTCGGCCCCGCCGAGCTGATCGGCGGTCACCTCTTCGCCGGTGGCCGCCTTGACCAGGGGCGGCCCGCCCAGGAAGATGGCGCCCGTTCCCTTGACATGGACGACCTCGTCGGACATGGCGGGGACATACGCGCCGCCTGCCGTGCAGAGCCCCATGACCGCCGTGATCTGGGGGATGCCCATCTTGGAGATGACGGCCTGGTTGTAGAAGATCCTGCCGCCGTCGTCGATATCCGGGAAGATCTCCGATTGCATGGGCAGGTATGCCCCGGCCGAATCGAGCAGGTTGACCATGGGCAGGCGGTTTTCCATGCAGATGGTCTGGCAGCGCAGGTTCTTCTTCACGCCCATGGGGTAGACCGCCCCGCCCTTGATCATGGCGTCGCTGGCGATGACCAGCACCTCGTGCCCCTCCACGATGCCGATGCCGGCACACCAGCCCGGCCCCATGGACCTTGCCGTCATACATGCCCCTGGCGGCCAGGGGCGCGATCTCCAGAAACGGGGTATTCCTGTCCAGGAGCAGATCGAGCTTCTTGCGCACCGGCATCTTGCCCTGGGCGGCCAGGCGGTCGATGTCCTTCTGGGGGCGTTCCTCCCTGGCCTTTTTCAGTTCCTGCTTGAGGTCCGCCACCAGGGCTTCCATGGCCTCATAATTTTTCCTGTACTCTTCGGAGTCTGTGTCGATCCTGGTTTCGATGACATCCATCGTACGTTCACCTTTGATCAAAGATTCCCGTCAGCCTGCTGCCGGGTACCTCATTTTTACGCCTGAAGAAACCTGTCCAGCTCGTTTTTGGCGATCAAGTGCCCGCTGCATCTCCGATGTGCCCTCGCAGATCTCCCCGAACTTGGCATCGCGGTAGAGCCTCTCCATGTCGCTCCCCGCAAGGTACCCATGGCCGGCAAAGATCTGCATGCCCCAGTCGGCGATCTTTGTTACCGCCTCACTGGCAAAGAGCTTCGCGCACGCAGCCAGGACTCCGGCCTCCTGCTCTCCGGTGTTGATCGCCCAGGCAGCCCGCAGGGCCAGCATCCGCCCCAGATCGTTGATAGGTGAACATGTCCGCCAGCTTGAAGCCCACGTCCTGATACAGGCCGATGCGGCCTGCCGAAGGCGGTCCTGGCTCTTGGCATGGCTCGTGGAGATCTCCATGCAGGCGTTCCCGATCCCGACGCACAGAGCGCGCGATGCCGACCGTGCCCATGGTCAGGATGCGGTCTACCTGTTCGTATCCTTTCCCGGCGACGCCCCCCAGGATGCCCGAGGCCGGCAGTTATACAGGGATACGGCCGCGATGGGAACGCCCCGCAGACCCATGGTCTCGACGGGGTCGGCTATCTTCAGACCTTCGGCGCCTTTTTCCACGATGAAGATGCTCATGCCTCTTTCGGCGCCGGCGTCTTTGTCACGTGTAGGCAAGGACCAGGATCACATCCGCTATGGGCGCGTTGACCACGATATCCTTTGTCGCCGCTGAGCAGCCACGCGTCGCCGTCTTTGCGGGCGGCCGTCGTGATCGCCGCCAGGTCCGAGCCGGCCTGGTCTTCCGAGTAGGCAAGGGCGCCCACCATGCTCCGCCTTCAGGAGGGCGGGGATATATTGCTGCTTTCTGCTCCGGCGTGCCGAACAGCCTCAATGCCCCGGCGCACAGGAAGGTGCTCGCCCGGGCGCTCAGATAGGTGGCCGGGCAGGCCTTTGCGATCACTTCGCCCGCCAGGTAGATCGTCGACCAGATCCATGGCATCGCCTGCCTGGCCCGCCTCCAGCCAGCCGCCCTGGGCCAGCATCTGCAGGTTTCCCTCATGTACGCGCCCGCCTCTTCGCGCGTGCAGCCGATCGAGCATCTTCGCCCTGGGCGCGATCTCGGCCTGGCAGAAAGCGGCCAGATCCTGCTGCAGCTTCACCTCTTCCGGAGAAAGCTGATAATCCATCTGCTTTCACCTCCTTTCACAGCCAATTACATCATCATGATCCTGGACACGATCATGCGCATGATATCCGATGTGCCCCCGCCGATGGCCGCCAGCTTGGAATCGCGGAAGTTTCTCTCCACCGGGTACTCATGCATGAAGCCGTATCCGCCGAAGATCTGCACGGCCTCCGACGCCATCTCGAATCCCCGGTCGCCCGGCATAGACCTTGCTGACTGCCGCCTGCAGAGGGTTGAGCATCTGGCCCGTTGTCCTTGGCCGAGGCAACCCGGTAAATGGCGAGCCGTGACGGCCTCGATAAAGACCTTCATATCGGCGATCCGGTGCTGGATGGCCTGGAAGCTCCGGATGGGGCGGTTGAACTGGTGCCGCTCGTTGGCATAGCGGGCGCACAGCATCCAGGTTGTTGAGCGCCGCGCCCAGCATGGGCGAGAGCAGGGTGCAGCGGTCCCACTCGACGCCGCTGAGCGCGATGAACCAGCCCTTGCCCTCGCCGGCCAGACATTTTCCTCCGGGACTTCGCAGTCTTCGAAAAAGACCTCCGAGGTGGCGGAGCACTTGCACCCCATCTTGTGGAAGGGTTTGCCGGTCGAAAGCCCGGGGGTTCCCTTTTCGATGATGAAGGCGGTGATGCCCTCGTGCTTTTTCGACGCGGTCCACATTGGCAAACACGACGAAGACATCCGCCACCGGGGCATTGGTGATGAAGGTCTTCGAGCCGTTGAGGATATACCGGTCGCCCTTCTTCACCGCCGTGGTCCTCAGGGAGGCGGCATCCGAACCGGAGCCCGGCTCGGTGAGCCCCATGCAGCCGATCCACTCGCCCGATGCGAGCCTGGGGACATACTTTTTCTTCTGCTCCTCGGTGCCGAAATCAAAGATGTTATGGGCGCACAGGTAGGTATGGGCGCCCCAGGCAAGCAGGCTGCCGCCGTCCACCCCCGCATGCCCCAGGGCCTCTCCGGCCAGGCAGCAGGTGACGATGTCCGCCCCCGACCCGCCCAGTTCCTCGGGAAAGGGCAGCCCCAGTATCCGCATGAGCGCCGAGCTTGTTCCAGATCTCGAAGCTGAACTCACCCCTGAGATCGGCTTCTTCGCAGAGAGGGGCGATCTCTTCTCTGCCGTAGCGGAAGACGGTTTCCCTGAACATCTTCTGTTCCTGCGTGAGGGAAAAATCCATGGATAACCTCCCTATTCGCAATAAAAATACTATAAGTTAATAATGCTACTGACAGTAATATTTAAACCATAGTTAACTTATTGTCAAGAGCATTGCGTGCAGTTTTCAGCTGACCGAGGTGTCAACCCGAGGTATAATCCTCTATATTTTCTTACAATCTGCATCCATGGTGATGTATACTTAACTATCAGTAGCATTGCTACTTATGGTCACTTAGAGCGTTAATCCGAGGCATGGAGAAAAACATGGATGCAGAAACATCAAGAAGTGATACAGGAAAGGAAAAAGAGAGAAAAGGACCAGCGCATCCAGGGCATCCTGCCGCCGCCAAAAAGGTTTTTTTCTCCAAAGGCTATCTGAAGACGACCATGGACGAGATCGCCTTTGAGGCACAGATCAGCAAACCCACCATATACCAGTACTTCAGGCACCAAGGACGAGCTCTACTCATCTCTCATGCTGCCCTTCCTGGAAGAGTTCGGCTCCCAGTTCGAACGCATCGAAAAGAAACTTCCGGCATGCAAATACGCTACAGGGCCGGCAAAAATCTGGTGAAGGACCTATTCAAGATCTTTTCTGCGAAAGCTACGAAAGGCGCCCGACTCCCTCAGGGTCGCCAACACCTTTTTCCAGCACCAGGACCTCATCAATGAACTCAATGCGGAAACCCGCTCGGCCATCAGCAGCAGGGGCAAATACGATTTCGAGCTGGCCAGACGGGTTCTCGAATCGGCCGACACACCAGGGCCTGATCAGGGATGTCGACACTTCGCGCTCTCCGATATCATCTGGGGACTGCTCCTTGGCATAACCCAGGTCATGGACATGAAGGCCACGAAGCGCTCCGGACCGGACAAGTATCTCAAGTCGACCTTGCAGAAGCGGAAAGGCTCATAGCGGATGCTATAGCCCTGAAATGATATGAACCATCCCCGCATGGTGCGGGGAATGAGCGGGCGGGCGCGCGAACGTGCGACAAAAAAACTGCGGGGAAAGCCGGCCGGGAAAATGACTTTGCAATGGGAGGATTCGGCCCGATCTCAGTGATCAACAGCCATGCTTGTCAACCATGAAATGTTGAGATCCTAAAACCCCTTCGCGTTTCGAACTTTGAAAGACAGAGCCTTCGAGGCCTGTTTTTGAAAAAGGAGGCGGCATTATGGATAGAGATCGATTCTGGAAGAAGTCGTATGATCCCGGGCTGGAGGATATCGACCCTGCCGCATGGGAAACCACGTATCCCGAAGTCTGCCGGCAGACATTCAGCGAGCTACACCGACAAGACGGCCCTGGCCTTCATGGGGGTGCACATCACCTTTGCCGAGCTGGACCGCTATGCAAACAGGTTTGCCCACATGCTCCTGTCCCTCGGGACTGAAAAAGGGCTCGGTGGTGGGGATCAATCTCCCCAATATCCCGGAATATGTGATCGCATGGCTGGGCGCCCTGCGGGCGGGATGCGTCGTCTCCGGGGTATCCCCGCTCCTTTCACGCCGAGGAAATGGAGCATCAGCTCAAGGATTCCCAGGCCACGGGTGCTGGTCACCCTGGATGCCCTGTATGCGGCAAAGCTTGCCCCAGGTCGCCTCCAGCCTCCCGGATCTCAGGGCGGTGGTCGCAGCCAGCGTAGGTGGTTTCCTCCCCGGTGTAAAGAGGTTTCTCGGGCACGCTGCTGAGAAAGATCCCCAAGGGCAAGGTGACCCCCTGCGAGGGAAAAACGGTTATTTATCTTCAAGGAAGTCATTAAACCGGGAGGTTCCCCGACCAGGATCCCAAGATCGACCTTACCCCGGATGATATCGCCTATCTCCAGTATACCGGAGGAACAACCGGAATGCCCAAAGGCGCTATGCTGAGCCACAGGAACGCCGTGGCCGATCTCCTGATATTCCAGAAATGGCTCGGATGGGAAAAGGGTAAAGGCGTGGGGCTCTCGGGATTTCCCTTTTTCCACATCGCCGGAATATTCACCAATGCCAACTGCGTGTACCTGGGCTGGCCCCAGGTCCTCATCCCGAATCCCAGGGATACGGACCATATCTGTAAGGAGCTGGCCAGGTACAAGCCCAACATAATGGCAAATGTCCCTCCGTTCTATCTGCTCCTGACGGCCAGACCCGAAATTCAAAACCCTGGACCACTCCAACATGAAGACGTGCGTGTCGGCGGCGGCTCCGTTCCCTGAGGAGGCACAGAAGGAATTCGAAGCGATCGTCGGCGCAGGAAAGATCATGGAAGGGCTATGGAATGACGGAAACGTCGCCTCTGACCGTCGTTCAATCCCGATCAAGGGCAGAAAGAAAGTCGGCACGATCGGACTGCCGCTTGCTCAATACGGACATCCGGCTCGTCGGACCCGGCTACAGGCAAGGAAGTGGGGCCCGGGCAGCCGGGCGAGATCTGCATAAAAGGACCCCAGGTGATGGTGGGCTACTACAATAAGCCGGAAGAGACCAGGCAGGTCATCGATGCGGAGGGATAGCATGCATACCGGGGATGTGGCCATACAGGATGAGGAAGGATACTTAAGGCTCGTGGACCGCACCAAGGATATGATCAATGTGGGCGGCTTCAAGGTGTTTTCCCGGAAAGTGGAAGAGGTGCTGTGCCGTCACCCGGCCGTCAACATGGCAGCCACGATCGGCATAGACAATCCGGAACGGCCCGGCTCGGAGGTCGTGAAGGCGTATCTGACCCTCAACCCCGATCATCAGCCGGTGGAGGATATGGAAGCCGTCAAGAGGGAAATCCTCGATCATGCCAGGGAGAAGCTGACCCCGTATGAAGTCCCCAAGGAGCTGGAGATCCGGACACGAGCTCCCGCTGACCAATGTCGGCAAGATAGACAAGAAGGTCCTGAGAAAGGAGGGCTGAGGACTCGGCATCCACGCCTCCTCACGCTTTCATAACCGGATAGATGCCGGTCTCGCCTCTTCAGTCGGGATAGAACCGCTTGACACATTCCGGGCAGAGGCTGTGGGTGAAGACGGCATCGGAGTGCTTGGTGATATAGCTTTCGATCTGATTCCAATACCCTGTATCATCCCGGATTTTCTTGCAGCCGGCGCAGATGGGGAGCATGCCGCTCAGGGTCTTGACCTCCGCAAGGGCCTGCTGGAGCTCTCTGACCAGATTACCCCTTTCCAGGGCGGCCTTCCTGCGCTCAGTGATGTCTCTCGACACCCCGTGTACCCCGATGATCCTGCCGCTATTGTCGCGAATAGCGGTGCAAAGGAGTTCCATCCATACCGTTGAACCATCCTTGCGGAAATACTCCAGTTCAAGCCTGATCGTCCTCCCCGGATCGACTCCCTCCTCATGATCTCGCTTGAGCTCTGCATACAATATATCCATGATATAACCAAGAGATGCGGGGGTCAGGGATTCACTCTGGTATTTCTGCATAAACTCTTCCGGTTCGAATCCGGTTACTTTTTCAATGGAAGGGCTGATATAGGTAAGGTTAAAATCCAGATCCATTGTCCAGACGACATCGTTTGTCTTCTCGGTCAGGAGGCGGTACTTTGCCTCGCTCTGGCGTAAGAGCTCTTCCTTCTGCATCCGGCTGTCCTCGTTGCCGATGGCCGAGGCGATAAACCCGAGGACACGCTTATCGTCGTCACTCGGTAAATAATCCGTCTTGTATACGACGCAGAGGGCTCCTACAGGCTTGCCCTCACACTTCACCGCCTGGCCGAAGTAGGTCTTCAACCCGTACTGACGCACATGGGGATCGGATTCAAAATAGGGAGTCCGGGGCAAATCGGTGACCAGCACCGGTTTGTCATCACTGTGGTGGATCACGTCGCAACAGATGCGCCCTTCGGGTAGACTTCCTTCAAGGAAATCAGGAGGGATCTGCCACCTGCCTACGGAATAGAGCAAATCTCCTTGCATACGGTTGTACAGAGCGCAGTCGGCACCGAGCATCTCGCCGCAGATGGCAGTCAGCCGGTTGATATTCGACACGTGATCAGCGCCGAGCTCCAGGAGACAGCCATTGATCTTCTCCAGTCGATCCCTTTGTTCTTTGAGTTCGGCCTCTGCCCGTTTGTGTTCGGTGATGTCAAGGATGCCTCCCACGAGGCCGGCAACGCGGCCATCGGCATCAACAAACGTCGCCTTGTTGAAAACAACATCGTGTATGCTTCCATCGGCGTGGAGGACGGACGCCTCATGCACCTGTGTTTCCGGGTGGCTGAACAATGCCGTGTCTGCCTTGTAATATACTTCCGCCAGGTCATGGGGGTACGCTTCGTAAACGGTCTTTCTGACAATCTGATCCTTTGTCGAGCCGAGAAATTTCTCAAATGCACGATTGCATCCGCAGTATACCCCCCTGATGTCTTTGTAAAACACCGGGATGGGAATAGCATCAAGCAGCTGTTGGAAAAAAATCAGCCTTCTGTTCCGATCTTCTCTCAGTTCTCTCCGGGATGCTGATTCTTCCATTTCAACAACTCGCCTGCTCTCTTCGTTCAACTCTTCCGAATGCTGCCTCTTAAATCTCTGATCATCTTTCATGCCGGCTACCTCAACCATACAAGCCATGTATCGCTGAGAAATGCATTCCATGATATTTCCAATTCTTAATAATAATGCTCACCTATTAAAATGATAGTACCTGGATAAAAAATGATTCCTTTTTCCCCGTTACGACCTCCTGTCGATAATATCGGGTGCAAGGGAGAATTCAGCCCTTGAGCGGATGGCATTCTCCCGGTCAGCGAAAAATACCTGCGTGCGGATAATCGATGATAGTCCAAGGTTACCCCCCGACTTGCACCGCATCCTGCAGCATGGAAGAGCTTCCTGGACATTATCCGTGATGTTGCCGCCATCGACCGTTACCATTGCGGGGTGATCTACCGCGTGCTATGCCGGCGGGAGAACGCAGGCGCAAGATAATGCCGTCCACCCCCGAATTCGACGGCAGCCTTATGCACACACAGGGGAGATGCGTCGGCAGTGTCAGACTCTCCTTCCTCTGACAGAAAGGACGATATGGGCACGACGATTTTTTACTACACCGGAACAGGCAACTCGTTGTGGGTGGCGCGTAAGCTTAGCGATAAGCTGGGCGGCACCGAGCCGGTTTCGATTTCAACGCTCAAGGATGAAACGAAGGCCGTTGATGCGGATGCCGTCGGTCTTGTATTCCCTGTGTACATCTGGGGCGTTCCTGCCCCGGTCATCCGGTGTATCGACAAACTGGACCTGCCCAAGACCGGATATGTATTTTCAATCGCCGTGAATGCCGGCCAGGTCTCCAACACCCTGGTGCAGCTGAAAAAGATCCTGGCGCAGAAAGGCATTGATCTCTCGACAGGCTTCGAAGTGAAGATGCCGTCGAACTACATCCCCTGGGGAGGCCCGGGGGCTAAGGAAAAGCAGCACAAGCTTTTCGAGCTTGCAGAGCGGAAGATAACCGGCATCGCCGCTGCAATAAAAGGAAAGCAGCATCTCCCTGTTGAAAAGGGGCCGCTCTGGCAGAGGATTTTTTTTACCGCCTTCTACAAAATGACCTTCAATCAGGTGCCCAAGATGGACGGCAAGTTCCGGGTCGATGACAAGTGCAACGAGTGCGGGATCTGCGGCAAGGTATGCCCTGCAGCCAATATCACCATGCGAGAAGGCAGGCCTTTCTGGAACCACAGGTGCGACCAGTGCTTCTCCTGCCTGCAGTGGTGCCCGCAGGAGGCGATACAGTACGGAAAGAAGACACCGGCATACGAGAGGTACCACCATCCGGAGGTTCGGCTTAAAGACATACTGAAGACGAAATGATTATCGAGGCAGGTAAAAGGGAGGAATGCATGGGTATTTTCCCCCCCCCTCTATCACATCTCGATCGCCCGCCTCACGACTGCTTTCAGTTCGCCGGTGCTGGACGGCTTATGAAGCAGCTCTTTTATTCCCAATGATTTCGTTTCATTTTCGTTGATGACATCACTGAAGCCCGTACTGAGTATTATGGGGATGTCGGGACGGATATTCAGGAGGCTTCTTGCGAGCTCTACGCCTGTCATCTTCGGCATGGTCAGATCGGTAATGACCAGCTGGAATTCTTCGGGATGTTTACGAAAAAGATCGAGAGCTTCCATGCCATTTTTCACCGCAGACACATGGTAGCCCAGGTGCTGCAATACACGCTGCAGGCTGGAAAGGATCATTCCCTCGTCATCTACCAGGAGAATCCTTCCCATACCTTCCTTCGACACATCCCTGCGGGATTGACGTGACTGTTCACCGGATTTCTCTTCAAAGAGAGGAATATGCACGGTAAACTTCGATCCCTTCCCAGGCTCGCTCTCGACCGAGATAGTTCCGCCAAGGCTTTTGAGGATGCCATGGGCAAACGGCAACCCCATTCCAGTGCCCTTTCCGACCTCCTTTGTGGTAAAGAACGGCTCGAAAATCTGCTCCCTTACTTCCTCAGACATTCCACAACCCGTATCGCGTACGGTGAGCTCGAGGTATTCTCCTTCTTTTGTCTCCTGACTTGATGCAAGGTGCACTTCGGAAAGACCGACTTCGATGGTCCCTTGCAGTGATTCCAATGCATCTGCAGCATTCCTGATGAGGTTCATGATTATCTGGTGAATCTGTGTGGGATCGCCCATCACCACATCCAAATGAACATCGATATGCTGCTTTATCTCGATAGTGCTCGGAAGAGAGGATCTGGCGAACTTGAGGGCCTCCTGCAGGAGGGGCGTAACCTTAACGGGCATGAGCTTCTGCTCGCTTCGCCTGCTGAAAGAGAGAATCTGTTTCACCAGGTCTCTTTGCCGGTAGGCAGCTTCGATCACCTCCTGCAGCATCTGATGCTGATCGGTGTCTGCCTGCGACTCTCCCAGAAGGATCTCGGTATTGACCACTATCGGATACAGGATGTTATTCAGGTCGTGGGCTATCCCCCCGGCAAATCTTCCAATCGCCTCCAATCTCTGGGTTTGCATGAGCTGATCCTCGAGCCTTTTCTTTTCTTCCTCCGCTTTCTTGCGCTCGGTGATGTCAAATCAGGAAGTTCAATGTTGCAGGCCTGTCATTCCATGAAACCCGGATTGCAATGATTTCAACCCACTTCACATTATCCGTCCTTATCCACGATCCTAACGTCATACGTCGCAGGCATGATCCTCGCCCTTCGTCCGTTTCTGGAGACTGGCAACCACCATAACCCTGAAACTTCATGGTTCATGTATCGGTCTTGCAAAAGGATACGAGATCAGCTCTTCTTCCGGATAACGAAGCAGCTCTACGGTCCTGGAATCGATGAACCGGATAATTCCATCCTGAGCCACGATAATGGCCTCATATGCGTTATTCCACTACTGTCCGGTATTTCTCCTCCGAAGCGGCAAGGGCCTCTTCAGCCTTTTTGCGTTCGAATATCTGCTGCTCGAGCTGCGTGTTCCTCGCCTCGACCTCGGCTGTCCTTTCCTTTACGAGCTCTTCCAGGTGGCTGCGATATCTGACCAGTTCCTCTTCTGACTGCTTGCGCCCGGTGGTGTCCAGACAGATTCCCGTCATCCGTAAGGGGCGACCCTGATCATCGTATAATCCCCTTCCCATGGCGCTGATCCATCGGATCTGGCCATCAGGGTGAATGACCCTGAATTCATTAACCATCAGGGAATGTTCCTTCAATGCCTTGTCTATCCGCGAGACAGTACTCTTGCGATCATCAGGATGCAGGACGGCTTCCCATGTCTCGAATGATGCGTTGTCTTTCTGAGGGTCAAGCCCGAAAAGATGAAACATTTCAGGATCCCACTCGAGCCTTCCCGGTTGTGATATCCCAGTCCCACACCCCCTCGCCGGCCGCAAGCTGCGCCATCTGCAGGCGCTCATTCGCCACGCGCGTTGCTTGTTCAGCCTGTTTCCGCTTGGTGATGTCGATGCCGAACGATACCGTCCCAACGACCCGGCCGTGTTCGCTCACTTCATTGTTCTGCCAGATAATATAGCGTTCTTCGCCTGTTTTGGTCAGGATGGGATTCTCATAATTCTTGGGCATCTCTCCCGACGCTAACCGATCGAATTCAGACCAGACCTGAGGGTAACGGTCCCTTGGCACGATGAGCTCGAACCAGTTGCGATTTTTCACCTCATCCCTAGTATACCCCGTAATCTCTTCAGCTGCCTTATTGAAAACCCTTACATTCCCTTTCAGGTCCAACCCCACAACCATTGCATTGGCAGTCTCGATCAGGCTTTCCGCATAGTCCCTGGCCTCTTGCAGGGATGTTCCGGCTTGCTTACGCCCGGTTATTACTTCCGTAAACATGATGAGCCCGCCGATCTCTCCGGTTTGTTCGTACCATGGAATCGCTTCCCAGCGTACCCAGTCGAGGCTGCCATCCAATCGGGGGAAAGGATCTTCGTCGCATCTCTCGGGTTCTCCGGCCAGAACGCGTTGGTGGATCTTTTTCCACTTCTCCGGAATCTCCGGGAATACCTCGTAATGGGTCTTACCGATGATGTCCTGATCACCCAGACCGTAATCGGAGAGCCATCGGCGGCTGACGGCAATGTACCTCATATGGTAATCAAACATCGCGATGGCTGCCGGTGCATGCTCGATACACATTCTCAATTGTTCATTACTTTTCTGCAGAGCCTCCTCCGTCCGCTTGCGTTCGGATTCCAACTCTTTCGATCGGGCGATGATCCGGCGTGCTTCTGCCAGCTCTTCCATGAGCTGCTTTTTCGTCTTATGGGTCTCGCTCATTCCGGTTCTCTCCAGGTCGAAGAGGTTGCATCGACTCTTCCGTATGCCACTTCTCCTGTTCAGGCCAGGATAGCCTCATTGCATGACCTAAAAAGGTAACGCCTTGATCACAACGGATGGGAGTTTATTTCAGCTGCCGGTAGTGGAACATGTATTCTCTGCATACTTATATAGACATATTATAAGAATCGACGATTCTATAAAGTAAGAACATCCGTTATATGAAGAATTCTATAGAAACTATCGGTCCGGAGCAAGACAGATTTATTAAATACGCATATGCTGATGTAATCATCTCGTTGAGCTCAAGGCTTCCAGAGATTAATTTCCGGGTCGGCTGACCCCTAACATAATGATACTGATTGACTTTCATTGGGCATGCTGGTTATGCATTTGTTTTAAACATTTGTTTGAAATGAGGTTTTCAGTGTCACAGGATGCGGCATTACTTACGGATGCCCGAACCCTGATCCTTGAGGCTGCAGGGGAAATCTTTGCAGAAGACGGATTTGCCGGGGCCACCATCAGAAAGATATGCTCCCGGGCCGGCGTCAATATAGCCCTGGTGAGCTACCACTTCGGCGACAAGGAGGGGCTGTATCTTGCCGTCATGAAATATTACCGTGCAAAGGCCTTAGAAGAGTATCCCCCTGATCTCGGCATAGACGGGTCGTCTTCAGCAGAACAGAGGCTCCATGCTTTTATCCGTTCTCTGATGTTCCGTCTGCTCGGCGAGGCCCGGACATCCTGCTTCTGGAAGCTCTTTGCACGGGAGTTCATCGAGCCGACAAATGCCTTTGCCGTCATGGTGGAGGAAACCATCCGGCCGTCATACCACCACCTCATGAATCTGGTCAGGGAGTTCGCGGGCGCAGATAAAGACGAGCTGATCTTCAGGCTCTGCACGGCGAGCATCGTAGGCCAGTGTCTCTATCTACCGCAATTCCCGCGAGGTGATCAGCAGGATCGCCGGGAAAGATCATTTCAGTGCTGAAGAAATCGAGGTTATAACAGATCACATCTTTCATTTTTCCCTGGCTGCCGTGAAGGCGTGCTACGGAGAAGGAAACAGCACGGCATCGAACGGCAGCTTGCAAGGGGATTCCAATAGTCTTGAGCGTCAGAAGACTCATTCAGGAGGAGCGCATGGAAGGAAAAGGGCAGGAAAGCCCGGCTAAATCAGGCAAATCTCATGTATTTCTGGTGTTCGGAGTGATTACGCTCATCGTCATTGCCGGGGTGTTTTTCTATGTCAGGCACATACGATTCAATATCTCCACCGATGACGCCTATGTGACCGGAAGGATCCATTCCATAGCGCCGAAGGTCGCGGGAACGATAAAGGCCGTATATGTGGAGGATAACCAGCTGGTGAAGAAAGGTGCCCTCCTCCTGGAGATCGACAGCAGGGATTATGATGTCAAGGTCGGCGATGCCATGGCAACCCAGGATTCAGAGCAGTCGAAGAAGGCCGAGCTGGCCGTGCGGGTAGACGTGGCCGAAAAGCAGCTTGCCGAGATACAATCGAAGATCGATACGGCCCGGGCAGCCCTTGCTCTGCAGGAGGCCACACTGAAGCAGGCAAGCCAGGATCTTGCCAGGGCGGGTAAGCTCTACGACAAAGGGATCTTTGCCGAGGCGACGCTCGAGAAGGCGACAACGGCTTATGATGTTGCAACAGCCCAGGTCAATGCCGCCCGCGAGCAGGTCAACCAGGCCCTGGCATCCTTCGAAACCCAGAAGCTCGTGATCGAGCAGTCGAGGACAGCGCTGAAGTCTCAAGGGTATGTCGTGGAGCAGAAAAAGCAGGTGCTTGCATCCGCGAGCCTCATGCAGGGTTATACAAAGATCTACGCACCGGCGGACGGGTACGTCACCAAGAAGAGTGCGGAAGTCGGAAACCAGGTGGGCGCAGGCCAGCCGCTCATGGCAATCGTCCCCTTGAACGATGTATGGATCGTTGCCAACTACAAGGAGACGCAGCTCACCAACGTGAAGCCGGGGCAGGGGGTTCGGATCAAGGTGGATATGTACCCCGGCAAGACCTTCTCGGGCAAGGTCGACAGCATCATGGCCGGGACCGGGAGCGTCTTTTCCCTGTTCCCGCCCGAGAATGCCACGGGCAACTATGTCAAGGTCGTGCAGCGCATCCCCTTAAAGATCTTACTGGAAAAAGGCGCCGACCCGGAGCACGTCCTGCGTATGGGCATGTCGGTCAGGCCCACCATCGCGGTACGAAAGTAAGCTCCGGAGACGACACGTGACGATGCAGTCATCGCCGGCCCCGGCGAACAAATGGCTCGTGGCCTCCACCGTGATGCTCCCCATGTTCATGGTGGTGCTGGACACCTCGGTGGTCAATGTCGCGCTCGACCATATCCGGGGGAGTCTTTCCGCGGGCATCGACGAGGCGACCTGGTCCATCACGGCGTATCTCGCTGCAAATGCGGTCATCATCCCCATGACCGGATGGATCAGCAGGCTCGTCGGCCGGAAGCGTTATCTGCTCTTTTCGATCGTGATGTTCACCGTGAGCTCTTTTCTGTGCGGTGCTGCATGGAACATCGAGAGCCTCATCATCTTCAGGATTCTGCAGGGCCTCACCGGCGGATCGATGCCGCCCCTTTCCCAGGCCATCCTGCTCGAGTCTTTTCCGCCAAGCCAGTACGGAATGGCCATGGCCATCTTCGGACTTGGCGTGAGCTTCGGGCCCATCATCGGACCGGTCCTCGGCGGGTGGATCACCGATGTCCTCACCTGGAACTGGGTATTCTTCATCAATATCCCCATCGGCATCGTCTCGGTCATCATGGCGATCTTCGTCATCGCCGATCCTCACTACGTGAAAGGGATGAAGATGAAGATCGACTACCTGGGCCTTGTTCTGCTCGCGGCAGGGGTAGGGTGCCTCCAGCTCCTCCTGGACCGGGGGCAGAGAAACGACTGGTTCAATTCCAACCTCATGATCGTCCTGGCACTGACCGCGGTGTTTTCTCTCGTTCTGTTCGTCCTGAGGGAGATCAGGGCAGAGAGTCCCATCGTAGACTTAAGGGCGTTCAAGAGCTACTCCTTCTGCCTGGGCAACATAGCCATGTTCGTCTTCATGGCGAACCTTTTCGGAACCCTTGTCCTGCTGCCCATCTTTCTCCAGACACTCATGGGCTATACCGCCATGCTCGCGGGCCTCGCGCTTGCCCCGGGGGGAGTGGCAAACCTGCTGATCATGCCCATCGTCGGCAGGTTCCTCCACAGGTTCAACCCAAAGACCTTTGTCCTGGTCGGCATACTCTTCACCGCATACTCCACATTCCTCATGTCGGGATTCTCTCTGGGCGTGGATTTCGATACGGTTCTCTGGCCCAGGATCTTCATGGGCATCGGGATGGGCATGCTCTTCATCCCGCTCACCACGCTGACGATAGCAGGCATCAGGAAGGAAGACATGGGCAATGCGACTGCCTTGTATAATCTGATACGAAACATCGGGGGCAGCATCGGGATCGCCATTATCACGACCATGGTAAGCCGCAGGGCCCAGTTCCACCAGTCACGCCTGGTAGACCATCTGACCCCGTATGACCCGGTGTATTTTCTCCGTACCCAGCAGGCAACGGACCTCCTTCAGCAGAAGGGGATCGACCCGTCCATGGCAAAGCACGGAGGGCTCGGCGTCATATACGAAAACACAGTCAGGCAGGCCTCCATGCTCTCGTTTGCGGATGTATTCTTTATCCTAACCCTGATGATGCTTGCCCTCATTCCCCTGGTGCTCTTCATGAAAAATACCGGGCCCGCACAGGAGCCGGCACCCGTAGCAGAGTAGCCTTTCCCTCCCATTAACAGATCTGTCCTGTTTCCTGCTCAGGTATTGGACCAGATGTTCGGAATTCCCCGGACCGTTAGACATAAGTCCCCTCGCCCCTTGCGGGAGAGGGACAGGGAGAGGGGGTATGCTCGCCCGGAATTGCCCATCCTTCACCGTGATGCTCTGCCGGGTACTAGGATCGGCCGGGGCAGCCGTCACGCTGGTTACCGCCAGGTCCGGGCCTTTCACGGTGATGAAAAAAGCCCAGGGGTTGTTGTTATCATTGTTCTCTTTAACCGCATTCTGCGGGTCCACCATCATCCGGATTTCGTGAGCCCCGGGCCGGGTCAGCTTTACCGCAGGGATCTCGAATTCGTAATGGATCCCCTTTTCGGCCTTCATGATATGGGTGTCGGCCACCACATAGGCTCCCACGGGCTGTCCGTTCTCGGTTGCCTGTATCAGAAGCAGCCCTTTCGGCAGAAAGGCCGGCTGTTTTCCGATGTTCTCCAGGGCATGCAATGCGACCGTGACCGAGCTGCCGGATGTTATCTCTCTATTCAGCCCGGATACTGTTCTCCCATCGCACTTTGTATAAAAATCCCGTATAAACAGATCCGGCCATCCCGGGTCCCCCTTGGTCGGATCAATCACTTCCACCTGTAAATAACTTGTGTTGTCTGCCGGATTCAGATCTTCGGCGAGGTTGTAATGATTTATCGTTGCCTCGACAATATGTCTTCCTGCCGGCAGAGTGCCGGTACCAGACCCGAATAGACGATCGACACGGCAGTCATACGTCTGCCCCGGGCTCAAGGTTATGGATTGCGACCCCCACGGCCGGGTGGTGGCGCTTTACATGACATCGTCGTTCCGCTCAATCCCGAGATCCTTCAAAGGAGCCGGCGTACTGCCAACGTTCCTGATGGTCACAAAGTAGGTGAAGCCGGTACTGATCGTCCCCTGGAAAGGCTCAACCCCTGAAAGCTGTTACGGCAAGATCATATTGTCCGGCAGCATACGCCTGCGGGCCTCCGGTGAGCGTCATTGCAATGGTAAGAAAAATGAAACACAGTCCGTGAATAAAAAGCCTCATCATTGGTTGCCTCCTCTTGCCTTTTGTTACCGCGGTGTCGTTACGTATTTTATTGAACTCCATTTCCATGCTGCATTGTCCTTGAAATCTTAATACATTACAAGCAGAAGTATAGAGTCGATCCTGAAACTTTCTCTTGAAAATCATTTGCTCCTCAATTATAAACAATAAAGTAATACTTTAATGTTTAATTAAAAACATCCGCCAGGAGGGCATTATGAAGACAAGAATCACCGAAATGATGGGCATTCAGTACCCGATCTTTCTTTCCGGCATGAGCTGGATCAGCGTACCCGAGATGGTGGCTGCCGTTTCGAATGCAGGCGGCCTGGGCATCCTCGCCACCGGTCCTCTGGAAAAGGAGCAGACCCGGGCATCCATCCGCCGGATCCGCAAGCTCACGGACAAACCCTTCGGGGCCAATGCCTCGCTTCTCTTCCCCGGCGCCAAGGAATCGGCGAAAGTCCTTCTGGAAGAGCAGGTCCCCGTCATCAACTTCGCCCTGGGCAAAGGGGACTGGATCGTCGAGGAAGCACACAAGTACGGCGGCAAGGTCATCGCCACGGTGGTGAGCCCCCGGCATGCAAAGCGTGCGCAGGAGTACGGCTGCGATGCGGTCATCGCCACAGGCAACGAGGCTGCGGCCCACGGTGAATTCGTCACCACGTTCTGCCTTGTCCCGAGCCTGGTGAATGCCCTTTCTATCCCGGTGATAGCAGCCGGAGGCATAGCGGACGGCAGGGGCCTGGCCGCAGCGCTCGCGCTGGGCGCCGAGGGAGTGGCCATGGGGACCCGGCTCATGACCACCAAAGAAAGCCCGCTGCACCGGAACTATAAAGACCTCTCCATCACCAGGGATACACGGATACCCTCTACTCAAAGCGTATCGACGGCCTCTGGTGCCGCGTCCTCAAGACCGATACTGCGGAGCGGCAGAAGAAAAAGGGCCTGGACCTGCCCGCAGCATTCTTCAATGCTCAGGATATTGCGAGATCGCTGCATCTGCCCTTCCTGAAGCTCTTCATCGGCGTGCTGCTGTCCGGATGGAAGACCTCCATGCAGTTCGCTTATCTGGCCAACGCATCCAAGGCCTTCCAGCTGGCCACGGAAGACGGCGACCTCGAGAAGGGCATCCTGCCGGTTGGCCAGTGCACCGGCCTGATCAAAGACGAGCCTACGGTCAAGGAGCTGATCGACCGGATGGTACAGGAGGCGGAAGGCATCGAGAAAAGGATGGCCGCCATCTTCTCATGAGCGCCCGGTAGGAAACGCACAAAGGACTGAAAAAGACATGGGCCTCAAAATAGGTGAGATAGCGAAGAGAAGCGGGGTCCCGGCCTCCACGATCCGGTATTACGTGAAGGAGGGGCTCCTCCCTTACCCGGAGAGGATCAACAAAAAGATGGCCTACTATGACGAGGCCTGCATCAGGAAGCTCGAAGCGATCCAGCACCTCCAGGAAAAGAAGTACTACCCCCTCTCCGTGATCAGGAACATCCTCCGCCGCATGGATGACGGCTTCAGCCTCGAAGAATCCGAGGAAGTGGAGAATGCCGTGTTCTCCCCCATGGCCGGAGGCGAGACGGATCTGGTGGACCGCCCTGAGTTCCTGCGATTGACCGGGCTTACTCCCGGGCAGCTCGACGAGGCGGAGAAGATCGGTCTCGTCATGCCCTACTTAAGGGAAAAAAAGAAGGTGTTCTACAACCAGGAAGACATCACCATAGCCCGGGATGCTGTCCGGCAGGTCTACCGGTACGGTCTCGACCCCAAGGATCTGGAGTTTTATGTCCGCCTCGCCCGCGAGATTACCGACCACGAGGTGGCGCTCCGCAGGAAGATCACCAGCGGCATGTCCGCAAAGGGCAATGCCCGGATAACCACTGACCTCACCCGGGCAGCCAATCTTTTCCGCAGCTATATCTTAAGGAGGCTCCTCCAGCAGAAGATCCAGACCCGCATCCAGCGGAGCCTCGGCAGGACGAAGAACGATCCGCAGGAGTAGCACTCTGATGACGAGAGATGCTGAAGAATGGGCATCAAGTTGTCATTCTTGGCAGGACAGTGACAAAGCCTCTCTGACCAAGATTCACCCCAATTCTTTATCCTTGTCAGTCCTATGAATTCTATCATGACAAACAGTACAAAGCGTCTTGAGGTTCTCTTCAGTATTATCACCCTTCTGGACATGGGGTTTGATATGGTGCAATTCCAAATGGCGAGGATCAGATGGATTCCATTCTTCATGTGACCATCCGCAATTCTTACATCTATAACTATCACGCCTGAGGACTTCTCTTCTGACATCGTCAGGGATTTTACGATCATGTTCTGGGCTTTGTCGATCCGCTTGTAATACATAAGCGCCCACCGGTAAATCCGGGTTGCCTGTTGTCTTGGTCATAATAGGCCAACCGAATTCGGTACGAAGTTCACGGACTCTCCTGGCCCACTCGGTCTTATTACCGGCCACATAACGAAGTTCTTCACCGGTTACGGGAAGCCCGACATTCTCCCTTAAAAATCTTAGGATCTTATCACGCACCGATGCTTTTTCTTTGCGTATCCTATTGGCAATATTCCATCGGTGTGCAGCATCGCGGTCTTGCTGTTCGCTGAGGAGAATATATTCATCCGGTTTCATCTTTTTCAGTTCTTCGGGAATCTCCTCTTCTTCTGCATCTTCCATTTCCTTGATCGTTACCCCTGTAGCTATCGACCAACCGAACTGAACTCTCAATTCTCTAATTCTTCTTGCATATTCCTGGATACCGGATACAACAAGAAGCTCATCTCCTTTAATGACTACTTCCGGATAGCTTCGGAAATACTGGAGGATACGATCCCTGGCCGCAGATTGATACTTTTCCGGAATCAAGGATTTGCCGAGATTTCTCAGGCTTTTAAAAATCGGTATAAGGGCAAGGACCTTTGGCCGTAGTCCGCTCGATTGAAGCTCGGTTTTAAATTCCTTGATTAAAATCTCTACCTTTTGCCTTAGTTCTTCCGGATCAGTTGCTTTCGATGAGCCCTTAACTTTTGCCATGTAGAAACCCCTCCAGTTTACCGAGCAATTCATCAGGTTTTCTCGTTTCGCATTGCCAGATAACGAGAACCTTCCATCCTTGAGATATCAATTCCGATTCAAAGCGCTTATCACGCTCAATATTCAGATCAAGCTTCCGGTTCCAGAACTCTACATTCGTTGTCGGCCTTTTAGATCGCGGACAGCCTTCATGACCATGCCAGAAACAGCCATGAACGAAGATCACTTTTTTATGTCTCTGCAAAACGATATCCGGATTTCCGGGAAGGCGGCGTACATTGACCCTGAACCGATAACCCATTTTATGTACTGATGACCTCACAAGGATCTCCGGCTTTGTATCGCGTCCTTTGACGCGCCCCATTATCCGGCTTCGTTTCTCCGGTGAAAAAACATCGGTCATGTTATTTAGTGTTCATCGTAAGAAGCAGATAGACGACATCAGCCACACGGGCCGCTAAGAGAGGGGGAACAGCATTCCCTATTTGTTTGGCGATCTCGATTTTCGATCCTTTGAAAGCAAAGTCGTCGGGGAATGATTGTAATCGCGCTGCTTCGCGATGCGTTATCGGGCGATGCTGTTTAGGATGAAGATATCGCCCCTTCTCAGGTTTGAAGAATTCCGTCCGAATCGTGAATGCCGGTCTATCCCACCATAATCTTCCGAAGAGGTCGGTGCCTCCGCTTTTCTTCCGTATCCAGCAGTCAGGTGTGAGGTCCGGTGCCATTCTCTGTAGGTCGAACCGGTTCATTCCCTCATCAGGTATGGATTTGTACCTTGCAATGCTCAACGGAGTCGGTGTCCTGCCGAAGTGAAGGTCCATAGGCGGATCGATATTTCGGATTTCAGTACCTTCCGGCTGAGGTAAATCAGCTATAGCATCCTGGACGGTTCGCCATTTTTCTGCATTCGGCAAGTACCCATCTCTTGAACCATCAATCAATGTTGATTGGACCACACCTTTTGACGGATCGAAATGTGACTTCCGTGGCGGGAAGACGAGAGCCGGGTTGAAATGCTTACAGCCGATAATAAATGCCCTTTTCCTTGCTTGAGGGACACCGTAGTCGGTAGCACAAAGTTTGTCGCTCCATACATGAAAACCCATTTCTTTAGCCATGTGAATGATTTCGTCATGTTCAGAAGATCCCAGGATTTGCGGAACGTTTTCCATTACAAAGATTCCGGCTCCCGACCGTTTGACGACTTCGAAAAACGGTCGCCAGAGTTCTTTTCTCGGATCGACCTCGCGATTTTTATTCAAAAGGCTAAAACCCTGACAAGGCGGCCCGCCGATGACCACATCGGCTTCCGGAATTTCTATCTTCGGGTTTTTAAGTATGTCTACGACATCACCAGGAAGACAGTGATCACCAAAGTTTGCATTGTAAGTTTTGACACAATAGCCATTAAAATCATTGGCCCATACAGAATCGAAAGCATGACCGAACCTCTTGGAAAATCCCAGCGTCATGCCTCCGGCCCCGGCGAATACATCTATAAGTCGATATCTTTTAGGAGCTGTTATAATGCTTCCGCTGACTCTCGCATCATATACAAGCTGCTCTTCTCGTAACAACCATTCGGAATAAGATATTTCCTCTGCGATCTCATATTTCATAAATATATTTTAGCATGTTTATCCTTACACATCTATGTGGACTTATGATTATCGGCCTGCATTATTTTCGGGTAATCGGGATAGGCTCGGGAAGATAATTAAATATGCTGTCCCCAGAACTTCAAGGACCCCTGGTGTATCGTTTCGATCAGCTGGTTCTTTTTTTTACTCCAGCCTTGCTCTTCGTTCCCTTACGTTTGCGGTATGCATTATAATCGGGCAGCAGGCGATTGTATTCTCCCTCCATCAGGGGCGAGGAAATCATGAAATCAGCAGATGACCGGTTGCAGGCAATGGGGATGTTCCAGACTACTGCCATCCGCAAGAGGGCTTTAACATCGGGATCGTGGGGCATCGGCTCGAGGGGGTCCCAGAAGAAGATCAGAAAGTCGATCTCGGCATCCGCAATCTTGGCCCCGATCTGCTGATCGCCGCCCAACGGCCCGCTCTGGAGCTTCGTAATCCCGAAGCCGAGCTCCCGTTCCAGGATGTCTCCGGTGGTACCTGTTGCATAGATCTTGTGGTGCGCCAGGAGGTCGCGGTTGAACTTTGCCCATTCAAGAAGGCCGCTCTTCTTATGATCATGGGCCACCAGGGCTATCCTTTTATCATGCTCCATGACGATTTTCTGATCCATACTTCCTCCCTTTGATTGTGCTGAAACACTGCTGGCAGGACGGCAGGCTATCCGGTGAATGTCCGAGGTGCCGGTGTTTCTGAACACGATCTCTTTGAAAAGCTGTGGATTAATATATTGTAAATAATTAGGAACCATCCGGAACGGTTTCAACCCCTAAGGCCGGCATAGAATAAATGAGATGGAGCTTGACCGGCTCGATAAACAGGGCATACCTGAAGATGAGGAGATTTTTGATGAACGGAAGGAACCGTAGCGATATCAAACCGGGATCGCGTGTACGAATAGTACAGAAACAGGACCAGCAATCCGGAAGGCTGACCGAGGGAACAGTAAAAGACATCCTGACGAACTCGCCGACCCATCCCCACGGGATCAAGGTGCGCCTGGTGAGCAGTGAAGTGGGGCGGGTGAAAGAGATCCTTGCCGGACAATCCTGACCCTCAGGCACGTTATTTCCGTTTCTTGCCGGCTCTTACGGTGCCGTTCTTTCCCATTTATTCCTATTACATTATCAGTGCTTCCTTGATGGCCGAGAGGCCTGCGAAATAGGCCCTGGTCCACATCAGGGGGATCTGGGGCAAATAGCAAGACCTGACCTCTGATAACCCAAGAACCTTTAGGTTCCATAAATTATACATATTTATATTTCTCATAATGGATTCTCTTCCATGCAATAGGAGGTTCCCATGAGGACGATGTTTGTTTTCAGAAAAATGAGAGGACTTTCTCTTTTTCTGACCATATTTTTCGTTTTCGCATGCAGTGGAGGCGGAGACGGAAGCGATGACAGTGACCCTCTATCAAGGGAGGACAATGACTCAGCAGCAAGCGAGGATACCGCACTCGCTGTTGTTTCGGCATCCCCGTCAAACGGATCATTGGGGGTTCAAACGGATACTCAGATAGACATTACTTTCAATAATGCCATTGATCCATGTACGATTAACATCAATACCTTCACGGTAAGCGTAAACAGGGTTTCTATCCCGGGAGACATATGTATAAACGACAACATACTTACCTTTTACCCGCGGCATCTGTTGTCAAACGGCGAAACCTATACGCTTAAGCTATCAACCGGAGTGAAAGATCTTGACGGCAATCCTCTGCCTCTCGATTTCATCGCTACATTCACTACTGCAAATACTGATCAGATGACCCTTTAGCTGTCCTCAGGGTCAGTAAAGGGGATAGTTTTTACCAGTAAAGCGAAACCTGACACTGATACCGTTAAAGAGAAAAGTGAACCCGTCCCGATTTACCCGGCTAAAGCCTGTTTGGTGAGGCTTAAGGCAGGATGCGAAGATGTCGCCTTGTCTTCGAGAGATATAGCTGTACCATGTAACAGTAGACACGTTTCAATAGCCTCTACGGCAGCCGGATTATTCTGAAGTCGCAGCGGTGGCCGGAACCAGGGCGAGCGACTCGAGAACCTTATGCAGAATGCAAGTGATGCCGTTATCATTGCCGGCGAGGATCTCAAGATCATGGAGGCAAACACCTTTGCCCGGGAAATGTATGGATACGGCAAGGATGAGTTTACCGGCATGGATCTGATCGATCTCACGGCGCCGGATAAAAGAGACAGCATCGAGACCGTCATACGCCTCATCAGAGAGAAACACCAAGACAGATTCGAAACAATGCATGTAAAGAAAGACGGAACCGTGTTCCCGGTTGAGATCAGCATCAGCGAGATGGAGATCTCGGGTATAAAGGTTTTGATGAGCATCATCCGCGACCTCGCCGAACGCAAGCGATCCGCAGAGGCTTCATCCTGCATCGACCGTCAGTTCAGGCTGATCTTGGATGCAGGACCTACGCTGCTTTCGTACATAGGCGCTGACACCCGCTATCGCTGGGTTAACGGAAACTATGAGAAATGGTTAGGCCGAACCGCCGAAGAGTTCCGCGGGATGAAGGTGCGGGAAGTTCTGGGCGAGGCGGCCTGGCGCAGCATCCGGCCGTACATAGAACGGGTACTGTCCGGGAAACAGTCACCTACGAGCAGGAACTGCTTCTCCCTAAAATAGGACCGCGCTGGGTGCACATAACCTATACGCCCGACCGCGACGAATCAGGGCGCGTTCGAGGGTTTGTACTGCACGTCATAGATATCAGTCATCACAAGAAAGCGGAAGAGGCATTGCGCATCTCCGAAGCACGCTTCCGGAATCTTTTCGAACAAACGCCGCTGAGTATACAGATCCTCCATCCTGGCGGACGGACACTTGAAGTCAATAATGCATGGAAAAGTCTCTGGGGGCTGACGTACGACTTGGTAAGAGAGTACAACATACTCCAAGACAGGCAACTGGTAGATAGCGGCATCATGCCTTACATACAGAAAGGTTTTGCCGGAGAGATAACCGATGTTCCGGTGACTCTGTATGATCCGGCCAAGATCGGCATTCCCGGAAGGCCCCGGTGGGTAAGGGCCTTGATCTATCCGGTAAAAAGTGAAAACGGTAGTATTCTTCAGGTTGTACTGATGCATATAGACGTAACCGAACTTGTGGAGGCGCAATCTGCTTTGAGAAAAGCCAAAGATAATCTGGAAAGCCTCGTAGAGGAGCGGACGAAAGAGCTCGCGGAAAGGAACAAAGAGCTGATTCAGGAAGTGGCAGAGCGCAGAAAAGCCGAAGAAGAGAAGAGCAAAGTAGAGATGCAGCTCGTTCAATCCCAGAAAATAGATGCTCTGGGAAGGTTTGCCGGCGGTATTGCCCATGACCTGAACAATATCCTCTATCCCATCATCATCAACACCGAGATGCTTCTTGACGATGCCGACCCGGGGACAGAGCTTTATGAAATGCTGGATCAGACGTTGCAGGCAGCTCGCCGGCAAAAGGACCTGGTAAGGCAGATCCTCTCCTTCAGCAGGAAGAGCGAGCAGAAGCTTGAGCCCATAGAGACGGCACCCCTGGTAAAGGAGACGCTCGCATTTTTACGCTCTTCACTGCCCAGCACCATCGAGATCAGATCTCATATCAATGTTCGCGAAGATATGATCATGGGAGATTCGGGCCAGATTCAGCAGGTTATCATGAATCTCTGCAGAAATGCCGCAGATTCACTGGAATCTCAGAGTGGTGTTATCGAGGTAAGCCTTGAAAACATCCGGGTAGAGTCGCTCCCGGGTCATCCGGAAATGAAACCGGGCGAATATCTTCGTCTGAACGTGAAGGATACGGGCCGCGGGATGACAGCCGATGAGCTTGAGAAAATCTTTGAGCCGTTCTTTACTACAAAGGAAGTCGGGAAAGGCAGCGGAATGGGACTGGCCATCATTCATGGGATCGTGAAGGACCACGGCGGCGTCGTTACGGTGGAGAGCGAGCCGGGAAAAGGTTCTCTCTTTACCGTGTATCTACCCTCTCTCCGCTGAAAAACTCAGATAAAACGAAAGAGCATCAAAGCACTCATAATAACCATGGGAAAGAGGGGAGACCCACGTATAGAGAACCCGGCCTCCCCATTTTTTTCTCAAGCTCAACCCAGGCAATCGGCGAGCTTGTCGAAGGATTCGCTCCATCCCTGCTGTATATCGTTACGATCAGAGTCTTTGATCCTGTCGATGCCTGAATGCTTCAGGGTGAGCTTCGTCTTTCCTCCATCTTCTTCGAACGTCACCGTCACCAGCATTTCAAGCGGCCGGTCTCCGCTCATTCCATAGTACGAAGCAGGGACAATGTTGCCTTTCTCATCCGCAAAGGAATCGGTCATGACGAGCCGTTCCGATTCTTTGATTTCGCGAAACTCGCCTTTGCTCCAGAATTCCTTGCCGTCGGGCGATCGCATGCTGTTGATATATTTTCCTCCCACGTGGGGATCTATCTTACATGCAGGGGCAGTGAAGCCTTTGGGCCCCCACCATCGAGTCAGGCGGTCACAATCCGTCCAAGCCTTGAACACACGCTCGCGCGGTGCGTCGAAGATGCGCGTGATCACAAGCTCATCCTTCGCGGACTCTCCGGAAGAACTTCCTATCGTAGCCATGTTTTCTCTCCTTTCTTGTTATTCAGCTTTGCGGCCGTGTGCGATCCGGCCGGTGCACTATCGGTGCATTATTATATTTAGATGCAAAAAATTATGAGATGGATCATCTGCATTCTCAGGTGACGCCAAATGAGTGACCGCGCCGGGGAAGCCTATCTAAGCAGGCATTCGCGGCCGTTCTGGATGAAGCATGATTTCAGGTCCTGGTACTTCTCCGGGGTCAGGAGGTAATAGTTCTCATCCCCCTTGGTCCGGTAGTACACCACCATGTCGGGATTGCTCTCGATGTTGTAATGATCCCGCTTGTAGGGACGGACCACGATCTTGTGCGTGTCGGTCACGGGGAAGCTGTCGATGACCCGGATGAAGTCGGGCATCCACTTGGGGTCCATGCCTCCATCCTGCTGCTGCCGGATCAGCCAGGCATGGACTGCTTCAGGGTCGAACCGGGCATCTTTCTTGAGCTGGACCGCCACCATGACCTTCTCGTCTGCCACGTCGCACGGCGCGCCGTAGGCAATGGCGCAATCCACCCCGGGCATCTCCTGGGCATACTGCAGTACATTCTCTGCGGAGAAGTTTTCGCCGTCCTTGCGTATCCAGTCGTCGGTGCGGCCGTTGAAATACAGGTAGCGCTTGCGGCCTATCATCCGGACATGGCCCAGGTCGCCCGAATGGTAGATCCCGTCTCTGAACTTCTGCGTGGTGGCCTTGGCGTCGCCGATATAGCCCTCGAACCTGAGGTTGTCGCTGTCCACCCTGCTGCAGATCTCGCCCACGGCCTGGTCGTAATTCGTGAGATATCCGTTCGCGTCCGTGATACCGGGAGCGCATTCCCGGCACTGCTCATCGAGGATCACGACCGAGCCCGTCACCCGGCCCACGGAATCGATGGGGTCGCCCGGCCGGTTGGCTGTGGTGATGACCGCCTCCGTGGACCCGTAGATCTCGAAGATGTGTTCCATGCCGAGCCAGCGCATCAATTTCTTGCGGTCCACCGCCGAGGCCCCGTTTCCGTAGGCGCGCCGGAACCGGTTCTTCGGATGCCTTGCCAGCGCCTTTTCCACGGCCTCGGGGCTGCCGTATTTCTTTTCCAGGGCATCGATAATGTAGTGGAGCGGCTGGCCGACATAGTTCAGGAAGGTCACGCCATGGGCCAGCATGTCCTCCTCGAAGGCCCGGGCGCTGAAGCGGGGCTTGAGCACGAAGCTGCTCCCCGCGATCATCTGCGGCAGGATGCCGATGTACCAGGCATTCGAGTGGAAGAGCGGCATGGAGATGTAGCCGCGGTCTTTTTTGGTGAGGCGGACATCGGACTCGACGACGAACCCTGCTCCCACGAGCTTGATATGCGTGCAGGGCACCGCCTTGGGGAGACTGGTGGTGCCGGAGGTATAGATGATGAGAACCGGGCTGAAATTGTCGATGGGCACCATGCCTGGTTTTACGGCAGCAGGCAAGGCCTGTGCGATGGCTTGTTCCAGCACACGGTAGCTCCTGCCGGCGACCTCTTTTTCGCTGCCTGCAAACAGGATATCCCTGCGGCCGAGCACGGTGATGCCCGGCAGGGCGCTTTCCACTTCCGCGGCCGAGCCTAAGTTCGTTATCAGGCGGGCGATCTTCGCCTGGTTGATGACCTTGGCCAGTGTGTCCCCGCGGAAACCGGTGTTGATGGCAAAGAGAATCGAATTGCTCAAGCCTGCGGCGAGTGAGGCGAAGATGAACTCCGGGGTGTTCTCCATGTAGATACCCAGCGCCAAGCGCTCGCTGCCGGCCAGTTTTCCGCCCTCCACGAGCCTGCTGCGCTCGGCGAGGAAGAAATCGGCATAGCGCTGTGCCTGACTGTAGACCTCGCCATAGGTATATTCCCTGCCTTCAAAGATGAAGAAGGTCCGGTTGCGCCTCAGCAGAAGCCACGACATGGTGAGTTTGATCATAGTCCTGAAATTGACAAACCCAAAGAAGGTGCGGATAATGGTTTTCAAGTTAATGCGTTTCATGCCAGGCCCTCCGGGAGTAAAGATCTCTCAACCTTCTTAATATACTATGAATATTGAGATTATGAAACGTATTTTATAGACAGAAAGGTCATGTGCCGGTTCCGAATGTACGATGCGAAACCGTCGGGGTGATCGGGAGCGGATTAATGAATGGGGCCAGGGTACATTTTTCTGTTGTGCAGAAGCTTGGTTCAAGGCTTTTCCTGAACAGTATAGTGAATGGTCATGACCCTGATGCGGCCGTCTTTTATCCAATAAGAATCCGCCCCATCGTCTATGCGTGCGCGGTCAGTATCCGCAGTCCATTCGAGAAAGGCCAGCTCTCCATGCCAGAGACGTGTGCGGTATTCGTACCGGGTCTTCCCGATCTGCTCGTCCAGGAGGTCGGCGGCTTTACGCGCCCCATCCAGGCCCGAGAAAACACCGTAGCCGGTAAGGAGGACGCAGTCTTCGGAGAAATTGCGACGTAGATCTGTTTTGACATCTCCTTTCTGAGCCAGATCGAGATGATCTTCAAAGACTTCCTGTGTTGAACGGATCTGCATGGCACATCCCTCATTCTTGCAGAGTCATTGGATAGACTTGAATTATACAATATATAATAGCAAAATAGCACCCGGATGGGTCTCTTCAAGCTTGAAAAAGGATGCAATGCCCTCGAAGGATAAATGGCGGGATAAATGGGGACGTGCTCACATTAAGAGAGAAATATGAATCCGCTCCCGGTTCCCATTGATCAGCTGTTACAGAGCTCCGGAAAGCTCATAGTTTTCTGGTACCCTCTGTCGTCTTCCGGAGCCCGGTTATCGATTTCAATTGCACTCCCCCACATTGGACAATGCTGCATAGACGACCACCTTCTGGCCGGCCATATTTGCAACCTTGTAATATGAGCACTTGGCCTCGGGAGTATTGTTGTTCTTAGGGTTGGGCCACAAGTAGCTGGTCCACCCAGCCCCGTCCTTCTTTGCCTTGCCGAGCATTTCCGCACCAAAATATTTCCCGCCTGCATCTTTGATAGTCATGCAGTTCTTTCCCAGGAGCTCCTTTGCAACCGGATGCATGATGACTACCGCATCCATATTCGTCACATAGATATAGCCCTCTCCCCCTGCAAAACGATACGGTTTCAGCTCATCCAGGCCTGCTTTTCCCTTGCTTTCAACCACCTTGACTCCATAATCCACCCCATCCATCAATTCTTTCTTCCGATCTTCTGCGAAAGCAGGATGACTGAGAGCAATGGCCACAAGACATACGAATGCCGTTTTGAAAATCTTCATAGTGTATTCCTCCAGAGATGTTTTATTGATTATTTTATCGGATAATATGTGACCGGTTATAATGAAAATATCCGGCATGACGCCTTGTTATCGAGAGATGTGGCGGTACCATGGGATACATTGCACTCACCACAGATATCTATGGAAACGGCCATGTTGCGAAAGATCGGAACGAAGAAAAAGCACTTTCCGAAAAATTCATGCAGGGCGACCGCAAACTCCTCCTGGACTTTGCCGAGATATTCAAATAGGCAAAGGGAGAGCAAAGCCCGTGTCCCGCTTAAACTCTTCAGTATCGTCCAATCTTGATTTGTATAAAAAAGACAATTAAGTATAAAGGCTTATACATAGAGGCCTTCATCTTTTTTATACCAGAATGCAAATATCCAGCTTCCCGTTTCATTGATAGTTACCGGGAGGGGGTCGGATAAATGTACGATGGTCCCGACACTGTTGGGAACTTCATGAACCGTGAATCCCGCACCCTTATATTCGCCGTCAGCGAACTCTGTCTCATCCTGGGTAAACCCATAAGCACCACAGGAACACCTGACGAACCAGAGGTCCGCATCTTCATTATCCAGCACGTGACGTTTTCCACAGAAGATGCATCTTACAATTAGAGTAATCATAAGATTATGTGTGTGGGTGAGTGTTTTAAATGTCAACCTGTGTAAAAGGTCAATATTTACCGGATGATTCGGGCACAGAGCCGCATTTCTCATGATACAGCACGGGAAATACGAGCAGGAACAATCGGCTTCCTGCAATATTCCTGCTGAGAGAGTTGACCATGAAGCCTTTGTGCCTCACCAGGGCCATCCTCTTATCATGCTCCATGACGATTTTCTGATCCATTAAGACCCTGATTGTTCAGACGTAATAATACAAAATCTGATCCGTGTTTGCGTGTTCATGCCAGGCAGCCGTAGCTCATAGAGAAACGGCTGCTTTCTGCTATAATTAATCTTCATTACCCATGAATGATCAAACCGATGTGCCTTTCTCTCAGGGAACAGTCAGCTTCAGTAGGATAAATAATGAAACTCTGCTGGTAAGGCTAGCGGGGGCCTGGGAAACAAAGTCCGAAGTGCCCTCGGCAGAAGAAGCCATGAAGCGGACCGGCTTCGATCCGGATATGCGGTTCATGACATTCGAAAGTTCGGAGCTCGTTTCCTGGGACAGCAGTCTGCCGGCATTCCTTGCCGGTCTGAAAGATCGGACGGATGCCAAGGGGATCACGATGGTTTCTGCCGGTCTCCCAGAGGGTGTTGTGCGGCTGCTGAAAATTGCCTCAGAAGCAAAGGATCTCAAAGGCATACTTGATATGCCTGCAAAAATGTCCTTTGTCGAATCCATCGGTGCGAGAACAATTTCCCTTGCCCGCTTTGCCTGGGATGTGCTGGCCTTTGTCGGTCAATCATCCCTGGCCTTATTCAATCTTTTCAAGGGCAGAGCACGGTACCGGCCTTCCGACATGGCCCTCTTCATCTATGAAAGCGGCGCACAGGCACTGCCCATCGTGTCACTGATCAGCATCCTCGTGGGGCTCATCCTCGGCTTCGTCGGCGTGATCGAACTGCGGACGTTCGGTGCGGAGATCTTTATTGCCGATCTCGTGGGGATCTCCATGGCCCGGGAGATGGGCCCGATGATGACGGCCATCATCATGACAGGACGTACAGGCGCAGCCTATGCTACGCAGATCGGAACCATGGAGACGAATGAAGAGATAGATGCATTGAAAACAATTGGTTTTCCTCCCCTGGAATTTCTCGTGGCACCCCGGATGCTTGCCTTGATTCTCATGATGCCTCTCCTGTGCGTGTATGCCGACATCATGGGTATACTCGGCGGAGCGATTGTGGGTATAGGGATGGCCGGGATTCCCGCTTCCCAATATTATACGGAATCCGTGTCGGCACTCACGTTGACGGAATTTACCATCGGTGTTGTCAAAAGCGCTTTCTATGCTGTTCTCATCGCCCTGTCAGGCTGCTTCTATGGGATAAGGGCTTCGCGGAGCGCTATGGCGGTGGGCTATGCAGCAACGAGGGCAGTTGTCACGGGAATCGTTTTGATCGTAGTTGCTGACGGCATTTTTGCTGTCATCACAAGCATTCTCAATATCTAGCGTATGGCACAGTCACGGAAGGAAGAGAAAGCAGACAGACCCCATATCACGGTGCGCAATCTCACCCTTGCCTATGGCAGCGCCTTGGTTTTGAAAGATATCGATTTTTCCGTGGACAGAGAGGACATCTTCATTATCATGGGTGTGAACGGCTGCGGGAAGAGTACGCTGCTGAAGTCCATGATCGGCCTGAAGCAGCCTGTAAAAGGCCAGATATTCTATGACGGCATCAACTTCTGGGATACAGCCCCTGATATCCGCAGCCGGGTTTTGATGCGGATCGGCATTCTGTACCAGAAAAACGCCCTCTGGAGCTCCATGACCCTGGGAGAGAACGTAGGGCTTCCCCTTGAAGAGTTCACTGAACTCGGCAAGGACCGGATCCGGGAGATCGTTTCGTTCAAGCTGTCTCTCGTTGGTCTCGGGGGTTTTGAAAAGTACTTTCCTTCACAGCTCAGCGGCGGGATGCAGAAGCGGGCAGCACTCGCCCGTGCCATGTCCCTGGACCCCGAGATCCTGTTTTTCGATGAACCCTCGGCCGGGCTTGACCCGGTAAATGCAGGCCTGCTGGATGATCTGATTCTGGATCTCAACGAGAGCATGAAGACGACGATCGTCGTCATATCCCATGACCTTGAAAGCATATTCGCCATCGGCAACACGGCCATATTTCTCGATCCTGAAGCAAAAACGGTCATAGCTGCCGGCAACCCGAAGCAGCTTCTGGAGGAATCCCAAAACCCGAAAGTGAGGCTGTTCCTGACAAGGGGACGGGCGAATATCGGGAAAGGGTATTCTGCCGGGAGCTGATCCGGCTATTTATATGATTATGAGGGCATGATGAAGAAGCTTAATGTTACCTTGATCGGGGTTTTTGTCCTGGGTGCAGTAATACTTGCCATAATAGGAGTCGTTGCCCTTGGAGCGGGAAGATTCTTTACCAGGCACCCTACGTTTGTGATGTATTTCAGAGGGTCGGCAAAAGGTCTCGATACAGGGGCATCGGTCGTGTTCAAAGGTGTGAAGGTGGGCAAGGTGACCAGTATCGGGCTTGAGTATAATCCTGCTGGAAAGTCTGTCCTCATAGTCGTGCTTGCCGAGATAAACCTGAAAGCCATTACCCGGACGCCCGGTGAAACAGCCACGCAGGATTTCTTTATGCAGCTTATACATGAGGGCCTCAAGGCACAATTCCAGTACGAGAATTACATGACCGGCCAGCTTCTCATCGACCTCGATTTCTTTCCGCAAAAGCCTTTCATCCTGGTGAAATCCAATCTGGCATACCCCCAGATACCTACCATGCCTTCAGCCATTGAAGAGCTGTCCAAAGCGTTCGAAAGCCTGCCCCTCGAAGAGCTTGCAACCAAATTGATGCGTTTGATGGAAGGTGTCGAGCGTGCTGCGAATTCATCGGATTTCAGAAACACATTGGTTTCCCTGAAAGCCGCACTTGATGAGATCCGAAGCCTGACAGAGAACATAAACAGGAACGCGGTTCCCCTGATATCGGACATGAGATCGACCTTAAAGGATTCAAGGAAGCTGCTGCAGGATTTCGATAAGCGCTCGGTATCCCTGCTGGCAAGTATGGAGAAAACCACCGAGGCTACCCGATCGGCAGTCATAAAGGCCCAGGATACACTCAAAGCGGTCGAGCGTTCCGGAACAACCGATTCGCAGCTCCTATACCAACTGACACAAGCCCTGGAAAAGGTCGCGGCTGCAGCTGATTCGATGCGGGCCCTTTCCGATTATCTCAACCGCCACCCTGAGGCGCTCCTGCGCGGTAAAGGTGCATCGGATGAAAAATAAAGCCATGAAAACCGGATATTTTCTTGTCATGACAATGATCAGCATCACGTTGTTCTTCTTGAATGGATGCGCTGTATCCCAGCCCACGAGGTTCTATACCCTGAGCGCCATGGAGAAACCGAAGATATCACGACCATGCTCCGATACAAGCCCGATAACGATAGCGATCGCCCCGCTTGCGATTCGGAAATATCTCGACAGGCCGCAGATCATGACGCGGGTCGATGAAAATGAGCTTCAGCTGTCCGAGCTCGATCAATGGGCAGAGCCCCTCAATGAAAATATCTCGAATGTGATTGCGCAGAATTTAAGATCCCTCCTGTGTGCTGATATTGAGACATTCCCTGTGACGGTTAACGGGCAGACTGACTTCCGGCTGTCAGCATCCATAATCCGCCTCGAAGGCAAACCCGGCGGCGATGCATTTCTGGAAGTCAGGTGGTCGGTCTCCGGTGATCAGTCCAAGGCGCCGTTATTCGTAAAGGAATCATTTTACAAAGAGTCTGTGCGGTCCCAAGATAATAAAGGACTGGTTTCGGCCTACAGCAGCCTGTTCGCATCATTCAGCCGGGAAATCGCCGGCTCTCTCGAACCGTACCTCACAGCCGGATCCGGTAATAAGAAATAAATATCTTTTAATCAGAAGACTCTTGACCGGCTCGGCAAACAGGGCATAGCTGAAGATGAGGTGATCATGAGAAAAGATCAAGCCACTCCGTTGTATGCTTCCAGAGCGTCTGCCGCATCTTTTCCTTGAAAAAGCCCAGGTGCCCTATCTTGCCGGCACCCAGCTCGGATGCCCTGATCCTGCGGCGCTCGATCCTCGCTTTGGGATACTGGGACAGAAGATGCTCGATGGCTGCTTCCGGGGCATAAGTGTCGTCATCAAAGCTATAGGCCAGGATCGGGAACATAAGCTCGGCGTATAGCCTCGTGTCGATGCCGAACTTTTTCGTGAACAGATGGTCTTTCTGTCGTGCCCACTGTGCCCACTGCGAGATGATGCCTGTGGGAACATTGACCGATGAAATGCCGAAGGCCCGCGCAGGGAAATTATCCCGCCCGAAAGACAATACCGGTACGATCACATGCATCAGAAGGAAGATGACGATACAGAAGGGCCACGGATACATGTGCCGGTTTGCAGTCGATGCAGGGGCGAAGACGACTCCGGACAGTCTTGAAGACAGGGGAGCCAGGCCGATGAGCTGGCCGCCTGCGCTGTGGCCCACAAGAAAGATGCGCTGTGCGATCCCTTCTGCGATTACTGTACCCAGAACTGCCTCCAGGTCCTGTGCCCCCCAATCAATCATTCTCAGGTCGCGGCCGCGGATAACATCGGTCCGCGACTCTCCTATGCCCCGGTTGTCATAGGTGACGGCGGCATATCCCTGCTCTGTCAGGAAGCGTGCAAATGGTTCATAGAATTCCTTGAGGACTCCCAAGGCAGCGCTGATGACCACAATTCCTTTCGCTGTATCCTGAGGCAGGAAGAGATATCCGCTCAATGCGACGCCGTCCTTGCAAGTGACGGGTATCTTTCTTTTCTGCATGTACTCTCCCCCTCAAGAGCTCAACTGCGGCTGCAGTTCCTGAAAAATATACATTCTTTAGATGCTCGTATGTAATAATAAATTACGAACCATAATAATCAAAGGTGCCATTCATGCCAGAGGTTCTTCCGGATCAAAAGAAGGACTTCCTTTTTTATGCCTCCCTCTCTTCGTCGATTGATTGCATCTTCCCAATGCTTGGTCATAATCGGCTGTCGCGTTCTTCCTGAAAAGATCCTGTATAACGGTTTCGCGGTTGGAATCGGTTATTCTGCTGTATCCGTTCTCGCATAAAATAAAATCGACTTGTGAAATCGGGATGATGTCTTCCCGGGGATTATATAAGAAAATCCTCCTGATCATACTTTTATCCCTGATATCAGTTTCATCCTGGCATAGTGACTTCATCGCTTCCTTATCTTTGAGAAGCCAAACAGATTCACGCATGCTCACGATCTCATTTTTCAGGTATGTATATCCTTCGATACAGTAACGCTCTTTTCTGTTATTTTCAAAAATTGTGCTCACGGAATCGATTTTCCCCAGGTAAGGATGCTCCTGATGGCTTTCAGGCAGGTATTTCTCGCCTGAGCATACCAGCAGGATCAAAGGCTGGTTTAGATCATTCTCCTGCCTGGAACGGTATTCCCGGGCTAAGTTTATGATAGAGCTGTGCCCTGCAGAATGCCTGAAATACTGGTCGTTGATTCCGTTTGCTCCCACTATAACGAGGTGAATGGGCATACTTTCTATTACGTGACCTGCCACGATGTCGGGGATCAGAGCGATGTTGCAGAAATTCCTCCTCCGCAAATGTAGGCAGTATTGTGTCCCGTCATGGTAAATGAGATGATCCCCGTAACTGCTTTGCGTTTTCGGCTGGCCTTCACATACGAAGATGTTGATCTTTTTTGAAATAATATACTCACGACGTGAGCCCCGGATCTCTTCAAACCTTTTGTCACGATAGGCATGCTCGATCAGTGCCTCCCGGAACCCGCACAATACCGTTGATACCATCTCACTATAACCGTACAGCAGCACGTTGAACTCATTCTTTTTGTTATACAGACTCATCAGCTCATTCATAAAAATATTTCGGGAATTAACGCGGATCTTTTTGCGATGTGTATAGTGATCTCTATACAATTCCAATATTACATTCAGGATCTCTTCTCTATCCGTTTCTTGTTTATCATCGATCCTTTCTTTAAGGATTCGTACAAGCTTATGCAGGCCAAGGTGGCAGGACCGTTTTTTTAACGGGTTTTCGGTAAGGTAATTGAGGAATTCTTTCAGTTTCTTTTGGTAGCCGTCATATATCTGGAAATCATACAACTTTATAGTTCCATCTGTATCCCTGTAGAGGGAATAACCAAGGATATTGGCTACCGAGATAAGAATCATTTCCAGCAGCTTGGAAGCACTCGGCGCCATCATGATATCATAATTCAATACCATTTCTCTCAGGTCGATTTCCATTTGGTTGGTGACTTCAAAAGGAGACACCTTATGCTCGATATCCAGATAAAAAGTAATCCCCTCCTCTATCAGAACATCAGCGATGCTGAAAAGCTCGCTCTTGAGATCATCGAGAACCATTCTGATAATCGATTGTAATTTGACACGCATGAATAACTTGATGTTTTCATCAAGTTGAGAAACATCAAACCGGGGTTCCTTGAAGATAATCTGGATCTTGTGAGTGGTGAAATCCACATCGATGCTATGGATTATTCTGCTTTTTATCCAGTGAATTTTTGACTCGATCGGAATATCATAGGTGAGGCACATGGAATAGGGACCGTCGGGTACGCGTGAAGCACTGATATCAAGGGCATCCGCCAGTCTCAGATACGCCGACAGGAGCCTGAGCCTCACGCGGTCATTATTCACGGGTAGTTCTTTATCGCAGGTGTTAATGTCCTCTTGCTTCCTATGATAGCGGCATAATTTGCCCAGGGCTTCTTTGTGGAATTGATCAACTCCAAGCTCTGCATATTTTTCCACGATGCATTTTTCGGATAATACATGGTGTTTGTTTCTTATCTCATTAGGTTTTCCTCTTGAGCCGGCAGGGAGATACGTTTCCACTAAGTCCGGAAGCATCCCGACATCATGGAGCCAGGCTGATGCCAGGAGAAAGAATCGCTCCTTCTCTGAGAGATCAAGATACTTTTTTTTGGGTATTAATTTATGGATAATATCTTCAACTGCCTGGAAATGGTCTACTCCGTGTGGGGTGAAGAACGGCAGGTCTCTTTTATTATTATTGCAGAGCCAGGTAACTTTTTCGCGGATGTTAATTAATTTTTGTGAATAGCTTTCTCCAAGCCAACTTTTCCAGTGTTTTTCATCGGTGTTATCCATGTGCACCTCCTGTCATGGCTATTTCCAAACAAGCGACAAGTGTAACGGTAGCGTACGTTTTATTGGGCTAGAAAAACACAAGGCTGCTTCTGGCACGTTGCCGGCCGGAATATCGAGGTGAAATTAAAAAATACACGATAAGAGGATAAATTGATAGTTAATTTTTGCCAATAAACCCTAAAGATGAAAAAGGCACCCAAGGTATATCGATATACTCTGAAACCCGTCCAGTACCAGCGAAGCTGTTGCCTGGAAAAATTGTCTTGCTTCTCCCGGATGGATCATTAATCTTAACCAAGAAAGGAATATCCTTTATGACAACCGTAAACGACGTGGCACGGGAGAAGTATGGCCGGATACTCCGCACAGCAGACGAAGTAGTCCGGATGATCAATTCAGGTGACAAGATTTTCTTCAGCGAGTTTATGCTTTACCCCGAGGCCCTCGATGAGGCCCTTGCAAAGCGCGCCCCTGAGCTCAAGGATGTCGTAATCGAGGGCGTATGCATAACGCGTGTACCCCATTTCATCAAGGCGGACCCGGCCAGGGAGCACTTCATCTACCAGGACTGGCATATGTCCGGAGTCGGCCGCAAGCTCTACCAGCAGAACCTGTGCAACTATATCCCGAACACCTACCACCAGGGCCCGAGGGTCATCAGGAAGTACAACGAGTATGACTATGTGTTCGTGAATGCCTGCCCCATGGATTCGCGGGGGTATTTCAACTATGGAATCTGCAACTCGCTCACCTCTGCCGTCATCACCAAGGCAAAAAAGGTCATTGTGGAGGTGAACGAGAACATACCCCACTGCCTCGGCGGCAACCAGGAGTCGGTGCACATCTCACGGGTCGATTATGTGGTCGAAGGGAAAAACAGTCCGCTGCTTGAAATACCCCCGGCGAAGCCGTCGGAGACCGATATCATGATCGCCGAATTTATCATGAATGAGATAGAGGACAACGCCTGCCTGCAGCTGGGCATCGGCGGCCTTCCCAATGTTATCGGCGAGATGATCGCGGAGAGTGACCTCAAGGACCTGGGCATTCATACCGAGATGATTGTCGATTCCATGGTGGACCTCTACAATGCCGGGAAAATCACAGGCAACTTCAAGATCATCGACCGGTTCAAGATGGTCTATACCTTTGCCATGGGCACGAAAAAGCTCTACGATTTCCTTGAAGATAACCCGGCCTGCGCATCCTACCCGACCAATTACACGAACGACCCGCGGGCCATTGCCATCAACAGCAAGGTGATCGCCATCAACAATGCCATTGAGATCGACCTCTTCAGCCAGGTGTGCTCGGAATCTGCAGGCACAAGCCACATCTCGGGCACAGGCGGGCAACTCGACTTTATCTTCGGGGCATTCATGTCAAGAGGCGGAAAAGGAATCATCAGCCTGAGCTCCACCTTCAAGGACAAGGACGGCATCATCAAATCGCGTATCGTACCTACTCTTACACCGGGGGCCATCGTGACCGTGCCGAGGTCCATCATCCAATACGTCGCAACCGAATACGGCATCGTGCAGCTCAAGGGCAAATCGACCTGGGAAAGGGCCGAGGCCCTCATCAGTATTGCGCACCCAGACTTCCGGGAAGAGCTCATCAGGCAGGCCGAGGCCATGAAAATCTGGGGAAAGCGATAAGGAGGACTGGATCCTATGATGATAAACTGGCATGAAACCTATAAAAAAAGGCTCATGGATGCGGGTACCGCGCTCTCCCGGATCAGAAGAGGAGCGAGGATATTCATAGGCTCTGCCTGCGGCGAGCCTCAGCTCCTTGTCAAAACCCTCATCGACGTAGCGCCGAACCTTGCCGACACCGAGATCATTCACTTTCTGGATCTCGGTGTCGCTTCCTATACGGATGAGAAGTATAGCGAATATTTCCGCCACAATGCACTGTTCATAGGCTCGAGCACACGTTCTGCCATCCGGGAAGGCCGGGCTGATTATACGCCTGTTTTCCTCTCGGAGGTTCCCCTTCTTATGCAGCGCGGGACCATGCCCATCGATGCGGCACTCATCACGGTATCCCCTCCCGACAACAGCGGGTATGTAAGCCTGGGTATCTCGGTTGATATTACCAAGGCCGCAGCCGAGGTTGCCCGATACGTGGTGGCAGAAGTTAATCCGAACATGCCGAGGACGCTCGGGGACAGCTTCCTGCACGTGAGCGAGATCGATGCCTTTGTGGAAAACGATGCCCCTCTTCTGGAGTTCGTACAGAAGGCGCCGGGCAATATTGCAAAAGCGATCGGAGAACTTATCGCCGATCTGATCGAGAATGAATCCACCATTCAGACCGGTGTGGGAAGGATACCCAGCTCGGTATTCCCCTACCTCATGAACAAACGGGACCTGGGTATCCATACCGAAACGTTCACCGAGGGGCTTATCGATCTCATCGAGGCGGGCGTCATCACCTCCAGAAAGAAGTCTCTGCATCCCGGAAAAATCGTCTCATCCTTCTGCATGGGTACGAAACGCCTGTACGACTATGTCCACAATAATCCGCTCTTCGAATTCCGGCCATGTGATTATGTCAACGATCCCTCTGTGATCGCCCGGAATGACAGGATGGTCTCCATCAATTCCGCCCTCACCGTGGATCTTACGGGACAAGTGTGCTCCGATTCTCTAGGTTTTGAATTTTACAGCGGCATCGGCGGACAGGTGGATTTTGTCCGGGGTTCTGCCATGTCAAATCGGGGCAAATCCATCATGGTGCTGCCGTCCACCACGGACGACGGGAAGATATCCAGGATCGTCCCGTATCTGTATCCCGGCAGCGGTGTGACCGTCACCAGGGGCGACATCCATTATGTGGTCACGGAATACGGGGTTGCCTATGTGCATGGGAAGTCCATACGTGAACGTGCCATGTTGCTGATCAACATAGCACATCCCGACTTCCGCGAGGAGCTGCTGGAAGCGGCGAAGAAGCAGGCCTACATTTATCAGGACCAGACTCTGCCTGTTGTGCTCTATCCGAAGGAATACGAGACAAGCTGGACAGACAAACAAGGGGCCAGGATTTTCTTCCGTCCGGTAAAGGCAACTGATGAACGGGCAATCCAGGATAAGATTTATGCCCTCCCGGAGCAGGACATCTACACCCGGTTCTTCCACAGCCTCAAGTCCTTTTCCCATAAGGTAGCCATGCCCATGGCTGCCATCGACTACAACGACAAGATGTCCATTGCTGCGGTCACCGGTAAAGAGGAGCCTGAGAGCCGGGAGCAGATCGTGGCCATCGGGCAGTACATCCGAGACCCCCAGACCAACTTTGCCGAAGTCGCCTTCACCACGGGCAAGGATTGGCAGAACCGGGGCATCGGCACGTTCCTCCTCCAGTATCTGATTCGCATCGCCAAAGAGAAGGACATCAAAGGATTCACGGCAGATGTCCTGGCAAGGAACACCCCTATGATGAAGGTGTTCTCCAAGACCGGATACCCCATCAAGACCCACCTGGAATCGGGTGTGTATGAACTCGAGATCACCTTCGATGAAGAGGAGAATAAGGAAGCCCTCTGAAAAAAGATTCTTACACGGCCTGCATGAGGGCCTTGATCTCGTCCTGGTCGATCTTCTCCTTTTCAAGTAACAGACACGCCCCTCTGACGAGCGTTTCCTTCCTGTTCATGAGAATATCCAGGGCCACCTTGTACTGGTTTGATATGATCTGCTGGATCTCGGCGTCAATGGCCTGGGAGGTGAGCTCGCTGTAGTCGCCGGGCTCCTGCCGTTCCATGTCGAGGAACCGGGAGCGCCTGTCGTGGGCAAGATAGACCTGCCCGAGGTTGCTGCTCATGCCGTATTCCTTGATCATGCTTTTGGCGATATCTGTGGCGCGGGAGAGATCGTTATGCGCACCGGTGGATATGTCTCCGAAGATGATTTCTTCTGCAGCCCTGCCGCCGAGCAGTGAGGCGATCTTGTTCAGGAGCTCGGTCTTCCTCATGAGAAACCTGTCGTCGGTAGGCACCTGCATGGTGTAGCCGAGCGCGGCAATACCGCGAGGGATGATCGAGATTTTCTGCACCGGATCGGTGCCCGGGAGGCTCATGGCCACGATGGCGTGCCCCATTTCGTGGTGGGCGACGATCTCCCGCTCATCTTTGTTGATCAGCCTGTTCTTCTTCTCGAGCCCGCCGATGATCCGCTCCACCGCTTCCTGAAACTCGGGCATGCCCACAAGCTTCTTGTCGTGCCGGACCGCCAGCAGAGCCGCCTCGTTCACCAGGTTGGCAAGGTCTGCACCCACCATCCCCGGGGTCATGGCGGCGAGAGTTTCAATGTCGATGTCCGGTTCGGTCTTGATGTTTCTGAGATGAACCTTGAGGATCTCCGCCCGGCCGACCTTGTCCGGCCGGTCCACAAGGACGTGGCGGTCGAACCTTCCCGGCCTGAGCAGTGCCGGATCGAGTATTTCAGGCCGGTTGGTGGCTGCCATAAGGATCACTCCCACTTTGGGGTCGAAGCCGTCCATTTCAGAGAGGAGCTGGTTGAGCGTCTGCTCGCGCTCGTCATGGCCTCCCGTCATTCCGCCGATGCCCCGTGCCTTGCCCAGGGCGTCGACCTCGTCGATGAAGATAATGCAGGGGGCCTTTTCTTTGGCCTGAACGAAGAGGTCCCTGACTCTCGCTGCACCGAGCCCCACGAACATCTCCACAAAATCCGAGCCGCTCATGCTGAAGAACGGGACTCCGCTCTCTCCTGCCACTGCCTTGGCCAGGAGTGTCTTGCCCGTGCCGGGCGGGCCCACGAGCAGGATTCCCTTGGGTATTCTGCCGCCGAGCTCGCCGAACTTCCCAGGGTTTTTCAGAAAGTCGATCACCTCCACGAGCTCCTGCTTTGCCTCGTCCACGCCCGCCACATCGGTAAACGTATTTTGAGCTCGTTCTCCATGTAGATCTTTGCCTTGTTTTTACCAAGCGACATGAAGCCGGGCTGCTGTCCCGCCATGCGCTTCATGAGGAGGTACCAGACCCCGACGAATATGAAGACGGGCAGTACCCAGGATATGACATCACGAAGGATGGTAGATTCGATCTTTCCCTTGAAAACGACATTGTATTGCTCCAGGGTCTTTGAGAGCTCGGGGTCCACCCGCACGGTCTTGAATTCCTCCATCTGGCCCTGCGGGTTTTTCATCTTGCCCTGGATCTCGTCTTGCGAAACCGCGATCTCGGTCACCTTTCCCTGCTTCAACGAATTCATGAACTGACTGTAGGGGATGGTCTTCACCGCGAGCATGGAAGCTATGTAACTCTGGACCAGGAGCACCACCCATATCCCGATCAGGACATACCAGATGGAGACCGCATGTTTTTTTTCCATAATTTCTCCAGCATTTCAGCGGATTATTTTTTAAAAATACTACTTATCTTATAGAGCTAACACCTTGAAATTCAAGGCTACTCAAAAAATCACCTTAATATTTCACTAATACATTCTCTATGAAATGTACGTGAAGAGTTGCCATTGCAGGCCTCTCCAGGGACTATAGCATGAATGGGTCATGTTTACACCAAGCCTATCCTACGGCATGGCGGCCCTGATCGGCCCGGGCATTTCGCAGGTGAGCCGGATCTCTGATTCGGTGCGGAGGAAGCAGGACGGATCTTCGCTTAAATAATCGCCTGAGTAAGCCATAGACCGTCCCCTGCAGCAGCCGCAGATGCTCCGGTAGCCGCACTCGCCGCATTTGCCCTTGAGCATGTTCTCACGGTTTCTTAAATGTTCGAATATCTCGCTGCTGCGCCAGATATCGTCGAAGGGCCGGGTGCGGACATTGCCTGCGCTGATCTTTACGAAGGGGCAGGGCCATGCATCACCGTTCGACTTGATGTAGACGTCCTGCTGCTTTTTTGCAAGGAACTTGAGCAGCCGCTCGTTCTCGTTGATCTTGAGCGTGGCGTCTTTGATAATCTCGCCCCTTCCCACGGGCACGAGCTGGTACATGAGCATGATGCCCGAGCCCAGGTCGCCGGCAAGCTCCACGAGCTCGTCCATGTCGTGGATGTTGTACTGCATGGCCGTGCAGTTGATCTGCAGGGGGATTCCTGCCCTTTTCATGGCCCGGATGCCCCGCATGGCGAGCTCAAAGGTGTTGGGCTTGTTGCGCACGAAGTCGTGCACCTCGTCGTGCCAGGAATCGAGACTCACCGCAAGCCCATGCCGATGGACCCCGCAGCAATGGGCAGGGAGTTGAAGCCGTGTGTACATCCCAGCGGGGGAACTGCTTCCACTTGATCATGTGGGAAAAGAGCAGGGCGCTCCCCAGCTGGCGCATGACCAGGCTCGGGGGCCAGAAAATGGATTTCAGGGGCCAGTTCGCAATCTCGGTTATCTTCATGGTGTTATCCCTTGAGAATAAGCCCTGCGCTGTAGGCAGCAGGGATGAGGAGGTTCGTTATGATTGTCGCTGCGCACATCCGTTCGAGTTTCTGCCTGTCCTGATACTCTCCCCGGGCCATGCCCAAGGCAGGGTAGAGGCCGCACAGGGCGACGACGGGGAAGAAACCCCAGGTGATCTCAGGTGCACCGGCCGGGATCGCCAGGGGGAAGGCAGCCACCGCACCCACTTGTGCCAGGGCATACAGCCATGCTGACTTCTGTTTCCCCAGCCGCACCGCGAGCGTCTTCTTGCCGGTCATGACATCCGCCGGATAGTCGGGGAACTCGTTGATGAAAATCACGTTGAAGATGGTGAGCGCAATGGGGATACTCATCCAGTGGACCAGGGGATCGAACCGGGATGTCTGGAGGTAGTAGGCAGCGGCAACCGGCAGCCATCCGTAGCAGAACCCGATGATGATCTCGCCGATGCCCCGCTCCACGATCCGTATGGGCTTCGTGGAATAAAAGAACCCCGAAAACAGGCCGATGGCGCCGAGCGGGATGGTCCAGGGACCGGTATCGTAATAGAACCGGAGGATGAGCCCGATGGCGATCGCAGCACCGGCGGACAGGTAGCCGGCGATCAGGGCATGGGAGGGCGGGACAACGCCCTGGGCGACAGCCTGGGACCCTCCGGTGAACTGGTTTCTCTCCAGCTTTGCCGAGAGCCTGTCGCCTTCCAGGTCATAGTATTCCCCCGACGTATAGGTCATCAGCATGATGAGGACCGCGGCAAGGATGCTCAGCGCGAACACGGGGAGATTGAATGTGCCGGTCGTCTTCCATGCGAGGACGGCACCCAGGAGAAAGGGCATGATCCCTACGGCGTGGAAAGGGAACCGTGCCATGACGAGCCAGCCTCTGATAAGGCCGGCCGTATCGTCGTGAGCCTGTGACCGTGCCATGCGATCCGCCTCTGCCCTCAAGGCAAGCCGGGCATATGTCCGGAAGACCTTTGTAAGTATATGAGGATATGTGAAAAAGGAAGCTAGTAAATATCCCGGGCTATGTCAATGACAGGAGAGATATCACCAACTAGAGACAATACATAGTCATTTCAATTCCAGTTTGCTTAAGATTTCTCCGAATAGCATAGTCAGAGGCCGGCCACGATCAAGAGACTGCTGCTGAAATGGAGTTCGCCACTGACCCCATCATGCGACCCTATCTTGATTCACTCATACCCTAGCTCGATAAGCCTTTCTTCGCTTATTCCGAAGTAGTGGGCGATCTCATGCACGATTGTGATCTCGATTTCCTGCTCCAGCTCGGACATGTCTCTGCAGATGGCAAGGAGCGGCTCCTTGAACAGGATGATGGTGTCGGGATACGGCGACGGCCAGGTAGCGGACCGCTCGGGGAGCGAGGTCCCGGTGTACAGGCCTAGAAGGGGCTCGTCGGCAGGCAGGCCCAGGTCATCGAGCAGCTCGGGCCACGGTCTGTCCTCCACAGTGATGGCGACATTACTCACCTGCTGCATGATCTCATCGGGTATCCGGTCAAGCGCGCTGCCTGCGATCCGGGCAAATTCCATATCGCTTAAGCTCATCATGGAAAAATGATACATGAAAACGTGGGTGAAATCGATTGTTGCATGTACGTGTAACCGGCAATCCCCATGTGATTCTGTCCTTGGCCCTTTGTATTTTTTGCAAGAATCCGCAATTTCAAGAATGTGGCGGTCACATATTGATTTCCAGTCCCAGAACTTTATTATACTGTAATATTATATTTTACATTTTGACTTTTGTAATGAGACGCAACTCAGACGCGATCATTTTAATAACAGGAGGGAGCGCCTATGACCTGAAAAGTCTTTTGTCTCATACGTTCGGCGGCAGTCGTGATTTCAAGGCAATTAAAAATCGAGGAGGTTGAAAGGATGAAATCTCGTAATGTATTCATCACACTTGCAGGAGTTTTATTCATTGCGTTCTTTGCAGGCAGTGCCTTTGCGGGCGATACATTTAAGCTGGTCTACTATGACGGGCACATACACACCTACCGTTCCGACGGCAACGGCTCTGTTGTCAACATCAAGGAAATGGCGCTGAGACGAGGTCTGAACGCGGTCGTCGTCACCGACCATTGCAGGATGCTGACCAGGGAAGAATGGGCGTCTCTGGTTTCGGAATGCAGTGCGGCCTCGGATGAAACCTTCCTTGCCCTGCCGGGATTTGAAGTCACCGGCAGCGACGGCATCTTCAACCGCACCCACATAAACGCACTCGGCGTTTCGGATCCCTTTGCCGGAAACGACAGTGACTGTCTCTGCCCCGAGGAGGTATGGCCGTCCCCACCCAACCCGGCCGGTACCGGGGCTTTGTATCCGGAAAACCTGACGGAATGGGTTGGCTATATCCACTCCCAGGGAGGAATTGCAGTGCACAACCATCCGTCGGGAACCACCAAGCTCATGTACGGTGTAAATGCCATGGAGGTCTATAACCAGGGCCATGTCGACGATGTTGCCGGCTATGCAAAAATGCTCGGTTACTCGGATTCACAGGCCTGGCAGTTCGGCATGACGCTGAATAATTTTGCACTCTACGGCGAAAGGGACGTGAATACACTCGTTCCGTTCCCCGGCTACGGAATGATCCCCCTGAGGTACGCTCTGTATTATGCGACGCAGTACTTCGAGCCCTATGTCGGCCAGTGGCTGGGCGCACCACAGGCGCCCTTGAGCTCGTGGGACCAGCTTCTCATGGCCTATGTGAACGGCACTGCCCGCGATCCCATCTTCGGCCTGGCCAATAGCGATGCCCACAACACAAACGATCTTGACTGCACGGACGGCAGCTGTTCGAAGGTAGGGATGGGCAAGAACGGTGCCTATGTGAAAGAGCTCACTGCCGGGGAGCTATATAAGGCCATCAAGGCCGGACGCACCTTTGCCACTACCGGTCCGTCACTTAACCTCGACGTCAACAGCGAGCTCATGGGTGATACGGCATACATCCTCGACGGCGCGGCCGAGATCAACCTGAGTGTTGATTCGGAAACTCCCGGCTTCATAGTGGCCAGGATCGACATCATAAAGAACGGCGTGGTCTGGAAAACGATAACACCGTACCTGCCCGCCTGTGATTTCTCGTTTGAAGATGTCGTGGCCGGGGACGGTTATTACCGGGTCGAGGTCACTACCTACAGCAGCAGGGGCTACCAGTTCGCCTGGTCGAATCCGGTGTTTGTCAGGGTAGAGTAGTACGTACCCGCTTTATTGAGATTGCACGTCTTTCATGCGGTCCGGCCGCAGGAGCAAGAGAGGGCTGGACCGCATGGGGGAGGCTGACCCGGGAACAGCACGGATTCATTCTTGAATGGGAAGAGGAAGGTTGATTATTTATTATCGCTTAGCCTCGTTTTAGTTTCCATATCCGATAATCTGAAGTAAAATCCGACCATTTGCAGGAGGAGGGTGATATGAATACAAGTTTCCGGTGCTGTTCGGCGGGGAAAATACTTGCGGCGGCCTGTTTCGCGGTATGCTTCTTCTTGGTGACGGGCCTGTTCTTCACCGCCTCTGCCGATGAGCCGGCAGGTGAGGCACTGTCACGGCACGATCTCGTGTTCCTGCCTGCGTATAAACTTGCCGAGATGATCCGTACCGGCAAGGTCACTTCGAGCGAGGCCGTAGAGGCATACCTGGACCGGATCGCAAAGGTCAATCCCCGCCTGAAAGCCATTGTCACCCTGGATGCCGACGGGGCACGGAACCGTGCCCGGGAAGCAGATGAGGCCCTGCGCCGGGGTGAGGTCTGGGGGCCGCTCCATGGCGTTCCCATAACCATCAAGGACAACATAGCAACCAAAGGGATAAAAACCACCAGCAGCATGCCGGATCTGGCCGAATATGTACCTCAATACGATGCAACAGTCGTAGTGCGGCTGAAGAAGGCAGGTGCGGTCATCCTCGGCAAGACAAACCTTCCGCCCATGGCTATGGACCTGCAGACCAACAGCTTAATCTTCGGCATTGCGAACAATCCGTGGGATCTCAAGCGGACCACCGGAGGATCTTCCGGCGGAGAAGCAGCTGCTGTGGCCGCCGGACTTACCGCTCTCGGCTTCGGCAATGACATCGGCGGGTCTATCCGTATCCCCTCGCACTTCTGCGGTATCTACGGCATCAAGCCGACTGAGAACTTCACCTCCACCTTCGGCGTCTCTCCGGGGAGAAGAAGCTACGGCATCCGGGCTGTCCGCCACCTGACCTGCAGCGGCCCTCTTGCCCGTTCCATCGAAGATCTGAAGCTGGCGCTGTCCGTCATTGCCGGGCCGGATACGAAGGAGCCTGACATTCCCTGGGTAGATCTGGCACAGGCCCCTGACAGGGAGATAAAAGATCTTCGCATCACATGGACCGATAATTTTGACGATGTCCCGGTTTCGGCGGAGACTAGAGCGGCACTGAAAGCCTTTGCCGAAAAACTCGAAGCCCGGGGTTGTAAAGTGGAGAGGCTGAAAGGCAGTATCTTCGAACCCCACCTTAAGGTCATGAGCGACGAGTGGAAGGATCTTTACGCTGTGAAGTCATCGGAGGTCATGGCAGTCGATTTCAAATCCGCATGGACCACCTACGGCAAGCTCATGGACTTCGAGCTCGGGGAATACCAGCCATCCTTTTTCAGGCTTGTGAGTTATCTGAGCGGGCGGTGGTACCGCAAGGGTGTCCCCATGATCACCATGGCCTATCCCCACAGCTATGAGAAATACCTGAAGACTATGACGGAAAGAGACTTTTTCGTCTCAGCAATGGATGCCTTTCTCTCGGAAAGGGATGTCCTCCTCTGCCCGGTGACCTCGACCCCTGCCTTCGAGCACATTGCTCCCTGGATGTACTTCGGTCCGTTCGCGGTTTATAAAGACCCGATGATCGTAGACGGCCGGCCCGTGAAATACCTGGTGGCGAATATGTCCTATACCACCATTTTCAACCTCACCGGCAACCCTGTAGTGGTGATCCCCATCGGCTATACGAAGGACGGCCTTCCCATCGGCGTCCAGATCGTCGGGAAGCGCTGGCGCGACATGGAGCTGCTCGCTATCGCCGGGCAGATCGACAAGGTTGCATCTGCATACCGGAAGCCCTCCGGGTATTAACCGCGGAAGTGGTCTGATCACCTTATCTGCCTGCCGGTGAATTCTCGTTTGAAGATGTCATGGCCGGGAACGGCGGAATCTTAAACGAAAAAAGAGTAATCGTTGCGGGAAATTTCCTCTCGCATTCTCATGAACCTATTCATTTTAAGCAACATCATTATACTATGTGGTAGAACCATAAATCCTCAACCGGGAGGACAGCTCGCGTATCCCTTTTTGCGTGCATGAAAACGATAGTACCCGGTTCTCATCAACCATAGCCGATTGAGAGCAAAAAAGAACGTGGATGAAAAGAACCGTTCAAAGCATAACGAAACAAGGATGAGACAGGAGTTCGAAGAGCTCAGTGCAGTCTACAGCTCGGTGCCTATCGGGCTGTGCGTCCTCGACAGGCACCTGAGGTATGTCAGGGTAAACAGGCGCCTGGCCGAGATCAACGGCGTTCCCGAAGCCGAACACATGGGAAAGAGTTTAAGCGAAGTCATCCCTTTTCCAGTCTCCGACACGATCGAGTCTCTGGCCCGTAAAGTACTGGAAACCGGTGATCCGGTTTACAATAGAGAAATACCGGGGCCTTTGGTTTCCGGGCAGGCAGGACAGCGTTGCTGGAACGTTCATATGTTCCCCATCAAAGAAGAAAACGGCCAAGTGCGTGCAGTCAACATGACGGTCGAAGAGATCACCGAGCGCAAGCAGACCGAGTCGGCCCTGCGGGAGAGCGATGAACAATTCCGCGCCATGTTCGATCAACGAATGTGGGAATTGCCCAGGCCGAGCCTTTCACGGGGAGGCTTCTGCGCGTAAACGAAACCTCTGCAAACATGCTCGGCTTCACCGTTACGGAATTGACCGGTACCCCGTTCTCTCAAGTGACGCACCCGGATGACCGTCAGGAAAACTGGGAAGGGTTCTCACGCCTCGTGCGGGGGGAAATAGGCACCTACATGGTCGAGAAGCGATTCCTCCGCAAGAATGGCGACATCGTATGGGCCCTGGTCACGGCCGATCTTGTCCGGGTTCGGCACGGTGACCCTGAACGCCGTCATGTTCATCCACTCGAGAGGCGACTCGGCCCTGTTATCCCCTCAATTACATGCAATTTTTTACAAATGTTTTACCCATGACATGCTCGAAACAGGATATAAGGACGGCATGCTGACCTATGTCATCATGATTGCCGGGGCATTCACCTTAAAGCCGCACTGCATACGCAAAAGCGGTTCTGGTGTGAGCGAACATGCGCAAACCACTTCTTGGAACTATGGTTGGAGGATAGAGGGTAATGAATTATGATCTGTTGTTTCTTGCCGGGAAAAACGCATGGGAGCGGATTCATGACGGAGGCCTCGCCCCCGAAGACATCACGGTTGTAGCAGGTGCCGCAGGGGCAGCCAAGTGGCTGGTCATCTCCGAGCTCGACAAGATCATCTTCAGCCGGTGGATGAAAGACCGCATCAAGCCGCTTCTTCTGTACGGGACTTCAATCGGCTCATGGAAGCTTGCCTCAGCCACCCTGAGCGACCCGGTATCCGCGATCGACGCCCTTGCGGATGCCTATACCCAACAGCGATACAATGGCCGCATCACACCGAAGAAGGTCAAGGAGGAATGCCGCAAGATACTTGATGCATGCTTTCCCAAGGAGCGTATTTCGGAAATCCTCAACCACCCCGTGATGCGCTTCAACCTTACTGCAGTCAGATGCAGAGGCGTTACCGGCTCCGAAAAAATTTCCGTCCAGTTTCTCGGGCTCGCCTTGGCGTTTCTGCTCAACAGGGTCAGCCGTAAGTTTCTCTCGGTTTTCTTCGAGCGGGCGTTCTTCTACGATCCCCGGGAGAATCCGGCCTTCTTCCAAAAAAGCGAGTTTCCCATCCAGAGGGTGCCTCTGGATGACGAGAATTTCCGTCATGCCCTGCTTGCCACAAGCTCCATACCCTTGGTTATGGGAGGGATACGGGACATCGCCGGCGCAGAAGCCGGTGTCTACCGGGACGGCGGTATCCTCGACTACCACCCGGCATCATTTTCTCCGAAAGAGGAGAAAGGCATCATCCTCTATCCGCATTTCTCCACCAGGCTCATTCCCGGATGGTTCGACAAGAAGATTCGCAGGCGCAGCGCCGACCCTGAACACATGAAGGACATGCTCATGCTGGTTCCCTCGCCTGAGTTCGTTTCCCGCCTCCCCTACGGCCGCATCCCCGACAGGGCGGACTTCAAGACCTTTGACGGCCGTGATGCGGAGCGGATAGCCTTCTGGAAGGAAGCGACATCCAAGGGAAAAAGGCTGGCAGACGCCTTCATGGAAAGCGTGCTCAGCGGATCGATCCGGACACAAGTCAGGAGACTGGAAGCTCTTCCGAGTTAGCCGGCGTGCCGGGACCGTTATGCCAATCGGCCGATCCTCGCTCTGACCGGGCGGGAAGCAAGACCTGATCCACATTCGATTAACCGTCCTTCCGGCATCCGTCCTTCAAGCAGGCGGAAAATAGTGGCTCAAGTAATCCGCTATCTCCAGCGGAGGGTAGGGGAATGCGAGCAGGCAACCAGTGCTGTCAGTAAGCGCATCCATATCCTGCCGGATGACATCCGAAGGCATCACCTCCTGTTCATAGTCTCCGGGGATATTTTCATTTCCTGTCCGGTAACTGTCAGTCCGCATTGTCCTTTCCATTCCTCCCTTTGTTCGCGATCTTTCATCTCCCAGTGCTGAAGGGCATTCAGATCTCGTTGACATAGTCCCACCTCCTTTGAAGCCTCTCTTCTGTCGTTGGGTGATAGGAGGTAATGTGTCTGTAGGGTCTCTTTAGGAATATTCAAGATAGATGAGATGATTCCAGTTCTTTCTTTTGTGCCCGGATACGAAATTGGGATTCTCACTGCAAAGCTGAATTGATTTACCTTCTTGGGAATTCATTATTCATTATGTAGATCATCAAACAAGATAGCACGATAAGATGACTGTAAAAGGATATATCATAAGAGAAGCTGAGACGCATGATGCATCCGCCATTGCCTCGCTCATCACCCAGCCGGGGTACCCCGTTTCCACGGAAGAGATGGCGGGGAGAGTAAAGATCCTGTTCTCAATGCCGCAATATATGACCTTTGTCGCAGAGGCTGGGGGCGATGTTGTCGGGCTTGTCGGGGCCTATATGGGGCATTCCTGGAGTTCTCAGGGATGTATGGAAGGCTGCGGTAAGCATACCTTCAGAGAAGAAGCTGCCTTACGGCTAATGACCGTGCAAAGGGGATGCGAAATGCCGAGTGAGAACACGAGGCTCTCGCTTTCACGCCGGACTCAACATTTGCGGCATTTGGGTCTACCCGGATTTTTCTCCTTAATGTCTATGCATTGATGAGACCCGGGAGAGAAAGGGGACAGGTGCCTGTGACACGGAAGAAAGGGCTTAAGACCGATGCTGTTCCACCCGTATATATCGTGTCCGGGGGGACCGGATCCAGCGGCGAGCAGATCGTGAACACGGTTCTTGCTCAGTTCCCTGAGAGCAAAGTTCCCATGATTACCATCGGGAGCGTGTGCGATAAGGAGCAGGTCGAAAGCATTATCACACAGGCAAGAGAGACCGGCGGCACGATCGTGCACACCCTGGTCGATGGAAGACTCAGGGGCATGCTGACGGACTCGGCACGGGACCGGAATGTCGAGGAGGTGGACCTCATGGGCCCGCTGCTGAAACGTCTCTCGTCAGTTCTCTACCGGGAACCTCTCGGCAGGCCGGGTCTCTATCGCAAGCTCCATGAGCCGTATTTCATGCGTATCGCTGCTATCGAGTACACCCTGGACCATGACGACGGGCAAAACCCTAAAGAATGGTACAAGGCTGATGTCGTGCTGGCCGGTGTATCCCGCAGTGGAAAAACCCCGCTCAGTATATATTTATCCGTTCTGGGCTGGAAGACAGCCAATTATCCTGTTGTCCCCGGAGTTTCCGTTCCCAAGGAACTGTTTGGACTGGACCCTAAGCGGGTTTTCGGGCTGATTATCGACCCGGACCGTTTGATGAAGACCCGGTCGCAGAGGCTCGCCCGGTTCGGCGTATCAGATCATACGCCCTACACGGACCCGTCCATGATCGAAGAAGAGATCCGGACTGCCAGGAAGATATTCAGGAAAGGCGGGTTCCACGAAATAGACATGACGGATAAAACCATTGAGGCCTGCGCATCAGAGATCATCAGACACATCAGCCGGATTCAATGAAGAACTCTTTACGCCGGGCTCAAGAGGAACCCTCTGATTGATCAACCATCGGGCGGGAATGAGAGGTGAGGGCTTCAGTGTTTTTCGGGTCTGGTTCGCTTTTTTCCTCTGATTACAATTTATCCCGCAGTACCGGCTTATGGCAAGATGTACAGCGATCAGGCCGGTGACGGTTTCCGTGTCGGGTCTTTCGTGCTTGACTTATCCATACTTATTGCATAAGGATGGGCTCCATCTGAATTGCGATTTAGTTTTACCGGGTCTTTTATCCACGTTGATATCAGATAGCCTTATCAGGGCTTGCCGTTGATACTTCTTCCGTTGTTCAGAAATATAAGAACAAATACGGCATGGAGAAAGTAGCACGGTATTGAGGAACAAAAGGTCATCAATCATCAGGAATGCATCTTTTCAAGAGTAATCTTAAACGAATAAGCTTCATTCTGAAGAGCGAATGTCCGATAGTATCGTGGAAAACCCGGCGGGCTAATTTGATATGCCGCTGATAAGGCTGCTGTAACGAAGGAAAATTATATGGCAAGAAAAACGAATTATTCTTTTCAGAAATCAGAACGCGAAAAGATCCGCCAGAAAAAGAAAAAGGAAAAGCTGGACAGGAAGCAGGAAGCCAAGGATCGCAAGACTGCCTTAAATGAAGAGGGCGAAGAAATCGACCCCGATATTGCCGGCATTGAACCGGGCCCGCAGGCTGCCATCAAGCCGGAAGAATAGCCCCCCATAAAACCGACAAAACACTTTGACCCGGAAAGTTCCGGCAAAAAGAAAATCTATGGAATAACACCAGATAAAAACAAAGGAGTATTAATGAAATTTGATGCATTTGATCTTCACCAGGACATTATCAGGGCCATTGCAAACAACGGGTACGAAGTGCCGACCCCCATTCAGGCAGAGGCCATTCCATCCATACTGACAGGGCACGACCTTCTCGGCCTGGCACAAACCGGAACCGGCAAGACCGCAGCATTCGTGCTGCCGATTATCCATCATCTCATGGAAGGGCATCGCCGGTGCGTACGTGCACTGATCCTCGCCCCGACACGCGAGCTGGCTGCCCAGACAAATGAAGCTGTAAAGCTTTTCAGCAGAGGCACCGGTCTCCGCAGCGTGGTCATCTACGGAGGAGTGGGCATGAGCCCCCAGATCGAGGCCCTGAAACGCGGCGTCGAGATCGTGGTGGCATGTCCGGGCCGTTTGCTCGACCATATTTCCCAGAAAAGGATCGATTTTTCCCGGCTTGAGACCCTCGTAATCGACGAGGCAGACCGCATGTTCGATATGGGCTTCCTTCCGGACGTCCGCCGCATCGCCGGCCATCTCCCCAGGAAGCGGCAGACACTGCTTTTTTCCGCCACCATGCCCGATGATATCCGCCACCTGGCCGATGATATGCTGCACGATGCAATTACGGTGCAGATCAGACATACGAAGCCGATTGAAACGGTATCCCATGCGCTCTACCCGGTGGAGCACCACCTGAAGACGGCACTTTTGAGGGAGCTGCTGAAAGCCACCGATACGGATTCGGTTCTCGTATTCACCCGCACAAAACATCGCGCCGAGCGTCTTGCGCACCAGCTTACGCATGCAGGCTTCCGTGCGACTTCGCTCCAGGGCGATCTCTCGCAGAGCAAGCGCGAGAAGGCCATCGAGGGCTTCCGCAGGGGCTCATTCCAGATACTCGTTGCCACCGATATCGCTGCGCGCGGCATCGATGTTTCGGCAATCTCCCATGTCATAAATTTCGATATGCCGGATACCGCTGATGCCTATACACACCGCATCGGCCGTACGGGCCGAGCCGAGAAAACCGGCGACGCCTTCACGTTCGTCACGCGCGACGATGCGGACATGGTCCGGACCATTGAGAAGATCCTTGGTGAGAAACTGGAGCGGAAAACCCTGCCCGGCTTCGATTACAGCAAGCCGGATGAGAGACCTTCCCAGGCAGCGGGCCCACGGTCCCGGCAGCATAATCCGCGCATGGCCCGCCCTGCGGTTCGCCGTTCGGAAAACCCACGATCACGCGGGGACAGGCGTATATCACAGGCATAATTTTTTCCGCATCAGTGGTCAGGTCTTGCTTTTTCAATACTCTATATTGAAAAAAAGCAAGATGTGACCCTGATCTTCCCGACAATTCCCATCACCTTTCGTGGCGGAAGACTTTTTCTGCAGGGTCAGTGTGTGAAAGACTGCAGGCAGGATCTGCCCCCATTGGTGCTCTTTATTTTGCGATAGCCCGCTGCCTTGTCTGTACCGGCCCTTCACCTTCTTCTTCGGCCCGGATGCCCGATTTGGCCCCTGGTGCTATCTGTGTCCTGGGAGCGGTATTGCCCCAGTCCCAGCTGCCCTTTATCATGCTGCCTTTTGCTCTGACTTTGTCACCCACCTTGATGCCTGCCGGCGAGGTTGTCTGAAATATCTTCTCCACCCCTGCGTCACTCTTTATCGTTACCGTGCTTCCCTGGATCTTCGTAACCGAGCCGTAGAAAAAATCGTCCCATGTTTCGGCAAAACCCAAGCCCGCTACGCCCAGAATGAATGCCGCCGCGCCGATAAGAACAACAAACTTCCTCATGCTATTACCTCTTCCTTAACATCTTAAAAACCTTATGGAAAGTATACCATTACAGGTTCCAATAACAATAGAAGAAGATCACGACATCGCCGCATTTATCTGAATCAGATTGACTTTGCATTCGCCGGGATTATCTTTTCCCCGTTGCCCGAGCTTTTGGGTGTATGCAATATCCTGGCTTTTCCTGGGGAGGGAAGTTTCAGCACGAACCTTTACGTTCAGGGAGGTTATGTGGATATTCAATACAGTTTTCGTCTGTCTCTCGGCACCCTTTTCATGTGCATCTTTATGTTATCTGCCGTTCCCTCCGGGTATGCAGCTGTTTCCGACCCGCTTGACGTGCAGGTCTCCAATGTCAATTCAGGAGGGGGTTATTTCTCCTTTGTTCATCTCACCGACCTCCACATCGGTGAAGGCTCGGCCGATTACGGAACCCCGGGGTATGATGATGCCCCGCCCGCCGGTGATGTAGGCGTTCCTGCCCAGCTGCTGCGCAAGCAGGTCGACTGGATCAATGCAAACCTCAATGCCTACAATATCGATTTCGTCATTGTGACGGGAGACCTTACGCAGAGCGGAGAGAAGTCGGAGTTCCTGAAGGCCAAGGAAATACTTGATTCATTGCATGTTCCCTATGTCCCGATTCCGGGGAACCATGATGTGTGGCCGTATACCGACAGCCTGGAGGCTGCTTCGCCCATCGGGGATCAATACTTCAAGGAGATATTCGCATCCACGTTCAGTAACCTGCAGAGCGTCATGCCCGGCTGGAATAACGGGACACGCCTTATCCAGGTCTGGAACCCCGAACACAGCTGCTACAGCTACTTCCAGAACTTTTCATTCAGCTACGGAAGCTACCATTTCGTCTGCTCCGACTTCGTGACGCGCGGACATGCCTTGTCCGGCAGCGGGGCGAATCCGGAGGCCGACCTGCATAATTTCACCGGAGGCACCTGGCCGTGGTTCAAGTCGCGGTACGACAGTTTCCCTCACGAGAACAGGGACGACATCCTCATTTTTGCACACCACCCGCTCACCAAGGACCCCTGGAACGGCATCTATTCTTTTTCCTACGGGGAATATAATACGGTGGCGAGCTTCCTCAACAACAGCTCGCATAAATACAATACCGGGCTCTTCAATGCCGGGCACATGCACCGGAACTCCGCATACAATATTAAAACCCTCGGCTTCCCGCCGAGCACCATCTGTCCCGGAATTGAAACGAACGCAGCAAAGAACGACGGAGGCCACCTCAGGGTCATCAAGGTCTGGAATGCATCATTTTAATGCGTTCGAAAGAGATTGAACGTCACCAACCCGTAACCGGCTAAGGCATCAGAGAGATGAAAAAGTTCTGCGGCCTTTTTTTTAGACGAGCTCTTCATAGGGCTCATTCTACTGGAAAACCGGTTTGTAAATTCGATTTAATGGGCTTATAATACAATAATACAAGTATGAAACCGCCGGGCAGAATCAATCCGATGAATCTGATCACCCACACGGTTCTGGGTGCCATGGCTTTTGCGTTCAATCATTCCAGGACGTTGAAACGCCACATGAAAAACACCGATGGGTGGATCAATTTCTCCATTGGCATCCGCACGGGAAACGGCACGGTCGCCCAGACCGTCAGCTTCCAGAACGGCCGGGTCAGGGTATTGAAAGGCGTGAACGGCGGTGCGGATGTCGTGCTCGAAACAGCGGACGACTCGGTCCTCAAGGAGCTCGCTTCTGCCCCGCCCAGCGAAGTGCTCAACATGATGCTCCGGAACAAGCTTACGATAGAGGGCAACGTGTCTTACCTGCAGCTCTTCACCTATTACCTTTCCCTGGTGTCGGGAAGCCTGCACGGCCGGATGCTCGCAAAGGCCCGCAGGCAAGATATAGAGTCTCGCAAAGAGGAATTTTGCGTCAATATCCCCGGTCTGGCCCAGGATCTGAAAGACAGGCGGAAAGAGCACCTGAAAGCCGACAGGTCTGAAGACAGGGGCGTCGTGTATCTCAGTGATCCGTATCTTTCCAGCTATGACCTGGAGGACTTTCCCCGCCTCAAGACGCTCATGAAAAGGCACCGGAGCAGCAGGCCCGAGCTGTGCGCCGAGCGTCCGAAGCTGCTTACCGAGTGGTTCCGCAGGAACGGGTTCGAGGAAGCGAGCCCGGGCAGGCCGTGGCAGCCCGTACTGAGGCAGGGCCTTGCCTTCGAGCACCTGATGAGGCACAAAAGGCCGGTCATTGCCGATTCCCAGCTCCTGGCCGGATCGACCACCACCAATCCCGTCTGCGGGGTGATCGTGTACCCCGATGCGCAGGCCACAATGATCTGGGGCGAGCTGAACTCGGTCGATAAACGGCTCCTGAACCCATACGATATCAGCGATGAAACAAAAGAAACGCTGAACGACATCTTCCCGTTCTGGACCAAAAGGACGTTCCATGAATGGGTGAACAGGGAATACAACAGGCCGCTCTCCTTGAGACTCAGCGAGCGTCTCGTCGCTATCGTCTGCTCCAAGGCTATCTGCGTGTCGCACACCGTTCCCGGCCTGAAAACATTTTTGGACAAGGGCACTTCCGGCATTATCGAGGATATCCGGGAGAGACTCTCCGAAGATACGCCGGATGAAGACGGCCGGGCAGTGCTGGAGGGCATGATCCATTCCCTGAAAGGCCTGGAGGCATACGCCGATCACCTGGCAGCAGAGGCACGGCTGCAGGCTGCCAAGGCCGCGGACCCTGCCCGGGAGAAGGAGCTGCTCCGCATGGCGGAGATCTGCGGACACGTTCCCCGCCTGCCTGCAGAAACGCTGGATGAAGCCGTCCAGAGCATCTGGACTGTCTGGATCGGCATGCACATGGAGAATACCAATGCCGGGCTTTCCCCCGGCCGGCTCGATCAGTGGCTGCAGCCTTATTACCTGGCAGACATGGAAAAGATCAGTGTGGAAGAAGGTCGTATAGATTACATCCACCGGGCCGTCGAGCTCATCGGCTGCCTTTATTTGAGGATATCAGACCATATGCCGCTCTCGCCGGACATCGGCAACATCCTCTTCGGCACGTCTCCTTCCAATCAGGTCATCACCCTGGGCGGCGTCACGCCGGAGGGCGAAGACGGCGTGAACGACATGACCTATATCTTCCTCAAGGTCACCGAGATGCTGGGCCTCCCGGACCCGAACATCAATGCCCGCATCAACACTGAAAAGAACAGCGAGACCTATATCAGGAGGCTCTGTGAGGTGAACTTCACCACATCGGCCACGCCCTCCCTGCACAACGATGCGGCGGTATTTGCCTCTTTGCGTCAGCACGGCTACCCGGAAGAGCACATCCGCGACTGGAGCGCCACCGGCTGCGTGGAGCCCACCATTTCCGGCCGCCATAACGGCCATACCGGCAGCATCCTCATCAACCTGGTCGCTGCCATGGAGATGGCACTTCACAACGGCTGCCACCCCCTCATGAAGTGGGACTTAGGCCCCAAGACCGGAAACGTAGAAGACTTCCGCACCTTCGAAGAATTTTTCGAGGCCTATAGGGCCCAGATTACTTTCCTGATCGATCAGGCGGTGAGCTTGAACAACATGTTCGGAGAGGTACATGCGCGGATGAGGCCCACACCGTTCTTAAGCTCGACTATCGAGGGCTGCATCGAGAAAGCATGCGACATGACGCGGGGCGGCGCCCGGTACAACACCACGGGTGCGGCGAACATCGGGCTGACGGATGTCACTGACAGCCTCATGGCTGTCAAGAAGCTGGTATTCGATGAGAGGAAGCTCAGCTTCTCTGAGCTCAAGGATGCCGTGGACTCCGACTTCCGGAACGCACCCGGCGTCAGGGCACTGGTACAGAACAAGGTGCCGCTGTTCGGCTCGGGCAATGCAGAAGCGCTTGCCATGGCCAACCGCGTTGCATCGCTCATCCACGGGATCTATACATCGCACCGCAACTTCCGCGGAGGCAGGTATACGAGCGGGTTCTGGTCCATGTCCCAGCATACGGCCTACGGCAATCTTTCGGGCACGTTGCCATCGGGGAGGCTCGCCGGAAAGCCCTTCACGCCGGGGCTCACTCCCGAGCCCCATGCCAGCCGGAGCTACCTTGATTTCATCTCGGATGTTGCACGGCTCAATCCCGAGAACATGGACAACAATATGGCATTCAACGTCAAGCTCTCACCTTCATCCAAGGACAGCCGGGAGAAAATTGTCGGCAACATGGCCGGCTACGTGAAAGCCTACTGCAGCCTGGGCGGCATGCAGATGCAGTTCAACGTGGTCGATTCCCGGATGCTCAAAGATGCTTATTCAAACCCCGAAAACTACCGCGACCTGATCGTGAGGATATCGGGATACAATGCCTACTTCGTCGCGCTTAACAGATCCCAGCAGCTCGAGCTCATCGAGAGGGCCGAGTACGGTGTCTGACAGCGGAAACGTGACCGGCAGCCTCTTATATTAAGCAGACCGGATCGGCAGCCTGAATCCAATGACGGAGATACCATGGAGAGTAAAGACTTAAAGGATTTGATAGATACCTTCTTTACCTGCGATAAACAGGAAGTCCTGCAGATCTTCAACGAGTTCCTGGATACCCTGGTGGCGGAGGAAACGCTCACGCTCCATCGAGCCCATGAGCAGGAATTACGAGACGGCCCAGTCGAACCCCGAGATCCACATCATCCCCGGCAATCTCAAGGATGCCCGCGACGCCATTTTCCCCTTCTTCTGGGGCACGGACGGGTGGTACTCGCGGCTCCACCTGGAAAACGTCAAGGGCCCGGCCAACTATGCCTCGCTGGTCGGCTCGTTCGCCTGCCTGCTGAAAAACCCCAACCTCTGCGTCGACACCTACAGCCAGCGCTCCAACGAGCTGGAAGTCAAGGCCATCACGCGCTGGCCAATCTCGTGTTCTACCACACCGAAGACCCCTGGGGCGTCTTCACCATGGGCGGAACCATATCCAATCTCTACGGCGGCAAGATCGGCATTGAAAAGGTGCTGCCCGGCGCCATGCAGAAGGGGCTCTGCAGGCGAGGAGGCTCGTCGGGCATCGTCTCCGAAGCCGCCCACTATTCCAATGCAACCCTGGCCGGCTGGCTGGGCATGGGGACCGACAACCTCATCGCCATCCCCACGGACGATGCCTGCAGCATGGATCTGACCTGCTCGAAGCCGAGCTGGAAAGGCTCTACGCGGGAGGCACGCCCTGGTGGCCTTTGTCATGGCCACCTTCGGCACCACCGATGCCTTCGGCATCGACGACATTGCCGGCATCCGCAAGATCATCGACGCAAAGTCAGCGGCAATACTCCGTGCCCGCGCCGCAACTTCACGTGGATGCCGCTGTCGGCTGGCCGCTGAGCTTCCTCACCGAGTACGATGCGGAAAAGAACCCGTTCAAGCTGAACAAGGATGTGCTGGCCGTGGTGGCAGAGCTCAGGGACAAAGGCCATGAGACATCAGGTATGCCGACACCGTCACCATCGATTTCCACAAGATGGGCTGGGGCCATTATCCGTCGAGCGCCTTCATCGTCTACAACCGGAACGACATCAGCCTGCTCTTCCGGAGCATGGAGCAGATGCCGTATTTCTCCGAGGCCGATTACCGGCACGATCCGGCCCTGTTCACCCTGGAGATGCTCGCGGCCCGGCATAGGCCCGTATTCGGTCATGGCCTCGCTGAACGGCATCGGGCTGAGGGCTAGCAGATGCTCGTGGCCCATGCCCTGGAGATGGCGCTCCTAGCGCAAAGAAGCAGATCGAGAAGCTCGAATACTGCAAGGTGCTCAACATGAAATGCCTGGGGCCCAGCGTCGTCTGGTGGGTTCTGCCCAAGGGGCGGAATGCGAAAACGGATCTATCGAGGATTTTGTCCAGGGCAGGGTCCGGCAGGAAGAGTACCAGCGGTACTTCTCCGAGGTCCACCGTCTTTTCGAGAAGCGCAAGGCTGCCATGGATCCCAGGAAAGATGCCCGGCTCAGCTTCACCACATGCATGGGCTACCAGCCCGGGGGGATTGCCATGCCCGCATGGAAGGCCGTGTTCTTCAATCCCAAGACCGATGCCGAGGTGGTGAGGCAGATCATCAGAAGCATCGAAGAAGTGTAATGAGAGCCAAAAATATGAACCTGCTGATCGGCAGCTCACGGTTTCTGCCCTTAAGCAGGCTTAAGTTCTTTACCCGGAGGTTTAAAAGATGAAGGGAAATCCGTTCGAAAGGCTCCAGACGTTTCTGGATCAGCTCCCTCTCGGGTTTCCCCGCACCGAGTCCGGCATTGAGATCGAGATCCTGAAAAGACTATTTACCGAAGAAGAAGCCGGGATTGCAATGCTTCTCACCCCGTTCTCCGAGGATGTGGAGCAGATTGCGGCGAGGAACGGCATCAGCGGGGCGGGTCTCGGCGAAAAGCTGGAGTTCATGGCAAAAAAAGGCCTCTTTTTCAGGATCCGGCGTGACGGGAAGACATATTACAACACCGCTCCCTTCATGATCGGACTCTATGAGTACTCGGTGCAGAAGATGGACCGGGAACTGGCAGAGCTCTATTCGCGATACTACGAAAAGGCCTACCAGATGGAGATGGGTGCAAGCGATGTGCCCGGGTTCAGGGTTATCCCCGTGAGCGAGAGTATCGATCCCGAGATACGAATCTACCCGTATCCTGCACTCGAAATGGAGATCCGATCTGCCAGGAAGATCTCGGTTGCGGAGTGTATATGCCGCAAAGAAGCCGGAATGATCGGGAAGGGCTGCGGCGGGTCTCTCGAAACCTGCCTTCATTTCGGATCTGCAGCGGAATATTATATTGAAAACGGCATCGGCCGGGAGATCGATGCGGATGAGGCAATAGAGATCGTCAAGGCTGCCGACAAGGCCGGCCTGGTGCACGCAGGGGTGAACACCAGACATCTCTCCAATCTCTGCAACTGCTGCCCGTGCTGCTGTGCATCGATGAAAGGCATAACCGCCAAAGGACTGGCCAGGCGCAAATACCTGAATCCCCTCTATGAGGCCGTTATCCATGATGATAATTGCACCGGCTGCGGGCTCTGTGCCGATCGATGCCCGGTCAGGGCCGTCACGATCGATGATGCATCCCGGATAAACAGAGACCTGTGCCTTGGCTGCGGTCTGTGTGCCGGCACCTGTCCAACGGGTGCGATATCCCTCATCCCGCGGTCGGACAGGGAGGAGCCCTTCGAGCATATCCTCGATCTGGGTATGGCAATCCTTCAGGGCAAAGCTCGACCAGCCAAATCATGAGCCCTGTAGAAAGCTTGCCTGCTGATTCGGCAGGCAGATGAAAAAATCGAAGGAGTTCAGCATTGAATCCGGGCACCGCCGTTTAGGGGTCACCCTTGACGGTGAAGTCGAGAGTATGGATGCCCCGCTTCATTACCACATACTCTCCGAGGCATTACGGGTAATTGCTCCCCTGCCTGTGCAGTAAACCATGCGCAGCATTGTTCATTTATCCGACCTTCATTTCGGACGCGTGGATCATACCATGCTCAAGCCTCTTGCTGCCGCAGTATGGGAAATCATGCCCGACCTGGTGGCGATATCAGGGGATCTCGCGCAGCGGGCACGGGTCGAAGAGTTCAAGGAAGCAAGAGCATTTCTGGACTCGCTTCCGGTTCCCCAGATCATTGTTCCCGGGAACCACGACATTCCGCTCTACAATCCATTCTTTCGTTTTCTGCTTCCTCTTGCAAGGTTTACCCGGTATATATCTGCCGACCTGTCGCCTTTGTATGCGGATCAGGAAATCGCTGTACTGGGCGCCAATGCCACCCGTTCGCTGGTGGCAAGGCGAAGAAGGGAAAAGATATTTTTCCTGAAATACGTGACCCTGCCCCCATTTCAATTGTTGCTGCCGTGCTTGTTATAATCTTACCTGTATCCGGAATCTGAAGGCAATCGGATAACATTGTCTTGATATTGTATGAGAAAGAGGAGAGCCGGTGTGCCTGCCGGCTCTCATTGTTTCGCACTTCCTGAGGGAGTGTCTTCAAAAGGGTATCTTGCCGTTACTCTTTTCTCTTTTCCCCGCTGCTGGGTGCTTCATTTGTTTCAATTTCCAGATCTTCACTCCTTATTTCACCGCTCACTTCGCGCTGCTCTGTATGAACGACTTTCTTGGCATGCACCGTCTCTCTTACCTTCTGGCGTTTTGAAATCTCTACTTCCTCTTCCATGAGCGGGATGGATGTACTCTGCTCGGTAAAGGCCCTTTTGTCCTCGGTTGATTCGCTGGTCGGGCTCCCCGGCGTACGTTCAATGACGACCTCTTCCTTGGTCACGGGGATCGAGAAAGACTGCACCTCTGTATGCACAATCCTATTCAACCGGACTTCTCCCGTCTTATGAGCTGTCTTATGTGCCTGAAGCTCTTCTTCATGGAGAGGGATCTCGATATCCCCACTGGTTTTGAGCGCATCAAATTTATTCCATCCTTCATATTCCTCACTCTTCCAATCGCTCAATTCCTTGCCCTGCCTGTCAATGATCAACTCATTGTCGTGGATATCTACGACATTGTCATAGCGGACGAAAAAATCTCTGGGAAAGAAAAACCCTTTTTCGATATCGATGCTGTCTTCATTCAGGGCTGTAACCCTTCCCAGCTTCTCTCCGTCACGGGTGTATGCAACCATGTCACCTTTTATATTCGGGTGATCCCTTAAAAACTCTTCTCTTCTCATCATGGTGTAATCTCCTTTCCACAATTGGATTTTTATTCCGGATATTCCTGTCTCATGCCTCTGCTTCTTCCGTTTTTTTCTCACCAAGCATGGAAACAGAAAATATGGAAAAAATAATGCCTGACAGAAACCTATGGCTGCTCTTTTGTCCCGTTCACGGGAGGTATAAAATCCATCTCTCGATGCCCTGGAGGAGTAATCTGCCTGGTATTCATTATCTCCCCTCCTTTGGCCTTTTAAGACAGTTTCGGTGGAGGTTGCTTTTTTGTAGGGATGCAGTTCTGAAAGTCAATAGGGGGTTGGCGGGATGTCTCTACAAAAATGCATTTGCATATTTCGACAGGGTAGGTCCAAGATATATATACAGATAACATAGTGAGATTACCCGATAGAGGAGAAATATCCGTACGAAGGGGATTGTTCATGAAAAGGCTTGCAGCAGGGTCGATTACTGAGTTCATATCCGTGGCAGGTAATTCGTTTTATCCCGACTATGTGATCAAGGGGCGCCGGAAAAACCTGATGATAGAGGCAGGGCTGAATCTTATGGGGCCGCTCTACTGCAGATCCTTGGACGAAATCCTGGGCAGCCGGGACCTGCTTGATTATCTCTTCATCACCCATTCCCATTACGACCACCTGGGCGCGGCACATTATCTCAAGCGACTTATCCCTCAGCTTGCGATCGGCGCTCACGAGCGGGTAGCTCCTCTGCTGCAGAAGGAATCGGTCCTCGCGTTGATGAGCCGGCTGAGCGAGATCCAGCGTGAGCTGTTTCGGGATATCGCAGGGGATGAAGACCTTTCTATCAGGCCCGTGGAGATAGAGCTTTCCCTGAAAGAAGGGGATGAGATCGACCTGGGAGGGATTTCATGCCGCGTATATGAGGTCCCAGGCCACACAAAGGACTCGCTTGCGTATTTCATACCTCAGATCCGGGCCCTGTTCTCCGGCGAAGCGGCCGGGGTACCCCAGGGAATGGATGCGGACGATCCGCAGGTGGAATTCCTCTCCTCATATAATGATTACCTGGTCTCTCTGGAAAGGATGATTTCCCTTGAGCCCGAGATACTATGCGTCGGCCACGGCTGGGTTTTCACCGGCGAGGATGTCTCTCCATTCCTCCGCACATCCCACGCTGCGACATTCGAGTACCGGAAGCTCATTGAATGCTACCTCGATAGCGCAGGCAGCGATATTGAAAAGGCCGTAGAGATGATGACAAGGAAGGAATACGACGAAAAGGGGACTATTTTCCAGGAGCGCAACGCATATATAACAAACCTGTCGGCTCAGGTACGGCATATCGCAGGCCTGAATGGATACTGAAGGCAAAAAGAGCCGGGCGTGTCTTCATTAAGATGATACCTCTTAAGCTTGCTGCGAAGTTTCTCTTTCTTCCTCTCCCGACCCGCTTTGCGGGTACCCCGGGGAGAGGATAAAGGCGAGGGGATATAATCAAAAGGCTTTTTGATACCCCGTCTGCAGTCTGTAAAGATGCCCGGCTAATACCATGAAGGGACAGAGCAGGACAGACGTTCGGCCGGCCTGCTCCACCTTTGGTATTCAAGCTTGGTCGCGGTTCTATTTGGCGTTCAGTTTATATCCGGAAGGGACATCGAAGGTGCCGGAAGGCAGCGAGTCCACTTTAATGGACTTTACCTCGGTTGTGCTCGAGAAGAACGGAGCGTTCTCGTCAGCCTTCATTCCATCCGACATCTTCTGGGAGATTACCCCTGAAAGGATGCCTCCCCAGCCGCTGGAGACATCGATGCCTCCGGATGAGCCTGCCTGTTCACTCTTGGGCGCCGGCTTCTTGTCATCTTCAATTCTCCAGTTTATGGTTGTACGGATCGGGTAGCCTTTGACCTTTGCCATCTCTTTCTTGAAGCCTTTGAACTCTTTTTCCATGCCTTTTTCCGGAGCCCCGCTCATCATGGAAAAAACGCTCATGCCGTACTGCTTCGTCTCTTCCGGTGTGAGGTTCATGCCCGCCTTCTTCATGTATGCCTTTGAAAAGGCCATCTCCTCGGCCTGCAGTTTCTTGGTGGATGCATTTTCAGGGGTTGTCCAGAGATTGGTGGCCATGGTGTTTTTCGTTTTGGCCTTTGTATCCGGATTCTCTATCTCGATGAGCCAGGTAACAAGGTATTCCTCGCAGGGAAAGCTGTTGATCGTCTCGAATTTGCCGGTCTTCTTGACCGTGAACTCGCTCTTTGTCACCCGGACATTGGGCTTCTCGCCTGCGTCTTCTTTTTTTGCCTTCTCTTCCTTGGCAGCCGGATCATCAGGCCTGAAAGAGGTAATAGGATCTTCGGTATAGACCTTTTTATTCGGATCAAGGACCCACATGACACCCTTATCGATCCGGGTAATCGTGGTCGACTCGCTTCCGCCTGCCGCCCAGGAAAGAATGGCCCCGGTGAACTTGATCGACGAGGATTCCCACTGCTTGTCCCCTTGAATCCGTGAGACCGTGGTCTCCTCGTATGCCCCGCTGCCTTTGAAACCGCCGAACTTGGTGAATGATTCAACCGTGGCATCGGCCCACACGGATGAAGCAGCCATGAACAAGCACAACGCCGACATCAGAACACCCAGTTTTTTCATAAAAAAACCTCCTCTAGCTTGTTGCTTGAGCTGTTTCTTCCCAATTCGGCAGGATATAGACCTCTCCATTGATGTCAAGGAATATTATTACGGATAAGACCACGGGTAGGGGCACCGGTATGCACACTTTTGAAACCGCCATGGCAAAAAGGTTACCCGCTTAAAAAGAAGAAGCAACTTTTGAGTGCTTCGATTTTCTTATGGTGCGAAGTCATGAAAGGGCCTCCATACCGGCAGCGCTTCGATCCTTTCAGGACCTATGCCTTCTTCAACATATTCAGTGGAATAAGTATTGCAGAAAAGTTCATGCATGAAAAAAGGCAGAGGTCATTGTCTCATGAAGAAAAATGGAAGCAATCTAATACCTGTGGTGATGAAGATGGAGTTCAAGAACTATCTTCACGGTGAGCCTTTGAAATCGGAGGGAGGAATTCGATGAGGAAGTTTTTTGACCCGATATGCAAGGTCATAACGTTTTTCTGTTTCATCATGGTCGCGCTCTTTGTCTACGATTTTTTCTTCTGGTCGAAGACCGAGGAGGGGAGGCTTGCATCAAAGGTAATCATAATCTTTTTCTCCCTCGCGGGATTCTTTATGTATTGCATCCACTGCATGATCAGGAAAGGAGAACACGCTGACAATCAAAGCTCATGGGACAGCTTTGAAGCCCAAAATGAATATGAAAAAGAATATATCGCACTGGGATATGCCCTTCCCCATGAAAGGACCGAAACTCTCCCCGTACACGGACCTGAGATCACGAGTATATACAAACTGAAAGTCATGAGCCTTGCAATAGCAGGTTATGCATATATCTTCGGGATTATTTGCGCACTTGCCTCTCTCCTGTACCATCTTGTCCGGTTTGCTTTCACGACTTCCTATCCGTACATTCTCTTGCTCATGAGCATACCGGTTCTGTTCGTCGTCACGGTATTACTGGGAGCCATGCTCGCGACAGTCCGAACCCGCATGACACCCCCGAAGGGCATCGAAGTTGCCCGCGACGATGCACCGGAACTTTTTGAAACGGTGAACCATCTGAGGAAACGGCTGCAGGGCCCTCGCGTGGGCAAGATTGTGCTTACGAATGATTTTGCTGCATCCATTGTCCGGATTCCGCGGCTCGGGATTTTGGGATGGCACAAGAATTACCTTGTCCTGGGGCTCCCGCTTCTTCAGGCCCTTTCCGTAACACAGACACTCGCACTTCTTGCGCATGAGTACAGCTATCTCTCAGGAGAGCACGTCTGGTTTGATTCCTGGATCTACAGGCTCAGGCAAACCTGGATGCAGACCATGAGGGCCCTGGAGAACCGGAAACACTGGAGCCGGTCGATCGCAACTCGGTTTTTCCGATGGTATGCCCCGTATTTCCATTCATATACCTTGCCACTCGCAAGGTCCCGGGAATACGAAGCGGATCTGTGCTCCGCCACCTTTGCAGGCGAGAGTGAAACCGCAGCAGCACTGGTACGGGCCCATGTGCTGGAGTTCTATCTACAGGAGTCATTCTGGCCGATGATAACGGATATGATGGAGACCCAGCCCGAACCCGTTGCATCGCTCTATGGGCTCATGCAGGAAAAATTCCAGCAGGGCATTGATGAGGGTCAGGCAAAAGAATGGGTCGAGAGATCGCTCCAAAAAGAGCCGGGATCAACCGATGCCCATCCGGACCTGAAAAAACGTCTGAATGCCATAAATGAGGCACCGGTCTTCCATAATTCCCTGGCGATGAGCTCCGCGCAATACTATTTTCCGGATCTCGATGCATTCAGAAAGCTTTTCGATGACGAGTGGCGATCATATATCAGAGCATCCTGGCAGGAAAGATATGCCTATGTACACAAATTGAGAACCAGAATCGAAGAACTGTCTTCAAAGGCACGGCTGAAGCCATTGAATCTCGAAGAAGCCCTGGATCTTGCCTACCTCACCGAGGACCTTTCGGGCAGTGGAAAGGCATTACCTTTGTTCGAGCGCATCCTGAAATACAAACCCGAGTGCGTACCGGCTCTCTGTGCAGCGGGAAGGATAATGCTGGCAAATGGAGACGAATCCGGGGCAGCCTGCATCGAACGGGTAATGGCTTTGGATTTGAACTACAGCATTTACGGCCTTGAAGCCCTTTATAATTTCTACCTGGAAAAAGGAGACCGGGAAAAGACCGGGAAGTATTACCAGAAGCTGTCCGATCAGAGAGATCTGATCGAGCATGCAGAACAGACGCGGAAATTGGAGACGGAAAGAGCCGCGTCCGCAGAAAAAGGTAAGAAGAACATCCGGAAGAAATTGCATACGGAGAGAATGAGCCTGGGATTGATAAAGGTGTGCCCTGTAGAGAATAACCCTATCTTCCCGTAACGCCTTTTTGTTTATCATACCGAGAAGGCATCCTCCCTTTCCCTTAAAAAGAGAAGGGAGGATGCCTTTTTCAGGTTCTGTTATTCGCCTTCCTTGTACAGAGCTTCGATGCTGTTGTTGTATCTTTCCGTGACATTCTTGCGCTTGAGCTTCATGGTCTGGGTCAGCATCCCGTTTTCCAGGGTGAACGGCTCTGAGATGAAGATGAACTTTTTCGGGATCTCGTAGCTGCCGTACTTGGTCTTCAGGGCATCGAGGATCTCCTTGGTGATCATCTTCTGCACATCCTCCCGCTCTGTGAGGGCCTTGTAGTCTTTCGGCAGGTTGTTCTTCTGAGCGTATCCGTCCAGGGCGACAGGATCGGGCACGATCATGCAGACATTGTAAGGCCTTGTTGGCGCCGTAGATCAGGGCGTTCTGCACGTAGTGGTTCAGGCAGATATCCTCCTCCAGTGCTGCGGGGAAGACATACTTGCCGTTTTCGAGCTTGAACTGCTCCTTGATGCGGCCCGTGATCCACAGGAACCCGTCTTCGTCGATGCGGCCGCGGTCGCCGGTCCTCACGCCGCCGTCCGGGGTCATGATCTCTTTGGTCGCTTCGGGCTTGTTGTGGTAGCCCTTCATGACATTGGGGCCGTAGCAGATGATCTCTCCGTCTTTGGCACCCGGCTCGACCACGGACTGGTCGATGACCACCCTGATCTTGTCCATCACCGGGCCCACGCTCCCGATCTTGAAGTTGCCGGGGCAGTTCATGGTAATGCCCGGGGTGGTTTCGGTCATGCCGTAGGCATCGTAGAGAGGAATGCCGATGTCGTAGAAGAATTTGGAGATATCGGGGTTCATGGCCGCGCTGCCTGTCATGGAGCCGCGGAGCCTTCCCGCCGAAGAGGTCGCGGATCTTCTGGAACACGATCTTGTCCACGAGCTTGAACTTGAGTTCTGCCATGAAGCTCGACTTGCCCTGATCGGCCAGGCGTCGCGCTTTCTTTGCCGGCCTCAACGCCCATATCGAAGAGCGGCTTTCTTGAACCCGCCGGCATCATTCACTTTCGTGACGATCGTATCATACACCTTGTTGAAGATGCGGGGGACCGCGATGAGGAAGGTGGGCCTGATCAGCGCCATGTCCTGAACAACGGTGTTCGTGCTCTCCATGAAACCCATGGACCCGCCGAGCGCCGTGAACGTATGGAGCTCTCCCAGGCCGAAGCAATGCGCCCAGGGCAGCAGCGAGAGGACCTGTCGTTCTCGTTGAAATCGGGATAGGCCTTTGCCCGTGCATGGTGGTTGCTCGTCCAGTTCATATGCATGAGAAGGACGCCCTTCGGGTCTCCCGTCGTACCGGAGGTGTAGACAAGGACTGCCACTTCCTCGGGATCCGGATAGATGGACTTGACCGGGTTCTTCTCTCCGATCTTTTCCAGCTCGGCCATCGTGTCCTTGCCTTCCCCGGCGATCACGATTGATCTTTTCCAGGGTAGGAATGCGAGAGGGAAAATCCTTGATCTTTGCCAGGATCTCCGGCTTTGAAACAAAGAGGACCTTGATGGCGCTGTCCTTGATGATGTATTCCCAGACATGGGTCAGCTCCGCTTCGTACATGGGGACGTAGAAGGCCCCAAGACCCACGGTGGCATAATGGCCGACAGCCCAGTCGGTGCTGTTGTTGGAAATGATGCCCACTGCATCGCCCCTCTTGATGCCCAGGCCTGCCAGTCCGCCCGCAGATTATCGACACGACGGCCTACTTCGCGGTAGGTGACCCATTCGTACACCCCCTGCTTGTTCTTCGTGCCCAGAAACGGCCTGTCGGGAAATCGCTTCACGCTGCTCTCGAACAGCTCCACCAGATTGTCCGGTTTATCGAGCTGAAATTGAACCATGTTACCTCCACTATCTGTTTATTATACCTTGCATTATTAAGTTTTATTATAAACATAAATTCGATCTTATATCTACTGGTTCCGGATAATCTTTTTGAAACGGGCAGAAAAACCATGAGGGCTGGAGCCGGCCGCCTTGGTTTGAAAAGTAGGCCGGCTTAAGGTCAATCTTTCAGGACATTTCGTGCAATGACGATCCGCTGGATTTCGGAAGTTCCCTCATAGATCGTTGTTGCGCGTGCATCGCGGGAGAGCCTCTCGATCTTGAATTCTTTCGTGTAGCCATAGCCGCCGTGGATCTGAACGGCGTGATAGGCGGTCTTGTTGGCCACCTCGGAGGCAAAGAGCTTTGGCCATGGATGCCTCAGTGGTAAAGGGCAATCCCCTGGTCCTTCTTGTCTGCTGCAGACAACGTGAGCAGGTGAGCGGCCTCGATGCCGGTGGCCATGTCGGCGATCATCCACTGGATGGCCTGGAACGAGCTGATGGACCTGCCGAATTGCTTACGGTCCTTGGCATACTTCACCGCCTCGCTCATGCATGCCCGCGCGATCCCGATGGCCTGCGATGCGATGCCGATGCGGCCGCTGTCCAGGGCAGTCATGGCGATCTTGAACCCCTGTCCGGCCCTTCCCAGGAGGTTCTCCTTGGGCACGCGGCAGTCCTCGAAGATGAGTTCTACGGTATTGGATGCCCTCAACCCCATCTTGTCTTCTTTGGATCCCACAGAAAATCCTGGAGTGCCTTTCTCCACGATGAGGGCGGAGAGGCCGCTTGTTTCCCTTCTCGGGGTCGGTCCTGGCGATGAGGTTAACCACGTCGGCATACCCGCCGTGGGTAATGAAGATCTTGGTCCCGTTCACGAGATAGTGGTCGCCTTTATCCTATGCCCTGATCTGAAGGCCCCCGGGTCTGACCCTGCAGAGGGCTCGGTCAGGGCAAAACATCCGAGCATCTCGCCGCCGGCGAGGCGGGTCAGGTATTTTTCCTTCTGGGCCTGGCTCCCGAACTTGAGCAGCGGCTCTGTGGAGAGGTTGGCAACCGACATGGTCACTGCTGTTGATGCACAGGCATAGGCGATCTCCTGGAGGGCAAGGCAGTAGCTCACCGCTCCTGCACCCGAGCCGCCGTATTCTGCCGGCACCATCATGCCGAGCAGACCCAGCCCTCCCATCTTCTTGACTGCCTCCAGGGGAAAGGTCTCTTCCCTCTCCCACTTCGATGCGAAGGGCTCGAGCTCTTTCTTTGCAAAGTCCTTGGCCATGAGGCCGATCATTTTCTGTTCAGCGTTCAGGTGAAATCCATAGAAGCCTCCTTACGGCACATAGATGACAACCAGGAGCTCGGCCTTTTCCCTGGTGGGGTTGCTCAGTGCATGATGGAGCGAGGAATCGAAGGTGATGCTACTCGCCCTTCTTCAGGGTGGTGGTATTCTGCCCGACCTGGATCTTGAGGCCGCCGCTCAGGACATAGACGAATTCTTCTCCCTCGTGGTGATACTCGACACCCTTGTGCTCGGTCTCAGGGTCGATGGTTACGCGGTATGCCCGCAGGTGCTTTTCCTCTCCGGGGCGGGTAAGCGGGGTATAGGCATAGGAAGCAACCCGCTTCTTGTGGCTTTTCACGCGCTTCTTCGTTGCCTCTTTCTCCTGGCCGCCCTGGACCTGCTCGATATCCATCTTGAAGGTCCGGCCGAGCTGGAGCACCAGCGCCACAGGCGGGGCAACCTTTCCCTCTTCGACATCTTCCAGCACCTTCGCAGGATAGCCGGTTTCCCGTGAGAGGGCCTCCAGGGTGATGCCTCTTTCCTCCCGCAACGTACGGATTCTTCTGCCAAAGCTTTCTTCCGTTTTTTTCGCCATCATACCTCCTCCTGCCGTAGGGTAAGCACAGTAACAAAAAATAGTCAGGAATATATTGCTTGTGTATAGGTAAACTCAAAACCGATCTATGAGTCAATAAATATTTTCACAACATTAAAGGTAATCGTGTATCGGTATATCGGGAACTGAGAGCATCAATTCCAGGCGGGCCGTTTCAGGAACAGGAGATGCAGCGCAAGCCAGAGGAAGACCATGCTTAAGGCTTTGGACAGTATGGCCTGCAAGGGTCCGCGCTTGAGAAGAAATTTTCCGAGGGAGCCGGACAGGTAGCCGAGGGTGATGAAAAACGCCAGGGCCATCAGCCCGATCACCCCGCCCAGACATAGTATCTGCAGGAACAGGGGGCCGTGCCCCGCGGTGATGAGCAGGACCGCGGCTGCCCCAAGAAAAATCGGAAATGTCTCGGGGGCGAATGCCACCGGGATCCTCTTGTCAGTTCGATGGAGAAGGCATGGGCGCTTCGGCGTCTTCCTTCGGGGTTCCCATCAGTTTCCTGTAGGTGTCGAGATATTCGGGCTTGCGCTCCGCGCAGAGCGCCTTCGTGATGAGCTCCACTGCCTCGGTTTCCCGGCTTCGTTCGTGCAGGAGGTTGGCGAGATTGTTCATTATGTCGGTATTCGTGCTGTCATAATCCAGGGCGCGCCGGTAATATATCTCGGCTATCATGAGGTCGCCCTTTTTGTAGAAGAGGTTCCCGAGGTTGAAATAGGGGAGCCACCAGTCATTCTCCTTTTCAAGTGCCTTGAAGTACTCCTTCTCGGCAAGGTCGAGCATGCCCTTCTGCTCGTAGACTACACCGAGGTCATTGTGCTCGGTCGCCGTCAGGGGGTCCTTCAGGATGATGATGCGCGGTGCAGAGCAGGAACTGACAAAAAGAGCGAGAAAGAGCATCCCTATCAGGGATGGATGACGAGATATGCAGAGCCCTTCTTTTTCCATATTCTCACGAATTCCTCATCGCTGAAATGTCTGGATGCCTCATAGCCTGTGTGTGCGATGACACTGTTGCCCGCGCACCCCGTGACTACGAGATAGTGAGGTTTGGATACCACCCAGAAGCCCATATCAACAAGCACAATGACCGGTTTTTTCTGTTCGATGAAATTTCTGATATCTCCGAGGCTGCCCTGCCCCAGGTGGGTTTTAAAACCTTTGGCTCTGGCGTAATTATCCAGGTCGGTAATCAGTGAGCCTTTGAGCCCTTCGCAGTAGACTGATTCTCCGATGGTCTTCTGGTCGATTTCAGAGCCGTAGAAGGACATGACCGATGCAAGCGAAGCAGGCCCGCAGAAGCCGGTTGCCTGCTCCACGAACGGCACTCCCTCTATTTCGGAAGCACAAGCGTTACCCGATATGAGCGTGAGCAGGAGAATCAGTATTTTCAAGGGAGAACTTGATGATGATGTCATGGTTGAGCAGCTTCAGGATTATGATGACAAGGATAACGATAATCAGGACGCCGATAACGGCACCGACCCCGTCTCCCCCTGCGAGAACGTCCCCGGACGCCTGGGAAAGCAGATGTATCTGCGCGGGGCTCATTCCTGAGAGCTTGGTTCTGACCTCGTCTGCCGTGAGCCCGTAGTCCTTAAGCTTTTCCTGAACAAGCTTGTTTTCAAGGGCGAGCTGGATCGTGTCGATCTCCTCCTGGATCCGGGCCTTGCCGTCAGCTCCGGTTGAACCCTGAGATGGAACCATGGCAGCCCATGCAGGTGATGCTACAAGCCCGATCATGTAGGCAGCGACAACGGTCGCCAGGATGCGATTTCTCATAAATGATATCATTTAACTACCTCCTCACATTTCTCTTTTGATAATCCGCTTCCCCGGAAGTGTCAACAGGAAGGCAAAGGATGGGATTGCACTCCTGCCGGATCCTGATTTCCCAAGCCGGTCTCTTTCTATTCTTTACCAATATCCTAGAAAAAACGAAAAACAAGGTTCGGCATGGTTGGATTTATTCAGGCAGTCTCTTGCGCACTGCCGAGACTGCTTCCTGCCGGCGGTACATGTTCACCGGATGCGGCCCGATTATTTCATAGCGGTAGTCGTTGCCCGTCTTCCGGATCAGGGTATCGACCACGGTCTCGCTGGGCGAACCGTTGGCGTTGACCTGATCCTGGTAGCCGATATAGGGGCGAACTTTTTCCTTGTCGTACGGCTTTGTATTCAGCTCATCACAGTTCTTGAACTGCTTTTCAAGGGGGACACCTTTTTCTTCCAATGGATTGAAGGCCATAATTCCCTCCTTTATTGCGTTTATGAATGAAGGCAAAGACAAACTCATCCTTTGCCTTCATTTCATTCATAATACAGCAGGGAGGGAGTATTCAAGCAAATACCGGCCCAAGAAGGGCTGTTATCTACTTGAATTAACAAGGTAAAAAGGGTAGGGGTTTCTCCCGACGAGTCTTGCCTGCCGTCGGTTTACGTTAAGAATATCGTCCTTTTCAAGAAACTTGCCCGCCTTTGAATTTCCTCTGGAACTGCGCATACCGGATGAGGTGAAGGATCGCCTTGAAGCTGTCCTCCGGGTGCTCGATGTAATACACACCCTGATCGTGATAATACTTCCTGGCATAGTCATTGATCTCCCGGAAGGACAGGGCGACGACCGGCTTGTCAGCTGTGCGGGCAAGAGGAAAGACGGTTTCGTTGAAAAGCCTGGGCATGCCGTCGTTATCGTCTGCGGGCGCAAAGGACAGGCAAGCGATCATGCCGAGATTCTCATCATCGAGCAGGACTTTGAGGATTTCACCCATGCCCTGGGAGAATCCCGATCCTGTCACATCCAGGGGATTGTCCGGCTGTGCGAACTCCGGAAGGATTGCGTTCAGCGAAGCGACCGTCTTTTCCGAGAGCTTGGGCAGTTCAATGCCATAACGGCTGCACAGGTCTGCATAGAGCCCGCAGAGCCCTCCGGAAAGCGTGCAGATACCTAAGCCTGTGCCCTGAGGGAGGCGGCAGCGGGAGAAGATGGTCGCTGTTTCCACGAGCTCTTCGATCGTGTCGACACGGACGATGCCATACTGCCTGAAGAATCCCTCCATTGCGGCATCGTTGCCTGCCATGGCGCCTGTATGGGAGCGGGCGGCCTGCATACCTTTTTCCGATCGGCCGACCTTGATGAGGATAATGGGAATCTCCCTTTCTGCAGCAACGACAGCGATTTCCTTCATCCTCGAGATATCCCTGAACCCCTCCATAAAGGCGGTGATCACGCGCGTGCGGCTGTCGTGCACGAGATACTCCATACAGTCTTCCGTTGTGATCATGGCCTCGTTGCCTGTGGCTGCGTACAGAGAAATACCCAGCGACCTCTTCAGGAGCTTGGTTGCAATCATCTCGCTGCTGGCACCGCTCTGGCCGAGCAGCGCAATGGAGCCCGGCAGCAGCTCTCCCTCGACGGACCCGCCGGTGAAGACGCTCACCCTCTCGGACAGGTTCATGAAACCGAGACAGTTCGGGCCCATGAGCCTGATGTCATGCTCGCGGCAGAAACGGGTGAGCTCTTCCTGATGCGATACGCCTTCGCCGCCCATTTCGGCATAGCCCGAGGATATGAGCAGCACATCCTTCACTCCTTTCCGAAGAAGTTCCTGAAGGGATTGTAAGACGAGGGTGCTTTTTACCATGATTACTGCAAAGTCGATCGTACCTTCCGGAAGGCTTGGGATAGAAGGGTATGCCCTGATGCCGCAGACCTCTGATGCCTTGGGATTGACGGGGTATATGCGGCCGGCGAGGCCCGCCTGATAGGCATACCTGACCATGTTGGCGAACCAGTGGTTCTTTGTCGAGGCGCCGACTACTGCAATATGAGTTGGCGAGAAGAATTTTTTTATCCTTTCAAAGGTTGCCTGTTCCATATGCAAGAGGTCTCCTTTCGCTTAACTGCTCATTCAAGATCATCCGACGATGAGCTTTGTCAAGAAAAAACGAACCTTTGTTCTTTTTTATCCGGCCCCGGAAGTCTCAAAGTGTCCCTTGGTATATGTGCAAAGAATATTATTCAAATATCTAGGCGCCATTGATATCTAAAACAGGGCAAAAACCCCGTATGCAGGCATTGGAGCAAAGCCGTGGAATATGGTTCGTAACGTCAAAGGAGGGAAATATGACAGGGAGAAGACGGATTATAGTGCCGACTGCAGCGGCCTTTATCATTCTCGGGCTGGCTGCCGTACTATCTGCCGAGGAAAGCCTTTCATTCACTGAAGCGGTAAAGCTCTATCCTGCCCCCAGCCAGCACGATTCCTATTCGCTCTACTACGATATCACCATAGAATCTCCCGGCCTCATCTGCATCGGCCTCGAGGTCAGCGATGTCTTCCCCGAAGTGCAGAACAGGGGCAAGTTCATAAGCGTATCCCTGAGGCAGCGCGACGAGGAGAGAGAGGTGCGCTTCGTCGAACTGGGAAGGGAAGGCGGTACATTTTCCTATGGTGTCGATGCCTATGAGCTGAACCTGACCAAAGGGGAATACCGGATCGTGGTCTCAAACTGGTCGCTGCAGAATACCATTGCAGCAAAGCTCGTGGCCTTATACCCTGGCACAGTGGAGGCCGAGGTCGAAACAAAGATTCTCATGATCCCCGGAAGCGCGATCTGACCGATGGACAGGATGGCTCGTCTTCAGGACACCTTTGGCCAAAGCTTTGCTTTCCACTTATGCATCTTCCGCCAGGTACTTCTCGCGGTTCAGGAGGAAATCTTTATAGATGAGGTAATAGTCAGTCTCTTCATACGCCACGCTGGTGAGCATGCTGCCTTCGAAAGAGACGATCGCGGCTCCGGGGCAGCTCAGGAGTATGGGTGAATGCGTGGCAATGATGAACTGGGCATGGCCGTCTCTGCTCTGCTCCCTGAGGAGCCGGACGAATTCGATCTGCCGGCGCGGGGATAGAGCTGTCTCGGGCTCGTCGAGAAAGTAAATGCCTTCGATGGCATAGCGTGCATGGAAAAACGACATGAAGGACTCGCCGTGTGACTGGGCCAGGAGGGACTTCCCGCCGAAATAATCGAGCAGATGGGGATCCGAGCAGGCCAGTTCGTCAATGACCTTTGAAAGGTGCTGATATCTTTCCGAAGAAAAGAAGGCGCCTGCCTTCCTGTCCTTTGTCCAGGCAATATCGATATATTTGAACAGATCCTCCTCGTGGGGATTGTTCCCGAACCTGCCCCTGTCCTCCTCCCAGATGTAGACGCTGCACCTCCTGGCAATGGCCTTGAGAAGCGTCGATTTGCCCGAGCCGTTCTCTCCGATGAAGAAAGTGATGTTCGTTGCGAACGAAAGGCTCCCGGTGTCGCGGAAGATGTTCAGGTTGAAGGGATAGGCGTCCTGCACCGGATAGGCTTCAGGATGAAAGAATACACTCTCGATATGCATCGCTCTGACACCTCTTAAAGACCTTTTTTATCATGGTATCCGGCCTGCGGGCAATCCAAAACGGTTACCTTTATCTGATCCTTGTTCCTCTCACCGGTGCTTTGCCACACCTGCCTGCCTGCACATGTCCAGGATCGGGCAGGTGGAGCATTTCGGGAGCCGTGACGTGCAGATGTGCTTGCCGAAGGGAACGAGCAGCCGGTTGATATCCACCCAGTGCTTTCTGGGAAGGATCTTTTCAAGTTCCTTCAGGCTCTGCTCAGGTCTCGTCGTGTGTATGTAGCCCCAACGGTTCGGCACACGGTCCACATGTACGTCGACAGAGATACGCGGCTGCCCGCAGGCCGCCCCCAGCACCAGGTTGGTGCACTTGGGTCCGACCCCCTGAAAAGACAGGAGCACTTTTTCCTCGCACGGAAGCTCGCCGCCGTATTCATCCATGATCCGGCAGGCGATACCATGGATGATGCGTGATTTCGTATCATGGAATCTGCAGGCTGAGATGGCTGCATCAATGCGGGCGGTATCCAGCACGGCAAGCTCTTTCGGGGTGCGGCCGAGGCCGAAGAGTTCGCGGGCACAGACCAGAGATATCTCATCGAGGGTCCGGATCGTGAGAATACATGCGATGAGCTGTTCAAAGGGCGATCTATGCCCTTCATCGGCAAGTGCGAAAAGAGCGGCCTTCGGGAAAGGCTTCACAACCTCCCTTATGAGATTCATGGCAAGGTCGATGTCAAAAGGACGCTTCCAGGCGCTCATCTGTAGCCCCTTTCTTTCCTCTGCTATGACTTAGGATAGTGCCGTGGAGAAAAAAATGTATCTACCCTTAATTATCACTTGCAATTTTTTCAGGAAGTATTATTAGAAAAATCAAAAGAGGCTCGCTCTTGGATGCGAGAAAAGGGCTCCGGGACACAGCAGATTCAGGGAGAGAGTGATACAGTGACGAAGCTTAAAGATCATATCATCACGGCACCCGTCAGCGATGCCGAACGGTATTGAATACCTTTCGATGATACTCCCTTTCACTCACCTCATCCCTCCCTACCGACACAATCCATTTCAAAAAATTAATACTCAACACAGAAATAATACATGCCGATATTTGACGCAAGGAGGAGATTTGAGATGAAGAACAACGGTCCTGCAGTGTCTGTTTCACCCGAAGACCCGGACCCCCTGGGTACTGAGGCCCCCGAGGAGCCCCCATCGATATCGTCGGCCCTAACCCAGGATTTGTTGTTTGCACCACAACCCGCAAGGAAGTTTCCTTTAGCCGGCCGTATTCCCATCAGCCAACGTTGCCGCCAGTTCTTAAGGGATTTCTATCCCCACGCAACTGAAACCGACTGGGCAAGCTGGAACTGGCAGATCCGCAACAGCATCAACACCCCCGAGCAGATCCAGAGGATCATCGGGATGACCGTGGAAGAGTTTGATGCCATTCAGAGGCGCACGGCACTCCCCTTCAGGATCACCCCGTACTACGCGAGCCTCATGAGCCCGACGGACCCGTCACAGGCCATAAGGCGATCCGTCGTGCCGGTGGTCGATGAGTACACCATGAGTCCCGGAGAGGAGCAGGACCCGCTGTCCGAAGAGCACCAGAGCCCGGTGCCCGGGCTTGTTCACCGGTACCCCGACCGGGTGCTGTTCCTGACAACAGGCTTCTGTTCCACGTATTGCCGCTACTGCACCAGGTCACGCATGGTCGGCAACAACGGCAAGTTCCGGAGCAGCATCACGCAGTGGCAGCAGGCCATTGCGTATATAGAGGCCACACCCCAGGTGCGGGACGTCCTCCTTTCCGGAGGAGACCCCCTGACACTGCCGGACAGCCATCTGGATTACCTTCTGTCAAGCATCAGGCGTATCCCCCATGTGGAGATCATCCGCATCGGCACCAAGGCGCCCGTGGTATTACCTCAGCGGATAACGCCGAAGCTTATGAGGATCCTGAAGAAGTACCAGCCTCTCATGATGAGCATCCATTTCACGCATCCCGATGAACTCACTCCGGAAACGAAGGCGGCGTGCAATATGCTCGCTGATTCCGGTGTCCCGCTCGGGAGCCAGACAGTGCTGCTCAAAGGCATCAACGATAATGTAGATACGCTCAAATCCCTCTTCCATGGGCTTCTCAAGGTCCGGGTTCGTCCATACTACCTGTACCAGTGCGACCCGATCCTGGGCTCTGCTCATTTCAGGACCACCGTAGAAAAGGGCATCGAGATGATCGAAGGACTGCGAGGTCATACCTCGGGGTATGCGATTCCCCACTATGTGGTCGATGCCCCCGGCGGAGGAGGCAAAATACCGCTCCTGCCCGATTACTTCCAGGGCCGCGCCGATGGACAGGTTATCCTGAGGAACTACGAGCGAAAAATTTTCCGCTACCCCGAGTATGATGCGGAATGCCCTCCGGGCGTGTAAGATGAAGGTCGGCATTACCTATGATCTCAGGGACGATTATCTGAAAGAGGGGTACAGCTCCGAGGAGACCGCCGAGTTCGACCGTGCCGATACCATTGATGCCATCGATGAGGCACTCGTTGCACTCGGCCATGCCACGGACCGGATCGGAAACGTAAAGCAGCTCGTCTCCAAGCTCGCTTCCGGCCATAGATGGGACCTGGTTTTCAACATTGCCGAAGGCATGTACGGGGTCGGGCGGGAGGCCGTGGTCCCTGCCTTGCTCGATGCATATAAGGTCCCCTATACTTTCTCGGATCCGTTTGTCCTCTCGCTGACCCTGCACAAGGGCATGACAAAGGCTGTCATACGCGATGCAGGCCTCCTGACCGCCGACTTCGTGCTGGTCAATTCAGCAGACGAGATCGATGCCGTACGCCTGCCGTATCCGCTGTTTGCAAAACCTGTTGCAGAAGGTACGGGCAAGGGCATATCCGATACCTCCCGGATATCCTCTCCCGAAGAGCTTCGTTCGATCTGCGAGCGCCTGCTGAAAGAGTTCCGCCAGGCCGTGCTCGTTGAAACTTATCTTCCTGGCAGGGAGTTCACCGCAGGCGTCGTAGGCACCGGAAGCGATGCGCAGCTCGTCGGCATGATGGAGGTCTTGTTCCGCGACAAGCAGGACGGTGAGCTGATCTATTCGTACCATACCAAATCGAACTATGAAGAAATGATCGTATACTCTATCCCTGAGCAGAGCGTGATCGATTCATGCTCAGAGCTTGCCCTTGCTTCATGGAAGGCCCTTGGATGCAGGGACGGCGGCCGGGTCGACATCAGGATGGATGCTCAGGGACGGCCCAATTTCATCGAGGTAAACCCCCTGGCAGGGCTCAATCCGGTTCATTCCGACCTGCCGATCCTGTGCAGGCTCAACGGCATCTCTTTCCAGAACCTCATCGAGCGCATCCTCCTGAGCACTTTGAAGAGAATCTGCTGAAGAGCCTTTGTGAAAAAGCCCGTTATAATCCTTCACCAGAAACTGCCCCTTGATGCCTCACCGGATGACCAGGATGTGCTCATCCAGGCGGCAGCGATATCGGATGCGCTGACGAGTCTCGGCTACCAGTCCTCCATCGTGCCTTTCGAACTCGACATCCACGCGTTGGCTGCCCGGCTCACCCGCATCAAACCCCTGTGCGTTTTCAATATCGTCGAGTCGCTGGACGACGACGGCAGGCTCATACACCTTGCCTGCTCGATCCTGGACCATCTCGGCATCCCTTACACCGGGGCCTGCACCGAGGCGATGTTCCTCACCTCGAACAAGGTCCTGGCCAAGAAATGGATGCACAGATCAGGCATCCCGACGCCGGAATGGATTATGCCGGGCAACTCACCCGAGAGCAATCTCCCGTTTCCTTCCCTCTACATCGTGAAGGCCCTCTGGGAGGAAGCATCCGTTGGGATCGACGGCGAGTCGGTGAAGGAGGCAAAGGATCTCCCCGGTCTGATTGTTTCCCTTGAGAAGAGGGCGCATGTCCTGAACAAAAAGTGCTTTGCTGAGCGCTATATCGACGGAAGGGAGTTCAACCTCTCGGTCCTTGGAGGAGTACGCGGGCCACAGGTGCTGCCGCCTGCAGAGATCACGTTCTCTTTCCCGGACGGAAGGCCCAAGATCCTTGATTACAAGGCGAAGTGGCATGAGGATTCGGTTGAATACAGATCCACGCTCCGGACCTTTGAATTCGGAAAACAGGATGCAGGTCTCCTCAAGGAGCTTGAACAGGTAGCGCATTTGTGCTGGGAAGCCTTTGACCTGAGAGGCTATGCCCGGGTCGATTTCCGGGTGGACGGGGAGGGGAGGCCGTGGGTCCTGGAGATCAACGCCAACCCCTGCATATCGCCGGACAGCGGGTTTGTGGCCGCCTCTCAGAGGGCCGGGATGAGCTACCCGGAAGTGATCGCCCGCATTTTATCGGATACCCTGGAGAAAGGCGGGTTATGAAACTCTCCTATCGCAGCAGGGTAACACCAGGCGACAGGGACACGGTACGGGCCATCGTTGATTCTACAGGGTTTTTCAATTCAGAAGAGCTGGCTATTGCCGTAGAGCTCGTGGACGAACGCCTGAGCAAAGGACCGGAGAGCGGCTATCACTTCCTGTTCTGCGAGCAGGGAAGCTCAAGAGACCTTGGATACACCTGCTTCGGGCGCATTCCGGGTACCGCCTCAAGCTTCGACCTTTACTGGATAGCGGTTCACCGGCAATTCCAGGGACAGGGTATCGGCCGAGAATTGCTCGGCGCTACCGAGAATATCATCAGGGAGATGGGCGGTTCCCGCGTCTACATCGAGACCTCCTCCCGGGGCCTCTATCAACCGACACAGGCTTTCTACGAAAGATCAGGCTATGCCCGGGAGGCTGTCCTCGAAGACTTCTACGCACCCGGCGACAGCAAGATTATCTATGTCAAGGAGTTGTAAAAGCATTGTTCGCCCGGGGCCGCGAATCATAATCCCCACAGATAGCTCATCCGATAATTCCCATGATGATACGCTATTCCTGATGCTCTGTAGTGTTGAATGTATAAGAAGAGACGATGCCCTGCTTGTCGAAGCGGATTACCAGGTCTTTCGTGCTTGCCTCTTTGAACAGGCTGTAGCGGTATCTCCCGTAGGTCCACGCCTGCTGTCCGTCTTCGAGCCCTGCGCGCCAGGGCGCTCCGAACATAGACCGGACCTGTTCCTGGGTGGTTTCATGGATTTTTATCCGGGGCACAAGGCTATCCGGAAAATCACGGCCGACGGTGGCGCAGCCGGCAGAGAGAAGAAGTACGGCAGGTAGCGCGAGCAAGAGGATCCTTGGCAGGGTTTTCCTTTGCCGGCTTGAGCGCAGAGCGGAACATTCCTGATTCTTCATGATACATTCTCCTTCTTTCATTCTTATAGAGGGAAAGATCAGACGGAACAAGTGTGAAGCAATAAGAAGCGCGGCCGTCAATCCACAGTATACCGCCATGGGAATCCGATGATCATCCCTGGCTGCTATTTAATTTGGGAAGCTAACCGCACTTAAATTATAGTTTCCAATGGCATGTACCGAAATATATTTTGAAGAGAAGACTATCAAATTGTTGATATTTTGATTGCAGAGCATGTATGAGAGGGATGGTTAGGTGATGGATTTCCAAGATAAACAAATGAAAGCCCTGAATGCCGGGCCTACGGAAGAGGAATTGGAGGCGGCGAAAAAGGTTCTTGCAAGCCTCCTTCTTGTCAGAAAGAATTATTCGTTATATCCCGAAGGCCACACCGTCTGTACGAATTCCCTTGAACAGTTTCATTGGCATCTTGGAAAATACCTAGCCAAGTTTGGAGACCTGAAACTTGACATCGAAAGAGATCAGCTCCTTTCCCAGGGTGAAGTAATCTTTTCGGAACCCCCGGAAGAAGGAACGCTGGCGTTCACCCTCTTTCGTGACGGAATCCGATGGCTGGAATTCAAAGAAGGCATAGATCTTGGGGAAGTAAAAGAATTCTTAAGGGTCATCAACAAATACGGCATATTGTCTGATGAGCCCGAGGGGGATATCGTCACTGCGTTCTGGGAAAACCAACCAACCCATATAAAATACGAAGTTTCCGATTTTTTCTGGGGAGTCGAACAGGAAATGGAACTTGCTCCGCCCCAAGAAACGGATAATACGGTTTCCGCATTACTGCGAGAGAATAAACTGGCTGATTGGAAGCCTTTGGCTGATCCGCCTATTAATCAAGATGATATCGTGATTGCCTCGGAGGAGATGATAGCGATCCAGGAGATGGTCTGTATCGAGGAAGACGGAGACCCGACCGCATATCTGGACGCGTTATTCGACAGCCTGCTTCAGAATCGGGAACAAGAGAATTTCAAGGTCATTCTCGATGTACTGGAGGAAGAGTTCGTGAGCTCTCTGGCTCGAAAAGATTTCGATATTTCGCTCAAGATCCTGCAAAGCTTGCAGTATGTCGTCGACACATGCGTGGCCGAGATACCATGGGCCGGTCCGTTCATTGAAGACTTTTTCCTTACTGCCTCCAGTGCACAGTCGTTAAGCCCTCTACAGCACGTATGGTCGGAGATAGATCCCGGCCGGATTGAAAAAGTAAAACAGACCCTCATGCTTCTGCAACCCGAAGCCATTCATACCCTGGGAAGCTTATTGCCGAAGAATCAACCGGTAAAGATGCGGCAGATGCTTTCGGATGTAATAAGTTCACTGGCCGCCCGGGATTTCCATCCTTTGGAAGACATGCTGAAAAGTCCCGATGAAAAGCTTATGGAAAAGCTTATCCATGTAGTCATAGACCTCGGGGGAGAAAGGTCTTCCAAGGTCCTGATGAAAATGATCCGCCATAAATCGACATATGTTCGCCAGGAGGCGGTAAAGGGGTTATTGCAACGAGGCCCTGCTTATATAAAGGATGTTTTCAGTCTTATCAACGACCGAGACGAATCTATCCGCCGCCTGATCTTGAAACAACTTGGGCAGACTCGGAATCAGGCTGCCGAAGGGCTTCTTCTTGACTATCTTGAACACCGGAAGTTCACGAATGCCGATTACGAGCATATTATTGCCTGCTTCACAACGCTCGGCCAATGCGGCTCATCGATCTCAATCCCCTTTCTGAAACAAATTCTGTTCAACAGGGGATGGATGCCTGCCTTCGGCATATCCCCACAGAGGAGAGGTGCTGCCATCGCATTGAGTAAAATGGGGATCAGAGAAGCGCAGCAGTTGCTGGAAGAAGCCGGCCGGTCTCTTAACCCGATGGTGCGGCGTGTTCACCGGGAAATAAACCACGACCGGGCTTAAAAAGGAGGCACAACTGTGTCGAACCAGAAGACCCATCCCGAGCTGCTGGGAGGAAGATTAATCAAAACCTTCTATCAGATTGTCAATACCGTGAGGATTCATCAGGATAACAACCAGTTGATCAAGGAGTGTGTCTCACAGTTTCATAGCATTATTGCCGACCTGACTGACGGCCAGGATGATGTAAGTATCCGGATCTGGCGGGGGAGATTCCACATTCAGGGAGAGAAGATCCTCTATCAGAGAGAGATATTTCACATTATCAATGAAATGGTGGAGTATTTCTCGCAAAGGGGAATCGGCGGGCTGAATTTTAAGTTTTCCGTGAACGATGTCTCACCAGAAGATATCGTAACCTTTGCACGCCTCCTCAACGATTCTATGAAATACGAGGATGCCCCTGAATGGCTGAACCGTCAACTGGGAGAGAATGGATTCTCCTGGATAGAGGTTTCCCGGAACCAGGAGGATAATCAGCAGGATCCTGATATGCGGCGGAAAGAAAAGGCCAGGCATGTCTACTTTCATGCCCTGAATATCGTAAAAGAGGTAGCCGAGAAAGCATCGAAGGGGATTGCGGGGGTCCGCAAGGCAAGACGTCTGGCCCAGACCATCGTGGATCTGGTGCAGGAAGACAATTCACTCCTGCTGGGCCTGGCAACGATCAGGGACTATGACGATTACACCTATACCCATTCGGTAAACGTGGCCCTGCTTGCCACGTGCCTGGGGAGATACGTAGGTCTGTCTCAGGTATTTCTTGAGCATCTTACGGTGTGCGGACTTTTTCATGATCTGGGAAAGGTCGGGGTAGCGAAAGAGATACTCCTGAAGCGTGGCGAACTGAACACCGACGAGTGGGATAAAATGCGGAGGCACCCCCTTATCGGGGTGAGAAAGATCCTCAGGTTGAACGCTCCGCATTCCCTGCGATCAAGGATAATACTCGGCCCCTTTGAGCACCATCTTAATATTGACATGTCCGGATACCCCAAGACACATTTCATGAAGAAGCTGAGCCTCCTGGGGAAGATTCTGCGTATCGCCGATGTCTATGAGGCATTAACCTCGGAGCGTGTCTATCGTTCCAGGGCATTTACCCCGGATGAAGCCTTGAGGAGAATGTGGAGCGAGAGGGGAAAAAGCTTTGATACAGTCCTGCTGAAAAGCTTTATCAATATGATGGGAATATACCCCATCGGTTCGATCGTGGAGCTGAATACCGGCGAAGTCGGCTTGGTGATGGAATATCCGGACGAATCAGAAAAGAGCCTCCCGGTGATTGTACTCCTGACGGATGACGGCCAAGGCGGCCTGGCCAAAGGTGAAACGATCAATCTCGCAGCTCAGGGAATAGACGGCGGTCCCGCTCGAAGAAACATAGTCGGGGGCATTCATTTCTCCCGGCTCGGAATCCAGCCTTCGCTCCTCTTCCTCCAGTAAGCGTAAATAAAGTACCGGTCCTCAATCAAAGGATTTTCCTTCTTCCTCTCCCGACCCGCTTTGCAGGTGCCCCGGAGGAGAGGGTATAGAAGAGGGGGGAAAAGAAAAAGGCTTTGTGATACCCCCGCTGCTTCCGGCAGGGCACGTCATTATCTCTCAGGCAAGAAGCATCTTGTACCCTGCGATGACAAGTACCAGGGACAGAATTCTCTGCACGCTCAGTACCGGGAGCTCTCTGCTGCCCAGGTATGATCCCACGAGGCCTCCGGAGACGGCGGCAAGGGCAAAGGTGAATGCATATGAGGGGATCGGATGATTCCCGCTCACGAAGCCGAGGAGACCCGAACAAGAGTTGACCAGGATGAAGAAGGCCGATACCGCCGCCGTTTCCCTGTTGCCTGCCCAGCCCATGAGAATGAGGAGCGGGCTCAAGAATATGCCGCCGCCTACGCCGATGAGACCGGACAAAAGCCCGAGGGCTGCCCCTACGGTCAGGGAAAGAGGCATGGACGGAAGACGGAGATCTTTTGTCTGCACTGCGGGGCGGGTGAAGAGCTGCACTGCCGAAAACCACAGAACGAGCACGATAAAATATTTATAAAAGGACAGAGGAAGAACGAAATAGCCCCCGATGTAGGCAAAAGGAATGGAGGTCAGGGCAAAACGCACGAAGAGAGGCCGGCGGAAATGCCCTGCTCGAAAGAACTGAACTGCAGCGATTGAAGAGACCAGGATGTTCAGCACGAGGGCCGTGGGCTTGATGACCAGCGGGGTAAGCCCGAAGAGCGTCAGGACTGCAATGTATCCCGAGGCTCCGCCATGCCCGACGCAGGAGTAGAGGGCAGCGATCATGACGATGCAGAATATCATCAAGGTCAGAGATGAAGCGTCCATTGAGCGGTTATTTATCCTCTACCGTATATGGGCCCTCGCCGCTGCAGGCAGGGCAGATTTGCCCGAGAACCGTACGAAACGCCTCTCCGCAGGAAGGGCACAAGGCTATCGCAGAATGCTTCTTTCCAGGGGCGGTAAGGTACGGAGATTTCACCTTTACCTTTCCGGTGCTGTAGATGTCCGTTCCCGCCCTGCGAAACTCATCAAGGATACTGTTAAGATCCTGCTCCTTCTTCGGTTTCTCCTTCAGAAACCAGGCCCGGATTGCCGGCCAGCCGCTCAGTTTGTTTGCATCGAGGTATACCCTGATTCCGTCGCCGGTGTACTTGTTGTAAAAGGAGAGCGCGTAGCGGCCCGTGTCGACGATCTTGAGCCACCGGTTGCCGATGGTGCAGGGGGTGAGAAGCTGCACTGCATCCGGCAGGCAGTGCGCTGTCTCACAGACTACATCGAAGAAATCGCCTTCGGGTAATTGCATCCTGGCAATGTCCACCATGATGCCCCCTGCGATAATCCCAGGTGCGATACTGCCGTGGAATGCCTTGACCTTCTCAATGAAGTCTTCATACCTATAAGGGCCTATGTTCATCGAAGTTTCTCCTCCGCTAAACCCGGATTGACTCCATACAGTATTATTTCATCTGGCTTACGTATTTCTCCAGCTTGCCTTTCTCGGTCAGCACCTTCATGCCCAGTTTCTGCATGGTAGGGAACACCTCGGGCGGTTCGGATCTTCTCACCAGCGTTATTGCCTGAGTCGGGCAGACGGAAACGCACAACCCGCAACCGATGCATTTTTCGGAAGACGGCACGGCCGTGTTTCCGGAGATATCTATCGCACCCATGGGGCAGCGATCGTCGGTGCAGATGCCGCATCCTGTGCATGCCTCTGCATCAATGCCCGCCTGGAAAGCGCTCGGCGCGAAAGCATGGGAGATTCCCAGCTGGGTATGGCAGGTGAGGATCGTGCAGCAGCAGGAACAGCAGTTGCAGATAAACCCCGGCCTGTCCACGCTGTTGTTGCTCGTGTGGACGAGCCCGGCTTGTTCCGCGAGATCGAGCACCCGGTGGGCCTCCTCCTTGCTGATTTCCCGCGCGTATTTCCGCTGAACCAGAAAGCGGCCGGTGCCATCGAAGATCAGGCACATCTCTGTGGGCTTGTCGCAAGCCTTGATGCTGACCCTGCAGGCGCATTCCCCCAGGGCGATGAAATTCACGGAATCGATGAGGCGTGCCACTTCTTCATAGGGATGCACCCTGGTAAGCGACGTGACGGATTGCTCTACGGGGATAACGCGGGCAATCGGCGTGGGTTTGCCCGAGAAAGAAGCACCCAGCGACTGCCGGTGGTACTCGTCCCAGAGCTTGCCGAGGTTGTCAAGCAGCGGTGTCCCGCTCCCTTTCATCAGGGGGAACTCGAACAGACCCGGAATAGTCGGAAGAAGGCCGTAGGATCGCTTTCCCTCCTTTTCGCGGGCAAAGATCACGGCCTTATCCGCCATGGCCTCCAGCATCTTTCCGGCTTCATCCTCTGGCATGCCCGCATCGGCTGCTATGGCTGAAAGCTTCCGGGGGAAGAGGGTCATGTGTACGGCAAGGGCTGCCTCTTCAGGCGTGAAGAGTAACCGGAGGATCTCGTCAAAGACCTTTGCAGGGGGTGCACCGATGGGACCGGCATCGAGTATCTGCTGCAGCCTTTCGTAATTGTCCATATGATATCTCCTTTTTGCAACGCTCTTTTCGCATTGCCGATTTTTTCAGGCTGCCTCCACCCTGCATCGTACATACCGGTGCAGCGGGGTGCCTGCGAACCTGTCGCGATAGGTGTTCCTGGTGAGGCGGTTCACATTTGCCCCAAACGCCTTGCCCTGATGAATCATGCCGAACCCGTGGGGCATGATCACCTGGCCCCTGCGGGTCGCTCCGGTCACTTCCGCCTCGATCTCCACCCGGCCTGCCTCGGTTATGACCCTGACCATCTGGCCATCGACGATGTTCAGCCCTGCGGCATCTTCCGGGTGCAAGGCCAGCGTGCAGGGCCTCCTGCCCTGGTTCCATGCCGGGTCGCGCATGAGGGTATTGGCATTCATGCTCATATGGCGGCCCGCCTGGAGGATGAGTGGAAATTCGGGATCGGGGTTAAGGGCCTTTTCTTCGGATTCAGGCTCGATGCTTTGCACCCATCCGGCCATCTCGGGGATGTGGACATTGATCCTGCCGTCTTCGGTCTGCACCGAGGCAAAATTGTTTTCTTCGTCAGCGCGGCCGATAATGATCCCTTCCGGGTGGTCGAGGATGGCCTGGAAAATCTCCTCGCCCATGAGCGGTCCCTTGGCGAAGCCTGCTGCCTGGGCCATCCTGCGGAAATCTTTGGGCGCCACCTGGAGCATGCCCCAGAGCGCGGCCAAGTTTGCAGACCCCAGTTCTTCTCCCAGGGTTTTTGCCAGCACGTACTGCATGTTGGGCAGGGCCTTGGGCTCTTCTCCTGCATATTTCATGAGCTCCATGCCGAAGGTGAGCCGGTCTTTCTTTGCAGCCTCCTTCAGGGTGTCCGGGATGGGCGGGATAAACCCGAGCTTTTCGGCGAGCATTACATGGATTTTGCTCAACTCCATCCTCTCGCCTTCCGGTTCGACGATGGGCCTTCGCATCTGGAAATACACCTCCGGGAAGGTGAAGGCGAAGAACGTACCGTCCCAGGACTCATAGCCGGACCGTGAAGGGAGCACGTAGTGGGAAAGGGATGCGGTCTCGGTCATGGACAGCTCGCAGGTGACCAGGAGGTCGAGCTGTTTGAACGCCTGCTCGTACGCAGTGGTATCGGCAAACGAGCGCAAGGGGTTCGACTGGCAGCACAGCACAGCCCGAAGCCGCTCGGGATGGTCGCTCATGATTTCTTCCGGCATCGCGTTGGGAGGGAATACGCCCATGAGGGCCGGGAAACCCGTGGCGACGGTGCGCCAGGTCTTGGAGTCGCGCTCGTCCGTGTGCGCGCCGATGGGCATGATCTGCCCAGGGATGACGTTGCCCCCGGGCATGCAGATCCTTCCGCAGACTGCCAGCAGAACGAGATGGAGATAGGATGCTGCGGTGCTGTGGCGGTTCATGTAAATGCCCAGATCAGGGTGCAGGCAGGATTTCCGTGTGGCGAACAGGCGGCAGACCTCCCGGACCTGGCCGTAATCGAGTTCGCAGACTTTGACCGCAGCCTGGGCATCGAAATGGGTAAACCACGGCTCGATCTCGGCAAAACCGCTCACGTGCTGCTCGATGTACTCTTTGTTGTGCCAGCCTTCCTTCAGGATGATGGCGATCATGGCCCTGGTAAGAAGTGCATCGGTGCCGGGGCGGATGGCCAGGTGGACGTCTGCGATCTCGGCGGTCTCGGACTTTCTCGGGTCGATGACTACAAGGAGCTTGCCGGGGTCTTTAGAGAACTCCTTGAGCACGAGCGGAGCCCGGGGTATCTGGTGGCTCTGCATGCCGTTCCAGCCGATGGCCAGGATCATGTCGGACCTGTGTTCATCGGTGACTGCATACAGGTACTGCTTTCCCGTAACGCGTCCATGGGCCCAGAAGGTGCCGGTGAGCTCCTGGGCAAGGGCATTGTAGTGGTATCGCGATCCGAGGGACCGCATGAGCCGCACGCCGAAGGCAGCCTCGAAGTGGCATCCCTGGCCGCCGCCTCCCATGTAGGCAAAGGAGCGGGGACCGTAGGCGTGGACGGTCGAACGGAGTTTTTCGGCGATCTCACTTATCGCCTGGTCCCAGGAGATGCGCTCGAATTTATCTCCCACGCGCTTTAAGGGGAAGGAGAGGCGGTCTGTATGGTGCTGATGGAAGGCGATGTTTGCCCCCTTGCGGCAGACATAACCTTTTGACCGGGGATTATCGCGGTCGCCCCTGACTTTTACGATATGGTTGTTCTCTACAAGGACTTCCAGCCCGCAGTTTTGTGCACAGAGAACACAGCCTGTTTTATGCCATTGCCCCATTGTATTTTCCCTCCCCGAAGGAATCTGTGTATCCGGTTCATGCCCTTTATATCCCCGGTTATTCTAAAAAGGGTTATACAAAGGGCATGGATGTATTATTTCAAAATGCGTTCAAACACCATTCGCTTGAAGATCTGTAACGGCTCAGTGCTTTTCGCGAGCTTCATATGCATAATGGCCCCTTCCCAGGCGTTGAGGATGAACTGGGCTGCCTCAGCCGGATCGATGTCAACGGAGACATCTCCCCGGCTTCTTGCCTGCACGATGCACTGTTCAAGAAAGCCTATCATGCTGGAATAGACATCTCCGACCTTTGCCCTGAAATCCTCGCTAAGGTCGCTCATTTCCTGCATCAGGTTGCCGATGGGGCAACCGCGACGCAAATCCATCTTTTCAAAAAGGTCCCGGTAGGCATCCATGAAATTGGAAAGCCTTTCCAGGGGAGGTATGCTCGCATCGAGCAGATATGCCACACCCATGCCCCGGATGAATTCCCGGTAGTAGTCGATGACGGCCAGGCCGAAGTCATCCTTGCTTTTGAAGTAGAAATAGAACGAGCCCTTGGGTACGCCTGCTCCGGCGAGGATATCGGAGAGGCCCGTATTATTGTATCCTTTTGCATGGACGAGGCGGGCGCCTTCCCTGATGATGGTGTGTCTGGTAGCGTCTTTTGCCATAAAAAATCCCTTTTATGACGCAATATTAGACCGGTCGTCTAGTATAAGTCAAGTGCTTTCCATCTCTTTTTCAGGTCAGGGTCGAAATTGGTTTTCCCGCAGGGGGCAAGGATATTCAGGATTTCGCATACCTGTGTCTTCCGATCGGCCGGATTTCTTTATGACTATACAGCAGATGATTGCTTTTTGAGGAGCTGTTCCTTAAAAAGCTCTCTTATTCGCTGATTCTTCCCTGAAAAATCATGAGAAATCATGATGATTGACGGTTGTCCCTCATGGTGCGAATCACAGTAACTTCCGGCGATTTTCAGTATAAAAATTCTTGACACTGGTGGGGAGCTATTGTATGGTTTCATGGGCTGAATGATGATTCACTCATGAGACAAAAACTAATTATCCTTTACCATTATATGTGAGCATGCGGATGTTTTTACTGAATACACATAGAGTGAATTTTGAGAGTGAGGTTAAAGCCGTTCCTTGCTCAAGCCTGTTCGAGGTCGGAATAAATTTTGGAAGGTAAGATACTAGTCGTTGCTTGTTCCTTTGGTGTTTCTTAAGCCTTTGGAATAAGCACTAATGTATCAATCGACCAATAAACAAGGAGATTGAAATGATGGGTAAAGCAAAACTGAGTTTATGGTCTTTTTTGTTGACCGCGGGTGTCATGCTCTTCGGCATGGCTCCTATGGCATTTGCGGGAGAAGCGGATATCAAGCTGCCTGATCTGTCCACGGTGTCGTTCACCATTATGGGCAGCACGGTCGCCGGGTTATCCATTCTCTATGTCGGCTTGCTGGTATGCGTAATCGGCCTGGCTTTCGGGTACTTGCAGTACATCCAGACCAAGAACCTGCCTGCGCATAGCTCCATGCTGGCTGTTTCCAACACCATCTGGGAGACATGTAAGACATACGTCACCCAGCAGGGCAAGTTCCTCGCCGCTCTGTGGATACTGATTGCACTCTGTATCGTTTATTACTTCAAGGGGCTCCAGGGCGCACCCATTGGCAACGTCATCATCATTCTTCTCGCCTCTGTTTTGGGTATCCTCGGCTCCTACGGTGTTGCCTGGTTCGGTATCAGGATCAACACGGTTGCCAACTCCAGGGCCGCCTTTGCATCACTGAAGTCAAACCCCCTGGACATCGTGAACATCTGCCTTCGTTCCGGTATGAGCGTAGGCCTTCTGCTCGTGAGCGTTGAGCTCTTCTTCATGATCCTCATCCTCGCATTCCTGGGCGAGCTCGCAGGGCCCTGCTTCATCGGCTTCGCCATCGGCGAATCTCTCGGCGCCAGCGCACTGAGAATTTGCGGCGGTATCTTTACCAAGATCGCAGACATCGGCTCCGACCTCATGAAGATCGTGTTCCACCTTCCCGAGGACGACCCGAAGAACCCCGGTGTTATCGCCGACTGTACGGGCGACAACGCGGGCGACAGCGTTGGTCCCACAGCTGACGGTTTCGAGACCTACGGCGTGACCGGCGTTGCACTGATCGCATTCCTGGCCCTTGCACTGTTCGACAACCCTGAGATGGGCGGCAAACTGATCGTCTGGATCTTCGCAATGCGTATCCTTATGATCCTGACCTCGCTCGTTTCCTACTTCGTCAATGATATAATCAGCAACTCACTTTGGGCAGGCAAGAAAGACTTCGATTTCGAGCATCCGCTGACCAACCTGGTATGGATCACCTCTGGGATCTCCATCGCTGTTACCTTTGTTGCAAGCTACGTGCTCCTTTCCGACCTCGACCCGATCAGATACGGCGACCTCTGGTGGGCACTCTCCGCGATCATCAGCTGCGGTACGATTGCCGGTGCTCTGATCCCCGAGTTCACCAAGGTTTTCACTTCCACCAAGTCACGCCACTGCGAAGAGGTCGTTAACTCTTCCCGCCAGGGCGGACCTTCGCTGAACATCCTTTCCGGTCTCGTTGCCGGTAACTTCTCAGCTTTCTGGGAAGGACTCGTCATTCTGGTTCTGATGCTTGTTGCTTACCTGGTATCCAAGAACCCTTCCATCATGAACCTCATGCCGCCCGAGTTCGTATTCGCAGCCCCGGTGTTTGCCTTCGGTCTGGTGGCATTCGGTTTCCTGGGTATGGGTCCGGTAACGATCGCTGTCGACAGCTTCGGCCCGGTTTCCGACAATGCCCAGTCCATCTATGAGCTCTCCATGATCGAGTCGGTCCCGAACGTCAGTGAAGAGATCAAGAGAGATTTCGGTTTCACCCCTGACTTCAGCGGTTCCAAGCACTATCTCGAATCCTGCGACGGTGCAGGCAACACCTTCAAGGCAACAGCCAAGCCCGTGCTCATCGGTACGGCTGTCGTCGGTGCAACCACCATGGTGTTCGGCATCATCATCCTGCTCGAGAGAATCTATGGGAACGTCATTGCCAAGCTGTCTCTCGTACAGCCTGAGATCATCATCGGCCTGCTTATGGGCGGCTGCGTGATCTACTGGTTCACCGGCGCTTCCATCCAGGCCGTTGTTGCCGGTTCCTACAGCGCGGTTGTGTACATCAAGAAAAACATCGACCTCAGCAAGACATCCGCCTCCATCGAAGACAGTAAAGAGGTCGTGAAGATCTGTACGCAGTATGCCCAGAAGGGTATGATCAACATCTTCGTGGTCATCTTCTTCCTGGCTCTGGGTCTGGCCTTCTTCAACCCCTACTTCTTCGTCGGCTACCTCGTCTCCCTGGCCTTCTTCGGCCTGTTCCAGGCTATCTTCATGGCCAATGCGGGCGGCGCTTGGGACAATGCCAAGAAGATCGTCGAGGTTGACCTCAAAGAGAAGAACACCCCGCTGCACGAAGCGTCAGTCGTTGGTGACACGGTCGGCGACCCGTTCAAGGATACTTCATCAGTTTCCATGAACCCGGTCATCAAGTTCACCACCCTTTTCGGCCTTCTCGCAACCGAGATCGCGGTTACCATGACGGATCAGGCTGTTAAGACCGGTCTGGGAGTGGTTTTCTTCGCTGTCGCACTGGTATTCGTATACCGCTCTTTCTACAGCATGAGAATTTCCAGCGTGAAATCAGAAGAGAATGCGGAAGACAAGCCCCTCAAGGCTGCCAGCCACTAGGTAACAGGTAATTCAAAGAAACAACAAGCCCCGCCCCGGTGCAGACCGGGGCGGGGCTTGTTTTATTGTCCTTCTTATACTTTGACGCTGATGAAGCCGGCTTGCCGCCATCCAACCTGTCTGCTACTTGGTTTCAAATGTTTGAACACCTTGCCAGTCAGGCGGGGGAGGGCAGGTAAGGTAGCTCCCGATACGTTTAAGGTACAGCTCGTAGAGGCGGCAGGGATTCTTGCCGTGCAGATCGCCGATCATCTGCCGGGCATGAACGAAATCCCGTTTCTGATATAAGTCCAGCGCTTTTTCAAAGAACTCAACCTCCTGCCTCATCTCCGGATCGGGAAGACCCTCGACAAGAGGCTCGAAGATCTCAATGGAAACGCTCTTGCCTTTGACCTGTACGGTATCGATCTTCCGGCAGAAGAAAGCACCGTTCAGGACGTCTCTGGTGAACCGGGAAATAATGATACTCGTGCCGTAGATTTTATTCAGCCCCTCCAGCCGGGAAGCGATGTTGACGGTGTCGCCGAGTACCGTGTATTCAAACCTGCTCTCGCTGCCGAAATTTCCGATACTGGTAAGTCCCGTGTTGATGCCGATGCCGATATCGACAGCGGGCAGGCCCTGCTGCTGCCATTTCTGCTGCAGGGTTTTCAGTGTGCGTTTCATCCGGAGTGCGGCAAGCACCCCATGACGGGCATGATCTTTATCATCCAGCGGAGCACCCCAGATGGCAACGATTGCATCGCCGATGTACTTATCCACCATCCCGTAATTCTCCATGATGATACCGCTCATGGCTGTGAGATAGGAATTCATGAAAGCCCCGAGCCTTTTCGGGTCCATGCCTTCGGATATGGAGGTAAAATCCCTGATGTCGCTGAAGAGGATAGTGAGCTCTTTTTCTTCTCCCGAAAGGGTGAGCCTTTCGGGCCGTTTCATGAGTTCGTTCACCACTACGGGTGAGACATAACGGTTGAACGCAGTCTGGATGAACTGCTTTTTACGTAACTCGAAGAAGTAGTTGAAAAGCGTCACCATGAGAAAGACCGTAATAATCGTTGCGAGGGGGTAGGTGATACCCAGGAGTTTGCCCTTGAGGAAGAACAGATAATAATCTCCGGTAATCATGCAGCCGATGAACAGGAGCCCGGCCAATCCCCCCGTTACTGCCCCTGTGTAGGCGAGCAGGGCGCTCAGCAGTATGCCTCCGGCAAAGATGAACGAATAGGTGAGCCCGATCTCGGTGAAGATATCATAGGTAAGAAGTGAACCTGTCAGGACGTTATCGATGATGGTGGCCTGAATCTCGACACCGGGGAATATTCCGGAAAAAGGTGTGGCGTGAAAGTCGAGCAGGCCTGAAGCAGAGGTTCCGATGAGCACGTATTTATCCTTGATACGATCAGCATGCAGCCCATCGATGACATCAGAGGCAGAGATGTATTCAAAGGTCTTCACCGGGCCGCGGAAATTGACCATGACCTGTCCTTTGTCATCTGTGGGGATAAATGCATCTCCGACCGATACCCCGATGACGCCGTTCTTCCCCCCTGACTTCCGGCTGGATGCATGAATGACGATCTCCTGCTCCCGTGAGGCCGTCCTCACCATCTCCAGGGCAAGGGAGGGGTAGGGGATGTTTTTTAGAGACATGAAGAGCGGGACTTTGCGGACCATGCCGGATGAATCCGGGAAAACATTCAGAAATCCTTCTGTACGGGCCTGCGCAACGTCTTCGATATTGAGGACAGCGCGGTAGCCGGATATGAGGCTCAGCTCATCATGACTGATGCCTGACGGTGATATTTTGATGGTAGCAGATGGAAAGGGAGTTTCGTTTTCATCCTTGAGCCCGTCGTCCTCGAGCTGAAATACATATCCCAGCACAACCGGTGCTTCGGAAACAGCCCTTCCCAGCTCGATATCATGATTGAGATCCTCTCTATGCCTGATACGATCGAGCTCTTTCCCTACTTTCGCATCGGGAATGAGTTTCGAGAAATCATCTACATATTCGGCAATGGAAGTCCTGTCCTTTTCAGCAAAAACGATATCGAAACCGATGACCTTTGCGCCGGATTCATGAACGGATCTGACAAGCCGGGCCACGACATCCCGGGGCCAGGGCCACTGACCGTTTCTCTTCAGGCTCTTCTCGTCGATATCCACGATGACGACCTTGCCCGTAGCCTCGGCAGACCCGCGCCAGCGGAACATGGCGCTCGTTACCTGGTTGTCCATGGATGCAAGCAGGTCCGGCTTGGTCTTGCCGAAGGAGTAGAACAGCATGCACGAGGCAAGGATGATAAGGCACCCCATTTTGAAGGGAGAGGGCTTCAGTATGGCGGCACGCTTATCCATCATACAGGGGATTTCAAGGCTACCGTTTCCCTTCAAAGATGCCTAAATACCGGGTTCCTCCGATGCCGGCATTGAAATTGCCGCCGATGGCCTCGGCATTGGGACCATAGAAAGCACCGAAGGCGCCGTCGCCTGCCGAACCTGCAACGATATCGGCAGAGAACCCGGACAATGCTCCATCAATAGATCCATTCGTGAGCCCGATCGTGCACTCGGTAAAATTAATGGATCCGGAGACCGGGTTTGATGCGGCAGGATTGAAGTCAAATGTCAGACTGGTAACGCCGTTAGTGAGCGGGTTCATCACGCCCAGATTATTTATGCTTACCCCATGGGCTCCTCCGGCATAAGTCCCTATGAAATCAGTTGCGATCATATTCTGGATTACCGTGGGATTCGTTTTCTCGCCGGCAACCCAGAAGGCACCGGGCTGATGAACGTGATAACTCTCCAAAATACCCGGGTCGTTATATGCTATTTCCCAGTACCCCCAGGACACATAGTCATTAAGTTGGTCTGACGGATTCGCCGTGACAAGAAAATTTGCATAGGGTTTCAGTCCCCCGGACAGGGCATATACGCTGACCGCGTCATTTCCCGTATCTCCGAGAACTGCGGCAAAGGCATCATCGAGAACATAGGCTGATCCGTGGGAGGATCCGATCTCGATATTTAAAAGGTGCACGTTCGCGTTCAGAATATCATCTGCCGAGAGCGATCCGCTCAGAATTCCCAGATCGCGATTGATACCCAGGAGGAAACCGGTGGGGTTCGTGTTCATGAATATCCTGCGGTTCATAGGGTTGCTCATCTGTTCCGCTACTCCGACCACGAAGCCGGAAAGAGACACGATTCCCGTAGGAGAGGTCGCACTTAGGGGATCCTGAGCCGCCCTGAGCGCTGCTCCATCAAGGCGTGATGTACCTACCCGTGAAGTCATATTGGAACTGACATCAAAGTCGTTGCCAATGCCCATAATGCCGAATCCCTGATTATCGGAGCCGTAAAACCGGCCGGAGAATATGCTTCCTTCAATCCAGGCCACGGGACCTGTCGGATCTTTTTCTTCAGGGCCTCTGCTCCCGAGGAAGCGGACATTCGTCAGAGTACCGTTTGTCCTGTCGATATCCCCGAAGAAAAAGAGAAGGCTGTCTGAATAATCCGAGCCCGGATCCGATGTTCCGGTATTGCTGAAGTCTATCAGCCCGAGTACCTTCCCGTTGAGCCAGTTGACCTCCATGCCCATGTCTCCGGCACCGAAATCTTTCCGTGCAGTGCCGGGGTCAGGGCCGATACTCTCGAATCCCAGAGCCGGCCCCTGGTAGAGATCTATCCCATTGCCACGGAGTGTCGATGCAGACGGGGCTCCAACATACCCAAGCTCGGCAAACTCATAGGTCGCTGTCTGTGTGAAACTGCTCAGTGTATTATAGAAAGCAAACTCTCCGAGCGGGTCCGATATGATCTTCCAGGTAAATGTCCTGTCAGATCCCAGGAGGTTTATTGTATAGGGCAAGGAATATGTCTGGATGCCGGTAGGTGCATAGGTTCCGCCAGGATTGCGGGGGGAAATTGAAAACGAGAAATTGTATGCAGTGCCGCCCGGTGCAGTCAAGGTACAGGCAACGAGACCTGCTGTAGAAGTTGCGGTCAGGCTCTCTGAATACGAGAGGTTGTTATTGGTATTCCAGTAGTTATCTATATCGGCAAGTCCACTCATGCTTGCACCGGACATGGCAATCCCCGGGATTGATGCCAGGTCCTGAACGGTGGTTGCCAATCGATCCTGGGATAGTGTGTCGGACCCGGTGACGGTAGAGACAGGATTTGTGCTGCTCGGAATCGGGGTCGGCTCAAAAAACGGCTCACTTATGGTAAATTGTCCTTCAAGGCCGCTTGCAGCAGAAGAAGTATCGCCGGGCTGAGTGGTGCCTGCTGCGACGAAGGTAGACAAACCGGTTTCTGCATCTCCTCCTTGGACTGGCTGAGTCTGATCTCCGGTACCGGCCCCGGCATCCGATGCGGTCTGTTCGCTGCCACCGGATGACTGATCTCCGGTGCCGCTTTGCTGTTCCGCATGAGACGTTATGGAACCGGACTCGCCTTCGCTGCCGGAACTGCTCACGCCGGTCTGGTCTTGAGTTGTGGAGCCCCCGTCTCCACCCTGGGCAGGGGCAGCTGCTTCATCTTCTTCGGTCTGACCGTCCACGGACAGGTCATTGTTGATGCCGGATACATCCTGGGTGCTGACCCGTGCGGGCTTTTCCGGCAGGGTATCCTGGCCCTGGATGCGTGTCCCGAAACCGGGGCGTGTGATTGACATCTCGCCTGTATCATTCACAACATAGATGCCCTTTCCGCCTTCAAACACTACACTGAGTGTTCCTTTCTCAACCCTGCCGGCATACATGGAGCCTCTGATCCCGATGGTGGCGGCCGGAGTCTCGGTGGTGAAGGTTTCGGGAGAGTCTTTGGCAATGGCACCGCCCATCACGCGGAAAACGCCTTCCTTGACCTTTGTTTTCATCGTCCCGGTCTTCCGGTCAGGGTTCCAGATGTGCTCGATTATCTCCATCCGGCTTTCCTTGCCGAGGCTTACGATGGTATTGTCCGAGAAGAGGACTTGTACTCTTCCCTGGGGGCCGGTCCTGAGAGTGTCGCGCCGGAATACGGGGCTTTTGATGCTGAGTTCCCTTGTGACTCCCCGTGTATCAAAGGCAGTAACCTTGCCGCGGATCGCAATGACAGATCCGACCTGATCACCTTCCTGCGCTAAGGCGAGCGGCACCCCGGATATGAGCAGGGACGAAAAGGCAAATAGAAGAAATATTTTCTTTCTCATAGCTTTCTCCCCATTTTCTCTTAAAATCCGATCGATATGTTTGCGGAGGCCACGTTCTTTGTGTAGGCGTAGAGGTCGATGTTGGAATCGGATCTTGTGTAGGTGTAGTTGAGGTTGAGGTCCATTCTATAATCAAAGGGTTCGGACTTCCAGATAGAGAGCGTCTTGGAGAGGCCTGCCGAGAGGTACTGCACATCATCATCGCGTTTTTTCCCGAACAGGGGGTAGACATCCTTATAGCCCGTACCCTGGTACCAGTAGCTTATGTAGACAGTAGCCTCATAAGGGAGCCTCACTTCATAACTAGAGATGCTGGTGAGCTTCGTATACGTGTTGACGTCTCTCCGGGCGTTTTCATATTCCCAGCCAAGGCTCCACGACAGGCGGTTCCTGCCGAAAATGAAAACAGGCGATAAAGCCAGGCCGACATTTTTTGCGTCCTTGTCGCTGCTCTCAAAATAATTCTTGGTCTTGAATTTGGCGTCAAAACTGACGAGGAAAGATGGAGTTACCGCAAAACCCAGGGTCGTTCCCGCGCCGTAGGTGCGAAGGTATTGACGGTAATCCTGGTTCAGGTGGTTCGTAAGGCCGTAGATGTCCCACACAACCCTGCCCCTTCCGATGCTGGCACCGGCTTTGATATCGAACAGGTTCACATCGAGGTCCTTTGCATCCCGGTAGACCGCGTTGTAATTCAAACTCGAAAACTTCCAGGAAACGGTGCTGTCCAGAGGCCTGTAAAGATAATTGAGGTTCGCCATGCTCGTGTATATCTGGTCTTTTTCAGGCCGGTCCACTGTCACGGTGATTACCTCGCCAAGGGTGGTGTTAATTCCGATATCCGAGTTTGTGGGCGCTGCATTCACGTTGTCATCAAAATCCAGGCCCAGCGATAACTTGCCGGAAAGGAAGTGCTCTTTTTTCGATTGCCTGATAGCTTTGATGTATTGATTGATATTTGAGCGCACATTCTCCGGGGGGTTTACGGCGAGAACTTCCTGGAAGTATTGCTCGGATGACTCGAGCGATCCGAGTTTGTAATAGCTCCTGGCGATCTCGAGCTTTGCCCGCACCGCATCGGGCCTGTTTATCAGTACGCGCTCAAAGGCCATGATCGCTGCTTCGTAGTCTCCGGTCTCAAAGGCTGCCCTGCCGAGGTTGAAATTGATGTCCGGATCCCCTGGATCCTGCCGGAAAAGCTCAAAATATGATTCAAAAGCCTTGTCAAACTCAGCCTTGTCGAAGTGATCTTTTGCCAGGTCTCTTAAGGCCGGGTCCACGGAGTCCGCTCCCAAGACAGGGGAAAGAGGAATGCTTACTGAAAGGACAGATAAGATAAAAGCCGTGATGAAGACAGGAAGAGTCTTCCGCATGATCGTTTTCACATACTCATAGGAATGCAAACGGTTAATTTGTATACTTGACTGAAAGATAGGCTCAAACACTTTTTTCCCTCCCGTACATCCATCATCGTCAGGGGAGAGGAAAAATGTGAGACCCTTTTACTCGGAACCGGGTGAATCGTTCTCAAGACCTCCGGTCAGATCTTGTTGAGAAACTCCAATGCCTGTTTCAGCCTTGAGAATTCAGTACTCGTCATACGCAGCCGGTGGGCCAGTATCTCTGCAATGAGCCGGTAATAGACCGCTTCAAACTCGGTGCGGTCCTCGTGCTCCAACCGGTCGAGGAATGCGCCGTCTATGGCAAGGCAGGTGGTGTTGTCCGTAACGGCATAGACAGAGGCAGACCGCGCTTCCCCGTCGATGACGGAAAGCTCGCCGAACGTTCCGCCCTGGGCGTCGAGCCGGGCAATCTCCTCTTCGTTCTTGACCACCTTCACCTCACCTGAAAGGATTACATACAGCCAGCTGTCATATTCGCCCTGCCTGGTGATGACTTCCTCTGCCTGGTATCTCCGGAGCTTGCTCAACTCAAGGATCTTCTTGAGGAACTTGTCTGCGTAGGAATTGAGAAAGGGGATTTTCTTCAATGTCTCGATAAGATCGTCCCGTCCTTTCAGATAGCGGGATTCCTTCATACGTTCCTCCATCTCCATGCAGTCTGTTTGCACAAGATACCTTATGATGTCGGCTGTTCGGGTGAGAAAATTGAGAGGCAAATGGTACCGCTCATTCCCGGGCGAGGGTATGCTTCTATGGATTTGCCCCTACGATAATCCGGCAGCTCCCCCCTCTCCTCCGAACATTCGCATAAATATCCTTTTTTATGCGTACGGATACTAAGGTCGGAACGACTCTATCCTGCTGCAGGCCTGCTCCAGGATAGAGTCTTCATTTGCAAAACAGAACCGCGCCAAGTTTTCCCCGGCATCGTCATGACAGAATGCCTTGCCGGGAACACTGGCAATACCTGTCTTCCTCAGGAAATGTATGGCCTTTTCCTTCTATCCCAAGGGGAATGTTACCCCGGCAGAATCTTCCTGCACTCCAGATAGAACCGCTTCTCGTCGGCATGGCCCATGGAGAAGGTCTTCCGCGGCAGCACGCCGTCTTTGATGATGGTCCTGAAAAAGTCGAACTTGGAAATCGCGGGCAGGAAGAACCCTACGGTATCCGGCCGTGAGGCGAGGTCGTTCACGATCTTCTCCCCGTGGATGTAGTCGATCCTGATCCCCGTATCCTTGATGTACTCGTCGAGGAACGACTGGAGGGTCCCCACTTCGAGGGTGAGCTTCGGATTCCGGATGGAAATCGTACCGCACGAGGACTTTGTTACGAACGAAATCCGGTGGGTATCGGGGAGCTTCGAGGGAATGGTCTGAAGCGCATCGGTTGTATCGCACATGCTCACGGAGAAGGTCGAGCCCTGGGCGGTATAATATGATTCCATGCGTTTCAGCATGTCATCGGCAGGGCAGTTGAACACAACGCGGTCAATGGGCTCGAAGGTGAGCGCTTCGTCGTGAAGATTGACCAGTTCCACAAGTGCGTACCGTGCCGGATGCTTCATGACGGCATCAGTGCCGGCCGCATCCCTTTTGAGCTTTTCCCAGATCTCCTTTGCCGTGGCCAGAGAATGGTTTCCGTCTCCCATGGCATAGAGCAGGACATTGCGGTCTTTGGTCTGGTACTTTTCCTGGAAGACATCCGGATCGGCCAGTTCAGCGAGCGCCTCTGCTATCCCGGCGAGCGTTTTTTCGCCGTTTGCCAGGTATCCTCTGATGTGCCCGCTTCCTTCCATGAGATCGAAGTCATAGACCTTTTGCAGCCCTTTTTTGAAAAGGGGCTCGATTACGGTTTTCCCGGGGTCATCGATGAGCACCATGATATGGGGAGACTCGATGGGCGCCCCCTGCCGGATCTTTATCCTGGGAGGCAGCCTGTCGATGACCGTGCCCTCGGTCGCCCGGATGAGGCTCTTGGAGCCTTCCCGGAAATCGTAGCGTTCGAGGTCGAGGGCCACCACCAGCCCTTTGCGCGAGCTGCCGTGGCCGGTAGCCCTGTCCACGAGGATGAACCCTGACCGGCAGGGCACGAGGATATTTCGGTTGAGGTATTCCTCCATGTTCTTGTTGATCTTCCGGGCTGCCTCTTCAGAATCGCACTCCTCCAGGTAGGCCTCAGGGAGGATGATATGGAAGGTGGAGGGGCTCTGACCCACGAAATCCCTCACCCGTTCCCAGTACTCGGGCTGGGAGGTGTACTGGTCGCACGCAACCACTGCCCATTTCGTGAGGTCCGCGCCCTCACGGGGCAGCAGGATTTCAGGCACGAGGAGGCCGATATTATCGAACAGCATAAGAATTCTCCTTATATGTGCTTCCCTTGTTACAGATTGATCTTATTGTATCCGTCGGCCAGGGAGGTATTCACGTGTACCACGTCTTTGTTCAGGTCTTTGAGCGGATAGTCGGCAGTGATGGCCGGGAGCCTGTCCGCGTCTTCCTGCTTTTTGAGCACGGTCCCGGCAGGGACAATCCGGCCGTCCGGCACATGCACGCCCATGACGATGCAGCCGGGCTCGATTACGCAGTTGCTGCCCACCTCTGCTTTGAATACCAGGGACTGCATGCCCACGAACGAATCATCTCCCACAGAGGCGGGGCCGTGGATCTGGACCTGGTGAGCAAGCGACACCCGCTTGCCGACATAGACCGCGTACTTCCTGCCCTGGACTTCCACGAGATGCTTGTCAATCGCATGCCCGTTATGCTCCGTCTCGAGGGCGTGAAGGACTACGCCGTCCTGGATGTTGGCTTCGTCTCCCACAAAAATGGGCTGCCCTTCGTCGCCGCGAATGGAGGCAAAGGGCGATACCATCACGCGTTTTCCCACCGACACGTTTCCTATGACTGCCGAGAGAGGGTGAATATAGGCGCTGGGGTCGATAACCGGTGTGTATCCCTTCCCGCAGAAATCGGTGATTACATTCTTATGAATCATGGCAGTACTCCTTATATGATGTATAGTTGCCGTGTACGGATCAGTCCTGCATGGTCAGCCGGTGATCACGGCATCCTCCCCGGCATGGGGAAGTATCTATTTTTACCTGAGAAAGAGGATAAGGAAAAGAGGAAATAATCTCTTTGTCTCTATTCCGGGACCAGTACCAGAACTTTCCGGTACTGCTTCTCTATCCTGTCGTCCGCAAAGGGAAAGCTCCGGTAATCACCTTTGAGCCATGCATGGATTCCGTCATCATAGTAAGGGCTCGAAGGGTTGTCGCTCTGGCCCGTGCTGTTTATGACAAAAACAGGCTCTTCCAGACTGAAATCCACTACCAGGCGCATGGCCGGGATCAGCCAGGTATTGAAATCCTTGCCGATCATGTATGCGGAGATATTGGGCGTGGTAAAGTCACCCGGAGCGGGGAAGGGGCCCCGGTTGAAGTAGGAGTTTAAGAAAGATAGGCCTGCCCTTTGAACGAAGTCAAGGTTTGGAGCCATCCTGCACGATTCGGTCACGAAATCATACGTGTGGAACTTTCCCCAGGTCCAGGCATTGCGGTTTTTCCCCAGACTCTCTTCAATAAGCACGATGGACTTTGCCAGAGCCCGGGCGATGATCCGGGCCTTGGTCTCCTGCACAGAAGTCGTGGTGTCGTCCCAGAACGGGCTTTCATCCCCCCTGACGATGAGGTGGTCCGATGTGGCGTTGTAGCTCATGGAGTTGCACGATACGAAGGCCTTCCAGGTGGGAGAGGTGGTCGGGCCCAGCTCGTCGAGGAAAATCTCCCTGGTCAGGGTATTAATGAAGGCCCCCATAATGACCGCGTTTCGGGAATGGACGCTTAAGTCCCCATCGAATTCCCTGATCATGGCGAGGGCTTCACGGGCTTTCTCTTTCACGCTCTCGTCCTGCCAGGAATCTATCTCGGAGGCGATGGGGCGGGAGAGGTCTCCTTCGAGCAGGACCTTTCTGATGGCCGGAAGGGACGATGTATGCGTATCGAGCTGAATATCCTTGGAGGTCTTCGCTGTATGGTCCTTGGTTGCTTTGATCATTTCCACAATGCGGTCTATCCGGTCGGGCCAGTACCATGATGATGAGAGGATATGGGGGTAATCGGCGCCGACGGTCTTATTGTTGGCAGTGGCGATGTACCCCTCCGGAGGGTTCAGAGAACAGGGATACTTATCGACAGAGAGGAACCCGTTCCAGTCGTACTCTCCTGTCCAGCCCGGGGAGGGCATGAGTCCGCGGCCGCTCTTGCGGACGGGATAGCGGCCCGTGACCTGCCATGCGATGTTCTCCTTGTCCGCGACAACCATATTCAGCGCCATGATCTGGATCCGCTTCAGGATAGGGACGGCCTCATCGACAGACTCCGCGGTCAACAGTGAGAAGAAGGCATCCAGACTTTTGTCTTCCGGCTCGAAAGCTGCCCATGAAAGGGCAATGCCGTAGGGAAGCTCGACAGGATTCGACATGAATGGATTCTTAGGCGGGCGCTTCAGGATATCATTGAGCAGAGGTCCGTGGATGGTCTCCTGGACAGTGATGTGTACGGGCTCGTAGCCGCGGACGATAAAGGTCTCTTTCCGCTGGGTAACCGGCAGCCATGATCCTTTATAGAGATAGCTCATTTTCCCGTCCGTTGTTTTAAGCTTTTCGAGAAAGAGGTCCTGGTTGTCGGCCATAACCATGGTCATACCCCAGGCTATATGCCCGTTATACCCTGCCACGATGCCCGGCAGCCCTGCCGCGCATACCCCTGCTGCATCAAGGCCGTTGCAGCGGATATGCATCATGTTCCACAGGGAAGGGAGCGTCAGCAGAAGGTGGGTATCGTTTGCAAGGATGCTTGCCTTGCGTTCTGTCATCCCCTTGGCCACAGCCCAGTTGTTGGATGACGCTATGCCGGTGAGCCCCAGCGCGGCGAGTATATCATCCGCAGCAATTGTTCCTTTCAGGCTGGAAAGCGTCCCTTGAAGATCCAGGCCTTTCAGCTTCCGAGCCTCGTCCAGAGGGAGGGGTTCATCCGGGTGGATGGGCATGAGCCAGGCTGCCTTTTCAGTGCCCACTGCCTTGGCCAGGATAAGGGATTCCGTTTCTTCATGCATATTGAAGGACAGGGCAAAATTCACGAGGGCAAGGATGCTCATGGAATCCATGGGCACCCACTTCTCGGGTTTGTATCCGCTCATGGCGAGCTCGGGGGGGAGCTTGTCGCTGTGCTGCTCGATATATGCGTTCACCCCTTGCGCATACCGGCCGAGGAGAATCTTGTTTTCCTGCGACAGCCCGTCAAAAAGGATGCGGGCGGACTTTGAGAGGTTCAGCGTGCGCATGAAGACGTCGATATCAAGTGCAGGCTTTCCCGCCATCTCGGAGAGCCTCCCCTGCGAGAGGAGCTTGATCCCGACCATCTGGGTAAGCCTGTCCGAAGCATTGACATAGCCTATGGCGAAGGAAAGGTCCTGCATATCAGAAGCTTCGATGAAGGGGATGCCCATGTCGTCACGGCGTATGGTGATCTGGCTGTGAAGCCCTTTCATGGACAGCTGACCTTCCATGACAGGAAGGGTGTCCGAGTAATGGGAGTTGAGCATGCGCGTGCAACCCCCGGTAATGAGAACCGCTGCCGAAAGCAAGGCCGGGAGGAGCATCCGGTTCAGCTGTGATCCAAGGCATACGCTTCTTTTCCACACAAAGGGCCGGATATTCAATACCTTCACAAAACCTCCCTTTCGTACTCAAAGGATTCCTGGCACAAGCTCTTTCAGCCGCTTATCTCAATGGTTCCCTTCATGTAGAGTGCTGCCCGGCCCGAGATCGCAACCCGCCCGCTCATGTTGCGGCAGAATATCTCGCCGCCTCGTCTGGAGATCTGGCGGGCATAGAGGTCGTCTTTCCCGAGCCTTTCAGCCCAGTAGGGTATGAGGGCGCAGTGGGCAGAGCCCGTGACCGGGTCTTCGGGGATGCCGAGAGCCGGAGCGAAAAAACGGGAGACAAAATCCGCATCACTCCCCGGGGCGGTCACGATGACCCCCCGTAAGTCGAGGGAGCCCAGCCCGGCCATATCAGGGTTCAGACTCCTGACGTCTTCCTCGTTTTCATACACAACAAAATAATCTTCAGAGCTTAAAACCTTCCTGGGGGTTCTTCCGAGGCTCGAGATGAGCGCAGGAGGGGCCTTGCAGGGAGCAGGAGGCTGGGAAGGAAAATCCATGGTGAGCATCTCTCGGCTGCGGGCCACTCTCAAGGGGCCGCTTCTCGATGCAAAGCTCACCTGGAGGCCGGTTTTGTTGATGAAGGTAAAGAACACGAAGGCAGATGCAAGGGTTGCATGGCCGCACAGGTCTACCTCTGCCGCAGGGGTGAACCAGCGGATCCGGTAGCTGTCGCCCTCGGGAACAAAGAAGGCGGTCTCCGAGAGATTGTTCTCGGATGCGATTTTCTGCATGAGATCATCGGGGAGCCACTCCCGGAGTGGGCACACGGCAGCAGGATTGCCTGAGAACACATGACCCGTGAATGCATCGACCTGATAAATAGGTATTTCCATACCCGGCGCTCATCCTTTTATTTCAGAGTCGTTTCCTGCATAAAAGACAGGCATTACCAATGTTTCAGTGAATCATAATGGGTAATTGGGAAACCAATGTCAATGTCGATATTGAAAGCCCGGGAAGGGAAGATATTGATATATGTATCGCTCCCTCTGGCCGGCATGCCGGAGGAACTCAGGAATTAGCTGGATGGAGCGTTTGATTGCAGGTTCTCTTGTATCCAGGCATGCAAGCATTCGGGCTAAATGGGAATAAAAATACCTCTGATGGGTAAATCAGGTTCCATTTCTCATGATAGATGAAAGGGATCTATTAAGCAAACTATTGAAATGGTTGAAGAAATGATATGGCATATGGCTTGCTGAAAAAAAGAAGGTGCGCTGCTCCCGGCACAGGATAAAGGGCACAGAATATAATGAGTAAACAGGATGGCACCATGTTTTTTGATGATTTCGCTGCACGTAAGACAGAGAGAGAAGTTCGGGAAAAACCCGAGATCCAGGAGCTCATCGATGTAAAGAACAGGCTCATCTCCGAGCACCCGAACCTGAAAGCAACCCAGGATGAGATCGACAGACTGATGAGCACGACCCTGGACCCACGTATTCGTCTTGAGATCCTCTTCATGCTCATCACAGAGAAGCTGGACGTAATGAGGGGCATATTCGAGGAAGTAGCTCGGCTGGCGGATCAGGCCTTACCGGAATAATGCGGTTGAACCGCTTTAAGGCAGGTTTTTAAGCCCGACACCAATCTCTTGTGAAAGATGAACTTTGCAGGGGAATCTTATGTATCCGGCCTCATGCCGGCCTTCATCCATCGTTCGATGGAATTATACCAGGACCGGGGGATGAGGTCATTCGGCCTCTCATCAGGAATAAGGCTCCCCTGGCCCACGAGCACATCTAGGGCATGGCCGGTGATGAGCTTGTTGTAGTCCCAGCGCTTGAGCACACCGGGGAAGGACTCCTTCAGGAGCGAGACGAATCCTTTCAGGACATCATCCCTTTGATCCCCTTTTGCCTCAACCTCCAGCTCGTAGTGAAGGAACCTTTTTTCTCCTATCTCGTAACATACCTTGTCCAGGGCCATTTCGCCTATGACATTGCGATCGTCTTCGCTTTCCGGGACGATATCGAAAAGCACCCTTGAGGTCTGCCTTAACTGGATCACGAAGAGCGACAATCCCTCCAGCGTCCCGGCAGGGTCGCTTCCATGAAAGGACCCTTTAACATAGTGAAGGACGCCTGCTTCGCGTGCGATCTGCTCCAGGGTCTGCTCCGACCACGGGCCCTCGATTTCCAGTCGGCGAATTCCTCCCCATGCATTCGTCCGTTCCTTGCCCTTGAGGCAGAGGAGCCTGTCTCTGCCGTGCGTTCTGAGGCGCAGGGCGTAGCCCTTTTTCTTTAAAGCTGAATCCGGCGTATCGACGTACTGATCGTGAATCACCAGGTTTCCTCGAGAAACGAGCGTGTAGGGTCCGATGGACCGGAGAGCGGAAATATCGCGGAATACGGCTTCCGGGTCTTCTGAATCGACCCGTACGGTTACTTCAAACTCCTCGGCCATGGGTCCTCATCCCTTTTGCATTCTCTCAAGCAGCCGGCGGGCGCTCGCCTGTAATGATCGCGACCGTATCGAACATGAAATAATGGAAGGCGACTTTCGTAAAGCCGGCTGATTCCATGATCCCGGCCAGTTCCCGGGGCGTCTTGAATGCCTGTATGGATTCCGGCAGGTAGCGGTACGCATCCCACTGCCTGCTCACCATCCCTCCCAGGAAGGTGATTCCTATTTTGAAGTACAGGTATATGAGCGGTTTCATGGCATGGTACTTCGGCGGGCAGGTATCCAGGCAGACCACCCGGCCGCCCGGCTTGACGACCCTGAGCTGCTCCTGGAAAGCCTTTTCCACATCCGGTGCATTGCGCATCAGAAAGCCGGAGGTAACTGCATCGAAGCATTTGTCTCCAAAGGGCAGTTCCAGGGCATCGCCGTTTACCCACAGGATATCCCGCCCGGTAGCCTGGGCCTTGCCCACCTTCATCATATCCGGAGTGAGGTCCAGGGCCGCCACCCGGATGCCCGGGTCCGATGATTTTGCCTCAAGCGCTATCTTGCCCGTGCCTGCACCCGCGTCCAGGAGGATCCCGCCCCGGGGGACAGCTGCATATTTCAAGACAAGGCTGCGCCAGTGTCTGTCGCGTCCGAAGCTCATCAGGGTGTTAAGGAGGTCATAATGCCTGGAGATGCGGCTGAACATCCCCTGTATGGTTGCATTCCAGTCAGGCCTTTGTTTGTCTATCATATCAATACCTCTACCGGAGTTTTACCATTTCAAGAATCCATAGCAAAAAAGCTTTACCCCTGTAAAGGGAAGAGATATCTTTAAAGGCCCGCTATGGAGGACTTTAAGGGAAGGAGCTTTGGTCACAGGTGCAAGGATGAAGACGATTATCGACGCACATACCCATCTCGGGGATATCCTCTTTGAAGGAGGAGGCAGGCTCATCATGCAAAGGGGGGTGAGGAAGAGGCTCATCCTCGATCCTTTTCTGCTCTCGGAGATGCTCGCATACCGGTGGTGTCTGCCGGATACGGTGTTCTGCTTCCTGTTCCCCGGGCTGGCGACAAAGGTGCAGCATGCCCGCAACGCACTGGGCACCTATGAGAATTTCCGCTCCTCCATGGATGAGGCGGGAGTCGGGCGCAGCGTGTGTATGCCCATCCCTCCGTATGTGACGTTCGAGGATCTCCTGCCTGTCCATGAGAAAGACCCGACGATTATCCCGTTTACGGGCATAGATTTCACCAGGAAGTATGACCTGGCAGCATCTTTGGCCCGGGATGTCGAAAGGGGGGCCAGGGGAATCAAGCTCCATCCTATTATCCAGCGTGTTTCCCTGGATTCCGGGAAAACCTTCGAGGCAGTGGATGCCTTTGCATCCCACGGGCTGCCCGTGCTCTTCCACTGCGGGGTCACTTCCTACTTTTACGGCCCGGACAGAAGGCGGGAAGTCCCCCATTACGGTAATGTTTCCCATGCGGCAGAACTCGTACGGGCCTTTCCCAAAGTGAACTTCATTGCAGGCCATGCGGGCCTGGAAGAAGTGAACGATGTGGTCAGTGCCCTCTCAAAATTTTCCAATGCATACGTGGACATCTCGTTCCAGAGCCCCCGGATCATCAAAGGCCTCATGCAGGCCTTCGGGCCGGAACGCGTCCTGTTCGCATCCGACTGGCCCTGGGGAAGCAGGCATGCCTCGATGCGCGCGGTGCGAGCCGCCTGCAATGGAGACAAAAGGATCGAAGAAAGGATATTCTGCTCGAATGCAGCCTCGCTGATGAACATCTCTCCGGACGGATAATGTCTTTGCAGGGAAAGATACATCCTTGACATACGAAAGCCGAAATCGATGAAACCATCGGTCCCCCGGCGGCCCGGGCTCATCCCGATGGATCACTGCACCGGGAAACCGGCACGGGAAAAGTAGTATTCCATTGATGCATATCAATGGGGATGAGCATCTGTTGGTGCATAATCCCTCTCTAAAGAGAAGACGCTCTTTTTAGAACACGAAAAAGGGGGACGGAATATTCCAGGAGGGATGATATGGATACAACCGGTTTCGTGTAGGATTTTTGATAAAGTGAGATGCGCACGCATCTAAAGGAGTAAAGCGAATGTACGACATACTGATCTTTCTCGCCGTCATAGGGCTCTGGTTTTTTCTCCAGACATGGCTCCTGCCTAAATTCGGAGTAAAGACCTGAATGAGCCCGGCCTGTCCGGTCGGGGACAGGGAAAAGAAACCCAAAAAAGAAGGTAAGGAACCTTAGCGTCAGGGATTGAGGGGGATGCCCGTACAACATCAACGGCCCCCCCCATGCCCTGTTGAAAAGAGCTAATCTATGGCAACTATTGAATCCGAGGGCTCTATTATTATCTATACATTAAATTCGAATATATAAGGCTTGAATAGCTGGGAAAAACAATTGATGACATGTGGTTTATACTCATCAGATGTCCTTTGAATATGGGCCTTCAATTTCTCCTTTTCTTACCTTACGGAATAATATAATAATCCTAGAGTGTAGTGTGTGAAGTAACGCCTTTTCGGGCCGTATTCACTGTAGTGTATTATTAGCTGAGAGTTAGGGGCATGGATAAAGCTCAATCAATTAAATCGGTCGGAAGTATTTTTTCCAACGGTACGGTAGATTTACCTGAAGCCCCGGGGGTATATGCATTTTGGTGGATTGCTGAAAAAAGCATATTGATGAGCTCAAATAGACACATCGTGCTCAAGGGTCCGGGCGAACGACCTGTCGATGTCGAATTTATGGATTGGTGGCCGCAGGAAATAGAATTCCCATGCCTATACGTGGGAAAGTCTACAAACTTAAAGAAAAGATTTTCATTACACATAAAAAGGAACTGTGCCGGTCGTCTTCATGTGATATCTGGAACGAACGAAAAGCAAAAACCGGTGACAACTTCGTGTCAGCTCAGGTACGGAATCGAACATATATTCAAAAATACCCCGGATCCGTTGAGGATTATCTTCAGCTCTGTTGGATTTTCGTATAGTCGGTTCTCAGTAAAGGATATCGCCGAAAGGTTTTTTATGGAAGACAGGCTGATTGGAACATGGAAGCCTTGGCTCAATGTTGATTCAGAACGATAGCTGCGTTTAAAGAATCACTCACGGGTTTGTGGCGGCTCTGCGCCCTTTATTCAAAACCAATAAGGATCACAGGGCTTACGGGGACAGAAACCGGAAATGGCAGCAAAAGAAGCAACAGCACGCATTAAGATCAACAAGCTGCTCGAAGCTGCGGGCCGGCGGTTTTTTGCAGAGGGCAAGACCCCTGCAAACATACGGCTTGAACCCGGCGTCATCATCAAATCGGCCGACCTTGACGCTTTCGGTGAAAACTTCGAGAAGACACAGAAAGGGTTTATCGATTTCCTTCTCCTCAACGAGAAAGGCTTCCCGTTCATTGTCCTCGAAGCCAAGGCCGAAGATAAAAATCCGCTCATCGGCAAGGAACAGGCCCGCAAGTATGCACGCTCTCAGAGTTGCCCAAAAGACGGTCTCTCTGACTTCTCTGAGAAATTTCATAATCCCCCTACCGCCCTTCGAAACCCAGCAACAAATAGTCGCAGAGATCGAGGCCGAGCAGGCCCTCGTCGCAGCAAACCGTGAACTGATCGAGCGCTTCGAGAAAAGGATCCAGGCAACCATTGCCCGGGTCTGGGGAGAAGAGTTATGAGCAAAGATCTGACCAACTCATCCGTCCATCGCCAGAACATCCTCAACAACCCTTATGCACTCCGGGAGATCGAGAAGGCGGCGCGGATCACCGGTATCCCCTTCGAGGGGAAGACCGTTGTGCTCAAGGAGCAGGTGGCCGCATTTTTCGAGGTCACTCCCCGCACGGTGGACAATTACATCGAGAAATATAGCGACGAGCTTCGCCGGAACGGGTACGAGGTGTTGCGCGGCAAACGCCTAAAAGCATTGAAGGAAGCGATTTCCGAGATGGGTGGTAACGAAACGGATTTCGTTACCAAAACCACCGTGCTCGGCATCTTCGACTTCCGGGCTTTCCTGAACCTGGCCATGCTCATGGTGGAGAGCGAGCGGGCGCGGCTGCTGCGGCAGCTCATCCTGGATATCGTTATCGACACCATCAATCGACGCACCGGCGGGGGCACCAAGTATATCAACCAGCGGGACGAGGATTTCCTGCAATCCTGGTTCGAGGAAGAAAACTACCGCAAGCAGTTCACCGATGCCCTGCGAGATTGCGTGGACATGGGCAACTTCAAGTACCCTCTCTACACCGACAAAATCTATGTGAGCATCTTCCGGGAGAAAGCGACCGTGTACCGCAAGGTGCTGCGGCTGCATGAAAAGGATAAGGTGCGGGATACATTTTATGCCGAGATCCTCGATCTGGTGGCCTCGTATGAATGCGGCTTTGCCGATGTGCTGCGCAGGGCCTTTGCCGGGAAAGGACACAAGCTTAGTTCCTGGGAGGTGGATGCACTCTTCGCCGATTTTGAACAGCAGGCCCACTGGAGGCCGTTGATCGAGAAAGCCCGGAATAAAATGGCAAGCCGCAATCTCGCCTTCCGGGATGCGTTGCACAAGCAGTTGACAGAGTACGTCACGCCTGTGAGGAGGGAGGATTTCGAACGCTTTCTCGGCGAGAAGAGCAAGGAGTTGGCCGAACGCCTGGAGGATGCCAAAGACGTTATGAAACGGCTCAAGGAGCGCGAGTAGCCGTGCCGATCCTCTACCTCACACTCGATCAGGCCATCGAAATACACCGCAAGACAGTAGAGATCAGCGGAGGAGGAGCCATGGGGCATCTGGAGCTGGGCAAGCTGGACAGCGTGCTCGCTCACATCCGGAATGACGATTACTATCCGACTTTCGCAGACAAACTCACGCACCTCTTTTTCTGCGCCTGCAAATTCCATTGTTTTGAAGACGGCAACAAGCGCATAGCCATCACCCTGAGCGCCCAGATGCTGCTCCAGAACGGCTATCTCTACTGCGCCGATCACTTTCTCCGAGAGATGGAAAACATCAGCTACCACGTCGCTGCCGGAAGAATCGGCAAAGAACTGCTGGGCGAGATTATCGAGGCCTGCCTGAATGGAGAGATGGATTCTGAGCCGCTCAAACTGAAAATTCTCGAAGCCATCTCCAGGGAAGATCCACAGGCACAGGGGTAAAGTATTATGGATGATGCATAACCAATTCTGGAATACTTGCCGGTCTCCTTCAAGACACCAAAGGAGTTCCTTTTTGCTTCGCCGGGATTATATTGTCAGATAATAACAGTATATACCGGAGGAGCGTATGATTATCGACTGCCACTATCATCTGGAGGAGAGGGTATTCACCAAGGCCGAGCTTCTGAAGGAAATGGACAGGGCAGGTGTGGAGAAGATCGCACTCATGGGGTCCATGATCGAGCCTTTCCCGGAACCGCCCAAGTTTCTGCTGGGAATCCTCCAGAAATTCCTGGAAAGCAGACGGATGAGAGTGCTGGGCAAGCTCCTGATATCCAATTTCACCCCGCAGGGCGATATCAAGATACTCGGGCATCCGTATCACATCGTGCAGGACCCTGAGAACGGCCCTGTCTTCGATGCGGTCAGCGGAAATCCGGGGCGCTTCCTCGGATGGGTGTTCGTCAATCCCAGGGGGAAGAAAAATCAGGTTGAAGAGCTGAATATGTACAAGGACATGCCCGGATTCATCGGGGTGAAGGCCCATCCTTTCTGGCATCATTTTACCCCTGTTGAGCTGCTGCCCGTAGCAAAGACCCTGGCTGATATGGGCAAGCCTTTGCTCATTCACCGGGGGTTCGGTGAAGAGGGAGACATCAGCGGTCTTCTCCGCGAGGCGCCGGGGTTAAAGCTTATCCTCGCCCATACCGGATTCCCGGATTACTCGGATATGTGGAAGGAAGCTTCTTCATTCACGAATGTATATTTCGACCTTTCCCAGACCTCATACGTCAGCGAAAAATCCACCAGAGAGATTATCACATACCTCGGCCCCGACAGGCTTCTCTTCGGGACCGACGGTCCCTATGGGTTCCATGACGAGCACGGCAGGTATGACTACGGCTTCATCAAGCGCAGGATAGAGATGCTCTTTCCCCAGGAAAACATCAGGAGAAAGCTCCTGGGAGAGAATTTCGCCGGGCTCGTCGGAACGGTATAATCAAGCCTTGGCAGGCCAAAATCTCAGAGCTGCCTTCCGGTTGCCTCCACGAAGGGTTTCAACTCGGCCATGAGGCGTGAGAACTGATCGGGGTAAAGGGACTGATGGCCGTCCGACAGTGCCTGCGTCGGATCGCAGTGGACTTCGAGCAGGATGCCGTCTGCCCCGCAGGCGACCGCTGCCTTGGACATGGGCCCGACATACTCCCGCACGCCGGTGCCGTGGGATGGGTCCACGATGACCGGGAGGTGGCTGTGCTGTTTGATGAATGGAATGGCAGTGAGATCGAGGGTGTTGCGCGTTGCGGTTTCAAAGGTGCGGATGCCCCGCTCGCACAGGATCACGTTCGGGTTTCCCTCTGAAAGGATGTACTCCGCGGCCAGGAGCAGATCTTCCAGGGTTGCGGACATGCCCCGCTTCAGGATCACGGGTTTCTGGCTTTTGCCTAAGGCCTTGAGCAGCCGGAAGTTCTGCATGTTGCGGGCGCCCACCTGGAACGCCGAGGCATACTGCTCCACGAGAGGCACGTCCTGGGTTTCAACGACCTCGGTCACTGCAGGCATTCCGGTTGCAGTTGCGACCTCGTGCAGGATCTTCAGGCCTTCTTCACCCAGGCCCTGGAAACTGTACGGGCTCGACCTGGGCTTGTAGGCGCCGCCCCTTAAGCAGTGTGCGCCTGCCTTTTTCACGGCCGATGCGGTATCGTGCATCTGCTCACGGCTCTCCACTGCGCACGGCCCGGCAATGACCGTGAATCTTCCGCCCCCCACCGGCACGCCTCCGATATCCACTATCGTGCCCGAGGGGCGTATGTCTCTGCTCACGAGTTTGTACGGGGTGAGAACCGGTGTTATCCGTTCTACGATCGGATGGCTTTCCAGGTGGAGCCGGCCCAGCTCCCGTTCGTCTCCGATGGCACCCAGCACCGTGCGCTCGGTGCCCGGCATGAAGAGGGGCTTCAGACCTACGGATTCGATCCTCTGCAGTATCTCGTCCGCCTGCTGCTTTGTCGAACCTGGTTTCAGAACGATAATCATGGGCTCTCATCCTTTCTTGTCTTCCCCCCCCCTGTAACTATACAGGAGCGGGACAAGCTTTATTTGTGTTTCTATAAATAGTAACATAAAAACCCGGCAGAGGAAACTACCAAATCCATTTCATTCATGACCGGAGGCAGGTGATCATCAAAAAAAGGCACCCCTTGCAGGCAGTCATGGCATTTCTTCACGAGCAGAAGAGACGGCAGAGGATCTGGGTCGAGAGGATGCCCACCAGCGCGCTGTTGTCGCGGAACCCGAGGCGGTTCGAGGCCGCGCATTTGTCCATGAGCCGGGCCACGGCATCGGGATTGAATATCCCCGCAGCATTGAGCGTATTTTCATGAAGATACCGGGAAAAGGAATTTTTGAGTTTCCCGCCTGCAAAGAAAGATTCCTTGTTCGGGGCGCCGTACGGCTGCTTGGTCCGGGTAAAGATCTCTTCAGGGAGCGTATCCATGAAGGCTTTTTTCAGGATGAACTTCTCTTTGAGGCCCTTTATCTTGAGTGCCGGATGAATGCGACCGGCGTATTCTGCGAGGCGGTGGTCCAGGAACGGATACCTGCCTTCCACACTGTTGGCCATTGCCATGCGCTCTCCCTGGGAGGAGAGGAGGTACCCTGCCAGCAGCAATTTCATCTCCAGGTACTGGGCCTGGTTCAGGGGGTGCCACGAGGAAAAGTCCGGGTTTAAGTGCGGCCGCAACTCATCGACGGGATCATAGTCTTTTAAGCTCTCCCTGATATCCTCATGGAAATAATCCCTGATCGAAGAGGTATTTCTCCAGGTGGGGAGATGGGAATACCCGAAGTGATCCGTTGCCGCGAGGTCGTTTTTGTAGAACGAGACCAGAAGCCTGCCGGAGCGTCTCATCTGAACCGGTGAATAGGGGTAGAGCCTGAAGAGAAGGAGCGGCCGCAGCCTGGAATCCGGCATCCTGGACCAGAACCTGCGGATCTTGGCCTCCTTGAAGATATCGTAGCCCCCGAAGATTTCATCAGAGCCCTCTCCGGTGAGCACTACCTTGATCCCGTGACTGCGTGTAAGCCTGGAGAGCATGTACATGGGTGAAGGCGCTGTGCGCAGGACCGGGGTTTCCGTGTGCCATACGACATTGCTGAATACGGAAGCGATGTCGTCATGGGATACTTTCGTGACATGGTGGGTGGTGCCGAGCCTTTCTCCCATGGCAAGCTGGAAGGCCGACTCATCGTAGTCAGGGTCCTGGAAGCTCACGGAAAAGGTTTCCATGGTGGGGGTATGCCGCTTGATCAGGGCCGTAAGGATGCTCGAGTCCAGCCCGCCGCTTAAGTATGCACCCACGGGTACATCGGAGCGGAGCCTTACGGCAGTGGAATCGTCGAGGATCTCCCGGATGCCTTCCACGGCGTCATCCTGCCGGACAATGTCGTGCTCCCCGCTGGGCGGAAAGGTGATGTCCCAATAGAGAAACGATTTTTTCCTGCCGGGCTCATGGATGATGCACTCGCCGGGCCTGAGCTGAAAGATATTTTCAAACACGGTTTGGGGCGCGAGGGTATTCCAGAAGGTAAAGACCTGGCTGATCCCTTTCGGATCTATCCGGGGCTTGCCTGTAAAGGGGAGCAGCGCCTTGACGGCAGAGGCAAAAACAAGGCTCGGGCCTTGGTACGTATAGAAGAGGGGGGCTATCCCGAACCTGTCCCGTGCCAGCATGAGCCGCTTTTTCCGTGTATCCCACAAGGCAAAGGCGAACTGGCCGTTTAAAAGAGATAAAAATTCCGGCCCGTGTTCCTCGTAGAGGTGGACAAGGACTTCGATGTCGCAGGTCGTGGAGAACACGTGGCCCCGCTTCTGCAATCCTGCCCGCAGCTCCACATAGTTGAAGATCTCGCCGTTGCATACCACCCAGACAGTCTTGTCCTCGTTGGCCATGGGCTGGTCGCCGGTCGTCAGGTCGATGATGGCGAGGCGCCTGTGGCCCAGTATGATTTCATTGTCCCGGTAAATGCCTGAGCCGTCCGGCCCCCGGTACTCCATGAGGGAAAGTGATTCCTCCATGGCGGAATCGGGGAAGATGCCCGGGCGATGATTGTAAATCCCTGCAATACCGCACATTGCATTTCTCCATAATAACAGTAGTAGTACCTTGTCAACTTTGCCCCCTCTCCCTTGCCCTCTCCCCCGGTACCGGGAGAGAGGGCAAAGGCGAGGGGGAATGCTCACCTGTGAATTCGAAGTTGACAAGGTAGCAGGTCCGCATGCCCGGTTAGAGTGCATACGGCGTGGGAGTGTATCTGCAAGCTGCCTTCCAATTAATTCAAGGGGCACAGGCTTTCGGAAAAGAAGGAGGTAAACTCATTGAGTATGGGAATAAAATAGAAAGGTTATACAGTTTTATACCCGGAACACCTGTGGTTAAAGTGCCGTTTTGCGTAAATCCTCGAAGGGCCGAATTTGGATGAAGCCTCAAAGATTGGACAATTTTGTCCTTTCTGTTCTTACTTTTCAAAATGTTTTACATACCGGCCGTAGCCTTCCTTTTCCAGGTCCTCCTTCGGAATGAAGCGAAGAGCTGCCGAATTCATGCAGTAGCGTTTCCCGGTGGGCGCAGGGCCGTCATCGAACACATGCCCGAGGTGCGACTTTCCGTGCTTGCTCCTTACCTCCATCCTGACCATGAAAGTGCTCTTATCCGTTTTCTGTTCGATATTTCCGGGTTCCAGGGGTTTTGTGAAGCTCGGCCAGCCTGTCCCTGATTCGAATTTGTCCGAGGAGCTGAAGAGCACCTCTCCCGAGACTACATCTACGTAGATGCCCTCGCGTTTATTGTTCCAGTACTCGTTCTCAAAGGGGCTTTCCGTTCCGCACTCCTGAGTGACATGGTACTGCAGCGGGTTCAAACGTATCTTCAGGTCTTCTTCAGGCCGTTTTTCTCCCCCTTTCCGGATACCGGGGGCAGGGCATGTCCCGGATGCGCAGGGGCTGACATACCGTTCGCGGCCGGAGCGGCTCCGGTAGAATTCATACCGCTGTGCATTTTTCTCGTAGTAGTCCTGGTGGTACTCCTCTGCCTTGTAAAAGGGTGCCGCTTCCCTGATCTCCGTGGCAATGGGCTTGTCGAACCTGCCCGATTCGTCAAGCGCTTTCCTGGATTCCTCTGCAATGCGCTTCTGTTCTTCATTGTGATAGAAAATTGCACTCCGGTACTGGGAGCCCCGGTCGACGAACTGGCCTCCGCTGTCCGTAGGGTCTATCTGCTCCCAGAATATCTGAAGAATCTCCGGGTAACTGATCTTCGAGGGGTCATACGTCACTTCCACCGCTTCAAGGTGCCCGGTCCTGCCGGAGCTCACTTCCTCGTATGTCGGGTTTTCCGTGCGGCCGCCGGTGTATCCGGATACGGCCTCGATCACCCCGTCCGTATGATCGAAGGCCGACTCGATGCACCAGAAGCATCCCCCGGCAAAGGTCGCCTTTTCCTGTTTTGGTTCCGAGGCACTGCTCTGCCCGGGAGAGAATGAAAAATGTGGAATGAAGAGCCGTATCATTCCGTGTCCGCTCATGGCGATCTCCTTTTTTTACACAGTCACTTTATAAGTTAGACGCCAAAAAACATGTGAGAGATTCAACGATATAAAGCCGTTAAATATGGTCTGAGAGAACCTGGAAACCAAGGACCGGCCGATAAATTCAGGCGATATTATAGTGCTTGTAATTCGAAACGCACCCTGATACAGGTTTTACAGACGCAACTCACGCCAAAACGTGGAGGAATAACGCTCCAGGAGGATTATCTACTTGGAAAAACGCTACAAATTTTCCCTATGGTACATTCTGATAGGGATCTGGGTGGTCCTGATCGCTCAAAGTTATATCTCATCGATGTTCGTGGTGGAAACCATCCCGTACAGCAACTTTCTCAATCTCGTGAAGACCGATAAGGTGACGGAGATTTCAGTCACCCAGAACGAGATTCACGGCAAGCTCATAGGCAAGGAAGGAAAAGAGCAGAAGTTCAAAACCGTCCGGGTGGACCCGGAGATTTCGAATATGCTCGAAAACCGTAAGGTCACATTCAAGGGGGAGGAGCAGTCTGCCATGGCGCAGAACGTCCTGTCCTGGGTTGTGCCGCTGATTCTCTTCGTCGGCATATGGTTTTTCGTCGTGAAGCGCATGTCGGGCAATCAGCCCGGGTTTATGTCGCTCGGGAAAAACAAGGCGAAGATCTACATGGAAGACGAGCTCAATATAAAATTCGACGATGTGGCAGGTGTGGAAGAGGCAAAGCAGGAGCTGGTGGAGATCATCGATTTCCTGAAGAACTCGTCCAAGTTCGTCGAGCTCGGCGGCAAGATTCCCAAGGGCATTCTGCTGGTGGGCCCTCCCGGCACCGGAAAGACCATGCTGGCAAAGGCCGTGGCAGGCGAAAGCGGGGTGCCTTTTTTCAGCCTGAGCGGGTCGGACTTTGTCGAGATGTTCGTGGGGCTGGGAGCAGCTCGCGTACGGGACCTCTTTACCCAGGCCAAACAAAAGGCGCCGTGCATCATCTTCATCGATGAGCTCGATGCCCTGGGCAAGGCCAGGGGGCTCGGGAATACGAGCGGCCATGACGAGCGGGAGCAGACGCTGAACCAGCTCCTTACCGAGATGGACGGCTTTGATGCCAAGGTGGGCGTGATCCTCATGGCCGCAACCAACAGGCCCGAAATCCTCGACCCTGCGCTCTTAAGGCCGGGGAGATTCGACCGCCATGTCCTCGTCGACAGGCCGGATAAGGCCGGGAGGAAGGCGATTCTCACCGTACACCTGAAAAACATCAAGACAGATGACACAGTCGATGCGGAAAAGATCGCCGGCATGACGCCGGGCATGGTCGGCGCGGATCTCGCCAACCTCGTAAACGAGGCGGCGCTTCTCGCGGTCAGGCACGGGAAGCAGACGGTAGGCATGCCCGAGTTCGATGAAGCGATCGAGCGGGTCGTGGCAGGCCTCGAGAAGAAGAACAGGGTCATCAACGTCAAGGAGCGCGAGATCGTGGCCCACCATGAGATGGGCCATGCCATTGTCGCCCTCTCTTTGCCGGGGACCGATCCGGTGCACAAGATATCCATCATCCCCAGAGGCGTCGCAGCGCTGGGCTACACCATGCAGGTGCCGACCCAGGACCGCTACCTGCTGAGCCGGACCGAACTGCTCAACAGGATCTCCTCCTTCCTCGGGGGCAGGGCTGCCGAGGAGATCATTTTCGGTGACATCTCCACAGGCGCCCACAACGACCTGTCCCGGGCAACGGACATTGCCAAGAGCATGGTGAGGGAATACGGCATGAGCGAGAAGCTCGGCCAGATCTACCTTGCGCCCGACAAACGCTCACAGTTCCTTGATACAGGCGTGAGCGAACCCCATGACTACAGCGAGGAGACCGCCAGGGAAGTGGACGATGAAATCAGGCAGATCATCCAGGACCAGTACGAAATCGCCCTGTCGATCCTGAACGGCAAGAAGGATATACTCGTCAAGGGCTCCAAGCTCCTGCTCGACAAGGAAAAGATCGACCGCGAGGAGATCGAGAGCCTGTTCCATGCAGGGGCGTGATCTTTATTTAGCTGCACGTCCCGGCCGATTCCATCGCATAGACAGGGAAATGAATCCATGGGATGCCCTCTGATGGGGGCATCCCGTTTTGTTTTCCGAAGGGGGAACCCTTTTGCCCTTTGCTTCTTGAATGGTGACTGCCTGCGTACATATCCATTGTCTCCAATGTGACAAAAGAGTATGTCATTAAGATGCATATTGAGAATATCAGCTCTTTTGAAGAGTTCTTATAGAAATCTCTACTCTGATTGCCTGAATAGCCTGTAGAGGTCTCGGGATGTTATATTCAATCCGAGCTGACCTTCGATTACCTCAAGGGTATCTGTTCTTTTCTGAAAGACCAAATTGTTATACGTTCGTGCCAGTATCAAAGGTTTGAGTTTTCTTTCAAAAAGTAAACCTTCCACTTGGATATTATAAATTTAAGCAATAAATATATTTAGATATCTTCAGCGTCTTGATCATTCAAATTTCATAACCTAATCTTTATTATGAGAAGTACCGGACCCATAGAAAAGGAATACTAAGATGGTAAATGCCGAAGATAAGAATGACAAGACCAGGGCTTTTGAAGAAGCGCTGAAGGGTGATAAAAAAGAAAAATATGTCCTGTTCCTGTATATATCCGGGACGACCCCAAAAGCCAAGCGGGCTATCCGGAACATCAAGAATATCTGCGAAGAATATCTCAAAGGAAGGTTCGATTTAGAGGTTATAGATATTCGGCAGCACCCGGAGGTTGCCATAACTGAAGATATTATGCCCACTCCCACACTCGTGAGAAAACTTCCCCCACCACTTCGTAAGCTTATAGGAGACCTGTCGGATAGAGAGCATGTTCTTGTGGGCTTGGATATCATGCCTAAAAGCTGATTTCGTTAATTACTACAAAAGATAGGCTATCTGCGAAGGCTTTGGAAAGTGTTGCGTGAGCTTATAGCTAACTATCATCTCTCTTGATCATTAATGTACTTGCATCTTATGGAGATATCTTCACCAGAAATCAATTCAGCTTCTTCTGGAATTATCAGGAGAAAGCCCAAGCTCAGTGTTCCAACGCCCGGCGGACAGCATTTTTCAGCTCTTTACCGCCGGCCGGTTTCAGCAGCAGTTCACGAATACCCAGAGAACTCGCTTCCCGTTCGTTTATCACATCGTTGAACCCGGTACACAGGACCACAGGGATACCCGGGCGTATTTCCAGGGCCTTTCTGGCAAGCTCTACACCTGTCATCTTCGGCATCGTCAGATCGGTTATTACGAGATCGTACTCATATGGGTCCCGCTCAAACAGCCGGAAAGCTTCCTCGCTGTCCTTTACTGCTACCACACGATAGCCTGAAACCTTCAGCACCCGTTGCAGGCTGAAAAGGACCATCTCCTCGTCATCGATCAGGAGAATTTTTTCCCGGCCTTTCTCCGAAGGTGTGGTCTCGGGAGAAGCCGCCTGCGCTTTTACTTTCCCGGCATATATCGGGAGGTATACGGTGAAAAGGGTGCCCTCTCCCTGTCGGCTCCGGACAGCAATTGTTCCTTCCAGTCTTTTCACGATGCCATGGACAACCGAGAGACCCAGGCCGCTGCCTCTGCCCAATTCTTTTGTCGTATAGAAAGGTTCGAATATATGATCCAGTACATCAGGTGCAATGCCGCTGCCGGTGTCTTTCACCGCAAGCTCCAGATAGTCGCCTGCTTCCATTTCCTGATTGGCATGAACCGGCTCCAGGCGGGTCGTTGTCAGCCTCACCTCAATGGTGCCCATACTCGACTCAAAAGCATCCGCCGCATTCTGAACCAGGTTCATGATGATCTGCTGGATCTGTGTGGAGTCGCCCAGGATCATATGGCTTTGAGCATCGAGGTGCTGCTTGATCTCATGGTGCTCGGCAGCGAGGACCGCAGGAAATCCAGTGTTTCCTCCACCAGCGGCGCCACTTTTATGGGACTCATCTGCTCTTCGATCCGCCTGCCGAAGGAAAGTATTTTCTTTACGAGATCCCTCTGGCGAAGGACAGCCTTCAGGGTCTGTTCCAGGAGCTCACGCCTGCTGGAATCCACCGGTGCCTCTGCAAGGAGTTCTTCGATGTTTATGAGGATCGGATAGAGAATGTTGTTCAGGTCATGGGCAATGCCGCCGGCGAACCTGTCCAGAGCTTCTATCCTCTGTGTCTGGGCGAGCTGGGATTCAAGGCTTCTTCTCAGCTTCCGACCGCATGCGTTCCGTGACGTCACGCCAGGTTATTGCCAGCCCCTCCAGATATTTTACCGCCTGGATATCGTAATATCCGGCAGATTCTGTATCCATCCCGAGCCCGCCTTCGATAAGGACCGCTTCCCTGGTCATCGGCCTCCCGGTTTCTATGGTCTGTTCGAATACGTCGAACAGACCGGTTTCCCTGAGCTTAGGGAACAGGTCCAGGAGGGCGAGGCCGTCCAGGTCTCCGTGCTTCCCGTGGAATAATCGGTAGCCGGCTGCATTGGTGTACTCGATGCGAAAGTCGGTAATGTCGCCTTTGTCATCGCGAATGGCAGAGATGATTGTAAACGCGTCGATCATGGTTTCCACGGAGGTGCGGAAACGCTCCTCACTCTCCTGCAGGGCCTTGCGGGCATTCTTCTGAAACGTGATATCCGTTATGACGCCGCAAAAGGTCAGTGCCTGGTCAATCTGCAATGGAGAAAAGGAGACTTCGGCCCAGATACTCTCTCCGCCTTTGCCTTGAAAAACGACCTCCGACTTTCCCGTGCTTCTCCTGTCGCCGGATAGATCCCTTTAAATATCTGGCGATGTTCGGGGATGACATACTCATACATGGATGACCCTATCAGCTGTGAAAGGGTGACACCCAGCATTTTTGAAAACTGCTTGTTACTATAGAGGATGATGCCGGAATCGTTCGTCGTTACGGTGCCTTCGCTCATCTCTTCGATGATGATGCGGTACGGTTGGTTTGCTTCCTCAAGGGTGAACACCTGCTCGCCGGAAGCTCCGGATACCACGAGAGCGTCGACCTCGCCATTCCGGATGGCGCGCGAATACTCCTGCTCATCTTCAAGGCGGGCCTGGAGGGCCTCTATTTCTTCAAGCAATTCTTTTTTGGTCTTATTTTTCATTTCTCGATGCATAATGTCTCTTTATTCTCTTCACTCGTTTTCATGGATGTCAATTACTAGATCAGTCCTTTGTCTTGATATTCAACCCCACGAGTACATGCTCTATATCCGACAGGTCTCCGATAAATTTACGGATAGGCGTCGGGAGCTCTTTTACGAGCGTAGGAACGGCCATGATGTCTTCATCCCTTGCAGCCCCGGGCTGCTGGTAAATGTCGATGACCTCCAGCTCATATCTTCCTTTGAGATGTTCCTCGCAGATTTTCTTGATATTCCGGATAGCCCGCATGGACTTCGGTGTCGTTCCTGTTACATACAGACGCAGAACATACTTTTTCTTCTGGTCATCTTTCAGAGCCTCTTCAAAGGCCCTGGTCTTGTCGTTCTCTTCTTTTTTCTTGATCATTTCGTCCTGCCTTTTTCCCTGCTGATCGAACGCCTTATGCGGCCGATTGGCGCAAATCCAGGCCTACAAGCACTTTTTCCGTGTTGGACAGATCACCGATGATCTTCTTTATTGGCTCCGGAAGCTTGCGCACCAGGGTCGGTATGGCCAGGATCTGGTCTCCTTTAGCCAACTGGGGGTTCTCCAGGAGATCGATGATCTCGATGCGGTATCTCCCGGCCAGATGCTCTTCACAGATCTTCTTGAGGTTCGCAAAGGCCGCGACAGATTTCTGGGTCTGACCGGCAACATACAGCCTCAGTTCATATATCTCATGATCTTCATTCTGATCTTGTTCTATTTTATCATTGTCTTTTTCCATAATGTAAAAGCCTCCGTATTTCAGTTTGCCATGTTTATCGCATTAAGCTTCTATGGTCCTACCACCACTCTTCTGGAAGGAGTCAATGCTTAATTAATCTATCAGTCCTCTCTATCTATCCCGTCACCTTTGCGGCTGAAGGCCATATTCATCCTGTTCTGCTCCAGGTTTTTCATTCTGATTCTGCCCTGATCTATCTTGTTTAACAAATCATTCTTCTCACTTTCGAACTCGGAGCGGATCTGTTCAAGCTGTGCCTCCATTGCCGCACGTCTTTTTTCCAGGTTTGTTTCAAGGCGCTCTATCTCGTTTGAGGCAGCAGCTTTCTCATCCCGCTCACGCGCCTCCTGGGAAAGCCGTGCAGAACCGGTGAGCACTCCCTCGGGCCCAACATAGACATCCAGGATATCCAGCCCATGCCTGGTGATCAAAAACTCCCGGATCTGGTTGGAATGGGGCATGCCGCGTGATTTCAAGACGTATATCCCGCGGTTGCGCTCGCCGCCGATCTCGATGTCCCGCAACAGAAGCCATGTATCGGCCAGGGAGGAGATGCCGACCTCGGTAGCTTCCTCTGATTTTTCTCCTGCCGTGAGTGAGGTGAAGAGCGCGGTTATGCCCTTGCCCTTCATGTGATCGACCAGCCGCTGGATCATGGATTTGACCTCTCTGAACGAGCCGATCTCAGGCAGGTTGCTGAAGGGGTCTATGACTACGACAGAGGGCTGGAACTCGTCGACCTCCTTCAGCATCGACAAGAGATGATGCTCCAGGCCATAGACCGTAGGCCGCTGGGAAAAGAAGCTCAAGCCCCCCTTTTTAAACATTTCTCAAGATCGAGCCCGATGGATGCCATGTTGCGGATCACCTGGCTCGGGGATTCCTCGAAGGTGAAGTAAAGCGCGCGTTCGCCGCGCCTGCAGGCCGCTTCGGCGAAGGTTGCGGACAGGCTGGACTTGCCCGTACCGGCAGTGCCGGAAACCAGGATAAGGCTGCCCCGGTAATAACCTTTTCCGCCCAGCATGGCGTCCAGGCGGGGAAGCCCTGTTGGGATGCGCTCCGTGTGCCGACGTGATTCCAGTCCCACCGAGGTGATGGGCAGCACCATGAGCCCTGTCTCGCTCATGAGGAAGGGGTACTCATTGGTGCCGTGTGTAGAGCCGCGGTACTTCACTACGCGCAGCCGCCGGGTCGATACCTGTTCGATGACCCGGTGGTCGAGCAGGATCACGCAGTCCGAGACATATTCCTCCAGGCCTTCGCGCGTCAGAGTAGCCCTCCCCCGCTCGCCGGTGATAACCGTGGTCATGCCTTTGTCCTTGAGCCAGCGGAAGAGCCGGCGCAGCTCGGCCCGCAAGTATTGCCTTGTTGGGAAGCCCGGCAAAGAGCGACTCGATCGTATCCAGGACTACCCTTTTGGCGCCGATAGACTCGATGGCATGGCCGAGACGGATGAACAGCGCCTTCGAGATCGTATTCGCCGGTCTCCTCGATCTCGGTGCGTTCGACGTAGACATAGTCCATGATGGAGTTCCTGTCCTCTGCGAGCTTTTCGAGATCGAAGCCTAGCGATGCCCCGTTGGTAACGATTTCTTCAGGAGTCTCCTCAAACGAAACGAACACCCCGGGCTCTCTGATAAACAGAGCGCCTCGTACCAGGAACTCCATGGCCAGCATGGACTTGCCGGATCCCGGCCCTCCGGTAACCAGAATTGTACGTCCCTTGGGAAACCCGCCATAGGTTACTTCGTCAAGGCCCTTGATGCCAGTGGGCACTTTTTCCAGAATGAGATCGTGATTTGTACTTCGTTTTTGACGCGCCATATACCCCCCCTTATGTGATTCAGTATATGAACAGCTTGCTCCAAATCTAATAATAGTATTTCAATTGATCGTTATTATTGCATGTCTTGGATTAAAGGCATAGGATATATTGCATTATTGTAATGATAATCAGAGTTTTATCTCATTCACTTTGTGGCCTCATTCTCAAAAAAAAAATCAAATTTTTAAAACCCCAGATTCTCATCGATGATCATGTGTTTCAGAAAAAGTATATGACATGGGAACACATACAAAAAATTATGTTAGAGGCTACGTGAATGCTCAAGGTTTTCAGGAGGTAATATGATTTCCCGGGACTGAAGATATCTTCAACAAATCACAATAGAAGCAGGACAGATCAATACTTATGCTTTCCTATAAGAAATGGAAGCTCTGATAATACTTATGATATCTGCGATAGATTGTTGGTCTTGAAATGACCCGAAACCAATGATCTCCCGATGAGAGCTTTACTTTTCTAGAGCCAAACTCAGAGTATAACTACTGCACGTTCATTATCATCTAATCTTAACCTAAAATGCCATTTCATATGCCATTGACCAACTCTTTTGCCATGCCGCAATTGATGAAGGCCCGATGAAAAAATTATCATGGTGCGGGATTCTGAATGCGGGAAATACTCCTATATATCTATCTTATCTCCGGCATTCCTTATTAATGGAGTATGTATGCTGAAACTTTGGAATCCTGCCGTTTTCCAGGGCAACCTGCATAAGGTCGGCTATTTTGAAGGCTGGTATTTCAAGCACATAAGCCCTGACAGCAAAACTGCGTATGCGGTGATCCCGGGCATATCCCTTACAAAAGACAAAGGACAGGCCCATGCGTTCATACAGTTCTTCGATGCGAGGAAATCCAGGTCTTATCTCCTGAAATACCATCTCGATGACTTCCGGTCGGATCAGAAGACATTCGAGATAAAAATCCACAATAATTGGTTTACCCTCCACGGCATGCAGCTGGATATCGACAAGGAAGAGGTAAGGATCCGGGCGGATATGCGATATGACAACACGCACCCGTGGCCGGTTTCCCTATTATCACCCGGGGCCATGGGATGGTACGCGTTTGTACCGAAAATGGAATTCTACCACGACGTGTTGAGCTTTAATAACACCCTTGACGGATACATCGAGGTGGATGGCGTCCGGAAGGATTTCACCGGGGGCAAAGGGTACATTGAAAAAGACTGGGGATCATCCATGCCCCACTCCTGGATATGGATGCAGACAAACCACTTCGACGAGCCCGAGGCTTCTCTTTTCGGATCCATTGCAAAGATCCCGTGGCTGGGGAGCTACTTTACCGGCTTTTTGTTCGGCCTGTATCTGAAGAAGCGCATTTACCGCTTCACCACATACACCAGCGCACGGATGAAGAATCTTGCAATCGATAATGAGCGGGTTGCCCTCACTGTCGAAGATGCACGGTACGGCCTGGAGATAACCGGGCAGAGGTCGGAAGGTGCCCGTCTCGTTGCGCCGAAGATGGACGAGATGACGGTAAAAATAAACGAAACACTCGATTCCGAGATAGCCCTTACCTTTTACCGGAAGAAGGGCAACGAGGTAATATTCTCCGGCACCGGGAGAAATGCCGGACTTGAATATGTCGGGGATGTGGAAGAGCTGGCCGGAGGCCTTCAATAAAATGTACAAATTGAGGTTTGATCTTACAAAACACTCTGGTTAGCTATGATATTATCTTGCAAGTTGTTAAGCATGGGATATTTCTGGAACTTGTATTACTAATAGATGTGTGCACGTGTGTATAAACATCTTTTACAGATTACCAGCCTCCGGATACTGTAAAACAAACGATATATCGAGGTAACCTTCTATAAGGGCTAAAAGGCATGTATATCACGAAATCTTTCGGCAACATAGCGCCTGCATCGGGAATGCTATTTTACAGACAACCGTAGGATTGACTTATTTTGGTTGATTTCTAAGATATATTCAATTACTTCAATCATATGTTCATCCAAAAAGATAATCTGGATAGTTGCTTGGACAACAAAGATATTGAAACTTCAAGAAGTGATTCGTTGTTATTTTCCGGAACGATGATTTCTTTCATCATTGGGGAGATGTAGAAATAATCATGAGTCGAAAGAAAACGGAAGTCAGACAACAGGAAATTATTGAAGCCGTTCAGCGACTAATCTTTAAACACGGCAGTGAACATCTAACTGTCAAACGCATAGCCGCGGAGGTCGGCATCTCAGAAGCGGCAATATATCGTCATTTCAAGAGCAAGAAGAGTATTCTCTTATTTCTCGTCAACCATATCGAAGACGTTCTTCTGGGAGATATATCACGAGGAGAATCCAGTGATGAGACCGTGACATTAGAAACCATCGAGAAGACTATTCAAAATCATTTTTCCGCCATTGATTCCAGGAAAGGTCTGGCGTTTCAGGTAATCGCCGAGATCATCAGCCTCGGAGATAAAAGCCTTAACAAGAAAGCGTCGTTGATGATTAATACATATATCTCCAAACTCATGGAGCTTCTGGCTGCTGGGGTTAAAAGCGGATCTGTCCGGCAAGATCTCGATCTGGAAGCATCGGCAATACTGCTGTTTGGTATGATCCAGACGCTGGTAAGCATCTGGTCTCTTAACAGGTGCAACTTCAACCTGATCGAAAAATATGGTTCACTGTGGCAAATATACAGTCAGGCAATCGCTCAACGTTGATTATCCATACTGCCCCTCTATTAAAAAAGAAAGCCTGACTCGTCATGCCTCATTGCCCGTAGCAGGTATAATAAACCAGTTGGCGATGAGATAAACAGTCCCTGTATGCTCCTGATTTCTTAATAAGAAAATAGTTTTATCCAACAATTCTTTCAAATTGATTCCGGTCAGTTAACCCCACAAACTGAATTCATGCATTTATTTACATCCTTCCATCAGTTAAACCTTAGGACAGTAGCGACAACATTTCTGACCCGTGTCAGTTTGCCTTGACATGTTAGTGAACGCATACTATTTTGTAAGTTGTGAAACACTTACATGCAAGGGTAGTGCTGGAAATATAAATATTTTTATAAAGAAATGGAGGAGTGTAATGAAAGACATATTCGTAAAGTTCATTGTCGCGTTCTTATGTATTGCCTCAGTGTTTGTTATCAAGATATTGAATTTGCCGACATTGATTACCGCGCTTTTTGTAGCTATTGTTGCCGGTATGCTGATATTTGCCTTAGCGGGCGGATTTTCAAAAATTATATCAGCTGGAAAACCGTCTAACTAGTGTCCGTCCAGAGACCTGCCGGACGGTTCAGACGGGGTCGGACCAAGTACACTCATTGAATGTATGGGCGAATCAGTTAGGGGACAAGTCTTTAGTTTCTATTGTGAAGTCCGCAGCCGTGGTTGCTAACGGATTATCCGCACGGTAGCACAGATGTCTGCGGGCGATAAGAGCTTCCAGCCTCATCCTGGCATGAAGTTTCTCAAGGGTGCAGTGAGCTGACAGTTGGTCACTGCAGGACAGAGAGATGGTCGGGCCGCCATCCAGAGGTACGACATGATCAATAGCTTGCCGTAAAAACCAATCGACTCATTATGTCGTAGGGGGCAAACTCTTGGGGCGTTTATGAATAAAGAACCGCATCAGGATATCTCTCAATCCGAGAAGTTTGAAGCTCTCGGACGCATGGTACGTCTCACCTGGAAGACTCTCGGTAGCTTATTATTGTTCTTACTTTTAATTTTAATAATCATTGGCTCGCAAGGGGCAGTGATTGTACTAGATATATTCTTCTGGTTTGCAGTGGCAGGACTCATGCTGACACGTTACATAGATTTCAAAGTATTCCATGGACACACTACTGGAAGTGAACCAGCAACACTTACGGATTGGCTTCGTTATTCGATTGGACTCATTATAAGGTCCGGGCTTTTCTGGATTCTTGCTCACGTAATAAGAGATAGATTACATTAGTTAATTACGAAATATTCTCTTAAGAAGAAGGGTGTAGTGACCTGAAAGTTTGTCACGGCAGGGCAGATGTACCGCAAGAACCTCAAACTGAACCATGACGATCTCAGTGAGCGATCTGTACTCAATACCTTTACCTATACTAGTCGCGATCAGATCTGACAGGTGGTTAGCCTACTGTAGGATGTCAGGTTAGATTGTGACTGATCCACACTCTGAAGAACCAAAAGTTTCAGGCAAAAAAGGATATGCAAAAAAGGAAGCCGACAGTTTCGACTGTCGGCTTCCTTTACAGTTCGCAATTTCTCTGGGAAAAGAGTTAGTCGATTTTGCGGTTCTTCCGGCGCAAGCCTGCTGCACCAAGGAGGCCGCTTCCGAGAAGGAGCAGGGTTGCAGGCTCCGGGACCGGCGCGCCCGGTGCGGTTCCATTATCATAATCAAGGTTGAACGTGGAGTCCACGAGAGTAAGGGAACCAACCTCTAAGCCTGCTACCGTAACATGCAGGGGATCACCGGTGTCCCATCCAAACGTAAATACATCAATTAAATTATCAAGATTAAACGTGGTAGTAGAATTTCGGTTGGTTACACCCCAAAACCAATTTCTGGTTTCAGTATTAAGGGTGCCCTGAAGAATGCATTCGGCCCATACGGTATCATCATGAATGCCGAAAATTTCGGCGGATACGTCTTTTGCCCTTATCGTCAATGAAGCACTGTTTACATTGTCATAGGGAACTTGGAAATCGGCCGGCATGGTATGATCGTAAGTATAGCTATATAAACCGCCGCCAAGTGTCTGGTTAAGCGTCTGGAAATCCGTATAGGGAATAGCGTGCGAGATGCCGGCAACCGACAAAACAAACACTAAACTGCCCAACAATGCTGTTAAATTCTTTTTCATATAATCTCCCATTGAACTATTTTGATATATTAAAGCATTTACTGTGCCGGATAATATTATGAAAGTGATATTAATTAGTTATCTATGAATGTCCCGGAATGACAAGTCCTTAACCGGTAAAAGAGCTCACCGACACCAGAAGCCTCCTGTTTATCTGCTCAATCCTACATCGTTTTCATCCAAGTAACAGGAACGACACGGGATGAACTGGTTTTATAAACATGTATAGAATCACCTAATACTTGGTTATCACACATTTATTATGAAACGGAGGATGCAGGAAAAGACGGTTGGGGTTTATAACCCCCCCCAATATTCTTAATGAATCCTGTCGGATCTTTTTACATAGTTCTACAGCGGCTTGCCGTATCTGGATGATGAGCACGGGGCCTTTCTCGTCGATAAAAGCCCTTTTTATTGCAAAATAATTTGTCTAGTGATAAAGTTCGAGAAAGTTTCTCCTGGAATCGCTCGATTTTTAACGGGTGGCTGAGAGGACTGTAATCATAGTAGCCAATGGAGGGTTGCATGGCAATACGTTTATTCCGGATTGCTCCATTGCTCCTGATTCTGACAATCATCGTGCTCCTGTCCGCATGTGCACACAAGAAGGCTGCGGTCGAGCAACCCACCGGATCCTTTTTAGAGGATATTTACGCTACTTCCAATGAAAGCACCGATGTGGATATGTTCGGCGACGCAATATCTCCATACGTCCAGTACATGGACAGTACCATTACGCCTTTATCTGATGCGGCATTATTAAGCAGGGTATCAGGGGCATATTACGGGTATGCCTACTGTTTCGCTGAGGATATGGATAAGAAGGTGGCAAGCCGCCTTTATCTCAAGGGAAGGGATCTCGTCCTGAATGAGCTCAGACGTTACAGGATCTTCGACAATGCCCTTACCTATAACAAATCTATTGACGAATTCAGACAATCCCTGCCAGATAGCTTCGACAAGCACAATAGCAATTTTCAAGTCATCTACTGGGCTGCAATGAACTGGGCCGGCTGGATCAGCCTCAACCTTGATAATCCCGAGGCGCTCGCAGACATACCCAAAGTGGAGGCCATGCTGGAGTTTGTCAATACGTTCAATGATTCATATAACAACGGAAGCGTACATGCCGTGCTGGGAACCTTATATGCAAGCCGGTCCAAAGTAGATGGTGGTAACCCTGAGAAGGCCAAGGAAGAGTTTGACAAGGCCTTTTCCTGCTCATTCAACAGCATTTTAACTTTCCATGTCATGTATGCGAAGTATTATGCGTGTCAGATCCAGGACCGGGAGCTGTTTAAGAAGTCCCTTGAAACGGTACTGAAAGCACCCGCAAATTATCGCTCGGATATGAACTTTGTGAACGAAGTAGCCAAGAGAAAGGCAAGGGTCCTCTTGGATAACAGTGATAAGTATTTTAAAGAAACCGAGATAAAACCGGTGGGGAAGCCGTAACGCATCCTTGATATACGGAATGAAGGTTTTTATGAAATCATCGAACTTGAATACCCCGTTTTGTAAACGGGGATGAAAAGTTCGACCGCTGTAAGCGGCGGGTAGATATGATATATTGGAAAGATGGAACCGAAGAGAACGAGTCATGCGGTATATGACACGAAATATCATTTGGTCTGGACACCGAAGTATCGGAAATGGGTATTACGAGGAGACATACGGGAGAAGGTAGAAGCCATGTTTCTTGAGATAGCCCAGAATCATGATTTTGAGATAGATACGATGGAAGTAGCCCAAGATCATGTTCATATATTTTTATCATTTCCACCGAGGTACAGCATATCGAGAGTAGTAGGGATGCTCAAGAGTATCAGTGCGAGTGTCGTGTTTCGGGATCATCCTGAGGTTAAGAGGGAGTTGTGGGGTGGTGAATTTTGGGAGGATGGATATTTTGCGCGCACGGTTGGAGATAAAGTCACTGCAGAAGTGATTAGGAAATATATCAGGTATCATCGCGAAGAAGAAAAAGAAGCCAAAGCAGTTGGAGTTGTTTTGATGCCCCGCCTTGTAGGCGGGGTAATTCACTGGAAAAATTCAGAGAGGGGATTGAGGAATAAATATACGACTGTCCTTCAAGCTTATTATTGTTGTTCCGGCGTTCGCAATCGCATTTCAGTCGGAAGCCAAGGCAGGAACACTCACTGAACAGCAGCAAGTCTCAGAGCCCCCATCTTTTCAATCTCCACGGTGAATAACCTCCGCACTGCCATGAAGGGCATCCGTCCTGTTAAGATAACAGGAAGCTCGGTAACTTTGGAACCGATGCCCTTTGCGTCTGTCGTGGAATTGAGATCTGGGACATGACTTCTAGAATAGTGCTGCTAAGCCAATCGCAGCTTGTATGGAATGTAGCCACACTTGAGAGTCGGGGTTTGCTCTTACTAGACCAGCCCAATATAACACTCGGCGTACTGGTAAAACCCTACAATCTAGACGTCGGCTGTAGCCTACATCACCTCCAAATGACGTGCCTCGATTGTCAGTGATCTAATCAATCCGACTCTTAAATATAAGGCAGGGCATATCACCCTGCCTCAAGCATCAATGCTCCAGTGCCCGGCCGACAGCTGACTTCAGTTCGTTCATACCGGTCGGCTTAAGAAGCAGCTCACTGATACCCAGAGATCTCGCCTTCTGTTTGTCAATGACATCATTGAACCCGGTACAGAGGATGATGGGAGTATCGGGGCGTATTTCCTTGATCTTCCCGGCGAGCTCCACACCAGTGGTTCCGGGCATGGTCAGGTCTGTGATGACGAGATCGAACTCTTCAGGTGTATTGCCGAACAATTGCAGCGCTTTTTCGCCATCTTTTACGGCAACCACACGATAACCGGATGACTTCAATGCCCGCTGCAGGCTGGAAAGGATGGCCTCCTCGTCATCGATCAGGAGAATATTTCCGTGTTCTTTCCCTGAGAAAGCCTTTTCACCGGAAGGAGAGGGAGAGCTTACCTCTGATTCTCCCTCGTATACCGGCAGATAAACCGTGAAAAGAGTGCCTTTCCCCGATTCACTCTCAACCGTAATAGCTCCACCATGATTCTTTACAATCCCATAGGCTACCGAAAGCCCCAAGCCCGTGCCTTTACCCATTTCTTTCGTGGTAAAGAAAGGCTCAAAGATCCGGCCGAGGATATCCGACGGTATTCCGCTCCCGGTGTCGTTCACTGTAAGCTGCAGATATTCCCCTTCCTGAATCTCCTGATGAGCGTGCATCGGCTCCAGGTAGGTGTTCATGAGGTTCACCTCGATGATCCCTTTCTGCGACTCCAATGAATCTGCAGCATTCTGAACCAGATTCATGATGACCTGCTGGATCTGTGTGGAATTACCCATGACCGTATCAGCTGAGGTGGTGATATGATGGTGAATATCGATGGTCCTCGGCAGAGTTGATCTCAGGAAATCTATGGTTTCCTCTATCAGGGGTACTACCTTTACCGGGCTGAACGTCTGTTCGCTCCGCCTGCTGAAGGAGAGGATCTGTCTTATCAGATCTCTTTGACGGTATGCAGCTTTCAAGGTTTGATCCAGTACTGCATACCTGTCGGAGTCCGGAGGTTCCTCTTCATGGAGCATCTCAGTATTGATGATGATCGGATAGAGGATATTGTTCAGATCGTGGGCAATTCCTCCGGCAAACCTGTCAATGGCCTCCATCTTCTGGGTTTGAATAAGCTGATTCTCAAGACCTTTCTTTTCTTCTTCCACCTCTATGCGGCGGATTATTTCTTCCTGGAGCAGTGCGTTTCTCTTTTCCAGCTCAATCGTCCGCTCCTTCACGAGTTCTTCAAGCCGCTCACGATATTTACCCAGCTCTTCTTCTGTCAGTTTGCGATCGGTGATGTCGCTGGCGGCACCAAACCATTCAACGATTTCGCCATTCGCATCCATCAGCGGAACCGCACGCGAGAACGTCCATCCCAAGCTGCCGTCCGCTCGCCGGACCCGATGTTCCAGTTCGAAAATGCTCTTCGTCCGGATGGCTTCATTGATGACGGCGGTCACGTGCGGCTGATCGTCCGGGTGAATGTATTCCTGAAGCCAGGTGCGGCTTGGCTTTTCCGTGTTGGCGAGAAAACCCCGGCTATGGAGCTGGCGCATCTCGCTCCAATCCGGGCTCATGCGATATAACACTTCCGAACTGGCCGTCACCAGAGCGCGAAAGCGCTCCTCGCTCTCCCGCAGCGCATCCTCGGCCCTCAGCGCCTGGGCTGTCCTCTCCTTCTCGCGGCGGAACAACAGCACGTTCTCAGAAAGAAGGCCGAACAGGACAATCAGTGTGCTGCCTGTACGAATGGCAGGCAACAGGTACCACCAGAGATCGTAACGCCTTATTCCGCTCACTGTGGCGAATATGGTGAAGGCAAATGTCGTCTGGGCAAAGGCTATATATCCCAGGAGGGTATCTCCGGTCTGCAGGTAGCGGCGAGTCGAGAGCACTGCGCCTCCTGCAAACAGAATTGCCTCAACAGCGCTCCATGCCAGGTTAAGTACGGTGAAGACCCCGGTTGTGGTGATCAGTGTAGGCAGGTATTGCTCGACGCGAACTATGAGCGTGGATACGATTATCAGGAATACTATCCAGGCAGCCGCCAACAAGTGCAAGCGCCTCCCTGACAGTCCCTCATTCCTCGGCCAGTGGACAAGGACGGCTGCCAGGAGAAAGGTACTGAAGAAAGTGATGCCGAGTTGCTGGAACCACACCGGAGTACTGGGGAGACTCGTGATGATGGATCCGCCGCCGGGCATTAGACCTGGCCAGGTGAGGATGTGAAACGCAAGCGAGACACCCAAGCCTGCAGCGCCCATTCCAATCCAGAAGGAAGCTGGGTCTCGCAGATCGTTGTAGCGCCCCAGCGCCAGGAAGCCCACAGAGAGAAAAATAAGTGTCTGGACCAATCTTATCACTGGGGCAAACCAGGGGAGAACGATAAGAACGGGTCCCGGTCCCCCCCAGAGAAGCAAAGCAGCCATAAGGAAAGCTAACGCGATAGTCGTACCGACAATAGCTCGGTACAGCCCGTTCGCAGGTCTTGTATTATCGCCAAATTCAGCCATCAGACATTCTTCTTTCCTGGTGCACCGTTGGCCGGCGCCTCCGTCGCGCCCACTGTACCGCTGTCTCTCTTCCGCCCGCTTGCGCTCGGCGATGTCCCGGCGGACTACCATGAGCCCGTCCTAACAGGGGGAGGGATGTATTCTCGGCATTTCTGCAGCATGCATTCTTCTTTTCGACTCTGAGCAGAGGGTTTTTCGATTTCACCGGCACTCCTGTAAAGCAGTTCTTTGAGTATTGGACACTTCTTACGCTACGTAACAATTGCCCTATGAGAAAAGACATTCTCAAGCAAAAGAATATCTATGTGCTAATTTTTAAGAAAAACATCAAACTTTGAGATGATAATTAAGAAAAAACGATTCAAATAATGGTAAGAAAATAAGCATACCGATGAATAGGATAAGAATCGCCACTTCCCTGATATTGAAAGCGAGGATGGCTAATTGCAGTAAAAACTTTCTGGTTTTATATTCAGACCTCGGTAATCAATAATTAGGTGAGACCATATAAGGAGATATTCATTCAAAGCATAAATCTGTTTTTTTATTCATTCAACGCTCTGGATTCTCTGCTGAGTTCCCAATCCTGGATATCTCTAAATGCATCTTCAGGCCTCGAAACCGACCCCATTTTTTCCATGAGCTGTCTATCCTGGGCGGCTCTACTTGCAAGCCCCAGTATTTCGACCTGTATGTCCGGTTTTTCCACTGGAGACAAGATAAGGAAAACGCACTCGATGGGTTTTTCGGTAGAGACATCGGATACGCCCCCATGGGTGAGGCCGAGGGCTACATGTGCAGTGCGAAGCCCTGGAATCCTTACATGGGGGAAGGCTACTCCTTCGTTCAGGAATGTGGACCCCTGGCGTTCTCTTTCCTGCAGGGAATTGAGACACTTGAGACTATGGTCAAGGCCTCCTGAACGATCTGCAGCTTCTGTCAGGGCGCAGAGCAGGTCATCTTTTGTTACAGGCCTTTCCCAAATAAGAATGCTCCCCGGAGACATGAACCTGCTCAAGGCTGCATATTCGGTTCTAGGATGAGGCAGCGAGGCGGCGCTCGGAGCCTCATTGAAGAACCTTTCCTCACGTGGAGCAGGCGGCGCCTGCTCCGGCTTCTTGGTATCCAGCATAACGACCGTCACTCCTCTTGCCTCTTGGACAAGCCGCTCCGCAACACTGCTTTTTCCGAAGACCCGTTTCCATAAAGGGGTCTTTTCCGGACTTCCGATAATGATGTGGCCGACCCTGTATTCTTTTGCAAACTGGAGAATGGTCTTCACAATGTCCTCACCTTTGAATGTGAAGACAATGGCACCGAGCACCTTCGCAAGGGTGAGTGTTTCCGATACCATGCGCTGGGTCTGGGCATCGATGACCACCGGCTCTTCAGTGGGGGTCTGGACATACACTGCGTACCAGTTCCTGTTGAGCCTGCCTGCCAGCCGTGAGCCGTAGCGCAGGAGCTTTTCGCTGTTCGGCCCCTTTGAACTGAGGCACACCATGACCTGGTCAGGCGTGGCAGCCATCTCCTTTTCCGGCTCTTCCCGGGACCGCAAGTCTATCTGAGAGGCAAGCTCGCGCAGGGTAAGCTCCCTGAGCTGCTCCAGGTTCGTCCTCTTGAAGAAATTCGCCATGACCCTCTCGATCCTATCCGGAGGGTACACCTTGCCTTCCTTCAGCCGGACATTCAGGTCTTCGGTAGTGATGTCGACGTTTACGATCTGATCTGCTTCGGCAAAGACGGAATCCGGGAGCCTCTCGTGTACCTTGACGCCCGATGCGCGTTCGACGATATCATAGAGGCTTTCAAGGTGCTGAACATTCATGGTAGTGATCACGTGAATCCCCTGAGCCAGGATATCCTGAACATCCTGATATCGTTTGGAATGCCTGCTTCCCGGGACATTGGTATGGGCAAGCTCATCGATGAGGACAATCTGCGGCTTGCGTTTCAGGATGGCATCGACATCCGTTTCCTCAAGGCTGATGCCCCGGTATTCGACACGCCTCCTGGAAATTACTTCGAGGCCTTCCAACAGTTTTGCCGTCTCGGGTCGGCCATGGGTTTCCACCAGGCCGACTACCACGTCGATCCCCTCGTTTTGAAGCCTGTGGCCCTCCTGGAGCATCGAAAAGGTTTTGCCTACACCGGCGGCATACCCGAGGTATATCTTCAGCCGCCCCCGCTGGGACCTGCGGATCATACTTAAGAATTCATCAGCTCTACCTACTGCCATTGTTTTTATCTGCTCCTGTCCAGATCAAAATTCAACATCAGGATATTCACACGGGGTTCTCCGAAGATGCCGAGGTCCCGGCCTAGGGTATGTGCCGCGATGATCCTGCGTACGACATCTTCGCTCATGGCCCGTGCCCTGGCAACCCGGGGGGCTTGTAGCAGGGCGTTGTATGAGCTGATGTGCGGGTCCAGCCCGCTTGCAGAAGCAGTCACGCTATCGGCCGGTATCGCCGCATCGGGTTTCAGATTGTTTTCCATCCGGTAACTGACGGCGCGCTGCCTGATCGTATGAACCAGTTCTCTGGAAAGGGGGCCGAGGTTGCTTCCGCCTGAACTTAAAGGGTCGTACCCTGCTCCGGCCGCTGAGGGCCTGGGATGAAAATACTGCGACCCGGTGAACCGTTGGGCAATGAGGCTGGAGCCCATGACCTTCCCATTACGAATGATGAGCGATCCATTGGCCTTCTCATGAAACAATCCCTGAGCCAAACCGAATACAAGCATGGGATAGACTCCGCATACGAGAACCGCGAGCACGAGGGTTGCGACGAGGGCGGTTCGGAATTCACGAATGTATTTTGTCATCCTATCCTCTCCTTTCACACCAGGTGAAGCGCGTGTACGATCATGTCTATGAGCTTTATCCCGGGGAAGGGTGCGATCAGTCCGCCGAGACCGTAAATCAGGAGATTGCGCCGCAACATACTTTCGGCACTGAGCGGCCGGAACCTCACTCCCCTTAAGGCAAGCGGTATCAATGCCGCAATGATGAGTGCGTTGAAGATGACCGCACTTAAGATAGCACTCTGGGGCGAGTGGAGTCGCATGATATTGAGCGGAGCGGCAACAGGGAAGAGGTTGATCAGCATGGCCGGGATGATGGCAAAGTACTTGGCAACATCGTTCGCAACGCTGAAGGTCGTGAGCGAGCCCCGTGTGATGAGCATCTGCTTTCCGATCTCCACAACCTCGATGAGCTTGGTCGGGTTGGAGTCGAGATCCACCATGTTTCCTGCCTCTTTTGCAGCCTGGGTTCCGGTGTTCATGGCAACTCCCACGTCGGCCTGCGCCAGTGCCGGAGCATCGTTCGTGCCGTCGCCGGTCATTGCCACGAGATGACCTGCTGCCTGCTCTCTCCTGATGAGTCTCAGCTTGTCTTCGGGCCTGGCTTCTGCAATGAAGTCATCCACACCGGCCTCTTTCGCAATGGCCGCAGCGGTTCGGGGGTTGTCGCCGGTGATCATGACTGTCTTGATGCCTATGGCCCTGAAGCGCTCGAATCGGTCTTTCAACCCGCCTTTAACGATGTCTTTCAGGTGGATGGTGCCGAGCACGAGATCATTTTCCGCCACTACAAGGGGTGTACCTCCAGATTGAGCGATTGTGTCGACAACTCCGCTCACCTCCTCCGGGAGCTTTCTGCCAGTGAAGATCTCCATGACATCGGCAGATCCCTTGCGAATCCTTTTCCCGTCGATATCCACGCCGCTCATCCGCGTCTGGGCCGTGAAGTTGATAAAGACAGCATGCGGCATTTCCGCGATCGACCTGCCGCGGAGGCCGTACTGCTTAGCCAGGACGACGATGCTCCGTCCTTCGGGAGTCTCGTCGGCAAGGGAAGCGAGCTGGGCCGAACTTGCCAGTTCTTCCATTCTGACGCCCCTGGCAGGGATGATCTCCGTGGCCTGGCGATCACCCAGGGTAATGGTCCCGGTCTTGTCGAGCAGCAGCACGTCGACATCCCCGGCTGCTTCCACCGCGCGTCCGCTCATGGCCAGGACATTGCGCTGTACCATGCGGTCTATCCCGGCAATGCCGATGGCGTTCAGTAGGCCCCCGATGGTGGTGGGGATGAGGCAGACGAGAAGGGCTGTCAATGTGGTGATTGATATTGAGATCCCTGAATAAAGACCGAAAAATTTGAGAGTGATGACCACAACGAGAAAGATGATCGTCAGAGCGGAGAGCAGGATGGTCAACGCAATCTCATTGGGGGTTTTTTGCCTTTTTGCCCCTTCCACGAGCGAGATCATGTGATCGAGGAAGCTTTCTCCGGGATTTGCCGTGACCCTGATCCTGATCCAGTCCGAGATCACGTGCGTGCCGCCCACGACCGAGCTTCGATCGCCTCCCGCCTCCCTTAAGACCGGGGCGGACTCTCCGGTAATGGCCGACTCGTCCACCATGGCTACCCCTTCGATGATCTCTCCGTCAGCCGGGATAGTCTCTCCTGCCGATACGAGCACGAGGTCACCCTGTTTCAATGCATCGGAGAGGACCTTTTCCATAGAGCCGTCTGCTTTCAGTCGATTGGCATAGGTCTGCTTGCGGGTTTTGCGCAGATTGTCGGCCTGGGCCTTGCCCCTTCCTTCTGCCATGGCCTCGGCAAAATTGGCAAAGAGCACCGTAAACCAGAGCCATAGTGATATCTGGAGGTTGAACAGGAGATGTTCGCCCCCAAACCCTATAATCAGCTCCAAGGTTGTGATCACGGCCCCGACCTCGGTTACGAAGATCACCGGGTTTTTCATCAGATACAGGGGATGGAGCTTCTTCAACGAATCGGCACATGCCTGGAAAAGGATCTTTTTATCAAAGAGTGATTTGCTTTGTAAGATGGCCATGTCTGTTCCTTCAGAAGAGGATACCCGACTTCAGCATGAGCATGTGCTCGACGATGGGTCCGAGAGAGAGAACCGGGAAAAAAGTAAGTGCGCCCATGATGAGGATGACACCTGCTAAAAGGGATGCAAACATGAGCCCGGAAACCGGGAAGCTCACGCCGCCCCCGGCCGCCCTTTTCTTCTGCGCCATGTTCCCGGCCAAGGCAAGCACCGGAACGATCATGAAAAACCGGCCGAGGAGCATCGCACACGCAAGGAGCGTGTTGTACCAGGGGGTATCGGCATTGAGGCCGGCAAAGGCGCTGCCGTTGTTGCCCGCTCCTGAGGAAAAGGCATAGAGCATTTCGGACAGGCCGTGGGGACCTGAGTTGTTCAGGGAGGATGTGCCCCAGTTGCTGACGCCGGCCCATGCCGTGAGACCGAGGATGGTGAGTACCGGCACCATGAGGAAGAGGACGCTCACCTTCACGTCATACGCCTCGATCTTCTTTCCCAGGTACTCAGGGGTGCGGCCTATCATGAGACCGGCAATGAATACCGTGATCACGACAAAGACGAGCATGCCGTACAACCCTGCGCCCACACCGCCGAATATGACCTCGCCGAGCTGGATGTTCAACAGCGGGATCATCCCTCCCAGAGGCGTAAAGGAATCATGCATGGAATTGACCGCTCCGCAGGAGGCATCTGTGGTCACGACTGCATACAGGGCGGAATTGAAGACCCCGAAACGGACCTCCTTGCCTTCCATATTGCCAAGAGCCGGATCGATCCCGATCTCATGGAGCCTGGGGTTGCCTGCGCTTTCAGCCCACCAGCAGATGAGAAAGGCTGTGAGGAAGAGCACAAGCATGGTGCCGAAGATTGTCCATCCGTGGCCTTGGTTTTTTACCATCCTGCCGAGATAATACGTGAGGCCTGCAGGGATGAGAAAAATGGAGAGCATCTGGATGAAGTTCGAAAGCGGAGTCGGGTTTTCAAAAGGGTGTGAAGAATTGGCGCCCAAGAAGCCGCCTCCGTTGGTCCCCAGGATTTTGATCGCTTCCTGCGAAGCAACCGGGCCTTGAGGGATGGATACTGCTTCTACTTTTTTCTCCATTATTCCATCACCGGGTGCATCCCTCTTCACTGTCTCGATCACCGTCGGCTCCACAAGGTGTGCCGTGACGTAAGGGCTAAAATTCTGAATCACGCCCTGAGAGGCGAGGAACACGGCATAAACAAGGCAAAACGGGATGAGGAGGTAGAGATGTATGCGTACGATATCCACCCAGAAATTGCCTATAGTTTTCGCCGTATGCCGGGCAATGCCCCTCACCAAGGCTGCCGCAACAGCGATACCAACGGCTGATGAGGCAAAGTTGTGGAAGGCGAGCCCGACCATCTGGGATAGGTACGACATGGTTGACTCACCGCCGTAGCTCTGCCAGTTGGTGTTGGTCGTGAAGCTCACGGCCGTGTTGAAGGCAAGGTGTTCGCTCAACGGGCCAAACCCTTGAGGATTGAGCGGGAAGAGATGCTGCAGGCGTAGGATTCCATAAGTCATCACTAAACCGATCAGGCTGAAAAGAAGGAGCGACAAAGTATATTCCTGCCAGGCCTGCTCAGACTCGGGTTTTACGCCGAAGATCCGGTAAAGGAATATTTCAACAGGACGTAAAACAAGATCGAGAAAGGTTTTTCCTTTCGGGTCCAGTACTCTCGTGAGATAGACACCCATCGGCTTGGTCAGCGCCAGCAGGATTCCGGAAAACAGAACCAACTGGGTCCACCCGAAGGGAGAGTGAAATATGCTCATGGTTCATACCCTCCTTTTAGAATTTTTCCGGGTGCAGAACCGTGAAGAACAGATATATGATGAGCAGGAGGCCGATGATGAAGATGATTATGTCAGCCATATCCTAGAGCCTCCCGCATAGCCGCACATAGAGGATGCATATCCAGAAAAATGCTATTGTGGTCAGCATGTAAATGAGATCAATCATAGGTATTCTCCCTAAGAAGCAATGCTTCCTGCTCTCGGCAGGGAAAAGAAAAAGGTACTCCCTTTCCCTTCACTGCTTTCTATTCTGACAGCCCCGCCATGCGCTTCAATAATTTCTTTGACTATGGCAAGCCCGAGGCCTGTGCCTGTCCGGGTCTCCTGCCCGGGCACCCGGAAGAACCTGTCGAAGATTTTAGGAAGACAAGAGGCCGGAATACCGATGCCCGTATCTGCTACTATAAACCATACGAAATTCTGCAATGTCTCGGCAGCGATCGATATGCGTCCGCCGGAAGGGGTATATTTGAGGGCATTGAAGAGCAGATTGTCGAAGACCTGCTCTATTTGTGCTTTATCCACATTGACATCGGGCAGATCATCCGGAAGATTCGTGCTCAACTCCACTCCACGATCACGCGCAGCGCTTTTGAAAGACCCGATTGCTTCAAAAACGATCTGGTAGGGCGAGATTGCCTCTGTTTTCCCGGCTGTCTTGCCGGATTCAATGCGGTCCATATCCAGGAGGTTCTCTATGATTCCGTACAGGCGGTCGCTGTCTTCCCGTGCAGTGGCCAGCAGATCGCCCTGCTCAGGGTTCAAAGTGCCGACTTTTTCTTCGAGCAGGATGTGCAGGGCCATGCGAACAGAGGTGAGCGGTGTCTTCAGCTGGTGTGATACAGTGGAAATAAAATTCCTTTTCAACTCATTCTGTTCGACCTGTTTGGTTACATCGCTTAGGATCAGGATCGCTCCTGTCACTTGCTTGAAATTATCCAGGACGGGTACGGCCATAGGACGGAAGTAGAGTTCTTCTGCATTATAAAAGTGCTGTATGATAGAAAGGGTTTTATTTTGCCCCGGTTTAAGCGAATGGGTGATTACTGCCTGGAAAAGCTCATCCATCCATTTGAAAGGCAGGTCCCGGATCAGAACTCCCAGCTTGAGTCCAAATATATTCCTGGCTTTTTCCGTGGCCATTTCTACGTGCCCGTCCGGATCCACGATGGCCACTGCGTCCGGCAGGCTGTCGAATGTCTGCTGTGCCGAACGCTGAAGCCGGATCAGCCTGGCTTCATCGCTGCGGCGGAGTTCACGTAAGCTTGCGGTCATCTCGTTGAATGCCTCGGAGAGGTGCCCGATTTCATCCCGCGAGTCACTCTTCATCACGAGATCAAGGTTACCGTGCCTGATCTCATCTACAGATTTAGTAAGGCGCTTGATGGGCTTGAGTATCCACTTCCCGATGAGGATTATGTAGGCTACAGACACCGCAGCTCCAAGGAGCAGGAGGATGTACATCTCCTGCCGGGCTTGAGCCGCCTTTGCCTTTGCCTTCAGGCTGGCCTGCTCCATGTTCTGCTGGTTCATGGAAAGGATTATGTCTGAGGTGTTATTGATCTCGTGGAATAGCGGAATGAGATCTTCGAAATAAATCTTACGCAGCGTTGTCCGTGATAGGGTTTCATCCTCCATTTCACGGATCTTGGATTTATACTGCGAGAAAAGATTCCGGAGCCTGGAGGCCACATCACCTTCGCCGCTGATCGTGATATTGTTCAATTGAATGTCCAGTTCTGTTTCAAAATGAGAAGTATTCGTTCGAATGGCATGTATCCCATCATTTCTATACCCCAATAGAACGAGAAGTGCGCCGTCATTCATCTTCCCAAGGGATTCCTTCATCTCCTGGCAAGCAATCACACTCCGGTAGTTCTCTCTCAAGATAGCCTGGATAGCGCCTCCCAGGTCATTTACCCGGATGATGCTCCTGATTCCCAGTAGGGTAATAATCAGGAGAAGACCCCCGAACCCGATCAGCATTTTTTGTCGTAAACCTACCATTGATCCACCTTCTTCCGGTTTACCTAGGCAATCATTGTGCCATGAGGAATGTTAAATAATATCAATAAATTGATCACATTGAGCATATCTTTGAGTTTGCATTCGGCAAGGTGCCTGAAATGTGAAGCTTGCAAATTGCAATGTTGCCTTCAGAAATGTAAGGTCTTGTTGGGAAGGTTCTAAGCTATATATTATAACGTTTCCGCCGACGCCAAAGAGTTGCCTGATCAATGCCAAGGATAGCGGCGGCTTCCTGCAGCGATTTCGTTCCTGCCAGAACACGGCGGATATGCGTTTCTTCAAGCTCATCAAGGGGAATGAAATCACCTGGTTTCGGTTGGTCGTTTGCGTTCACCAGTCTTTCCGGTAGATATTCGACTCCGACATTATCTTTGTTGCAGAGGATCGAAGCACGCTCGATGACGTTCCGTAGTTCACGGATATTTCCCGGCCAGGAATAACTGCTGAGGGCATGGAGGGAATCATTGGTAAAGCGCTGGATAGGCTTATGATTGCTGCGACTGAAAATGATCAGCATCCTCTCTGCCAGAGGAGGAATATCTTCTCTCCTCTTTCTTAAAGGAGGTATTTCAATCTGAATAACATTCAGCCTGTAGTAGAGATCCTCTCGAAACCGATGGTCTGCAATCGCCTGTTCCAAGTTCATGTTCGTGGCTGCAACCAGGCGGACATCCGCTTTACGAGTAGTATGATCACCAAGGCGCTCATACTCTCTTTCTTGGATGAACCGCAAGAGCTTCGGTTGGATGGAAATCGGGAGATCTCCTATCTCATCGAGGAACAGGGTCCCCCCTTCACATGTGGAGACACGCCCGGGATTATCGCGGACCGCGCCTGTAAAGGAACCTTTGACATGCCCGAAAAGCTCGCTCTCTAAAAGCTCTGCGGACAAGCTCGGACACGAGATTTCAGCGAAAGGCTTTCCGGATCGATTGCTCCATGCATGAATTGCCCTGGCAAATACACTCTTCCCTGTACCGTTTTCGCCGGTCAGCATGATGATGGAATCGGTCTGTGCTACCTGCCTTGCCAATTCGATGGTTCGCTGCATAAGAGGACTATCACTAGAGAAATCAACTTCAGGGCTTATCCGGTTCAGATCAGCCTGGAGGGCATTAATACGATGCTCAAGAGAACGTACTTCCATCACCTTTTGGACAGACAGCTTTACCTCGGCAGGAGTGAAAGGTTTAGGAATATAATCCGTGGCCCCTCTCTTAACCGCCTCCACGGCCGTATCAATCGACGCATAAGCAGTTATTACCACAATCTTCAGCCAGGGTGATTCTACCAGGAGCTCCGGAATCAGATCGAGACCGTTATCCAGGCCAAGACGAAGATCGACAAACGCCATGTCAAAGGAACGCCGGGAGCTTTCAGAAACGGCATCCTTATAATTACTGACAGCAACGACCTTATGTCCCAGTGTCTCAAGGTATAGCTTTAGTGTTTTCCTAATGTTCAGCTCATCATCAATAATAATGATGTTTAATTGATTATCAGGTATTATCATTCCGTAATTGCCTCGATAGAGCACATGTACTTGGTCTCTGTTATTGTTTATACTTATTTGGATAACCTTTTGTAAGATAAAAATAAAGACTCAAGCTTGTCATGAGATTACCTTCGACAGAGGCGGCAGGATCATTTCTCGCCGGACTTTAACGGATGAGACCCTCGGGCAGCCGCCCTTCCAGGATGTCTCTGACCTGACGTGCCACGGAATCGGAGAGGCGGTCGCCCGCTTCCCTCGTCAGGGCACCTATGTGGGGAGAAAGGATCACGTTCTCCATTCCGGTCAGGGGATGGGACGCCGGCAGGGGTTCGGCGGCAAAGACATCCAGTGCCGCCCCCTCGATGCGGCCGGTCTGAAGCGCATCGATGAGCGCCTCCTCGTCGATCACCCTTCCCCGGGAAGTGTTCACCAGGATCATACCCGGTTTCACAGCCGACAGTGCATCGGCATCTATCAAGCTTTGTGTGCCGGGGGCCAGCGGGACATGGAGGGTGACCATATCCGCTTCCGACAAGAGCTCGGTCAGGGTTACAGGCTCCACCCCCAGCCGGGTCCACTGCTCGGGATTCAAAGAGGGGTCGCATCCGATTATCTTCATGTCGAACCCGTGGGCGATCCCGGCAACCCGTGCCCCGATCTGCCCAAGCCCGACAACCCCGAGCGTTTTCCTCCATAATTCCCTGCCCGAAGCCCAGTCCGGCAAGGTCCTTCCCGCCTTGGCCCATTCGCCCGTCCTTACCCATGGATCGGCCTTGCAGATCCTCCTCAGCAGGCTCAAGAGCAGACCGAACGTAAGTTCGGCCACGGCCTGGGAATTCTCCCCGCGGCAGTTGCAGGGCTTGATGCCGCTGCGCTTCAGCGCCCCCACGTCGATGTGGTCATAGCCTGCCCCGTATGCAATCACCCCCTGCAAAGCCGGGGACCGGGCCAGCACCGCATCATTCACGCGGGACGTACTCGGAGACGATGACCTTCACGGCGGAGGAGCCGCCTATCTTCTCTGCAAGATCCCCGGCACTCCCGGCATCGGCCCATGCAAAGCCGCCCAAGCGGGAGAGCTCGGCTAAGGCACTGTCCGACAGGTAAAACCGGTCGGCGAATACGACGGGGGCAGAGAGGGCATGATGATCGGCCATCGAACGTTTTCCCCTTCAGATACAGTCTGATTTGGGCAGGACCAGCACCAGTTTCAGGTCATTCACGTTGGTCCCTGTGGCGCCCGTCAGGATGGCATCTTCCAGTTCGCGGAGGACAGGGGTCACGTCGTGTCTGTTAAGCGCTGCATAGATATCGATCCCCCGCTTCCTTGCCCGCTCAGCCGTCAGGTTGTCCGACAATGCCTCCGGCGAAGTTCGTCGGGCCGTCGGTGCCGTCCGAATCCTGTCCGATGATCACCACGTCTCCGATTCCATCGATCCAGAGTGCGGCGCCAAGGGAAAATTCCTGGTTCGGGCCCTCCCTGGCCCGGCCTCCGATGTGATCTTCACCGTGGTTTCTCCACCGCCGATGAGCACGCAGGGGGCTTTGAGAGGCCTCCCGTTCAGAAGGATCTCTTTTGCAATCGCGGCAAAAGTTCCGCCCAGCTCCCTGCTTTCCCCCTCGAACATGGTGGAGAGGATCATGGTCTCGAGGTTCAGCTCTTTCGCCCGTTCTGCCGCACCTTCACAGGCAGCGGTCCCGGCAACGATGATGAAGTTGTCGATTTTATGGTCCGAGAGGTCCTTGGGCGTCTCCTGCGCCGGGCCGCCCGCCTTGAGATACCGGCTGACAGAGGCCGGCACCTTGTCCCAGAGCTCGTACTTGGTGAGCGTCCTGCGGGCGTCGTCGAAGCTCGACGTGTCGGGCACCGTGGGGCAGGTGATGTAGTCGAGAGGATCGCCGATCACGTCGGAAACGGTCAGATTGATGAGATGCGCCTGGGGGTGGACAGCCTTGGCAAGCCATCCGCCTTTGATCCGGCTCAGGTGTTTCCGGACGTTGTTGATCTCGACGATGTTGGCGCCGCAGGTCAGGAGCAGCCTGTTGACGAGCTTCTTTTCATCGAGAGTGATTCCCTCCACCGGATAGGGCATGAGCGCCGAGCTCCCGCCGGTGACGCAGGCAAAAACGATGTCCCCCGGGAGAGTCTTTCCCGCAAGCGCAAGGGCTTCCTTTGCAGCGCTGAACCCTGCCTCGTCGGGGATGGGGTGGCTCGAGAAATAGAGCCGTGAATGGGCCAGCGTTCCTTCCTGTCCGTATTTACAGATGATCACGCCATCCTCGATCCGGTCACCCAGGAGCTCTTCCAGCGCCTTGGCAATGGGATAGGTCGCCTTGCCGGTGCCCAGGAGAAAGATCCTCCCCTGTTTTTTCAGATCGATGCTGATCTCGCCTACGTGCAGGGTGTCCCTTTCGATGCTGACCAGCTTCCTGGTTGCCTTGTAAGGATCCGCCTTGGCCAGGGCATGGTCTACGATATCAAACGCGATGCGGCGCAATCTTTCATTGCCGTGCGAGAGAGAGCATCCAGATTCTTGATGTAACTCATTGGAACGTCTCCTTAAGCCTGCTTGAATAAGACAGGGCTGCGGCTCTTTGCTGCGGCTTTTTGCGACCTGCCGCAGCCCTGTCGTTGAACAGGGGAATCTGCTGACGTTTCTCTTTGCTGAATAAAACCGTTCCCCGTGTTCTCACACTATAATGCGCAGCGGAAATCCAGCCCGGCGTAGCGGGCCTGCGAGCCGAGCTCCTCCTCGATGAGCAGGAGGCGGTTGTACTTGGCCGTCCTTTCGCTGCGGACGCCTGCTCCTGTCTTGATCTGGCCGGCATTGATGCCCACGACAAAGTCTGCGATGATGGGGTCCTCGGTCTCGCCCGAGCGCTCGGAAACCATGATCCCGAAGCCTTGCCGATAGGCGAGTTCGGCCGCGTCGAGGGCTTCCGAGAGCGTCCCGATCTGGTTGAACTTCCACAGCAGGGCATTGGCTGCGCCCTTGGGCGCCCTTTCCCTGATGCGGGCAGGGTTCGTGCAGTAGAAGTCGTCGCCGACGATCTGAATGCCCAGTTCCTTGGTGGCCCGGACGAAGCCCTTGATGTCGTCCTCGCGAAGGGGTCCTCGATGGATATGATCGGGTAGTCCTTGCAGAGGGCTTTGTAGTAGTCGAAAAGTTCATCCGTGGTGTATTCGATGCCTTCGAGGGTGTATTTCTTGGTCTTTGTGTTGTAGAAGTGTGTGGCCGCGCAGTCGAAGCCATAGCCGATCTTCTTGTCATAGCCTGAGCGGTCGACCGCCTGGACCAGACAATCCATGGCCTCGCGCACCTTCTTGATCGGCGTGGCGAATCCGCCTTCGTCACCCACATTGGCCGCTATCTTACCGTAATTCTTGACGACGATCTCGCGGAGCTCGTTGTTGACCGCGTTGCCGATCATCATGGCCTCGGTGAAGGTCTCGGCGCCGATGGGGAAGATGCAGAACTCCTGGAAATCGAGATCGTTTGAGGTCAGCTTGCCGCCGTTGAGCAGGTTCAGGAAGGGAACGGGCAGCACATGGGCATTGCAGTTGACATACCGGTACAGGGGAAGCTGACCGATGTTGCGGCGGCACGCGCCACTGCCACCGAAACGCCGACCACGGCGTTTGCGCCGAGTTTGTACTTGTCCTTGCTCCCGTCGACGGCGCGCAGCTTCTCGTCTACCTTGCGCTGATCCGTTACATCCATGCCGATGATGGCGGGCCCGAGGATCTCGTTGACATTCTTCACTGCCTTGCGAACGCCCATGCCGTCATAGCGCTTTTCCTTGTCACGGATCTCTTTGGCCTCGTTGGCACCGGTCGAACGTCCGGCAGGTACATCGGCCCTGCCAAGGATCTCGTCGTTCACCCAGACATCCACCTGAACCGTCGGGTTCCAACGGCAGTCTAGTATCTCCCTGGCGAAGACGCCTGTAATTTTGAATTTTTTCATCGTAGTGTCGCTCCTTTCGAATCCTTGATTTTTTATATAGCCGATACCTGGTCGAGAACGGACAAGGCCCGCTGCGCCTGAGGAAAGAACAGCACCGTGGGTTTCGGGTTCGGGACCATGTTCATAGCTTTTTCCAGAGCTTCCTGCGGGGATCCTGCGGAGCTCATGAACATCTTGTGCACTATGGCCGCATCGACGCTCGGTGTGGCCACCACGATACGGATGTCTTTCAGGAGGATCTTGCCCAGCAGGAGGGCGTGGTCCATCTGGATCCGGTAATCGGTATTCAAGCGACGGATGACCTCTTCGATATCTTGCGCCCCCTCGTAGGGGATCAGCATGTCCTCCGTGCCGAGCCCGTCCCGGCAGGAGCAGTAGAGGACCAGAACCCCTCCCGGCGCCATGACCGGGGCCAGGGCGATGAGCGGCTTGACGGACTGGTAGAAATTGATGTTCAAGGGCCTGCCCGGCGTGGTGACGATGATGTCGGGCCGTGCCTTCAGCGAGATCTGACAGAATGACCTTATGAAGCCCACCGCTGCCTTGTGCGCCTCGTCCAGGTCGCCGGCGAAGATCCCAATCGTCTCCCCTGCCTGGTTCAGGACCAGGTTGACGGTGAAATGGATCTTCAGCATCCCGGCCGCTTCGACCATATCGAGGTGGATCGGATTCTTCAGGAGCTGTCCCGGACGGGCTTCCGGCGACATAAGCATCTCAGGCCGGTGGTTGATCTCGATAGTTCTTTCGCCGGCGATTCCCGGCAGGACCGATTTTCTTCCCCCCGAGAACCCGGCAAATTCATGCGGCTCGACTTTCCCCACCGATATTCTGAAGTCCGCGTCAAAGACGGCCTTTGAGACTTCGACAGGCGTGCCGTATGAGGTCTTTCCGAGGGAAACGAGCAATCTTCGAGTCATAGGGATCATGGTTTATGACCGTGAGACCGGCGAGGTTCTCGCTGCCCACGATGGTCTCTGATCTCGTCCTCTGTGGCCGGCCGGTGAACCCCTGTGGCAATGACCACCGTGATGTCGGCTTTCCGGATGCCGGCTTTTGAGAGCTCCTCCAGGATCATAGGCATGACTTTTGCGGTGGGAACACCCCGGGTCGAGTCGGATACGATGATGGCGACCCGACCAGCGCCCCGTGAAATGTCACGCAACGGCGATGTCCCCAGGGGAGATTGGAAGGCGGCACGGAAAGCTTGCGGCCAGTCGATGGCCGGCGGTTCCTCGAAGCCGATCAGTCCGAGGCATCGATCTCTGCCCACCGAGATCTCCACGTCCTCGATCCTGTCCCTATAAATGACTGTGGTTTCCTGCTCACGGATGGAATACATGGTTGTACCTTTATTCCTCAATCTTCGCTTCTTCCATGGCCAGCGGCGGCAGTCCCTTGATGTCCCGGATGATGTGCATGAGGCCGTAGATCGTCATGAGGAAGAAGCTGACCGGGATCGCTGCATAGGGGAGGGCGGTAGAGATACCCAGCGCAGGAGTAATCTGTTCCCAGGTGCTGACCACCAGCATGGACCCGGCCACCGTCACCACGCCCACGGTCATCGTCGCCAGATAGATCACGATCCTCCGGAGGAAATTCTGCAGTCTCTTGGGCATCATCTCACGGAAGATGGTGATGCCCAGGTGTCCGTTCCTCTTGTGCAGGATGCTGGCGCTGAGCAGCGCGTACCAGACGATAGAGAAGCGGAGGAATTCCTCCGACCAGGTCAGGGCGCTGTTGAAGGCATATCGCCTGACCACGTGCATCCAGGCGACGACGAGCATGACCGCGCAGATGACCATAGTTGCGTTAAGCGTGGTCTTTTCGACCACATCACAAAAACGTTCCAGCCTCGATTTTTCCATTTTCAGCATCTCCTTTGAATCGCCCCGTGTGTTTTCTTTTCATGTTCTGCTCATGTTGCGGCAATTCAATCAGAGGGAACGGGCCGGCTTTTTCTGCAAACCCGCCCCCTCCTGTTCAAAGACTAGAAACCTGCGTTCACATCCTTGTTCACGGCGGTAATTGCTGCGAGCCAGCTGTCGACAAACTTCTTGTCGGCGGTAGCCTTGATCTTCGCGACAACCACGGCCTGTGACTTCGCCCTCATCTTCTCTTTCCCGGCTGCGGATACATCGTTGACCTTCATGCCTTTTGAGGTCAGCTTGGCGATGATTGCATCCTCACGGGCCTTGTTGACGAACCGGCTGTAGTTCTGAGCCAGCACAGCGCCTTCCTTGACGATGCTCTGATATTCCTTCGGAAGCTTGTTGAACCACTTCAGATTTGCCACCAGCGGCATGGGATCGTAGATATGGCCGGTCAGCGAGGTGTACTTCTGCACTTCGTACATCTTCACTTCCCAGATATTGGCCAGAGGGTTTTCCTGGCCGTCCACGACCTTCTGCTGCATGGTCATGTAGAGCTCGGTCCAGGGCACCGGGGTGGGGTTGGCGCCGAGTGTTTTGAAATTCTCCATGTGCATGGGCGCTTCCATCGTCCGGATCTTGACGCCCTTCAGATCATCGGGACCGTTGATGGGCCGGACGTTGTTCGTCACATGGCGATAGCCGTTCTCGAGATAGGCCAGGCCTTTGAGCCCGATGTTTTCGCTGGAGCCGAGCAGGCTCTGACCCATGGGGCCGTCGAGGACGCCCCAGGCGATCTCGTAGCTGTCGAAGGCAAACGGGATGTCCAGGACCATGAAGTTCCTGTTGAAGGTCGTGAGCGGGCCGGCCGAGGCTGTGGCCATCTCCAGAGAACCGCTTTTGACCTGCTCAACGGATTCCCGCTCGCCTCCGAGCTGGGAGTTGTAGTACAGGCCGACCTGGATTCCACCCTTGGTCTTTGTCTCGACATACTTCTTGAATGCCTGCATGCCGATGGACTGCGGATGGGTCGGAGAGTTGCAGAGCGAAACTCTTGCCTTGATGGGCGAAGCGGCGAAGACCATTCCCGAGAACAGGACGGTGCACGCTGCGACCAAGGCCACCATGGTCAGCCATTGACTCTTTTTCATAATCTTACCTCCGTAACGTTTTTTTATAGGTGTTGTTTATTCGCCGTATTCATAAAACGCTTCTTCTTCAGATCCATCCGGCTAATAGCCGAACATCCGCGGCAGCCACAGGGTCAGCGGCGGGAAGTAGGTCAGCAGGATGAGCACGCCGATGCTGGCCACGATCATGGGCCAGCCCCCCTTGAAGGAATCCTCCACCGAGACCCCGGCCATGGGGCTCGTGACAAACAGGGTGATGCCGAAGGGCGGCGTGGCCAGGCCGATGACAAGGTTGACGCAGATGATGACGCCGATCTGGAGGGGATCCACGCCCAGGGCCCAGGCGATGGGCGCCAGGATCGGGCCCAGCACGATGACCGAGGCATAGTCGTCCATGAACATGCCGTTGATCAGCAGCATGACGTTGAGCAGCAGGAGAAAGGCCCAGAGCGGGACATTTCCCAGCGGCCCGCTGATGGCCTCGATGATCTGCTCGTTGGCGATGGCCCAGGCGGTCACCGTGGCGGCGCCGGCAAGGAGGATGACCAGGCCCGAGGTCAGCGCCGGTTTCCATGAAGATGGCGGGCAGGTCGCGCCATTTGACTTCCCGGGTAAAGAACATGACAGGGCGAAGGCATAGGCTGCCGCTGCTGCGGAGGCCTCGGTCACGGTGAAGATGCCCCCGAAGATACCGCCCAGGATGATGACGGGGAGGAACAGCGCAGGCAGGGCCTTCTTGAACTGCACCCATTTCTCGGGCCACCCGACCTTGTCGTGGTTCGGCAGCTTGTTCTTTTTGGCGATGAAGTAGATCACGAGCATCTGGGCGAAGGCGATCAGGAAGGCCGGGATGATGGCTGCCAGGAAGATCCCTGCAATGGAGGTACGGCCCACGGAGATGCAGTAGAGGATCATGAGGACGCTGGGGGGCATGATGGGCCCCAGCAGTGAGGCGCCGGCCATGACTCCCGAAGCGAACCCCGGCTTGTACCCCTCCTTTTTCATCATGGGGATGAGGAAGGACCCGAGCGATGCGGTCTCGGCCACGGCCAGGCCCACGATGGAACCCATAAACAGGCACGTGCCCACGGTCACCAGGGCAAGTGCCCCCCGGACATGACCCACGAAGGCATTCACGAAATCGGTCAGGTCCTTCAGGATGCTCCCCTTGACCATGAGCTGCCCGGTGAGGATGAAGAAGGGGACAGCCAGGAGGGCAAACCCGTTCATGCCCTGGAACATCCGCTGGGGGATCAGGGTGAGCGGGTAATCTCCGACCAGAAGATAGACAAGCGAGCTGAGGATCAGGTTGAAGGCAATGGGAAACCCGACGATCAGCAGGGCGACGAAACAGACGATCAGGGCTAGTAGGGCCATGGACATTGGTTGCTCCTCCTTAAGAATCAGGTTCTCTGTTGATCCAGAAGATCATCCTCTATTGACGGGGCCGATATGATGCCTCCGCCGGCCGCCTCTTTATGGTAATGGGCAGGTAAAGCCTTACGGAGCTCCTGCGGCAGGTTATTTCCGGAAGACCTGCGCAAGCGGATGCATAAGCTCAGGATCACGTGCTGCTCCTCTCATTCCTCTGGGTACTCCCCAGTGTCAGGGAAATATTCTTTGCGGCGTGCAGGACAGCCTTGATGCATTTAGCCCGTTCCACTTCAGAAAAACGGAAAATCGGCCCGCTGATGCAGAGGCTCGCTATGATTTTCCCCCCGCTTCCCATGACGGGGGCTACCACCGAATAAGTCCCATCCTCCCTCTCTCCGACACTGACCGCATAACCGTCCAGCCGGATTTTCTCCAGGTCTGCCTCAAGTTCCACCGGGTCCGTGATGGTATTATGGGTGTATTTTTCCAGAGATCCGCTGCAGACGATTTTCTTCCGGGCTTTTTCAGGGAGATAGGCAAGGAGCACTTTGCCGGATGCACCGCAGTGGAGCGGGAGGATCTTCCCTACCTGCGTGACCTTGGCAACGCCGAAACGGCTTTTCACCGCCTCGGCACAGATCCTGTTCCCCTCGCCGGGGATATACAGGGTGACTTCCTCGCCGCAGTCATCCCTGAGCTTCTCCATGATCGGCCGAGCCAGGTCGACGATGCTTGTCTCCTGTGACAGGACATTCTTCCACTGGTGGAACTTTATCCCGCCGAGCCGGTACTTCCCGCTGTGAGGGTCGCGCTCCATGCACATCTTCTTTTCCAGTGTGGCCAGGATGCGGGATACGGTGCTCTGGTTGAGACCGGTCATGACACTGATCTCCGAGACGGTGAGGGAGGGCGAATCGATAGTGAAGCAGGATAGGATGTCAACGGCCTTTTCAATGGATTTAATATTCTTCACCGGCCTCCCCTTGCACATTGTGCATGAAACATGCACAATGTGATTACAATATCACTCCATTCCTTTCTTCTGTCAAGCGTATTTTTCACAAATCAATTTTTTTCATAATTAAGCTCCTCCCAAGGCGCCTGATGTGAAGTAAAAACGGCAGGAAGCGAGATATCTCATTCCGGAAAATGCTGAGGCAAGGAAAAGGCTTATATAAAAATGAATTTTTTAATTTGCCTTAAGCAGCAAAGTTTCATTAATGTCCGGCATCAAGGAAATTCTACACAGGAGAAGCATTATGAAAATAGCTGTTTTATTTGGGGGGCCTAGCCCCGAGCGTGATGTTTCCATTGCAAGCGGAGCTCAGGTGATCAAATCTCTACGTGCAGACGGGCATGAGGTCGTTGCTGTAGACATATCCGTTGGTATACTGGGACCACAGGAAGAAGATCGAATATTCAATACCGCTCTTTCCGATACCCCTCCGGCATATGATAGAGGTGCTTCGATTATTTCAACTTTGTACGGCGTCATTTCTACTTTAAAAGATGTAGACCTATACTTTCTGGCGCTCCATGGAGTCCCCGGCGAGGATGGCAGCATTCAGGCCTTTCTCGACCTTTCCGGCCTGCATTACACCGGCAACGGCATGAAGGGGAGTGCAGTAGCCATGGACAAAGATCTCAGCAAGCGCTTGTTCAGGTTTGCAGATATTCCAACCCCTGATTGGGACCTGTTGTCTTCGCCGTCGTCTGTACCGGCTTATTCTATTGAGTACCCTGTCGTTGTAAAACCAAATAACCAAGGTTCCACCATCGGTCTTTCAGTTGTAAAGGAGCCCCGTCTCTTAAAAGACGCTATAGCCGAAGCCTTCAAGTACGATAACGAAGTGATTATCGAGCGTTATGTTCAAGGACGGGAGTTCACCGTAGGAATGCTGGATGACACGCCTTTAACGGTTGGTGAGATTATCCCGCGATACGGTCAGGTTTTTAATTACGAAAGCAAATATCAGCCAGGCGGCGCAACAGAAATATTCCCTGCCGAACTGGATGATCATCAAACCACTGCGCTGAAGGCATTAGCACTCAAGGCACACAAGGCTTTAAAATTAAGAGACTATAGTCGAGTTGATTTCATGATGGATGCGGATGGCCGTTTCTGGTGCCTGGAAGTGAATACACTCCCCGGCATGACGGCAACGAGTCTTTTGCCTCAGTCTGCAAATGGTGTGGGAATCGATTTTTCTTCTTTGTGCCGGAAAATATGTGAAACATCCCAAAAGCCTTAACGAAAATATTCAAATGCGAAAATATTGATATTGCTGAGAGATTGGGTTATACAGCAAAAAAGGGCAAAAGATAACCGCCATTCAAGAATCGGCGATTAATCCCCGATATGTGCTCCATATGTAATGCAATATTGGGCTTACAAAGTTGATATTATTATGGAAAGGAGAAGTACTGTCATGAAGTGGAGGATCATACCTGTGCTCATCGCTATTCTGTTTATAGGTATTGCCGCATCCGGTCCTACCCGACTCTCCGCATCCTCCGGGAGGGCTGGCGACGTGATCGTGATATGCAATGATTCCGTACCTGCCGGTTCGTTGAGCAGGGACAATATCCAGGAGATGTTCCTGGGCAGAAAGACCCGGTGGGGCGACGGTCAGAAAATCACTCTTTCACTCCTGAAGGACAGCGAGGCAAACGATGTTTTCCTGGAAGAATATGTCGAGAAAACGCCGCCGCAGTTCAGGGACTACTGGAAGAAGCAGGCATTTACCGGCAGGGGAAGAGTCCCGGACACTTTTGCAACCCCCCAGGAAATTATTGAATTCGTCACGAATACTCCTGGCGCCATAGGGTATATCCCGGCTAGCGCATACCAGAGCCGGGTGAAGAGCATTACGATTGAGTAGGAGGCAGGGCATGAAAAATCTGATGAGAGTGATATTCATTTTGACCGTATTGACAGCGGTTCAAGGATTCGGGTGTATTTACGCCTACGAATATAAAGGGTTAGATATCCGGGGGTTCATCTCCCAGGGGTATCTGCAGAGCAGCGACAACAATTTTTTTGCTGAGACAGAAGACGGCACCACCCAGTTCAATGAGGCAGGCATCAACTTCTCTGCCGATGTATCCGACAAGCTCCGTCTCGGCATGCAGTTCCTTGCACGGGACTTAGGCTCCATAGGGAACAACGAAGTGCTCCTGGACTGGGCAGTTGCCGACTACCACTGGAGGGATGAGATGGGCTTCAGGGTAGGCAACATGAAGTTCGTCCACGGCCTCTACAACGAGACCCGCGACCTCGACATGCTCCGTACCTTCGTATTCCTGCCCCAGAGCGTTTACAATGAGGCGTGGAGGGAATCGAGCGCATCCATCCAGGGCGCAGGGTTGTATGGAGACATTCCTTTGAGCGATATAGGCTCTCTGAACTACGACGTGCAGTACGGCACGATCAACATTTCCAACGACAAGGGTGCTGCCCGTCTGCTCGAAGACCAGTGGCCGTTCAGAAGCCTCGGGATGACGATCGATGTCGATAACATCGATGTAAAGCATACCTATGCAGGGAGTGTAAAGTGGATCACGAACCTGGAAGGGCTCGTGCTCGGCACATCCACGTATGGTTACTCCTTTGATTCGGAATGTACGACGATGCTTGATTCGGCAACACTCATTGCTGTAGGTCAGGCTCTGGGCGATGATGGACAAGCCCTTGCAAGTCTAGGGGCCGGCCTGAATACATTCGGGACACAGCTCACTGTTCCCAAAAGCAGTTTCGACGCAGATGCCGCTGCATACACCGCATCAATGGAGTTCACCTGGAGAAACCTGGTGCTTGCAGCTGAATATATGAGAACAACGTATGAGCTTGAACTCAAAAATGAATTGTTCAGAAACACCGGGGTATTCAATCCATCCCTGGTAGCTGCAGGTGTTAATGTTGGAACCGACGGTACGGTGAAGATAGATAAATTCACTTCGGAGGGCTATTATACAAGCCTTGCCTACCGGTTCACCCCCTGGTTCGAGCTGGGGACGTATTACTCGATTTACTATGCCAACAAGAGCGACAAAAACGGAACCGAACGCGTAGCCAAGGGTCTTGATACCGAAAAGTATCGGGCCTGGCTCAAAGACTGGTGCCTCACCACGCGGTTCGACGTGAGCGAAAACTGGATATTCAAGCTCGAAGGCCATAAGATGGACGGGGCAGCGATCCTGCTGGGGGCTGACAATCCGCCCGTGCCTGAAGGTTCGACTGATAAGCGCTACGAAGAAGACTGGTATCTCTACGCAGCAAAGGCGAGCTACAACTTCTAGAGCCTCTTACTGACAAGGCAAACAAAAAGGCCGGCTTGGGTCGTCCAGCCGGCCTTTTTGTTTGCCTGTTTCACCGGCTTGGCCTCAACGATTTGGGATGCATGATTATTGATCTCCGGAACAACGCCTGCCTTCTTAAGATTTGCCTTTTGAATGACGATATTCACCAGTAATGATTACATCCGTCATAAAATTTCATGACCAGAGAAAGAACGCCCCTGCGGCTGCACGGCACATGCTGAATGATCCTCTTATGCAGAAGGGATCGGCATGAAGACCATCGCTATCCGCTACTGCTTTACCTTCGGTGATGGAAGCCAGGAGATCATCAATCTGAAGCTTCATCCCAATTCGCTCCTGCTGCTGAACGATCCTCCGCAGGAGTTGCCTTCCTGGACAGCGCTCGGGTATCACCAGTGCCCCAATTGCCCCCTTCCCTATGAAAGATATCCCCACTGCCCCCTGGCAATCCACCTGGTGAATTCTGTGAATCAGTTCAGGGGCAAGCTTTCATTCCATGAGATTCACCTCAATGTCGTCACCCAGGAGCGGATATTCTCACAACTTACCACGCTCCAGAATGCCCTGAGCTCACTGATGGGGCTCACCTCCGCAACATGCGGTTGCCCGCTCACCGCACCGTTTCGTCCCATGGCGCGGTTTCATCTGCCGCTTGCAACCCATGAAGAGACCGTGTACCGGGCGGCTTCCATGTATCTCCTGGCCCAGTATTTCGAGAAGGACAAAAACCGGGATGCCGACCTCGAACTCGCAGGTCTCATGAAGATCTACCAGGATATCCACCTGGTCAATACTTCCTTTGCGATGCGTCTCAAGGATGCTTCGGATGTCGAGTCCACATTGGATGCCATGATCCTTCTGGATTCCTTTGCCAAGGTATTGCCGGGCCAGATTGAAACCTCCCTGGGCTGCATCAGGTACCTTTTTGATCAGAACCGGCACCGCTAGGAAGAAAACCATCCTTGTGGAAATCAGCAGGGATATCAGTGTTTCCCCCCGCAGGGCTTCATGAAAAAAATGCTTGACAGGAGTCGGGTTATCATTAAAATGGTCCAATGGTCGGACCACCGAACCAATAACAAGGAGAAAGCGATGACAACTTTGACTTTTGCACGGCCGCTGACACGGAACAAGCTTTCCGAAGAGATAGAGAATATTCTTTTAAAGGGCATCATCATGGGCCAGCTGCGAGTGGGCGAAAAGCTTCCTACGGAAAGGGAGCTCGCACTGGACCTCGGCGTCAACAGATCAACAGTCAGGGCAGGCTTGAGCAAGCTCGAATCTCTTGACCTCGTCGAGATACGCCACGGCGACGGCGTATATGTGAAGAATTATCTCGAGAGCGGAAATCTCGAGCTCATCAGGGCAATGATCCGGCTCGACGATGAGCAGAGGGACAGCATCATCTCGACCCTGCTCGAGTTTCGCACCATCATCGGCCCCGAGATGGCCTCGCTTGCAGCAAGGAACAGGACGGACGAGCACCTTGCCTCCCTGGAAGAGGTAATCTGGAAAAACCGAGATCTCTCCATGCTGGAAAAAGATATCAAGGTGCATCATATCATCGGCCTGGCAAGCGCCAACATCCTGTATCTGTTTCTGTTGAACTTTTTCAATAAGTTCGTAACGGAATATGGGTATCTCTATTTCAATGATCCTGAAAACATAGCGCGATCCCAGCGTTTCCATGAGGAAATCTACCATGCCGTCCGCGAAAAAGACGCCGGAGAAGCGAGAAGGATCATGGAGGATGTCATGAAATTCGCAGAAGACGCGGTGGTCGACAAGCTGCAGATCGGGAAGAAATCAAGGAGGTAAGAACATGGAAAGGTTTATTGAAAAGCACACGAAAGAACATTTTGACGTGATTGTGGTCGGAGGAGGCATTACCGGCGCCTCTGTTGCCTATGATGCAGCGAGCCGCGGCTTGAAGACGGCGCTGGTGGAGAAAAAAGATTTTTCGGGGGCTACCTCTTCAGCCACCTCGAAGCTTATCCATGGAGGGTTGCGCTACCTTGCGAACATGGAATTCTCACTGGTGAGGGAATCGCTCAAAGAGAGGAAAATCCTCGAAGATATCGCGCCGAACTTTGTCTATCCGTTTCCCATGCTCATGACTCACTACAAGTCCACGCTCAAGAACAGCAAGTGGGCGATAAAGGCCGGCCTCACCATCTACGACATCCTTTCCTATGACCGCGGCAAAACGTGGGACGAGAGCAAGAAGATTCCTCTTCACAAGACGATATCGACCAGAAAAGCCGTCGAGATGCAGCCGTGCCTGAAAGAGCAGAAGCTGACGGGCGCTTCGATCTTTTATGACTGCATGAGCATTTTCCCCGAGCGCCTCACGCTCGCATTCATCAAATCCGCCATAGCCTTTGGCGCAAAGGTCGCGAACTATACAAAGGTGGACGGGTTCATCGTCGACGATGCCGGCAGGGTGGCTGGGGTGAAGGTGACGGATACCCTGAACGATACCCATCATGAAATCAAAGGAGATATCACCATCAATTGCGGAGGTCCCTGGGCCGACATTCTCCTGGGGCTCGCAAAAAAAGGAGAGGTGAACGAGACACTTCGCCGTTCCGAAGGAATACATATCATTACAGATAAAAAGGTTGATGACGGCAGCGTGGTTGCATCCATGACGCCCAAGGGCAGGCATTTCTTCCTGATCCCCTGGCGGGGGCATACGCTCATAGGAACCACGGACAAGGAATATGTCGGGAGCCCGGATCAGTACCGCGTCACCAGGCAGAGCATCATGGAGCTTATCGATGAGGTGAACTCCACCTTCGGGGAAGGCTTCGTGAAATTTGATGAAGTGAAACATACCTATGGCGGTTTGCGCCCCCTGGTGGAGGAACAGACCGAGGGAACGTACGAGTCTTCGAGAAAGTACGAGATCTACGACAATGCCGCAGACGGCCTCGACGGCCTCATCACCGTTGAAGGCGGCAAGTATACCACCAGCAGGAACCTCGCGCAGAAAGTAATGGACCTTGTGTGGCAGAAGACGAGCAAGCCCATGGGCCAGGCCATTACGGCCATGCGGTATCTCCACGGCTGCGAGATCCGGGATATCACCACATTCATCGAAGGCGCCAAGCAGAAGCACCCCGGCTTCAGCGCGAAGACCCTTGAATACGTGGGCAGGCATTACGGCACCGAATATGAGAAGGTCCTCGGGATAGCAGAAAAAGACAAAAAATATGCAGAGGTCGTCACCCATGACGGTGAGATCCTGGCCGAGGTTGTATTTGCGATACGGCATGAGATGGCCGGATCCTTAAGTGATATCGTGCTCAGGAGGACAGGCATCGCGACGCTCGGCAACCCGGGAGAGGATATCCTGCACAAGGTAGCAGCAGTTGCCGCCCGCGAGCTTGGCTGGGATAAAAAGAAGAAGGAGCGGGAGTACAGGGCCGTGGTCGAGCTGCTGGCGATCCCCGGTATGGGGACAGAGGATAATCGGGAAACGACATCCGGGAGGAAGTGATGCTCACGAAAAAAGTGTTCCAGCCTGACTGGACGGAAACAGCGCCAAGGAAAGGCACCATCAGGTCCATCGTGAAATACGGCAAGCAGGATGCCTTCAAGCATCCGAGTCACGGGTGGGTCGGCATGATGATGGATGAGTTTGCCATGGATAAGGATGATTTTAGCCGCAAGGTCGAGGAAGGGAACACCGAGGTGGTGCTTGAGAAACCGGTAGCGCTCGACGCAAAGCATATTGAGCGGTTCCGGGAAATCGTCGGAAAAGAAAATGTCGTAAACGACGGCTACAGCAGGGTCAAGTATGCCTACGGCAAAACCACCGAAGAGCTCATGGAGCTTCGCAAAGGCATCATCCGGGAGGTGGCCGACGTTGTGGTGCACCCGAGGGATAAGCAAGACGTGAAGGACCTGGTTGCCTACTGCAACGAAAACCGCATTCCCATCTATGTATTCGCTGCAGGTTCCTCGGTGAATTTCGGTGTGAGGCCCGCCAAAGGAGGCGTGACCCTGGTGATCAGCACGCACATGAACAAGCTTCTCGAAATCAACGAGGCCGACCAGACAGCCCGGGTCCAGCCCGGTATGTTCGGCCCAGCCTATGAAGAGGCCCTCAACCGTGCGCCCGAGATCTACGGCACGAAAAGAAAATATACCTGCGGGCACTTCCCCCAGTCGTTCGAGTACTCAACGGTCGGCGGATGGGTCGTCACGCTCGGGTCGGGACAGGCGTCTACCTATTACGGCGATGCCTGCGACCTCGTCATCAGCCAGGAATACGTGACCCCGGCAGGCACGTTTGAAACGCATGAATTCCCCGCATCGGCCACGGGCCCGAAGGTGAGCGACATCATGAAGGGCTCCGAAGGCACGTACGGGATCCTCGTGGAAGTGGTCATGAAGATCTACCGCTTCATGCCCGAGAACAGGAAATACTTCAGCTTCATGTTCCCCTCGTGGGATGCTGCAGTCGATGCGAGCAGGGAGATCATGCAGGCCGAATTCGGAAAGCCTGCGATTTTCAGGATATCCGACCCGGAAGAGACCGACCGGGGCCTCAAGCTCTACGGCATTCCTTCATTCGTTGACAGGTATCTGGTAAAGAAAGGCTTCCTTCCCATGGAGCGCTGCCTGTGCCTGGGTACTGTGGAGGGAGAGGGCGGCTACACGAAGCTCGTCAAGAAAAAGATCATAAAGGTGTGCAAATCCTACGGCGCTCGCTACCTGACAGGCTATGCGGCAAAAAAGTGGGAGAAGACCCGGTACACCGAGCCATACATGCGTGAGGACCTGCAGGATTACGGCATCCAGATCGATACCCTAGAGGCGAGCGTCACCTGGGCAAACCTCCATCAGGTGCACGAGGGTGTGAGAGCCTACATCAAGAACAGGCCCAAAACCATGTGCATGACCCATGCCTCCCACTTTTATCCCCAGGGTACGAACCTGTATTTCATTTTCATTATGAAAACCACGGATGTCGAGGAATTCAAGTCCTTCCAGCGGGGTGTCATCGAGGCAATCATGAAGAACGGCGGCTCCCTGAGCCACCACCACGGTGTCGGCCGTATGATGGCGCCGTACCTTGACGAATACCTGGGACCTGAGCAGATGGATGCTTTACGGGCTCTGAAAAAGCATTTCGATCCGAACGGCATCCTGAACCCCGGCGGTCAGCTGGGCCTGGACCTGCCCGAGGATAAGAGGGTACACCTGAAGTAGCCGGGTGGTCCCGGATTGATTATCCCCCATGCAGCTTCCCTTATGAGAAGGGGGAAGGCATGGGGCATGGTTTATCAGGAGCATTCATCGACGGACGGAGGCATCCAAAAATCAGAGAGACGGAATCTTTTTCACGGTGCTCAGGACGATGTAGACCCCCAGGAAGATCACGAATACCCCGAAGGCAAGGCGTAAGTATGCTTCGGGTATCCTGCTTGCAACATACGAACTGATCCATGCCCCTATGAAAAGCCCCAGGGCAACGATGATCGCAGCCCGAAAGTCGACATCCCCGTGGCGGTAATACTCCAGCACGGCCCCAAGGCCCACCGGCGGCAAGAGGATCGCAAGGCTGGTTCCGATGGCGGTATGCTGGGAAAAACCGATGAGATAAACCAGGGCAGGAACGATGATGACGCCTCCGCCGATGCCGAACATGCCCGATACGATTCCCGATATCAAACCGATCAAAGCAAGAATAACGATGCCTGATCCATGATCCATGAGCGACCCCCCTCTGATTCTTGTCTATAAAATCAAGAATAATGAAAGGGAGTAGCACATGCCAATCAAAAACGATATAAATCGTCAGTGATAAATTTATCAGCAGATTCTTGAAATGCTTAAAGGAAACCCGGAAATACCGTGTACCGGGCGGAAAGTGCGGCAGTCTTTCAGAAAAGGTGCTGCCTGATGATCTCCTGCAGTTTTTCGGCACTGAAAGGTTTATGGAGAAAACCCGAGACTCCTGCCTTTTGAGCCAGATCTTCCTGGGAGGATTCCGATTCCGTGGTGACCATCAGGACCGGAATATCGGCATGGCCCGGCATGCATCGCACATTTGTGGTAAACTCTATTCCGTCCATAACGGGCATGTTCATGTCGGTCAGGACAAGGCAAAGCTTTTCCCTGCCCGAGAGGACATCCAGCGCGTCTTTGCCGTTTTCGGCAGTGGATATCTTCAAGCCCATGGATGCGGCGATGCTTCTGTAGAAGTTCAGCATGGCCTTTGAATCGTCGACAGCGAGAATATGAAGGTCTTTTGCCTTGCCGGAGACACTTTCGAGTGCCCGTGCATCGGTTCGAGCCCGGCAGACGGCCATCTCAGCGAGTTTTTCACGGAACAGCCGGATGAGTTCGTCATCTCCGGAATTGCCGATCTCTTCGATAAGCAGGGAAGCGATCGTTTCATTGCCGGTGTAGAGGCCTTCGAAAATGTTCAGTGCCCTGGATGCGACAACAGCCTTTACCAGCTTCATACTCTGTCCGCTTCCCGCCACTATGATTCCTGATATCTTCTCCTGGATCCAGGGGTTCAGATGCGTATCGAGCGAAGAAACCACTGCCATGAGGACCATTGCATCGGTCTCTTCCAGGGCATCGACGAGACAGACCAGGCTTGTCATCCCCGGGGTCCTCCCGAGCGATTCATAGATCGCGAAACGGATGTTGGGGTGCTGTGCAAGACCCTTATCCAGGGCCTTGACGAGGACATCGCCGGCCTCCTTGCTGCCGATACTGCCGAGTATGTCGGCGGCAAGTATTTTTTCGTCCACATCGCCGTGCTGAAAGATTTCGGCCAGGGGTTCTACGGCAGCAGGCCCCAAATCTGCCAGTTCCTGGTGGATCAATCTGCGTGCTGCAGGGTTCCGGTGGTGTACCTTTGATGCAAGAAAACAGACGGCATCCTTGTCTTTGAGTTTGGCCAGGGTCATGATGGCGCTTGCTGCAGGCAGGTCGCATTCTCCGCCGAAAACATTCGATTCGGCTTCTGAAATGATTTCACACATCCGGTTCATTGACGAGAGGTCTCCCAAGGCCCCGAGTATCTCGATGCACTGGGAGGAAATGAGCGGGTCTTCATGGTCCATGAATTTTATAAAAAGATCAAGAGATCCGGGAGGCAGTATCTGGGAAATGGAGGAGATAAGTGCGAAGAGCAACCCGTATTCTTTTTTATCACAGGCTTTATCAGCCACCCCGAGCAATACATCCCCTGCCGATTTGAATTTTTTCTGCCCTGCGACATCGATACATATCCTCTGTATCTCGCGGTTCTCTGATTGGAGAAACGCAACCGTATGAGATTCGCTCCCTGCGAACAGTGACTTCACGGTATCTCTGATAACCAGCCCGACTGCCTCGTGCCGTGAGATCTTCTCGATGAGACGAATGATCTCGGGAATGGATTCATAATCTTTATTCTGAACGAGCGAACTCATGAGTGAAACCTGTTCAATGAAGTCTCTTGATTCAAAATCCTTGAGTTGGGTCATGCGTTTTTCCTCCGGCTGTCTCTCATTAAGGATTATTTCTCGAAGCAGACCTCAAAGGTGAAGTCACCGTTTTCCGTGCTGAAAGGGACGGCTATGATGGGATACGTTGTCATATGGGTGATAACATGATTTTTGCCGGTGATAACCGTAGGGATTGCGCCCTTGACGGTCTTGCCCATTGCCTGAAGTTTCTGCCGGCCGTTTCCGGAAACGATGTTGAGGATTTCTCCGACCGCGTCCTTGACCTCGTCGTTGATATCCTGGATTTCCTCACCGAACATCTTGGAGACAATCTTGAGGATGCACTTTTTCGTGAAGGTAACCGATATTGTTCCTTTAGCCTCTCCGCTTAAGCCCACGATTCCCGAGACATCGCCCTGGGCCACGAAATCTTTTTTCAGATAAGGCGTTCCCACATGTGCATTGGTGAAGGCAAGCGATGACAGCACATAGATAGTTGCATCGATAAATGGGTTCACCATCTGTACATCCATAGTATCCTCGCCACCGTATTGATCCGGTACTTATGTGGGTTATATCGGCAACGGCGTAATGAATATTGAACAATAAAATGAGCGAAAATACTATGGTGCCGCGGGCATGCAGAGTGTGTATGCGGCAATGCCGAAGGCAACGGAAGCATTCAGAGAGGTCTTGGTTCCTCTCATGGGAATGTGAAAAACCTTGTCGCAGAGACTAAGGATATCAGGATCGACGCCGGATATCTCGTTGCCGACGATGAGTACCACAGGCGGCCCCTCGATCTCCCGAAGCGCTTCCTGCAGAGGCAGGGAGGTGTTTCCTCCCTCCAGTGCCCACAGTCTCCTGCCCGATTCCTTGAGCCGCCCTGCTGCAATGAGCCCGTTTGTCATGTAACTCCAGGGCACGGCTTCCTGGGCGCCCAATGCGGTTTTTGCGAGTCTGGGGTTGTCCGGTGTGGGGGTCATGCCGCAGAGATAAAGGTGGGAAATGCCTGCACCGTCAGACGTCCTGAACATTGATCCCACATTATAGAGGCTGCGGATATTGTCCAGGAGTGCTTCGATGCGAGGCCCGCACAACAGGTCTGCTCCTCTGCTCACCTGGTGCTCTTCATAGGGAGCGGTAACCGGCCTGGTGAGGAAACCGCACAGGGGACACCTGTCTTTCAAGCCCGGCATCTCGACAACAGGAAACCTCATCCTGCACGATGAGTTTTCACATTCCATGATGATATGCCGAATCACGCCGCCCACATTTAATTGAATATCACAGAGGGGAGGAAACGGGCAAACAGAACCGCTCCTTTGAGGGGGCACTCCAATAAAAAAAGACCGGGTTGGATTCCCCTTCTTCCTCTCCCCTTAGGGTATCCGCATAGCAAAGTCGTGAGAGGACACAGAGAACGAGGGCAGCTTTGATACTCTGCTGCTCGCTTAAGGGGTACTTTATCTGTCCTGTCGGAAACGATACCCGAGAAGAGGCTATTCCTCTATGCAGATCTCGATGGTGAATCCGCCGTTATCGGTTTCGAAAGGAACGGCAACGATCGACTGCTTGGTAATATGGGTAATGGTGTGGTTCTTCCCGGCGATCACGGTAGGGATGGCGCCCTTCAGTATCTTGCCGGTAGTCTCGATCTTTTTTCTTGCTTGCCCGGATACGATGTTGAGGATCTCTCCGACCGCGTCCTTGACCTCGTCATTGATCTCCTTGATCTCTTCGCCGAACATATTGCTGACGATAGCGAGAATGCACTCCTCGGTAAAACTGACGGAAATGGTCCCGCTCGCCTCGCCGATCAGGCCGACAATTCCGGTGACATCCCCTTTGGCAACAGTATCTTTCTTGAGGTAGGGCTTCCCTGCAGTGGCTTTTGTATATGCCATGCTCGACAGCACGTGAAGGGTCGCTTCAATGAATGGATTTACCAGTTTTACATCCATGACATCCTCTCTGATGAAGGTTTAGTAATCATGACCTCACTATCGGTCAATGACATTGATAAAATTAGTATGAGATGAAGTCTTTTCATAATTAATATTTATGTATTTCCGCCCTTGCCGGAAAAAACGGTCACTGGCGGCCTGCCTGTTCGTTGTCCAGGATGGTAGAACCATCGTTTCCGACAGCGGCATCCGCATCGAACCCGGCCCTCCACAGCTGGGAAACAAGCATGCCCAGCAGCATGAGAGAGCACCCGATAAGCTGTCTCGTAGAGAGCTGCTCGCTGAGTATGATCCATCCTCCGAGGGCTGCGAACACCGCCTCCAGGCTCAAGAGGATTGCAGCATGTGCGCTGGGAGCTTCTCTCTGGCCTACGATCTGGAGAGTATAGGCTATGCCCACGGATATGGCGCCGCCGTAGAATATGGGCCATGCAGCATTGCGCAGGGACTCAGCCGTAATCGACTCGCTGAAAGTCGCTGTGGCCAGGCTCAAAATCGCGCACGCCGCACACTGGAAAAACGCAAGCCTGAAGGAATCCATCTTCGGTGAGTACCGGCCGATGACGAGCACGTGCGCTGCCCAGAAAAAGGCCCCGAGAAGCACCAGGAAATCCCCGTAAGAAATCTTCAACGTTCGGGTCACACTTAAGAGATACAGGCCTGCGGCTGCAAACAGGGCGCCGAGCCATGTGCCTTTGGATGCCTTCTGGCTGAAAAGGAGCCCGAGGATTGGTACGAGCACGACATAGAGGCCGGTGATGAATCCGGCATTGCCCGCAGTTGTATACACAAGACCCACCTGCTGCAGCGATGCACCGGCAAAGAGCAGACAGCCCGCAAGGAGCCCGACCTTGAACATGCCGCCTGTTCCTGCGGACAAGGATTTATGTGAAGCGCGCGGTCTTAGCATACCGGTGAAAAGAATGACCGGGAGAAGCACGAGTGCACCCAGCGCGAAGCGCACCCCGTTAAAGGTGAAAGGGCTTACATCTTCCATCCCCATACGCTGAGCTACGAAGGCAAAGCCCCAGAGGAGTGCGGTGATGAAGAGCATCAGATCGGATCGCAGGGCGCGTACGTTCATGTACGTATACGGTTTAGCTTTTCGTTGGCGGGGCAGGCTGCCGCAACGGTGTTTCAGCAAAGAATCTGCTTGCGGAACGTACGAATGTACCCGGCGTGGGAGGCGTGCTCCCTTCAAGATAGATACCCATCTGCTTGAGCTTTTCTATGATGCCGAGCGCTTCGTCATTGCTGCAGCCCCTTTTTTTGTGGAGGAACACGATCCTGAGCACGAGATTATCCGTGACCATCCTCCTGATATCCGTATCGTCCTTCAATAGGGGTATTTCTCTATCGATGCGATCGCGGTTCTGCTCGATGAAAAGCTTCATCTTCTCGTCTTCGCTTGGAAGTGAGAGCAGTGTCCTTGCAACTGCCAGGGCAAGGAGTGATGCGATATTTTCCTCATGGTCGGTGACATACCTGGCGTAGAGACGCCCGTAAATCCCTGCAAGCACCTGTTTTTCGGCCCTGAGAAGATCCTCTGCGGAAGGTACTGGTTTGCTGCAATTCATGGTCCTGAACCTTTTCCCCTCTCATGCTGTAAATTTTCACGAAAGAGTGTAACCAAGATCCCGGATAAAGGCAACCTTGTATTCATGTTTTTTGAGAAGGGGCGGCGCAGCAGCCCCCTCTCTATTTTGCATTTCTTCCCAGTGACTGGTCCGTATACGTGAGCTTTTTGCCCCTCATCAAGAGGAGAGGGGAGTTTTCTCAATGTCATTGCACCGGCTTTGCAATCTGAAGGATCTGCATGGGAAGCTGGATGCCGAGCTCTTTCATCCTTTTGGTATCGACCATAATCGTCAGATCCTGCTGCCTGAGGATGGAAGCGTATCCGGTTTGACCCCGTCCTTGAGGATCTTTGCCGCCTGCCGGCCCGAATAGGAGCCGATGGTTGTAAAGTCGGTCCCTACGTAGAAAATGAAGCCCGGATATTTATAATACACAATACTGATCTAACTTGGTGATATTGGGAAAAGCAAGCCGGATGAGCTTCAGGGCGTCTTTCATATCCGGATACAGGGTCGCGCCCGTAAATCCCTGGCCTGCCTTGGTAAGCGACGCACAGCCGGCAGCCTCGGGGATTGCGACGCCGGCAAAGACCATAGGGATGCCTGCTCCGACGATCTTGTCCTTTGCATACTTCGTCGCAGGGGCGACAACGGTGAGCACGAGGTCCGGCTTTTCGCTATGCGGGAAGCATCGCTGAAACCACATGCATAATGCGCCATAGAACAAATTTTCATGGTAATAATATCGGCAGGATGGGAGAGCAAGATCAGGCAGGGGTATTATTGGGTGAGATGAACGGCATTCACCTTAAGTATACGAGAATCCTGCCGATTCGAATCCCCCTTGTTGATTTCTGCCTATGCCCGGTAAACCCGCATGGATATTTGTTCTTGCCAGTACCGGCAAGATATTTTATAGCCAGGGGCGTGGAGGTTACATATGGGTATTCACGCTCTCTTGGATATGAACATCTACATCTGGGTCGTTCTTCCTGTCCTGATCTTTCTCGGCAGGATCATGGATGTGAGCCTCGGCACCATCCGGATAATCTTTATCGCGAGGAACCTCAAATTTATCGCCCCGTTCATCGGCTTTTTCGAGGTCATGATATGGCTGCTCGCCGTCAGACAGATCATGCAGGGCGATCATATCAACATTGCATGCTTCGTCGCCTATGCCTCCGGGTTTGCCTCCGGCACCTATGTGGGCATGTACCTGGAAAACCTTCTCTCCATCGGAAAGGTCCTCATCAGGGTCATTACCCGCAATGATTCGAAAGAGCTGGCTGCGTGCCTCAAATCTTCCGGCTTCGGACTGACCTGCGTGGGCGCCGAAGGGGCTACGGGCCCGGTTAACCTGATATTTTCCGTGGTGGAGCGTCATGACATCCCGCGCATCATCAAAATTATCGAGCAGTTCAGTCCGCATGCCTTCTATACCATCGAAGACGTGCGGTTTGTGAGCGAAAATGTGTGCCCATTCCGGGTCAAAGAGTCGAAAATGCCTCTCTGGCTCTTAAGCTCCCGGAGAAGAGCCTTATAAGCTTACCCGAAAGGAATTTATTCCCGCTTTTTTCATCAGGAGAATAATATGGCTTGACATGGTTCTCCAATCCATATTATTGGATAAACCAATCCTATGAAAAAGACGGGTCCCCGATCAATTCAGAGTAGAAGCAGTAATTCCCAGGACCGTGAGAAGCCCCTTCCGAGGCGCATTGCAGACATGCTCCTCGCGCGTATTTTCGTGGGCGAGCTTCAGCCCGGAGACAAGCTTCCGCCCGACCGGGTGCTTGCTGAACAGCTCGGTGTGGACCGCACCTCCCTGCGTGCAGCCCTGAGCGAACTCGCCGGAAGGAACATCGTCCGGGCAGTCCAGGGCTCGGGAGTGGTTGTACTCGACTATCGCGAGCATGCAGGGCTCGACTTCCTCGACGCCGTATTCGCCATGCCGGACATCGATCTCGGAAGCGCCTTCAACAGGGAGCTCCTGGACCACTGGATCGAGGTCGTGCCTGCCATCGCACAGTCGGCGTTCGGCCGTGCCACCCCCTCGGACCTGGCTTCCATCGACAGGCTCTTCACGCAGCAGCTCGATCTGCTCGACCGGTGCGGATCGCTGGAAGATTTTGCCTCCATCGAGGTGGAGATCCAGGATACTCTCGTGAAGCTTGCCGGGAGCACCATCCTGCGGCTGTTCGCCAACTCCATGCGCAAGCTCCGCCTGCAGTTCGCCATCTCGTTTTTCCGGTATGTCGACAGGCGCAGGCACGTCATCACACAGCGTGCCTGGGTCCAAGACCAGATGGCAGGAAAAACAAAGCCGGAAGACGTATCCTCCCGGCTTCGGTCCTATCTCATCGAGCAGACGCAAACGCAGCGGGAGCGCTTGTCAAGGCTGCCGTCGAACCCGAGCCGCCGCACAAAGCAAAGAACTCCGGGAACACCGGGCAAAAGCGGCACATGAACCGTGGGTCTTAACGAGGTCCAGGGGGCGTGCGAGGCCCTTCACTCAGGCAAATCCGGCGACGTGAAGATCGTTATCAGACCGTGAAAGGGAGAGAGCCCATGGAAAAGATCGCATATTTCGATTCGACGCACGACATGCCCGAGGAGATCCTCATGGCGGCGGGGTTTGTTCCGTACAAGATCATGGGGGATGTGCACACCCCGCTCGAGACCGTGGACTCGTGCCTTGCAGCCTTTTTCTGCCCTGCTGCAAAGAGCTTCATGGTCGAGGCCCTGAACTCATCGAAGGACTGGGCAGGGATCGTGTTCGCTCACGGGTGCGACGCCACCAACCGCCACTTCGATGTGTGGAAGATGCACGTGAAGACGCCGTTTCAGTACTGGCTGAACGTGCCGCTCAACACCGATGCGACAGCGGCCGGGTTCTTCAAGAAGGAGATGGAGCGTTTCATCGCAAGCCTGGAGAAGCAGTACGGCGTAAGCATCACCAGAGACGGGCTGAAAAAGGCCGTCAGGGACTCCAATGCGATCAAGAAAAAGCTCCAGGGTCTGGGGGCGCTCAGGGCGAGTAAGGATATCCCCAACGCGGATTACTTCGATGTGATGAAAAAGACCCTGCAGCTCCCCAAGGTTGAAGTCTTGAGCCTCCTCGACCGGACGCTGGAAGACTGGCGGAAGAGGCCTGTCTTCCCCGGAGACAGAACCCCTGTCCTGCTCACCGGCTCGGATGTCACCTACCGGGAGTTCATGGAAATCCTCGATATCGCAGGCTTAAGGGCCGTACGGGACGACCTGTCCATCGGCGAGCGCTACTATGCAACCCTGATCCCGGAGGATGAGGACCTCCTCGATGCGCTCATCAGCTACCATTTCGCAAAGCCTGCACCCCCGACAAAGAATCCGCCGGCCCGAAGGCTGGACTACCTCTTAAGCTGCATGGAAAATACCGGGATCGAAGGCGTCGTGTCCCAGAATGTAAAGTTCTGCGAGCCCTTTGCCCTTGATTCCGTGCTCATCAACAAGGCGCTCAAGGAAAAGGGGTATCCGCTCATCCATATCGAGCGTGACTTTACCCCCAACATCGACAACACCCTGGTGACCCGTCTGCAGGCATTCAGGGAACTGCTCTAAAGGGAGGCGACATGTCCGATATGCAAGCCCCTGTACAGGAAAAGAAAAAGATCAGGATGAAGTATACGCAGTCTGCCTCCGACCTGCTGGGCATCGTCATGAACTATATGGCGGATGCGGCAAAAGCCTCGCAGGACCCCCTTAGGAGATCCGCCTGGGTTACCGCAGGTTTTCCTGTGGAGCTCACGTGGGCGCTGGACGTGTTCTGCCTCATGCCGGAAAACTCGGCCATCGTGGCCGCGCTGCAGGGCAAGTCCCTGGAGATGATCGAGCACATGGAGAGCGAGGGCTACTGCCGCGATCTGTGCAGCTACATGAAGACCGGCATGGGCGCTTTCAGGAAAGGCCTGCCCATGCACGAGGGAGGGATATTCAACCCCGATGTGATCCTTGCCGCCAACACCATCTGCGACACCCACTGGAAATGGTTCGAGATAGAGGCCCGCAGGCTGGGCGTCCCGTACTTCTGCTACGACGTGCCGAGCTTCGTCTCGGGATCGGACGACGAGCGGATGGCGGAATATGTCGATTACGTCGAAGAGCAGACCTACAATTACTTCGGCTTCATGGAAAAGCACTTCGGTGTGCATATAGACGAAGCGCATTTCATGGCCGTCTTTGCCAACTCGGAGCGCCTGACCGACCTCTGGTGGCAGATCATGGATCTGCGCAGGCGGATACCGTCACCGTATCTCATCCAGGAAACCATCAACGCGCTGTTCCCGCTCGCCATCCTCATCGGCCTGGAGCAGAGCATCACGCTCTTCGAAAAGATCAGAAACGAGCTTGCGCAACGGGTGGACAAAGGCGAAGGCGCCGTAGCCAAAGGCGAAGAAAAATACCGGCTCATCTGGGAAGGCATCCCCATCTGGCACCGGACAAAGCTCTATAACGAGCTCCTGCAGTACGGGGCCGTGGTCGCTTACGAGCCGTACACCGAATCCTTCGGCGTGCGGAGGAAGGTGATGCCCACATTCAAGGAACAGGTGAGCGAGATTGCGAAGGGATTCATCCACCTCCCGTACAACTACAATCTTGAGACCCGCATCCCCTACTTCGAAAAGCTCATCGACGAGTACCGTATCGACGGCGTCATCCTGCACCACAATATGAGCTGCAGGCCGTCCGCAACGTCCATGATGGACCTCAAGAACGCCATCCAGAGGGACAAGGGCATACCGGTATTCCTCTTAGACTGCGACCAGGCCGACCCCAGAGCCTATTCCGAGGGCCAGGTGAGGACGCGCATGGAGGGTTTCATCGAGCTCATGGAGGGAAACGCTCATGCCCGCAGCAGCGCAGGGTAGTCTGTATCAGAGCCTGGCCAGTGACCTTATATTCAATTGAATGTTCAGTTAATTACGTGATATGGATACATCCATGAGAGCGCGAAAGAATGCAGAACTGAGGAAACCGGAAATCCTGGGGTTCTTTTACGAGACCATCGTCGAGGAAGGCATCGAAGGTGCGTCCATCGGCAAAGTAGCAAAGAGGATGGGCATCCATCCGAGCCTCATCATGCACTACTTCTCCACCAAGGAAAACATGATGATCGAGATGGTGGATTACATCATCAGGGAATACTCGGACTTGCTGAACAACATCCATGTCGACAAGGACGACCCGCATGCCAGGCTCCACCAGCTCCTGGGTGTGCTCTGGGGCGAGCAGTGGTACGGGATGACCAACATCGCCGCGGATTTCTCGGTCATTTCGGTGAGCTTCCGGAATAATGAGATAAACGAGCGGCTTAAGCACCTCTATTCTCTGTTCAGGAAATACCTGTGCCGGGAGCTGAAGACATTCACCAAAGCAGGGATCATCCGGGTCGAAGACCCGCTCGTCACTGCCGACATCATCATCACCATGCTGGAAGGGTATCGTCACTTCAAGCATTTCTACGTGGATGAGCAATCCTCCGGCAGATTCCGGGAGGAGATGAAAAAGGCAGCGCTGTCCATGCTGAACTATGAACCCGGCGCCATGGGAAGCTGACGAAGATGATCACCGGGTTTTCTTAAACGGACGGATCGAATGAGCTGCCCGGATTCGCGGGAGACGGCAGCCCATTACTTTGACATAGAAAAATGAAGACGGAGGAAGGAACATGAAGGCAGAGGACATCAAGCGCGTACTCATCATCGGTTCAGGCACCATGGGCCGGCAGATCGGCTTTTATTGCGCACTGCACGGCTGCGACGTGATCCTCTACGACCTGAACCGGGAGATCCTGGATAAGGCCGTAAAGGGTCTGGAAAAGCTTGCAAAAGACTATGCCGCCCAGTGGAAAACGCCCCAGGACGAGATCGATGGGGCCATGCACAGGATAATCCCCTCGTGCTCCCCGGAAGAGGCAGCTATCGATATCGATCTCGTGAACGAATCCGTGCCCGAAGACCCGGCGCTCAAAGCGAAGATCTTTGCGCAGTTCGATGCCCTGTGTCCGGAGCACACTATCTTCACCACCAACACCTCGACGCTCCTTCCCTCCATGATTGCCGGGGCGACGGGCAGGCCCGAGAGGTTCCTGGCCTTCCACTTCCACGATATCCTCCTCACGGGCATCGTGGATGTCATGCCCCATTCCGGGACACTGCCCGAGATTACGGAGGCGGTGAGGGAGTTCTCGTTGAGGATCGGGCTTGACCCCATCGACATCAAGAAGGAAAGTCTGGGCTATGTGTTCAATTACATGCTCATGGGCTTCTTTCATTCGGCCCAGACCCTGGCAGCGCGCGGGGTTTCAACCGTAGCGGACATCGACCGCGCCTGGAAGGGCGTCACCCACATGGACATGGGCCCATTTGCCATGATGGACAGGATCGGCCTCGATACCGTGTGGATCGTCACGGAGTACTGGTCGAAGAAGAGCAAGGACCCCCAGAGCGTCAAGAATGCCGAGTTCCTCAAACACTACGTAGAGAGGGGCGAGCTCGGCTGCAAGAGCGGCAAAGGCTTCTATGAATACAAGAAATCCGAATGAGGGAGGCAAAATGAAGTATCCCAGGTTGTTTTCACCCATAGAGATCAACGGCATGGCTGTCAGGAACCGGTCGGTCATGCCGGCCATAGGAACTGCATACGGTAACATGGACTGCACGGTGAGCGACCGGTATGTCGAATTCCTTGCCGCACGGGCACGGGGAGGCACCGGCCTGATCATTACCGAGGTATGCGCGGTGCTGCCGCGCGGCAAAGGTTTCCCCAACGAGATCGGTTCCTGGAGCGACGACTTCATCCCCTCCCTGGCGAAGATCCCTGAGGCCCTCCACCGGGAGGGTGCCTGATGCAGCGCTCCAGCTCCATCATGCCGGGAGGGAGACAACGGAGTTTGCGACAGGAGCCATGCCCGAGGCGCCGTCTCCGATCCCCAGCGCCATCCTGCAGCAGCCCTGCGAGGAGATGAGCCTCGACCGCATCGCGGTTGTGATCGACGCCTATGGGCAGGCGGCCGTGAGGGCGAAGAAGGCCGGGTTCGACGCAGTGGAAATCCACGGCGCGCACGGCTACCTCATCACCCAGTTCCTCTCCCCCTTTTCCAACCAGAGGCAGGACGCATACGGCGGGAGCGACGAGAACCGGGCGCGCTTCGCGCTCGAGGTTATCGAGTCGGTCAGGGGCGCGGTGGGAAAGGATTTCCCGGTCATCATCAGGGTCTCGGCAGACGAGATGATCCGCGGCGGGTATGACCTGGAATTCATGAAATGGCTCGCTCCGCGGCTGGTATCTGCCGGGGTTGATGCCATCCATGCCTCCATCGGCGTGTACTCCACGCCGGGAAACCTGAGCATCGCATCCATGGAGACCGAGCCCGGGTTCAACCTGTTCCGTGCGCGAGCCATCAAAGAGCTGGTAAAAGTCCCGGTGATCGGGGTGGGGCGCATCAACGATCCGGAGCAGGCAGAGGAAGCCATCGCCAGGGGAGATGCCGACCTCATCTCCTTCGGCAGGCAGCACCTGACCGATCCCGATTTCATGAACAAGGCGCGCTCCGGGGATCTCGACGATATCCGCTGGTGCGTTGCCTGCAACCAGGGCTGCATCGAGCGGCTGAGCTTCGAGATGAAATCCGCCACCTGCACCTTCAATCCGGTGTGCGGAAGGGAGTTCAAAGAGACTCCCGTATCGGGGGGCAGCGAAAAGGGATCGAACCCTCCCACTGCTGCGGACACAAAGGCCAAGGGGCCGGCAGAAGTCCGAAAGAAGGTCTGGGTCATCGGGGCAGGTCCGGCAGGCCTTTCCGCAGCCCTGGCCGCTTCCGAATCCGGGCACGAGGTCGAAGTGTTCGAGAGGGACGTTTCACCCGGAGGCCAGCTTCAGCCCGCGAGCTCTCCGCCCCACAAGGAGGCCTTCCTGGGATGGGTGAACTGGATCATGCGGCAGCTGGACAAGCGCGGCGTACGGGTACGCTTCCAGGATGAGATAACCCTCAGCCGTCTTCAAGTGAATCCCCCGGATGCCGTGATCCTTGCAACCGGGGCATATCCGGTGGCGGCTCCCATCCCCGGCATCGATCAAAAGCATGTCCTGGACGCCCGGGATGTGCTTACGGGCAAGGTAGAAATCTCGAGCCCTGCGGTGATCCTCGGCGCCGGATACGTGGGCATGGAGACCGCGGAGTTCCTCCTCATGCACGGGATCAAGACAGCGGTGGTAGAGATGCTCGCGAGACCTCCTGTGGGAAAAGAGACCGCCCACGGGTACTGGCTGCACAAGAGCATCAGGGAGGCGGGCGGCAGGCTGATGTTCGGCGCAACCGTGAAGAACATCGGCGCAGATGCGGTTGAATATACGCAGCAGGGCCGGGAGATGTCGGAGCCTGCAGCCATGGTGGTCACCGCCATGGGCGCCAGGCCGGAAAACAGCCTGGAAGAAAGCCTTCAACAGCTCAAGATCCCCTATGTTATCATCGGCGATGCCAAGAGCCCGAGACGGCTCCTGGAGGCGATCCACGAAGGGCACCGCGCCGGGAGGGAGATCTAGAGGTATCCAACCGGACAGATCCGGCCCGGTATTCTTCCCGAAACGTGTCGTGTGCTGAACAATGATGAGGCGGGATTTTCGTCTTTATCCTGCCTCATCATCTATTACTCCGATCAAAAGGTCTTTCAGGAAATAAACAGGTTGTTCGTCGCAAAATTCGGGTCGCTTGTCACGTTTACCCCGATGCGCCTCAGTCCTGCCTCGTCGCCGGGAGTGGGGATGTGGGTCATGTGCACCTCGCAGCCCCTCAAGTCTTTAATCCTTTCCAGGGCGAGCTTGGCCGCAGGGTTGCCGATGGCGCTGATGCTCAACGATACGAGGGTCTCTTCGAGGTCGAGGCTCACGGTTTTTTCTTCCAGGATCTCGGTTTTGAAGTTCCGCAGCGACTCGATGATGTTTGTGGGAAGCAGCTCGAGCTTTTCCGGGATCTCGGCGAGGTGCTTGATGGCCTTGAGGATCAGGCTCGATGCGGCGTGCATCATGGGAGAGTTGCTGCCTGTGACGATGGTGCCGTCTTTAAGCTCGATGGCTGCCCCGCAGTAGATACCCTCGTTGCCCTTTGTCTCGTCGTCTTGCGCCTCCACGGCGGTTTTCCTTGAGGGAACCACGGTGCTGCGGTATTCGGAAGTGATGTCGAAATCCTTCATGAGGAGCTCGACCCGCTGCACGGTCTCTTTGTCTGTGAACCCCATCGCGTATTCGCACTGGTAGCGGAAGTAGCGGCGGATCACCTCCTGGCGGGAGGCCTCCCTGACCACCTCGTCGTCCACGATGGCAAAGCCTGCGCGGTTCACGCCCATGTCCGTGGGCGACTTGTAGAAAGACTCACCGCCCGTGATCTTTTCCAGGATGCGCTTGAGCACGGGGAACACTTCCACATCACGGTTGTAGTTCACCGAGGTCTTTCCGTAGGCCTCGAGGTGGAACGGGTCGATGAGGTTGAAATCCCTGATGTCTGCAGTAGCGGCCTCATAGGCTATGTTGACCGGGTGCTTGAGAGGAATGCTCCAGATGGGGAAGGTCTCGAACTTGGCATAGCCTGCTTTCATGCCCCGGTGGTAGTCATGGTAGAGCTGTGATAGGCACGTGGCGAGCTTGCCGCTGCCCGGACCGGGGCCGGTCACGATCACGAGGGGTTTGTTCGATTCGATATAGGCGTTCGCCCCATAGCCCTCGTCGCTGACGATGAGGTCGATGTCGGTGGGGTATCCCTTGGTGTACCGGTGCGTGTAGACCTTGATGCCGCGCCTTTCGAGCTTGTTCTTGAACAGGCTCGCCGACGGCTGGCCTTCATAGCGCGTGATCACCACGCCGAGCACGTCGATGCCCCAGGTTTTGAGATCGTCGATGAGCTTCATGGCATCCGAATCATAGGTGATGCCGAAGTCGGCCCTGATTTTCTTGCGCTCGATATCACCCGCATAGATGCACAGGATGATGTCCGCCTTGTCCTTGAGCTCCTTAAGGAGCCTCATCTTTACATTCGGATCGTATCCCGGAAGGACCCGCGCTGCATGATAATCGTACAGGAGCTTGCCGCCGAATTCGAGATAGAGCTTGTTATTGAACCGCTCTACCCTTTCGAGAATTTCTTTTGTCTGTTCCCTGAGATAGCGTTCGTTGTCGAATCCTATGGTAGATTTCATCCTTATCTCCTCGCCTTAAAGGTTTTCATACTGTACCAGGAAGCCCAATTCATCTGATACTGAACTACAATTGCGGCACTATATACCAATGTCTCATTGGGGACAATAATGTCTATTCTTAATACCCGGCATCGCATGAATACTATCTATGGCTTTATGCTTCTTCACAAAAATGTACCAATCCCATGGTTTTTATTATCGAGCCGGAGGTAGAAGATCAGCTTGATCGCCGCATGACCGTATGTACAGGAGGTGCGTTGTCATTTAGATTCATAGAAGCATGTGATAGCTTCGGCCGGGCAAGGATACACTCATTGAATAATGCCCGTGCAGCTATAGGAATAAGCTATTTGCTATAGTATCCCCCTTCCTATAGACATACCTGGAGAGTTTCATCAAAAGAAAGGGAGAGAAAAATGGAACATAAGATCGAGCCGCTACTGAACGATGAGTATACAGGCTTTCCGACAAAGCGGGCACTGGCGTACCTGCAGTCGAAGCGGGAAAAGGGATGCAAGATTGTGGGGGCGTACTGCGCGTATGCACCACTTGAGATCATCCGGGCCATGGATGCTGCCCCGGCAGTGCTGTGCGCCTATGCAAATTCTACCATCGAGACTGCGGAAGCCGTGCTGCCGTCCAACCTGTGTCCCCTGATCAAGTCGAGCTATGGATTTATCCTCAAAGATACCTGCCCCTTCTTCAGCATTTCCGATGCCGTGGTCGGGGAAACGACCTGCGACGGGAAGAAAAAGATGTTCGAGCTCATCTCCACCAACAGGCCTCTCTTCGTCATGGACCTCCCGCAGCTGCCCGACGAGAAGGAAGCGGAATCCAACTGGGCGGTCATGCTCAGGAAGTTCGCGTCGTTTCTGGAAAAGACCTTCGATGCAGTGATAGACGACGATGCCATCGAAGCGGAGATCAAGGATACGAACCGGAAGAACGCTCTCATGGACAAGGTCTTCTCCTATGCGATGCACCATCCGCCGCTCATCTCCTGGGAGGAGACATATGACTTCCTCCTCGTGGCTCAGCTCGCCAGGGCATCGGAGATCGAGGGCATGCTTGCCGAGGTTCTGGACAAGCTCGAAGACCGGAAGAGAAAAGGCATCGCTCACGGCCCGGAGAACGCACCGCGCGTGCTCGTCACCGGGTGTCCCGTGGGCGGCGATTCTCTTAAAGTATACCGGATAATCGAAGAAGCCGGCGGCCGCATCGTGGCCATGGATGCATGCTCGGGCATGAAGCCCTTTGCCGGCCGGATCAAAGAAGACACCGGCGACCCGATTGCAGCCCTCTCGCGGAAGTACCTGAAAATTCCCTGCTCCTGCATGACGCCCAATACCGGACGCCTGAAGGCCATGGACGGGCTCGTGGATAGCTTCAAGCCCGATGCCGTCATCGAGATTGTCCTCCATGCCTGCCATACGTACAACATCGAGTCGTACAAGATCGGGCAGCACGCGCGGAACGAGCACGGTCTTCCCTACCTCAAGATCGTCACCGATTATTCCACAGGGGATATCGAGCAGATCAGGACCAGGATCGAGGCGCTCTTCGAGAGCTTATAGGGATGTTTTAAGGGGATCGGTGATCCGCCCTGCGCTTCAGGAGAATGAAGCGGTCCTCCCGAAGCGCAGGGCGGAACATCTCATGCCGCGCTGTCCTGGATCTCTCATTTGCGCACTCGTCCTTTGCAAATAATTAATCACATGAATACAGCGGATGGTTTCAAGCCATAAATAATCGAAGGCCGATATATCGAAACAGTCTTTGTTCCAAAAGGCGATCTGCCCTCACCCGTACCATGCAAGGTATTGATACGGCTCGGGACCAGCATGCTCCTCGATGTATTGAGTTTGAATTACAGGGTGCAGAGGTCGCGGAATTCCACGGCGCCCGTGAGGGCGGATATGATCTCTTCACGAAGCTCGGGGCGGAACCGGATGCACACCCCGCAATCGGAGCTGATCTGACGGGGCACCGGAATCACCTTGTGGACGATACCGTGCTTTTTCAGGGTTCTTTCGGCGAGCAGCGTCGAGCTCACCGAGTCGAACAGGAGTACGCAGTAGCCTTGGTCGCTCATATCCGGATGATCTTCCCTGCCTTAAGCATGCTCTCGGCAATCTCATACATGTTGGATACCCTGCCCACAGCGAGCTTGTCCTTGATTTCGAAATACCCGAGGCAGGTTCCGCACACAAGGATAGTCACCCCTTTCTTCGAAAGATCTTCGAGGTCGTCGAGCACTTCGGAGCCCGAGACGGTGAGCTTTACCCCGGTATTGAAGAAAATCAGGGTAGTCGGCGGCTTGGATAGATCGGTCAGGGTATGGATGAAGCTCTTCATGAGAACTGCGCCGAGCTCGTCATTGCCGCTTCCCATCGTGTCCGATGCAATGACCGCTACGACAGGGCCGGATACGGGCTCTGTTGAATGACAGCCGGAGGTGTCTGCCTGCTTGGGCTCCTCCTGCCTGATGATGGTGAGATAGAGGTCGGCGCCTTTCCGGTTGAACGAGATCCTGCATCCCATGCTCTCTGCAAAACGCCTGACATTTTCCTCCGATTCCTTTTCGTTCACGATCACCGTGAACTCGGGGTACTGTTCAAGGGCTTTCTTGGTCAGGACAACAGGTTCGGGGCATGGCAGGCCCCGTGCATCGATCTCTTTTTTCATGGCAGCTCCTTGGTCTTGTTCTCTTCTGCGATCCCGGCGACCGCTTTAACGGCGTATTCAACATCTTCCCTGGTGGTGAAGAACCCGGGGCTGAACCGGACAGTCCCTTGGGGAAAGGTCCCGATGGTCTTATGGGCGGAGGGCGCACAGTGCAGGCCCGGCCTGGACATGATCCCGTACTCATCGTCAAGCATCAGCGCCGCCTGGGACGGGTTTATTCCCTCGATGGTAAATGATACCACGGCGGTCTGCCTCGCTGCGTCATGCACCCCGAACATGCGGACGCCCGGGATGGAATCGAGACCTGCGAGGAGGTATGCGGTGAGCGCCTCTTCTTTCTGCCGGATGGTCTCGATGCCCGTATCCAGGATGAACCGCACCCCGGCATGAAGCCCTGCGATGCCGATCGCGTTCGGCGTGCCCGCTTCGTACTTGTCGGGCATGAACTCGGGCTGGGTCTCGAACTCCGATCTGCTGCCCGTGCCCCCAAGCATTGGGGAAGAGATCATTTCTTCAAGGCCTTTCCGCATATAGAGGCCGCCGGTGCCCTGGGGGCCGTAGAGCCCCTTGTGGCCGGTAAAGGCGAGGAGGTCTATGTGCATGTCTTCGACATTGATGGGGAGCACACCTGCGGTCTGCGCGGCATCCACGCACAGGAGAATGCCCCTTTCCCGGGCAATGGCACCGACTTCAGCCACCGGCATGATCGTGCCGGTCACGTTCGATGCATGGGTGATGAAGATTGCCCTCGTATCGGGCCTGATGAGGGAAGCAATTTCCTTAGGGTCGAGCTCGCCTGCCTCTGTGCACGGGGCTATGCAGAGCCTCACCCCGTTAACTTCAGCAAACCTTAAGGGCCGCATGACCGAGTTGTGCTCCATGCTTGTGGTGATTACATGGTCGCCCGGTCGAAGCAGCCCGGATATAACGATGTTGAGGGCCTCGGTGGCATTCTTCGTGAAGACTATCCTGAGCATGTCGGGAATGCCGAAAAGCTCTGCCAGGGCTTCCCTCGCATCCATCATGATCCGTGCGGCCTCGATGGAGAGCGTGTGGCCGGACCTGCCGGGGTTGGCGCCCACCGAGCGATTGAACTCCTCCATGGCAGACATCATGCTTTCCGGCTTCGGCCATGAGGTGGCTGCATTGTCGAGGTACGTGATTCTTTTCACAAAAATCTCTTTTTCTCTTTATGCTCTGCGTTTGAGTTCACAGTGTGAAGCTCTGTCGTTATCTTAGGGGGTAGTTCATGGAGCTTTATAAGTCAAATTCAAAAACGGCATACATGGGGGGTAATTATGCGGATGGATAATACCTGTCATTTTCAGAACCGTTCTCTGCTGCTTTGGAAAGGGTCGATTGCGGCCTTCGTATAAGGGACTTCAAAAAGAGCCGATCACGCCCGGCTCCTTTCTCCCGCCCGTTTGGCATCGATCATTTCGAGCAGGGCCTCCAGCCTCGTGAAGGCGGCCTCTTCGCTGTACTTGCGCTCGTCCGCGTGGTCGACGTCGATCATGACGCAGGGTATGTTCAGCGCTTCCCGGATATTCTTCATCTGGTCCATCTGCATCAGCGAATAGACCTTGCAGCTGCGGTTGCCGGCAAAGACCACGCCGTCGATCGCATTGCGCTCGATGACCTCCTTCATGGCCTTGCTCCGTAAGGCAAGGCCGTGGGGGCAGACCGAGAAATTCTGGAGCCGTGCAAGCCAGGCGAGCGGGTCGCGGCCGTCGAATTCGTACGCGTCATATTCCCCTTCAAGGGCTCCGATGCAGTAGGTGTAGCTTGCCGAGGTGATGTTCGCGCCCAGGCTCCCCAGGCGGGTCGACATCTTTCTCAGCTGGTGCCAGGGCGCGATGTTGTCCCACAGGAGCCGGTATCTCTCCTCCGGGACAGGAAAGATGCCGTTTCTGACCTGCTCCTCGGTTTCGTCGGCCAGGAGGCGGTAGTGGTCCAGAAGCTGCTCTGTCCCGCGGGAGGTAAGCACAGGTGCCATCTGCACGAACGAATCAAAGGCCGTGATGCCCGAGGGCCTGTGCGAGGCAAAGCTTAAGAAACGCTTCCATTCCTTCAACGCCAGGCTGGAGAGCCGTACCGATTCCCTTGCCCTGTCGATATCGAATTTCTGACCGCTCAATTCTTCGATGGTCCGGATAAGGCTGCCGAACTGGGCCATGATATAGGCGAAGTCGTCGGGAAGCTGATTCCCGTAGCAGAACGGGATATCCAGGACAACGTGGGGCACACCCCATGTGCGGTGGTGGACATCGAACCATTTGACCAGGAGCGAGCAGTTATTGTTGTTGCTGATGAGCAGGTCCGGCTTGGGCAGGCCGAAGGTGGGGGAGTCATTGCCGCCTCCCAGGACAGTGCCGATATCGATCCGCGCATAGGAGCACAGGTCGGTTGAATATCCTTTAGCCTCGGCTTTTTCGCACAGGAGCGAGCCCACACCTTTGCCTGCACACAAGGCGGCATGGCTTTCGGGCACGGCATAGACCACGTTGTCGAACCCGGAGAAGATCTCTGCGGGCACGATGATGGCGATCCACACGACAAACGCTCCCTCGGAGGCCCTCCGGTGCAGGGTGAGGTAATCGTTCATGAGGATCGAGCTGAGCCTCTTTCCCGATGTGTTTTTCCTGAATTCTGTGTGGGGTTTTTCTTCAGTCATGAATGTCTCCTCTGAGCGCTTGAAGCGTCAAGCAGCTGAGCAAACGTTTCGATTCTGGTCTTGTACGAGTCCGGGTCTTTCGTGCCGTCCGTGCCCGTTTCGAGGAACAGGCTCCTGACTCCCATTTCTTTCAGCATCCCTTCGATGTACGGAAATTCGAAGTATTCGTATTCGCAGAATTTCTCGCCTATGAAGATGAAGCCTTGGATATCGTTCTGCCTGACAGCCTCCCTGATGATTTCGAGACGCAGATCAGAGGAGGGAAGGATCGTGGGGCAGGGGTGGTGGTTCCGGTAGAAATCTTCATAGTATGCGACCGGGTCGGGTGTTGCCGCTGCGCAGGAGGCATAGGAGCGTTTTTGTGCTGCGATATCGTTTGCAGCAATGACAAGGCTTACGCTTTCCATGCATTCGATGAGATCCCGGGTCGGGGGAAGGATCCCGCTGAGCATGACGGCATGGCGTTTATGCAGGCTGCTGCAGGCGCTGGAAAGAGGTGCCGGTGATTTCGGATCGTTTCCCGGATCCCCGTCCGCCCCTTCGAGCAGTTTTTCGAGCAGGCCAATGTGGTCTTCTACAGGGAGCCGGTGCGCTGCCATCAAGGCTTCGGAGCAGTCTGCAAAGCTCATTCCCCCCTCTGCGGCCCGGGCTTCGAGATTCATACTTAAGGCCCGCTGTCTGCTATAGAGACGGATGCTCTCAAGGAAGGCCTGTTCGGAGAATCCCCTTCCGGTAAAACCAGCCAGATCTGTGATGAGGCCTTCCATGCGCGCCTCCATGTACCGGGCAGCTCCTTCCTGATGGAGAGATACAGCGGGTATGTGGAGCCTGAAAATCGGGAGATGCTTCCCCTGTTCCCGCAATGCCCCATCGATGATTTCGGGGAGATTCCTGAGTGTATCACAGGCATTGTACATGAAGAGGGCATCCATGAGCCCGTACTCATGGGAGAGCACGAACTCGGTCAGGCACCGGGCCACCCGGCAGGCATAAGGCTGGAGGTGCCGGTCGCTCAATGCAAGTCCTGCCGGGCCCGGTTCCAAGTTCCAGAGCACCACAGGAGTGAGCCCGAAAGAATGCAGAAGCTCAAGGGGAGGGTAGAGGGGGAAGCATCCGATCAGCATATGGCCCTTTGCCTTCATGCCATGTAAAGAACTCAGAAAGCCGTCCATACTGCTCTCCTTATTTTCATTCTGCTCTTCCGTTGCCATGCCCGGATAAGAACAAAAAACGAGCGGCAATCCGGAATAATGCACTATAACATACTGTTATATTCATTAAAGGAGACAGGAGGTGAAAGCAATGGAAATATAAACGCCGGGTCCTATTCCCACGCAAAGGTCATGGTCACAGCCTTTTCATACTGCTTCTCGTGCTGGAGGGTTTCCGATGGGAAGAGTTCTTCAATGATGATGGTCTGGGTCAGAGGCTCGTAGCCTGTCCTGACCGCCCGGAAGGTGCAAGGGGTCTCGCTTTCGAATTGTGTTGCCCGGATGAGGTATTCCGTCTTTCCGCTCACGGGGGAGAAGATTTTGCATTTGCGGCCACTGATCGACGGTTCTGCCTTGAGTATCATCGAGAACGGTGTGACACCCTTGAGATCATCACCAATATACACCTGAGCCCCGCTCGGGTTTGATCTGAATTGCACGGTCAGCATCAGGCGGCAGTACCCCCTGAAATCGTACCAGGATGCCCGGTCCTGGTCATACGGGACATCGCACCCCGCTGCTGCAGCGACTACAAGTCCAAGGAGTATGCTTGATAGGAATATGCTTCTCATCATTCATGTATTGCCGGGCGGATCATTCTACCCGACGGTAAAAAGAAAAGTCCGTATTTAACTAGCCTTAAGATGTTTATAGAAGGCTGGAGAAAAAACTCAATACCCGGAGCGATATATGTTTTTAAGATCTCATGAAGAGCCTTCGTACGGGACCCTTCCTGCGTGGATTTTTTAATACCATGTCTTCCGGGCAGATGTTATTCCTGATAAAGATCAGAATGAGAGGGACAAGGTGAGTGACCCGAATACCTGGCCTTCCTTCTGCTCCTCGAATGTCCTGGTCTTGTATACCTGGGCATAGGTGATCTTGTAGCGCGAAATGAGTATCCCGATGCCGGCAACGATATCACCGACAAAAGGCTCTTTCTTGACATGGTGGCTTTCAAGGAAGGTATTCCCATCCAGTGAAACATCGCGTACTACGGCAGATCCTTCCAGCCCTGCAAAAATATGGGAGCTGAAGCGGGCGGATCTCCCGGAGATGCGCGGGTCCGAATCATCGACCGGCGCATTGCTGTCTGATCCGGGCCGGATGATATAGGTGCCGAAATCCTTGGGAAGATTCCATCCGAACCTTGCCTGTGCACCGATATTCACTCCGGTGTATGCATTCCCTACTCCTATCCCGGCGTGCGGAATCATATCGAGTCCCAGGTCGTCATCCGGCGGGAGATGTGAGAGTCTCCACTTACGTTCAAAGAAGAGATTGCAGACAGGCTCGTCATCGAGCTGATTGTCCCAACCCCTGGGTATGGGGCAATGCAGTGCCTTATGGAGCTGCTTCTGCACATTTTCGCCATAGGAATGGTGGCCGACGATGCCCACATCGAATTCCAGGGTATCCATCATGGATGTGTTCCTGCTGTGAAAACCTATGGCCGCTTCGGTTATGCCTGCATATGGCCGGTCGTCATCGATGAGCCCGGTGGATATCGTATTGCGGGGTGTGTAGACCTGATGGATGAGGGAGAGCGAGACGGTTTTCAGATTACCCTGCTTGTTCACGATGGGAAGATGCTGCACCATGGGGGTGTACCATCTCTCTGTGGCGCTGATTTCCCGGTATTCGCTCAAATCGGGCGAGAGCCAGGTAAACTTCATTCCTCCCGTATAACCGAAGTCGGTCATGCCGAAAAAATCGTTATCAAAGGAGGCGGTAAAGGTGCTGGTGTTCCTGGCAGTTATGCGGTCATCCGCTGCAAGTGTGCCGGGAAGCATGCACAAGGCACTGAAAATGATGATATATAGAATCATGCAGGGCAGGCCTGCCACAGTTCCCTCTCTTTAACAGCGCCCTTTACCGTCTGCACAGGCCGAGCTGCAAATCCGGATCATGCGGCGCATGTAAGGGTACTTCCGCCACTAAGGATAAGAGGTACTGCCTGCCGGAGAATTTTCAATCAGGAAACCTGCCCTGGCAGGAGCAAACGAAATACGGTATAATTCCCGGCACAAGCTCCCCATGACCCCTGATTGCCGGAGCCTGTCATACCTGCCAAAAGGAGCGGTTCGTGTATGGATGAGATCTATGAGCGATTGAGGATGCGTCTCGATGAAATGGCAACCGGCTATCCCGCAACCCCGGGCGGGGTCGAGGTCAGGCTGCTCAAAAGGCTCTTTACCCGGGATGATGCAGCATTGTTTCTCCGGTTGGGCGATGCCCCCGAGACCGCCCGGGAAGTTGCATCCCGCATCAGTGATGATCCGGGGTCCGTTGCCGCACGACTGGAAGACATGGCTCTGAAAGGGCTGCTGTTCCGGATCAGGCGTGGAGGTGAGCCCGCTTATCTTCCCATTCCCTTTGTCGTGGGGATCTATGAGTTTCAGGTGAACACCCTCGATGCGGACATCCTTCAAGACGTCTCGGAATATTATCTCTCCGGGCTCGGCCGATCGTTTCATTCGACGAAAATACCGCACCTGCGCACTATCCCCATAAACTCCGGCATGGTGTCGGCGCATCCCATCGCCCCCTACGACGATGCAATCGCCGTGGTGCAGCGCAAGGGTAAGATCGCGGTCGCCGAGTGCCTGTGCCGCAAGGCGGTCCGGATGTACGGCAAGGGCTGCAGCCATCCTCTGGAGACCTGCCTGCAGTTCGATGCCTACGCCGAGTACTACGTCGACAACGGCATGGCCAGGCCGCTGAGCATGGATGAGGCAATAAGCATACTCAAGCGGAACGAAAAAGAGGGGCTCGTTATCCAGACCCTGAATTCGCAGAATGTCGAGGCCATGTGCGCGTGCTGTTCCTGCTGCTGCGGCATGCTCATCTCACTCAAGCTCTTTCCTGCCCCTGCCCGTGAGGTCAAGAGCAATTACGTGTGCGCGGCCGATCCCGGGCCCTGCAGGGCATGCGGCCTCTGCGCGCAGCGTTGCCCCGTGGGAGCGGTCAGGGTAAAGGACGGAAAGTCGAGCCTTCGCGAGGAGCGGTGCATCGGGTGCGGGCTCTGCGTGAGCACGTGCCCCGAAGGGGCCAGGTCGCTCGTGAAGAAACCCCCGCACAAGCTCTACACACCGCCGGAGAACGTCTTCGACGCATTCGTCGAAATGAGCAGGGAGCGGGGGAAATAGGAGTAAAACTTTTTGCCCCTAATTCAGCAGCGTTCGGTACAGCGCCCTGAGCCCGGCATCCGCATTCCGCTGGAGAATCCCGAAGTGGAAGCTCAGCTGCGAGGGCCCCTGATCCACGATCTCGATGTTGATGTTTTCCTGGAAGAGTGCATTGGATGCCTTGGCCAGGACACCCGGGGTATTCTTCATGCCGATGCCCACGGGTGAAAGCAGGGAAAGGTCGTAGCGGATCTCCAGGAAATTCGGTGTCAATGCGGTGGTGAGAGTCTGCTTGAGCTCTTCTGCTTTGTCTACGAGGTCCTGCTGGTCCACGATCACGGCGATATCGTCCTTGTCTGATGGGTAATGGTGCGTGTTGATGCTGTAGTCCTTGAAGATATCGAGCAGTTCCTTGGTGAATCCCACGGTCTCGCCGATCAGATCCTTCTCGATGTATACGTAGGCAATGCCGTCCATGCGGGCAATCCCGACGGCCGTTTCCCTGGGCGCCCGCGAGCTCACGATCATGGTTCCCGGCGCCGCGGGGTTGTTGGTGTTGCGGATATTGATGGGGATGTTCTTGTGCTTGCAGTTCATCATGGCATCGAAATGGAAGACATTGAATCCCTTCGATGACAGGAGCCGTATCTCTTTATACGTAAGCTCGGGGATGACGGAAGCCTCGGGGATGATCCGGGGGTCTACCTGATAGACGCCGTCGGTATCGGTCCAGTTTTCATAGCAGGAAGCATCGACGGCATAAGCCACTTCCCCGCCGGTGAGGTCCGATCCGCCTCGTGAGAGCACGGCGATATCGCCCTTGATGGTGATGCCGTAATAGCCCGGGATGACGGCAATGGAATCTTCGTGAAGGCTCTCCTTGAGATTTGCATGGGTGGCCGGCAGCACCTTTGCATTTCCGAACCGGTCGGAAACGATGAAGCCGATGTCCTCGGGCAGCATGACATCCGCACCCATCCCGGTTTTCTTGAAGTAGCGCGCAATGATCTTGGCGCTGTAGTGCTCTCCGCGGGAGGCAAAGAAATCGATGCGTTTCTTGTCGGAGATGTGCGAGGTCAGGTCGGACTCGAGCCCCTCCATGATATCGTCGCCTTCGATGGCGAGACCGGTGATGAGAGACTTGAACTTTCCCATGACCCGCTCGTGGCTCTCTTTCGCGCTGATGCTTTTGCCCCGCACCCGGAAATGCTGTCCGTCCGTTGCGATATTGAAGAGGTGATCCGTGACCTTTTCGGAGTCGTTCTTGTCTTTGCCCGGAGCCGACACCACGACGTAGCGCCGCTTGTCATTCTCCAGTATGATGCGGCGCACCTTCTCGATCTGCCCCGCATTTGCAACGGAACTGCCCCCGAATTTGCATACGATGTATCCGCCCATGGGTCCATCCTCCCTCTTCGTGTGTGCTGCAGGCCTTCTTTAAAGAACCTCTGAAGTCCGGCTCAAACAGGGTTTCTATCCTATCTGCAGGCGGAGGGAAAGAGGAAATTGGGGAAAGGGATTTCTTTACCCTCCCTTGTGTTCAGAGGGCTGCTTGCCGTCCGGCTTGGCAATCTGGAGAAGCTGGACGGGAAGCTCGATGCCGAGCTTCCTGGATGCTTCTATATCTACGAAGATGGTGAGGCCTTGCGGCATGGCCACCGGTATATCTTCAGGCTTCACTCCCTCTTTTAGGATCTTTGCCGCCTGATCGGCCGTGAGATTTCCCATGGCGGCAAAATCCGGGAATGTGTAAATGAGCGGGCTGCCGACATTCTTTCCCATGGATGAGATACAGGGTATCCCATGCTCGGATAATATGCCGCCAAGGGTTTTCCCGCGTTCGAAATTATTAAGCCTGTAGTATCTGTCAAAGGGAATGAAAAAGGTATCGATCCCCTGTGACAGCATCTCTTCCGCTGCCGGGTTTATGCGCTCCCACAGATTCAACTGTCTGGAGATGACCTCGATCCCGAGATCGGCAGCCTTTTTTTTTGTTTCTTCCATATAGGCGACAGCATAGTCGTCGTCACTGTGGATGATGCCGAGCTTCTTCATATTGGGCAGGCCCAGCCGTGCCGTGCGGATGAAATCCTGTGGATTCACATACATGGTCACGCCGGTAAATCCTGGACCCGCCAGCGTTTTGGAAGCGCAGCCTACGGTCTCCGGGAATTCCACACAGGTGAAAACAAGCGGGATGCCTGCCTTGACGATCTTGAGCCTGGAAAACTTCGTTGCCGTGGTCCCGATGGTGATGACAATCCGGGGCTTCCTGTCTATGATCTCTCCGGCCATGAGCTTGACCTTCATGAGGGTCCTTAAGTTTTCCCACGTGTATAACTCGGCCTCAGGATTTGTATCGATGATGGTCCTGTTGATCTTCACGTCGTTCCCGAGGATAAGGCCGTTCCTTTCAAGTCCTTTGAGGATTCCCTGGTAGGCCTCTTCGAAGGTGTTCAGCCTGCTCACCTGGAGAACCTCGATCTGATAGACGGCCGCTGCCCGGCAGGGGATGGAAAAGACAAAAAGGAGTATCATGGCTGGGATGATTCTTTTCATTGCTGATTCCTCTTCTCGGAAGAAAGGTGATCTCCTGTAATAGATAATTTACCATATCCGAGATCAGGAAGGAAATATCCATTCTTTAAAGAGTGTGAAAAGGGCTGATCTTTTTAAGCCGCGGGATTTTTTAGATTCGTGAGGCAAAGAAATAGGTTAAAGCCGAGATGCCGGCAGATCCCGGGATGGTCAGGATCCATGCCCATACGATACGGCCTGCGACTCCCCAGCGGACTGCACTCATGCGCCGGAGCGAACCCACGCCCATGATGGAACCGGTGATCGTATGCGTGGTGCTCACCGGGATGCCCATCATGGTGGATATGAAAAGGCTCACCGCTGCGCCTGTTTCGGCGCAGAACCCATCGACGGGTTTCAGTTTGGCTATTTTCTGCCCCATGGTCTTTACGATGCGCCATCCGCCGAACATGGTGCCTGTTGCTATAGCTGCCTGACAGGAAATGACCACCCAGAAGGGGACATAAAACGTCTCTCCAAGGAGCCCGGCAGAAAACAGCAGGACTGCAATGATGCCCATGGTCTTCTGTGCGTCGTTGCCCCCGTGCCCCAGGCTGTAGAGGGCTGCCGAGATGAGCTGTCCCTTTCGGAAGATATGATCGACACTCCGCGGGGTGGATTTTCTGAGGGTCCAGTATACCGCGATGCCGATGGCCAGACCGAGCAGCAGACCCACGGTAGGTGAGATAAAAATGAAGCTCACGGTCTTCAGGATGCCTTTCGCCACGAGAGCCTCCGGCCCGGCCTTGACCAGGGCGGCTCCCACCATGCCGCCGATCAGCGCGTGGGAAGAACTTGTGGGCAGGCCGACGTACCAGGTAATGATATCCCATATGCATGCCCCGACGAGCGCGGCCAGGATGAAATCGGGACCGATGATACCCATATCTACGATGCCCTTGCCGATTGTGTTTGCCACGTGCAGCCCAAGGAAGAGGAAGGCGATGAAGTTGAAAAATGCTGCCCAAATCACTGCCTGCCTCGGGGTGAGGACCCGGGTGGACACAATGGTTGCGATCGAGTTGGCCGAGTCGTGGAAACCGTTTAAGAAATCGAAGGACAGTGCCAGCAGGATCAGGAAGAAGATATAGAGCGACATGTCTTCACACCCGTGCGCCGGAAAGGGTTCTCGCGTGCTTCAATACTATTGGCCGGAATGGATCATTATACAATGTTCTCAACATCGGTGCTTTTTTTCATACTCTTAGGCAGGAATTGTTAATATTTGATGAAGATTCGGTTAATTTTGCATGAAGGAAACCCTGCATCCCGGTTCCAGAGAATTCCCGGGAATGGATAGTTCCGGGATCACCTGGAGACAATGTCGGGTCAGCGCTGGAGATCTTTTTTCATGCTTTCGAATTCCTCTTTGGTGATCTGCCCTTCGGCATAGCGTCTTTTGATGATATCGAGCGGCGTTTCTTTTCCGGCCCCGGGAGATGTCGGCAAGCCGGGCTTTATGATCCTCGTGGCAATATAAACCAGGAGAAAGATGATAAGGATAAAGAAAATCCACATGATCAAACCTCCTGTCCAGGAATTCATCATCCCCCAGCCGTGGCCGTTTTGCATCATGCAGTCAGAGAGGTAGGTTCCCGAAAGAATCAGGACGGACATAACCTGATTTCCGGGCAGGGATTTTTTATTGTTCATATGCTTATAATAAGCCGGCATCGGACCGGCTTAAAGGCGGATCATTTATGTTTTCTGCAGGGAAAGGGAGCCGTCCAGGATGTCGGCAACCTCCTGCTTGCACGCCCTGCAGCGCTGTGCTCCCCTGAAGAGCGGCTTGCCGCACGAAGGGCAGTGGTAGCGTTCGCATTCCGAACGGGCCCATTCAACGCTGCCGTCTTCATCTCCGAGCTCGGCTACCTTTTCCCGCCAGAGGGGGATGGCCCGCTTCATCACGCGCAAGCCGGTGGAAAGGCCGAAATTCTCCACCTTGCTGCACGGCCATTCATTGCACTGATGACAGGAGTAAAAGCCTTTCGACCTTACGCAGTCTCTGATCGTGCAGAGCCTGCAGTACCCGTAGAGCATCTTCGGGGGGTCCGGCTGCATACATCCGATGCACTTCGTCTCTTCAGGGCTTGTCCCATAGAGGTTTCCCATCACGGCCCTGAATTTATCATTATTGTCCCTGGTTGCTAAGTATACCCCGCAGGTGCCGCAATATAATCCGCAGGGGGCCATCAGATTCCTGTTCCGGAACTCATCCTCGCTCCATCCTTCCATGTTCGTCTCCTTTCAGTGCGACTGCTTTAATCCTCGCTTCCCTTGCCGCCGGGACAAAATAATCTCCAGACTACCCGATATCCGCGAGATCTTCATGGTTCAGGAGCATCACGCCGTACAAGGAGGAAACCATGCGTGCCCACCGGGAATACCGTGCATTCGTTACGACGGCTGCCACTCAGCCCCGTATCTTCTTTGTGTCGAGGACAGATTCCGGATAAAATGCCTGCCCACCGTAGACGAAGACTTCGCACAAGAAAGGACGAACAATACGACTCCTTTCTGGGCAAGAACGTGGCTATGTGCGTTTTCCTCCCCGTCGTAGATCACCTTCCACCCGGCCAGGCCCAGAAGCCTCGTGCAATATAGGCGGTAGGCCTGCTGGTCGTCATCTTCCCAGCTTTCACCCCGGTATTCCCTGATCGTTCCGTCTATGCGGTTTTTTTCAAGATACTCATCGATGCGCATATCGATCATGGCATCGATGCGCGTGGCAGAGAGTGGAAAGTCATGGGATTGAAGATCGCTGAAAAGACCGCCGAGTACGTTCGAAATAAAGTAGTCCTTTTCCTTATCCCAGGTTTCATAGTGCACAAGCCCATAGGCGTCTCTAAAGACCATATATCTTCGCTTTCGTGCAAGGACATCGAGGTGCTCGTTGATGCAGGCGGCAACTTTCCTGCGCGTAAAACGGCTTTCCAGAATATGGGACAGGTTCGGCCAGATGCCGCGGAAAAAGCCGTGCAGAAGTGCGAGCAGCATGATCGCCACGGAGAGGTAGGGCGAGGTATGATACAGAAGGAAGGCTGAGAATATATACAGACTCCCCAGCAGGATGAACCATACGATCCCCGTAACCATAGACACTCACTTCATCGCAAAGCTCGCAGCATAGGTACCCTCGCACAAGTGCTTCAAGCAGATAGTGTTAATATTATACCTGAATTAGAAAGAAATGATACTACAAATCAACGGACCGGAAGGAAGGCTCTTTTTGCCGGGAATATTCAAAGATCCGAAGCCATTTCCTAAGGCGACGGATTCAGAAGCTATTTTTACAGTCAGGCAGGTGCCAAGGGAATGAAGATAAAAAAATAGCCAGAAGAAATTTAGGTGTAAGAGCATAGAAAAGGAAGGCTATGCTCCTTCTTCTGGCTCATAAAAGGAGGTTTCTCTTACAGAGAGTAAATATTTTCTAATGCATTCTCAAATAATAGTTTATCAGTCATGTTCTGAAAGGCCTGTAGTCTATAGAGCGGCCGGCTTGTGAGATATTGTCCGACAAGGATCATTTCCATTACCGGCATGGGGACTTAGGAGGAGCGGGCTGGGAGCCGGCTCGAAAAAATATATGCAGCCCCATGTCCGATCATGATTTATGCGCTTAAAGGGCATGACCGGGCCGGGCAGGGAAGAGTTCATCTCTCTTTATCTCGAGTGCATCCCGACGCACCCGATTGTCTTTTACCCCGCATCAAAACTCTGAAAAAGCACAACATAGAATGGGACAATCATGAAAATAACAAAAAAGTTACTTTGAGAATATAACAGCACAACTATGTGCTGCAAGCCATTCATGAAAGCTGTACGGAACTATAGATAAAACAGAGACATGAATGATTCAGCCCTCCTGGTATGAAGCTTGCCCTTGAACATATCAATTCATCCGACAGGGGAGGTACTATATTCTATGGAGGCAATCCGATCTGCTGATACCGCGTTCGTGATCATATCCGCAGCGCTGGTATTACTCATGACCCCCGGCCTGGCAATCTTCTATGCCGGAATGGTAAGGAGCAAGAACGTCCTGGGAACAATCATCCAGAGCTTTATCCTCATCTCGGTCATCACCATTGAATGGATATACCTTGGATACACCATGTCCTTCGGTCCGGATATTCACGGCGCCATAGGCGATCTGTCGTGGTTCGCCTTGAACGGGGTAGGGCAGGAGCCCAGTGCGGTGTATGCCGGGACCATCCCGCATATGGTCTTCATGATCTTCCAGTGCATGTTTGCCGTGATCACTCCCGCCCTGATCACCGGCGCCTTTGCCGAGAGGATGCGGTTCGGCCCGTTCATTATCTTCAGCCTCCTGTGGGCCGTCGTTGTGTATAATCCCGTATGCCACTGGGTATGGGGATCCGGCGGCTGGCTGGCAAGACTCGGGGTCCTTGATTTTGCCGGAGGGCTCGTGGTTCATCTCACATGCGGCACGGCGGCCCTTGCCTCTGCACTGGTGATGGGAGCACGGAAGGGGTACGGGACGGATCCGCTCATCCCCCACAACCTGCCGCTGACGCTGATGGGCACAGGCCTCTTGTGGTTCGGCTGGTTCGGTTTCAACGGCGGAAGTGCACTTGCTGCCAACGGTCTAGCAGGAAGCGCCTTTGTCGCCACCCATCTAGGCGGCATGGCAGGCCTTGCAGTATGGGTGACCACCGAGTGGCTGTACCGCGGGAAGCCGACGACCCTGGGTGCTGCATCAGGCGCCATAGCAGGCCTGGCAACCATCACGCCGGCATCAGGTTTTGTGGGGCCGAATGCAGCGGTGATTATCGGGGGGTTGGGCGGGCTCTTCTGTTACTTCGCGGTATCAGCCAAGACGAAATTGGGCTACGACGACAGTCTTGACGTTGTCGGCATCCACGGGGTCGGAGGGTTCCTCGGGACTTTGTGCGTGGGGATATTCGCTTCTACGCTGGTCAATCCGGCAGGAGCGGACGGCCTGCTGTACGGCGGCGGGTCACGGCTATTCCTGAATCAGTTGATAGGAGTGCTTGCTGTCGGCATATATGCTTTTATAATAAGCTGGGTACTACTCAAAATCGTTGATAAGATCCTTGGCTTGCGGGTAAGTGAAGATTCGGAGAATCTGGGACTTGACCTGACTGAGCATAGTGAAACGGCTTACAGTTCATAGGAGGGGAGATGAAAAAGATTGAAGCGATTATCAAGCCCCACAAGCTTGAAGAGGTAAAAGAGGCGCTCAACGAGATCGGCATAAAAGGCATGACCGTGACGGAAGTAAAGGGATACGGCCGGCAGAAGGGGCATAAGGAGATTTACCGGGGTGCCGAGTATCAGGTCGATTTCATGCCCAAAATAAAGATCGAGATCATCCTGGAAAAAGAGCAGGTGAACCAGGCAGTGGAGACGATTATGAAGGCTGCGCGGACAGGGAAGATCGGCGACGGAAAGATTTTCATCCTGCCTGTGGAAGAGGTTGTTCGAATCAGGACAGGGGAACAGGGCCGGGAAGCCATCTGATGAAAGGCGTATCCGCCGGCTTATTATTTATTGATTCTCGGTGATGTGCTTTCCTCTTTCCGCAGAGGCGTTGCCGACATCTCGACGATAGTTACCTTTCCGTGCCTGCTTAAAATCCATCGGAAAAACGGAATGACAACCCCTTTGGGGTTCGTCAGGTCTTCGATCAGGAGCGCGGCAACAGGTAATACGAGGCCGATGATGCCTTTGCCCATGCTCTTCTTGGTAATATTGTAGAGGCCTCCGGCCAGGAGAGCGTCCCTGATCCTGTTCTTGATGTGCAAGGGTGCATTGCCGTACTCACTTGCCATGTGTACATACTCCTCTCTTCTGCTGCTGATTACCCGTTATGCTTAGGAGTTTTCTCATCAGCCCGCCGTCCATCCGGCAAGCTACCCCGATTGACCGGCCCATGATACCAGAGAAATATAAATAACGGAAGCATCCTGATAGGGAGTGGATTCAGCCCGCCATCGATGCAGTGTGTGGTACATCCAAGTATCGAAAAAAACTAAAAAACTGGACAGTAAGGCTAAGGAAGTGTATGCTTGGAAACCGTAAATTCATTGTTTCCCAAAGGCTGCAGTGGGGCGATGCAGGTTTCGGGGAGAGGATGAATGAAATTTATTCCGTATGCATAAAACCGACGAGGAGGTGGAGTAATGAGAAAGATGATTGTTTCGCTGGCAGTGCTGGTTATGATGGCGCTACCCATGGGTGTCATGGCTGAGGATTCCCTCGTGGAGGCAAAGGCTCTGTTGAAACAGGAGACCCTTGACTCCAGCAGGAAGGCCCTTGATATCTCGCTGAAGGTAGTGCAGCAGCAGCCGCAGAGCTATGAGGCGAACTGGGTTGTTGCAAAGGCATACCGTTTGACAGGGGACCAGTCTAAAAAGGCCAATGTTCCCAACTGGAAAGCCATCTGCAAAGACTACGGGAAAAAAGGCATGGCATATGCTGAAAAGGCTAAGGCCATCGATCCAAACAAGGTGGACGGTCATTTCTGGTATGCTGCTTCCGTGGGAACGTACTCGGACGGCGTGAGCATCATCACCGCACTCAAGGAAGGCCTGAAGGACAAAACCCAGAACGGCTTCGAAACCTCGTATAAAATGGATAAAATGTACAATGACGCCGGTCCGGTCCTTGCACTCGGACGGTTCTGGTCGGTTCTTCCCTGGCCGCTGAAGGACAAGAAAAAGGCGGTAACGTATCTGGAAGAATTCCAGAAATACTTCCCGAACAAGCCGGAGGGGCAGGTCTATCTCGGAACGGCATACCTGGATGTGAAAGAGAAGGATAAGGCCAAGGCTGTCCTGACAAAAGCAGCGGAATCAAACGACAAGTATTACAGCGACATGGCAAAGAGTCTCCTGAACGGCATGTAATTCGTACACAAAGGAAGCGAGCACAAGGGGCGCCTCTTCTTGAAGGCGCCCCTTTTTTTCATCTCCCCTTTTCCATCCCGGTTATTGTATACACCCCTTTATATGATACTCGACATCGAAGGCGTAACTGCGATCACCATAGAACACAGCAGGAAGGCAAAGCGCATGCGCATCACCGTGAGCTCGGGGTCTGTCCGGGTCGCCGTTCCCCGCTGGATATCTCTGGATAAAGCAAAGGCCTTTGTCCTGGAGCATGCTGACTGGATACGGCATCACGAAGCACGGCTGAAACTCAGGGAAAAGGCCGGTGAGGAACTCCTGCGCGAGCTGCCCCCCATTGCCGACCCCGATGAAGCCAGGCAGAAGATCATCTACCGCAGCAGGCTGCTGGCGCTCCATACCGGCCTTTCCTTCAAGCGCCTCACGATCAGAAGCCAGAAGACCCGCTGGGGAAGCTGCAGCGCCCGAAACGACATCAGCCTGAACATCAAGCTTGCAAGGCTGCCCCAAGCACTCATGGATTACGTGATCCTGCATGAACTGGTACATACGAGGGTCAAGGGTCACGGCCCGGCATTCTGGAACGAACTGGACAAATACGCAGGAGATTCCAGAAAACTACGCAGGGAGTTGCGGAAATACCTGCTCAAAAACCTCTGACATACCTTGTGCATATAAAAACACTTCCGGCTTTTTTGCGTCCCTCGCTGTGACGACCATATCTGTATTCCCTGATGCCTTTCTCAATAGCGTTTGCAGGTTGCCCGAGTAGGGGGTGCAATTGGGTACGGGGGTAATCATGACGAAACGTCGAATATGGGGTTAATATGTATGAGCGTTGGGCAACAAGAGGGCTCTTCCGACCACCGAACTGCCTTTTTTGATACATCCAAGGATCGCCCGGAGGTGAGCCGATCGGATGCATCAAAAGGTGCCGTAATGAGGGCCGATGTCCGCTGCACCCCTTCTTCTCAGGCTAAACTTCTATACGTGTCCTGAGATGCACATCACCCGCTGCACTGCCGGCCGGGCTGGGAGAGACGGAATTTCAGGAACAAGGCCACAAGCACGACCAGGATCGGGAGCTTGAGCTTCCGGAATAGGGCGAAGAAGAACCCGGTGAGCTTGAAGGCTATTTTGAGCCCGATGATTCCTGCAACTGCGAATGCAGCGGGCTTCAGCATTTTCTTGAACCCGGCGAACCTGACATCCAACTCGGCTTTGATTTCTTCCAGTTCGTGCGTGATTTCGTTCATATCGGTTCTCAGCTCTTTTTCAGCCATCTCATATCCTCCCTGACCAGGTTCAGATTGACTCGTGCTTGGGAAACCCCTTTTTTCACCTTCAGCAGGCCTATGAGGCCGAGAATGAGACCGCACAGCATGAGGAATAGGGTGACGATCAACGCCGAGGCCCAGGGCGCGAACCAAATATTCAGGATCAGCACAGCAGTGACTAAAAAGAAGATTCCCGAAAGTGCGATGAAAACAAGACCGGCGCACGCCAGGGCAACCCCCGGCAGGCTTATTTTGGCCGAATCTTCAAAGGTCTTCTTTACAAACGACTTTTCCTGCGCGGCAAACCTCTTGACCAGGCTTATGAACCTGGTTATCAGCCCGAACGTAGATACATCTCCGTATTTTCCCATAACCTTCCCCCAAGTTTATATGAAAGAACCGTCGATACCTCTTCCGTCAGTATCATTCGATAGCGGCTTCACCTTGCACCCGGTTGAAATTCATTACTGCCCGCTTAATGTAAAAAATGGGGGCAGTTCTCTTTTTCCCAATCCCTAAAGCCTGATTAGTTTTCGGGCTGCAGGAAAGCTGCAATCTAACGCAAGTTATTTAGAAAGTTTACATGATAATCCCCGTCAAAGTCAACACAATGGCTCATGGGTATTGTCGAAGCCTTGGGAGATCGGGAAAAACCTTTAATTATTAGTTTAGGATGTCGTGAAAGGAGGAAAAACGATGAAAGTGAAAGCAATGAAAGCGCGAACTGTTGCGATCTTTATGGCGGCGGCAGCCGCAATTCTTTTGGCAGCCTGTGCATCGATGCAAAATACCGAAGCTGACAGCCGCATCGAATCGTCTATTAAAAATTCCTACGTATTCAGGACTTATCTGCAGGATGAAAATATCACCGTAAGCTCCCGGGGTGGGGATGTTACTCTGGTGGGTACGGTTTCGGATGCATGGCTTGCTTGGTGCAAAGGTGAAGGCCGCCATTTTGCTGCATCGGGAAGTGAGCGCTGAGGAGACCGACGTGTTCGTCCAGGATGGCGTTGTGACGCTACGGGGCCAGGCAAACAGCGACGCACAGAAGAAACTGACGACCGAATATGCAAAAGACGTGAAAGGGGTCAAGAGTTAATAATGAGATGACCGTAGCCGGTACGGGTACCGGAACCGAACCAAGCACCCTCACCCAAACGGTCGATGACGCATCGATCACTGCACAGGTCAAGCTGGCTCTGGCGACGCACCGCTCGACCAGTGCACTTAATACCAATGTCGATACGCAAAACGGCATCGTTTCGGTATACGGCGTGGCCGGCAAGGTGAAAAGGACCTGGTAACCAAGCTCATTATCGATATCAACGGCGTAAGGGGTGTGGATAACCAGATGACTGTCGCATCTCCCGCATCGCTGGTGGAATAAGAGGGCTGCACTATAATCAGGCTGATGCGTCCTTGGCATCAGCCTGATGAGATATAAGACCGGGTGTGAAATTCAATGCATGCCGGCACTTGTCCTGAAAGGACTTCATGCGATTGCTTCCTATAGGATTGCAACACTCGGTGGAGGTGTTTCATGGAAAGCCTTTGGAATCTCTTTTGGATTTTCATCGTCATTACTGCCCTGCTGCCGGTGATCCGGCAGAAGAGGATAGAGTTCAAGCGGCTCAAGGTAATCAAGGATTTCGAGGAAAGACGTTCCTCCCGCGTCATTACCCTGATCCACCGGCAGGAAATCATGAAGCTCCTCGGTTTTCCGCTCATGAAGTATATCGATATCACCGATTCCGAGGATATCCTGAGGGCGATCAGATTCACTCCTGAAGACATGCCCATCGACATGATCATTCATACGCCGGGGGGGCTCGTGCTTTCCTCGGAGCAGATAGCCAAGGCGCTCAAGCGCCACAAGGCAAAGGTCACGGTTTTTGTCCCGCATTATGCAATGTCCGGAGGCACCCTCCTGTGCCTTGCGGCAGACGAGGTAATCATGGACGAGAACGCCGTGCTCGGGCCGGTTGATCCGCAACTGGGGGAATATCCGGCGGTGTCGATTCTCAATGTGCTGGAGAAGAAAGAACCGAAAGACATCGAAGACAAGACCTATATCCTGGCCGATGTCTCAAGAAAGGCGCTGACCCAGGTGAAAGACTTCGTCAAAACGATCCTGTCGGACGAGAGAAACGAGAGCGAGGTGGAGAGCATCGCGACAGCGCTGACCGGAGGAAAATGGACGCACGACTACCCCATCTTCTTCGAAGAGGCAAAGCTCATCGGGATCAATATCTCCGCTCATATGCCCAAAGAGGTCTATGAACTCATGGATCTGTTTCCGCAGGCGCAGCAGCAGCGGCCTTCGGTCCAGTATATCCCCGTACCCTATAGAAGCGGAGACCGGCAGAAAGGCAAGCAGTGATAATGGTGCGTCTTATTGGTTTAGTCCTCACGAGGCCAGGCCGTTCATGCATCCATCACTGTTTTCCTTTCTCTCAATCCTGGGCAGGAAAACCGTAAAAACCGATCCTTCACCCGGTGTGCTCCGAACCGTGATGGCGCCCTGATGGCCTTTTACGATACCATGGACCACCGCCAGACCCATACCCGAACCTTCACCCTTTTTCTTGGTGGTGAAGAACGGCTCAAAGATATGCTTCACGGTCTTTTCGTCCATTCCCGTACCCGTATCCCTGACCGTGATCTTCATATACGTACCTTCGGACAGGTCGGGCGATACTAGAGAGGCGGTCTCCTCACTGAGAACAGAATCGCTGAGCTCCACTTCGAGGATACCTCCCTGCTCCTTCATTGCGTGGCCTGCATTGCTCCCGAGGTTTATCATTACCTGCTTGATCTGCGTCGGGTCTGCAAACACCGTAGAGCATTCGTCGTGAATCCTGCTATGGATCTCGATGGTGGAGGGGAGGGAAGATCTGAGGAAGGACAGGGTCTCCTTGACGATGGAAGAGATGACCACAGGTTTCTTCTCCTGAGGGGTCTGACGGCTGAAGGTAACGATCTGCTTCACCAGGTCGCTTCCTATCCGGGCAGCTCCGAGCACTTCTTCGAGCATGGGATGGACCGGGTTTTCCGCGCCCACGTCTTCAAGCGCGATCTCGGTATTGATCAGAATCGGCGTAAGGATGTTTTTCAGGTCATGGGCTATGCCGCCTGCCAGCGTGCCCAATGCCTCCATCTTCTGGTTCTGGGAAACCTGCTGTTGCAGTAGGACTTCACGGGTGACATCCTGAACGACGGCAACGAAGTTGATGATATGGCCGGTCTCATCGCGCACCGGGGATACGCTTAAAATGATCTCCAGGGCGCTTCCATCCATATGCTTCCTTGTCATCCGGCCTGTCCAGGATTCTCCCCCCTCCTTTATCTGGGTGAATACGGACTGATACCTTTCATGCATTTCCACGCCGAAGAATGTGGTGGTTTTCCCGATGAGCTCATCGGGCTGGTATCCGGTCAGGAATTCGTATGCAGGATTCACATATTCTATGATTCCGTCCGGACTGAAGAGTACGATACCTTCCTCTGCCTGTCTGATGGCTGCCGCGAGGCGCAGAAGATCCTGCTCCATCCTCTTGCGGGCAGTTATGTCTATCCCAATGCCCACCAGGGAGCCGTCCGGGAGCCGGACATTAGCCCAGGAACTCTGCAGAAGGCTCCCTGAACGTGTCGTTATCCCGATGTCTTTCCACCCGGATTTTTCCTTCATCATCGAGTCCCATATCTCGGCCCTGTAGTGGGGATCAGGATAGATGGCCGCCATGAGATCCATGGTGCGGGCCTCTTCCAGAGACCATCCGGCAAGCTTCTCGAACTCGCGGTTGACGAGTTTTACCTTACCCGTTACATCGTAGAAGGTCAGCATTACCGGGATGTTATTGATGATCGTCTGCAGGATCTCCTTCTGCTCTTTCAGCTGATCTACCGTCTGGGCCAGTACCCTGGTGCGGAATTTCACCTTCTGCTCCAGTTCTTCGTTGGTCTTCCGGAGAGATTCCTGTGCATTCTTGACCTCGGTGATATCGCTGAAGATAACGAAGACCCTTGCGAGTTCCTTGTCCTGTGAATCCCCCTTGTGCAGCCGGGGGATCAGATCCACCGAAACCCAGCGATGATCAGCTTGCCCCGTGCCGGAGAAGCGCATCACCTTGTTCAGGACCGAATTACCCGTCTTCAGGGTTTTCATGATCGGAAGATTGTTTACGTCAAAGGGTGCCCCGTCTTCCTGTGCAGCTCCGGGTATCGATTGGAAAACCTGGAGAAACGGACGGCCCAGCATCTTCCCGAGGTCCATGCTCAGGATGTTGTTCGCTGCCTGGTTTACCGATACGAGGTTGCCCGCTTCATCAAATTCCGCCACGCCCTGTTCCATGGAATCATAGAGGAAGCGGTATCGTTCCTCTGAAGCACGCAAGGCCTTTTCTGCCCGCTTCCGGTCGGTGATGTCGAGGAATGCACCCACGGACCCGCGGATATTGCCTGAAACATCGTGTAACGGTGATGCGAACTCGAGCATGCTGACGGTCACGCCGTCGTCCCGGACGACCTCCACCTCGAAATTCCGCACAATGGTGCCCCGGGAGGCAGCGCTCTGCAGAGGCAGCTCATCAGGCCCGAGTTCCCTCCCATGGGAGAGGACTTTGAAGCTCTTCGGGCGTTCATCCCGGCCTGCACTGAGGGACAGGTTCGCTCCCTGCTTCATGCCGAGTATTTTCTCGAATGTTTTGTTTCCCCGGACCGTTCTGCTTTCCCGGCCTTCGGCAATGCCGATGCCTATGGGGATAACATCGAGCAGTGTCTGCAGTTCCTCGACGCGGCGCCTGAGGTCGGTATTCAGATTTCCTATCTTCTCCTCAGCCTGTTTGTGCTTCGTGATATCCATCGTGATCCCGAGGATCTGCTGTATCTCACCCTGTTCATTCAGCAGGGGGACATAGTTTACGACAAGCGTCTGTATGATGTTCCCGGAGGAAATGCTCACCTCTGCCTGCTGCGGCTGCCTGGTCCTGATCGCCCGGAGTAGGTGCGGCAGGTAGGCGCCTGCCTCCTCGTGAGGGAATATCTCTTCGTCCCGATGTCCGAGGATCTCCTCTTCGGCAAGCCCGCTTACCTGGATGAGGTGCTTGTTGACGAACCTGAACCGGCGGTCTGCATCATAGATGATAAATGTGTCCGGGAAGCGGTCAACGGCTGCGCGGAAGCGCTCCTCGCTCTGCCGCAATGCCGATTCCGCCTGCTTGCGTTCGGTGATGTCCCGGAACTCGGTTACCCTGACAGTCCGTCCATGATAGGGAATGGTCTTGCCCTGGATCTCGAGAGGGTAGATAGAGCCGTCCTTCCGCATGCCTTCGACATCATAGGGTTCGCCGAAACTGCCGACGATTCTCTGCATAACGTAATCCCGCCATGCCGGGGCAATGAGCTTGAGGCCGTCCATGCCGATGAGCTCATCGACGGAATACCCTGTCAGGTCGTCAAGCCCCTGGTTGCAGTCCAGGATGATCCCTTTTTCGTGTATGCCGATGCCGCCGAACGAAGCTTCATGAAGCGTACGGAAACGTTCCTCGCTCTCGCGAAGCTCCTGCTCGGCCTTTGTGCGTTCCGTGATGTCACGGGCAATGCCGATGATACCGATCACAGCACCTGAAGCATCACAGTAAGGCGATTTGGTAGTGAGGAAAACGCGATCGCCGCCGGGTGTGGGGATCCGTTCTTCCATGACGCTCGTCCGGCCGGACTCCAGGACAAGCCGGTCATTTTCCATGAGAGCGAGCCCGATTGCCATGTCGCTGTAGATCTCGCTGTCTCTCTTTCCGAGCACCTGCATGGAGGTTTTGCCCATTGCCGAGAGTGTTGCCGGATTGGCCAGCAGGAAGCGGCCGGACCGGTCCTTCAGGAATATCGGATCAGGGCTCCCTTCAATAACGGCATGCAGGAGAGACCGGCTCTCGTACAAAGCTTCCTCTGTCCTCTTGCGTTCGGAGATGTCGCGGACAATGGCCACGATCCGGGGCTCGCGGTGAATAAGGGTCTGTTTGAGGTTTACCTCAATCCAGAACACCCTTCCTTCCCTGTCCCTGGCCTGCCATTCGAACATCGGAGACGACTCGCCACTGAGGGCCTGGCCGATCCGCTCGACCGCGCCTTCCTGGGTGTAGGGAGGTATCCCTGAGCTTAGGTCCCCCACCGAAAGCTTAACCGCCTCTTCGACCGTGTAACCGTACATCTCGGTCATCTTCCTGTTGACGTCCAGGATGGCTCCGGTCGAAGGGTCGTGGATAAAGATCGCGTCATTCGCTGCATCGAATATTGCCCGGTAGCCGGTTTCGGAGGCCTTCATCATCTCCTCGGCCTTCTCGCATCCGTCTGTCGTCTCTATGAGTTTCCCGTGAGAGTTCTCTGATTCCATTGATACTCCTGATGCACCTGTCGATAACCGTACATATGCTGCCTGACAGCATGTTTCCTGAATATAGTATGAGAAAAAGAGAGAAACGGACTCAATCCATCTGAACACAAACCCGAACAAAAGCGATTTATAAAATATGACGGGTGCATGATGATCAATTCCTTATGTAAATGTCAACATAAATAATTACAGAGCGAGCTTTTTTGCATCTATTTGCAGATAACCCTTTGTCTTGCTTGAGGGAGAAGAAATTGCGGGTATTCTCCATTCCATGAGGAGAAAAAGAGGGGGAGATGAATGCCGGGTTGTCAGGGATACATCAGGCAGCCCGTTAAGGAGCAACTGCCGGCCATGAATCTCTATGAATATCTCGATTCGGTACGCAGATGGCAGGGCGCATTCCTGGATGTGTTCGGATTGGGTCCGCAAGAGTCCCCTTCGAGAACCGTGTTCTCAAGACGGTTGATGACGCTCAAGGTCTATGGCGGTGGACAGCCGGGAGGACCTGTCCTCCTGATTGTTCCTGCTCCGATCAAGAGGGCGTATATCTGGGATATTGCCCCGGGGGCAAGCGTGGTTCGTGAATGCCTGAGAAGCGGCATACGGGTTTACATGATTCATTGGAAAGAACCCGGGCCGGATGATCAGGAGGCAGGGCTTGATGAGTATGCCGGCTCATTCATTGCCTCATGCCTGGATGCCGTCGGCAGCGAGACAAGAGAAAAGAGGGTATTCATAGCCGGACACTCGCTGGGCGGCACACTTTCCGCCATCTTCACTTCCCGGTTTACCGGCCGGGTCAGGGGCCTGATCCTGGTGGGAGCCCCGTTGCAGTTCGGTCCGGATGTGGGAGAACTCGACGCGATGATTGCGAAGTCGCCGAAGGCCGAAGATTTTACCAAAAAGCTCGGCAATGTGCCGGGCGCCTTTGTCGGCTCGATGAGCAGCGCTGCTTCGCCGGAGAGCTTCAGGAAAGAACGCTTCCATGACTGGTTCTTAAGCCTCACGGATCCGGAGGCCTGGCAGATGCATATGCGGGTGGAGCGCTGGACCCTCGATGAAATGCCCATGCCCCGGAGGCTTTTTGAGCAAGTCATGGAATTTCTGTACCGTGAAGACCGGTTCATGAAGGCCCGATTGACGATCGACGGCCGGACTGCCGTCCCTGCGGGCGTCAGATCCCCGATCCTGAGCATTGCGGACAAGCGGTCGAGGGTCGTCTCGCCTCAGGCATCTCTTGCGTTTCATGATGCCGCGGCAAGCATCGACAAGAAAGTGCTCTGGTACAATGGCGATGTCGGGGTAGCGCTCCAGCATATCGGGATGCTCGTGGGAAAGAATGCCCATCAATACCTGTGGCCGGAGATCATTGCATGGATTCATGCTCACAGCCATACAGAATGAACGGCGAGGATAACCACGGAAGGCCCTGCCATTATGTATGTATCCCCCGGCAATAACTGCTTGTCCATCGTTAAAATTAGTTGATTAACCAAAATATATTGACAGGAAATAGGAGTTATTTTATTGGTTAAGCAACTCATCGCTGGAGGTTTCCATGAATATCGGAGTCCCGAGAGAGATCAAGACGCGGGAGGGCAGAGTGGCCGTAACTCCGTCAGGGGTAGCGGCATTAAGAAGCCGGGGCCATCGGGTATATGTGGAAAACGGTGCAGGCCTGGGATCAGGGATGTCCGACAGTGCTTATGAAAAGGCAGGGGCGGTGATGGTTGCCGACCCGGATGCTCTATGGGGCTCCTCCGATATGATCGTCAAGGTCAAAGAGCCCATCCATGGAGAATTCGAGCGCATGCACAAGGGGCAGATCCTGTTCACCTTCCTCCACCTTGCCGCATCCGTGGAACTCACCCGTGAGCTTCTCGAGCGCAAGGTTATCGGGATAGCCTATGAGACGATCCAGCTCGAAGACGGATCGCTCCCTCTGCTCGCCCCCATGAGCGCGGTTGCCGGCCGGCTCTCCATCCAGATGGGGTGCGCCTGCCTTGAGGCAAAAAACGGTGGAAAGGGAATACTGCTCTCGGGCGTGCCCGGAGTCCATCCGGCGAAAGTCGCGATCTTAGGCGCAGGGATATCCGGTCTCAACGCCGCACACCTGGCCGTGGGCATGGGCGCACAGGTCTCTATCCTCGATATCAACCAGAAGCGCCTGAACTACATCGAGGATATTTTTCATTCCAGGATCATCACCCTCATGTCGAATCCCGAGAATGTTGAAAAGAGTGTCCGGGAGGCTGATCTCGTCATCGGGTCGGTGCTCATCCCCGGTGCACGGGCGCCGCATCTCATCACGAGGGAGCTCTTAAGGGAAATGGAGCCGGGCTCAGCCATCGTGGATATCGCCATTGACCAGGGCGGATGCGCGGAGACGAGCAGGCCCACCACGCATGATGATCCAACCTATATCGAAGAGGGCATTGTCCACTACTGCGTCACGAATATGCCCGGCGCAGTACCGCGCACCTCGACCTATGCGCTCGCCAACGGGACGTTTCCCTATGTGATGGAGCTTGCGGACAAGGGATGGGAGCGTGCCCTGCATGAAAACCGTGCCCTGGCAAAAGGCCTCAATGTATTGACAGGGAAGCTCACGAACAGGAAGGTGGCCGAGGCCTTCGGATGGAAGGGCCTGGATTTCGAGGCTGTTTGATGTCCATGCCGGGTTAAATTGCCGGCTTCATGATCTGCACTGAAAAGGGAGGGTAAATATATGGAGGGCTGTAAGGATGTAGTATTTAAGAATGCTACGGTTTGGGCAGGCAACCCTATCAGGAAGGTTAAGGGGGGCATGAAGATAGCCGGGGGCAGAGTTGTTGAGATCTTCGAGAATGGACAACCCCCATGGGAGGCAGATCAATCCATCGACCTCAAAGGAATGCATGTCATCCCGGGGCTTATCGATGCACACCGGCACTTCTCTGCATATGCCCTGTTAGCCTGCTATGGTGATGCCGGTACATGGAGATCGAAGGCTGATGCGCTTGCTGCCATCGAGGCTGCATGCAGTGCGTCACGATCACCGGATGCATGGGTCTTCTTCTCGATGATGGATTATTCCAAGTGGAAGAAACCTTGCCCGCCATCGCTCAAGGAGATCGATGAGGTTGCACAGGGACGCCCGGTAGTTGTCGTCGACATTACCTTTCATCGCGGCATTGTATCATCGGAGGCAATCCGGAAGGTTGGGCTCGCGAGGAATACCCTGCGGCACGCAGGTGATGTGGAGGCCTCTTTTTCCGGCAAACCGAAGGGAATTATCTGGGAAGAGGCTCTCGGCAAGGTGCTGTTCAGCGTTTTCAGGGATATGCTGAAGATCCTGAGCAGGGAGGAGAAGATTAAACTCTTTCTCGACGAGGCCAAAAAGTGCCTTGCCATGGGTCTGACCCATGTGCACGATCCCGGCATCCCCTCGGACATCCAGATGCTCCTGAACGATGCCCAGGGCAGCACGCCGTTGAAAATGAGCTGGTCGATAACGGGGAGTGAAAGCCTCTGCAGCCCTCCGGCCGGGGGGAATGAGCAAGGGGCCGTTCACTCGATTCATGCCCCGAAAAGCGTCAAGTTCTTCCTCGACGGCGCGCACCGTACCGCTGCGAGCATGCCTGTTATCGCCGGTCTCAAGGCAATGGTCCGTGCCGCGGCCGACAGCGTTTCCATGCTCGATACGCGCTCGCTCCGGCTTCTTTTCGAGCAGAAGATTATCTTACGGGGCAGCCGTCTGACCATGCCGTACTTGCGCTTTCCGGACACAGGAGATCTTATCCGGAGGGCCGCGTACTTTTCAGACAAGGGATACCGGCTCGTGCTCCATGCACTGGGCAACGACGCTGTGCAGCAGGCGGCGACAGTGCTTAATACCATCAAACCGGCAGGTGGAGCATCGGTCGAGCATCTGCTGGTCATGTCGGATAATGATCTGGATATATTTGCCGGCTGCGACGCAGTTGCATCCGTTCAGCCTGGATTCATACCGGTCTATGCGGATACCCTCGAGCGCCAGGGGGTGATTTCCTACATGAAGACCTTTGGGTTACGAAGCATGATCAGGAGGGGGATACCGGTCTGCATAAGCTCTGACGGGCCCTGTGGACCGGATGATCCCCTGTTCAATATCAGGAGGGCCGTGGATCGCAGGAAGCCTGACGGTTCCCGGCTCGATCCCGAAGAGTCAATCAGCCCGGAAGAGGCCCTTGCCGCCGCAACCATCGGGGGCAGCCTGTCCATGGGCAATGGAAATGAAGGCTTGAAGACGGGCGGTCCTGCACATTTCTGCATCGTAAGCGACGATCCGTTTTCAGATTCGAGCAGGGTAGTCCAGACCTGGATTGACGGGGTGAGGGCATATTGAATGTTGTTACCGGCAGGCAGCCGGAAAAATGAAACCATGCATGAGCACTCGGCGTGCACTGAAGAAGGAGGTTCGTATGGAAGAAATGGGGTATCAGAAGATGGATGTCCAGGAGCGTGACTATATCCAGCACCTCTTCGGCAAGCACATTTCCAGAGGGCAGGTGCGGTACTTAAGGTGTGCGCACCTGGATATCTATGAATGCAACCGCAAGGGGTGCACGGTCACGGATGCGGTTTCGGGCAGGAAGTTCTTCGACTGCTTCAGCTCGGCAGGGTGCTTCAATGTGGGCAGGGGAAATCCCCGGATCATTAAGGCGCTCGAGCAGGCTCTGGACAGGTATGACATGGGGTCTCACCAGATCCTCTCCGAACACAAGATCAGGTTTGCCGAGAAGCTCGCAAGCCTCTGCCCCGGGGATCTCAAGCGCGTGGTGCTCTGCGCGAGCGGTGCCGATGCATGCGCAGGGGCCATTAAGCTCGCCAAGGGCGCAACGGGGAGAAACGAAGTGATCACCATGGATAAGGCCTACCACGGGCACGAGGGGTTCAGCCTGTCAGCAAACGGCAAGGATTATTACAAGGAGCTGTTCCTGCCGCTGATGCCGGGCTTCCGCGTGGTTCCCTTCAACGATCTGGAAGCGGTGAGGAAGGCCGCATCGAAAGATACGGCAGCGATCATTCTGGAGCCGGTGCAGGGGGAGGGAGGCATCCACGTCGCTACGCAGGAATACATGAAGGGCTTGAGAAAGCTCTGCGACGATCTCGGCATCATGCTCATCTTTGACGAGGTGCAGACGGGATTCGGCAGGACCGGAAAGATGTGGTGCATGGAGCACTACGGCATGATCCCTGATATCATGTTCACGGCCAAGTCCTTAAGCGGAGGCGTTTATCCCAACGGCGCCGTCGTTTACCGGGAAAGAGAGCCCCTGATGAGCTATGTCGAAGAAAACCCGGCCTTCCATACCTCCCATTCCGGAGGATCGGACCTCGGGTGCATCGTATCGTCTGAAGTCCTCGATTACATCGTGGAGAACAAGCTCTGGGATCATGCAGCCAAGGTCGGAAAGCGTTTCAAGGACGGACTCATGGAGATCGGGAGGCAGAACATCGGGATCGTCAAGGAAGTGCGCGGGCTCGGGCTCATGATCGGCATCGAGTACAAATATGAGTTCATCGGTGCACTTATGGCAGATTGCCTTGCGAGGCATGGTGTCTGGGCCGTGTACTCGGGCAACGCCCCTCAGGTCATGCGCTTCCAGATACCTGTCACGGCATCCATGGAGGAAGTGGAAGAGCTCCTGGGACGGATCAAGGCTGCCGTGAGCTCCATGAAACTGTATCTCATCTTCCTCCTCCCTCTGGCAAAGGTGCCCCTGTTCAGGATGATCCTCGACAACCTGAAAGTTCAGATCCTGGCCTTTAATATCGTAAGAGATATCGAAGAGATCGTTTTCAAATATGTAGTGAGAAAGTAAGGAGGTGCGGATATGAAGTCAGCATCGATAACGCGGACGGATAAGGGCAGTCTCTTCGTGGCAGCTGAAAAGGTGTTTTCGAAAAGTCTGGTGAAGATGATTTCGGAGCAGGGCCATGATTTCCTCGAAGGGCTTCGGGAAGGTGCGTACGTATTCGATGAAAGCGGGAATCGCTATCTCGACTGCTACACCTCGGCAGGTACGTTCAATCTGGGCCGGAAGAACAGTACCATTGCTGCAAGCCTGAAAAAGGCCCTTTACGAGACCGACCAGGGGAATTTCGTCATGCCCTCCCAGGAGAAAGCTCTCCTTGCCCGGAGGATCTGCCGGTTCATGCCGGGAAATCTCGATTGCGTCCTCTTCGGGGTGACGCGGGGTGAATCCATGGAAGCGGCGCTGAAGCTCGCCCGCGGGTTTACCGGCCACAGCGGGATCGTCACAGTGGACAGCGGCTGCTACGGCGAGAGCGGCTTTGCGCTTTCGGTCTCGGAAAGGAAAGGCAAGGAGCAGTTCGGTGCGCTCATCCCCGATGTCAGGGTTGTTCCCTTCGGCGATGTAGCGGCAGCAAGGTCCGCAGCGGAATCGAAGCCGGCGGCATTCGTCATGGAGCCGATCCAGGCCGAGAACCACTGCAGGACGGCTTCGAATGACTACTATGCCGAGGTCAGGAGCCCTGTGCGACCGGCATGGAATCAAGCTCATCTTCGACGAAACCCAGAGCGGGTTCGGCAGGACCGGGCGGAAATTCTTCTTCGAGCATACAGGTGCCGTGCCGGATATCCTGATCGTCGGCGAGGCCATAACCGGCGGTATATTCCCCATGACCGCGATTATATTTACGCGTGAGCTGAAAGCCTTCTTCGATATGCATCCCCTCATACACCTGTGCACCTTCGGCGGCCATGACCTCGGCTGCCGGGTTGCCATGGAAGCCCTGGATGAGTATGACCGGCAATCGCCGTGGGATAATGCGCAGCTCCTTGGAGAGAAGCTCCTGAAAGATCTTAAGTCACTTGCAGGAAGAAATACTGCCCTTCGGTCGGTTTCGGGCAAAGGCCTCCTGATTTCATTGAAACTCGAATCCAAAGAGGCTGCCCTGAACTTTTGCAGAAAGGCAAGGGAGAAAGGGCTCCTCGTGAATGCGGGAAAGATCGATGAATCGTGCGTCGTGCTCAGGCCGAGCCTCCTGATCGGCCAGGCGGAAGAAACGTTCATTGCGGATACGATCGCCGGGATCATCTGACTTCTGTTCTGCTCAAGTCAAAGATGGAATGCGTTTGGGTAGAGGGCATCCGGCGAGCGTGCTTTGCCGGTGATGAGGAGATGTTGATTCATGCCCGTGAATATGCCATAGTGCGGACTTATCCAAAGAATCTCGTGAGGATACTAAAACCATGGCAAGGAAGTCCGTACGTGAAGAGCGGAAGAAGCAGATCCTGCAGGCGCTGGATCACTGCCTGCTTGAGAAGTCGTTCCATAAGACTTCCATAAAGGACATCTCCCGCATCGCGAAGGTCAATCACGGGGTGCTTCACTACTACTTCAAGAGCAAGGAGGACATCCTCCTGCACTATATCGATTACGTGGTCGATTACTTCAAGGGCCAGGTGCAGGAGATGCTGAAAGCACAGAATACGGAGCAGATGTCCCGGAAGGATTTCGTAAAAGAAGTGTTCAGCTTTGTAAATCAGAAGATAACGCTGGACAGGAATCTCTCGAAGATCTTTGTGGAGATCTGGGAAATAGCCCTTTACAACGATATCGTGCGCTCAAAGCTTAAAGAGGCATATAAGGAATGGATACAGATCCTGACGGGAAATATCGCCGCCGGGTCTGACGACAGCGAGACAGCTTCCATCCTGAGCATCGCCATGGTCGCTTTCTGGGAGGGCATGGCGCTGTTTTCCACCATATTCGACGAAAGGGAAATCGATTTCCAAGAAACGCTTGCCAGGTTCCAGCAGAGGATTCTCGAGATCCTGTAAAAAACCTTTCATTTCTCCAGGGAAAAGCCCCATGGCCTAAAGGGGGAAGCTCCTTCGCAAAAAGGGAAAAATATGTCCCGAAGAGGCAAAGGAGAAAGGAGCAGCCCTAAGCCCCTCTCTCCTTTACCGGAGGTGGTTTCTAATGGAGAGGAAGAACATTGCCCGGCGGCAGAATGCATCCTCCACACATCGGAATGCCTATACGCCGGGAAAGTTCGTGATCGTTCTTCCGTGTCATCAGCAAGGCCGGCCGGACAGTATCAAAGAGTATGCCGGATTTAAGGTTTTAAAATTACACGAAAAAAAAGGGAGGAAAATGTGCCGCGTGCACATTTGTACTTTTCACGACAAAAATTGATGCCCGGCTCAATAAATACCTGTGCCCGGATGTCAATCTCCCGGGAAAGTTTCAGGCGGGTACGGTATGGCGACTGATCCGATAGCTGCGGAGACTATTGGCCTCCCGATTGTTCGTGTACTGGTGGGAAATGGGGGAAGAGGCGGTAATGCGTACTAATGGAATTCATATGTAGGAATCCTGTACGATTACAACTGCCTCGTGGAGCTTGCGAATAAGTATTCAGTACTGAAGGATTCGGAGTACGGGCCTTTGCCGTATGGATTCCGAATCCTTAACTGCTGAATCCTTTTTCGTCACAATCTATTTTCTCCTTTCTATTATGGCTTCCTGAATGAAACCCTTGAATCCGAGCGCCGTGCCGATGACGAGCAGCACGAGGGTGAAATTAGGTGCCATGCCGGTGATTCTGTCCAGGTACAATCCGAGGTAGAGGCCCAGGAAGGTCATGGTTACGAGCACGATGCTGTACCCGCTGATCCTCGTGAGCCTGTTGGCCAGCTTCCGTTGGATTTCTATTTTTTTCATGGCATGCCTCCTTCCTTCCAGCCGGTTCCTTAGAACAAGCTCATCAGAATTTCGCGTGCCGGAGCGGTGTTGATCCCAACCAGGGTAACCACGAGGATGAAAATCGCAACAGCCTCAGCCGGGGTGATCCCGAGCACCTTGTACGTGAACCTGATCCCGATCCCTGTCATGAACATGCATCCTATTACGATCCACAATGTAATCATTTCTGTTTCCTCCTTTTTGATTGATTTCTGCTTAGTGTAAGGGCAATAGGCATGCCAAAGTTATAAAACATTCAAGCTATTGAAATTACATAAATAATAAATAATAGGATTCGCCTTTTGTGACATTTTGTCACATTGCCCGATACGGGACCTTCGGCCATGACCAAATTGACAAAATGAATGGTTATTCATCTTTGTAACTGTGACATCTTGTCACATGGTTTATAAATATACTTTAAAAATCAATTTATTAAGAAAGGATGTGAAAAGGAGGGAGGCGGCGGGAGAATAAGCAGCGTATGATCGGCATCCCACCCAAAACTTGCTAAGAATCCGGTCATCATATATTCAAATGATAAGATAAGGGAGGATGCGGCAATGGCTTATGATGACCGGAAAGACAGCAGGCCGGGGCCGGTTCCGCCAAAGGTGGTCGACCCGGCGTTCAGTCCGCAGGAGATGGTGGTGATCGTCGATGAGAATAACATGGTGACCGGCAGCGCACCGAGGGCGATCATGCGCAAAGAGGGCCTCACCCACCGGGCCGCTTACATCCTCGTCTTCGATTCCCACGGCAGGCTCTTTGTCCAGGAGCGCACGCTGACCAAGGACATCTTCCCCGGCTATTACGACCTCTGCACCGGCGGTGTGGTGCTCGCAGGAGAGAAGTACGAGAAATCCGCTCTCCGCGAGCTGGAGGAGGAGATAGGCGTAAAGGATGCAGAGCTTACCTTTCTCTTTGACTTCTATGGCGAGTATGCAGGACAGAAAGTATGGGGCAGGGTGTTCTCCTGCATCTCGGACGGCCCTTTCACCCTGCAGCCCGAAGAGGTCTCCGGCGGTGCGTTCTATGATATCGAGGGGGTCAAGCATCTGATAGAAACAGAACCGTGCACCCCGGACAGCGTCTATGCATTCTTTCGCGCAATCGGTTTATAAGTATCCTCGGCATCTCAATGATTGACAGCAGGGGTATTAACCTGCTTCAAGGGCGGGTATGGATATCCTGCTCATTCATCCGCCGGTTGTGAAGCCTTCCGAACCTCCTGCAGGTTTGGCAAAGCTCGCAGGTGCATTAGGGGAGCACGGCAGGTCGTTTAAGGTTATAGATGCAAATATCGAGGGGTTGCTGTATCTCCTGAACGGCCCGGTGAAAACAGAGGATACCTGGACAAGGCGGGCCTTTCGTCATCTGGAAGACAACCTTGTTGCCCTTACCGACGGGCGGGCATTCCGCAACCTGGACCGGTACACGCAGGCAGTGAAAGGGCTCAACCGGGTCCTTTTCTTCAAGTCCGAACCGAAAGGAGCCAATGTCAGTCTCAACAACTATACCCAGGATGCGTATTCGCCGGTGAGAAGCAAAGACCTCATCAGGGCTGCGGAAGATCACGAGAAGAACGTATTCTACCCGTACTTCAGCAGACGGCTTTCCGGGCTCATGGAGAAGGATGAGCCGTCCGTGGTCGGTTTTTCTCTCAATTATCTGAGCCAGGCCGTTGCAACATTTGCCATGATGGGTTTCGTGAGGCGCATCAACCCAGGGATGAAGATTATCTTAGGGGGAGGGCTCGTCACCTCGTGGATCAACGGCCGGGGCTGGAACAATCCGTTCCCTGGCCTTGTCGATGAGCTCGTTGCAGGGAAAGGCGAGGAGCGCATCCTAAGCCTGGCAGGCACCGGATGGTCAGGTGTCGAGCCTGTTCCCGATTATTCCCATTTCCACCATTATCCATACCTGTCTCCGCGGAAGGTGGTGCCTTTCAGCACCTCGTCCGGATGCTACTGGGGAAAGTGCTCATTCTGTCCCGAAAAGTCGGAAGGGAATCGTTATTCGCCCCTTTCTGCAGGCCGCGCCTTTTCGGATTTCGGGAGTCTTTCATCTTTCGCGTCTCCGAGCCTGGTCCATATCTGCGATAATGCCCTGAGCCCTGCCTTCCTGAAGACCATGGCGGGGCAGGAGCAGGCAACGCCCTGGTACGGATTTGCGAGGGTAACGCACCACCTCGCTGATCCTGATTTGTGCGCTCGCCTCAGGCGCTCGGGCTGTGTCATGCTCAAACTGGGCATCGAGTCCGGAGACCAGGGGGTCCTGGATGAGCTGGGCAAGGGGATCAGCGTCGATGATTCCGTAAGAGCGCTCCGGGCGATCCATGCCTCGGGGATAGCCGGTTATGTGTATCTCCTCTTCGGAACACCTCCCGAGGATCAGGCCGCTGCCCGGAAGACCCTCGAATTCACCGTTCAACACAGCGACCTGATCGATTTCCTTAACCTCTCCATCTTCAATCTCCCGAGGGCGAGCAGGGAGGCAGACTCGCTGGAAACCTATGATTTCTCCGAGGGAGATCTCTCTCTGTACCAGGGTTTCATCCACCCCAAGGGCTGGGAAAGAAATCTCGTGAGGCAATTCCTCGACAAGGAGTTCAGGCGCCATCCTGCCATAGCCGGAATACTCCGTGCAGATCCGCCTTTTTTTACCTCCAACCATGCCCCGTTTTTCGTCATGAACAGGACCGCCTGAAAGGAAAGACCTTTAGAATTACTCGGGGAATGCCGATTTTGGGTATAGCTCCGAAATGTCCGTACTCGGGTACGGGGGTGGTTCCAGGATGAAAAGCAAGGGTTGGATGCTATGGCATACGAAGTTCTTAGCAAGGGTAACATTGAGAAATTGGCGAAAAATGCTGCGCGCGGGAGGAAGATCAGGCCCTTTGACTGGATATCTCTTGCCTCTCTCGTTGCCATACTCGTTATCTTCGTTTATGCCGGGTACTTCACCCGGGAGTTCATGGTCGATGTCACGAAAGTAACCCGGGAATACCCGTTTCAGATCAATACCCGGCTCAATGCGATCGGCAGGGTAGTCGTGGACCACGTGATCGACGTTATGCCCAGAACCGCGGGGCAGCTGGTGGAGGTCCTGGTAAAAGAGGGAGACCAGGTAAAAAAAGGCCAGGTCGTTGCCCGCCTCGAAAGCACTGATGCAGCGCTTTCGAGAGACCAGAGCGATGCCGATCTCAAGCTTGCAAATGCAAATCTCGAACAGGCCGTGATCGTATTCAATGAAGCTGAGCTCGATCATGAGCACTCCAAGGATCTGTATCAGAAAGGTTCTCTTTCCGAATCCGGCTACCACGCCTCATTGGCCTTGTTCCGCAAGGCGAAATCAGCGGTCAATGTCGCCCAGGCCACGGTCAGGGCTCAAACCGCAGCACTCCACGGTGCCGAGGTTGCATTGGGCTATACTCAGGTGAAGGCGCCTGTGGATGGGATCGTTCTGAAGACGAATGCGCATGGCGGAGATACGGTCTCCCCTCTGGGCTCCTCAGGGCAGGGGAATTCAGGCATAGTCTCCCTGGCCGAATTTTCCTCGTTGCGTGTGGAGGCAGAGGTTCCGGAATCTGAATTCGATTCAATAAAGATGGGTGAACCCTGTGTCATTATAGTCGATGCCCTGAAGCAGAAGCGTCTCAGAGGCGAGGTGGACGCCGTAATACCTGCCGCTGACGAGAATAAAGGAACAGCTACGGTGAGGGTTAATTTTATCGATTACGATACCAGTATCCTTCCTGATATGACTGCAGACATCGCACTTCTCAGCCGGCCGCTCTCTCCTGATGATACCGCTCCCATCACCGTGGTGGATCGTTCCGCTCTGGTCGTATCCAGAGGGGGCCATACGGTTTACCTTGTCAAGGGTGAACGCGCCGTGGAGAAAAGAGTGAGCATCGGCGCACAGTTCAAGGACAAGGTAGAAATCCGCGAGGGTCTTTCCTGCGACGACATCATCATCATAAACCCTCCCGACGCCCTCAGAAAAGGCTCCAGGGTAATCCCAAACAAGATCTGATCTTTCTCCTTTCCCAAAGGCAAATCTCATAGATCAAAAAATAAATGTGGTTCCCGCCCGATCACAGCGTTCATCTCCTGAGGGATATCCTGCGATCTCCGCTGTCCTGCCTTTGTATCCATGACGGATCTTGCATCTTCCTAGATCAGAGGGACGATATTGGCTTTGCTTCCATTAAGCTTTGCAGCGATGAACAGCGCAACGGAGCGCACCAGGTCCACCTTCGACAGCATAAGCGGAAGGATCCCCATATGCCTGCACAGGCCGTGGACGGTCAGTGCCAGGTCGTTGCAACCCGGGCTCATGGTCACATTGCGCTTGCCCAGGCGCGCCTGGAGGGCTACACCGTGCTCCTGGACGGCGCAGCTTCCGGCGATATGCACCTTGCCTTTGATCCGGTCCACCTCCTGCTGTCGATGCCCTTGCCCATGAGGATCGTGAAACCGCCTTTCCCGGAATGGTCGCGGTAGAGCATCTCCACCACGGTTTCTGTGTTGCGGCGGCAGCCCTCGTGGCAGCATCGCTCCTTGCCCCTGAGGAAGGTAAGGTCCGGCGGGTAGTCGTCGAGAAGTTCAAAGGTGAGCCTGGTTTTGCGCTCCTCGAAGAGGGACCTGTTGACGATGTCGATGAGGGTCTGATCGCCGATGCCGATTCCGGTGGCGCGGCAGAGATCCAGGTGCGTGACCTCCTCCGGATCGAAGCCTATGAGGGAAGCTGCCGTCACATCCGTGGCCAGCGGATCCGATCCGCCGATGAGGAGGTTCATAGGCACCACGCACTTGTCGGCATTGTACGTCGTGGGATAGTGGCCGTGGGTGGTGGCGATAAGACCGTCGATCAGGGCGAAATGCGGCCGCAGCACGCGGTAGATGTCCGCGAATTTCTGGTGGAGGCGGTAGTTGTGGTCTGCAATGCGGCTTTTCTGGTGCACGAGGCCGAACTGATTCTTGATGGACAGGGACACCTGGGACATGGAATGGGTCTTGAGCTTGGGCAGGGAGAGATAGAAGTTTTCATCGCCCCGTTCGATGATCCGTTCGAACACGAAGCGCGAGATGTCGATGAATTCCTCGATGCCCTCCAGGAAGATCGGAACGGCCGGGGTCTCGTCCAGATAGACCGGGACGGCGCCCGTTTCCCTGCAGACCTTAAGATACCCGGTGGCATGAAAAACCAGGCGCGTGAAGTTGGCCTGGGTGCAGTTCTCCATGACATAGACCGTGCGGGCCCCATTCTTACGGAAGTAGTCGATCGTTTCCCGGAGCACATCCGGGTCGGTATACACGTTGGCCTCGGGACCCACACCGTTAACCTTGATGTATACGTCCCGGCTGGAACGAAGGAGCTTCTTGCCGCCGCCGAAATGCTCGAAGACCTCGCTCACCGCGGTTGCGATGCCAGCCTTCGTGTCCGCCATGATGACCTGTGCCCTTGCGTTATCCATGTGCGCCTCCTTGTTTCCGACCATCTATGGTTTCCCTGCCAGGGTCTCCTCTATCAATTGATCCTAGTGCACATCAGCACCCTGCAATTGTGAAGGAAGGACTCGCTCACGAGCCTGAACGCTTGTCTTGTGGGATAACCTCGTCCCGCTGTCCTGCCATAAGGTCCGGGCTCAAGTCTGTCCCCACGGTCGTGCTGTTCAGGGTGAGACCGAAAAGCGAGGCTGCCGTGATGCCGAGGTCTGCGATCCGGATGGGCTTGTCCGAAATGCCGGTCCTGCCTTCAGGTATGGATATGGCGGCCACAATGGGCAGCGTGTCCACCGAACCGTGACCCCCGTTGTACACTCTCCAGGGCGGAGCCCATTTTGGGGCCTTGATGCCGACGTTGGGGACGTGGCCGTTGTAGGCCGGGATCTGCCAGCCGTTCTTTCCCAGGATGATGAGGTCGGGCCAGATCATGGACTCTTCCCTGGCTGCCTCCACATAATAAGAATGGTAAAGCTCTCCGGGAAGGCACACGCCTTCGATGCCCTTCTTCATGTCGTTCCGGTCCAGGACCCACCAGGGGCATTCGCGCTTGCCTGTCTCCGGGTTGAGCGCCAAGTGGGCCTTGAGCAGCGCCTTGGCAGCAGGGATCTGCTCTTTGCCGTCTCTCCAGTACAGGGTTCCATAGCTGCTCACGCTGCAGGCATATACATTATCTTTCCCGATAATGCCTGAACCTTCCAGGAGGCCCATGACATCCGTAGAGGAGAAATCGGATGTGCTCAAGTGGTTCACTGCACAGTGATCGCTCAGGAGAATTACCTTCGCACGGCTCAAGGCTCCCTGTTTTTCGAGCCCGTCAATGAGCCGCCCGAACTGGATATCCACATCCCGTATCACGTCCAGGATGGCTTCCTTGAAGAGGAGCTTGTTCCTCTTGCTCACCAGCTGGTATTCGGGCTTGTTCTCGCAGCCCTCAGGCGTTTCATACGGCGGGTCGACATTCACGAATTCGGAAGGATCGGCCGCATTGCCGAGGCAATGGCCTGCATCGTCGCACTGGGCCAGGAGGATGTAAGCCAGGTCCGGATCTTCCCGTTTGAAGATCTCGAGTGTCGAATCCACGACCCAGCCGTCATGAGGGAAGTGATGTGCAAAATGTTCCATCTGCAGGGTCAGAAGGCCGCCCTGGCCGGTGTACATCCTGGTCCAGCTCTCGCTCGGGCCCATATTGCCTGCAAAAAACCCGAGATGCTTCGATTCAGGGTCGCATGCTGCATCCGTATCGTTTTCAGGGTCCGCAAGCCCTTCGCGCTTGGGCGGCTCGAGATAATCCGGGTGGTTCGGCCCGGTCACCAGGATGTCGACCGGTGCAGGCGAACTGTCCGCCCTGAACATCTCACCGACCCATTCCTTGCCTGTGATGAACAGTGTTTTCGAGTCGGGCCACTGCCTTTTCCACGCATGAAACAGGGTATCGACAGGACGGCCTTTGTCATCCTTTGCATACGAGAGATGCGAGTGTCTGATGATGACGTTTCCCTTCTCATCCCAGCCCGCAGGCTGGGCCCAGACGCCGATGATCCCGGTCTGAGCCGTGGATGTCCCTGCCAGGACATTGAGATGGTTCATATCCGTTGCGGCGGGGAGAAAGGCCTTGGCATCTTTATACCACAGAGACTTCCCAAGGAACGCACGGATATTCGGCATCAGCCAGTCTCCGTCTTTTCCGCCCGGGAGGCCTTTTGCATTGAGGTCGAGATATTTCGGGTGCAGGGCATCGATGGCGACGAAGATGAGCTTTTCCCGGCCGCCCGGAGATCTCTTCCACGGAACCGCAGGGAAAGAAGGGGGACTCTTTCTTTTCAAAGGATGCAGGCCCCATGTCAGGAGAGCGCCGCCGCCGAGGATTGCGGCAGCCCATTTCAGGAAGGACCTCCGCCGGAGTTTCTTTTGCAGCTTCCCATACAAAGGACCGTTCTTATCCAACGTCATACGTCCCCCGTTAAGATTCTATTTGTGCACTCATTTCATGGGCTTCGTGTTGCCATTATGGAGCAATGAAACCAAGGAGTCAATGCATTCCGTATTCAGGCACCCGAAGCATCTCCTGCCGGATACCAGCCCTGGTTGTCCATTAAGACTCCTTGGTAAAGGTGAGTATCAGGCGGCAGTTGTTATTAATAATAATAGAGAAAAGATCGAGGAGGGAGAAGCCATGATCATGGCGGGAAAGCCTGCACAGAATTTTACTGCCCCGGCATATCATAAGGGAAAGTTCACCCACATCGAGCTCTCGCAGTACCTGGGCAAGTGGGTCGTCCTCTATTTTTACGGCGGCGATTACACCTTTGTCTGAGCGACCGAAGTATCGGCAGTTGCCGATAGATATGATCAGTTTCAAAAGCTCGATACGGAAGTCCTGACCATGAGTGTTGACAGCGTGTATGTCCACAAGGTCTGGAACGACAACGAGCTCTCGAAAATGATTCCCGGCGGTGCTCCCTTTCCCATGCTCTCCGACCCGGGGGGAAGGATCGGGAGGGTTTACGAAGTCTACAACGAAGAGCCCGGTGTGGACTTAAGGGGAAGATTCATCATCGACCCCGACGGGGTGATCCAGGGATATGAGGTGCTCACGTCCGTAGTGGGCCGCAGTACGGAAGAGATGCTTCGGCAGCTCGCTGCATTCCAGATTGTAAGGGCGAGCAAAGAAAAAGAATTCACTCCTGCTGACTGGAAGCCGGGTATGGCCACGCTCAAACCCATGATAGAGCTCGTGGGGAAGGTGTGGGAGATCTGGAAGCCGGGCACCCGGGGGTGAAAGAGGCTTGGCCTCATCACCCGTTACAGCAGGAACGTACCCCGCCGACAGGGCCTTGTTCGAGGATTTCTCCCCTGCGGCTGATGGTGATGTGTCTGACCGGGAGGTCTGCTCCGGCCTTCTGCACCGCTGTCCGGGCGGCCCGGACGAATGCGCTGCAGCAGGGCACTTCCATATGCACAACGGTCAGGCTCCTGATCCCGCTCAAACGGATGATCCGGGTGAGCTTCTCGACATGGGCGTCTAAATCATCGAGCTTGGGGCACCCCATGGCAACGGCCTTGCCTTTGATCAGGTTCTGGTGAACGCCCGGGTAGCACAGGGCACAGCAGTCGGCCATGAGCAGGAGATCCATACCATTGAGGAAAGGTGCCTGGGGGTGGAGCAGCTGCAGCTTTACCGGGAAATGGGAGAGGTTCGATCTGAACGTCGCCGGCTCTTCCGGGGCGTCATCCTTCTCGAACGCCATGGCCGCGGTACCGGGGCATCCGCAGGGGAGCGGCTCAAGGACCTTGGGGTTGCGGTTTTTTCCCAGGTGTTTTTCGACTTCCTGCTCGTCGAACTCAGGCGCTTCGCGTTCGATGACCTTCAATGCCCCTGTCGGGCAGTCGCCGAGACAGGCCCCGAGGCCGTCACAGTACACATCGCTCACGAGCCTTGCCTTGCCGTCCACCATCCGGAGAGCCCCTTCGGCACAGGCAGTGATGCAGCTCCCGCAGCCGTTGCACAAGTCTTCGTTTATCTCGATTATCTTTCTCTTCATTGTCTTCTCCATACTTTTTTCATGATGCCCTCTCCCCCGGCCCGCTTTGCGGGTGCCTTCGGGGAGAGGGCAGGGCGAGGATAATTATCTTCCTTCCCTGATGGCTGCGATATCGCCTGCAACGTCACCAATGGGCTTGATGTCGAAGGTATCGACGAGCACCTTTGCGACGTTCGGCGAGAGGAAGCCGGGGAGCGTTGGTCCGAGGCGGATGTGCTTGACGCCCAGAGACAGCAGGGCCAGCAGCACGGCCACGGCCTTCTGCTCGTACCACCCGATGTTAAAGGAGATGGGCAGGTCGTTGATGTCTTCGAGGCCGAAGACCTCCTTGAGCTTCAGGGCGATGACCGCAAGCGAATAGGAGTCGTTGCACTGGCCTGCATCGAGCACCCGGGGGATGCCGCCGATGTCGCCCGGATTGAGCTTGTTGTAGCGGTACTTGGCGCAGCCCGGCGGTAAGGATGACCGTATCTTCCGGCAGGTCTTCCGCCACTTCGGTGAAGTAGCTCCGGGCCTTGAACCTGCCGTCGCAGCCGGCCATGACCACGAAGCGCTTGATGGCGCCGCTCTTGACCGCCTCCACGACCTTGTCCGCCAGCTTCATGACCTGGTCATGGGCAAAGCCGCCGACGATCTCGCCCCGTTCGATCTCCACAGGGGGGCGGACTGCTTCGCCAGCGCGATGATCTCCGAGAAGTCCTTTGGTCTTGCCGTCCGCAGGCTCCGGGATGTGCTTTACGCCGGGGTATCCCACCTGGCCGGTGGTGAAGATGCGGTCCTTGTAGGAATCCTTCGGCGGGATGATGCAGTTTGTCGTCATGAGGATCGGTCCGCCGAACTGCTCGAACTCTTCGTTCTGCTTCCACCAGGCGTTGCCGTAGTTGCCGACAGATGATCGTATTTCTTGAAGGCCGGGTAATAATTGGCCGGCAGCATTTCGCTGTGGGTGTAGACATCGACGCCTGTACCGTCGGTCTGCTTCAGGAGCTCTTCCAAGTCTTTCAGATCGTGGCCGGAAATAAGAATGCCCGGGTTCCCGCGCACGCCGATGTTCACCTTCGTGATTTCGGGTTTGCCGTAGGTTTCGGTATTGGCCTTGTCGAGCAGGGCCATGGTCTGTCACTGCCGTCCGGCCGCACTCCATGACCAGGCCGACGAGTTCGTCTGAGCCTAAGTCCTTTGTCGTAGCTTCGAGTCCTTTGAACAGGAACTCATAGATCGCCGGGTCCTCATAACCGAGGATGGATGCGTGGTCTGCATAGGCGGACACGCCCTTGAGGCCGAAGATGAGCAGCGAACGTAAAGAGCGGACGTCCTCATTCTCCGTGGAAAGGATGCCCACCGAGAGAGCTTTCTGCCTGAACTCGTTCTCGTCATCCGAGAACCACACGGAAGCATCGGGCGCGGTAATGTTCAAGCCCGCCGATTTCTTCAGCCCCTCTTTAAGCTTCAGAGATTCCCGGATCAGGTCAATGATCCTCTCGCTGTTGAAATTCACATTCGTAATGGTTGCGAACATGGCCCGGATCGTGAACCGGCCGAGCTCTTTAATATCAGCCTTTCCTTTTGCCCGGTTTACGCAGACAGCCAATCCTTTGAGCGTAAACAGGAGCAGATCCTGAAGATTGGCGGTATCCTCTGTTTTTCCACAAACCCCCTTTACGGTGCAGCAGGAATTTTTGGCTGTTTCCTGGCATTGGTGACAGAACATCATGACTTCCTCCTTTTGATTTGATATGAGGGAAATAGCATCTCCATTGAGATGAATAATTGACTTAGGTCAAATGTCAAAAAATTATAAAATTATTGTAATCCAAAAGGGATGGCACGATGAAGCTTGCGGAAATCATAAAGAATGCCTTTCCGTCATTGAGCGCGCAATCGGTGGACATGATCGCCCGGTACTGCCGCCTCGTGCAATACCCGAAGAACGAGATCCTCTTTCTCGAAGGAGACAAGGGGAATAACTTCTACTACCTGGCAGAGGGCACAATAAAGATCTTTAAAACATCGCCCTCGGGACAGGAAACGGTCTTGCGGCTCCAGGGGCCGGGCTCCATTTTCGCCGAGGTGATCCTGTTCGAGAAGGACGAGTACCCGGTCAGCGCGGCAGCCATGGCGCAGTCCCTGGTGGTTCACATCCCGCGGGAGCACTTCCTGAAGCTCCTCGACGAGAGCCGCTTCCGCAACGAATTCATTGCCACCCTCATGCACAAGCAGCGCTACCTCACGGACCGTATCATGTACCTCACGAGCTTAGACGTGGAGGAGCGCTTCTTCCGGTTTCTCATCGAGCATTACGGCATCAGATGCGACTACACCTTAGACCTTTCGAAAAAGGATATTGCCTCGGCCATCGGCACCATCCCCGAAACCCTGTCCCGCCTGTTCGACCGGCTCAGGAGCAGGGGAGTCATTTCCTGGGAATCAGGGGTGCTCAAGCTCAGGAAGGACTATCTGGAGCAGTTTACGGCAGACAGCCTGCCGGATATCCCGGACGACTGATCACTTCTGAAGCAGTTCCGGCCGGTACTCGAAGTGCATGGCATCGTAGCTGTGCCAGCGGCCGCCCCAGATGAAGCCGTTTCTCTCGAAGATGTCCACCAGGAACTGCGGAACGTTGTTCCGGTAGCAGTACGGCTCGTCCCGGTGAGAGCCGGCGAAGTAGAAAAGATCGCCGTTGATATCCACCGCGATCCCGTAGGCATGCCCCGAGGTGCGGTTCGGATAGTCGCGCACCGGCCTTTCAAAATACCCGTAAGGCCCTTCGACATCGAAAACAACATCTTCCAGGCTTTTCTTCATTTCATCGGGGAGGTTCATGATTTCACAGGCTACCCGTTCCAGTGCCTTGTCTACGCCGTTGACCGCAGTTACCCTGATCGTTTTCGGCTTTCCGTTCGCAGAGCCGACCCACTGCACGCTTCTCATATTCTTGCTCCGGTGTGTACCGGGCGGCCCGTACATATAATTGAATATTACCGCAGGACGGATGCGCCCCGGATCACCTGCAGGAGGCCTTTCTTCCGTGGGGATGGGTTCGCCTGCCCCGTAGTCCCAATAAAAGACATCCTCCGGGTCGAATGTCTCATCACCGATCGAGCCGTCCACGATCAACCGGTCGAAATTTTTCTGCCTCAGATCATCGAGTAAAAACTTTTCGCCGGTCTTTGCGAGGAGGCACCCATCCTCATACGCAGTGAAGAAGTCAGGGTAAGCCCTGATATACCGCTCGGCTTCGGAGGCATTGTCGCCGGACGAAAAAGCTTCCGTACAGCCCCACCAAAGCAGTAACACCAGAATCAAGCCGATCTTTCCGAGCAAATCTGTTTCCTTTCTTTCTTAGGATACAGCATCGGCAGGGAATCAAAAAGCCTTCTTTTATTGGATACAATTCCGAAACCATGTCCTTCTCCGGCATGGAAGGTTTGCTCAGCAAGAGGTGGATATAGATTTATACTTTCTAAAGCTTTTTACAAGCCCTTGAAAACTGTCAGGTCTGTATCGTTCAAAATCCTCTTCATCAACGAATACAAAGTCGAATGTATGCTTCGATTGAGCTTTGTTGATGTCTTCGCACCACCTTTTCAACCGTTCTATTTTTAGCGGCACATCGAGGTCTTCAACTCCTTTTGTCTCTATAATGAAGATTTCTTTTTCCCCGGTTTTTACAATGAAGTCGGGATAATAATTGGATATATCACCATTGGCATTCACATAGTCGATCCTGAAGTGAATATTATAATAATTCTTAACATATGTGATGATATCAGGACATCTCTCAAGGAAAGATGCAAAGAGAAGCTCCAGGCGGCTGTCACCTATGATCTTGTTGAACGGGCTTTTCTGTGGAATGAGGAATCCCTGGTCTTTGGCAACAAAGGGGCGCGTCTGTTTTATCTTGATATAGTCTTTGATCTCTGCGCTTCCTTTATCAAGCACGGTCAATTCATTGATCTTCTTTTTGAAAGTTTGAATAATAGTTTTTGTAGCCTCGATCTCAGAAAGGTTCCTAAGTGTGTTCAAATCATCTATATCAATCTGCTTGTTGAATAGACGGATACTGATAAACTCTTTCACCTTGCCGTAGAGGATGTCATACCCACTCACCAGACGAAGATCCTTCATGATAAGCTGGGTAAAATATCCAATCACACTACGGTAATCGGTAACTGCGCTTGAATCGAGATAGGTTGTGTGGTTAATCTCCCCGGTAGTAATATCCTTGAAGATAATCTCCCGTTGTTCTTCTATAGAGAATTGCCGGTACTCAATCCGCTGAGTACCAAATTGTGAAGGTTTGAGTTCTTCAAGATTTTTATATTCTCTGTAAATACGTGGTGTCATAACGGGGATCTCTAAATCTAATTTGTCGAGATCCTTCTTGGTATTCTCTTTATCAATTTCAATGATAATTGGCGTTTTGGGTGCTGTGCCTTCTCCCATAGGCCTGCGTTCCAGCTCTACGCCCTCACTCTTTATGGACTCAACAAAATCCATGAAGGCATCTGTTCCCACTACACTCACATATTCAGTGGTATCAGTGCCGGGATACATGCGCCGGAGTCCCCTGCCAAGTGTCTGTTCAGGAAGGATATTGCTTTGAGCTGCATATGCTCGAAGACCTACAATGGTCGTCACATTACGTACATCCCATCCTTCTTTTAACATCAAAACAGAAACAATGACCTTGCAAGTGCTTTCCCATGAGTCTATCCGGTTGGCCTCTTTCCTCAGCTGCTCGAGGTCTTCCTTATCCTTCTTTGTGTCAGCTTCAGAAATCTCGCCGTTATTTTTCGTGTGGATCACCAGTACTGAGTCTTGGAATTCGGGGTATGAGCTTTTCAGGTATTCTGCAACGTCATCACAATTTTTTGTATCATCGGTCATAATGAATAATACAGCCTTCTTGCCGAGCTTCTCATGTTCAGCATAGGCTTTCCGCCATTCTTCAATCCCTAATGCGATGTAATCGGAATATCTCTCTGTGTAACGGGAACTCTGCCGCTCTGCGAGCTTCGCTCGGCTTGCTGAATCCGGCAGTACGGGGTGCTTCACCACATTCTGGTGGATTGCCTCCACCAGGGGGTAATCACAAACAGTCTGTACAAAGATAGCTCCATTGTTGTGTTTGGGTGTGGCAGTGAAATCCACCTGAAGAGAAAGGAAATGATCTTTCTGTTTCAAGCGATTATGGATATCTTCAATTGATTTAAACCACGCCAGCCGGCGATCATGAATATGATGTGCTTCATCATTGATAACTATGAGTTCATCAATCTCGCGAACAATAATGCCAAGATCTATCTTTGAGTCGTTGGTTTTTCCTGCAGGCCGTTTGCCGAGGAAATAATCTTCAAGATTATCATCATCAAAGCTTGGTTCTATCTCATTGCCTGCATATACACGATGGATGTTGGTGAGGAAGATATTCCCGGTTTTTCTTATGATGGATACATCATCCTGGATATGTAGAGTAATTTGAAAATTGTCCTGCCAATTACACCCTGCATAACCGTTATCGGGTAGAAGAGGATCACTAAAGAAGATTTTCAGGCCGTCAAAATCGGTTCTTAGCCGATCAAGAACGATTATATTCGGTGCAATGAGAAGAAAATTCGTTGAGAGCTGTGAATCCGGCTCATAGATCTTATGGAAATAGCACCAGGTAATGAGCAGACTCATCACCTTTGTTTTTCCACTGCCGGTTGCCATCTTGATGACGAATCTTAGCCATTCCTCATCAAACATGCCGGATGATACTGCTCCTGAGGAATCATAGCGGAGCAGGTCGTACTTGTCATTTATTTGTGCAACCTCATAAAGATAGATGACCGTCTCGATGGCCTCTTGCTGGGCAAAGTAATATCTGAACTCTAATAAACTCTTATCAGCTTTAGGGAGGATGTGCTCGGTATTAAACCACCAGTTCAGAAGTGCTTTGCTGGTGTCGGATGCTCCATCATATCTCCTGTCTCGCCAGTCTTTGACTTCTCTACGAATCTTGTGAACCAAGGGGGGGAGCAGTTTCTCATAACTCGTTTCCCGTAAGGCTTCATCTGCCGGGAACCAACGATTATCAGGGTCGAGAATAGAATGGGGTGAGGTTGGAAAATCAGGATGTATAGCCACTAAGAGAGATCCTCCAGCATTTTTCCGATCACGATACCAACCTCAGGGATTTTCTCTTTGCAGGTATAAAAGACAGCCTCTGCATTCACATCAGCATAATTATGGGTGAGGATGTCTCTCATGCCTTTGGCCTTTTTCCATTCAATTTGCGGATAGCGTGGGAGGAGTTCACCCCCTGTAATTTTATCCAGGTTCTTGAGTGATTCACCAATGACGATCAGCATCATGCATATGGCGTCCATCTTTTCTAAACCTTCGGGGCTGTCGGTAAAATCGGATACATTGCGGATTGATTGAAAACGGTAGGATATTTTCTCTATTGCCGTCTCAATCTGCCTCAATACCTCCAATACAAGCTCCATGTCAGACATACACAGCCTCTCGGTCGATTCTCTTTTTCAGGTATTGATTCATGGCATCCCGGTAGGTCACAATATCAACAGGTCTATGGAGCCTTTCTTCAAGATCATTTTTTATACCTGCAAGCATGAACAGCTCCGGTTTCTCAAGACGGACAACCACATCTACGTCACTGTTTTCAGTTGCCTCATCACGGGCTACGGATCCGAATATCCCTAAGGCGATAATTCCATACAGACCGGCACACTGATCTTTGAATTCACGCAGCACGCTTATAATCTCATTTCTGCTCATCATGTGTCTCCTGTGTGTATGTCGATAATTTTCATAGTGTCATTGCCGAAGATGTCTACTACCTTGACCGCAATCTTGACTCGTCCGGGCTTGCATTCATGAAATGGGGTCTTCAGCTCCAGGGATCGATCTTTCTTGGTTCTGAAACTTTGCCACTCATTCTCAAAGATGAAGTCTCCGGTCCATATCTCTTCCATCTCGCCTGTCGCCTCGTTCTTTGCCCGTACTATTTCTCGTTTTGATTCGAAATTGAAATCAACGCTCCAGTAATCGATCCAATCAGTCCATTTCTTTGTGAGGATTTCCTTTTTTACAATGCCTTCTTTATCCTTGATGATTTTCATGATCTTGCCTTGTTCCACAATGATTTTACCGGAGCCGTTTTTCAGGCCTTCGGCTACATTGTCAACCGAGTCCTGAGAATAATATACCGAAAAATCGGTCAGTTCCACAGCTACTGCACCTTTCTTCACATGCGGCTTTACCTCAATGTATGAAACATCATGGAAGGCTATCTGGTTTTTTTCCACTGCCCGTTTGTCGAAAACATCTCGCGGGATGTATTTCAGCGCCAGGTCAATGCCTTTGGCTTTTGCTTCTTCCTGAATGTTGGGGAACAACCCCATCTCAAATTCGAAAGCAAGGATATCTACGCGGGATATCCGTTTTTCTCTGCATTCGAGGATAACTTCCTCAACGAAAAGTCTGGTAACGGGCAGGTTGATAGGCCCCACGGCGACTAGCCTGCCTGCCTTCTTGCCATGGAAGCACTTGAAGTTTTCCACCGGCTCGGCCCGATAGGCATGCAGAATAAGGCTGATGAAATCCTTTTCCTTCTGTTCGAACTGTTTCTGTTTTTCCTCTATCCCTTAGGTTCATATTCACACCGATGAAGTGTGCACGTTCATACTTGCCAAGGTTAAGGATCTCAAAGGCTCTGAAGTCCTTACCCAGTTCTTTCAGCTGGCGTTGTACACCTATCATGCGTTTACGTGTAGTATGAATAGAGAACTTGCCTAGGTCTGTCCCGATCCATTTACGACCGAGATTTTCTGCTATTGATAGAGTTGTCCCTGAACCGCAGAAGAAATCAGCGATGATATCATTTTCGTTAGATGAGGCCTTAATAATACGTTCAAGGAGGATCTCTGGTTTCTGGGTAGGATACCCTAATGCTTCTTTGGCTGAATTATTTATTTTATCCAAATTCCAGACATCATCAACTACAACACCCTGATCCATAACTTCATCAAGATATCTTTCTATCCTTTGGCCTCCTTCTGCATCAGATAGAACATATTCTCTTCCATTATTATCAATCTCTGACTTTCTGTTTTCTTGCTTTTACATATGCTTCTTTTGATTCCCATGGTTGAAAATAAGAATGAAAGATAGGACTTGAGCTTTTCGAGTAAAAAAATATTGTATCGTGACGACATTCAAAAGAAGATCTTAACTTTTTATTCCAACCGCTATAATGCCAAGATATTGAATTATTAAACATCTCTTTACCGAATACTTCATCCATAGCCAAGCGAATGTACCCATTAACTCTCCAATCACAATGTAAGTAAATGCTCCCATCCTCTGCAAGGAGATCTCTCATGAGTACAATTCTCTCATAGATCATTGCAATGAAGCTGTCGGCACCCTTGCCCCATGTATCGCGATAGGCTAGTTCTTCAAGCACATTTGGGCTTCTTGGTGAAAGTCTCATCGCCGATCTCGATGTCCATTGAAAAATCAGCGCCCACATCAAACGGTGGATCAATATAGATGAGCTTGATCCCTCCGTTTTTATCAATCTCATCTCTCATAGGACCGTTCTTAGGCTGGAGAGGATAAGTTTGTTGTCACCCCAGATGAGCTTATTCGTCCATCCGGTCTTCTGCCTTCCTCTTTCATCGAACAGAAACGTTTGTGCCATCGTATCCTTTGGCTTTTCAGCCCTAGGCTCATCCACCTGCTCTATCACCTGAAACGGCAGAACTATATTACATACCTCATTGGTCTTGCCGTTCCAGACTAATTCAACCTCGCGCTTGTCGTCAAAAAGGAGAAAACGATATTTATCAGGTAGAGGCTTGTCTGCTTCGATAGAACTTAAAGATTTCACGTTTTTCATTATCAGCTCAGCTTCATTCCTGCCTCTGTGGAGTAGTCTTTCTGTTATTTCCGATTCTAGAAAGCCCAAGATGTCCGGATCGTACTGACGATATAACGAGCATACCAAATAAAAAGGCTTCCTCTCATAACATTTCGCATTTCTGCCACGCTTCAAATTCGGCGTTTATGATGTACTATATACCTCAAATTGCTTAGGAAGTATAGGATGCCTTAATCAGGTCAATGCAACTAAGGCAAAATGGTGAGTAAAAATATCAGCCGGATACCCATGGCTCAACTTCTTCTCCGGACCTGTTCATTTTAAATTAAGGATCACCTGCATCTGTGGGCATTGACAGCTTCCCGTCGGAAAGATAGAGGAAAGGCATGAATGAAGCGCATATCCTGAAAATAGCCGAAGAGTTGAAGATAATGCCGCGCCAGGTCAGTGCGACTGCCGGCCTCCTGAATGAAGGCGCTACCGTGCCGTTTATCGCCCGCTACCGCAAGGAGCTCACCGGGTCTCTCGATGAGGTGGCCATTGCCGCTGTCAGAGACCGCCTCAAGGAGCTCGAGCTCGTCGATGCCAGGAGAGATACGATCCGGAAGTCCATGACCGAGCAGGGTGTTCTCACCGAAGAGCTGGGAGCAGCGATCGACGCGGCGCAAACCATGACCGAGCTCGAAGATATCTACCTTCCGTACCGGCCCAAGCGGAGGACCAGGGCGATCATTGCAAGAGAAAAAGGGCTGCAGCCCCTGGCGGATCTGATCTTTGACCAGAAAGACGGCATCGATCCTCTTTTGGAGGCATCGGCCTTTATCGATCCGGACAAAGGCGTGGCGACCGCCGAAGAAGCCCTGGCAGGGGCCGGGGACATCATTGCGGAGCATGTCTCCGAGGATGCGGACATCCGGGCTTCCCTGAGGAGCTTGTTCGAAAAGGAGGCAATGCTTAGCTCCGAGGTCTATACGGGCGCGGAAGAGGATGCCGCGACCTACAGGGATTATTTCCACTGGCAGGAGCCGGCGGCAAAAGCGCCGAGTCACCGGATCCTGGCTGTCTTCAGGGGAAACCGGGAGGCGTTTCTCAAGCTCTCGATCCGGCCCGGTGAGGATAAGGCCCACGCGCTTCTGGAAAGGCGCGTCTGCAAGGGAAACAACCGGTGCACAGAGCAGGTGCGCCTCGCATGCCGGGACGGCTACAAGCGTCTCCTCGGTCCTTCCATGGAAAACGAGATAAAAGGCGTTTTGAAAGACCGGGCGGACGATGAGGCGATTCAGGTGTTTGCCAGAAATTTAAGGGAGCTGCTCATGGCACCTGCCCTGGGGCCGAAGCGGGTGCTCGCCGTGGACCCCGGATACCGTACCGGATGCAAAGTGGTTTGCCTCGATGCGCAAGGGGCTCTTCTCCACCATGGCGTGATCTATCCCGTCTTCTCGGGAGGCCGTGCGGAAGAAGCGGCCAGGACCGTAAAAGACCTTGTGGGCACGTATGCAATCGAGGCCGTTGCCATCGGCAACGGAACTGCAGGCCGCGAGACCGAGGGTTTCATGCGGGGGCTCGGCCTGACCGTCCCGGTGATCATGGTAAACGAGAGCGGGGCCTCGGTCTATTCAGCATCCGAAGCGGCCCGCCGGGAATTCCCTGACCACGACGTGACCGTGCGCGGCGCGGTCTCGATCGGCAGGAGACTCATGGACCCGCTGGCAGAACTCGTCAAGATCGACCCCAAGGCAATCGGCGTGGGTCAGTACCAGCACGATGTCGATCAGGCCGGATTGAAGAATAAACTGGATGACGTGGTCCGGAGCTGCGTCAATGCCGTTGGCGTGGAGGTAAACACCGCCAGCCCGGAGCTGCTCACCTACGTATCCGGCCTTGGTCCTGCCCTGGCAGGCAACATCGTTTCCTACCGCAACGAGCAAGGACCTTTCCACAGCAGAAATGCGCTTAAAAAGGTGCCCAGGCTCGGTGCCAAGGCGTTCGAACAGGCAGCAGGCTTCCTCCGCATCCGCGGCGGGTCGCATCCCCTTGATGCGAGTGCGGTGCACCCCGAGCGCTACGGCCTGGTGGAAAAGATCGCAGCCGACCTGGGCAGCTCGATACCGGATCTCATGCGGGACAGGCATCAGCGGCAGAAAATCGATCTGAGGAAATATATCAGTGACTCCGTGGGAATGCCCACGCTCAAGGATATCATGTCCGAGCTCGACAAGCCGGGCAGGGACCCGAGGGAGTCCTTCGAGGTCTTCAGCTTTGCCGAGGGCATAAGCAGCATCGGCGACGTGAGAGAAGGCATGGAACTGCCGGGAATCGTCACGAACGTCACCAATTTCGGGGCCTTCGTGGATATCGGCGTTCACCAGGACGGCCTCGTGCATATCAGCCGGCTTGCAGACCGTTTCGTCAAGGATCCGAATGACGTGGTCAAGGTCAACCAGAAGGTCCGCGTGAGGGTGCTCGATGTCGATGTAAAGCGCAAGCGCATCTCCCTTTCCATGAAGAAACAGTGACGCCTGCAACGGGGAAGCGAATATTGAAAAATTGCAGCGCACGCCCATAGTTAATAGTAAGCGGGTCGTCCATTCACTTTTTTTGACTTTCTTTGCTGAGCAAAGGACACGGTTTTTCCGGACAGGGATGTCGCTCTTGGGATTTGCCCCGGGTGATCCGGGTTCATGACAGTCGTTTTGTAAGTGCCGCTTCGTTCATCAGTGGGAAGACAGACGTGTCCGTGGATTATGGATAAAAATCACCGGAGGTTACTGTTGTGGAAAAGACAAAGATACGGATTGAATATAATCCTCTGAAATATCCCGAAGAAATAACGGTAAAGAGATGGCCTGATTGGATAAGGAAGCATGCACGGCCGTCCGGAGACGCCGTATGCAGGAGAGTCATTTTTTTATGGAGGCCGGGTTTGTCATAGGGGTCCTATGAATTCCCAGACTGCCGTGCTGACACCTATCAGACGCCATGATGTCGACTGGCTGAAAGTACTCTTCCTCTACATTCTCTTCGCCTTCCAGGCATCCAGAGTTTTCGATACGGAAATGAATTCGCACGGGAGCAGCCGGATTCTTTCCTCCGGCTTCAATTATGTCGGCTTTTTCACTTCCCAGTGGTATATGCCTTTTGTCTTTCTGGTCTCCGGGTGGTCGAGGAAGAATGCGATGCAGCTCCAATCAGGGCTCGGCCTGCTCCGTGAGAGGCTGCTGCGGTTGATCATTCCTTTTGCAACGGGATTTGTCCTTCTGATTCCTTTCTCCATCTATGGGGGCATGGCAGGAGGCCTTTCCATCGGCAGGCCGGGGCCTTCCATACCGGACGCTGCCCTTCAACCATTTCTGTTCAGCGCTGAGCCGGTCATATTCAACCGGCCTGATACCTTTGCCTGGTCTTATCTCTTGTTTCTCCTCTACCTTTTTGTCTTTACCATCCTGTCCTGGCCTTTCTTTACCTGGCTCATAGCCAGGAAAGTCACACCCTTGAAGATAAGCAGGATCTGGGTCTATCTGCCGATCGTACCGCTCATGCTCATCCAGATGAGCCTGGGGGAATATCTGCCCGACCAAAGGGGCATCCTGGGCAGCTGGATCATGCTCCTGTATTTCTTCGCATACTTCATTCTGGGCTTCATCATATCCCGTTATAATGCATACGAACGGGCAATTCACCAGGAAGCCCGGTATGCAGGCGCCTTGGGCCTGGCGCTGTTCATCATCATCATGATGACTTCCTCGAACCTTCCGGAGCAGATCTTCCCCATCGTTACACCCATAGCAAGCTGGTGCTGCGCCGTGGGCCTCCTGGGATTTGCAAAAAGCTACCTCGATGCACCATCTTCATGGTTATTCTACCTGATGGAGGCGTCCTTGCCGGTATTTATCCTTCACCAGGTATTCATAGTGCTCGTCGCCTCCGTCATGAACGGGCTCATGATCGGAACGAGCGCCAGGTTTATGGGTCTGCTCCTGGTATCTTTAGGGATGAGCATCATGTTTTACCATGTTCTTGTCCGCAGGTTCGCCCTTACCAGAATAATTTTCGGGATGAGGGTTGCAAAAGAGCCCGTAGAAGCATGGAAGGATCAGGTATTTCACCGGGATCACCTGTGATGTCCGGGAGGTTCCTCTGCATTGCAGCAAAGACTATTACCTTGGGTTCCCCCGGAAATATCTCTTGTGAACGATTGAAAATTCTGGCTTTTATGGAAGGCATGGCGGAGATCATTCTGAATCCATCACGGGGAAAGTCTCTTATCCAGCACCATCCATGGATATTTTCGGGCGCTGTTCAAAAAGTGCGGGGCAAGCCCGGGCAGGGCGAAACGGTCGAGGTCGTCTCATCCGATGGCGCCTGGCTCGGACGGGGTGCATATTCGCCCGAGTCACAGATCAGGGTGCGCATCTGGACCTTTGACCCGCAAGTGAAGATCGATGCGGATTTTTTCCGCACCCGCCTGGCAGGCTCCCTGGAGGCGCGGCGGGCAATGGGCCTTGAGGCTACGAATGCCGTGCGGCTCGTCAATTCCGAGTCCGACGGCCTGCCGGGCCTGATCGTCGACCGCTACGCCGAGTATCTGGTATGCCAGTTCCTCACTGCCGGTGCTGAATTCTGGAAGGAAACTCTTCTCTCCGAACTGCAGAACCTGGTGCCGTGCAGGGGCATCTATGAGCGTTCGGATGCGGATGTCCGGTTCAAGGAAGGGCTTGCGCCCGTTGCCGGCCGTATTGCCGGAGACGAGCCTCCCGATGCGGTGGAGATCGTGGAGAACGAGTGCCGTTTCCTGGCGGATATCAGGCACGGGCACAAGACGGGATTCTACCTCGACCAGCGGGATAACCGGGCATGCCTGGCCCGCTATGCCGAAGGCAAGGAAGTGCTGAACTGTTTTTCCTACACCGGAGGGTTCGCCATGGCGGCGCTCAAGGCCGGCGCTGTGCGGGCCGTAAATATCGACTCCTCCCGGAGCGCCCTTGAGCTGGCTGCCCGCAATGCAGGGCTCAACGGGTTCGATCCGGGAGCCATGGAGAACACCGAAGCGGACGTTTTCTCCCTGCTTCGCCTTTACCGCGATTCGAGGAGGAGTTTCGACATCATCGTCCTCGACCCGCCGAAATTCGCGGAATCCCGCAGTCAGATAGCACGGGCGAGCAGGGGGTACAAGGACATCAACCTGCTTGCATTCAAGCTCCTGCGGCCGGGCGGTCTCCTGTTCACCTTCTCCTGCTCGGGCCTCATGGAGCAGGGCCTTTTTCAGAAGATCGTCGCCGATGCAGCCCTTGATGCAGGACGCGAGGCGCGCATCATCCGCCGGCTCACCCAATCGTCCGACCACCCGGCGTCGCTCAATTTCCCCGAGGCTAGCTACTTAAAAGGGCTCGTCTGCCTGGTAAAATAGAGAGGGACTAAAGGGAAAGCAGGCCTGACTGTTGGCGCTTGCCGATTATGGTTGTCATTCTAAAGCATAACTTTGATGATATTTTCCGAGCTCGCCGGACTTTTTCGACAGTCTCATAAGATAGCAGGGCTCTCATCAAAGTTATGCTTTCTGTAATAATTCTGGATTTTTCTTAGCACCGAAAAGTAATGATGTTCGGATAAGACCTAAATAGGACGCACGCCTGAAGATCCGTGCTTTGGGTTATCCTTCAAAGGCTTGACCTCTTTCAAAAGCCTTCCATTCAATGAATCCTTGGCAATTTCCAGCTCGTAATGCGCCTGCAGGTTGATCCAGAGTTCAGGGCTCGTACCGAAAAAGTGAGCAAGGCGCAGAGCCGTGTCAGCAGTGATTGATCTTTTCCCCTGGACTATCTCGTTAATTCTGCGAGCTGGGACATTGGTATCCTTCGCAAGCCGGTACTGGCTTATTCCCATCGGCTTCAGAAAGTCTTCGAGAAGTATTTCTCCAGGATGTATCGGTTTCAATTTCTTATCCATAGCTTTACCCTCACTTGTGGTAGTCTGTTATCTCCACATCATGGGCATTGTTCTCTGTCCACTTGAAGCATATCCGCCACTGATCGTTGATTCGTATGCTGTGTTGCCCTTTCCTATCACCATCCAATTGCTCGAGGCGATTGCCTGGCGGTATCCGTAAATCGCTCAGTTTTGCTGCTGCATGCAGGTACATGAGCTTTCTTTGGGCTACCCTATGGATATCGGCAGGCAGCTTTTGAGAAAATCTTCTGTTGAATATTTTCTCGGTTTCCTTGCATGCAAAGCTCGCTATCATCAGTAATAGTTAATAATGCATCGCGTTAATAACGTCAAGCGTTATTAGTTTTCTTATCGGAAATAAGATATAAGTGGTTAATAAAAGACTTAAAATCTTTATCCTTCGTCGTTGGAAAGCCCCTCCTTTCAGGGATTGGGGCAGATGGAGTAGCTGAAATCCGATCACGCATCGTCCTGTAGGATGGCAACTGCCAGATTAGATCGTAAGAACTTCAAGAAAAGTTATAATCTCTGTAATGGATGGAAAGTTTTAAGGTCTCAAAAGTTATGATCGTTTGAGGTAATCAACAGTTACCCTGATTTGAAGGTAGCAAAGGGAGATCTATAATCGCTGATCAGAGAGACAGACTTCAGATATCAATCACTATTCAAAATGCTACTCGATGACAAACTCTTTTGGCATGCCTTTTTTAAGAAAATCTTTGACAAATACTTTTGGCGCTGCCTTTTAACTTATTGATTTTACGATTGAGGGAATGACAAGCTTTATTGGCAAATTATACTGTGCATTCAGAATTACGGGGAAGTCTTAAAATCCGGCATGCACCGGCTTATCTCCGGCGGTACGTTCTTTTCTTGATATGCGTTTTGGCGACGAGCAGATCCTTCTGCTGCTGCCTGCGAGCTTTGTCTTTCTCCACGAAGATCTGCTCTCCGTCGGCAGGGTTTATCTCCGTGTAGTACATGACGCCTGACCAGGTGGAGGGCAGGGGCGTGAAGATCTGCACCTGCTCGGGGTTGGTGCGGAGCTCGCCGGTTGCGAAGCTTTTCAGCTTCTCCATGTCGTCGAGCGTGCAGCCCGGGTGGGCCGCGATAAGGTAGTAGGTGAGAAACTGCTTTTTGCCGCTTGCGCGGTTGAGCTCGTAGAAGAGATCCTTGAAGGCGATCAGGCAGTCCTTCCCGGCCTTGCCCATGAGCGTGAGCACGTGCGTCTGAGTGTGCTCGGGCGCGATCTTCATCTGGCCCGACACATGGTGGCCGACGAGCTCCCGGAGGTAGCATTCGCCGTATTGAGCGTCTGCCATTACCAGGTCATGCCGGACTCCCGATGCGACAAAGACCTTCTTTACCCCGGGGAGCTGCTTAAGCTCCCTGAGGAGATCCACCTGCGCCTTGTGGTCGAAGCGCAAGTTTTTGCATATCTCCGGAGAAAGGCACTGCTTGTCCCTGCACCCGAAGGGATCCTTCTTCCTGCCGCATGCGAACGCATACATGTTTGCCGTGGGGCCTCCCACATCGGCGATGATGCCCTTGAACTCCGGGTGGCGGACAAGGGTTTTTGCCTCGCGGATGATGGATTCCCTGGACCTCGATACCACGGCCCGTCCCTGGTGCACGCCGATCGAGCAGAAATTGCACCCGCCGAAGCATCCCCGGTGGGTGGTGATGGAGAAGCGGATCGTCTCCAGCGCCCGTACGCTCCCCTGCTTCTCATAATAAGGGTGCTGGTCCCGTTCGAACTCCTGCGCATAGAGGTCGTCGAGCTCGCGGCCCGTCATGCACGGCTGGGGCGGGTTCTGCACCAGGCAGCGGCTATCCTGGAGCTGGCAGAGCTTGCCGGCGCTTCCCGGGTCGCTGTTTTCGCAGAAGAGCCGGAACATCTCGATAAAGTCCTGTCTGCTGTGAGCGGCTGCATCATACGAAGGGAGCTCTACGGCTTCCGGAGGCTTTTCCTTCGATGCGAAGCAGATCCCCCTGACCTCATGGAAGTCCTCTCCTCCGGGACAGGCACCGGGAAAGCTCGAGCACGGCCTTTTCGCCCATGCCGTAGACCAGGATGTCCGCTTTTGCGTCGAACAGGATGGATTTCCGGACGCTGTTCGACCAGTAATCATAGTGGGCTATCCTCCTGGTGCTTGCCTCGATGCCTCCCAGGACGATCGGAGAGGTATTTTTGAAGAAGCGCCTGATGAGGTTGGCATAGGCGATCAGTGCGCGGTCGGGCCGCCGGTTGTTCACTCCTCCCGGGGTATAGTCGTCGCTCTTCCTCCGTTTATCCGATGCCGTGTGATTGGCCACCAGGGAATCGATGCTCCCGGCGCTCAAACCCCAGAAAAGCTTAGGCTCTCCGAGCCTGCCGATGTCCGTGTCGGTGTGAATGTCGGGCTGGGCGATGATGCCCACTTTATAGCCGGCCTCCAGGAGCACATGGCCGATGACGGAGATGCCGATGGACGGATGGTCGATATAGCTGTCGCCCGTAACCAGGATCACATCGGGCCGGTCCCATCCAAGGGCTTCCATCTCCGCTCGTGTCGTAGGGATAAACATGATACAGAAAAGCATAGTGCATTATTGCAGCTCTGGCAATGCCTTAAGGAGAGAGTGATTCATGAAAATATCGGTACAAAAATGTAGTATTAAAGATGAATGACTTTACCGAATATACCGGGAAGAAGGATTACGGTGGCCGATGGGCACATTGGGCGGTTTCGAAAGCACGGCATATTAAATTTTAAGGTGTGTATGCAGAGGCAGAGTTTAATCACCATGCGCAACTCTTTTTTTATCAGTCATCCTGCTGGCAGCCGGATGCGTATCCGGTGCCCCAGAGAATTCAGGAAAGCATTTCTCCGTTCGACGGTGCAAGGGAGGTCTCTCTGGAGCCGTCCATCGTGTGTCAGATAAAGGGCTCGGAGCCGTGCTTCATCCGTCTCGGACTGTTCAAGCGGTCGACCATGCGTCCCGACAGCGTAATCCTTGTTGTCGTGGTCAATGGAATGAATTCCATCGCCGAAGGGGAGTCGCTCCATTTCAACATCGACGGCGAGATCATAGAATTCGATTCCATTGACAAGAAAACGCAGTATGAAATAGGCAAAGGCCCTCACACCGCGGGGACAGCCCTCTGCGGACCTTCGGCGAGCTGCTCGGCAAAGAGATACCTGGTCACAAAAGATTTTCTGAAAAAGCTGCTTCAGGCAGACAGGGTTGCGGTCAGGGTCGACCTTGCCAAAGGATACCTGGGAGGCCTCCTCCTGAAAGACAACCCGGCGCTTGCATTACCCGCTTTCAGCGAATTCTATGAGCGCGTGTTCGGCCCCGTTGCCGGCAGGAAATGACCGCAAAAGACCAGGCCGGTATCTCTTTATTCAAGACTTGAAACATTTATTCAAATGGGACACCATAGGGAAGGCTTAAGCACTTTATGATATGAGGCGGGAATGCGGATCCTTGTAATCGAAGATGAGAAGAAGGTTGCCGAATTCATCAGAAACGGTCTGGCCGAGGAGGGTTATGCCGTGGATACGGCTTATGAGGGAGACCAGGGCTATTTCCTCGCTGCAACCAATGATTATGATGCGATCCTGCTCGACATTCTGCTGCCGAAGATGGACGGCATCACCTTATGCACGAAGCTTAAGTCCGAAGGCAACCAGACGCCGATCCTCATGCTTACCGCAAAGGACGCGGTAAAGGACAAGGTCAGGGGTCTTGACGCAGGTGCGGATGACTATCTTACGAAACCCTTCGCCTTCGAGGAACTCCTGGCACGGATACGGGCATCGCTCCGCAAGAAATATGTGCACCAGGATGCGATGCTGCAGGTTGACGATCTGATGCTGGATACCATAACCCACACCGCGGTCAGGGCGGGCGAAGCGATCCCCTTGAGCATCAAGGAATATGCCCTGCTCGAATACCTCATGAGAAATGCCGGGGCCGTGGTAACCCGGACCATGATCGCAGAGCATGTCTGGGACATCAATTTCGAGACGTTCACAAATGTGATCGATGTCTACATCAGCTATCTCAGGAACAAGATAGACAAAGGTTATGATAAGCCGCTCATCCACACGGTGCGCGGCAGGGGATACAGTATATCCTAAAAAGTATGAGATGACCAAGTCCATCAGGCTGAAGTTCATTTTCTGGTACACCACCATCCTTGCCGTGACCTTTTCCCTGTTTGCAATCATGCTCTACTATCCATGTGAGCGACAGCCTGAAGAACGAGCTCGATAACGTGTTGCTCACCAAGGCAGAGGGCATAGCACGGTCGATCAACACCTACTGGGAGATCGAGAAGATGGATGCCCTGAAACACGGCGCAGCAAAGGACATCTTCAGAAAAGTCAACAATCTGAACTTCCACAAGATAGCACGACGCTGGGTTGAGGAGCGCTCGAACGATTCCGAACTTATGGATATCATAGTGCAGATCTATAAGCCCGATGGCGAACTCATTACGAATTCCCCGAATTCGCCTTTGCTTCTGAATATATCCCCGCAGGCGCTGAAAAGCCTCGAAGCTAAAACGGTATTTTATGAAGAAAGGAAATTGCCGGTGGATGACGGCAACGGGCTCGATCTCCGGGTGCTCCGGATTCCCGTGCTCGAAGACGGCAAGACCGCCTATATCGTACAGGTTGCGAGCCCGCTGAATTCTTTCCGGACAGCCATGAACCGTTTGAAGCTCATTCTTTTCTTCCTGCTTCCCATTACAGTCATCACGGCCGGGGTATTCGCCGGAAAATTCCTTGCAAGCATTACGCTGAAGCCTTTGAAAAATATGATCGAGACCGCCCGGCAGATCACTGCTGAAAACATGGGCCTCCGCATTTCGGTGCCGGAATCCAAAGACGAGATCCGGGAACTGGCTGAGACCTTCAACGACATGCTGGGAAAGATCCAGCATGTGCTCATCTCCCAGAGGCAGTTCGTTCAGGATATTTCCCACGAGCTGAGGACGCCCATGACGATCATGCGGGGCGAGCTGGAGGTTGCCCTCAAGAGGAGGCGTACCCCCGAGGAATATCAATCGATCCTTGCGAGCAGCCTCGATGAGACAAAAAAGATAGGGAAGCTTCTTGAAGATCTCCTGTCTCTAGCACGCTTTGACACCAGTTCTGCCGCATTAGCCAGGGAAGCGGAGGATATTTCATCGGTCATAAAGGAAATCGTTGATGATATGAGGCACCTCGCTCAGCCCAAAGGGATTGAGATCGATCTCATCAGCACTGCCGGGCTCATGCTCTCGATTGATAAACCTAAGATCATGCGGTGTTTCATCAACATCATCGACAATGCCATAAAATATACCCCTGAGAACGGCAGGATCGCTGTCAGGGTTGCGCAGGAAAATCAATCTGTTGTGATCGTCATATCAGATACGGGGATCGGCATTCCCGAGACAGATCTCCCTCATATCTTCAATCGTTTCTATCAGGTGGACAAATCGCGCAGCAGTCAAGGATTCGGGCTGGGATTGAGCATCGCACGGTCGGTCATCGAGGCCCACGGGGGCAGCATCACGGTCCAGAGCACAGAGAATCGCGGCACGAGTTTCCTCATCTCGTTCCCCTTAAGAAGCCCTGCTTCCGAACGTATGCATGCAGTCTCATACCCCCGGACGGTTGCGTGAACCTTATACATCTCCATCCCTGACCCGGTTGCGCCTTTTATGAGAACTTTTCTAATATTCATTTAATAATAGCTTAATACTTTTTATGTAATGGGTTCGTGCATGAATAAACATACCAACGAGGAGGAATCAAAAATGAAGAGAATTATCAGTTTGGTCGCAGTGGTAACATTTGTATGCTTCACTTCAATGGCCTTTGCCAAGAACGAAGCCAAGACAGCGGTACCTGACGCAGGGAAGAAAGAAGCAGTAAAGGTAGAAGCAGCGAAGACGGATGCAGCGAAGCCCGCAGTCGTGGAAGCGGACAAGGTGAAGGCAGACGCAGCCAAGCCCGCAGCCGAAGAAGCAGCCAAGGCGGCGGCACCCGGCGCAGAAAAGAAAGATGCAGCAAAAGTGGAAAAGGTGAAAGCCGATGCGGCAAAACCTGCAGAAGCAGCCAAGGTGGAAGCCCCGAAGGCCGATGCAGTAAAGCCCGCAGCTGAAGCCGCAGTCGTAACAGGCAAGATCAAAAAGATCGATACTGCAAAGAATGAAATCGTGGTAAAGGAAAAGAAGGATTCGAAGACCGTTGCCGTTACTCCCGAACAGATCGGCACGTTGAAGAAAGGCCGGAAGGTTATCATCACTCTGGCCCCGGGCACCAATAAAGCAGAGAAGATCGAAGACGTAAAAAAATAGGGAATAGGACGAGGTAAAATTCATGAGGAGGATGAAAAAGCACGTGCTGATGTTAGGCGCCCTTTTGGTTCTCGCTTCTTCCTGCTACGGCCGGGATGCCCTCCCGGCCGTGCAGAAGGGGGAAACCCATCCTCCTCTCTCTCATAAGCCCGAGATCGTATCTTCCGAAATCATAGGCCTTGTGGAATCTGTTATCCTGGCTGACCCGGCAAAGGGCGCACGTCCTGAGATTTCCATCATCGATGCAGAGGGGAAAAAGTACACCTTTATCGTCGAATCAACCACGACGATTTATGGATCTGACTGGAAGGCAATAACCCTGGATAAACTGGAAAAAGGCCGGAAGGTGAGGATCAGGTATACCACCACAAAAGAAAAATTCCTGATAGCGCTGTCCATAAAGCCGGTGATCGATCAATAAGATACTGCACCTCCCGGTTTAAAAAATATCCCTGATACCTCCAATATTTTTCCTTGACTCGAATATTTTAAAGATTAATATGGAAACGGGGGAGGGCAGGAAGCCCGATACGTAACGGCATCATAATCCGGTAAAAGAGCCGGCAACAATGTAATTGTATTTTCGCAAAACCCGGATTGCGAGATTTTCATGAAGCTTTGAGGAGCAGCGACACGAATCATTCCCTCCCCCTCCATGTATTCCCCGCGTTGCAATCAATCCTGCCGTAACGCAAGCGTTCCCTGTGCCGCTGATATCGAATAAACCGCCGCCGTCTTTGCAGCATGGGCAAGGCTGTTTTGTCGCCTGTTCAATCCTTCATTGGTTGAAACCCTGTACGGGCTCACCTATCTTTACTTTTAGGGGCATAGGGCTGCAATAAAGGACAAGGCCCGGGAATGACCATCCCCATATTGATAAATTCCTCGCATTCCGCTAGAGTTGCAGGCAGCAGATAAAACGGGCATCCATGAAAAGGCTTCCGGGAATTCTCTTATGCATCATCCTCCTTGCGCCTGCGTATGTATACGCAGGGCTGGAACTGCCTGCATTTTCCAAATCCGACCAGATCATCAGGCATACGGCTTTTACTCTCTGCTACTGCGACCGGTACGAGCAGGCCCAGTGGGCTGCCTATGTATTGACTTCAGCTATGATCACGGCAAAGGGCACCCGCCGCAGTAACGACTTCAGGCCTGACCCAATGGTGAAGACAGGTACGGCCACGCCCGAAGACTACAGGAAAAGCGGCTACGACAAAGGCCACCTGGTGCCTGCAAACGATATGAAGGCTTCTCCTCAATGCATGAGCGAGACCTTTTACATGTCGAACATGAGCCCCCAGGTGCCTGCATTCAACCGCGGCATCTGGAAGAAGCTGGAAGAGCAGGTAAGGCGGTGGGCCGGGGAAAACGAAGAGGTATACGTGGTGACCGGCCCGGTCCTCACCGATGACGGCTTTGCGGTCATCGGGCTGAAAAGGGTTGCCGTGCCGTTCCGATACTACAAGGTAATCCTGGACTACCGGGAGCCCGGGCTCAAGGCTATCGGATTCATTATCCCGAACCGCAAGTCAAATACCGACCTGGAGGCCTATGCCGTCACGGTCGACGAGGTCGAGGAGGTTACCGGCATCGATTTCTTCCCCGAGCTTCCTGCGTCCGTGGAAGAGCAGCTCGAATCAAAAATAGAGCTCGAGAAATGGTTTCATTAAAATCATTATTTGATTCCTATGGTTAAAAGTGCCTATAGTGATATTGTGGAGGTTGATCTTGGCGCGCATTCTGATCATAGACGATGATGATGGGGTGAGAGAAGTTCTCCGGTTGATGCTGGAGAGCGGCGGCTATGAGGTGGAGGATGCGTCCGACGGGTATGAGGGGGTGAAGCACTTCCGTGAAAAGAAGCCCGATCTCGTCATAACCGACATCGTGATGGCCGGGATGGACGGGGTGGAGACCATCATGGAACTGCGGCTCATATCTCCTGAAGTGAAGATTATCGCCATATCCGGCGGCGATCATGTCGCTCCCGGTTACTATCTGAACATGGTGAAGAATTTCGACACGGTTCATGAAATGCAGAAGCCCATCGGCCGTGAAGAGCTGTTCCAGGCGGTAAAATCGCTCCTGTAAGGCCTGTCTTGCATATTCGTCTTGCCGGTCACGATCCCCAGTCCTCGGGCTCGCATGTTTCTCCTCTTGCTTGTGTAACCGCTTGAATGGCCTATAATTGACTGTATATCATGTCGATGGCTGCGATCGCAGCCGGTAGGGGATTGGAATGGGAAAGGGTGATTTGTTCGTCCGTGCTAAGGTTCTCTGCCCGGAATGTACAGGCTTGCTCCTGGAGAATAAATCGGGCGGCTGCATCCGATGCTCATCGTGCAACGCCGGTTACCCGCACGAAGGAAGTCTCATCGACCTCATTCCCGGTAGAAAAACCGCCAACACACTCCCCCAGCATGCCATGGAATTCGCCCCCATCGTATCCATCTATGAAAGCACCCTCTGGAGGAAGAACCCCCTGATTACCTTGTTCATGGGCATCACCTTCGAGAGAGAGTATGCGGCCATGACCGGCGCTCTCGAGCTTGAGAAAGACGATATAGTGCTCGACCTCGCCTGCGGAACCGGGATTTATGGCCGCCGGGTCGCTACTTCCCTTCCCGGGGGCATGGTGGTCGGCCTCGATCTCTCGCTTCCCATGCTTTCCCGCGCACGGGAGGACTATGAAGAACTGGGACTGTCGAATTACCTGCTGATTCACGAAGACGCTACGAAGATTCCCCTGGTGGATGAAAGCATCGATGCCGTTCTGTGCGGCGGAGCCCTGCACCTCTTTCCCGATCTCAAGGCATCGGTCCGGGAGGTTTACCGGGTCTTGAAGCCCGGAGGCCGCTTTGCCGTCTCTGCCTTTTGCCCCGGGGACGGATTGTTTTCCGCATGGATCTCCTCGATCGTCCATATGATGAAGGGGATCAGGGGAATTACGCCTGAAGGGCTTGAAGGGATATTTTCCGAAACAGGATTCAAGGAATCGGTCTGCCGGCATGCGCAAGGTTTCTGGCTCATCATGAGCGCTGCCAAATAACATGACATGGTCCAAGGAGCGGGAGTATTTTATCAAGGAGGACCAAACCATGGCAAGGTCATTGGTACCCATACAACCTGCTGTCCTGCTCGTGTCTGTTCTCTGCTGCCTTGTCTGCGGATGTGATAAGGGAAATCCGTCTTTTATCGCTGTAGAACAGAACCTTCTCGATGCAAAAGGCCGGGCCCTTCCTGCCAAGGGAGAGCCAGGTTTCCCCAGCGTTTTCACTGCCAGGGTAACAGGAAGAAACAGGATCAGCCTGAGGTGGACAGACGTGTTCAAAAACGAGAGGGGATATGTCATCGAACGGTCAGAAGGCAAAGGAAATGCCTTTGCAGAGATAGCCAGAGTAGATGCCGGTTCGAGCTCTTTCGAAGACACCAGGCTGAAACCTTCCACCATCTACACCTATCGGGTCCGGGCATACAATTCTTCCGGCAATTCCCCTTGCTCCGGATCCTGCAGCGTGACAACGAGCCCGTTAAGCGGGCCCATCATCATAGACCATACCTGCGCCGATCCGGATGCAGTTCCCGTTTACTGGGTCAAGGAGGCAAAGAACGTTCTCCATATCGCCTACGGGCATACCTCCTACGGAAGCCAGTTGATCACCGGCATGTCAGGCCTTGCCGTCTTCAAGGGGAACCTCTATGCATTCCAGAGCAATGCAAGCGGCGGAGAAGCCCTTGATCTCCGGGATGAGCCCTTCGATGGGGCACGGGATCTGGGCAACCCGGACCGGAAGGCATGGGCAGCTGCCACAAAAGCCTATCTCGATGAATACCCGGAGGTGAACGTCGTCATCTGGTCATGGGGCGGCCAGGCGGATGCATCGGGAAAAGACATCGATCTGTACCTTTCCCTCATGGAGAGCCTCGAGAAAGAGTATCCCTCGGTGGTGTTCGTTTATATGACCGGTCACGTCAACGGCACGGGACTCAAAGGCAACCTCCACCTGCGCAATGAGCAGATCAGAGATTTCTGCAGGTCCAAGGGCAAGGTCCTCTACGACTTCGAGGATATCGAAAGCTACGACCCTGATGGAGGCCATTATGGAAACAAGCAGGTAAATGCCGGCTGTGAGTATGATTCCGACATGGACGGCTCACGGGATGCAAACTGGGCGATCGAATGGCAGGATACCCATACTGAGGGCCAGGAGTGGTACGAGTGCTACAGCGCCCACTCCCAGTCGCTCAATGCCAACCTCAAGGCATACGCTGCCTGGTGGCTCTGGGCAAGGCTTGCAGGATGGGAGGCTGAATAATCCTTAGATTGCCGGGCGGGACAGCTCCTGTCTTTGCAGGGTTTTCAGCCTGTCCGGCAGCATCATCAAAGCCTGATACAGGTTACCGTAATTATGCAGGGGAAAAGGCAATCACCTCCAGTTCCCCCCTCCATATGAATGCATCAAGGCTCTCTCTTTACATTTTTGCTATCAGAAAAATGTATAGTTAATTCTTTTCCTGTCGTGTCGAGGGAACGATCTTGAGGGTGGGTTTGGTATCGTCCGTTTCACGCTTATATGGGCTGTTGCCCTGGCAGGCCAGGCACGAAGGGCCGTCCTTCAGGGGATATGCCTCCTTGCATGAGGGGCATGTAGCAATGGCCCCGTTGCCTTTTTTCCCGAGTGATGCAATCTCCACGGTGACGCGCTGCATGGTGAGGATGCTCGTCCCTGCCTCGATGATCTGATCTCTTAAGGCGTTTCTGTCCTGTTCATTCTTCGGCTTGAGCTTGAGGAACCAGGTCTTGATCTCGGGCCAGGCTTCCAGTTTTTCAGGGTCTAAGAATACCCTCACGCCTTCACCGGAGTATTTGTCGTACAGGCACAGGGCATAGCGGCCGAAGCTCAAGATCCTGAGCCAGCCGTTGCCGATGGTGCAGGGTGTGAGGAGCTGAATGGCATCCGGAAGACAGGTCTGAGTCTCGCTGATGGCGTCGAAAAGGACCCCGTCGGGAGAACTCCTTCATGGCAAGGTCCACCATGAACCCGCCTATGATGAGGCCCGGCGCTATGTTGCCGTGGAACGACTTGACCAGATGCATGTAGTCTTCAACCGAGTAGGAACCGATGTTCATCGTATATACTCCCTTCTTTTATCGTATGCTTCAAGCTCCACATCCCCTTCGGCGTCTATTCCCGCTCGATCCGGGCACAAGCTCAGGTCCCTTGCCTTGAGCATGAACTGGAGCAGCCATTTATGAAAGACCTTGCCCTTTACGACCGGGACGATCTCGTCGCCCAGGAAAAGGGCCTCTTTGATATCGTGAGTAACATGGATGATGGGTATTGCAAGCTCTCTCTTCATTTCGGCCAGAGCCGTGCGGAGGCTTCTCCGGGTGAGCGGGTCCAGCGCGGAGAAGGGCTCGTCCATGAGGAGCACTTCGGGGCTTTTTTGCCAGGGCCTGGCAGATGGCAACGCGCTGTCTTTCCCCTCCTGAAATGGCCTGGGGCCGGCTGTCCTTAAGGTGCCGGATGCCGAACCTTTTCATCAGGTCTTCAGCCAGGGACTTGTCAGTTGCGGCAAAGCAGACATTTTTAAATACGCTGCAGTGGGGGAACAGGGCAAAATCCTGGAACACCATGGCAAGACGGCGCTTCTGTACAGGCAGGACTGCCCTGCTCCTGGTGTTTGCCCAGGTCCGGCCTCCGCAGGTGATGACACCTTCATCCGGTGCATCGAGGCCCGCAAGAAGCCTCAGGATTGTTGTCTTGCCGGAACCTGAAGGCCCGACAATGGAGAGGATCTCCCCCCTCCTGCAGGAAAGAGAGACATCCAAGGTAAAATGATTGAGTTTTTTTCTGATCTCAGCTGTTAAGGCCATCGTGCGTGCCCCTGCTCAAGGTATTGGTGATAACTAAAAAGCTGAAGCTCAAGAGTGCCAGCACCAGCGACATGATCCATGCGTCCCGGTACCGGAGCGACTCCACTGCCTCGTAGACGGCGATGGATGCAACCCGTGTCTCGCCTGGGATGCTCCCTCCCACCATGAGGATCACCCCGAACTCCCCCATGGTGTGGAGAAATACGAGGATCGCCGCAGCGGCAAAACCGGCTGTCGAGTTGGGAATAATGACCCGGAAAAATGCCTTCATGGGCGACAAACCCAGTACGTACGCATTTTCCAGGACCTTCCTGTCTATCTTGGAAAAGGCCGCCTTCAACGGCTGGACCGCGAACGGCAGGCTGTAAAAAATCGAGGCGATGACGATCCCGGTAAAGGTGAACAACAGCGTAGAGCCGAAAAGGCCCTCCCATGCCTTTCCGAAAGGCCCTTTCGGCCCCATTGCGATCAGGAGGTAGAAGCCCAGTACGGTGGGAGGCAGGACGATGGGCAGGCTGATGAGCGATTCCACAATCGCCCTGCCGGGAACTCTCCGGTAGACAAGCAGATAGGCGAGAAGAGAACCGATCACAAGCAGTACGATCGTGGTCACGAAGGCGAGCTTGAAGGAGATCCACAGCGGGAACAGGATGCTACCGGTATCCATACTTCTCCTTCACCCGGACGGCAGCCGGGGAGATGAGAAAATCGGCAAACTGCCCGGCAGCAGCCCTGTTTTTTGTGCGGACGAGGATACACGCGGCCTGGATAACTTTCGGCGCCTGCTCCACGACAATGGTGCAGCCCTTTTTCCCAGCAGGAGTGCGGGTGGAGGAAAGGGCGCAGAAGCCGAAGTCCACGGCCCCGGTGGAGGCATACTGGAAGACCTGCCCGACATCCTGCGGAAATACGAATTTCCCCTTGAGTGTATCTGCCAGGCCGGCCGCTTTCAGCGCAGACATGGCGGCTGCACCGTAGGGGGCGGTTTCCGGGTTCGCGAGGGCGATCTTACGAACCCCGGAGTATCTGACTGCATCGATCCAGCCCTTGTGGTTCCTGCACGCATCCCTGCTCGAAGACCACAGGACGACCTCACCTATGGCATATATGAAGGGTTTCTCTGCGAGGCGGTCTTTAAAAAGCCTGTTCGGACGGTCCTCATCCGCAGAGAGGAAGATATCATAGGGTGCGCCGTGTATGATCTGGACATAGAGCTTGCCCGTTGAGGCAAACACAGGTTCGGCCTTGATGCCGCTTTGTTTCTCAAACAGCGCAGCGATCTCATTGAAAGGCACCAGGTAATTCGCCGCCACGCCGACAAGGATGTTTTCATCAGCAGAAGCCACGCCCGCCCGACAAACAAGCACCGCTGCAGTCAATAGAAAGATGTATGCCCTCAAAGGAATCCTCTTTATTAAATTATATTTATAATAACATAATTAAAAGAATCTTACAAGGTTAAATTAAGCAATCCTGTTGGATACTTATTGGGGAGGTCCGGCAAAAAGGGATAGCATGAAAATTATATATATGCTAGTACATACATAAATAAAAATCAATTTCATTGTATCATTGTTTGGGGGAGGCATGCAGGAAAGGTGGGCTGTTGCGTTCGAGCCGTGTGATATGGGTCAGGGAAAATTTCTCTGGCTGAGGGACCAGTGCGGTAATATCATTGTATTCGGTTCAAAACGAGAGGCGAGGATGTGGGTGCTGGTCGAGGCCTCGTTCAGCCCGGAACCTGATGACGCTGTGTATATCAAACTTCCGCACGGTAATACCGGATAACCTTCATGGTGCCGGTACCCTGCCTGAAGGAATGCAATGGGAAAGAATGAAACTTGTTATTTATGCATGTCTTGACATATATTTGCTATTATGCATAAATGTATAGAATAAACAGTCGGGAGAAAATCGTTTCACCGGCATGGCAATGACAATGAGAGGAGAATTCATGGACAGCTATATGCTTACGCTGAACGGCAAACAGGTTGAATTCAAACCAGGGCAGACGATTCTCGAGGTTGCCGCGGACAATGGAATAACCATACCGACGCTGTGTCACCTGAAAGGCTGCACACCCACGGGTGCCTGCCGTATTTGTCTGGTCGAGGTTGCAGGCGCACGGTCATTGATGGCATCGTGCTCAACCCCTGCGGAAAAAGGCATGACCGTAAACACGGAAACGGAGAGGGTCCACAGGACGAGGAAGCTTACCACCGAGTTTCTTCTGGCAAGCGGCCGCCATAACTGCATCACCTGCGAGAGGTCCGGGGCGTGCACACTCCAGGATCTTGCATATAAATACGGCATAGATAAGCTCCGCTTTGAAAACACCCCACAGCCGTTTGAAAACGAGGACGTGAATCCCTTCATTATAAGGGATTTCAGCAAGTGCATCCTCTGCGGGCGCTGTGTCCAGGCGTGCCAGGATGTGCAGGTGAACCGGGCCATAACCTTCGGATATCGCGGGCCGCAGTGCGAAGATCGTGGCCGGGCCCGATGTCCGCTACGACCAGAGCGACTGCGTTTTCTGCGGGCAGTGCGTGCAGGCATGCCCGGTGGGGGCGCTCGTCGGAGAAGAAGGCCGAAATTCGCGGGCCGGGCCAAAGACATGAAAAGGTCCGCACCACCTGCCCCTACTGCGGCGTCGGCTGCCAGTGGAGCTCCACGTGAAGGACGGGAAGATCGTCAAGGTCACGGGCGTCGAGGACGGCCACCCAACCAGGGGCATGCTGTGCGTCAAGGGCCGCTTCGGCTACGACTTCATCTATTCGGAAGAGCGGCTGACAACCCCGCTGATCCGGGAGAACGGCAAGTTCCGGGAGGCGTCCTGGGACGAGGCCCTGGACCTGATGGCCAGCAAATTCAAGGAGATCATCGCGAAGCACGGGCCCGATGCCCTGGCCGGCGTCAGCTGCGCCCGCAGCATCAACGAAGATTCCTACCAGATGCAGAAGCTCTTCCGCGCGGTGATCAAGACGAACAACATCGACCACTGCGCGCGAACCTGACACGCCCCCACGGTCGCCGGTCTGGCGACAGCTTCGGTTCCGGCGCGATGACCAATTCCTTCGGCGAGTTCGCGAAGGCGAAGATGCTCTTCGTCATCGGCTCCAACATGACCGAGGCCCATCCGGTGGCGTCCACCTTCGTCAAGAAGGCCGTGCATGAACGGGCGCGACAGCTCATCGTGGTCGACCCGCGGCAGCACGCGCTGGCCGACTTGGCGACGATCCATGTCGCCCATCACGGTCGGGATCGGACATGGCCTTCCTCAACGGCCTCATGAACGTCCTCATCACGGAAAATCTCTACGACAAGGAGATTCGTGGCGAACTGCACCAGGATTTCGACGAGCTCAAAGAGAAGGTCATGGAGTATCCGCCTGAGAAGGCGGCCGAGATCTGCGGCGTCAGTGCCGAGCTGATCCGGGAGATCGCCCGCATGCTGGCCACGGTCAAGCCCGTGCATGCTCTGCTACACCCTGGGCATCACCGAGCACACCTGCGGCACGAACAACGTGCATGTCCATCGCCAACCTGCAGATGCTGCTGGGCAACATGGGCATGGAGTGCGGCGGGCGTCAACCCCCTGCGCGGCCAGAACAACGTCCAGGGCGCCTGCGACATGGGCGCGCTGCCCAACGTGTTCCCGGGCTACCAGAAGGTGACGATCCCGGCGATGCCGGGCGAAGTTCGAGAAGGCCTGGGGCGTGGACGACCTGCCCGAAAAGCCGGGCTGATGATGCCCCAGATGATGGACGGCCTGCCGACGGCAAGATCAAGGCCTTCTAGATCTTCGGCGAGAACCTGGCCAACACCGAGCCTGACATCGCGCCAGGTCGAGCATGAGCTCGCCTCTGCCGAGTTCATCGTCTGCAACGACATCTTTCCCACCGAGACCACCCGGTTCGCCCACGTCATCTTCCCGGCCGCCGCCTGGAGCGAGGATGACGGCACATTCACCAGCAGCGAGCGCGGGTGAGCCGGGTGCGCAAGGTCAGCACGCCGCCGGGCCAGGCGAAGCCCAACTGGTGGATATTCAAGGAGATCGCCAAGCGCATGGGCCATGAGTGGCCCTCGAACAGCGGCCAGGAGATCTGGGACAACGAGGTTTCGGTCGCTGGCACCGGCAATGGCCGGGATCAAGTATCGCCGGATCGAACACGATGGCCTCCAGTGGCCCTGCCCGAACGAGGATCACCCCGGCACACCGGTTCCTGCACAAGGACGGCGAGTTCACCAGCGGCAAGGGCCGTCTTCACGCCGGTGGACTGGACCCCGCCGGCCGAAGTGCCGGACGCCGAGTATCCGTTCGTGCTCTCGACCGGCCGCAGGCTGTATCATTATCACACCCGGACCCAGACCGGCCGGTAGCGGGCTCGAACGATCTCTTGTCCGAGGAGACTGCGGACATGTCCCCGGAAGATGCAAGCGCGCTGGACATCGGCACAATGAGATGATCCGCGTCAGTTCCCGGCGCGGCGAGGTAAAGGTCAAGGCCAGAGTCACCGACCAGATCCCCCAGGGCATGGTCTGGATGGCGTTCCATTTCCGGGACGGCAACGCGAACTGGCTGACCAATGCGGTCTTCGATCCGGTCACCCAGACCGCCGAGTACAAGGCCTGCGCAGTGAATGTCGAGAAGATCTGACAAATCCGGCGCCGGAGGGACGTATTCCCCCGGCGCCTCTTGATTCCCTGAAAGTATATAAAAGCAAAAAATATATCACCAGAGGTTGGATGACATGGCAAATGCTTCAGAGAAGATCAATCGGCTGGAAAAGATCATGGAGGCCGCTACGCGGAGCAACAAGCACAGCAGCGATATACTCAAGGCCTTCAGGCCGGTTCTCGTCAAAAAGGCAGACCTCTTCGATGCTTTAGAACTGCCTCAGGACGAAACGCTGAACCTCGATGAGTCCCGGTTCAAAGAAGGTGTCCCCCTCTGCCGTCAGAATGACCTTACACCCGGCGGCAATACCTGCGAAACCATTGCCCTGTCTCTGATCCCGGCGATCATCCAGGGGTTCCCGGACATGAAGCTCGAAATGGAAAAGCTCGAAGGCCTGATCAGGAAGAAGGCCATCAGTCTATCGGAGTACTTTGCAGCAGCACCCGAACAAGGCGATGAACTCATCAGAAGGTGGGCTTCAGACCCGGGCGTCGCCCCGTATGCATCTGCGTTCTTGGCAAGGACGGTTTTCCGGGTATACCTTGAGAAGAAGGCCCGCAACTGGGCGGAGCTCATAAAGGGCTTCACATGGGACAAGGGCTACTGCCCGATCTGCGGTTCCTCACCCATGATCGCCAAGGTCCGGGAAGGAATAGCGAACAGGTGGCTCCACTGCTCGTGCTGCGGCCACGAGTGGGTGTTCGAGCAGGGTGATCTGCCCAGCCTGCGAGAACACCGAGCAGAAAGAGATGACCTATTTCTTCGTGGATAGCAAGGACAAGGAAACTACGTTCGTGTGCGAGAAGTGCAGGCAGTACTTCATCACGGTGAACAAGGTGAGCGATCTCGCAGAGTTCGATGCGGACGTCTCGGCCATAAGCCTCGTTCATCTGGACGTCCTCATGCAGGAAAAGGGATTCAAGCCCATGGCAGAGTGCGAGTGGAACGTGTTTCCCTGATCAATGTGAACACGGCGCTTGGTGAGAAGTCCCTCAAACACCTGAGAGAGGAGCACGGTTTTTCGTTTTCAGTTCCCGCTAAAAAGAACGAGCGAGAAAGACGTCCCTTTGTCTGGTTCGCTCTCGACTGAAATCGTGCCCCGGTAGGGGTCGAGGAGTTTTTTAACAATCGCGAGGCCAAGTCCGGTTCCTTTGATATCATGAGTCCTGCTGTTTTTGATGCGCACGAATTCCTGAAAGAGCCGGGCCTGCTCCTCAGGGGTCATGCCGATGCCGGTATCCGACACGCTCACGGTTATCCCGGTGCCTGTTTTTTTACGGTCACCCTTATGGATCCATTGTCTTTGTTGTATTTTACGGCGTTGTCCATGAGGTGCTGCAGGATCAACTCGATCTCCCGGGCTACGGCCTGCAGGATGAGGCCGTCCTCAATTTCTGTTGTCACGGTGATGTTCCGTTCTTGTGCCTCTTTCAGATACCTGTTCAGGATGCTGCGGGCAGTCTTCGATACGTCCAGTGCGGTGAGGGACGCGGGAAGAGGATGGCGTCCGGATCCTCGACCAGTCCACGACATCGGTGATAAGCTCGCGCATCCGGTGCAGCCGCGAGATGGAATTACCAACGATCGGCAGGTAGGAGTTGATGTCTTCGCCGAGGACCTTGCCGCGGATGATCTCCAGGTACGATTCCACGGCATTGAGAGGGGATTTCAGGTCATGGCCGAGGACAGTGAGAATGTCGAAAGACATCCCTTTGCACTCCGACGTTTTTTCATCCGGGGAAGGGTTCATAAACATACCTCCTTGCTTACCGAGCCGGAGGGGCAAGGTCAGTCCCGCCCCTTTTTTTATAGTTGCTCCTTACGCCCTTCTTTCGAAATTGACGGCACACGCCTTGTATTCCGCTGTCTGCGTGATGGGATCGAAGGCCGGGTTCGTGAGCCGGTTTGCGCACCCCTCACGGAAATGGAAGGCCATCCAGACCATGCCGGGCGGCACTTCCTCGGTGAGCCGCGCCTTGACCGTTATCTCTCCCCTGCGGGACCATACCCGGATATAGTCGCCGTCTGCAATTTTTTGCCTTTTTGCATCCGTAGGCGAGATATCCGCCGTCTCTTCAGGAAGGATCGCATCCATTCCGGAGCGGCCGGTCTGGGTGCGGGTATGGTAGTGGAAGAGCCTGCGGCCGGTGGAAAGGACATAGGGATAGTCCTTGTCAGGGACCTCGGCCGGCGGAGTCCAGTCCGCGATCGTGAATATGTCCTTGCCGTGGATGAATTTTCCGTCCCGGTGGAGGAACGATGTGCCCGGGTGATCTTCGTTGGGGCAGGGCCACTGGATGCCGTCTTTCTCGATCCTCTGGTACTTGATGCCGGCCATGGCCGGGACCAGGACCGAGACCTCGTTGTCCCAGATTTCAGGCCCGCTGTCCGAGGCCCACTCATGGCCCATGCGCTTTGCGATCTCTCTGAAAATCCACCAGTTGGGCTTCGCCTGGCCCGGAGGCGTGCTCACCTTGCGCACCCGGCTCACCCTTCGCTCGCTACTCGTAAACGTGCCGTCATCCTCGCTCCAGGCCGCGGCCGGGAGCACGACATGGGCAAACCGCGTGGTCTCGGTGGGGAAGATATCGTTGCATACAAGGAACTCGGCGGATTCCAGACAATGCTCGACATGCGTAATGTCGGGCTCGGAGTTCGCCATGTTTTCTCCGAAGATATACAATGCCCTGATCTTCTTCGCGGGCAGCGATTCCAGCATGGCAGGGATCATGATGCCCGGTTTTTCCGGCAGCTTGTCCACGCCCCAGGCCTTCTCGAATTTGGCCACGGGCATCCGCGTTCGCAACCTGCTGATAGCCCGGGAACACGTTGGGCAGTGCCCCCATGTCGCAGGCGCCCTGGACGTTGTTCTGGCCGCGCAAGGGGTTGACGCCCCCGCTCTCCACGCCCATATTGCCCAGCAGCATCTGGAGGTTTGCAACGGATACGACGTTGTTTCTTCCACAGGTATGCTCGGTGATTCCCAGGGTGTAGCAGACCATGCACGGCTTTACTGATGAGAGCAGGTATGCGATCTCCCGGATCTTGTCAGCTTCGACCCCCGAAATCTCGGCGGCCTTTTCCAGGGGGATAATGTGCCAGCACATGCTCTCTGAATGCCTCGAAGCCTTTGCAGTTCTGCTCCACAAAAGCCTTGTCATAGAGATCTTCTTTGGTGAGTACATGCATGAGCCCGTTCAGGAACGCGATGTCGGAGCCCACTTTGATCTGGGCGAAGATATCGGAGAACTCCACGAGAGGCTGTCTTCTCGGGTCCACCACGATCAGCTTGGCCCCTTTCTCCACGGCATTCTTCAGGAAGGTGGCCGCAACGGGATGTGCCTCGGTCATGTTGGTGCCTATGCAGAAGAACATCTTCGCTTTTTGGAACTCGCCGAACGAGTTGGTCATTGCCCCGGACCCGAAAGCTGTTGCCGGACCGGCAACGGTGGGCGCGTGTCACGTTCGCGCGCAGTGATCGATGTTGTTGGTGCCGATCACCGCGCGGAAGAGCTTCTGCATCTGGTAGGAATCTTCATTCGTGCTTCGGGCACAGCTCACGCCCGCGATTGCATCCGGGCCGTGTTTCGCGATGATCTTCTTGAATTTATCAGCCGTCAGGTTGAGCGCCTCGTCCCACGATGCCTCCCGGAACACTCCTTTTTCTTTGATGAGCGGCATGGTCAGCCTGTCTTCGGAATAGATGAAATCATACCCATACCGGCCTTTAACGCAGAGCCGTCCCTTGTTGGGGGAGCCGTCCTCCACGCCGGTGAATTTCATGATCCTCCCGCCCTTGACGTGAAGGTCCAGCTGGCAGCCCACACCGCAATAGGGGCACGTGGTCCTGACTTTTGTTAGATCCCACACTCGGGCCTTGCCGATGGACTTCTTGTTGGTGAGGGCCCCTACCGGGCATATCTCGGGTGCATTCGCCGCACTGGACGCACGAAGATTCTCCCATGGGGTCATTGCAGCCGAAACCTATCTCGGCTTCATATCCCCTTTTCATAACTTTCATGGCGCGGTTGACCACGACATGATTGCATGCCTCAGCACATCGCCCGCACAGGATGCACTTGGTATGGTCGATGCGTATGAAGGCGGAGCTGTCGTCAAAATGGGGCAAGCGCTCCGCTTTCCAGATATCAGTGCTCTCGATCTTCAGATTATACGCAGCGTCCTGCAGCTCACAAGCCCCGGTTTTTTCGCATATGATACAGTCATGGTTTCCCGAGGAAAGGGCCAGCTTTATCACGAAACGCTGAACTTCAAGGGCCCGCTCGGAACCGGTGACGATCTCCATTCCATCGGCGATCACGGTGTTGCAGGCGGTCACCAGCCCCGGGCTGCCTTTCACCTCGACGACGCATGTCCGGCATCTCGCATGAGCGCCGACCTTTTCATGATAGCACAAGGTCGGGATGTACACCCCGACTGCACGGGCAGCCCCAAGGATGGTCTGCCCTTTTTGCGCGGTATGCCGCATTCCGTTGATGGTAATATTCATCCCTTACCTCCTTTTTTTTTTTTTTTTTTTTTTTTTTTTTTTTTTTTTTTTTTTTTTTTTTTTTTTCCCTTCTTCATCAGGAGCTCCGCGACCTTTTCCGTCAGGTCCGCCGGTTTGATCGGTTTGGTCAGAAACGCATCGATGTCGATGTTTTCATCCGAAGGGAACAGCGCCTGATAGTCGGTATTCGCTATGGATGTCACCATAATGATAGGGATATCCTTAAACGAAGGATCTTCCCGCATGAAACGGCTCATGGCAAGACCGTCCAGCACGCTTGACATAATGACATCGATGATCACCAGGTGAGGCTTTTCCCGGGGAAGCATGGTTTTTCCGTGGTTGCCGTTGCCTGCGGATACCGCTTCATACCCGTTCTGTTCAAGGATGGTTTTTGTGTAAAAAACAAAATCGGTATCATCATCAACTATGAGGATCTTTGCTTTCGGCATGGCCCATCTCCTTTATTCTATAGAAGTCGTATCAGTTGTTTTTTGCCTTTTTCTCAAATTCGGGGCGGAAGAGACGCAAGGCAGAGAGAACCGGTTCAACCATGCCGGTGCCCATAGGGCAGAAGGTCCGGCCATGAATACCTTTGGCCAGGTACTCCAGCTCTTCGATATCCTTCATGGAGCCTTTTCCTGCTGTAAGATTTTCCAGGTGCATAAGCATCTGCCTCCCCCCGAGGCGGCACGGCAGACAGTTGCCGCATGATTCATGCACAAAGAAGCGGATGGTCCGCCGAACCACTTCGACGATATCCGTCGTCCCGTCCATCACGATGACGGCCCCGGTTCCCAGGGCTGAACCTGCGGCCTGCAGTGTTTCAAAGGCCATGGGCGTGGATACCTTGTCGCCGCTCAAAAGAGGGGTGGAAGCCCCGCCCGGGACGATGGCCTTAATGTCACGTCCCTTGCGGATACCGCCTGCATGCTCGTAGATGATCTCCTTGAGGGTCGGTGCCCAGGGGCAGCTCGAAGTTGCCCGGACGGTTCACATGCCCGCTCACACAGAAGATCTTTATCCCCTTGCTCTTTTCCGTTCCGATTCCAAAGTGCCACTGAGCCCCTCTGAGGATAATGTGAGGTATGTTGGAGAGCGTCTCGCAGTTCTGTACGAGAGTCGGTTTGTCCCACATGCCCTTATTCGCAGGATAGGGCGGTTTCTGCCTGGGCACGCCGCGCTTACCTTCCAGCGATTCTATCATTGCCGTCTCTTCACCGCAGATATATGCACCGGCCCCGCGATGAACAGATACATCAAGGTCAAAGCCGCTGCCGAGGATATTTTTCCCGAGAAATCCATGCTGGTATGCATCGGAAATAGCTTTTATCCATCGCTTGACCCCGAGGAAAAACTGCCCCGGATATAGACAAAGGCCCGGTGGGCCCCTACTGCATACGCGGTAATGATCACCCCTTCCAGGATAGAGTGCGGGTCTCTCTCAACGATGAGCCGATCCTTGAAGGTTCCCGGCTCGCCCTCGTCGGTGTTTACGGCCAAATATCTGACCGGCGCGTTCTTTCGGCATGAATCCCCACTTGACCCCTGTGGGAAAGCCTGCACCGCCGCGGCCTCTCAGGCCCGAATTCTTCACTTCGGCAATAATGCTCTCAGGGGACATCGACAAGACTTTTTTAAGCGCCTGATAGCCCCCGTATTTTAAGTAGGTGTCTATTTTTTCTGAGTTGGGACGATCGACATTTGCCAGAAGGACAGGTTCCCAGTGCGCCATACTACACCTCCCCCATGAGACGTTCCAGAATATCGTCGATGCTCGCAGGCGAAAGGTTCTCGTAGAGCTGGTCATTCACGCGCATGGCAGGGGCTGTCCCGCAGGATGCGAGGCACTGGACGGTTTCAAGGGTGAATCTCCCATCGCTGGTGGTTTCTCCCGGTACGATGCCCAGCTTGGCGCTGACATACTCGACCACCCGCTCCGCCCCGTCGTTCAAATAGCACGAGAGACCCTCGCAAACCTGGATGACATGGCGGCCCACAGGCTCCATCCGGAACAGGGTGTAAAAACTCGCGGTGCTGTATACCTCTCCGTCCGTCAATCCCAGACGCTTTGCCACCTGGTGAACGGCATCCCTGGTCAGGTATCCATTCTGTTCCTGTGCGATATAGAGCGCTGCGAGCAGCATGGACTGCTCACCGGGATCGACTTTTGCGCCGACTTCAGGTTTCCGGGAAGTACTCCTGGCATTCATCGTTAGACTCCTTTCTACTGGAAATATACCTGCATATAAGGTCTGCAGGACATGGCGCTTCACGCACGACCAATGAGCCGGCAGATGCCTCCCTGCATTCATAAAAAACCGGTCTCCCTGCCGCTTCCGAAGGACAGCAATAATAATGCCATAAAAAGCATAATAAGAAAGACTATCATAATTAAGGTATTATAAAAGCATATCCTGGAACTGATATCCGGTGAGCGGGGCTATTTACCCCTACCTCCGGGGATATATTCCCCTTCGGACAGGAAAAATTGCTCCGACTGAAGGGGCTGAAAGCTCTTTTAGAATTATGTTATCAATAACATAAATAAAAGATATTATTCATTTTTAATCTTTATGAATGGCCAATTCTCCATTGACTTTGTCTGAGAAAAGTCATTATATGTCCGAGAGATACATATATACATCAATACATAAAAGAGGAGGGGTTTGGATGCAAGTTACGCGTAGGGGCTTTTTAAAGCTGACCGGCGTCGTCAGTGCGTCGTCCGCTTTAGGCCTGAATTTCAAGCCGGTGAAGGCGTATGCTGCCGAGCTCAACAAGATGAACCGGATCAAGACGGCCAAGCAGTACATAACCATCTGCTGCTACTGTTCTGTCGGCTGCGGTCTCATCTGCAGCGTGGACAAGCGTGACCGGCAAAATTTTCAACATCGAAGGCGATGCCGACCATCCCATCAATGAAGGCTCGCTGTGCGCCAAGGGCGCAGGTTTCTTCGACCTCACCGAGGCCAACAAGCACCGCCTGCGCAAGGTTCTGTACCGGGCCCCGTAAAGCGACAAGTGGGAAGAAAAGGACTGGGACTGGGCCATGAACCGCAATCGCCCGCCTGGTCAAGGACACGCGCGACAAGGACTTTATCGTCGACAAACGAGAAGGGCCAGCTCGTGAACCGGTGCGAATCCATCGGCCATCTCGGGAGCTCCAATATCGACAATGAAGAATGCTGGCTCATGACGCATGTCATGCCGCGCCATGGGTCTGGTGCACATCGATCATCAGGCCCGTGTCTGACACAGTCCCTCTGTAGCGGCTCTGGGAGAGTCGTTCGGCCGTGGTTCGATGACGAACCATTATATCGATCTGAAAAACAGTGACTGTATCCTTATCATGGGCAGCAATGCCGCAGAGCACCACCCCATCGCATTCAAATGGATACTTCAGGGCAAAGGAAACAAGGGGCCAGGATCATTCATGTTGATCCCCGCTATACCAGGACTTCCGCCCGTTGCGATTATCATGTTCCGCTTCGCTCCGGAACGGATATCGCCTTCCTGGGCGGCATGATCAACTACATCATAAATAACGACAAGATATTCCATGACTATGTCGTCAACTACACCAATGCTCGTTCATCGTGGGCCAGACTATAACTTCAAGGACGGTCTTTTCTCCGGCTATGATGCGAAAAGCGCAAGTACAACAAGGACACCTGGGTCTTCGATAAGGACGCAACGGGCGTTCCCAAAACGGGACATGACCCTGCCGATCCCCGTTGCGTGTATCAGCTCATGAAAGCAGCATTATTCCCGCTACACCCTGGACAAGGTCTCCGGCATCACCGGCGTATCAAAAGAAAATCTCATGCGGGTTTACACGGAATACGCTGCCACCGGCGCGCCGGACAAGGCCGGCACCGATCTGCTATGCCATGGGCTGGACCCAGCACACGACAGGCAGCCAGATCATCCGCACCATGTCCATTATCCAGCTCTGCTCGGGAATATGGGCATCGCCGGCGGCGGCGTCAATGCGCTGCGCGGCGAGCCCAATGTGCAGGGTTCGACCGACCATGCCATTCTCTATAATCTCCTGCCCGGGTATCTGAAAATGCCGTCAGGCTCACTCGACACCCTGAAGAAATATCTCGAGAAATACACGCCCAAGTGCAATGATCCGCAGTCGGCCAACTTTTACAAGAACTATCCCGAAGTTCTTTGTGAGCTTTCTGAAGGCCATTACGGCGACACGGCCACCCCAGAAAACGAGTTCGGCTACTCCTGGCTGCCCAAGCTCGATGACGGCAAGCACTATTCCCTCATGCACCTGTTTGACAAAATGTATGCCGGCAAGATGAAGGGGCTTTTTGCCGTACGGAACAGACCCGGCCGTGAGCTCGCCCAACACCACCAAGGTCCGCAAGGCCCTGGAAAAGCTCGACTGGCTGGTCAGCGCCAAATCTTCGACAACGAGACCTGCTCATTCTTGAAGGGCCCGGGCGTTGACCCGAAAAGATCAAGACCGAGGTGCTTCCTGCTGCCCGCGCGGCCACCATGGAAAAGGAAGGCAGCCAGAGCAACAGCGGCCGCTGGGTGCAGTGGAAGTACAAGGCCGCCGAATCCGCCGGAAGACGCCATCCCCGTGGGCGAGATCTTGATCAGGATCATGTCGCCGTCAAGGCCTGTATGCAAAGGAAGGCGGCACAATGCCCGAACCCATTCTCAACCTCAAGTGGGACTATACCGATGCCAAGGGCCAATACGACGCCCTCAAGGTGGCCAAGCAGATCAACGGCTACTTTCTGAAGGACACGGTCATCGAAGACAAGGACAAGGGCACGAAGAAGGAGTACAAGAAAGGCGATCTGGTGCCCGCTTTCGGCATGCTCATGGACGACGGCACCACCTCCAGCGGCAACTGGGTCATGGCCGGCAGCTTTGACGCGAAAGGCGAGAACAAGATGGCCAAGCGCGGCAAGGAAGACCCCACCGGCCTGGGCCTTTACCCCAACTGGTCCTATGCCTGGCCGGTGAACCGCCGCATCATCTACAACCGGGCTTCCTGCGATGTCAACGGCAAGCCCTACAATCCCAAGCGCAAGATTCTGGAATGGACCGGCGACAAATGGGTGGGCGATGTGCCCGACGGCCCCTGGCCGCCCATGGCGGACAAGGAAAAGGGGAAATACCCTTCATCATGAAGACGACGGGTCGGCGCCTGTTCGGCCCCGGCATGGCCGAAGGCCCCTTCCCCGAGCACTATGAACCACTGGAAGGCCCGCTGGCCAAGAACCCCTTGTCCGGCCAGCTCATCAACCCGGCCATCAAGATATTCAACAGCGAGATGGACAAGGTTGCCAATGCGAGTGATGAAGTTTCCCTATGTCTGCACGACCTACTCCTGCACCGAACACTGGTGCTCCGGCGCCCTGACCCGCTGGCAGGCATGGCTCCTGAGATGCAGCCCGAGCTGTACGTGGAGATCGGCGACGAGCTGGCCAGAGAAGCTCGGCATCAAAAACGGCGAAAGGGTCAAGGTAGCGTCTGTCCGCGGCAAGGTGGAATGCGTGGCCATGGTCACCAAGCGCTTCAAGCCCTTCAAGATCGAGGGCAAGACCGTTCATCAGGTCGGGCTGCCCTTTAACTACGGCTGGCTCTATCCCGAAGGACGGCGGCGACAGCACCAACTTCCTGACCCCGACCGTGGCGACGCCAATACCTTCTGCCCGGAGTACAAGGCGTTCATGGTCAATGTGAAGAAAGCATAGGGGGATAAGACATGGAAAATAAAGAATTCGTAAAACTCATCGATACCAGCAAGTGCACTGCCTGCCGCGGCTGTCAGGTCGCGTGCAAGCAGTGGAATGAGCTGCCGGGATCTAAGAACCAAAAATCTCGGCAGCTACCAGAACCCGCCCGATCTGCAGTGGAACACCTGGACCCTCATCCGCTTTCAGGAATATGAGGACAACGCGGGCCGCTTCAACTGGCTGTTCCGCAAGGACGGGTGCATGCACTGCACGGATGCGGCATGCATCAAGGTCTGCCCGAGCGGTGCCCTGTATCCATACGGAACACGGCACGGTCGGGTTAACCGGGAGGCATGCATCGGATGCAAGGCCTGCACCTCTGCCTGTCCCTTCAACATCCCAAGTTACAATGCAGAGACCGAGAAGGTCTACAAGTGCGACCTCTGCTACGACAGGCTCCAGGGCGGAAAAACGCCCGCCTGCGTGCTCTCCTGCATCACCGGGGCCCTCTCCATCGGCGACAAGGACACCATGATCAAAAAGGCCTATGACCGCATGGAGCAGCTCGAAGGCAAGGCCGATCGTGTACGGAGACAAGTTCGTGGGCGGAACCCACGTGATGTACATCCTTTCCGAGCCGCCGGCCATCTATGACAATCTCCCTGTTAACCCCAAGGTGCCCGCTATCGGTCATCCTGTGGAAAAACCTGTTCAAGCCGTTTACCCTCATCGGCATGGGCGCGGTTGCCGGCATGGCTGCACTGCATTATCTGATCAAGGGCCCCCATGAGGTCCATGAAAAGAATGAAGGGGGTGAGTGATATGTCGAATCATACCGCAGACATGGTAAAGGTAACGGACGCAACCGAGCGGATCGCACACTGGATACTGGCAGGGAGCTGTCTCTTCTGCCTGTTCTCGGGCTTAGGCCTGATGTTCCATTCATGGAATTTCATTCCGGCGCTGCTGGGCGGCCTGTACGCCACCAAGTGGATGCACATCTTCTCGGGCGTGGTGTTCTCTTTCTCGCTGATCTACGCCTATTTCATGTGGCAGAAGGACTGCGCCTTCGAACCTGATGATGCGAAATGGATCATGAACGGCGGAGGCTACCTCTGGGAGACGACGAACCTGCCCCCGGTATACAAGTATAACGCCGGACAGAAGCTTTTCTTCTGGTTCGTGATGATCTTCGGCTTAATTATCATAGTAAGCGGACTGGTCATGTGGAACCCGCTCATTTTCCCCGATCTCGTAGCGCGCTGGTCTTATCCTCTCCACGCCATGAGCGCTTTTGTCATCGGGTCGTTCTTCGTGGTGCATCTCTACCTGGGCACCATCGGCAACCCCGGGACGGCCAAGGCCATGTTCACCGGCTTCTGCTCCAGGGCCTGGTGCGAAACCCATTGCCCGCGCTGGCTTGCAGAGCGCGATAACAAGCAGATCGGCGCAGAATAAGTTCAAAGCTTGAATCAGACGCGATCCCCCTTAATGCTTTGCATAAGGGGGATCGCATTCTCTTTTTTCTCAATCCCATCGAGGAAGAGAATACAGGCGGCGAGGATCTCCCTCGGTACAGCATATTTATCGGAAAGCGTGATACTATCCTGCAGAAGGCCTATCCGGAATCGCCGTTCAGGTAGAGCTTGATCTTTCTGCGGATGGACTCGGGGAGCTTGATGCCGATGGCATTCAGCCGCGACTCGTACTTTCTTAACGACCTCATGTGCGGGGAGGTGGTGGAGAAGATCTTGAGATAGGACTGGATGCTCCCCTCCAGCTCCTTCCGGAAGAGCCATATCCTGGTTGAGCAGGTCCTCGATCGGGGCGATGACCCGGTAGTTGATGGGCCGGCACATCGAACGGTAGGCGACGAACCGCTGCGTCATTCGCACTCGTAGTTCTTCTCGACGATGCTCTTCTCCACCCGGTTAAGTTGATGCAGTCCATGATCTGGAAATCGAACCTGTCCCTCAGTATTCCTCTGATCATTTCCGCGGTCTTTATCAGGTACGGGCACTTGTCCATGTCGCCCTCGCAGTCGGTGTCGCATCGCAGGTAGAGGACGAAATCGATATCCGAGCCCGGCTGGAGACGCCCCATGTTCACCGAGCCCATGACGTCCATGGCGATGTGGCCCTGGATCTTGTCCTCGAGCAACTGGGCCACCTCTTCGAGCATGTCGATCCGTGTCTTCGGTCTCCTGGGTCTGGAACATCCGGTAAAATTTCTTGATCTCGTTGAAGAGCTCGATCTCGGGGATATGGGAGTATTTTTCAACGGTGGTATCGTAATTCTCCCTTCTTCAGGGCCTTGTACCGCTCCTGGTCGATGATCTCCTCGATCCAGACATCGTTCTTTCGGGTAGTAATCGGCCACATCGTAGATCTGTCTTCGCAGATCTTCTTGAAGATGATCTTCTGGACTTCCCGGCCGTCGATATCGATCTGGTAGAAGAAGCCGCCCTCGGTGACCTCGCCGGTCGTTTGCGTGACTTCGCCGAAGTTCGAGGGGTTGAGGAAGAGGGTGTCGTCCAGGGGCTTGACCCCCCATGCATCATGGGCATGGCCGGTCAGGCAGAGCATGACCGGGTTGTTGTCGCAGTATGTGCGCAGCGAGGGCGAGCCGAACGGGCCGCCGTAGGATGTCTTGTCGTTTATGCCGTAGGCAGGCTGATGGGTAACGATGATATCGGGCTTTACCGCCCTGAAGAACCGGTACATCTCATTGTGCTTTTCATTGATGCCCATGCCGGCCTGGTAATTGACGATGTAGCGCTCCGGGATGCCCGCGGTCCAGACATCTGCGCCGCCGTACCCGCATATCCTGAGGCCCTCGAGTGGTACCAGTGGAGGTGCAGGTCGTAATCGTGCAGCGAGGTATACTTGAGGTCCATGTCGTAATTGCCCGGGCAGGCAGAAGACGTGGGATTTCGGCTTCATGAAGATGATGTTCTTCAGCACCTTGTACTTCTGCTGCATGACCCGGCGGGCGCGGATGGTGTAGCTGCTGGTACCTTGGTCCCATTTGTCTCGATCTCTTCCGAGACGTTCGGGTCTTCGAGGAGATCGTCAACGAAGTCTTCGATGAGCATGTGCTCTGTGCCCATCTTCCTGCGCAGCCCGTGGAAATACGACTGGATCTCGTGGTACCGGATCGAGGTCCCCATGTTGTAGAAGGGGATGTCGATGAGGTCTCCGGCGATGATATAAACGTCGGCCACGGTCTCGCAGAGGAGGTTCTTCACCTTCTCGAAATCGCCGTGGATATCGGTTGCATAGATAATCTTCATTTTCTGCCGTATCGGTTTTTATCAGGGGGAAAATAAACCGGTATCCGGGTTTGCCGCATCGTGCCCGCCATTGTCTGCCGCTATCTTTCACATTACCGTTATCACAAAGAGAGCGGACAAACCAACCGGTTTCTCATAAGGCCCGGTGCCGGAGTCCTCCCATTCCTCTCGCGACTTTGCTTTGCGGGTGCCCAGGGGGAGAGGATACAGGAGAGGGGATAAAATAAACGGCTTTTTGATACCCCGCTGCTTGCGGCGGCGACCTTCGTCGCAGGGCAGACAGTTAATAATACCACCACCAGGGGTCATAGAAAGGGTAGATAGGATAAGCCGGGTACATGCTCTGCACCTGAATCGGCCAGAGGCGGTACTCCTGCATGTCGACAACCGGATAGGTATAGGTGTACTCGCCGATCTGTGAAGACTCGCTGCCTGCAATCCTGCCCGCCACGGTGATGTCCCTGCCCTGGCAGAATACTGCAGGGTCGAGGAAGCCGTTATATCTGGCCAGAAACCTCCCGCGGGTAGTATCCACATCCTTGGGTCTTTTCTGGCTGTCGTACGGCCTTTCGAGGACCTCGATCACAGTGCCTTTCTCCCGCGGCAGGGTGCTCAGGATTACTCCGCCCCACATGACAAGGGTTCCCTGGTATGCCTTCTGGTTTACCACTACCTTATCGAGCGTAATGGATTCATCCACCTGTTTTTTTATTCCTTCCGAGAAGGGCGTTGCGCAGCCCGCCGCGAGCAGTACGGTTATGAGAAGTAATGAAATCAGGAGATACCCTGTCCTTGTCATATGAGATCCTCCCTTAAGGGCCTATGCCCTTGTAAAGACATCATAACTCTTCACCTTTGCGAATCAAGGCCAAGGAGCATACACAGGTGTATTGATTCAATGATGGGAAAGAATCGGCCAGCCTCTCTTCAAAGCCACACGCCTGAGCCTTCTGGTGGGCTCCACTGCATAGGGATTGCCTACCATTTCGAGCATCGGGATATCCGCGTGGTGGTCACCGTACGCATAGGAATTGGCCAGATCGATGTTGAGCGTTTCGGAGAGCTCGAGTGCCGCCTTCTTTTTGTTCTTGCCCGTACAGACGTACCCGTGGGGTGCGCCGGTAAGCAGCCCGTCGTTGCCCACCCTGAGGTCGGTGCATATCAGATGGTCGAACCCGAGATCGTTCACCACAGGCTTCAGGAGGTAGCGCACCCCTGCAGAGATCATCACGAGGACATGTTCCAGCTGCTTGTGTGCTTGAACCCGTGAGAGGATATTGGGGGCGAGGTGTGGTTTGAGAACTTCGAGGTAATAGCTTTCCGAGCCCTGCTCGAAAGGGGTGAGGTTCCGTTTCCTGTAAAACGAAAGAAGGAGCCTCGCCATAACGGTTTCCGATATGAGGTTCTTCTGGTAGAACCAGTTGGCAAAGGCGATCTTCATCACATACGGCAGGGAAACCTCGCCTTTATCCCACAGATAACGGATTCCGAGCTTGGGACTGTTTTCATCCAGCAGGGTGCGGTCAAAGTCAAAGAACGCTGCAATCGGCCTTGATCCCATGAAATTCCCTTCAAGATAAGTTTGGTCGTATAGTATACATATAGGAGCTGCCTGGCAAGGCTCCAGACTTGAAAAGGATCGAGTACGGGTGTGGCCGGCAAATTTATCCGGAACATGGTATTTTACCGGCACTGTTGTGCATGAGGTCCTGCATTCCGTCTGCCCGTACAGGAGGCTGAAGCCCGGCGTATTGCAGGGGATACTCATTTAAGAGGAGGAAAAAATGAAAAGATTGCCGGCCTGTCTGCTGCTCGGGTCAATGGTGCTGCTGCTTGCAGGGTGTGGGTCAACGCCGAACACAACCCCGCACCAAACACTTATTGAGGTTCTCTTCATCATTCTTCCCGAAGAGAGATGCAAGCGAGTGGTTGCCCTCTCTTCGAAGAATGCGACCTAGAAACAATGCCGTTCTCCCTCGTGCCGTCCCAGTCAAACGCCGGGGTGCTGTTCTTCCCAGTTAGGCGCGGGTTCGGGTAAGGGGCAGAACCTGACCAACAAGAGCATGTATCGAAGGAGCGAGACGGATCTCCAATCAAGCGCAACAGGCTGCGGGGTACCAATCGGGCACATCCTTTTTCAAGCACTCTTATCATGCAAGGATATTCTATTCCCTTTCTGATCGAGGTGAATGCGTGCTCCATCCCCATATGGCTCCAGTTAGGCGTCGGACTGATCCGTCTCCTCCAATTCTTTAGTGGCTCAAGAACTTCTCAGTATCGAAAGCCTCTTTGTTTTTCAGCAGGAAATAGACAGCTCTTCCGAGCTTGTGGGCAAGGATGGAGAGAGCTTTTCCTTTGCCGTGTTTATGGGTAAGCCGGTCGAGGTATTTCTTTGCTGGTTCATTGCCTTTGATAAAGAGTACGGATGCTTCACTGAAAGCCCACTTGAGATGAGCATTGCCGATCTTATTGCCGCTGGTACCGTATTTTTTCCCATTGGATTCTTTGTTACATTTAACAAGACGGGCATATGAGGCAAAGTCCTGGACAGTTGCGAATCGATTAATGGTCTCTATTTCATAGAGCATGACAAGAGCGAGGATTCTGCCGACTCCTGGGATGGTTTGCAGAAGAGTCATAGGAAAGGGGATCATGTCCATTGGCGATCTTTATGATCTCTCGCTCGAGCGGGAGGATGATGCGGTCATAGGCTTCGATCATGGCAAGGTCCACTTCCATGTTCTTCTTCACACTTCGATCGTCGAATCGCTCGACAACGCCCTCTCTGTTCTTCGGCTTGGCAATGCGGCCGAGAGGTTCCGGCAGGTTGTACTGGCTGTTGGTGTTCTGGATATGGGCAAAGAGCTCGGCTCGCTTCCTCATCAGATGATTTCTCCTCCTCAGGAGATCCCTGGTGGCGCGCATCTTCGCCGGATAGACATAGGCCTGGGGCAGCATGCCGCCCCTAAGGAGCACGGCAATCTTATGGGAATCGATCTTGTCGTTTTTGCTCTTTCCGCCATGGATTGCTTTCATATAGAGAGCATGGCCGAGGATAAAAGGAATGCCTTCTTTGGCGCACAGATCGGCTACCCAGTACCAGGTGAACATGCACTCTGCAGCTACAACGATGTCCTCACGAAAGGGAGCGATGAGCTCAAGAAAAGCGTCTGCATCTGTATTCATGTTCCGGTGAACCATGATATCTCCTGTGCTTCTGAGAATGCACACATACATTTTTTTGGTGTGCAGATCGATTCCACAATAAAATTTGTGCTGTTTGGTGTAGAATCTCATTTAAGCCTCCTCCTTGGTTGGTTTTTGGTGTTGGTCCAGCAAATATACCACCCATTCGAGGAGGCCTTACAACAAGGGGATGATAACGACCCGGTTCCAGGATATCAAACCGAACGAAGCGCCGACCAATTACGACATGTTCGGTCCCGGAGAAGTTCCCAGCATCTACGTGAGCGGGTACGACGCCCAGACCGTCACCATTGAGGTTTACGACATTTCGACGGGTGACCTCGTAAAAAAATACACCTCCTATGTCCCCCAGGGCAAAGATTACTACTGGATATGCTCTGACCTGGAGTCCGGCTCTTACAAGGCCATTGTCAGCATCGGGGGCGTGTCCCAGGACATGAAGCTCTTCAACGTCCGCAGGTGACCCCTCTCCCTTGCCCTCTCCCCCGTTTCAGGGGGAGAGGGTGTGGGGGTCGGAGACCTCGCCGGGCCGGAAGCCCCTCTCCCCCGGAAACGGGGGAGAGGGTGGGGTGAGGGGGGCAAAGTTGACAAGACCCTAGCTTCTCTCCCCGGCATGCTGATATCCATGATCACCACATGCGGGTTGAGCCTGCGGGCGAGATCGACTTGATAATGCGAAGATTCATAAACAGATATCCAAGGATTTCATTTCCTTGCAATGAAGCCTGTAAGGTGATTTAAGTAAACTCTGAGATTACACGATCCAGCATGGATGGCATCGTATCCATTATCAGGAGAGGAGCGAAAAAGCGATGAAGGTGCGGATCTCTATGGCTCGAAGTTACACGCCGGGTATTATTATTATATTGCTCGTGTCATGTCTGCTGCTTCCGGCATACGTGAAGGCAGAACAGCCGGGATGTATGGAGGGTGACTGCGTTGCAGGGTCCGGCACCTACGTGTATCCCGACGGTTCGAAATACATCGGCGAGTTCAAGGACCGGATGCCCGAAGGCAAAGGACGGCTCTATTACTCGAACAAAAGTTTCTACTCCGGGGAATTCAAGAAGGGAAAGAAAAACGGGACAGGAACCTTCTCCGGCCCGAACAACCGGCATTACGAGGGCGGTTTCAAAGATGACAAGCTCGACGGGAGAGGGACGTACAAATACGGCGACGGCATGGTTTACCAGGGAGACTTCCGGGATGACAAATGGAACGGCTACGGCGATGTGACCTTCCCGGACGGCAAAAGATACGAAGGCAGCTTCAAAGACAACAAGCGCCACGGAACCGGAAGGTTCACCTGGCGGGACGGCCAGACCTATGACGGCGGGTTTGTGAATGACAAGATGGAAGGCAGAGGCGTCCTCACCTTCCCGGACGGCTCCAGATATGATGGTGACTTCAAGGATAATGTCTATGACGGGGAAGGGAAATTCTTTTATCCGGACGGAAAGATCTTCACCGGCAGGTTCAAGGCAGGATATGCCGACGGGAAGGGGACCATTACCTATCCCGACGGCCGTGTCATGGAAGTCGAATACTCCAAGGGTGAGCCCGTCGGAAAGCCCAAGCCCAAGGCCCCGTAAGCGAAGAGCAATAGCGTTTCTTTTTAGATATCTTTCAAGCGCACGTTCGCATCCGATTTCTCCACCAGGCCTCTGAACGCCTTGAGGGATTTCGAGATGCGCTCCAGGGATTCCGTCTTTGCGACAGGAATGGTATCGATTCCGGCATTCTCCAATGCATCGATCACGTAAGAGATGGTGAAGGCATCGATATCACGGGACGGGTGATAGCCGGTTCCATCCCGGTTGTCCTTCTGGACGGCGATAATCAGCCCGCATTCGGAAAGCGCCCGGAGTATTTCGCAAACTGTGCCGGGAGGAATTTCGAGATTCTTCGACAGCCTGTTCGCGGTGAAAGGCTTCCCGCCATCCTTAAAGTTCATAATCAGGGAATGGATGATCTGGAGGCTCAGGAGCTTGCGGAAGGAGTGGCTGATTTTCTTGGTTTCAGCCCCGAACAGGTAGCTCTCTTCATTCTGATGGGAATCGGTGAGCTCCGCGCCGAACAGCACGATCAGCCAGCTTAAGTTGAGCCAGATGAGGAAAAGAGGCAGCGCTGCAAAGCTCCCGTAAATCGCATTGTAGCGGGATACTCCTATCTGGAAAGTGATGTAGATCCACTGAAGGATGACGAAGATCGTTCCTGCTATGATCCCTCCCAGGATCCCTGAAGACAGCTTCACCTTGGTATTGGGGATGAAGACGTACATGAACGTGAGCAGTATCCATATGAGGATATACGGCACGATCTTGATGATGAGGGTGATAATGGGGGAGATGACCGCCAGTACCCCGATCTTCTCGAGGATATTATTGACCTCGCCCGCAACGAGGACCATGGCGGAGCTCGATATGATCAGGAGCACCGGGCCGATGAGCATCAGCGAGAGGTAGTCGCTGAGCTTTCTTCCGATCGTGCGCGACCTTTTGATCTCCCAGATATTGTTGAATGCCGATTCTATTGTCTGCAGGATCTGGAAGACGGCCCAGATAAGGAAGATCGCCCCTACGCCCGCCAGGATTTCCCCCTTGGTGTTTTCCAGCAGGTTGTGCGAGTAGGTCAGGAGCCGGCTGGTCACCTCTTCCTGGCCGACAAACTGCTCTTTGATCAGTTTCTCGAGGTGCTGCTGGATGCCGAACCCCTTGGCAACGGCAAACGCCATGGCAAAGATCGGGACGATGGAGAGCAGCGAGAAAAACGTCAGCGATGATGCCCATAAGGTGCAGTTGTCCTTTATGTATTCCTTGGATGCAATGATGGATATCCGTAAGTACCGGATGAAGAATCTTCTCGGCCCGTGGAGATCCTCCATGCGGATTCTCCAGATGTCGACCTTCAGAAACTGCGTGACATCCGATATCTTTCCGGTAATGTCCATACCGACCATCCTTATGATCAACAGTCCATAATAATTGACATAGTACTTTTTATATAAGTATTAGCAGGATGAATGCAAGGAGTTATCGCAATCGAATCCAGGAGGAGAGACTCATGGCGCACAATGTGATGCTCATAAACCGTAAGGACAATGTCGGGGTGGCCCTGATGAATATCCGGAAGGGCGAGAAGGTCCTGCTTTCCACAGGCTTTGAATTCGATGCCGTCCAGGACATTCCCTACAGCCACAAGGTCGCGCTCTGCGACATCAGGGCCGGCGAGCCGGTTTTCAAGTATGGCGAGATCATCGGTCATGCGCGTTCCGACATCGGCCTGGGAACCTGGGTTCACACCCACAACCTTCAGACCATGGAGGTGTAGCTCATGGAAAAGGCAACCTTCAACGGCTTCATCCGGCCGGACGGATCGGCAGGCATCAGAAACTACGTTGCAGTCATCTCCACGGTATCCTGCGCCAACGGCGTCGTTTCCAACATCGCCCGCGCCGTGCCGGGCACTGTGCCGCTGCTGCACGCCCACGGCTGCGGCAGGGCACTTGAGGTCCCCATGCACATGAATACCCTGGCAGGCCTGGGAAAGAACCCGAACGTGGCAACAGCCCTCGTTATCGGCCTCGGGTGCGAGACCGTCCAGGCGAACGCCGTGGCGGCCGAAATCGCCAGGACAGGCAAACCCTGCGAGTATCTCGTCATCCAGGAGCAGGGCGGATCGCGCAAGACTTTAGAAAAAGGGGTGAAGATCGTCCAGGCCTTTATGGAGGATGCAGCCGGAATGGAGAGGCGCGAATGCCCCCTCGACCTCCTCACCATCGGCCTCGAATGCGGCGGGTCGGACGCCTTCTCGGGCATCACGGCAAACCCCGCGGTCGGCCTGGTATCCGACTGGCTGGTGGGGCAGGGCGGGACCGTGATCCTCACCGAGTCCACCGAGCTGATCGGCACCTCCCACATCCTTTCCCGCAGGGCAAAGAACCCCGAGGCAGCAGCAAAGGTGGAGCAGGTTATCTCCAAGGCGTACAAGGCCACCCGCGACATCCTGGGCGAGCTCGCCACCTATGTGATCGCACCGGGAAACATGGACGGGGGCTTGAGCTCCATCAGCGAGAAGTCGCTCGGATGCATCGCAAAAGGGGGCAGCTCGGCCATCACGGAGGTGGTGGACTACGGCCGGGCGCCCAGAGAAAAAGGCCTCATCATCATGGATGCCCCCGGCTACGACACCGAGTCCATGGCAGCCCTCGCAGCGGCAGGGGCCCAGCTTATCATCTTCACCACGGGCCGCGGCACACCCGTAGGCTTCCCCATCGTGCCCGTGATCAAGGTGGCGAGCACGAGCAGGCTCTATGAGCTCATGGAAGACGACATGGACGTGAATGCGGGGACGGTCCTCGAAGGCAGCACCCTTGAAGACGTAGCAGCCGAGCTTCGCACCCTCGCCGTGGATGTCATGAACGGGGCGCAGCCCAAGGCCGAGCAGAACAATCAGGGCGGCATTGTCTGCCTTGCTGCGATGACACCGGCGTTTTAGGAAAGACTGATTTCCGATCGTTCCTCGTGCGCCTGTTGATTTCATGGTGCTATGACGTTATAATGCCATAGCAGCAAAAGGAGGTGTTTCCATGACAATGCAAGCGAAAAGGTCCACCATATATCTTGATCCCGACCTGCATAAGGCGTTGAAGTTGAAGGCGGTTGAAACCTCCCGATCCGTATCGGACCTGGTGAACGAGGCCGTCAGAGAATCCCTTGCAGAGGATGCCGAAGACATTCAGGCCTTTGAGGAACGGGTGTCGGAACCTCTGATCAGCTATGATGAAATGGTCAAGAGGCTGAAAAAAGATGGCCGCATATAAGGTCTTTTTCAAGAGATCCGTTGAAAAAGATTTCGAATCCATCCCGAAAAAAGACCTCAGGAAAATCCTTGCCCGTATCGAGTCCCTCACGGAAGACCCCCGCCCTTCGGGCAGCGAAAAGCTGACCGGGCTGGAAAGGTATCGCATCCGTCGGGGACGGTATCGTATCCTGTATTCGATCCGGGATGATGAGCTGACAGTGTGGGTAGTCAAAGCAGGTCATCGGAAAGATGTGTATCGGTAAGAATACAAAGGTATACGGCAGACAGCTTGCAACCACCAGCAGAAATACGGAGTGACAGGAAAAGAGTGAAGCCTCTGGAAAACTGACGGGAGAGGAGGGGTTTCATGAAAAACAAAAAGAAAACCCGGAATGATGATCTTGTCCAGGCCATTGGCGAACTCGCGGCCAAGACCACCCAGCTTGCTCATAGAGCCGAACGGCTGTATGCCGGGGAAGTCGAGGATATCCTGCAGTCCGGATGCTGTGATCCAAGGCGCATCGAGCACGTGCTCGACGGTATCCTTGATTTTTGTTCCGATGATTCAATGTTGCGTTTATTCAAAAAGCTCTGTCGCTACTATTATCAGATCGACCCTGCAGCAACGGCTTCATATGTCAATTTCTATCGGGAAATGTGGGATGAGGAAGGGAAGAAGTAAGAACTGCCGTCCGTAAAGTGGGACACAAACCTGATAAAGAACCAGCACATGATTCAGATAAATAATTGTCTGAACAATAATATAATAAAAACATCCTTGACGAGCTCGCCACCTTGCCTTGGATGCAATGAACAGATTCCAGATAAATGCAGAGCAGGACCGCCAGGATGACATAGTTTGCCTTGCCCCGATGACGCCTGCGTTTAACGATTGGAATAGATCTGCCAGCTTTTGACAAGTTATTGAATTGATGATATTGGTGATTTATCCACTTTGATACTCACCATGAAAACAGCAGCTTTTCCACAGAAAAGTTTTTTTGATCCACCTTATGCCCTCCTCTCACTGAAAAAGATGAAGAGAGAAAATGTAATAAATATTTTGGTAGGACACTATATGGGGGACCAGGTCTGGTAAATTATGCAGGCTGAGAGGATGAAAAGTAGATAACTGATGGATATAGCATTAACAAGACTATGGGCAAAGACGACTAGTAACAGTGATGCAGGGTGGCATCCCCTCATTCTTCATATGCTGGATGTGGCTGCCAGTGCGGACGCTATCCTGGCGCGTGAACCGGAATCAACCCGCATAAGGATGGCAGCAATTTTGGGGATGGAGTGGGAGGATGCCCGAGCTTGGCTTTTGCTTGTAATAGCCTGCCATGATCTGGGGAAGGCCTGTCCGGGATTTCAATGCAAGTGGACAAATCATGACAGATCTGGATTCATGCCTCGAAGCCCGAATACCGAGATCAACCATGCCTTTGTGAGCCAGATCGCCCTTACAGAACTGTTGCAGGAGAGGGGCTGGCCGGATGAATTGGCGGAGTTGGTGGCCGATGCGGTGGGATGTCACCACGGGGAACGGGCTTCTCCGACAACACTTAACTATCTTGGAAGGCGATAGAGCGTGCCACTTGGCAAGGATGAATGGGCACAAGCGCGTCGAGGGCCTCTTTGAAGCGTTGCTGGAAGTTCTTAAACCTGTCCAGATTCCCGCCAAACAGACTCTTTCCGGCCCTGACTTCATGCTGCTGTCCGGGCTCACAAGCTTTGCCGACTGGATCGGCTCCAACGAAGATTGGTTTCCTTTCGGTACTCCGGAGGACTGCGAGGATCTTGCTGGGATGGTTCAATAAGCGCAGAGCCCATGCCGACCAAGCTCTGGATGCAATCGGATGGGAACCCCGAACCCCGCTTTCCCCGGAGCCAAAGTCTTTCGAACAGGTTTTTGGCTTTGCTCCCCGTCCCTTGCAGCAGGCTGTTGCCGATGCTTTGGCTGATGTGAAGGAGCCTGCCATTCTGCTGGTGGAAGCTCCCATGGGCGAGGGCAAGACCGAGGCGGCCTTCTTCGCGCATCTGGAACTGCAGCGACGTTTCGGGCACCGCGGCTTGTATGTGGCCTTGCCGACCAAAGCCACCGGAAATGCCATGTTCAAGCGAACCCTGAAATTCTTGCGCCACCAGGGAACGGATCGAAAGCTCGACCTGCAACTGTTGCACGGCGCGACACTCCTCAACGACACCTTCCAGAATCTGCGTCTTTCGGGCATCCACGATCCCGAAACAGGCGGTGAGATCCGCGCGGGAGAATGGTTCACCCACAAAAAACGGGCGCTCCTCTCGGAATACGGCGTGGGAACGGTGGACCAGGCGCTCCTGCCCATTCTGCCTGTGCGGCACAACTTCGTGCGTCTGTGGGGTCTTGCGAACCGTGTGGTGGTCTTCGACGAGATCCATGCATACGATGCCTATACGGGTACGCTCCTGGTTCACCTGCTGCGCTGGCTTCTGGCACTGGGCTCGTCGGTGGTGCTTCTCTCGGCAACCCTGCCGCCTTCTATTCGACGCAAGTTGGCAGGAGTGGTGGATGCCGACTTGCCGGAACAAGAGAAGGAATATCCCCGCCTTTCCGTCTTCCGCCCGGGCGCGGTGGAACAAATACATTTCGAGGCCGATCCTGCGCGCCGCCGGACTCTGCGACTACTAGGGATTCCACCGGACCTGCCGAGCATGCGCTCTGCTCTGGAGGAGCATCTTGCCAATGGTGGAATGGGGCTGGCGCTTGTCAATACGGTGCAGCGAGCCCAGGATCTTTACCGGCTTTTCCCCGAGGGTGAGCACTGGAGCGCGAAGGCCAGCGTGTCGGCAAACGACTGTCCGATGGGACGGAAGTGTTTCTCTTCCACGCCCGCTTTCCGGCTGATCGACGGCAGAAGCGCGAGGATCATGCCTTGGAGACCTTCGGGCGAAGGCGGAATCAGGACAGGACGAAAAATCCTCATTGCCACCCAGGTGGCGGAACAGAGCCTTGATCTGGACTTCGACCTGATCGCAACTGACCTCGCGCCTATTGACCTTGTGCTTCAGCGAGCGGGGCGCTTGTGGCGGCATGCACGGGACTCCAGGCCTGTTTCCGAACCGATCCTCCTGGTAGCGGGACTTGCTGGCGACGAGCCGCCATCATTCGGAAAGCCACTCTGGTGGGGAGCGGTGTATCGCGAAGATATTCTGTTGCGCACATGGTGTCTTCTTACGAGAGCGACAGAGACACTTGACGCTGCCGGACGAAATCGATACCTTGGTGCAAGCGGTTTACGAAGAGCAGGTGGACGTGCCGGAAAACCTGCAGGAGAGACTGGACAAAGCCTTGTTGGAAGGGGAAGGGGAAGACATTGCCAAACATGGGCAGGCAAACCAGGCGATAATTGGCTTTCCCGACGATGCATCATGGAACCAGCCGGAGAGATTCGTTCTTTACGACGAAGATGAACCTGGCGTGCATCGAACCCTCATGGCCCAGACCAGGCTTGGCGAAGATCGATCGTAGCTATTCCGTTATTTCCGGAAGACGGATTCCGTCCGGAAGCGACGCCGGATTTCGCCCAGGCCAAACAGTGGTTCCTGCGGGCCATGAGCCTTTCGCGCAAGGGCGTGGTCAAGAAACTGCAAGGCGCTGGGGGTGCCGGAAGGCTGGAAGAAATCACCGCTCTTGCGCAATTGCTTCCCGCTGGTGCTGGATGCAGCAGGATCGCTGGACCGAGGATGCAACGGTGCGACTGGATGACGATCTGGGGCTGGTGTACGAGACAAAGGAGGCCGAATGAGCCGATTCAACCTGATTGACGAGAAATGGATCCCGGTGCGGTTCCCTGATGGAACCCGCGACGAACTGGGCATCCGCGACACCCTGCTGCGATCGAGGGAGATCGCGGCTATCGAGGACCCGTCCCCGCTGGTGGTGGCTGCCTTGCACCGCTTTCTGCTTGCGGTCCTGTACCGCGCCTTGGAAGGACCGACCGACATCGATCAGGCCAAGGCACTGTTCAAGGAGGGGATCCAGGCGAAAAAATCACAGCCTACCTGGAAAAGTGGCGGGATCGGTTCTGGCTGTTCGATGAGAAGTATCCGTTTGGGCAGATTCCCACATTCGAGCCGAAGACCTGGAGAGCTTGGACGTTCTTCGCTGCCGAGCATAATGCCGACAATGCCAAGGTTCTCTTCGATCACGTGGATGTGACAGAATCTGGTAGTATCAGCTATGCTGCCGCCGCTCGGTGGATGCTGGCCACCCAGACATTTGCCGTCTCTTCGGGCAAAAGCGAAATCTCTCATACTGGTACAGCTCCATCGGCAGGCTCTGTAATGGTCATTCCTATTGGGTTGAATCTTCAGGATACACTTTTTTTCTGCCTTGTTCCCCAAAATCGAGAAGTAATGCAAGCTGATATTCCATTGTGGGAAAGAAATCCTGAATCTGTTGAGTACCTGAAAGCCCCGAATAAAGTGTTAGACAAAAAAACTGGGAAGCAAAAAGATCGAACTGTAGAGAGGGTTTCTAATGGAATTGTAGACCTTTATACATGGAGGACCCGCTCGATTCTTTTCAAGGAATCACCATCTGGCGATGTTTCCGAGTTGGCTTTTGCTTCTGGTGTTGGGTACAAGGAATCGATGGATATTGACCCAATGCTCGGGTACCAATTAGGGAAATTACAGATAAAGAAACAAAAGAAAAGTTGAAAAAAAGAGTTACTATTCACCTTGAAGAAAGGGGATTTTGGCGAGATTTTGATTCCCTGCTCCCCGATGATGATCACCTCGCACCGCAGGTCATTGAACATGCTGTAGCATTACCGGTTGGATCGCAAGAGATTGCCCAGAGCTGTGATGGTTCTTGGTCAAAGGTATTACCCACCTCGACCAAATATCGAGTACTGGCGAAAGGAACACTTTGCCCTTCCTGAAGCAATGTCGGGGGATCGATATATCCGTCATGATATTCGAGACATTTTGATAGAGGCCGAGAAAGCTGGAAATCTTTGTGGAATGGTGAAGATGGAATTAAGGCATGCCTTTGTAGTAGTGTAGGGATCTTTGCAAATAACTCTGAGTCGGGGTGAACGCGAGCCTGCTGGCAAGGATATTAAAAGCTTTGTCGATCAGTAATGCCGGTTCACTTGGTACTGGTCCACCTGGAATCCCGCTTTCACGAAATCCTGCGTGAGTACACCCTTGACCGGGATTCTGAGATATCCGCTGCAGTGGCTGAAGTCTGTCCGGGAAACTTTGAGAGCCGCATGGGAGCAGCATCGTGCTTCTGTCTCCACGGGTGATGCCTGGGCTATCCGTGCACTTGTGAAAGCTGAAGGGCCAGTACTGGCAAATTGAAGGAACTGAACGATGAGATTCAAAAACTCGAACCGCAGAAGGAGGACGCATGAACGGATTCATCGAATGGCTGGAAGACCTGAATGAGAAAGACACCAAGGTGAGGGCGGTGCTGCGACGAAGCCTCGCCTTTGATCCGGAGCATTCGTACCCGCTTACCCTTATGTCGAACCCTTCGTGAAGGATGAGGATAATCCTGGCGGAGGGAGATGTTCTATCTGGTGGCCGGTCTCTGGGCAGCACATTGGCGAGAGGCCGATCGGAGTGAACCGATATCACTCGGGAAGGCGTGTGCAGCTTCATCAGAATGGCAAGCGGTTCAACGAGCACCGAACGCCGCTTCATCACCCTGCTGGATGCTGATCCTGACAGTTGCCACACCGTCTGCGCCAGATGATTGCCCTTCTCAAAGAGCAAGCCATTGATTTCGAAGACCTGTTGAAGGGGCTTCTGTACTGGAACGACGACCAGAAGCGCACCCAGAACGCTGGGCTCGCGACTTCTACCGAAATCTAGAACAATGAAACAGAAATCGAATCCATAACCGATAAGGAGATCACAAATGAAGACAATAATCGAAATTCATGCCTTGCAGAACTTTGCCCCATCAAACCTGAACCGAGATGACACCGGTGCCCCCAAAGATGCCTTATTTGGTGGCACCCGCCGCGCCCGTGTGTCCAGCCAGTGCCTCAAACGTTCGGTGCGGCAGTATTTCAAAGATAGTAGAACAAAAGATATGGGTAGCTGATACGAACCAAGCGTATCGTTGATGCTCTGAAGGAACGACTCACGCTGAAGTTAAAAGACCAGAAGGGACTTCACTGAAGACAATCTGGTGAAGATAATTGAAACCGCTATGTCAAGCCTTGGCGAGCAACAAGAAGGTTACGGTGAAAGGAAGAGGAAGAGCGAGTATCTCCTGTTCTTGAGCACGCGAAATTCGAAATAGAATTCTCTGCAGAAAGTGGGATCATCACCGCATTCTTATGCTGACTCTGTCTCAAAGGAAAAAACCGTCAGACCAAGTATAAAGCAGGCTGCAAGATGCCGATCCTGAATTAAAGAAAGCACTGAAAAGTCTTCAACGGTGGAAAGCCGTTGATGTTGCACTGTTCGGGCGAATGCTGGCCGATATGCCCGAGAAGAACCAGAACGCTGCCTGCCAGGTTGCTCATGCCATTTCGACCCATTCTGTTGAACGGGAATTCGACTTCTACACTGCCGTGGACGACCTCAAGCCCGAGGACACCGCCGGTGCTGACATGATGGGTACGGTGGAGTTCAATTCGGCCTGTTTCTACCGCTATGCCGTGGTGGACTGGGAAAAACTTGTGGCAAATCTCCAGAATGACAAGGAACTGGCGACCAAGGGACTGCGGGCTTTCCTGGAAGGTTTCGTGGTGGCCGAACCCACCGGCAAGCAGAACACCTTTGCGGCCCACAATCCACCGGAGTTTGTTGCGGTTTCGGTGCGCCGCAATACCGCACCCCGCAACCTGGCCAATGCTTTTGAGACTGCCGTCCGCGTGAAAAAGGATGAGTCGCTGACCAGAAAGTCGGCAGAGGAGCTTGCCAAGAAGGCCAAGGCGCTGCAGGCTGCTTTTGGCGGTGAGGAGAAGACATTCGTTCTCAATCTCGTTGAGGCGAAGTTGAGATGGATTGGGAACGGACGTGGCCACTCTGAAAGATCTTCTCGACAAGGCCCTTTTGGCCGTACAGGAGTGACCCATGCCTACCTTATTGCTTCGCTTGGTGGGGCCCATGCAGTCGTGGGGAACCACCAGTCGCTTTGACCAACGCGATACCGGGAAGGAGCCGAGCAAGTCCGGCGTTGTCGGACTCCTGGCTGCCGCCCTGGGGATCGATCGCGGAGAACTGGACGGATCTGGAACCGCTCACACGCCTGTCCATGGGGGTTCGTCACGACCGGCCGGGAGTACCCAAGCGAGACTACCAGACAGCCGGATGCGCCGAAGCCGATACCATCATCAAGGCGGATGGAAATCCGCTCAAAGGAAGGTGTTGTTTCTCACCGGTTCTATCTTGCCGATGCGGCTTTTCTGGTGGGATTGGAGTGAGATGACCGCACCTTTTCTGAAACGAATTCATGCCGCCTTGCAGATCCTGTCTGGCCACTGGCCTTGGGGCGCAAATCTTATGTGCCTTCCGAGCCGATCTGGATGGAGGACGGACTTCAGGATGCTCCGTTGCGGGAGGTTTTGGCGCGATGGCCATGGATCGCCACACAGCGGAAATGGGAAGAACTTCCCGAGAAGCTTTTGGTCTCCTTTGAGTCCGAGGACGGATCTGGTGTACTCAAAATGGACCAGCCGCTGTCGTCGTTTGCCGAACGGCGTTTCGGGGCGCGGTTCGTGCGCTCGGAGTGGATTCCCTTCCCTCAGGAGGTGCCACATGTTCCTGAATAGAATCCATCTTGATCCGCGTTGCCGGGAGGCTCGACGCGACCTGTCCGATCCCTACCAGCTTCATTCCACCCTATGTCGGGCATTCAGCGGGCCGGACAAGAAGTGCCCTGAAGGTGAATTTTTGTGGAGGCTTGAGCCGGAGACGGATTCCGCCGGGTGCCCGCGCATTCTTGTGCAAAGCCGGACGATTCCGGACTGGACAGGCATCGGCGTGAAGGGATGGTTGGCCAAGGCCGATCCGGCCATCGATCTGAAAGAGCGGCTCAAGCTTGATTCGCTTAAAGTCGGGCAACGTTTTCGTTTCAGGCTGCGTGCTAATCCTTGCGTGACCCGCAATGGCAAAGCGTCTGGGATTACTGCGGTTGGAGGAACAAGAAAAATGGATTGAACGAAAAGGGAGTTCAGCACGGTTTTTCGCTTCCACAACTTGCATCATTCGATCTTTCAGAAACCTCGCGGATAGCGGGTCGATGTGCGGATCTCTCAGGAACAGATGCTCCGAGGCAACCAGCATTCCGGTAATGCTGTCCGGATTTTTTCGGTGCTGTATGACGGGGTGTCTCACAGTTACTGAACCGGACAGATTCAGGAATGCGCTGCAAACCGGTATCGGCCATGGAAAAGCCATGGGTCTTGGGCTTCTCTCGGTAGTGCCGTTGGCATGAGAAAGCTCCGGCATCGATCCAGCGATAAACAATGTCAGCTTCTTATGCTGGTAAGGCGAGTATGAGGTGTAAATATGGAATCGAGACTTGTTGTTTTTAATGATAAAAAGATAAGGCGCATCCTTCTGGAAAATGTATGGTATTTTGCCGTGGTTGATGTAGTCGCAGCATTGACTGATAGCGATAAGCCACGAGACTATTGGTATCGTCTAAAAAAACGGGAACTGGAATCAAGTGGAGTTCAGCTGTCGACATATTGTCGACAACTCAAGCTTGAGTCAACCGACGGAAAGAGATACATTACCGAAGTTGCCAATACCGAAGGCATTTTTCGCATCATCCAGTCTATCCCGTCTCCAAAGGCCGAACCATTCAAACGTTGGTTGGCAAAGGTCGGCTATGATCGGATTCAGGAGATCGAAGATCCTGAACTCGCAACGCAGAGGACCAGAGAATTATACAAGGCCAAGGGTTATTCGGAAGAGTGGATCGAAAAGCGGATGCGAGGAATCACCATTCGCGCAGAGCTCACCGACGAATGGAAAGGCCGCGGTGTAAAGAAAGAACCTGAGTATGCAATCTTGACAGCCGAAATATCCAAGGCAGCATTTGGTCTTACCCCTGCAGAATACAAACAATTGAAGGGGCTGGAACGTGAAAATCTCCGCGACCATATGACCGACCTCGAATTGATTTTCTCAATGTTGAGCGAAGCTGCAACTACGGAGATAACCAGAAAACAGAATGCCCAGGGATATGACCAGAACAAGGATGCGGCACACAAAGGCGGTCGGATTGCAGGCGGAGCACGGGAGAAGCTGGAGGCGGAAACCGGCTCGCAGATCGTTTCATCTGAAAACTATCTTGCAGAGCCTGAGAGTGTAAAACGCTTGGGAAGAAGAAAAAAACAATGAATAATCGAGCGTGTTTTTTATATCAGGTGCAACAATGAAACAGCCTATTCTCCCTCCGCTCAAACCGATCCCAATGAAGGACAGGGTATCCATACTCTTCGTTGATAAAGGCAATCTCGATGTGCTGGATGGTGCTTTTGTTGTAGTGGATAAGAACGGGGTCAGGACGCATATTCCTGTGGGCGGCGTTGCCTGCCTCATGCTGGAGCCTGGTACACGGGTATCCCATGCTGCCGTCATTCTGGCATCGCGGGTAGGGTGTCTGCTTGTCTGGGTCGGAGATGCAGGAGTGCGTCTCTATGCATCCGGTCAGCCGGGCGGTGCGAGGGCAGACCGGTTGCTTTATCAGGCCAAGCTGGCGCTTGATGACGATGCCCGGCTTAAGGTTGTCCGCAAGATGTACGCCGTGCGTTTCAAGGAAGAGCCGCCTGCAAAGCGCAGTATCGAGCAGTTGCGCGGGATCGAAGGGGTGCGTGTCCGCAAGATGTATGAACTCCTGGCCCGGCAATATAAGGTGGAGTGGAAACACCGCAATTATGACTACACACGAGTGGGAAAGCGGAGATATTCCAAATCGTTGTCTGAGTTCTGCTACTGCCTGTCTCTATGGCATCTGTGAGGCTGCAATCCTGGCAGCAGGATATGCGCCGGCAGTCGGCTTTATCCATACCGGCAAGCCCCAGTCATTTGTCTATGATATTGCAGATGTCTTCAAGTTCGAAACCGTGGTGCCGACGGCTTTTAGAATTGCCGCCCAAAAACCAGGCGAACCTGAGAGGGCTGTACGGCTTGCATGCCGGGATATCTTTCGACAGACAAAGCTGTTGAAGCGCATCATTCCGACTATTGAAGAAATCCTTGCTGCCGGGGGCTGAAAATGCCCGAGCCGCCGCCGGAGTCTGTGGACCCGGCCATTCCGAATAAGGAGGGTATGGGCGATGCTGGTCATCGTGGTTGAAAATGTGCCGCCGCGATTGCGCGGCAGACTGGCGATATGGCTGCTGGAAGTACGGGCCGGCGTGTATGTGGGCAATGTTTCACGTCGGGTGCGGGAGATGATCTGGAGTCAGCTTGAAGTAGCGATTGAAGATGGCAATGCGGTTATGGTCTGGAGCACGAACACCGAGATCGGTTATGATTTTATGACCCTTGGCAAAAATCGCAGAGTACCGGTCGAACTGGACGGAGTAAAACTTGTGTCATTTTTGCCTGAGGAAAATATAAGTAATATTAAATAGGTATGAAGGCGTGTTTCGGTAGAATTTTGATCATTGAAAATTGATAGTGAATTTAACGGAATACAGGAAGTGTGTTCCCCACACACGTGGGGATGAACCGATTCACTCAGCGTTTCATGCGCACTCACCAATACGTGTTCCCCACACACGTGGGGATGAACCGATCGATTTTCATTGACAACTCATCCGGCATTACGTGTTCCCCACACACGTGGGGATGAACCGGGCATGGGCATAGGCGATAATCGTTAAGATCAAGTGTTCCCCACACACGTGGGGATGAACCGGACGACCATTTTCTGACGAGCCGCAAGATCGTTGTGTTCCCCACACACGTGGGGATGAACCGGTGGCAGAATACGGCCAAGCGTGCGATGTCAGGTGTTCCCCACACACGTGGGGATGAACCGTGCTGTGGATAGCAGCCATGACGATTGACAGTCCGTGTTCCCCACACACGTGGGGATGAACCGAATTATGGCTGTACAAGATGGCGCAATCGACCGTGTTCCCCACACACGTGGGGATGAACCGGGGATTGACGGACTTAATCAGCGCAGTACTGGCGTGTTCCCCACACACGTGGGGATGAACCGGCCAGTGGGGTCATGGCGATCATCTGGACGTTCGTGTTCCCCACACACGTGGGGATGAACCGCTCAAACTGCAATGGATTGAGTGCTGGGTCGAGCAGTGTTCCCCACACACGTGGGGATGAACCGAGTAACGGCACTTGCAGCTCAGCATACAGCGAGTGTTCCCCACACACGTGGGGATGAACCGTCTCGTCAACGATCGCCGAGAGTGCGGCGGTCCGGTGTTCCCCACACACGTGGGGATGAACCGTGATCGACGGCTTCGAGCAATCCTGTCAACCAGTGTTCCCCACACACGTGGGGATGAACCGAACCGTCACTAATCTGTCACAAGCTATGTATCCAGTGTTCCCCACACACGTGGGGATGAACCGATGCAGGGCGGCCGCTTGATCTCGAACAGGCAGGTGTTCCCCACACACGTGGGGATGAACCGACCATCAGCTCGACAGAGCAGGACGGATACAGGTGTTCCCCACACACGTGGGGATGAACCGTAGGTCAATGTATGCGCTACGTGTCATCGATTCGTGTTCCCCACACACGTGGGGATGAACCGTAGTTCGACATCTGCCTGAGTAGTCGCGACTATGGTGTTCCCCACACACGTGGGGATGAACCGGATCGGCGAGCGGATGGCGACGCCGGGCAACAGTGTTCCCCACACACGTGGGGATGAACCGTCGCGAATGTATGGCGAAGCTCCAAGCGTAATCGTGTTCCCCACACACGTGGGGATGAACCGGCATTTCGACTTGAGCATATGGGCTGTGATCCAGTGTTCCCCACACACGTGGGGATGAACCGCATCAGCGTGCATCGTACGGGCAAGAGCACGATGATATTCCCCACACACGTGGGGATGAACCGCGGCAGGACGTAGCAGATCGCAGACTGTATGAGTATTCCCCACACACGTGGGGATGAACCGGCTGAGTCAGCCTACGAGTTCAGATGATTGATGCGTGTTCCCCACACACGTGGGGATGAACCGTCCAGTGCGATGACTCTGATCGCACAGTCCATGAGTATTCCCCACACACGTGGGGATGAACCGTACATACGCTGTTCAAATGCATCCGCGCACGGTACAGTGTTCCCCACACACGTGGGGATGAACCGGTGACTGCCAGATGATGTCGCTCTACGCATGTCAAGTGTTCCCCACACACGTGGGGATGAACCGCTATGACGCCAGTGTCGCAGCGATCGACAGCGTCACGTGTTCCCCACACACGTGGGGATGAACCGACGCTGGTTCATGCCGATGCTTCATCATGACGTATTCCCCACACACGTGGGGATGAACCGCACGATGCGACACGTCGAGCATGCACTGGGCCACGTGTTCCCCACACACGTGGGGATGAACCGGTACGATTGTTTCAGCCTGCGCATGAACCTGCAGCGTATTCCCCACACACGTGGGGATGAACCGGCTATGGCAAATGCCAAGGCTGATCGCGCGTGAGTGTTCCCCACACACGTGGGGATGAACCGAGCTCGGTCAGCTGGCACTGTCATGACCGACGCGTATTCCCCACACACGTGGGGATGAACCGTGATGCCGATCACTGCACCTGCGCAGTCACCGATGTGTTCCCCACACACGTGGGGATGAACCGCTATGCAACGATGCGCACAGTGCAGCCAGGCGTGTGTTCCCCACACACGTGGGGATGAACCGTTAGCAGACTGCAGATCAGCGACGATCAAAGTGAAGTGTTCCCCACACACGTGGGGATGAACCGATCGCGATGCAGATGAGACGATGGCAGGCGAATGCAGTATTCCCCACACACGTGGGGATGAACCGATCATCAAGCTCGAAGTCGCATGATGATGCATGCAGTATTCCCCACACACGTGGGGATGAACCGGATCGTATGCATTGTGAGCGCGATGTCACGGTATGTATTCCCCACACACGTGGGGATGAACCGCGTAGCAATGCGCTGAATGTGCATTCGGCTGCAGTATTCCCCACACACGTGGGGATGAACCGTACTGGCCATTGGCGATTCCGCGCTTCCGAACAGTATTCCCCACACACGTGGGGATGAACCGCGGCAAGATTGCCCGACGCGCGAGCACATCGATGGTATTCCCCACACACGTGGGGATGAACCGCGTCAGATGGCAAACATGGCCTGTCCTGAGGAGCAGTGTTCCCCACACACGTGGGGATGAACCGACATCAGATGACACAAGCCGATCCGCCATGCACGTATTCCCCACACACGTGGGGATGAACCGAGCCAGTCTGGAGAGCACAGACATCGACAACGGAGTGTTCCCCACACACGTGGGGATGAACCGATATCGAGGCAGTGGCGAATACGGCGATGTCGAGTGTTCCCCACACACGTGGGGATGAACCGGCTGGAGATGATCCGGATCGTCGGAGCCGCAGGTGTGTTCCCCACACACGTGGGGATGAACCGTGCAGATCGCTGACGGTGGCATACGGATGACTGCAGTGTTCCCCACACACGTGGGGATGAACCGCGTGCCGGAGCATACCATGCGGAATAGGCGATGCGTGTTCCCCACACACGTGGGGATGAACCGCAACGATCGGACCACGAATCAGCGATGGAACAGTGTTCCCCACACACGTGGGGATGAACCGGTCAGCGGCCTGCGAGGCCAGCGAATGCAGCTGATGTGTTCCCCACACACGTGGGGATGAACCGCACGTTCGAGCACCCGAGTGCCGGCAGAACACGTGTTCCCCACACACGTGGGGATGAACCGCCTGCCAGAATGGATGAGTATCGACAACAGTCGAGTGTTCCCCACACACGTGGGGATGAACCGGCACGCGGCGATGCAGCCGCTGATGGACATCGAAGTGTTCCCCACACACGTGGGGATGAACCGAATCAGGCGTGGCAACTGTCATCAAGCGGTACAGCGTGTTCCCCACACACGTGGGGATGAACCGTCCATTACCGGACGTCATACCAGGATCACGCAGAGTGTTCCCCACACACGTGGGGATGAACCGACGCTGGAAGCCGTGCGAGTCACTTCTGGAAGTGTTCCCCACACACGTGGGGATGAACCGATGTATGCTGGAATCGAGCACGAGCGCTGAATACGTGTTCCCCACACACGTGGGGATGAACCGGACTGATGCCTACAGGACAGCACAGCGTATCATGGTGTTCCCCACACACGTGGGGATGAACCGTGTCGCGACATATCGCCACGCTCGCAGCTATACGTGTTCCCCACACACGTGGGGATGAACCGGTCGATCGTGGCGATCGCAGCCATGTCTGATCGTGTTCCCCACACACGTGGGGATGAACCGATAGAATCGACACGGCAGTCTGATCCGCTATGGAGTGTTCCCCACACACGTGGGGATGAACCGGCGATATCAATACATGCAGTGCCGATGAGTACCGTGTTCCCCACACACGTGGGGATGAACCGCGCGGATGATCAGCTCATGAGCATGCGGATGCACGTGTTCCCCACACACGTGGGGATGAACCGGCAATGCTTGTCGAGTTCAGCGGCATCTGGTTCGGTGTTCCCCACACACGTGGGGATGAACCGGTGATCTTGTCATGTATCGATGCCAGCTCGTGCGAGTGTTCCCCACACACGTGGGGATGAACCGATCGAGCACGAATCAGGCGCATGAGCGAAGCATCGTGTTCCCCACACACGTGGGGATGAACCGGATCGACAGGCTGTATGACGACGATGAGCAAGCGTGTTCCCCACACACGTGGGGATGAACCGGATAGCATCAGCGACTCGCCGTCAATTGTCTGATGTGTTCCCCACACACGTGGGGATGAACCGACTATCATGACGTACTGTACGAGTGCATCAGTGTGTGTTCCCCACACACGTGGGGATGAACCGTCGATGTAATAGATGCCGACTGCGTCATCAGTGTGTTCCCCACACACGTGGGGATGAACCGGTAGATCGTACCGGTCCCGATGACTGCTCGTCAGTGTTCCCCACACACGTGGGGATGAACCGAAAATGGGCATGCTCAAGATAAGACACAGGGGAGTGTTCCCCACACACGTGGGGATGAACCGGCATTCGCGCTGATCCGGCAGCCTGCACAGATGTGTTCCCCACACACGTGGGGATGAACCGGTATTCAACGACAACATGACCCATGGCGAATGTGTTCCCCACACACGTGGGGATGAACCGCGAGGGACATATGCGCAGGTTACGTATCAGGATAGTGTTCCCCACACACGTGGGGATGAACCGGCTGCGTTGCATCGGGACGGTCTGCCAGCTGACGTGTTCCCCACACACGTGGGGATGAACCGGCCTGTCACCGGCATAGCGCAGCGGCAACCCAGTGTGTTCCCCACACACGTGGGGATGAACCGATGCACGCGATACGGCAGGCACAGCCCAGATCGTGTTCCCCACACACGTGGGGATGAACCGGATATAGCCGATCTTATAAGCAATCGCAACGGAGTGTTCCCCACACACGTGGGGATGAACCGCCGGCGATGCGGATCGCCGTGCTGCCGCCGCTGTCGGTGTTCCCCACACACGTGGGGATGAACCGCGGGACAGATCGGTTATATATGTTGGCAAGTGTTCCCCACACACGTGGGGATGAACCGCCTCGATCTAGACCTGCAGGCCGTACCTATCGTGTTCCCCACACACGTGGGGATGAACCGGACACGCTGAGGGCTGGCCTCCATATTGTATCAGTGTTCCCCACACACGTGGGGATGAACCGGTTGCATATAGCCTGTCGGCTGATATTATACGATTCAATCCATCCATTGACATAGGGGAGGTACAGTAATATGATAACCCTTTCATATATCGGGAGGTTTCTTATGAAGAGGGTTGTCATGCCGTCTCTGATGGTGTGCGTCGTTTTCACGGCCTGCTATGCGGGATGGCTTTCAGGGTACAGTAGACGAGCCAAGATAGAAGCGTCCAATGAGACTGCTCTTGCCGATCAGGTGATGCAGTTGGATATGTATTACAATGTTCCCCTGATTGAGGGTGATGGGATATTGAGAAGAAATGCGATACCAACATTCAAATATTCAGGCACTCACAGTAGAACTTACTTCGGCTTCTATGATACGAACGCCACCATTAAAATACGTTACTTTGATAATACAACAAAGGCACTCAGCGCCGCAACAACGATTGTATCAAGTTGGGGCAGCGGGGATGATCATTCTGTACCGTCTGTAATCGTCTTGCAGCGACAAACGGGCGATTACGCAAGTCACAATGGTAAAGTCCTTGTGGCTGCTGGTGAGCATGGAACCGTATTAAATGGAAGGGTGATGGGGTGGAGGTCATCTAGCGCGGAGTCGATTTCCTCTTTTGAGACTGGAGTCAGCATAGAGGACAAGAGTGGGACGTACACGTTCCTTGTTGAAGATAGCGCCGGTAAAATATATCTATTCTATCGTCTTACAAGTTTTCCTAGTGTGAATCACTTTTCTTGGTATTATAAGACGTCTACGGATGCTGGCACAACATGGAGTTCAAGAACCCTGCTATGGGATGCAGGAGATGCTCATTCGTATATCATGGTCTACCCGACTAATGGAGGCGAGGATATACATCTCGCTTTCAATGCAGCTTTTCACGGCGAGCCATATGTCGGGTACAGCAGATATAGAGACATATATTATGCAAGATATGATGTATCCGGGGCAAAGTGGTACAAGGCCGACGGAACCACTGAAATAGCCCTGCCGATGGACACATCCACCGCAGGGAGTATTCCCGATGTTGTTCATACCACCGCAGCGACCCATTGGGAATTTCTAGGTGAAGTAAAGGTCATCGACGGATCGCCATACATACTGTCATTTGATGAGGTTCCGACAGATAACTACCCGTCATCATACGTGCATAGCGATGGGAATGTGTTTTACCACTACTATTCTGGCGGAACGTGGCATACCGAAACAGTTTGTGGCACCGGACGATTCGGAACATACAACTATCAGGCCGGGGCAACACTCGACGCCTGGGATGAAAATGTAATCTATGCCTGTGTACCCGATGGAAGTGGTCTTACCCAAATGCAGAAATGGGAGAAGGATGGGACATGGGGTAAGACAGAAGATATCACTCAGGCTAGTTCCGGCGATCATTTCTGGCCCTCCTTTGTAAATGGAGCATCATCCACAGACCTCTTCAAAGTCCTTTGGTGCTACACCGAGAATTACACCATGTATGATGATGGACATTGGACATCATCATTAATGGCCTATCCCGGCTATAACAATAGCTCAAACATAAAACTCAATAAGGATTCTCGAGTGTTCCCCACACACGTGGGGATGAACCGGTGAGTGGTACGGCAAGCACCATGAGGGCATAGTGTTCCCCACACACGTGGGGATGAACCGTACGGCTACCCGGCCATTGCCACGCACTTCCTGTGTTCCCCACACACGTGGGGATGAAACGAGAGACCCAGATGCAAGATGGAAGAGTGAAAATGGAGAGAGCGCCCAAAGGGAGATACATGAAAGAGTTTCGCGAGGAATAGGAATAGCTCAACCCTGAGCGTCCCCCGGCTTTGCCGGGGGACTGCTCGGGGAAATTTGCTTGCCTAACCTACTGCAGCAAAGCCGAGGTAAGGGTTTCTTGGGAACTCACTATGACGGTGACATCGTGGACAGCTCTTTTTTAAAGGAATAGAAATAGACGGCACCGATAAAGATGAATCCACCCACAATATTTCCTATTGTTACAGGGATTAAGTTCCACTGGATGAATTGCGTCCATGAGACATTGGCACCCAACATGATGCCTGCGGGAATGAAATACATGTTTGCGACGCAGTGCTCAAAACCTGAGGAGACGAATGCCATGATGGGAAACCATATGCCGAAAAACTTTCCGACCATGGACTTTGATGAAAAAGCAAGCAATATTGCAACATTTACGAGCAGGTTACAGGCTATACCCTTCATGAATGCAGACCAGAGGCCGATGGTACCGGCTGCGATGTAAGGGAGAGTCTTTGCCTCTGCAATAGCGATGGCATTTTGTCCGAAGACCGTTAATTCCGGGCCGCCGCCTTTGCTGAAGGGACCGACAACCATCAGGTATGCCCAGAAAAGGGAACCGATAAAATTTCCAATATAGACCCAAAACCAGGCATTCCACACTTTGCTCCACGTGGATTTTTTTTGAAAGACAGCCATAGGAATAAGCATCGTATCGCCGGTAAAGAGTGACATGCCTGTAAGTACGATGGCAATAAGGCCTACAGGGAAGACCGCGCCTGCGATAAGGGCCTTGAACCCGGGACCCACTGTTGTATCCAATCCTGTACCGCAGACGGTACAGAGTGCGCCGCCTACCGCGATAAAAAGCCCTGCCATGAAACTTCTTACCAGGAAATTGCTGGCACCTAAGTTTGCCTTATACATCCCTGCATTTCCAGCCAATTCAACGATTTCAACGGGTTTGTGAGCCATTTGTTCCTCCTCAAAGTTGATTAGAACTTTCTTTGTGATTCCGGGAGTATATGAAGTAGGAATTTGTGTGTCAAGGAGATTCCGGCCACAGGGGAAATACCCGAAAGAAGTGCGGATTGTTCATATTAAAAAGTTGATTCACTTTAGTCTTTGTTGTTAGTTTGTTTTAAAAATCATATTTTGCGGGAGGAATAAGATGGAAACAATAAAGATTATGCCGTGCCTTGATATGAAAGGCGGTCGCGTTGTAAAAGGTGTAAATTTTGTAAATTTGAAAGATGCCGGCGATCCGGTGGAGAACGCGAAGTTTTATCAAAGCGAGGGTGCTGATGAACTGGCCATGCTCGATATTGCCGCAACGCTTGAAAACAGAAAAACCCGCCTGGAATGGGTGCAGAATGTTGCAGCTGTTATTTCTATTCCGCTGACGGTCGGCGGCGGTATTGCAAGTCTTGACGATATACATCTGACTCTTTCCGCAGGCGCTTCAAAGGTATCGATGAACAGCGCCGCCGTTAAAGATCCCTCTCTTATAAAAAATGCTGCACGGGAGTTCGGATCTGAGCGAATAACCGTAGCCGTCGATGCGCGCAGAAATAAGGCAATGCCATCGGGGTTTGAACTGGTGGTTTCCGGCGGCACCAAACCTGTCGGCAAGGATGCCATTGCCTGGGCGCGGGAGTGCCAGGATCTGGGCGCGGGCATCATTCTGCCGACCAGTATGGATGGCGACGGCACGCTTAAAGGCTTTGACCTTGAGTTCACAAAGGCCATCGCAGATGCGGTCACCGTACCGGTAGTCGCATCCGGCGGCGCCGGAACACTAGATCATTTTTACGACGGGGTGGTAAAAGGCGGCGCTCAGGTCCTGCTGGCGGCATCGGTATTTCATTTCAGAACTTTTCGTATCAGGGAAGTGAAAGAATATCTTCGCAGCCGGGGTCTGCAGGTCAATCTCTAACAATGAACCGGCAGAGGTACGAGGGGATGTCCGTAACGAAATAACTAACTTTTGGTCAAGACCGGAGGAGGCATCCCTGGGATGGAAAGCTGATTTAGATGATTCAAGCAAAATACCCCTGGCTGACTCTCCCGGATAATGCCGGGGTCAATGCTCCTTGTTCTTTCCGGGAATCCTCTTGCCGTCAGTTTTCTTTTTCAAAGCGACGCGAGAGAGGTCTTTGTCAAGATTCAGGAATCTCATGTCTCCATTTATGACTTCTCGTTGTTCTTTTGCAGGAATCTCTTCTTCTTTGAAATCATACTGGGGGAGATAGATATCGAAAGTAGTTCCTTGCCCAGGGGTGCTCGTACAGTTGACGGCTCCTCCGTGGTTTACTACGATGCCGTGCACGATCGATAAGCCCAGGCCTGTGCCCTGGCTTTTCCATTTGGTGGTGAAATATGGGTCGAAAACACGCGCCATGGCCTCAGGCGATATCCCATGCCCGGTATCCCTGACGGTAAGCTTCATATACTGTCCGGCCGTCACATCCAGATCGAGGGCGGCAGCATCGTCAACAAGAACCGATTGAAGGTTTACATCCAGCTCTCCACCGGTTTTATCCATGGCATAGGCCGCATTGGTTAAGAGATTTGTCATGATCAGGTGAATCTGCACAGGATCTCCGAGGATGACCTGCGGCCCCATAAGATTTTCCCGGATCCTGATGTTTGCAGGCACTGAGGGCTGCAGCAGTTTCAATGACTCCTTGATTGTGGAGCTGAGTACGATTGGTGAATATTTCTTTTCCGGATGGCGGCTGAAAGCCAGGATATGATTCACCAGGTCTCTGGCTCGATACGCTGCGTTGCGAACTTCATTGAGGTCGCTCCGAACCACGCTCAAGTCCTTGTCTTCTTTCTTTATCGCCATAAAATCTTTTATGGACATCTTCGTGTACCCGATGATGGACGTCAGGATATTATTGAAATCATGCGCGATGCCTCTCGATAATGTTCCGATGGCTTCCATTTTCTGAGATTTGATATCGAGCCTTTTCTTTTCTTCTTCAATTCGTTTGAGGGCGGTTATATCCGTCATGACCATGACCATGCAGTCTTCTCCGCCATAGTGTACCGGCCTGGCGGATATGATTGTATCGAGGATGACCCCGTCTTTCCTGCGGCAGCGATGCTCTATGTTGTCAATCGGTTCCTTGTTTTTCAAGAGTTCCGTACATTGCTCGATGTCCTCCGGTGCGGCAGGCAGGTTCAGCTCAAACGGCGTCTTACCGACTGTGTCTTCAAGGGAGTATCCGGTATTTTTGCAAAAGGCATCGTTTATATAAATATATCTGGAATCATCAGCACTCACGATGCTCACGGCATCAGGCATGCTCTGCAACGTGATACGATACCTTTCCTCATTCTCCTGCAATGTTTTCTGCAATGTGGTGCGCTCGGTTATGTCTCTTGCGACGGTTATCTCCCCCACTATATTATTATCCCGTACGAGGGGCACCCCGCTCACTTCGCCATATTTCCTTGCCCCGTCTTTCGTAACAAACTCGTAGACGGAAGAATAGACCGTCTCGCCGGAGAGCACCTTCAAGGCATTGTTTATTGCTTCCTTCATACAGTCAGGATGCAGCACATTAAGATCCAGGAAGGTCTTGCCTACCAGTTCCTCAGGCTTATATCCGAGGTTGCGCTCGACATTCGGGGTGACGCTCTGAACTCTGAACTGTTTATCGTAAGAGAGCATGACATCGTTGCTGAGCGAAAAATATATGCGATACTTCTCTTCGCTTTCACGCAGCCTGGCTTCAGCTTCCTTGCGTTCCGCTATCTCTTTCTTCAGTTGTTCGTTTGCCTTGATCAGCTCTGAGGTACGCTCCCTGACCAGTTCTTCAAGCCGGTCGCGATGTTTCCTGAGCTCTTCCTCAGCCCGCTTCCGTTCGGAAATATCACGGGTGATTCCCATAATGTCCTTGATCCTGCCTGCTTCACCATAGAGAGGATTCATGGTCATTTCCGTCCAGAAGGTGGAACCGTCTTTGCGGATCATCTCAAACTCGGTGGTGAAGGACCAGTCCGGGCCGTGATGATGCCCGCCGATCTCCAAAAGCCGCTCTCTCTCGAACAGCTCCAAGGCTTTTCTTGCAGATTCGGGGGTCAGCACCTCATCGAGCTTCTGTTTCATGGCCTCCTCGACGCTGTATCCCCTCAGCCGTTTGACCGATGGACTCACATAGGTGTAGCCAAGATTGAGGTCGAAGACCCAGACCACGTCATGGGCATTTTCTACAAGGTTGCGGTATCGCTCTTCGCTCCCCCGCATGGCCTCTTCCATATGATTGCACTCATAAAGAGACTTCTCCAGCTCAGAGATACGCCGGCGTGCATCGGACAACTCTCTTTTGAGCCGTTCCACGGTCTCTTTTCTCATGGAATACCTCCCATACTGATATCATTAAATACTTCATTAATTATTATAACCGTTCAGTTAGTAATGGCAATTATTCCCCATGTCAATAGCCGGAGCAGCGAGCAGGACCGGGCTATTGGGGCACCTGTATTTTTCATGATGACGGCGGTTGCCTGCAGCAGCATTTTTACCACACCGATATAAAAAATACTTACAAGCCCCAGGGATTATCGGGAGCATAGATTAAAAAATAGACGCGGGGGAAGCAGCTGCTTCCCCCGGATTATTTGAGATGCCCTTTGTCGTCGGTCTTGGCCCGGCCGTCCTCGGTGTCGTTGGACATCACTGGAGCAAAGGCCCGTTGTCCTGATGTCGTTGGAAAAGACTTGCGCGTTGGCCTCCACAACCTGGGCCATGGCTTCCTTCTGGACAATGGTGAACCCGTACTTGCCGGTAAATTCGGTCCACAGCTCGACCCAGATTTCCTTGCCGTCCTTGATACTTGAAGGTTTCCTTGTTCCTGTCGGCGCCGACGATGGTGCCGCCGATTTTCTGGACCGCATTCTCGTAGTTGCGGCGGATCTGGAGCTCGCTTGGTTTCTGTTTGGCATCACTGTTCGGGTAGAAGGTGATCTTATAGAACTTTCCCTCGACCGAGGTGGTCTTCCCCTTTCCGCTTACGAAATTATAGTCGTCGAACTGCCTCTGATCGCAGTTGTAGGCCCAGGATTCCGGCATCTTGGAAAAGAGCGTAAAGTCCTTGCATTTGGCATTGTCCGTCTGTGCAGCATAAAGGCTGGTTGCCATAAGGAGAAGCAATATGCTCCCCGCAATCGCAGTGATTTTTTTCATGGTCTTCCTCCTCTGGGTTGTTTCTTTAGAATTTGGCCTTGACGAAGTTTTCCAGGATCTCGACAGCTGCAGCCCGCGCAGCCTCCCGGCTTATGGATCCGTCGATGTTGACGGTGATCTTGGTGGAATCGGTATGTGCGACACCGATGAGCCATGCCGAGGGCTTTGATTGTTTGAACTCTTCGGAACAGTCTGTGTAGTAGTCAAATACATGATCGTGCCGCCCTTGACCTTTTCTGTCCTGATCGGGTTCATACTCACGAGTTTGGAGTTGGGGCCGCGATCCTGATCCCCCTCCTTGCCCCGAAGGTTCTCGAACTTATGTTTTTCATTCTGAATCGTCTGCTGCTCCCCGAATCAACCTGCATTTTGAGGATGAAACCGTCGCCAGTGTAACGCTGCACATCAAACGTGGTGTGCACGGTGCCTTCAGTAAGAAGTGGAATTATTGACAAGGGCAAAACCCAATTAATCCCCTTATCCGTCCTGAGAAGGCCGCTCCTGCTTCGGTCCGGTTCGGCCGGGGAAGAAGGCAAGGATCGGCCCGGGAATAAGATCCGAAGCCCTGCGGGTGAGCAGCCGCGTGACCGTTGACAGGACCTTCCTGGGAAGGTGCCTTGCAAACACCAGGTAGAAGATCTTGTTGACCAGGCCCGGCACATAGAGCTCCTCTCCCTTCATGAATGCCTCGACTCCCTGGCGCGTGACCTCTTCGATGCTCATGAAGGAGATCTTCATCGGGATGTAGTCGCTGGGAATGCTTGCATCTTCGATGAGATGGGTCTTCGTGAACGCAGGGTTGAGCGTGGAGATCACGACCCTGCTTCTCCCCGGCAGCTCTTCGCGCAAGGCCTCGGTCAGGCTCTGGGTGAAGGCCTTGGTCGCTGCATAGAGGGCCAGCGTGGGCACGGGCTGAAAGGCGGACACCGAGGATACGTTCAGGATGCCGCCTTCATTGCGTTCGATCATGGCAGGCAGGAAGAGGCGGCTCAGCTTCGCATATGCCATGCAGTTGAGCAGAAGCATGCTCTGGAGGCGATCCAGAGGCATGTCCCGATAATTTCCGAACCAGCATATCCCGGCATTGTTTACGAGTACATGTATGTCCGCTCCCTCGCCGGCTACCATGGCATGGAGCCTTTCAGGGCCGTCCGGGTCGGTGAGATCCGCACAGAAGGTCCATGTCTTTATCCCATAGGTATTGCTGAGTCCTTCAGCGCACTTTACCAGGTTTTCTTCTTCTCTCGGATGGTCTGCCAGAAAAAGGTTGGCCCCTTCACGGGCAAAGCACTCCGCCAGCCCTTTCCCGATGCCCATGGACGAGCCGGTTATGAGTACGTTTTTCCCCTTCACCTGAAGCTTCATGCTGCCTCCCTTTCATGAAAAAAATAACACGGATCTTTTACCGTTTGAGCCCGGACTCCTTCACGTGCCGGGCAAAGTTATCAAAGGCTTCTCTGGTAGTGTACCTGAAGCGATAACCGAGCTCTCCCTTCACCTTGGCGTTGCTTGCGATCCAGGGAAAACGGATCATGTTCAGGCATGGGCTGGGGAACTCGGTCATGAAGGTGACCCGTAAGTGCCACATGAGATTATTCAGGGGCCACAGGAGCCATACCGGTAGTTTAAGGACATAGCCTCCGAGGATGCGCACCATCTCTTCAAAATTCATGGTGCCGTCTGCTGCAAGGTTGTAGATGCCCGCTTTCTTTTCCTTAAGCAGGAGTACATGAGCTCCACGAGATCGTCCTCATGGATAAACTGGAAGGGTGCAGTTTTGAGCGGCATGATGCAGATCTTTTTGCAGAGGTGCCGGGCCAGGGGGTTGGTGAACCCTGGTCCGCAGACGAAACAGGGGCGGACGGTAATCAGGCGGATCTCCGGGTGCTCTTTCTCGAACTGGAACGTCCACTGCCCCAGCTCCCGCTTGTTTTTTGCATAGGTGAAGTCTTCGTTCCCCTTAAGCGGACTCTCCTCGGTCAGGAGCGTCGGGTTGTCGGGATGGAAGCCGTAGGCCGTGGTCGAGGAGCAGTCGAGAATCTCCCTCACCCCGTATCGGGCAGCCGTATTCATGACATTCTTCGTCCCGTTTATATTGATGTCCTCCATCAGTGCGACATCATGGATGGGGGGCAGGATGTATGCCGTATGGATAACGCAGTCGATGTCACTTCCCTCGAACACCGGTTTCAGATCATCCCGGACGTCGCACCTGATGAATGTGAACTTGGGCGAGCCGCCCGAAGGCGGCCTGATGTCGATCCCGGTGATACGCTCCACCTCGGGCCTTGACTGGAAGAACGACACCAGCTTCTGCCCGAAATAGCCCGAAGCCCCTGTGATGAGGATATACTTCATGGGAATTCCCCAATTTATCCAATATATGCATCCTGCTTAAAAAAGCCATAGTTCATTCAGCCGGTGCTCACTCGATCCAGGTCACCTTGGGAAGCTCGCGGTCTACGGGCTTGTCCGTGGGCACTGCCGGGTATCCGAGCGTCAGGACTGCACCGACCTTATCGTACGGCCATTCGATCCCGAGCCTCTTGTGGAATTTACTTTTTGTGCGCGGGTCGAGGTTCAGGGCATTGGATACGAATCCCACATAACAGGTACCCAGCCCCAGCGAATGAGCTGCGAGAACCATGTTCTGCCCGCAGATCCCTATCCCGAGGTCAGGCTCCGAGATATGGAGGTGGTGCTTCAGGAGGAATATGGCGGCCGGCGCATTGAAGAAGGCGTCAAGCCGGCCTTCGCCGAATTTGGGCGTGATGAGGGCCTGGATGGCACACATGGGCCGCTGGTCGATGGAGTTGGGCTTGATGAAGGCGAGCGATTTCTTGAGTGCGGTCCTCGCCACGCCCTTGCCCTGGTAGAGCTTCGTGAAGAGGCCGAGGAAGCCGACGGTGGCGGTAGAAAGCTCATCCAGGAGCTTCCTGTCGGTCACGACCACGAATTTCCAGCCCTGGCAGTTTCCTGCCGATGGTGCGAACCTTCCCGCTTCCAGAACCCGGTGGATCATCTCTCTGGGAACCGCGTCCGGCTTGTAGACCCGTAACGATCTGCGGCTGTAGATCACTTTCTCCACATCCGTGAGCTGTGACTGTATCTCGGAGAAGGGGAGGGGATTGTCCAGCATGAGCGGGTTCGGTATGCCTTTGCCGGTCTCGGGATAGTCGAAGTCGTAAGCCCATCTCCCCTTGTCCACCCGGTAGAAGTTGGGGAAGGAGAGAGCGCCCTGCGGGCAGATCGCCTCGCAGCTGTGGCATGCGATGCAGATTTTTCCGAAATAGGGCATGCCCGTGAATTTGGGCTCTTGCAGCCCGCATCCGAGGCAGCGGCTGCTCTCCGTGCCTGCCTGCTCAGGATTCAAGGGTTGTGCGACCTCTGCATCGGGATGCTCGAACCTCTTTGCCGCATCCAGATTCTTTGCCTCGTTCCGTTCCGCCTTTTTCCGGTCATTGAGCGGGACATCCCCGTAGGATATCTCCTTTTTCTCGGGAAGCCCTATGTGGCTGCCGTTCATGAACGCATCTATGGCCAGGGCGGCCTTCATGCCGGAGCCGATGGCCTCGGAGACCAGGCCGGGGCCCTGGGCGGCATCTCCGCCCCCGAAGATCCCCTCGTGCGGGGTGCGGCCCATGGCATCCACACCGATCCAGGACGATCCGAGAACTTTCTCGAATCCCTGGCCGGCAAGCTCCTGCCCGACAGAGGCAATTACCGTGTCGATGTCCGTATCGAACTCACTCCCCTGAACCGGGACCGGCCTCGGCCTTCCCGAATCGTCGGGATCTCCGAGCTCCATCCTGAGGCTGGTGAGCTTTGCCTTTCCATCTGCAGAGAACCTGACCGGGGCGCACAGGTATGCGATCTTTACGCCTTCGTCCCGGGCAGCTTGAATCTCATCCGGGTGGGCGGGCATCTGGGCTTCGGCCCTGCGGTAGAAGACGGTCACCTCCGAGCCTGTCCTGCGGGCGGAGCGGGCTGCATCGATGGCCGTATTTCCTCCGCCGATCACTGCGACCCTCTTTCCGAGCTTCAGGGGCTTGTTTTCCTTAACCGACCTGAGGAAGGCAAGTCCGGAAAAAACCCTTTCAGCCTCCTCGCCGGGGATACCAAGTGCCGTGCCGTTCTGGGCGCCCGGCGCCACATACACTGCACTGTATTCCTTCTTCAGCTTGTCCAGATTGATGTCTCTGCCCACGGTGACGCCCATCTTCATGGTGACGCCGAGGTCGACGATCCGTCCGATCTCCTTGTCCACAACGTTTTCGGGCAGCCGGTAGAGGGGAATTGCGTGTGCGAGCATGCCGCCCGGCTTATCTGCAGAATCGAGCACGGTCACCCGGTACCCCATCCCGGCGAGGTGGTAGGCGCAGGACAGGCCTGACGGGCCCGAACCTACCACGGCGACATGTTCCTTTCTGATCTTTGCAGGCTTTTCGAACTTCAGCCCCCGGGCGAGGCCATAGTCTCCCACGGTCCGTTCGATGCCATGGACGTTAACCGCACTGTCCACTCCCAGGCGGTTGCACGACCCTTCGCAGGGATGCGGGCAGACTCTGCCCGTAACGGCGGGAAAAGGATTTGTTCGGGTGATGATCTTCCAGGCGTCTTCGAGGGTGCCCCCTGAAGAGAGGACCTGAAGATACCCGCGGATATCCGTTCCCGCAGGGCAGTGATAGGAGCAGGACGGCTGCTGCTTTTGCGATGCTTCTTTTCTGGGCGTCATCTCCAGGGTCTGACAGGGGCACTGCTTGATGCACACGCCGCAACCGATGCACTTGTCGCCGTCAACCGTTATGGAAAACGGGCGTGTGGTGACCGGGGGATCGTTCAGATACCGGAATTTGCTCGACTCGAAATCTTGCGACATTGACATTACCTCCTTTTTTAACTTCAGACCCTTTCCAGGAGATGGATCGTCATGGAAGCCTCTTCCACTCCCAGGTTGCCGCCGCCGTTCTCGGTGAGGCCGATCCTCGCTCCCTGGACCTGGCGTTTCCCGGCCTCTCCCCTGAGCTGCGTTACCACCTCGTAGAACTGGGCGAGCCCGGACGCACCGATGGGATGTCCCCGGCATTCCAGGCCGCCGCTCGTGTTCACCGGGATCTTCCCGCCAAGGACAGTTGCTCCGGATTCAGCGAGGATTCCTCCTTCACCCGGCGCACAGAAGCCCATGGCCTCATACTGGTGCAGCTCGCCGTAGGCAGTGGCGTCGTGAAGCTCGGCAAGATCGATGTCATCCGGCCCGAGGCCGGCGATCTCGTAGGCCTGTTTCGAGAGCCTCTCACCGATATCGATGCCATCGATGTCGCGGTCGGTCCCCGAGCCCAGCACCGAGGCCATGATCCGGACAGGCCGGCTATTTTTGAGCTTCTTCAGGTAATTCTCCGAGCAGATGATGGCGGCAGCCGCACCGTCTCCTATAGGCGCGCACATGGGCACGGTCAGCGGATAGGTTACGGGCCGGGCGTTCATGACCTCGTCTACGGTCATGGTTTCCTGGTATTGCGCCTTGGGGTTCAGCGACCCATGAAAGTGGTTCTTGGAGCAGATCACTGCGAGCTGCTGCTTTGTCGATCCGTACTTCTTCATATGCCATCTGGCACCCATGGCATAGGCATCCATGAAAATGCTCCTGCCCTCGCCGGGAGGCGTTTCGCCGGCAGGCAGTTTGAAGTCGAGCTTCTTGTTGAGCTCCATGAACATGTTGATGTGCTGCTCGAAGTTCTCCACGTCCATGCACGTGGCATAGGCGCTGAATGACATTGCCTTGTTCTCATGGGTGATCTTTTCCGAGCCCATGGCCAGCACCACATCGTACATCCCGGACCTGACGGCCGTATATCCCAGGTGGAAGGCGGTCGAGGCACCTGCGCATGCATTCTCGCAGTTTACGATGGGGATGCCCCTGATCCCCGCATCCCAGAGCATGACCTCGCCCCGTATGGAATGCTGGTTCGCGAACATGCCCCAGAAGGTATTGGACACATAGGCCGCCTGGATGTCCTTCCGGGCGAGCCCTGCATCGGCCAGTACCAGGTCCACGGCTTCCTTGGCCATACCTCTTACCGATCCGCTGAGATACTTGCCGAACCGGGTCATGCCGACGCCGATAACGTATACATTACTCATGCATAACTCCTTTGTTGTGATGGATTGATGCAACACTCCCGTACGAATGGCCCCGAGGGGGCTTTCCCCTGATCAGCCATACTCAGTAGGGTTTCTCCCCGAAGAGTATCTCGTGGCCGATGGCGAGGCCTAAGGTCTCGTTGGAACCGTCCTCGATCCTGGTCGAGGTGATATCCCGGAAGAGCTTCTCGATGACGTACTCCTTGGATAGCCCGTTTCCGCCGAATATCTGCAGCGCCTGCTGCGCCACCTCGAAGGCCATGCGCGAGCAGAACACCTTGGACGCCATGGAATAGGTGGTATGCGGCGGGAAGCTCCAGAGATTGTAGTTCATGACGTTCCGGGAGAGCTGCCTGGAGGCTTCGATATTGATAAACATGTCTGAGAGCCTTCTCATGACGTCCTGGTGCTTGCAGAGGAGCTTTCCTCCCTGGACCCTTTCCTTGGTGTAGGACAGCGTCTCCTCGAAGGCAGCCCTGGCGCCTCCGAGGCACATGATGGCCATGTGGGCGTTCGCCGCTCCCAGGACCAGGTCGGTCATCTGCTCATAGGCGCTTGCATCGCAGATGATCCGTTCCTTCGGGACCCGGACGTCGTCAAAGTAGAGTTCTCCCTGGGGAAGATCCCGCTGGCCGATTTTATCAAGGGCTTTTCCCCTCGAGACCCCCGGTACCGTGAGGTCGGCGATGGCGATACCCCCGCCTGCGAGACCCATGGATGAATCGGTGCCGAAGAACAGGAGCGCCGTGGATGCCGTGGTGCCGTTTGATACCCAGGCAGCCTTCTGACCGTTGAGTATCCAGTCGTCTCCATCCTTTCTACCCACGAGCTGGTGGCTGATCTTGGGGTTGTGGAAATGGGGCTGATACGGTGTGAGCATGTCAGAGCCGTGCTCGGGCTCTGTGATGGCCCAGCACCCGAGGAGCGAGCAGTCCCGGTCGGCCACGTAGGGCCTGATGACCATATCCTCGAGCTCGGGATAGTCTGAAAGGATCATCGAGGTAAAGAACGAGGGAAAGACATCCACGCCGCACGCAACGGCAAGCCCTATGCTCCCTGCAGCCATCTCTTCAAAGAAGATGTGGAGACCCAGGGGGTCGAGCCCGATGCCGCCCATCTCCTCGGGGATGAATATGGTGTGGTAGCCGAGCTCGTGCATCTTTCTCATGCACGACCAGTACGGCGAGCCTTGCTTGGCCACATCCACTGCGCTCATCTTGTCGAGCTCGATGGATGCCGGCCTCACGACCTCTGAGGCGAACTTTCTGACCGACTTCTTCAATGCCTCGTGGTCTTCGTTCAAACTGATCTGGTCTGAAACCTGCAAATCAACAAAATCATATGCCATGGTATCCGCTCCTTATTGTGTGGTGATGCAGCCCTTCGTTACATGCGAAAGACATTGGATGCGCCCTTGCTGAACTCGTCGCGCAGAACACGGTCGAGGTTCTTTTCCGATGCGGTTTTGGGAATTTCGGCCACCACCTGGAGAAACTGGGGGATGAAGCTCTTCTCCAGTACCCGGCCGAGATCGGCAGCAACCTTTCTATGGTCGATTGCCATCCCTGTAGCCGGCACGATGGCGGCGACGATGTCGCTCTCGCCCGGTGCCCCTGACTCGGCGGGTATCCCGTATACGCAGACGTCGGTTATTTCGGGGAGATCAGCCAGCGCCTTCTCGACATACTCGGGCAGGATGAAATCACCATGACGCCTCAGGCCGCCACCCTTTCTGTAGTCGAAGAACAGCCAGCCGTCCTTGTCCTTGTGGCACATGTCGCCCGTTCTGAGCACGCCTCCGCGGGTCTTCTCCTCCGAGGCCTTCTTCTTGCCCAGGTACTCCACCTCCACCTTGCCCTGCTTCTGGGCTACCACGAGCTCGCCGATCTCACCCGGCTCGCACTCGGAATCGTCATCCCGCACGATCCTCGTATCCATGACCCCTTCGATGGGTTTGCCGAAAGACCCGATAGGCCCGGTTCCCGGTGCGTTGTGTGCAAAGCCCCCCTCAACGGCTCCGTACCATTCGTGAATCTTCACATCGAAGCGGTTCTCGAAGTCCTCCCAGATACTCATGGGAGTGCCTGCGCTCAGGACCTTGCGGACCGGGTTGTCTGCATCTTCCGGATTTCTCGGCTCGCTGTAGATGCCCATCATCATGCCTCCCAGAAGCGAGAACGACGTGCAGCCGTATTTTCTGCATATGTCCCACAGCCTGCTCTTGGTGAACTTGCGGCTGATGACCGAGGGGATGTTCAGTACGAGGGAAGGCACCAGGGTCACGGACTGGGCATTGCCGTGGGTCAGGGATAGGCCGGTATAGAGCTTGTCTTCCGCGGTGTACTGCCAGATGAACTGGGCGAGCATCGTGAACATGGGAAGCCTGCCGCCCTTTATGACCACACCCTTGGGGTCGCCCGTGGTCCCCGAGGTGTAGATGACCTCGAAGGGTATGTTCACCTCTTTGTTGACAGCATCGGGCAGCCCGCGATCAGGACCATCGAGTATCTCGTTGAAGGAGGGATATTTCTCCGGGGCAGCCTTTCCAAAGCCTTCCTTTGATAAGACGCCGATCACATTCACATCCGGAAGTTGGGACAAAGACTTCTCCACATCGTCCATGAATTCGGCAGTGAATATGATGCCCTTGGAATTGGAATCCCTGATCTGATAGCTGAGCTTGCTCCCCTTGGAGCGCGGATCGATGGGCACCACGACGGCCCCGGTAATGGATGCCGCAAGCATAGTATAGAGAAATTCCGGGTGGTTGCGCATGACGAGGCTGAAACGGTCGCCTTTGCCGATGCCTGCCTTCTGCAGGCCACGTGCTGCCTTGCAGCTCTTCAGGAACAGATCGCCGTACGTGACGACCTCATCTGCCAGGCCTTCTCCGTTCTCGAAGGTAACGATCTGCAAATCGGGAAACGCCTCGGCCTTTGCCCGGATCTCGTCCCAGAACAAACCGGCTGTACACTCTTCAGACATACGACCTCCTTGTTTCTTGGTGTTGGAAAATGTATGGAAAGCTCTGATGCAGGCCCTAGATGCCGTGTTTTTTCATGTACTCCGGGTACATCTCATATGCGGGCTTCAACATCGGCAGGAGCTTCATGACCTTGGCGATATTCCCTTTTGACCTGATCTGCCTTTTCGCGAGCGCGATGGGCAGGTTGAGCTCTTTTTTCCAGAAAGCATGACACGTATCTCCGGAGAGCTGCATGGTGATGTCTGCCTTCAGGTTCTGCTCCCCGAATTCGATGCCGTCCGGGCCTACCCAGAGCACTGCGGCCGGGTCGGAGATCTCGAACTTCAGCTGGATGGATGCGTTCTTCACCGCACTGTTGAAATCCGGCCTTTCATACAGTGCCTTCCAGAAGCCGCCCAGGACCTCGTACAGGTTATCCGTATTCTTGAATACCGCCATGATAAACCCCCTTTGATGTGTAAATGACTTATTGTCTTACAATTTTAGTGCTGGCCCCGAGGGTAATATGGGCGGGATTTTGAAACAATGTGAGGCGGGGTCAATTATGTTGTGACTTTCGGACAAGCAGGACGGCCGGGCTCGCTTTTCAAGCTGTGAAGGGGTTTTCCCCGAGGGTGGCCCAAAATAACAATGAAAATGTCCTTATTACATAATACCGGGAGCTCGATTATGATATAAAAGAAGAAATGTAGAATGTGATATCATTGGTTGATATTTCCAAAAATGGATCAGGCATTTAAGGAGTAATAGAGGGCCCTTTTCATGAGAAGCAGGGCAGGAGAGGAGAAGAATGTGATATCCTTCGGCAATAAGCGGCCACTCTCAAGCTGCCCGGGTATTCTCGGATGAACGGGGTATCTATGGTAAAACAGCCGTCATATCAGAATACGATTCATGTCAGGACCGGGAACACTCTACCCCTCTTTCGCTCTATCTACACGGTAACCATCCTGGCCGATTATGCCAAGGCACAGGGGATCAACATAGAGAGATTGCTTGCCGGCAGCGGGATACGGGTCCAGGATCTGTATGACGATAAAATATTCATTACCCCCAATCAGGAATTCAAGGTCTTCAGAAAAGCCATTGAAATGATCCCTGAGCCGAGGCTCGGGTTACAGATAGGCAGGCATTATAACGTCAGCGCGAACGGCAAGGTGGCAATCCCTGCAATGTTCTGCGACACCTTTCTGGATGCGATACGGATGATGTACCGTTACATCGAGCTCACCTTGTCGCTCTTCCAGTATGAGCTAAGCGTAAAAGACGATCTTGCATGCATGACCATGAAAGACCTCACTGACTTCGGTGATCTCCGCCGCTTCATCTATGAAAGAGAGCTGGTGTCGGTCTATCTGATGAGCAACGGCATACTCGGGGTCCCCCTGGTCTTGAAAGAAATGAGATTGACCTATCCCCGGCCGGAGCATGCTTCTACGTATCAGGAGATCTTTCATTGTCCGGTATCGTTCGGCGCGGATGAGAATCAGATCTTCTTTGACCGCAGTTACCTGTCCATGCCTCTGCCCATGGCGAATGCACTTGCACGCCAGGCGTATGAGAAAGAATGCAAAAAGATGCACACCCGCCTGAAAGAGCAGGGCACCACCCTGGATAAGATCCGGCAGGAGCTGCAATTCCCGGATGAAGGGTTTCCTTCTTTCGAGCAGCTTGCCCGCCGCATGAACTTTTCTCCCAGGACGCTCAGGCGGCACCTCATTGCAGAGGGTACATCATACAAGAATCTGTTGAACGAGATCCGGAAAGAGAAGGCTATCGAGCTCCTGAATACCACGAAATTCCCCATAGAAAGGATTGCCGTCGAACTCGGCTACAGCGATGTGCCCAACTTCTACCATGCATTCAAGAGCTGGACCGGAACTACACCCATGAACTACCGGAAAATGAAACAGTAACGTGAACTCCGTCGGTCATTGTCCGGATGGCCCTTCGTCCAGCGCTCATGAACATCCATATCTTTTTCTGACGGAAATCGGCGTAAATCGTATAGTTTAAACAAGGGAATGGAGGTAAGTAGAATTGGGAACGGGTCCCGGATCGCCAACCGTTTCTCGTCCGGAAGGAAGCATGATTAAAAATTGTGGACGTATCGGGTTCGGTGTTTTTCTGTTTGCCTCTGCTGCATTCGCTCAGAATGCAGCAGATATGAAGGGACCCCTGCACACGGGAGTTGAAGTTATGGCTGCTGCCGGCCCATTAAGCGGCAGCAGCATCAGTCCTGCACCGTCCACCGGCGCAGGATTCGCCAAGCTTTCGGGGCTGAAAAAACTTGAATACCTCGGGCTTCAGTATGTCCCGATCAGCGACGCAAGCATGCCCGTCATTGGGAGGAACACGAACCTGAAGAATCAGACCCTGTCTTTCACGAGGGTGTCCGATGCAGGCCTGCCGCTTGATCCGTAATCCGGGAACGGACAGGCTGTACCGTGATTGCTGTTCAGCGGGGCGGCACGACTATGACCAAGCCCAATCCGGACATCGTCATGAGAAGGGATGGCGAGTCGTTCGTCATCGGGACCTATGATGCTGAACACGTATTCCTGCATAAATTCAACACCTGACAACACCCAGGGAATTCATGTATAGTGACCGTTAAATTCCGAGAAAACAGCCTGCGATATATACACACGGCCGGTATGGAGGAGAAGAGGTATGAAAAGCATCATCACGAAAATCAATGCGCTTGCGCGGTATCACAACGAGGTGTCGCCGGAACTGGTGAAGGCAAAGGACATCAAGCTCGGCCTGAGGAATTCCGACGGGTCGGGCGTTGTGGTGGGAATCACCTCGAAAGGCACCGTCATCGGGTATGAGAGGGTTCCCCGGAAAGACGGGCAGGGATTCGAGTTCAGGCCGGTCCCGGGCAGGCTCATTTACTGCGGGTATGATGCCATTGAGCTCGCCAGAAGCATCCATGCCGAAAACCGGTTCGGGTTTGAAGAGGTGGCATACCTTCTCCTGACAGGCGAGCTTCCCTGCCCCGAAGACCTGGAGACTTTCACCGACATCCTCGCCAGGAAGAGGGCGTTGACAAAGCTCGAACGCGGCATCCTCATGCAGGAGGCCCAGAACGAGAACCAGATGTTCGCCCTGCATGCGGTCATCTCGCACTTGAGCAGGTGCGACCCCAACCCGGTGTCCACCGAGATCGAAGACGTGATCGAAAACTGCATCGCTCTCACCGCGAAGTTTCCCACCATCGTGGCCTATAATTACAATGTCACCCGCTATCGCAACGGGGAAGACCTGTTCATGGTCAGGCCCGATCCGAAACTGTCCATGGCCGAGAACTTCCTGTACATGCTCAAGGGCAGGAAGCCCTTGCGGGAAGAGGCACTCCTCTTCGACCTCTCGCTCATGCTCCATGCAGAGCACGGCGGCGGAAACAACTCCACCTTTGCCGTGCGCACCGTGTCTTCCAGCGGCGCAAATACCTACATGGCCATCTGTGCCGGCATCGCGTCCTTAAGCGGCCACCTCCACGGCGGGGCTAACGAGGCCGTCATGATGATGTTGCAATCCATAAAGAAGAACGTGAAAAACTGGGAGAGCCCCAAACAGGTGAGGTCCTACCTGGCGAAGATCCTCGACAAAAAGGCCTACGACCGCGCCGGTAAGATCTACGGCATGGGGCACGCGGTATATACGCTCTCGGACCCGAGGTGCGGCATCCTGAAGGGCAAGGCGCTCGAGCTTGCAGTGAAGAAGGAGCAGATCCAGGAGCTTCAGCTCATGGACCTCGTGGCCGAGATCGCGGCCGAGCTCATCATGGAGAGAAAAGGCCAGATCGTCTCCCCCAACGTGGATTACTACTCCGGCTTCGTCTACAAGATCCTCGGCATCCCCCTCGACCTCTTCACCCCGATCTTTGCCATGGCCAGGGTTGCGGGGTGGTCTGCCCACAGGATCGAGCAGATCATCCAGGCAAAGCTCATCCGGCCGGCCTATATCACCTCTCTGCCGCAGGAGTTCTCATATGTCCCTCTGGACGTACGGCAGCCGGAGACCGAAGAAAAATCAGCTTGAGGGCAGGGCCCGGATACACGGTTTTTTGCGGTTGACACAAGCCCGCAGGCTTTCTATAGTCATGCATAACGAAACGGGAGGGCTCAGGAGTAAGAGGGTTGAGGGGCTCTCCCTTGTTTTTCATCCGTAGAAGGACAGCACGCCCTATGGCCCACCTTACTTTATCCGAATGGATCAAACGCGCGGAGAACAACCCGCGGTTCCAGGAGAACGTCAGGGCATGGAAGCACATCGAAGCCGGGGAGGCAGTATATTCGCCGTATCCCGGATGGGTGGACGAGCGGATCCGAACGGTCCTGAGGGCGCGGGGCGTGGGAAGCCTCTACAGCCACCAGGCTAAGGCAGTTGATCTCATCCGGAAGGGTAGGGACGTTGTGCTTGTCACGCCTACCGCAAGCGGCAAGACCCTGTGTTACAACCTACCCGTGCTCCAGAAGATTCTCGAAGACGGCGAGAACCGGGCTCTCTACATGTTTCCCACCAAGGCCCTCGCCCAGGACCAGATGCACGAGGTGCACAGCCTCATCACCGACATGAAGGCCGACATCAGGACCTTCACCTATGACGGCGACACGCCGGACGACGCCCGGCAGGCCATCCGCAAGCAGGGGCACGTGGTCATCACCAATCCTGACATGCTCCATGCCGGCATCCTGCCGCACCATACCAAGTGGCAGAAGCTCTTCTCCAACCTTGCCTATGTCGTGATCGACGAGCTGCACGTCTACCGGGGCGTGTTCGGCAGCCACCTGACGAACGTGCTCAGGCGCCTGAAGCGGATCTGCAGCTTTTACGGCGCGAACCCGGTGTTCATCTGCTGCTCGGCCACGGTTGCAAACCCCAAAGAGCACGCAGAAAAACTCCTGGAAAGGGAGATGATGCTCATCGACAAGAGCGGGGCGCCCACGGCTGCCAAGACCTTCATCCTCTACAACCCGCCCATCGTGAACCGGGAGCTGGGCATCCGCCAGTCCGCGCTCACGCCGGTGAGGACCATCGCGGGCGAGCTCATAAAAAACCACATCCAGACCATCGTGTTCACGACGAGCAGGCTCAATGTCGAGGTGATCACCAAGTACCTCAAGGACATGTTCAAGGGCGGCAAGCCCGTGGACGACCGTTTCGTCACCGGCTACCGGGGCGGCTACCTGCCGAAGCTCCGCCGCGACATCGAGCGGGGATTAAGGGAACGCGAGGTCATGGGCGTGGTGAGCACGAATGCGCTGGAGCTGGGCATCGATATCGGCGCACTGGAAGCCTGCATCATGGCAGGCTACCCCGGCTCCATCGCGAGCACCTGGCAGCAGGCGGGCCGCGCCGGAAGGCGCAACGGCCACAGTCTGGCCGTGCTCATCGCCCGGAGCACGCCCATGGACCAGTTCATCGTGGAGAACACCGACTACTTCTTTTCCCGCTCGCCCGAGCACTGTCGGGTCAACCCGGACAATCTCCTCATCCTTCTGCACCACATCAAGAGCGCGGCCTTCGAGCTGCCCTTCGAGAAGGGCGAGCACTTCGGCGCCGAAGACCTGGAAGAGATCCTCGGGTATCTTGAAGAAAAGGGCGTGCTCCACCGCGTGGAAGACCGCTGGCACTGGGCTGCGGAGAGCTACCCCGCCGACGAGGTGAGCCTGCGCACGGTCAACCCCGAGAACGTGGTGGTGGTGGATACCACTGATGCATCCTCCCACCGCATCATCGCGGAGGTGGACTGGGACGGCGCGTTCACTACGGTCCACGACGGCGCGATCTACATGGTGGAGTCGCAGCAGTACCACGTGGACAAGCTCGATCTCGAGCGCAACAAGGCCTATGTGCACAAGGTGGATTCCGACTACTACACCGATGCCATGACCTACACCAACGTGCGCGTCCTCGATGAGTTCGGCGTGAAGAAGTCGGGCGGTATCATGGCGGAGCACGGCGAGGTCCAGGTGGTGCGCAAGATCGTCGGATACAAGAAGATCAAGTTCTACACCTCCGAGAACGTGGGCTACGGCGACGTGAACCTGCCCGAGCGGCAGATGCACACCACAAGCTACTGGTTTACCATCCCCTGGGACAAGCTCCTGACACTTAACTTCCGGAGGGAGGAGATCATCGACGGCCTCCTCGGCCTCTCCTACAGCCTGCACCACCTGGCCGCCATCCTGCTCATGGCCGATATCCGCGACCTCGACCGCTGCATCGGCGACAAGAGCGGCCAGTGGTACGTCCGCCACGGCAAGGACAGGCGCATCATCACCACGGCCCCGGGCGAGGTCGCCGACAGCGATACGGTCATGATAGATGCCTATGATCCAACGGTGTTCATCTTCGATGCGTATCCGGGCGGGATAGGCTTCTCCGAGCTGCTCTTCGACCAGCACGCCACGCTCCTCAACCTGGCTGGAAACCTCATCCGCTCCTGCCCCTGCGAGCATGGATGCCCCATGTGCGTAGGCCCCGTCCTCGACGTAGGCCCTGCCGCCAAGGATGCGGCCATGGCGATCCTCGACCTCATCCGTCAGGGTTAGGCCTGCTTTACATGAAGTTGGACAGCTTGAACATGGTCAGGAAGGGCAGCGTGGGGAGCATCTCCCTGTGGGCGCCGAAGGTCTTGATCTCGGTGCCGCCGAAGCGCGATTTGGTGAAGTACAGGCCCTGGAAGTTGAATATCCGGTTGCCGTACCTGAAAAGGAGGCGGTTTATTTTCTTCTGGAGGAACGACTCACAGGGCATGTCGCGGTCGTCCACCTTCAGGGGGCAGAGGCCGATGTTCAGGTTCTTCACGCCTTCCTGCTTGAACACCTCCATGGCGTGGGCCATGAGCGGGTAGAAGATGCCCGGTTTGAATCTGGTGCTGAAGCGGGAGATGTTGGGCACGTAGCCGGTAATCCGGTTGTCCTCATAGATGGGGTCGAAATAGATGAACCCGATGAGCTCACCGTTTAGATGCGCGGAGAACTTCCTCGTCTCCTCCTGGTACTCCATGTCCATGGGACGGATGAGGAAGCCGATCTCGCGGTTCCTGACCTTGCGGGTCTTCAGCCACTCACGCGTCAGGCGCCTGCACTCTTCGTGCGTGCACTTCTCGCTGATAATGACGCCTTCCTTTATGGCATGGTTCACCGATGTCCTCAGGATCTGCTTTTTCTTACCCTTGAGGTCCCAGTTTTCGAGATCCAGCATGATCTCGATGCCGAACTGGGTGGCATAGAGGCCGAATCTTTTATGGATCAGCTCGGCCACATCCTGGGAGAGCTGGACAAAGGTCGTATGTTTGTGATCCTTGAGGAGATCCCTGAGCAGGAACTCCCGGTCTTTAACCGCGCACACCGGGTCGGCGATGGTGAGCCTTTTGCCCCACTTTTCCCGGAAGGCGATGAAGCCGATGTCCGGGACGTCGAAGTAGTGCATATCGGGCTGGAGCGTCGAGAACGACATGCAGTGGCTGCCGTACTTGCGCAGGAACGCGAGCCTCTCTTCCAGGGAAAAGAGATCGACCCCTCCCCTCATCCTGGAGCGGAAAGGGTCGATGGAAACAACGTTATCCGGTGTTTCGGCGAGCGGTTTCAGATATGCTACCGTACCCATATATGCGCACTCCTTTTTTCAAAGACTCAACGGTTCTTTCCCAGGCGCTCGTGGCTCGTGACCCAGTCGAGCGACGCGATTGCGCCGGCCAACGAGATCTCTCCTGCCGTTGCCGCAGCGGTCACGATCTCTGCGAACTTCAAGGCCTTGCCCTGACCATAGCACCCCAGCGACTCAAGGCACTCCCGCTGGGTGGGAAGCCCGGTGCCTCCTCCGTAGGTCGCAACGATCAGCGCGGGGAGCGTCAATGACCCATAGAAGTCGCCCTCGGGGGTGACCTCGGTGCAGACCATGCCGGAAGACGACTCGGACACGTTGGCCACGTCCTGGCCCGTTGCCATGAAGATGGCTGCCAGGGCATTTGCCGCATGGAGTCCGTTGCTCACGGCACCTCCCATGAAGGCGCCGAGCTGGCATGCCCTGCAGAGGTAGTCGAGCGTCACGGGGTCCACCCTCATATGCTGGATCATGACCTCCCGCGGGATGCGGATCTCGCCGATGACCCGCTTGCCCCGGGTAGTGAGGTTGTTGATGAAGGAAGCCTTTTTGTCGGTGGAAATGTTGCCGTCCATGTAGAAGTGCCGGACCGTGTCCATCTGGGAGAGGATCCAGTTGCAGGCCGTGTAGGTGCACATGCTCACCATGTTCTGGCCCGCGGCATCGCCGGTGAAGTAGTTGAAGCGCAGGTATACGAGCCTGCTCGCCATGTAGCGGTCGATGCTGAGCAGCTTCGCCACCTTTGAGGCGGATTCGGCGCGCTGCCTGATCTCGTTCATGTGCGCATCGATCCAGAGCATGAAGTCCCGGCCTTCCCGGGCCGAGTCAAAGGCAAAGGCAGGGGAACGCTGCATGCGGTCCTCGATCACGGTGACCTTGACGCCCCCGCACATGTTGATGAGCTTCATTCCCCGGTTGTAGGATGCTACCAGGGTCCCTTCGCTCGTGCACATGGGGATGAGGAACTCGCCTTTCGCGTGCTCGCCGTTGACCAGGAGCGGGCCGGCAAAACCCAGCGGGATCTGTGCCACGCCGGTGAAGTTCTCGATATTGCCCTTGGTGACGACAGGGTCGAAGGAGTACTGCTTCACGTGGTTGAGAAGCGAGCCGGTGTATTCCTCCACAAAATCCTGCCGCTGACGGACGATGTCCATGTTGTAGTTATCCAGCTTGTCGTACGGCATCTTCTTCCGGCTTGCCCTCGTCTCGATGACCGAATCTTTGGCCTCCAGGGCAAGCGATCCGTACAGGTCGGTGTCCAAGGAGATGCTGATGCTGTGCTCTACGCTTTTTGTCAGAGAGACCGAGCCCACATGGAATTCGACGTCCTCGCCCATGGGGAAGAGAAGGGGCCGTTCCGGGCCGATCTCGTCAGCCTTCAGGCACACCCCGCCGCTTCGCATGAGAATGTTTGACAAAGGGATTTCGAGGCCGTTGATGGATATGCCCGGAAGCCCGATGATGAGGGCGTCCTTCATGGGGTTCTTCATGGCAAAGGACACGCCGTCTTCGAGATTCTTCAGACTCCCGATGGAATAGATCTTCTTCATGATGAGCGGGGTTATGACGATATGGCTCCCGGCATCGGTTGCCTTGCGGACCAGCACGAGCCCTGGCTCTTTCGGAACATTTCCCATAGGAACATCCTTTCTTTGGAAACTTATAGGATAATTACAGCCGGACATACCGTTTCAATTGAGGGTAAGCAGGCCGAAGAAAATATTTAACAAGAATCATGCCAGGGATGGGGGGCCGGTAATGGGCCGATTACCTCATGTAAATACAGTACCTAACGATAACTAGTGTGATAAGACGAACGTGCTATGATATGTTCATGAGCATTTATTTTCCCTTTTTGGGAACTATATTTCTTTTTGTGTAGCGATAGGGCAGTAATTGATTGCCAATACAGGCACTTAGGGGAGCATAAACCATACGCCATCCTTTAGGCGAGCTTCGGTGCTGTCCAGCCTTCACCCCGCAGATGGGGGGGCAGCGCCATGGACATCGCCGTATAAAACCCGGTCTTTCATCTCTTATTGGTCTTCGACCTTCACAAGCTTTTTCCCCAGCTCCTCGGCTGCTTCCATGACCGCCGCGTTCTTCCCGATCTCGCCTGCCTTCATGGCGCTGCCGTAGACAAAGCCCACGATCTTTGAGCCCACATAGGCATAGGCATCCTGGAAGGTCCTCAGGGCATTGACGCAGCCCGAGTCAAAAGGATCCTCTCCGCCATAGGACATGGCGATGGCGATCCTCTTGTTTGAAAACGGGTCTTCCGCATAGGCGGGGAAAGCAAAGGAGCGGTCCATCCAGATCTTGGTCTGGGCGGACATGGTAAACCAGTAGACAGGGCTTGCAATGACCCAGGCATCGGCCTCGATCATCTTCGGGTAGAGGTCCTGCATCTCGTCGTCGGTTGCGCACCCTGTGCTGCCCGGCCCCTGGCATGCATAGCACGACTTGCAGGGCTCAATCTTCATGCCGTGGAGGAAGACGGTCGTCACCTGCGCCCCTTCCGACTGAGCGCCTTTGGCGATTTGTCCGGCCAGAAGCGCGCTGTTACCATCTTTTCTCGGGCTGCCAAGCAGGACCAGGACTTTCTTTTTACTCTTCATTGTTCAAAGCTCCTTATAGAGTAGTAATAGAGTCTATTTATACCTGCTGAAGTCCACGCCCCTCATGCGGCTCCTCTCATCGGACCAGTCATTTTCGGTGACAGGCGGGATTACCCTTTCTTCGGGGCTCTTATGGATAAGCCGGATGGCTTCAGCCGGGCAGGTGGTAACGCACAGGCCGCACCCGATGCACCGCTTCCGGGTCACCGTGTAGGTGCCGTCCGTCTCGGCAATAGCCTGTACCTGGCAGCGCTCGTCCGCACAGAGGCCGCAGCCCAAGCACAGCTCCTGGTCGATCTCGGCATGGTAGTGAGAGTTGATCACGTCTCCTGCCGGGATGCCCAGCTCGTTGATGGAACGAAGCGGCCCGCAGCAGCACTTGCAGCAGTTGCAGATATAGAACCGGCCGTTCTGGACGTTGCTCGTGAGATGTACGAGACCGAGCTCCTCGGTCTTTTTCAGCAGTGCATATGCCTCTTCCTTCGTGATCACCCGGCCGATGGGCGAGTGGTCGAAAATGCCGGGCACCGGTGCCATGGCGAGGCAAACTTCCAGCGGCCTGTCGCATGGCTTGCCGAGCAGTGCGCGCTCTTTCTTGCAGATACATTCGTTCACCATGAATGCCTTGTTCTGCTCGATCAGGGCCGAGACCCTCTCGAAGGGCAGGCTCTCATGCCGGACCGTGATGGTCTCCTCGATGGGAAGCGTCTGCATGAGCTGGGGTTTCCGGGTGAAGAAGTCGCGGGCAAAATCAGTCCCGTATTCTTCGTTCAGTTCTGCAAGTTCTTTGTCGATGCGGCCGAGCTGGAATTCAAAGACACCGAACACCCAGGGCAGCATCTTGAAAAGCCAGGTGTCTCCCAGCTGGATGGCGAAGAGCTGCCCCTTTCTGCCCATGGAGATGAGCTTGTACTCGAGGCTTTCCACCGGCCTGCCCGTGCGTTCCGAAACCTGGGGAGCGGTTTCGAAGCTCATCCGCATGTCGCAGAAAAGCTCGGCCTCGTCGGGCTCGAAGATCTTTTTGAGGATCCTGATCTCGACGCCGCTTTCCGTGGAAGGGAACCCATTGGGCAGGGTATCAAGGACCTTTGCCAGCCGCCTGTATATCTCATCGCTCATGCATGCACCTCCGTGAACAAAAGCATACTCCTAGACGCATCCGGGAGGAAGTTTCCGGACATTGAGTTTTATTGATCTTTCCCCTATATATGAGACCCTATATCTAGGACAACTGTTTTCCTTACCCGAAAATGATGACCCATTTTTGGATATTGGGATTCAAGGGATGAAACGCTATAGATATCTGTAAGGAATTCACAGGGAGAAGGAGAGGTATCATGGATGCGACCAATAAAAACAAAGAGCGCACGTGGACCATGCTCTGCCACCTGTCGGCGCTGATCGTGCTCCTGGGCATACCGTTCGGGAACATTTTAGGGCCTTTCATCGTGTGGCTCTTCAAGAAAAACGAGTACCCCGCCGTAGACATGCAGGGCAGGGAATCCATGAACTTTCAGATGTCCATGACGATTTATGCCGGAATCGCCCTCATCCTTGCCATAGTGCTCACTCCGGTCCTGATCGGGTTCGTCTTCTACCCCGTAGTGGGGATCATAGCCCTTGCGGACATCATCCTGACGATCATCGCAACTGTTAAGGCAAGCGATACCATCCCTTACCATTACCCGCTCACCATCAGGGTAATAAATTAAAATCGGTAAGATGCATGCAATGCAGTGCCGGTGTGACAGAGAAAGGCGCCGACCGCCTGTCTATGCCGGTTACGCTGCATCGAGCACGTACCTGATCTTTTCGGTCAGGGCCTGGATGGAGAACGGCTTATGGATGAAGTGTACGCCCTTTTCAAGAATGCCGTGGTGAGCGATCACGTTGCCGGTATACCCTGACATGTAGAGGACCTTCATGTCCGGGTAATGCTTCCTGATGCGCTCATAGAGCTGCTTGCCGTTCATTCCCGGCATGATGACATCGGTGAGCATGAGGTGGATGGGACCATCTTTGCGTTCGAGAATCTCGATGAATTCTTCCGCAGTTGCTGCAGTAATGATATGATATCCGTGTTTCCGGAGGATCTCGCAGGTGAGGTCTCTTACCCCCTCGTCATCCTCTGCCACGATAATGGTTTCTTTGCCGTGTTTGCCTTTTCCGATGTCCGCCTTGTCGGGGATTCTCTCAATCTCGCCTTCCACTCTCGGCAGGTAAATCTTGAAGGTAGAGCCTATGCCGGGCTCGCTGTAGACCGTAATATGTCCTTTGTGCTGAAGCACGATCCCGTACACCGTGGCCAGGCCCAGGCCAGTGCCTTTGCCGCGGTCCTTGGTGGTGAAGAAGGGCTCGAACATGTGGCCAAGGGTCTTTTTGTCCATGCCCGTGCCGTTATCGCTGAAGCACAGTATGACATACTCGCCGGGCTTTGTTCCCTGGTGTGACGCCGAATACGCCTCGTCCAGAACGATCACAGAGGTCTCGATGGTGATTGCCCCGCCGCCCGGCATCGCATCCTGTGCATTCAGGGCAAGGTTCAGGATAATCTGGCCGATCTGGGATGTATCGATCTGGACTCCGGATACGGCTTGGCCGGTCATGATCCTGATCTCGATATCCTCCCTGATGGTTCTCCTGACCATCTTGCTGTAGCTCTCGATCACCTCGTTCAAATCCACGGTTTTCATGTCGAGCACCTGCTTGCTGCCGAAGGCGAGAAGCTGTTTGGTAAGATTTCTCGCCCTGTCTGCTGCAGACAGGATCTGGAAGAGGCCGTGATAATGGGGGTCGTCTTCCGCCATGCTCTGGAGAATCATCTCCGCATATCCGAGTATGGGTGCGAGCATGTTGTTGAGGTCGTGGGCAACTCCTCCCGCAAGCTGCCCGATAACCTCCATCTTCTGTGCATGCCTCAGCTGGCCTTCCATCCTGATCTCATCCGAGATGTCCCGGGCCATGCTGATGAGCGCGACCGGGCTGCCCTTCCGGTCCTTCAAGATAAAGGCGGTCGTCAGTGCCGTGAATACTGTGCCGTCTTTCCTCAGGTGGCCCATTTTCGTGGTATCACCCCCAAGCAGCTTCACCTGCCCGATGAAAGGGGTAACCTCGCCCTGATACTGGCTTTCGCTGTGGAAGATGTTTAAGTGCTTTCCCTTGAGCTCGTCCGGGGTATATCCGTGCATCCTGGCCCAGGCAGGATTTGCATAGGTAACTATGCCGTCTAGGTCGGTCATGGCGATGCCGTCATGCGACTGCTCGATGGTCTCGCCCTGGCGCAGGAGTATCTCTTCGGATTGCTTGCGCTCGGTGATGTCCCGGATGCATTCGATTGCACCGGCTACGTTCCCCGAGCTGTCGTAGAGCTTTGCAGCTACGGACCAGAGATATGCCCCCTTATTCCCGTAGAGTTTCGGGGCAAAGGTTTCCACGAACAACTTGTCGCCGATCTTATGGAGAAGGTCGTACCTCTTGAATATCTCTTCCCCCGGCGAAAGCAGCAGATCCAGGAGGAGGGGCTGCGCTTCCCCATAAAAGGGGACGGCATATGCATAGTCTCCTTTGCCGATGATTTCTTCCTTACGAACGCCGGTCATGTCTTCTATGGCATGGTTCCAGGCAATGACTTTCCCTTCGGCGCCGACGGCAAAGGTTGGGTCCGGAAGGAAATCGATGATATCGGACATCCTTTGCTCGGATTCTTTGAGGGTGTGCTCCCGCTCGACAAGCTTTCCGATCAGGGAGCTGAACTCCCGTGAAAGGGTGCCGAGCTCGTCGCTCCGGGTAATCAGGTGATCTTCTACCCGGTCAGCCCCCTTGCCTATGGCGAGGATATTGTTGGTGAGCTTTGTCACCGGTCTCAGGATCAGGAACTGGAGGAGTCCTCCGGCAACGATCAGGAGAGCGATTCCCCCCCCGAGGATGAACATGAGTCCATATGCATAGGCTCGTGCTCCTTTTGCCATAATCTCTCGAGGGATGGATGCCCTGAGCACGAAGGCCGGGCTGCCTCCGATATCCTCTATGAGCGAGTAGGCAATGAGCTTGTATATCCCTTCTTCTTCAAGGATCACCTTTCCGGCTGGAGGGATAACCGTGCCGGAGCCCGAGTGGCCGTATTTATTCGAATCCGAACTGTAGCCGCTCAGCTCGATATTCACCTGGTCTGCGATCTGCACGATCACATCCTGATTGAGGAACCGCCCCATGAGGATGGCGCCCCTGCTCGGGCCTTTGACCTCAGAGGTCAGAATCGGGTTCGAGGAGATCATCAGGGGGCCGTATGCGGTTTGGATGATCCCCGTAGTCGATCTGTTCTCGTCACGCTGGGAGATGAGCTTGGAAAACACGTCCGGTCTGAGCTCGATGGAGAGGTCGAGAGGGATTTCCCTCCCGGTTTTCAGATCATAGGTTTTCCCCCCTACGAGGTTGCCTTTCAGGTTATAGATATGGATAAGGTTGAGCTTCTGGTCCCTGAAAATCTCCCACTGCAGGTTGGCATCCTGGAATTTTGAATTTCCGTCCCGGACGAACCGGTAGGTATCATCCCAGGCAGCCCAGTCGTGGACGAACCTGTCCAGGAGGCCCAGTTCGCGGTTGAGGGCAGCCGTGCAGCGGTTCATGTCCTTTTCCGCGTCCATCCTGTCGAGATCGATGAAGCTCTGGAGAATCACGAGCCGGAAAACGACGTAGTATGAGAATGTCACTGTAAGTACAACGGAGACAAGGATGATGAGTATCTTTCCCTTAAGCTGCATCTTCACTTTCCAATGAATGAACTGTTCGTGCCGTAAAACATCTGTTGTGAAATCTCTGCCCTTTCCTGCAGGTTGCGCAGGAAGACCGTGCGTTCCCCATACTACCTTTCGGATTATGAGAGAGAAATCTTCAATAATCAGTGAGACTATTCAATATCTTGGGTTTGCTGTCCCGGAGGTGATGCACGCAAAGGGAACAGGAAGGGCTTGACAGGCAGGCCAAGCTCGATCCATTGTCTATATCGACCATTTTCCAATGTAACGATCATGAGCGTAAAAGACCGATTGAAACGCCTGACAGGGGAGGTTAAGCAACCTCTGCAAGAAGTCTCCCAGCAAGAGATTATCAGCGAGCTGCGGAAAAAAATCGATACCATCATGACCCGGAGGGCGTCCTATCCCCAGCAGACGGTCACCTGCCGGCCGAAGGCCATACGGGCGCTTCACGAAGCGATAACCGGCGAGGAGGTAGCCAATGCCCATGGGAAGTGCTACTTCAGCCGCACCACCTATCACGCCCAGTCCTGCCACGGCTGTTACCGGATCGCAGAGCTGACCCTGGCCGATATGGAGGCCGCGGCCATCCTCGCCGGGCATCCCGGAATAGGCTCCATGAACATCAGCGATGCCCTGTTCCTGGATACCGAGACAACTGGGCTTGCCGGAGGAACCGGCACCTTTGCCTTCCTCATAGGGATCGGGTGGTTCGAGGGCGAAGACTTCGTCGTATGCCAGCTCTTTGCCCGGGATTACCATGAGGAGGCCTCGATGCTGACCCTGCTCCGGGAGATTGCACAGGACAAGCGCTTCCTCGTGACCTTTAACGGCAGGGCCTTCGACATGACGCTGCTTTCCGCGAGGTTCATCCTCAACAGGCTTAACAATCCCTTCATCGACATGCCCCACCTCGACCTGCTTTTTCCCAGCAGGCGCATCCTCGGGCACCGGCTCGAAAACAGCAGGCTCGTAACCCTCGAAAGCGAGATCCTGGGCCTCGTCCGCACCGGAGACGTACCCGGTTTCGAGATCCCAAGGCGGTATTTCGACTGGCTTCAAAGCCGGGACGCATCGCTCCTGGAGGATGTGTTCCAGCACAACCGGCTCGATATCGTGTCCATGGCAGCGCTCGTATCCCATCTTTCGGTCCTCCTCACCGGCGGATGCGACCGGCAGGATCTGCACCATGCCGATCTCCTGGCCGCTGCGAGGCTCCATCTCCACCAGGGAAGCTTTGAATCGGGCCTGGATATGCTCCGGTCCTTGATGGTCTCTCCCGACCCGCTCATAGCCCGTGATGCCAGGGTGGCCCTCTCGCTGGCGCATAAGCGCAGAGGCCTGTGGAAACAAGCGGTGAGCGTATGGGAGGAAATGATAGCAAGCGATCCTCACGACCTCTTTGCTGCGGAAGAGCTTGCCAAGTGGCTGGAGCACCGGGCGTATGATTATTCCCGGGCAATCGGCATCGTGACGGCAGTGCTTTCCGGCCGCAAGGCTTTATCCCGGGACGAGAGGGAAGGCCTGTCCTATCGCCTCGTACGGCTGAGAAGGAAGAGCGGTGAAGCGCTATAAAGCCGGCGCGGCTCCTTGTATGAAAATGATTTCTGACTGGTCTTATTTCTTTTCACATTTTCCCCACAAAAGGTTTCATGATATAAGAATCTGAAAACTGTTTTTAATTTTATGGATTTTACGATTTCCATTACGTAGTGTTAAGGGAGGATTCTTGTATGGCAGGCCCAGAAAACCATCTCCATGAACGTCTTCGTGTGCTGGCGTATAACCTCTGGTGGACGTGGCATCCCGAGGTCATCAGCCTCTTCACCGACCTGGACCCGCATCTCTGGCGGCAGGTCGAGCACAATCCCATTGCCTTTCTCAACCGGATCACCCCGGAGCAGATCGAGGACCGGGCCTCCGAGCTGGTGCTTCACAGCCGTATCAACTATGCCTTCAGGCGTCTCAACGAGTATATGGAACCGGAGAAGACATGGGGCAATGTCCATGGCGGCAACCTCAACAACCGCCCGGTGATCTATTTCTCGGCCGAGTTCGGCCTTCATGAATCCTTGCCCGTCTACTCCGGCGGCCTGGGCATACTTGCCGGCGACCATCTGAAGAGCGCATCCGATCTGGGCGTGCCGCTCATCGGCATCGGGCTCCTGTACCGGCAGGGCTATTTCAGCCAGCGACTGAATAAAGACGGCTGGCAGGAAGAGGACTACAAGAATCTCGACATCAACAACCAGCCGTTGAAGCTTGTTGCAGGCCCGGATGGAAAGCCCCTTATTATCCGGATCGACACCCGTACGACGCCTCTGCTCGCACAGGTCTGGCAGCTCCAGGTAGGCCGCGTCCGCCTGATGCTTCTCGACGCAAATATCGAGGGCAATTCCAACGAAGACCGCGATCTCACCTCCCGTCTCTATGGAGGCGACATCAAACTGCGCATCCGGCAGGAGCTGCTCCTGGGCATCGGCGGTGCGCGAATCCTGCAGGCACTGAACATTTTCCCCGGGGTGCTGCACCTGAACGAGGGGCACAGTGCATTTGCCATTCTCGAAGAGATCAGGCGCACCATGGAATATGACGATATCCCGTTCCATCGGGCGCTCAGGCGCATATCTCTCTACACCGTCTTTACCACGCACACCCCTGTGGAGGCAGGCCATGACCGGTTTCCGTCCAATCTGGTGGAGGAGCATCTCGGCGTTTTCCGGGAGAGGCTCGGCTTGAACCATGACGATTTCATGGCCCTGGGCAGGGTCAACCCTCAGGACAGGACCGAGACCTTCTGCATGACGGTCCTTGCACTCAGGGGCTCCCGCAGGGCCAACGGCGTTTCTGCAATTCACGGGCACGTGAGCCGCCTCATGTGGAAGAACCTCTGGCCCGGCAGGACCGAGGGGGAAGTACCTATCGGTCACATCACGAACGGCGTCCATGTCCTTTCCTGGCTTGCGCCCCAGATGCACCAGCTCTTCCAGACCCGTCTCGGTCAGGACTGGCCTACCCGCATGGTGCACTCCGATGTATGGGAGAATATGGATGATATCGACGACGGCGAGCTGTGGGAGACCCACCAGAGCTTGAAAATGCGGCTCATCCGTTTTGTGCGGCGGCGGCTGCACCAGCAGGCAGAGCGTCTCGGAAAGCGGGAAACCATAAAGCAGATCGAGCGGATCCTGGACCCTGAAATCCTCACCATCGGATGCGCCCGAAGGTTTGCGACATACAAAAGGAGCGATCTCATCCTTTCGCAGCCGGAACTCCTGGAAAAGCTCATCAATGATCCGAAAAGGCCCTTCCAGATCATTTTTGCAGGCAAGGCCCACCCCAGGGACGATCAGGGCAAGGCTCTGTTACAGCGTATCGCACAACTCAGCTGTGACAAGACCTTCAGGCGCAGGGTCGTTTTCGTGGAGGACTATGACTATAATGTGGCCCGCCACCTCGTGCAGGGAGTGGATGTTTGGCTGAACACCCCCAGGAGGCCTCTGGAGGCCTGCGGTACGAGCGGCCAGAAGGTTGTCCTCAACGGCGGCTTGAACCTTTCTGTGCTCGACGGCTGGTGGAACGAGGCATATGACGGCCGGAACGGCTTTGCCATAGGCCACGGCGGCATGCATAACAATCCGGATGTCCAGTTCAAGCGGGATGCAGAATACCTTTACAAAACCCTCGAAGAGGAAGTGATCCCCCTTTATTACAAGCGGGACACCCAGGGCATCCCCTCCCTGTGGGTCGAGCGGATGAAGCATGCCATGAGGAGCCTCGGCTGGCGCTTCATCGCGGACCGTATGGTCAAGGATTATGCCGAGCGTTTCTACCTCCCCGCAGCAAGTTCTACATCTACGGAGGTCTAAATAGGTCCGAAGTGGCGTACCGGATCATGAGCTCCCATAATTGTCCCGCCTGAACGGAGGCCAGGCAATCGCACCCTGGAAAGCACTGCCGCTGCCCTATCCGGTGCAAAGTGATAAAATTCAGTCCGAGGAGATACGCTCATGGGCGTGAATCTCATGGCACCCATGGACCTTACACCTAACAGGGAATCAGGAAAGAGAAACTATATGTATATCCGGGCGTATTTGCCAAGTGTTCGGACTTCTTTTCCCGCTTCGTCCACATTGTTTCCGCTCAGGCCCGCTGAAGGTGGCTATTCTTTGAAAACATGATTTTTTTCTCCAGTGCAGAGGAATATCGGGCTATGCGGGCCGGCCGGTTCGGCTTTTACTCCGACCCGTATTCCTTTTTGTATAACAAACGTTATTATTATAAAATGAAGTAATCCTTAAGAGGAGGATGTACCCATGACTTACTGGTTTCAGGATCCGGGGATCAAGTCCCTGCTCCCACTCGCCACTTCAACATCCATCAAGGGTCTGGCAACGTTTTTCAACATGCCGGCACTGGTGATCGGAGCGAATTCCCTGGCAGAGGCGTTCATGCCTCAGCCTTCGATCATCGATATTTTCACCACGCGCTGCACCACGAAGAGGAGCTTCTTCGTCACCGACGAGTTCAGCGAACGGTTTGCGAATAAGGCAGTGATGGTGCTCCAGGGGGCGGGTTTTACCACATGCATCTGGAACAAGGCCTTACCCGAGGCGCCCATCGACAATGTGAAGGAATGCGCTTCTGCGATGACCAAATTCGAGCCGGACATGATCTTCGCCGTGGGAGGGGGCTCGGTCATCGACACTGCCAAGGCCGCATGGGTTCTCTATGAGCGGCCCGATATCACCGATCTGGGGCAGGTCCACCCGCTGGGGCTGCTCGGGCTGCGCAAGAAGGCCGGCCTCACCGTGGTGCCGACCACGAGCGGAACAGGCTCCGAGTGCACCATGGCAGCCGTGCTCCACGATCCCCAAACTCATCGCAAAATTCCCATTGCCAACGGCGACCTGTTCCCGGACCTCGCGATCCTGGACCCGGAATTCACCGTGAGCATGCCTCCGAAGCTCACGGCAGGCACGGGCCTCGATGCCCTGGCGCATGCCGTCGACGGGATCATGACCCCTGCCTCAAACGACATCACGGACGCCATGGGGCTGCGCGCCATAAAACTGGTCTTTCAGTACCTGCCGCGTGCGTTCCGCAACGGCAAGGACCGCGAGGCACGGTTCAGGATGCACATCGCTGCAACCATGGCAGGGGCCTGCTTCGGCCAGAACAGCTGCGCCTTGACCCACGGGTTCGGCCATGCCGTGGGCGGCCTCTTCGGCATCCACCACGGGATCTCGGTGGGCATTTTCATCCCGTACGCCCTGCAGTTTTACCGGCCCGTCACGGAAAAGTTCCTGGACATCTGCGAGGTGCTCAAGCTCGAAGGAAGATCCACAGACGAGCAGTTTGCAGGGCTCGTACGCTCTATGAAAGGGATCCTCACGGAGCTCGATGTGCCCCTTTCCTTCAAAGGGCTGGGCATTTCAGAGGATGATTTCAACAGCAAGATGGAAGAGATGGTGACGTTCGCCATCGAGGACATCGACACCTTCTTCAGCCCCCGGCCTATAACCAGGGCTGAGAGCGAGAAGATCCTGCAGTGTGCATACCACGGGCAGGACATTGATTTTTAAGGGAGGTTGCAAGACATGTACGGATACCACGGACGTTTTCTGAAAGTGGATTTGGATACGCTGACGAGTGAAGACATGCCCATCTCCGAGGATGTGTACCGGAAATATATCGGCGGAGCGACTCTGGCTGCACACCTCATCTACCCCTATGTGAAGAAAGGTATGGACCCTCTTGCGCCATCGAGCCCGCTGGTCTTCGCCACCGGGCCATTCACCCTCACCTCCATACCCATGGTGAGCAGGTATGCCGTGGCAGGCATATCGCCGCTCACGGGCTGGTGGGGAGAAGCGACGAGCGGCGGCGCCTTCCCGTTCAGGCTCAAAGGGGCAGGGTATGACGGAATCCTCATCACCGGCCGCTCGGACAAGCCGGTGTATCTCTTCATCGACAAAGGCAAGGCTGAGTTCCGGGACGCTTCATCAATCTGGGGTAAAGGACACCTACGAGGTCCAGACTCTGCTTAAAGAACAGATCGGCCGGGCCGGGCTCGGCATGGCGAGCATCGGGAAGGCGGGCGAGCAGATGGTCAAGACAGCCGCCATCCAGAACGATGCAGGCCGGTCGGCAGGCCGCTGCGGGCTTGGCGCGCTGATGGGCTCGAAGAACCTCAAAGCCGTGGTCGTGTCGGGCAACATGCGGCCCGAACTCGCCGATCCTCCCCAGGTGACCGGGCTCGCAAAGGAGGCGCATGCGACCATCAAGCAGAATTTCATCACCATTGCCTATAAAGAATACGGCACGCTCCTGTATTCCGACATGGCCATGACGCTCGCCGATGTCCCGGCCAAGTATTTCACCAAGAGCGTGTTCCCGGTTGAAAAGGTCACGGGCCAGACGTTGCGGCAGAAGTACCTGGTGGAGAACTATGCCTGTGCAGGATGCCCTATCGGGTGCGGCAGGGTGGTGACGGACCTGAAGACAGGCAAGACCATCGACGGCCCCGAGTATGAGACGACCATGGCGTTCGGGCCCTTGTGCATGAACTTCGACTTCGATTCCATCATTGCATGCAACCATCTCTGCAACACGCACGGCATCGATACCATCGCTGCAGGAGTCTCCATAGCATACGCCATGTACCTCTATGAAAGAGGGGCTATTACCAAGGAAATGGCAGGCATGGAGATCAAGTGGGGAGATGCCGAAGCCATCGTGAAGCTGGTGGAGATGATCATCAAGGGCGAAGGGATCGGCAAGCTGCTTTCCCGTGGCACGCTTGCCATGGCCAGGGAGCTCGGCCGCGACGAGGGAGAGGCGGCACAGGTCAAGGGCATGGAGCTCCCCATGCACGACCCCAGGGCGTTCCACGGCATGGCCGTCTCGTATGCGACCGGCCCTCGGGGTGCCTGCCACCTGAAGGGGGACTATTACACCGTGGAGCTCGGCACGGCAGTGCCCGAATACATGATCCTGCCGGGCGAACGGCTCTCTTCCGTAGGCAAGGGAGAGAGCGCGGCCAAATACCAGAGCTTCAAGGACCTCTACGACTCGTTCGCGCTGTGCAAATTCTCGCCGCTTACCGCAACGCAGATCTGCCGGATCATGAAGGCAATTACAGGCTGGGATGTCACGCCTGAAGAGATCCTCACCACCGGAGACCGCTCCATCAACCTGAAAAGGGCCATCAGCAACAAGCTCGGCCTCACCAGGGAGCAGGACAAGATCCCGAAGATCTGCCTGGAACCCCTGAAGGAGGGAAGCACGGCAGGAATCTCACCGGACATGGATCTCCTGCTGCACGACTATTATGCCTACCGCAAGTGGGACTGGGACACCGGCAAGCCGACACGGAAAAAGCTCGACGAACTCGGGTTGAATGAAGTCGCCGGTGATTTGTACGGCTCGTGAGAGGGCAAAGAAGAATGATAAGCTCATAAAGGCCCGGGCATCAAGGCGGGAATCTCCCCCGCCTGATACTCGGAGGGGGAAAATGAAGGGCGCTTCCCTGCTTGCCCATGGCCGGCATCAGGAATAAATTTCGAGGATCGGAAACGGCCGGGGGTTTTCTTTTTCTTCAGCCAAGATGCATAATCAAATCGGATATCTCATTTTTATCGATTTCCAACCAATGTCAGTATTTTTAAGATTTTGTTGATATTTATCTCTTTTCCTCGATATAGTGCATCATTGTATAAGGGTTATGAAACACAAAGAAGACCGGCCCGCTATAAAAACGGCCGGCTCAGCAAAGGAGAGGCATCAGTGGAAAACCCGAACCCGTGTCTGACGTGCGGGGCATGTTGTGCATTTTTCCGGGCATCATTCTATTGGGCAGAGGCCGATGACACGACGCCGGGAGGCGTACCCGCCCATTTGACCAGGAAGCTCAATGACTTCAGGAGGGTCATGATCGGGATGGAAGGCAGTACCCCCCGGTGTATCGCCCTTGAAGGAAACATAGGAGAAAAGGTCCGGTGCAGCATTTATGAGAACCGTTCATCCGTGTGCCGGGCTTTCGATGCCTCGTGGATAAACGACACGCCCAATGAACGGTGCGACAAGGCCAGGGCTGCCTGGGGATTGCCGCCGCTGGAAGAAGATTCCTGGAGAATACCCGGCAGCATGCCCAAGGTCGCCTGACCGCCTCGACCGGAGAAGATCTCGCCGGTACCTCGAAGAACGGAAGCGCTGCAGCAGAAGAACCTATCCGGGCAATGTCAGTGCTTTTGCCATATTTCCTCCGAGCCGGATGCACTCCTCGAGCTGGTCCTCATCGGCCGAGCACTTTGCTTCGACCACGGGCTCGATGAGTTCCCAGGAGCTCTTTTCCGCAAAGGCCCTTAAATTTTTCACTGCGCCCCGGTCCATCCGTACGAGCCGAAGATCCCCAGCTTCCGGTCTTTCAAACCTTTTTCTTCCAGGAGTTCCACGAGATATCTCATAGGCGGGAACAGACCCATCTCGTAGGTGCAGCTTCCGAGAATGATTCCCTTGTACTGCCAGGCATCCCTGATGATGTATGAAGGACTGGTGCGGGAGACGTCGTGCATCCTGATTGTTTTTGCGCCTTCCGAGGCAAGGCCGCGTGCGACTGCTTCAGCCATTTTCAGGGTATTCCCGTACATGGAGGCATAGACAAGGACAATGCCCTGCTCAGCCGTATACCTGCTCCAGAGATCATACTTACCGATGACATACCCGGGTGACTTTCTCCAGACCGGACCGTGGGTGGTTGCGATAATACCGATATCGAGGTCCTTGAGTTTAGCGATAGCTTTCTGCACCATGGGACTGAACTTCCCGATGATATTGGAAAAATATCGCAGGAGCTCCCCATCGAAGTCCGATGTATTGATCTCGTCATCGAAAAGGCCGCCATCGAGGGTTTTGAACCCGCCGAAGGCATCGCCGGAAAAGAGCACCCTGGCGGTCGGGTCATAGGTCATCATGGTCTCCGGCCAGTGGACCATGGGAGTGATGACAAAGGAAAGGGTGCGGCTTCCGAGGCGTAAGGTATCGCCGTCCGAGACGAGCGTGGTATCCGACGCGATGCCATAGAAGTCTTTCAGGAATTCCAGGGTTTTTTTGTTCCCCACGATGTTCATGCCGGGGAACAGTCCTTTCAGCACCGGTATTGCTCCCGAGTGGTCAGGCTCTATATGGTTGATGATGAGGTAATCGATGTTTCTGCCCGCAGGCAGGGTTTTTCGTATGTTTTCCACATACTGAGCCAGGTGTGTCTTCTTGACGGTATCGATAAGAGCGGTCTTTTCGTCCATGATCAGGTATGAGTTGTACGAGATGCCTTCGGGCAGAGGCCACATGGCTTCAAAAAGATCCGTTTCACGGTCATTGACGCCTATCCACGATATATCCTGGGCGATCTCGATCGGATTAATCATGCATCACCTCCGTAATCGAAACTGTTTTCCTATCTCATTGGGCGGGCACACCGCTCAGATCACGCTCAAGAGCTGAATATCGCACACATTCGTGTTCGTAGGGCCGGTAATGAAGAGCCCGCCTGCCTGTTTAAAAAACCCGTAGGAATCATTCTCTGCAAGATATTGCCCTGCATCCATACCTGATTCAACAGCGGCCTTGTATACCTCCGGGGTGACGATCGCGCCGGTTGCATCCGTGGGGCCGTCGTTCCCGTCGGTGCCCGCTGAAAGGAAGCACACCCCTTCCATCCCCTTGTTTTCCAGGAAATCGATGAGAAACGAGAGGGCCATTTCCTGGTTTCTGCCGCCCCGGCCTTTCCCCCTGACGGTCACGGTCGTCTCCCCTCCGGCTACGATCAGGGCGGGTTTAGAGAAGTCCGAGGCATTCCGGAGCATGTCCTTTGCCAGGGCGCTGAAGAACTTGGCAACCTCGCGCGCCTCCCCTGTAAGGGAAGATGTGATGAAGTATGCATGGTATCCGAGGGTCTCGCCATAATCTCTGGCTGTCCTGCACGCCTGGGTATTGTTTCCCAGGATGATGTTCGTCACCCGTTCGAATACCGGATCGCCCAGCTTGGGTGTCTCGGGGATGCTTCCTTTTTTCCCGGATTCGAGGAGTGCTATGACCGATGCTGGAAGCCGGTCTCTGATCCGGTACCTTTCTGCGATACGTAAGGCCTGGGCATAGGTCGTATCGTCCGCAGCGGTTATGCCCGAGGCTATCGTTTCGGGCCTGTCGCCGACCACATCGGAAAGGATGAGGTTGATCATCCTGGCAGGATGCGCAATACGCGCAAATTGTCCGCCCTTTACCCGGGAAATATGTTTCCTGATGCAGTTGACCTCTTGGATGGCTGCACCGCACTCGAGCAGGGTTCTTGTTGCATCCTGCAAATCCGTCAGCGTGATGCCTTCCCTGGGAAGGCTGAAAAGGGCTGATCCCCCTCCGGAAACGAGATTGATGATAAGGGTTTTTTCATCGGCCTTCATCGCCAGCTCAAAAAGGACTTCCGCCCCGCGGATGCTCCGTTCATCCGGGATCGGGTGGCCTGCCTCCATTACCCTGATCCGCTTGAGATCTTCGGCCTGTCCGACCCTTGTGATGACCGCACCCTGGGTAACCCTTTCCTTGAGGATTTCCTCCACGGCCTGTGCCATTTTTATCGAAGCCTTGCCCATGCCCAGGACAATGATGCTCCGATATGACTTCAGGTCCTCATGCAGTCTGCCGTGTACCGAGTCGATGGTGAGGATATCCCCCTGGATTTTCATGGCATCCTTAATCATCGAATAGGGGTCGACACGCTCCAGAGCTTTGAAAAATATCGAGCACAAATCATTCATCGGGTCCATGAGTTTACCCTTTAAGGGCGAAATGTTTGCGGGTGCACCTGTCTTTTTTTACTCTTGATGAAAACCAATGCAGCAATATGATTCTTTTATGATAGAGACCTTGGATATTCAAGTACCTTCCGAAGATAATTCACGGCGCAGGGCGATGAGTCTGTTAATGAGAAGCCTTTTTTTGCTGTGAGAAATCTGGTAACAATGCCTAAAGATCAGGGGGGAATACAAAGAACATTGCTTGCTTCCGGCTAAGGCAAAGGATGGAGGAGTCTTGCGAATGCAGACGAGTGAATCTACCGTGCGGACCAACGGGATAGACATTGCCTTTGATACCTTCGGTGACAAGAGCTGTGAGCCTATGGTCCTCATCATGGGCCTAAGCTCCCAGATGATCATCTGGGAAGACGATTTCTGCACCAGGCTGGCAGCCAGGGGATATTGGGTGGTCAGGTTCGACAACCGGGACGTGGGGAACTCCACGAGACTCGATATGCTCGGCATGCCGAGATTCAAGGATATCATCAAGGGAATGGGAACCGGCATGCCGTATACCCTCAATGACATGGCAGATGACACCCTTGGTCTGCTGGAGGCGCTCCATATCCCTTCCGCCCATATCGTGGGCGCTTCCATGGGCGGCATGATCGCGCAGATACTTGCCATGGATCATCCCGAGCGGGTGCGCACGCTTACTATCATCATGTCCTCCACGGGCAATCCCCTCCTTCCTCCTCCGAAGCCGGAGGCTGTCCAATACCTGTTACGGCCTTTTCCCACGCAGAGAGACGAATATATCGAGCATTTCATCAAGATGTGGAAGATATTGAACGGAGGCGAGTTGCCAATGGAGGAAGAACGTCTGCAGGAATTGGCAGAGCGCACCTTTGAACGAGGGGTATCTCCTGTTGCCAGCGCCCGCCAGCTTGCGGCGATCTTTGCATCGGGAAGCAGGAAGGATAGGCTTGCATCTCTTCATATCCCGACACTCGTTATCCACGGGGAAAACGATCCCCTGCTTCCTCTCGAATGCGGCCTCGACGTTGCAAAGAGTATCCCCGGTTCCAAGCTCAAAGTTATCCCGGGAATGGGGCATGCCCTGCCGCCCGCTGTCTGGGATGAAGTCATCGAGGCAATTGCCGGACATGCACAACCCTGAAGACACATAATAAGTCGGAGGTCTTGATTCAGCACGGGATTTTTCCTATCTAATGAAGCATCTCCTGTCCTGTATCCTCTCCCCGGGGCACCCGCGAAACGGGTTGGGAGAGGAAGAAGGAGTAAACCCCTTAAGCCAAGCTTAAGGCGGATTATTTGATTGAAAAGGAAAACGAGAAAGGCAAGAGGGATAAGCTATGGGAAAAATACGCAGTACCCTGGATATCGTCATGGATCGGACAAGGAATCTGAGCATGACCCAGGAAGAAAGGAACAATCTTAAATACAAGGAGCTCGCCGACTCGGCCAAGGCATGGGTTCGGAAATACCTTGATAATAAAATGACCCTGGACGATGTGGACTCGAAGCTCAAAGATGCCGGGGAAGACCGGCCGGAGCTGATGAAGCTGCTGAAAGCGGAATTCATCCGGGAGATCCGGATCGGAGAGGAAAACGTAAAAATTCCGGATGCCCTCCATGCCATCTGGGGCATCAGCAGGGATCTGATCATGCAGCGTATTGACGGCGAGCGGGCAAAGCTCCAGAGTCAGGCTGCCGGACAGATCGTCGCCTTGAAGGAAGGGTTTGAACGGCAGGGAATCAGGGGCAACTCGGTCGTTCCCAACCTGTCCACGAGCAAATCCTGGCAGGATACGGCCATGCAGGCCCAGCATCACCTGACTGAGGAGTTGGAATCCCTTTTATAGATACCTGAACCATTGGTCCTCGATGATCCTGTAGTTCTCCCGGACAGATTCGGCCCCTATGATAACTCCGCCGTGGCCGCTGAGGACGTATTCGACATCGAGATTCATGATCTTCTTGATGCTCTGTTTAAGCTGCTCCCCGCTTCCTCCGGGCAGATCTGTCCGGCCGATCCCCTGCGGGAAAACGAGGTCTCCGGTAAACAGGGCCTTCTTTGCAGGCCAGTACAGGCAGATCGAGCCCGGGGTATGCCCCGGTGTTTCTATGACTTCGAACTGATCGTCGCCTAAGGCAAGATCTCCGGATTTGAGGAAGAAGTCCGGCTCCGGGATCTTGTAATATTTTCCGGCGAGTTCCACGATGTAGTCATAATCCACGAGGCTCATGGTGAACCGGGTAGGGCTCTTCAGGAGCGTCACCGCTTCAAGATGGTCGGGATGTCCGTGCGTTACCAGCGCAATATCAATCTTGCCAGGCGTGACCCCCAGCATAGCCAGCCCTTTCTGGACATGGCCGAAGAGGTGGGCATGTCCAGGATCAATGAGGATCTTTTTCGATGAATCGATAAAGAAAGAGTTGCAGTTATTCTGTGTGTAATCTTCCCAGATAAACGCGGTAAGACCATCAAATATTTTTACCAGCATCTGGTATCCTTCCCGGGGATGATGGTTCGGCAAGTGCCTGTCGAATCGATCCATCCCCGTACTTGTTTATTATATTATTCCGTAGGCCGGACTTATACCTGGCCTTTCAGCCCGATCGCCTCTGCTGCTTCCCGCATGCCCATAATGGTGTCTTCGACGAGGCCGACTACATCAACCCCGAGCATCTGGGAGCCCTTGACAATGACGGACCGATCGACCCCTGCAGCAAACGCAGGCGATTTCCATTTTTTCATCACTGACTTCGCATTGAGGTCCAGCACGCTCTTGGACGGGCGGACAAGGGCGCTCGCAGCAACGAGACCGGTAAGCTCGTCAATGGCATACAAGGTCTTCTCGATCCTGCTGTGAGGCTCGACATCAGAGCACATCCCGAAGCCGTGCGAAACTACTGCGCGGACATACTCATCGGGCCAGCCGTGCTGCTCCAAGATCTCTTTTGTTTTGGAGCAGTGCTGGTCAGGGTATTGCTCATAATCGAGATCATGGACAAGACCGATGATTCCCCATTTCTCTTCATCCTCACCTAATTTTCTGGCAAAGTACCGCATTACCGCCTCTACGGCGTATGCATGCTTGAGCAGGTTGTCTGATTTTGTATACTCTTGCAGGAGCTTGAGTGCATCTTCACGACCCGGAGCAGTTTTAGCCATGGTACCCCCTCCTCATATTATTTATTCAGGTTTCTTGTTTATATAGGGTTATATAGTGGTTTCAAGTTAAAATTTCCCGTGCCTTGCGTTTAATAAATATTATTTCCCCGGGACCTTTTTTAGGGGTGGTTTCGGCTCATACAATCAAAAGGGACTGTTGCCAAAAAAGCAATGTCGGGAAAAGCCCGGGAGAACCGTCTCAGGCTGAGATCCTGCTGTCAATTTAGGAGAATCCGATTGAAGAAAGATAAAGGAAAGCGTCTCTGGTTATAAAAGTGTGCATCAAACCTAAGTTTCTCATAAAAAGGGCAAAAATCTCCTTAAAATGAGAAAAAGAATTCACATAAGGGAAGGGGAAGGGCACTTGGAAAATTTCAAGCATCGATTATACATATGCAATATGACAGGAAATGCATCGGGATATTTCCTTTGGCATGGCTCTTGTATCATTCAAACACGCTTCCCTGTTAGGAAATCACCTATGAAATATCTTTATTACGTAACAGGAGGAAACTATGAGGACACCAATTTTGGGGGTTGCCGCCATTATAGGCATTGTGGCCGTTACCCTGTTTTTCATTACGACACAGGAGAGTGAAGCACGGATTTCCCAATCGGACATATCATCATCCTACCACCGGTATAAGCTACAGTATTCCTATAACGGAAAGATCTGGCACGATCTCATTACCATAGAAAACGGAGAACTCTCCAAGAACATGACGTACTTGAGAAGGGGTAATAAATTTCCCCTGCTCAGGTACTGGTATACGTACATCGATGAAGCAGGGGAACGCAGAGCCGTTTCCATCCCCCTTACGGTGGAAAACCCTCCTGAGGAAAAAGGCCGCCACGCCTGAAGCATCTTACAAAGGAGTACTGCCCCGCATCATTCGATGATTTCGATATCCAACGCAAACTTTGACAGCGGCTCGCATCCGTCTTTGCCGATGAGGATAGGATTTTCGTACCGGAAGCCGATATTCTCCTGGGGGCAGGCGTACTGAAGTGCGCAGATGACGATCTCGTTTTCCTGGTAGATGTGCTCGGGATTGGTCCAGTAGGGGAGCGGCCCGTCGTTCATACCGATCCTCCATTCATCCCCCACCATCCCGATGCCGTGCTCGAATCCCGGGACCATATACTCTGCAAACCCTCTTGTTTCCGCAAAGTCCATCATCTGCTCCGCAATACTCACGGGCGATATGCCTGCCCGGTAGGTTTTCAGGGTAAGCGATACGATATCGATAAAATTCCGGGCGTGCAGGAGGCGGCGGTCTGTTGCGGTGCCGAGGAGATAGTTGTGTGCATGGTCGCCCAGGCTGAGCTTGAACATGGCATGGATATCCACCATGAGGGCTTCACCGTAGATAAGTTTCCTTGTGGTTGCAGGTGTGCAGGCTCCCCCGGCAAGGCCTGTCCGGTATCCGCTCGCGATCTCGTTGCCGCCGGTAAAAGACCATTCCCAGACACTCCCTGCTCTTCGCATGGCCAGTGCTGCAATCCCTGCGATCTCCGTCTCGGTCATGCCTTTCCATCCGCCGTGGGATATGGCCTCTTTCACCGCTTCATGGCCGCAATCCACAATCCGGGAAGCCTCCCTGAACCGGTTGATGATGCCCTGGTCCTTGATCAGAGACAAGCCATCGATGATGTGGTGGCTGTTTACGAACTCGAACCCCGATAACGCCGATCGGAAGCTCTCATACTCGTAATAGGTAAGGTTGCCTTCGGGAAGATAATTGGACATGCCGCTCTCGAAGCCGATGCGTCCTTTTGTGAGCCCGAGACTATCCAATATGAAATCGGTTATCTGCGTGATCTGGTCCATTCCGCCCACGGGCGCATATCCCAGGACATGGTCCTCATCCAGCCATGACTCGTCCGCAACCCGGGCAGCATCGATGACAAAGGTGAATACCGTGGGCAGGCCTTCCGCAGGTATCACGACGTAAGATCTCCAGGGACAGAAGGCATCCGTTACCCACGACAGCGTGCGCAAGCGCGAACCCAGGTAGACATCGATATTTTCCCGGGCCATTATGGCCTGGATCTGTATGACTCTCCCAGGGCAGTCGATACCATACGGGTCGTTCAGGGTATGTATTGTCATCGTGCCTCCTGTTCAGTAGAGTGCTGGGATCCCGGCCATAACCTTGTTGATCCGGTCGGCCAGAGACGCGAGCTTGAGCGCTTTGACCATATTGCCCTTAACTTTCAGCTTGCCGCTCATGAGCGCCCGCTGGGATGACATGAGCCCCTGGGTGACTTGTGCAAAGAGATCATAGTTCCCGCTGATGACGAATTCTGCCTGGCGGGAGCCTGCATCCTCGAGGGCTACCTCGGTGATGTTCCCTTCCTTGCACTGAAAGTAGAGGCACCGATCCTTCCCGTCCGGGCAGTTCAGATAGTTGAACGATACCGAGGTGGTGACGTATTTCATCTTCTCGGGGCTCAACAATTCCTTCAGGCGCTTTTCCACCTCGTCACGCCATGCCGTGCTCAGGTACATGAGCTTCTCTGTCATCGCTCCCTCCTCTTCTCTGACCATAGGTTCATGCTCGGAACGGCCGGTCTTTCTAATGCCAATGATCAGTAACAAATAAATACCATACAGCTCTTCGGCCAACAATGAAAAAATGAACAAAAAGTTAATTGATTCACAAACTGACATCTGCCGGGACGCAGTTCTGATCAGGTATGGGCACATGGTAAAATGGGTTGATGCCTTGAGTTTATTCGGTGACAGGTGATTCAGTCCCGGCTCTGGCTCGGGAGATGCAGAAAGAATCAGGCTACGCTGCCGGCAACCTGCCGGCAGCGTAGAGGCAGGCTTTTATTTCCCGTTGCTCGAGTGGTCCTGGGAGTCGGATCTGGGGTCTTTCAGTGTTCCCTGCAGGAAAGAGGTATAGATGTGTGCCGTCTCTTTCGGGATTTCGAGCATGGGCATATGCCCGCAGTCTCTGAAAATGACGGTTTTGATCTGAGGAATTCCCTTTTCAAAGACACTGACGGTCGAGATGTGGATTATCCTGTCCTTATCACCCCAGAAGAGAAGGACCGGCATGGTGAGGTTTTCGAAGTAGTTGGCGATGTCCAGCCTGTTTTCCCAGACATCGTTCCATAATTTTTGATTGAACTCACTGCGCTCCATGTACTTCTCGGCCAGTACTGTGCGGGCGGGCCAGGGCATGAAAGGCTGCTTGTGAAATCCGTACGTCAGCAATTCGTCAAACTCGGCCTTTGTTTTGGGAACAAGGGGATTTACCCCGCGCATCAAGGCAAGCTCGCGGTCGCTCGGCTGGGGAGACTTGGCGCCGGCAGGATCGATAAGGCAGAGCGACAGCACCTTTCCCGGGTGGTCCGAGCTGTAGAGAGTGCCCACATATCCGCCCATGGAATTTCCCACCAGGTGAAAACGATCTAAATGCAGTGCAGTTACCGTATCGGCAAAGCCATCGGTGATGTAATCGATCGAATAGGTTGTCTTGAGATCCCTGGCATTGTCACCGTGCCCCGGGAGATCGACTGCGATAATGCGGTACTCTCTGGGGATATACCGTGCAAACCTGACCCAGTTGTCCTTATCTGCACCAAAACCGTGCAGCATCATAATCGTCTCTCCAGAACCCGGGCGTTCAAGGTAGGAAACGGGAAGCTTGCCTACCTGAATGGTCTTCGGTTCGAGCTTTGAGAGCTTCCGCTCCAGGGAAAGGCCTGAATCGAAAAGAGACTGTCTGAACCCGGCGCACCCGCAAAGAGATACTATTACGCACAGGGCAATAAACGTGCAGATCCTTCTACGCATGATGACCTCCTCAATCGAAAAACATGGTTATCATATCAGATTACAGAGCTTTTGATATTTTTTCCAGAGCTAAATGCTTAAAGTTCCACCAGGAATTCATTCAGATGATACTCCTTAAGCTTGGCTTAAGGGGTTCCCACTTTTTCCTCTCCACTCGGGGAGAGGATACAGGAGAGGGGGCTTGCTTAAGGGGTACTTCATTGCAATGAGGGAGGAGCTATCGCCCGGTTCCCACTGTGAAACATAACTGTCAGATAGATTTAAGGATTTGCTTCAGGAAAGGGCTGATCTCTTCGAGGGCGGCATGGTATTTCCCTCCGTACGAATGTCCAGGCCAGATGGTCGTATCTCCGGGAAACTTGAGTATCCGCTCAATGCTTTTCCTGATGGCCCCGAGATTCCCGCCCGGGATGTCTGTCCGTCCGATGCCCTCAACGAATACCGTATCTCCGGTTATGAGATTCCCGGGCCAGGAGAGGCAGATCGATCCAGGAGAGTGCCCGGGAGTATGGAGTACCCTGATGGATGTTTTGCCGAGAAGGAGGTCTTCTCCTTCGGAAAGTATAAAGGATATCTTCGGGGGTATCCGTGCAGTAAACACTGCTGCCAGTGACGAATTGGCGATCCTCTGGAAAAGCCCTCCTTCGTCGTTATGGGCCAGGATGGGCACTCTGCCGGAAAAAAGGTGGTTGCCCATAGTGTGGTCCGGATGGATGTGGGTATTGATAACTGCCTTGATATTCAGGGTGTCTATGTCAATCTGAGAGCGCATATCGGCCGGGGGGTCGATGACGAAACACTCGGAGGACTCGCTGTCCGTAATGATATAGCTCAGCAGGGCGAATGAAGTGCTTGCGATCTGTCGGATATCCAGCATCCTGATGCGGCCTCTATTCATCCCTCGTGGAGGAGATGATCCTGTGGAACACCGGCATCAGAAGCGTTGCGAGCACAGTGCTCCCGGCTGCCTGGAGGATGTTTGCAGGCAGCTCCGCCAGAGCCGCTTTCTGGTCGTACATGATCGTCTCGGCCACGAAGTAGCCGAGGACCATCCACGCCGTTGCCAGGATGAAACACAAGACGAGCTTGACCGTTATCCTGTCCCTGCGCACCAGGAGGACGCTTACCGCGGCTGTTACGATCAGAGCTTCGATCCCTTTGATCAGCAACGTCCACAAGGCCCACTGGGGATAGCCTCCCAGGATATCGGCCAGAGCAGACCCGATGCCCCCTGCGATAAATCCTCCCACTGGGCCGAAAAAGAGGGCGGCCATGAGAACCATGCTGTCGCCGAGATTCAGATATCCGTTCGTCTGGGGGATGGGAACGCGCACGATCATGGTGGAAACGGCAACAAGTGCGATGAAGAGTGCCAGAAGCGCAAAATCGCGAATCTTCATTCTTAAGCCTCCATATACGCCAAGGCCTTTTTCAGCCGGGGGATTACCCGTTCTTTGCCCAAGGTCGAGATGATCTCGAATATCCCCGGGGACACGGTCTTGCCGGTCAGGGCAATCCTCATGGGCTGGGCCATGACCTTGAATTTCATTCCCGTCTCATCAAGGATAGCTTTGACTGCTTCCTCAGCCTGCGTTTTCTGCGAAAGATCGATCTTTTCAAAACGGTCTATGAGCGACCTGAAGACACCTGCAAGCTCCGGCTTGAAGAATCCGGACTTGAGCTCTTCTGGAGGCTCTTTCTCCATGAAGTAGAAGTCGCCGAATTCGATGATCTCTTCGAGTGTCTTTGTCCGCTCCCTGACGTCCTGGACAACCTTTTCCAGGTATGCATGATCGGGCACCTCATACCCCTTGGCCCTGATGAAATCGGGAATAAGGCCTGCTATCCTGTCAGGATCGCCGGTCTTGATATAGTGATGGTTGAGCCAGAGGAGTTTCTCCGGGTTGAATACCGCAGCGCTCCTGCCCACATCGTGGATGTCGAAGAACGATATGAGCTCGTCGCGGGTAAAGATCTCCTGATCCCCGTGGGACCAGGAAAGCCTGACCAGATAATTGACCAGCGCCTCAGGGAGGTATCCCATATCTTTGTATGCCGTGACCGAGGTGGCCCCGTGGCGCTTGGAAAGGCGGGTTTTGTCCGATCCCAGGATCATCGGCACATGGGCGAAGACCGGGATGTCGAATCCGAGTGCTGCGTAGAGCTGGACCTGCCTCGGCGTATTGTTCACGTGGTCGTCTCCCCTGATGACATGGGTGATGTTCATGTCGGCGTCGTCGATGACCACGGTCAGGTTGTAAGTAGGCATGCCGTCCGACCTGATGAGGATGAGATCGTCGAGCTCGGAATTGTCAACCGTTATCCTGCCCTTGATCATGTCGTCAAACGAGGTAACGCCGGAGGGGGGCAGGTTGAAGCGCACCACCCTTCCCGGGCCCGGGCCGAGGCCTTTGCTCCTGCAGGTACCGTCATATTTCGGTTTTCCGCCCTTTCCCAGCGCGATCTTTCTCCGCTCTTCAAGCTCCTCAGGGGTGCATTCGCACCAGTAGGCCTTACCCTCGTCAAGGAGCTTATTTACATAGGACCGGTAGAGGTCCAGGCGCTCCGACTGATAGAAAGGCCCCTCGTCCCAGTCGAGGCCGAGCCACTCCATGGCGTCGAGGATCTGGCGGCTCGATTCGTCCGTTGAGCGCTGGGCATCGGTGTCTTCTACCCTCAGGATAAAGGTGCCGCCTGTGTGCCTGGCATAGAGCCATGCGAAGAGTGCCGTACGGGCTCCGCCGATGTGGAGGTACCCGGTCGGCGAAGGGGCGAATCGCGTTCTTACGTTTTTTGTCATATCTGCCTCTGTATCGTGGATTTGATGTAATTGAGCAGGCCGCCTTCTTTCAGGATTTCCCGCTCCCTGTCCGTTACCTGGACCAGGCAGTCGAGCTTCTGCCCGCTTCCGGTCTCCCGAACCTCGATGCCTTCCTTGCCTTCCAGGGCCAGCAGGATACCGGAAATCCTGATCCGTGCGCCCTTACCCAGGAGCACATAGGCCTTTTCGCCGATAGTGACGGGCAGTATCCCGAAGTTGATGAGATTCGACCGGTGGATCCGTGCAAAGGACCTGGCGAGGACGGCTTTGATGCCGAGGTACATGGGCGCCAGCGCGGCGTGCTCCCGTGATGAGCCCTGGCCGTAATTCTCCCGGGCAAGGATGCATCCCGACCCGGCCTTCTTCGCATGAGCGGAAAAGTCAGGGTCGATGCCGAAGAATACATACCGGGAGATGGCTTCGATATTCGACCTTAAGGGAAGGATCTTTGCGCCTGCCGGCATGATATCGTCAGTGGTGATGTTGTCCTGAAGCTTGAGCAGGACCTCGAGTTCGAGACTGTCTTCCATGGGCCCGCGCTTGGGCAGGGGCCTGATATTCGGCCCCCTGACGATCTCCGCCTTCACCCCTTGGGGGTCGGGAGGGATGATCATGGAGTCATTGAGAGAAAACCTCTTCGGCAGCTTGACCTGCGGGTAGCTGCCCAGCTCCTCCGGATGGACGAAGCAGCCTTTCAGAGCGCACGCAACAGCGACTTCCGGCGAGGTGAGGTAAACGCCTGCACTCTCGGTACCGGATCTCCCGAAGAAGTTCCGGTTGAAGGTCCTTACCGATACAGCATCCGTTTTCGGTGACTGCCCCATGCCGATGCATGGGCCGCATGCGCTCTCCAGGATTCGGGCACCCGACGCGATGATATCCGTCAGCGATCCGTTCCCGGCAAGCATGGAGAGCACCTGGCGGGAGCCCGGAGCGATGCCGAAGCTTACATCCGGGTGAATCTTTTTGCCTTTGAGAACCGAGGCAACCGTCATAAGGTCCTTGAGCGAAGAGTTCGTACAGGAGCCGATGAGCACCTGATCGACCTTTTTGCCTTTGAGGTCACGTACAGGGACCACTTTGTCCGGGCTGTGCGGGCATGCAGCCATGGGTTCGACTGTTGCAAGGTCGATCTCCATGACTTCGTCGTATACGGCATTCCTGTCGGCAGTGAGGCGCTTCCAGTCGTGCTTTCTTCCCTGGGCAGCAAGAAAACTCCTGGTGATCTCATCGCTCGGGAAGATGGATGTCGTTGCCCCGAGCTCGGCGCCCATATTGGTGATCGTCGCCCGCTCCGGCACGCTTAAGCTCTTTACCCCTTCTCCCGTGTATTCGAATATTTTTCCTACACCGCCCTTGACCGTTACCCTCCTAAGGACTTCGAGGATGATGTCCTTGGCGCTTACCCATTTCCGGAGCCGGGAGGTAAGGATGACACCCACAACCTTGGGCTTCGGGATGGAAAAGGGCATGCCTGCCATGGCCGAAGCGACATCAAGGCCGCCTGCGCCGATGGCCAGCATCCCGATACCGCCTGCAGTCGGGGTATGGCTGTCCGATCCGAGCAGCGTCTTGCCGGGCATCCCGAACCTTTCCAGGTGCACCTGGTGGCAGATCCCGTTGCCCGGCCGGGAAAAGTAGATGCCGTACTTGCGGGCCACATCCTGGAGAAACCGGTGGTCATCGGCATTCTCGAACCCCGACTGGAGGGTGTTGTGGTCAACATAACTCACCGAAAGCTCGGTCTTCACCTTCTCGATACCGATGGCCTCGAATTCCAGATACGCCATGGTCCCGGTCGCATCCTGGGTCAGGGTCTGGTCTATTTTCAGCGTGTACTCCCGATCGTTCTGTTCGACCAGATGCGCTTCGATTATTTTCCGTGTGAGTGTCTTTGCCATTTCAGCTCCCGACTCTATAGTGTTCCCTCTCTCTAATGGATGAACAACGTTTAAGTCAAGACCCCCTCATGGAATTTTCCTCTTGTCATTATGGTACGGGAAACTATTGCCGGGAATATGGATGCTTAGTGGTTGAAAGCATTCGGTTCATAAAACAGAATGATAGATAATTGTTAAAGATATCCTCACCAGGCAACCGATAATGGATACGAGAATAGATTCAATGCGAATAGGGGGAGTGCATGGGTGACAAAAGGCTGATGGGCGAAATCCTGGTAGAGCTGGGCCTCATCGATGAATACAGACTCAGGCATGCGCTGGAGACCGCGAAGCGAGAGGGAATAAAGCTCGGAGAGGCCCTTATACGGTTGGCCTATCTCGGCGAGGACCAGATCCTGGATATTCTGAAAAACCTGACGAGCGTTCCGACGCTCAACATGAGGCAGACCGTTATAAAAAAGGATGTCCAGACGATCATGCCCCCTGACCGGATGAGGGTGATGAAGGTTCTCCCCATCGAGGTGAATGACAAGGTTGCCACGGTGGCTTTTGCCGACCCCCTGAATTATATGGTTGTCGAGAACGTCAAATTCATCATCAACAAGGACGTTGTCCCGATGCTGGCGACGCAGTTTCAGATTGACGATATCCTCGATCATCTGGACCGGCTCGGCTACGGGACCAAGCAGCTTACACTCTCAACGGTAAGGAGGAGTATTTCCACCGTTACGGTCAATGAGATGAAGCCTTCGAATATGATAAGGCTCCTGGACGCCCCCGAAAGTACAGACCTTCATATCTCTCTGGGAACTGCACCGGCCGTCAGAGCCGGTGGTGTATTCAAACGGAGCAACCTGCCGATCGTAACACCCGGCATGATGTATGAGTTCGTCAAAGAGGTGCTTCCAGAGGAGCATATGCAGGAGCTCGAGGACAAGAAACAGGTAGAATTCACCTACCTGAAGCCCGGCATCGGCAGATACCGTGTGAACATCTATTACCAGAAGGGTGGGGAAATCGCAGTGGCGATAAAAAAACTGGTGGAGGATATCCCGTCTGCAGCATCACTGGGCCTGCCCGAATCACTCATCTCTTTGCTGGACAGAAGGGGGCTCCTCGTGGTGAGCTCTGCACGGGGGCAGGGTAAGGATACGACTATAGCGGCACTGGTCGACCATATCAACTCCACGAAGAGCTGCAACATCATTACCTTTGAGGATCCCATCGAGTACATTCACCATCATAAAATGTCCAATGTGAATCAGCGTGAGCTGGGAAGGGATACCGACAAGAATCTCGAGGAGGTCTTTGATCGCGTCACCAAGCACGACCCGGATGTTCTCATAATCTCCCACATCAAGGAAAAGTTCATGATGGAAGCCGCTGTCCTTGCAGCTCAGAAGGGCATCCTCGTGATCGTGGGTCTCTCTGCAATCGATGTGTTCAGCGCTATAGAGCAGATCATAACGACACTCTCAGATGATTACATGAAGATGCTCTTCTCCCGTTCCCTGCTCGCCGCCTTTGCGCAGAGGCTCATATGGTCCAAAGGCTCGAAAAAGAGGGTCCTGGCTTGGGAGCATCTCCTGGCAACGCCGAGAATCCAGAAGTATATCAGGGATGACAAGGTATACTATATTAAAGGCCAGGCACCGTCGTTACGGGGCGAGTATTTCCCTATCGAGGAGAGCCTTGCAAGGTCGGTAAAAAAAGGCCTGATAAGTGAGGATTCCCTCAGGACGGAATCCTGGGTAAATCAAGATGTAATCAAGGCTTATCTCGAGCGGTAACCCGAGAAGATTCCATGGGTATACGGTAAGAAACGAGGGCTCATTCACCACAAATTTTTGCTTGCATCGCAAATTCCAATAGTGTATTTAATGAACCATGATTCAGAATAATTCTCTGAATTCATAATAAAAAACTCTAAGGAGTGTGGGATGAGCAGATTAATGACCTTTGTTTCTGTTGCCTTTATGGTGTTCGCAGTATCCAGTGTTGCTTTTGCTGCCGATGGAGCAGCAGCAGGGTATACGGATTGGGCTAAGGTAATCTTCGTCGCAGTATCGGTCATCGCAGCAGGCCTCTGCATGGGTCTTGGTACCGTGGGTCCAGGCCTCGGAATGGGTCAGGCAACTGCAGGTGCGAGCGAGGCAGTCGGCCGCAATCCTGAAGCTCAGGGTAAAATCATGCTTACCATGATGGTTGGTCTTGCTATGACAGAGTCCATCGCAATCTACGCCCTCGTTGTAACCCTTATCATCCTCTACGCAAACCCCTTCAAAGCAATTATAATGGGTTAGGAAAAGCGGTATCGATGATCTCAAAGGAGCCTACATACATCAGTGCACTATTTTTGCTTCAACGAAATGGTGCGAGTGGGGGGTACGCGGCTCGCATTGCTTTGGGATTCCAGATGAATAGTTTTTCTTAGGTGATAAGATGAACATGGTGGGTTATCGCTACACAAGCGGTTGCATAAGACGTTCAGGAGATTGATATGGACCAGGAAGCAAAAACTAATTTTAGTTTTGCCAGTATTGCCGTAAGCTTTTTCATCCTCATCGTGCTTCCCCTTACTATCACCGGTGTCATTATCAGCAAGGGGGTTGTCAAGGTGGGCGAGGAGGCGACACAGGCAAACTTGCGCATTCTCGACGATAGTCAGAAGCTGTCGATAGGAGGGCGTGCTCAGAATATAGCGGATGCAGTCGCTCAGTTCCTCTCCGACACGGAAAAGGACATCCGGATAGCTTCGATACTTCCTCGGGATGAGAACGCATACACCACCTTTCTCAGATCCAACAGCAGAGGTGTCGTCAACGCATCCAATGTCGGGATCGTGAAAATACCCGTTCCCGTATTCAGGGAGATCGCCTTCTTGAACAAAACAGGGATGGAAGTGCTGAAGGTCACTGCCCAGGGCGTGGCTCCGAAAGAGAATTTGCGTGACATGTCCAATCCGGCCAACGGAGAATTTGGATCCGAAGACTACTTCCAGATGGCCAAGGTTATGGCCCCAGGTGAATTCTACATGGGTCCGGTGGTCGGCCGCCATGTGAACAAAGCCGAATTCGACGGCGGAAAGAGATTTGACGGCATTATCCGGATGGCAGCCCCGGTATTCGATTCTCAGGGGTTTGCAGGAGTTGTCGAACTTGCTTTAAACGTAGTACATATAAGTGAATTTACAGATCATATCATACCTACGGAACCCGGGATGGTTTATGCCCAGGTTAATCCGGAGAACATGGATTATTCGTTCATGGTAGATCGGAACGGAAATATCATTGCTCATCCCAGCGATTACCTTATCCCGGGGCTGGATCAGAATATGAAGCCGGTTCCGGTTTTGGATGAGCAGAATTATAAAGAGCTTTCCCAGGCCGGCGAGGGCGGCATGAACATACTGAAGATGGGATTCCTCGACGAGAACCTTCCCAAGATTCATGCACTCGCCGCTGAAGGCAAAGCCGGATCATTAACCTATACCGTTGATGACAAGCGGATCTTCATGGCTTATGCACCCATCCCCTTCTATGGCAACGGATATGCCAAGCCGCAGGGGTTCGGTTGGGTCGGGATGATGGTTGATATCGATAAATATCATCACTTGAGCCAGGAAAGGGTCAAGGAGATCCAGGATAAGGTTCAGAGATGGCAGAAGTCCAGTATCGTTGTGGTATTCGTATCACTCATCCTCCTCTTTGCCATAGCACTGATACTTGCAAGAGGGCTCTACAGATCCATTCAGAGCGCACGACGTGCCGAAGAATCAAGGCCTCGTAAGGACGACGACGAAGATTAGCTTAAACGTCTTCATCTGAAACGTAACGACTCGAAAGAGATGGCGGTAAACAAAACCGCCATCTCTTTTTTATTCAGTAATGAGACATCCCGCGGACCCCTCATATGAGACCTGGAATTTTCCAGTAAAGTAAATTGCTAGTAAAAATAATAGAATATATTAATTTTATTGCTTGCCGTATTATTGACATGCCTATGAAATTCTGATTTAGTACATCAGCTTAATAGACTTAGGGAGGCAGCATTTCATGGAGTATCTACTGTTGATTGTCAGTGCAGCGCTCGTGAACAACTTCGTCCTCTCCCGCTTTTTAGGTATCTGCCCTTTTATCGGAGTATCGAAAAGCACGGATACGGCGATCGGCATGAGCATGGCGGTAGTGTTCGTCATTGCCCTTGCATCCCTTGTCACCTGGCTGATCAACCATACTCTGCTGGTGCCCAACGGGCTCGAATATCTCCAGACCATCGTATTCATACTTGTCATCGCTTCCCTGGTTCAGCTTGTTGAGATGATCATCCAGAAGGTGAGCATGCCGCTTTACCAGGCCCTGGGCATCTATCTGCCCTTGATCACGACCAACTGCGCAGTGCTTGGTGTTGCCATTCTGAACATCAACCTCAAATATGATTTACTGCAATCGGTTATTTTCGGAACAGGTTCTGCAGTGGGTTTCGGACTTGCTTTGACCATCTTTGCCGGTATGCGGGAAGAGATGGATCTCAATAACATTCCCAAGGCTTTCCAGGGAACGCCCATTGCCCTCATCACAGCAGGGATTCTTTCTCTGGCATTCATGGGATTTTCAGGTCTGGTGAAGTAAGATGATTACTGCAGCTTTGGTAGTAGGCGGAATCGGGGCAGTATGTGCCCTTATCCTCGGGATATCGTTGGTAACCTTTGCCGTCAAGATGGACCCCAGGGAAAAAGAGGTCATGGACAGGCTCCCCGGTGCGAATTGCGGTGCATGCGGATATGCCGGCTGTGCTGCCTTTGCCCATGAACTTACCTCAAACGCTGACACGCCGATGACATGCCCTGCAGTGAATGCACAAGCCCTGCAGTCCATTGCCGAAGCACTCGGCAGAGAGCTCGGAGGCGTCTCCCAGGTGATTGCATGCGTGCGTTGCAAGGGCGGCAAGGCAGAGACCACGGCGCGATATACATACGTCGGCCCAAGGGATTGCCGTTCGGCCCAGCTCATCGCAGGCGGATCGAAAGGATGTCAATACGGATGCCTTGGCATGGGCAGCTGCGTTGCTGTATGCCCCTTTGGTGCCATAACTATGGGTGAAGACGGGCTTCCTCATGTGATCGCCGATAAGTGCACCGGGTGCGGGAAATGTGTTGGAGCATGTCCACGGATGATCATCGGGCTTGTTCCCAAATCAAGTAACTACTCCGTCGGCTGCATATCCAAGGACGCAGCCAAGGATATGAAGAAATCCTGCCAGGCCGGCTGCATAAAATGCGGGATCTGTGCCGATGTCTGCCCCTTTGAAGCGATCATCGTCTCAAAAGACAAAGCAGCCGAGATCGACCAGGACAAGTGTCGCCGGTGCGGATTGTGCGTAAGCGTATGCCCCACGGGGGTCATCACTGCACAAAGAACATCTGAAAAGGTACGGATTTTGCCGGAGAAGTGCAAAGGATGCGGAATCTGCGAGCAGGTATGCCCTGCCGAGGCTGTCTCCGGTAAACCCAAAGAGCCGTATGTCGTGAATGAGGGGAAATGCATCGGCTGCGGCTTGTGCATCGAAAAATGCCCGGCGGACGCCATAGAAAGGAAGCTCGCATGAGATCATTCAAAGGCGGTGTTCATCCCCCTGAAGAGAAGGACCTTGTCAAAGACAGCGCGGTCGTGAACTTCCCCTTGAGCTCCCTGTACTATGTGCTTCTTCAGCAGCACCTGGGCGCACCGTCAAAGCCGATTGTCAAGGTAGGTGAAACCATAAAAAAAGGGCAGGCACTTTCCGAGCCCTCGGGCTTCGTGTCGGCCTCTGTTCATGCTCCTACTTCAGGCAAGATCAAGGAAATTGCCCGGATGGTTCACCCGGTGACAGGACTCTTCGGGCCCTGCATCGTTATCGAGGCGGACGGCCACGACGAATGGCTGGAGGGTTTGCCGGCCGTGCGGGACCCGTTTGCCATGACACGCGATGACCTCCTGGAAGCGGTCCGGTCTGCGGGCATCGTGGGTATGGGCGGTGCAACCTTCCCCACCCATGTGAAGCTCTCCCCGCCCAAGGATAAGATCATCGATACCTTTATCGTCAACGGTGTCGAATGCGAGCCTTACCTCTCTTCGGACCACCGTCTCATGATTGAAGAGCCTGACCGGGTCTTGAAGGGAACCAGTGTCGCCATGAGGATCCTGGGTCTTGAAAAGGCATATCTTGCGATTGAGGCGAACAAACCCGACGCTTTACGGGCCATGGAGCAGAAGGCTCCCCCTGAAATTCAGGTCGTATCGCTGAAGGTGAAGTATCCCCAGGGTGCTGAAAAGCAGCTCATCAAAGCCCTCACCAACCGCGAGGTACCGACGGGCAGCTTGCCCATGGACGTGGGAACGGTCGTCCAGAATGCTGGGACCTGTGCAGCGATCTGGGACGCCTGCAGCGCGGGTATTCCACTGATCGAGCGCATTACCTCCGTGACCGGTCGCGGGATTGCACAGCCCAGGAATATCCGGGTGAGGGTAGGGACGCTGCTCAAGGAGGTCATAGACTTCTGCGGAGGCGCAGAAGATGCTTCCAAGATCATATTCGGCGGGCCCATGATGGGTATCGCCCAGTTCACGAGCGAGATCCCTATCATGAAAGGGACTTCCGGAGTTCTTGTCCTGACCGAAAAAGACACTGATATTTCCGAATACTCCGCCTGCATCTCATGCGGCAGATGTGTCGAAGCATGTCCCATGGGCCTTATCCCTTCGATCTTAAGCAAGCTCGGCGAAAAAGATCAATGGCAGAGGGCAATGGGGAATGACCTGATGGATTGCATTGAATGTGGATGCTGCACCTATGTGTGCCCGGCGAGAAGGCCCATCGTCCACTTTATTAAACATCTGAAGGCGCTCTCCCGCTTGGCGAGTGCCAAGAGCAAAGGGGCATGAGATGAAGGATATATACGTTTCGAGCTCTCCACATGTCCATTCACCGGAGGACATACCCTGGATCATGCGGCAGGTCATCTATGCCCTGATGCCAGGTGCTTTGATCGGGGTATACTTCTTCGGTTTTCCAGCCATAAAGGTCATCGCCGTAACAATGGTATCGTGCGTTGGGGTCGAGGCGGTGTGGCAAAGGATCTCGAAGCAGAAAAACACAGTGAACGACTGGTCTGCTGCCCTGACCGGCCTGCTTCTCGCCATGAACCTCCCTTCCGGCTCCCCTTGGTGGCTGGCAGTGATCGGCTCGGCGGTGGCCATCATCTTCGGCAAACAGGTATACGGCGGGCTTGGGAATAATCCCTTCAACCCTGCCCTGGTTGCACGGGTATTCCTCCTGATCTCTTTCCCTGTTGCCATGACGACCTGGCCTAAGCCGCGGTCGTTTTTTTCTGAACCTTCCGATGTAGTGACAAGCGCTACTCCGCTCGGTGCGCTGAAGACGGCCATCTTCGAGCATCACTCCGTAACGGCAGCACCGCATCTCAATCTCATGGACCCGTTCCTTGGAAACATAGGGGGGTCGCTGGGAGAGATCTCTGCACTTGCACTGATCCTGGGAGGGGTCTACCTCATCGTCCGGAAGATCATCACCTGGCACATCCCTGTTTCATATCTGGGGAGCGTAGCCCTGTTCACGGGAATTCTCTGGGGCATCAACCCCGGCATCTATGCAAGTCCATCCTTCCACCTGGTTACCGGTGGTTTGATGCTGGGGGCCTTCTTCATGGCAACCGACATGGTGACTACACCCATTACCAATATGGGCAAGCTTGTTTTCGGCATAGGGTGCGGGGCCGTTACGGTCATCATCCGGATCTGGGGAGGGTATCCCGAGGGGGTGTCATTTGCCATACTCATCATGAATGCCCTTGTCCCGCTGATAAACAGGGCCACGCGGCCCGTGAAATACGGAGCAATAAAATGAAGGAGATAATCAGACTCGTGGGAGTCCTGACGACTGTATGTGTCCTGGCCGGGCTATCCCTTGCGTATGTGAACGAAAAGACCAAAGAGCCGAGGGCGTATCAGGACAGATTGAAACTGCTCAGCTCGCTCAACATGGTATTGCCGCAGCATGACAACGATCCGGATAAGGACTCCGTTACGGTAGGCGGCACGACTTATTATATTTCGAAGGCGAATGGCGGGGTCAACGGGATCGCTTTCGAGACTTCATCCGATAAGGGGTACGCAGGCCTGATCAGGGTTATGGTCGGCGTCAAGCCTGACGGAGAGATCCTGTCGGTAGGCATCATAGATCAGAAAGAAACCCCCGGGCTCGGCTCGAAGATTACCGAAGGATGGTTTACCGACCAATACAAGGGAAAGTCGCTCGAAAATGCCCAGTGGAAGGTAAAGAAAGACGGCGGTGATTTCGACCAGATCTCCGGTGCCACTATCTCGCCAAGGGCCGTAACAGGTGCGGTGAAGAACGGTCTCGAGAATTACCAGAAAAACAAGGAGCAGATACTGGGAGGCAGCAATGTCGTTCAATAGCGAGTTGATCAAGGGAATCTGGAAAGAAAACCCTCTCTTTGTGATAGTCTTAGGCACCTGTCCTACTTTGGCTGTTTCCACCAGCATGGAAAACGGCATCGGCATGGGCATCGCTGCGACATTCGTGCTCGTATGCTCGAATATCGTGGTTTCAGCGGTCCGGAAATATGTCCCGGACAGTGTACGCATAGCAGTATACATCATTATCATTGCTTCTTTCGTAACCGTTGTGGATCTCGTCATGAGCGCCTATTTCAGGACCCTCTATAATGCTTTGGGGATCTTTATCCCTCTGATCGTGGTGAATTGCATCATCCTCGGAAGGGCAGAGGCCTTTGCATCGAGGAACTCGATTTCCATGTCCATTGCCGACGGTATAGGAATGGGGGGAGGTTTTACCCTGGCACTCCTTATGATCGGCAGTGTCAGGGAACTCCTGGGGAACGGATCACTCTTCGGACATCACCTTTTCGGCAGCAGCTATATCCCGATTCTCGTCATGATACTTCCTCCCGGTGCTTTTCTCACGTACGGGGCGCTTACCGCTGTAGTAAATTCCTTGAAAAAGAGATAATGCATTGACAAAGATTTTTCTTTTCTATTGAATTGGAGAGATTATGATTGCGGAGATTTTAGAAAAACAACAGCTGTCCAAAGGTGTATTCAGAATAGTCCTCTCCGGACCGAAGATCGCAAGGAAGCGAAAAGCCGGCCAATTTGTCGTGATACGGATTAACGAACAGGGCGAGAGGATACCGCTCACAATCGCAGATGCGGATCCTGACAAAGGAACAGTCACCATCATATTTCAGATGGTGGGGAAATCCACGAGGCACCTTGCGGATCTCAACGTCGGCGATACGATTCTCGACCTCGTCGGTCCCCTTGGGAAACCTACCCGTGTCGAAAATTTCGGAACTGTTGCCTGTATAGGCGGCGGGATCGGGATAGCACCACTCTACCCCATAACCCAGGCTATGAAGGCTGCTGGGAATCATGTCATATCCATCATCGGCGCACGGACAAAAGAAGTCCTCATCATGGAAGACCAGATGAAAGCCGTATCTGACGAGATGATTGCAACAACGGATGACGGGTCCTATGGATTCAAAGGTTTTGTCAGCCAGGCCCTCGAAGAGAAGTTTCTGCTGCCCGGAAAGAAGGTCGATCTCGTGGTGGCCATCGGGCCGGTCCCGATGATGAGGTCGGTGTGCGATGTTACCAGAAAATATGATGTTCCCACGGTCGTATCCTTGAACTCGATTATGGTGGACGCTACGGGAATGTGCGGAGCGTGCAGGGTGAGCGTCGGCGGGAAGACCCAGTTCGTCTGCGTAGACGGTCCGGAATTCGATGGGCACCAGGTAGATTTTAAACAGCTCATGGACAGGCTTTGTATCTATCTCGGCGACGAAAAGCAAAGCATTGATCACTACTGCTCGTGTACACGGCAGGTATCGGGATAAGCACCATGGAAATGAAAGACAGGCTCAAGATTCTCCGGCAGCCGATGCCGGAGCAGGCTCCAAAGGTTCGCGCAAGGAATTTCGACGAGGTTCCACTCGGCTATAAGCCTGATACTGCCAAAGTAGAGGCATTGCGCTGCATCCAGTGTAAGAACCGCCCGTGCGTTGAAGGATGCCCGGTTGAAATCGATATCCCTGCTTTCATCGCACTTGTCGCTGAAGACAAGTTCGTTGAAGCAGCGAAGAAGATCAAGGAAACGAATGCCCTGCCTGCAGTATGCGGGCGCGTATGTCCCCAGGAGGTCCAGTGCGAGATGAAGTGCGTACGGGGCAAAAAGGGCGAGCCCGTAGCCATCGGAAGGCTCGAACGGTTTGTCGCTGATAACGAGCGGGCAGCAGGCGAGGTATCGATCCCCAAGATTCCTGCAAAGACAGGGAAGAGAATCGCCATAGTCGGTTCCGGGCCCGCCGGGCTTACGGTGGCGGGCGATCTCGTTCAGTTCGGACATGACGTGACCATCTTCGAGGCGCTTCATGCACCGGGCGGCGTTCTCGTATATGGAATCCCCGAGTTCAGGCTGCCTAAGGCAATCGTTGCGGCAGAGGTCGACTACCTCAAAAAGATGGGGGTAAAGATCGAGACATCCTATGTTATAGGAAAGCTCGATACGGTCGATGATCTTTTCGAAGAAGGATATGATGCGGTATTTATCGGGACCGGGGCAGGCCTGCCCACCTTCATGAACATCCCGGGAGAAAATCTCAACGGCGTGTACTCGGCCAATGAGTACCTTACCCGTTCAAACCTCATGAAGGCATACCGATTCCCCGAATATGACACACCCATTGTCCGGGGCAAAAACGTGGCAGTCGTCGGCGGCGGAAACGTGGCCATGGATTCTGCACGTACTGCCATGAGGCTCGGCGCGGACAATGTCTACCTCATTTATCGAAGGTCACGGGTAGAGATGCCGGCTCGGTCAGAAGAGATCCACCATGCCGAGGAAGAGGGGATTCAGATTCACCTCCTTACGAACCCGATCCGTTATATCGGTAATGACAAGGGATGGGTTGTGGGTGTAGAATGTTTAAAAATGGAATTGGGAGAGCCTGATGATTCCGGGCGTAGAAGGCCTGTACCCATGAAGGGGAGCGAGTTCGTCATCGATATCGATACCGTGGTTGTGGCAATCGGAGCAGGTTCGAACCCCCTGGTCCAGAGCACGACGCCTGGTCTGGAAACGAACAAATGGAATTACATCATTGCAGATGAGGAAACCGGTCAGACCTCCCGGGAGGGCGTATTTGCAGGTGGTGACATCGTCACGGGTGCAGCCACGGTCATCCTCGCCATGGGTGCCGGCAGAAAGGCAGCCAGGGCAATCCATAAGTATGTAATGTCAAAGTAATATACAACGATAGGAGACGATATGACCCTTGCTGAGATTAAAAAAATCCTCGATGCTGATGTGATTGTCGGCGAAGAAATGCTGAGCATGGAAGTCAACACCGGATTTGCTGCAGATCTGATGAGTGATGTGCTCGCATTTGCAAAAGAAGGGTCGATCCTCCTGACAGGGCTTACCAATCCGCTGGTCGTCCGGACAGCGGAGACGCTCGACTTGAGGGCCATCATCTTTGTGAGGGGGAAAAGGCCTTCTCCTGAAGCCATGAAGCTTGCCCAGGAAAAGAGCATTCCCCTGCTCGGGACAAAGTATATCCTGTTCGAATCCTGCGGGAGGCTTTTCGCTTCAGGCATGAGGGGTTCAATCCAGAGGGTAGGTGAGGGCTCGTAGGCTTCATGGAAAAAATATCCCCCCAAAAGGTAGATGTCGACGTTTTTTGCAGAGTGAGGGTGACGAATATATTCAACTTTTCTGTAACAATTGTTGCAAATTCAAGTTTAAGTTGATATATATTTGAGTCGATAATGTATATAAGAGGTAAGATATGGCTGGTGCAACCGATATATCTTCAATCCTGTCGCAGGCAGGAAGGATTGAGAAGATAAACCAGAACTCGTTTGTGCAGTCCGAGGTGGCCAGACAAATCCTCACCGAAGACGAAGCCAAGCAGAGGCTTCGGAAGAACAGGGAAGTAAACGAATCCGACAAACCTCACGATATAGCCACTAAGGACCGTGAACACCGCAGGCAGAAAGAGCAGAAAAAATCACATCAGGAAGGTCTTGAAAAGGATAATCCCGAAGGCGGCACCCAGGAGACCGGTAAGAGGCATATCATAGATGTTGTGGTATAGGTTCAGGACTTAAACGATGTGGTTTCAATCTCTTGATCCGACAAAGATCCTGCTCCTGATCCAGTTTGTCGTTCAGGCAGTTCTCCTGGGCATCGTCATATACTTCATTCTCGTTGATAAGAAAAAGAACCTCCCAACTGAAGTCCTCGACGAACTTAAAGGCGTATTGCAGGAGACCCAGCATCTTTCCGACAACTTCCGTGACCAGATCCAGGCCAAGGTCGATATCGTCAAGGTGGCCATGAACGAACTCGATGATAAAATCCGTGAAGCCAGGCTGCTGATGGAAGGACTGGAGAAGACAGCGGTGAATACGAAGCAGACGAGAGACTATACCCAAACGGACGTGGTCAGATTGTATAAAGGGGGTTTCGATCCGGTCGATATCTCCCAGATTACCGGTATCCCCGTTGGCGAGATCCAGCTCATGGTCAAGATAACCAATGGGGATAATGCCTAAAAACAATGCAGATAAACCCTGCACTGGCTCGATTGGGCAGCATCGTCTTAACAGAAAACATTCCCTCTATCTCCATTGGCAGGTCCGTGATCGCAACAGTGCTTTCAGCGCCGAAAGGGGGATCGGTTCTTGTTTCCATGTTCGGGAAGCGCCTGTTTGTGGAAACCACGATGTCCCTGCAGAAAGGCCAGGTGCTCAACCTGAAGGTTCATGCAGTAACTCCGAAAATAATCCTCAAGCCGTCCCCGGAGGAAGTCGAGAGTAAAAATTCTCCCATGAGAGAACTCGGCAGTATGCTGAGCCGGATCGCCGGGAAATTCGGGGAGAAACCGGTCAGTTCGTTTCTCGTCCAGGAAATCACACGGAAGTTGTCTTCCCGGGGAGCGGATGACGGACCATCGGCTCAATTCGTCACATCGGTCCTGGATCAGATATACCAGTATCCCCAGGCCCTTGCATATCTTCTCATCCCCCTGGTGGATGGAGATTCAGGCTCCGGTGCGAAAGTATCGATCGAAAAGGAAGATGACGCCTATATCCTTCATTTCGATATCGATACCGAGAACCTGGGAAATATTGAATGCAGGGCATGCATGAACAAAGGCAGCGGCATAGATGTGGAGATCAAGACCCCGTCTTTGGAGATCGCCGATTTTCTTAAAAGCGGTATCCACGAGCTGAAGGAAAGTCTCGAACCTTTCGGTGTCCGTTCTATCGAGGTGGTGCGAGCACGCTTAAGCAAGGCCTCTCGCAAGGAGGTCGATGTCCTCGTATGAAAAAAGGAACATGATAAGGCCGTAGCGCTGAAATATGAGCGGGGCAAGGACCCCGCACCAAAGGTGACAGCCAAGGGAAGCGGTACTGTTGCTGAAAAGATCCTCGCCATTGCCAAGGAGAACAATATCCCCATCAGGCAGGACAAGACGCTTCTCGATGCACTCTATAAGCTCGATATCAATGAAGAAATACCCGAAGAGCTCTACAGGGTCATTGCCGAGATTCTGGCCTTTATCTACCGGATGAACCGGTCTAAAGCCCCGAAATAAACCCCAGGTTCATCCGGAATGCTAAGGAATTCTTGATGCATTGTCTCTCAACGGGCCAATTCTACGGCAATGGGTGAGATGACTATAAATATAGATGTATCTCCGCTTTATCGGTAATCACCGCTCTGACCTTTTATGCAATTCGTTCAGCGCCTTGTAAAAAGCAATGTCGCTGTTCGTTCAAGTCACAGCTTTTGATCCGAAGGGAAGGGAATTCTTTCAAAAACAATAAACAGTTGAACTTAAACGATGAGATTACATCTGATAAGACATCGAAATATTTGCACTTAATAACGCAGGGCACTGGTCTCTTGGAATACCAAGATTACGGTATTTAAGATTATTTTAATGAAAGAATTCAGTAACTAGATGTTGACCTAGAGTATGGGCTATGTTATACATTATTTATAAAAAATGAGTCTTCATTCAAAAATAAGGTGTGCCAAGTGATTAAAGACAGCGAAAAGATCGGCGCAATAATGGTTGTCGGTTCGGGTATCGCAGGAATCCAGGCATCACTCGATCTGGCAAATTCGGGCATGAAAGTATATCTCGTTGATAACGGGATCAGCATCGGCGGGGTCATGGCCCAGCTCGACAAGACATTCCCCACGAACGACTGTTCGGCGTGCATCCTCTCTCCGAAGCTCGTGGAAGTCGGGCGGCATCCCAACGTACAGATCCTCACCCGCCGAACCGTACAGTCTGTGGAGGGAGAGCCCGGCAAGTTCAAGGTCAAACTCCTCAAGGCCCCCCGGTACGTCGACTTGAGCAAGTGTACGGGCTGCGGCGACTGTGCGAATGTCTGTCCTGTCACCGTTCCTTCGGACTTCAACGAGAACCTGGGCGACCGCAAGGCGACCTACCGCCACTTCCCCCAGGCCATACCGAGCGGGTTCGCCATCGACAAGATCGGCACCTCGCCCTGTAAGGCGGCCTGTCCCACGCACATCAGCGTGCAGGGCTATGTTGCCCTGATCCAGACAGGCAAGTACCAGGATGCTCTGAAGCTCATCAAGAAAGACAATCCCTTCCCGGCTGTGTGCGGCCGAGTATGCAATCATCCATGCGAGACCGCTTGCCAGCGCGCCAAGGTGGACGAGTCTGTCGACATCATGCACCTCAAACGCTTCGTGGCAGACCTCGATCTCAATGCCGAAACCCGCTATGTGCCGGAAGAGAAGGAAAAGAAGGGCAAGACCGTGGGTGTCGTGGGAGCAGGCCCGGCCGGCTTGACCGCTGCCTACTACCTTGCTGCCGAAGGCTACGATGTCACGGTGTACGAAGCAGCCCCGATCCCCGGCGGCTGGCTCACTCTGGGGATCCCGAGTACCGTCTGCCCCGGGACATCATCAAGGCCGAGATCAAGGTCATCGAAGACCTGGGCGTGAAGATCGTCTGCAACACCAAGATCGGCAAGGACATATCCTTTGAAGATCTGACGCAAGAAGCACGACGCCGTGTTCCTCGGCTGCGGAACCCATATCAGCACCAAGCTCGACATCCCCGGCGAAGATATGCAGGGCGTCATCCACGGTATCGATTACCTGAAGCGGATGAACCTGGGCGAAAAGATCTTCCTGGGTGACAAGGTTGCGGTCATCGGCGGCGGTAACGTTGCCATGGACGCGGTCCGTACGGCAGTCCGTAACGGCTCGAAGGACGTATTCATCCTGTACCGCAGGTCCCGCGCAGAAATGCCTGCTGCAAAAGAAGAGATCGAAGAGGCCGAGGAAGAAGGAATCAAGATGAACTTCCTGGTCGCCCCGGTGCGCGTTGTGGGCGAGAACGGCAAGGTAACGGGTATCGAGTGCCAGGCGCATGGAGCTCGGCGAGCCCGATGCATCAGGCAGGCGCCGGCCGGTTCCGGTAAAGGGCTCCGAGTTCATCATCGAGTGCGACTCCATCGTTCCGGCCATCGGCCAGTCCGCTGATCTCGCGTTCCTGCCCAAGGACAGCGGCATCACCATCAGCAAGTGGCGCACCATCGACGTCGAGCCGTTCACCTTCGCCACGGGCATGCCCGGCGTGTTCGCCGGCGGCGATGCCATGACCGGTGCTGCCACCGTGGTCGAGGCGGTCAATGCCGGCAAAGAGGCTGCCATCTCCATCAACCGGTACCTCTCGAATGTCGATGTGAAGGAAGGCAGGGTAAAGTACTGGACCAAGGGTCTGGCAGATAAAGACATTACCGGCGTATCCGATGACCTGGGCGGCGCTGGTCGCTTCCAAACTGCACGTCCGTCTCGCGGAGAAAGACGAGAAGGACTTGAGAGACGTAGTAAAGGCCCCACGGGTTCATATGAAGCATCTCGACCCCAATGTGCGCAGAACTCACTTCAACGAAGTCATCAACGGCATGAGCGAAGAGGATGCCAAGACAGAGGCCGACCGGTGCTTGAGCTGCGGCATCTGCTCCGAATGCTACCAGTGCGTGGATGCCTGTATTGCCAAGGCCATCAATCACGACGACACCTACGAGATGGAGACCGTCGAGGTCGGCGCCGTCATCGCGGCTCCCGGCTTCGAAACCTTTGACGCAGGACTCCGCGGCGAGTACGGTTTCGGTACCTATGCCAACGTGGTCACCTCCATCCAGTTCGAGCGAATCCTCTCGGCATCCGGTCCGTATTTCGGCCATGTCCAGAGGCTTTCGGACCATAAAGAACCCAAGAAGGTCGCATTCATCCAGTGCGTGGGATCCCGCGACACCAACTGCGGCAACTCCTGGTGCTCGTCGGTATGCTGCATGTACGCCACCAAAGAGGCCATCATCGGCAAGGAACATGCGAAGAACTTCGAACCGACCATCTTCTTCATGGATATCCGCGCCCACGGCAAGGATTTCGACCGGTTCGTGAACCGCGCCAAGAACGAGTACGGCATCCGCTATATCCGCTCCATGCCCTCATCGGTAAAAGAGCTCCAGCAGTCCAAGAACCTTCTCATTACCTATGTGAAGGAAGACGGGACCCTAATCGAGGAAGAATTCGACATGGTCGTGCTCTCCGTCGGTCTCACCCCGCCCAAGGAAGCGGAGCCGCTGGCAAAGGCCCTCGGCATAGAGCTCGAAGAGCACGGCTTCTGCAAGACCTCTATCGAGAACCCGGTCATGACCAGCCGCGACGGCGTATTCGTATGCGGCGCATTCGGCGGCCCCAAGGACATCCCGGAGACGGTCATGGAGGCCAGCGGTGCGGCAGCATGCGCATCAGGCCTGCTCGCAGCCAAGAGAGGGACCATGATCACCGAAGACGAGGTCCCGCTCGAGAAAGATATCAAGGGCATCGGCCCCCGCACCGGCGTGTTCGTATGCCACTGCGGCATCAACATCGGCGGCGTCGTGGACGTCCCGGCTGTTGTCGATTATGCAAAGACGCTTCCGAACGTAGTGTTCGCCACCGACAACCTCTTCACCTGCTCGCAGGACACTGCGGTGAAGATGGGAGAGGTCATTAAAGAACAGAACCTGACCAGGGTGGTCGTGGCATCGTGCTCTCCGAGGACGCACGAAGGCCTGTTCCAGGAGAACTGCGAAAAGGCAGGGCTGAACCGCTACCTTTTCGAGATGGCCAACATCCGCGACCAGGCTTCATGGGTGCACATGAACGAGCCGCAGGCAGCAACCGAAAAGGCCAAAGACCTCGTCCGCATGGCAATAGCCAAGGCCGAGTACCTCCAGCCCCTCAAGCCGGGCCAGCTCAGGTCAACCACGCTGCGCTCATCATCGGCGGCGGTCTGGCCGGCATCACTGCAGCGCTGATCTCTGGCTGACCAGGGATTCGAGTCCCATATCGTTGAGAGACAGGAAAACCTCGGCGGGAACTACGCAAAGCTGCACTACACGCTCGAAGGCCTCGATACCAAGGCCCACCTCGCGAAGCTTCTGAAGCGAGGTCAAAGCGAACAAACTGATCCATGCATATACCGCCTCCGAGATCGAGAAGATCGAGGGCTTCATCGGCAACTACAAGACAACCATCAAGGCTAAGGAAGGCGAAGTGAAGTTCGAGCACGGCGTCGTGATCGTTGCCACCGGCGCCTATGAACTGGAGACCGACGAATACCTCCACGGCAAGTCGGACAAGGTCATCACCCAGCGCGACCTGGAAGACCTCCTTGCAAAGAAGGACGCCAAGGTCGCCAAGGCAGAGTCCGTGGTCATGATCCAGTGCGTCGGCTCTCGTACCAAGGAGCGTCCGTACTGCAGCCGCTACTGCTGCTCCGAGGCCATGAAGAATGCCCTGAAGATCAAGGAGATGGATCCGAACAAGGATGTCACGGTCATCTACCGCGATGTCCGGACCTTCGGCCTCAAAGAAGATTATTACAAGAAGGCCCGCGAGCTGAACGTCAAGTTCGTCCGCTACGACGAAGACCGGAAGCCGGAAGTCATGGAAAACGGCGGCAAGCTCGCCATCAAGGTCTTTGACCCGATCATGAACGCACCGGTCACCATCGAATGCCGACATGCTGGCCTTAAGCGTAGGCACGGTGCCGAACCCGGAAAACGAAGAGATCGGCAAGATGCTCAAGGTCCCGACCAACCAGGACGGCTTCTTCCTCGAGGCACACGTGAAGCTCCGCCCGGTGGACTTTCGCCACAGACGGCGTGTTCATGTGCGGCATGTCCCATGCGCCCAAATTGAGCGAGGACACCGTGGTCCAGGCAAATGCAGCGGTATCGAGGGCCTGCACGATCCTGACCAAGGACTTCATCGAGGCAGAAGGCAAGACGGCATTCGTCAACAAGGACCGCTGCGCAGCATGCGGCCTGTGCGAAGCAGAACTGCCCGTTCGGCGCCATTGCAGTGGATGCGAAAGAAGGTGCTGCTGCGGTGAACACGGTGCTCTGCAAAGGCTGCGGCGTTTGTACGGCCTCCTGCCGTATGAACGCGGCGGACCTCAACGGCTTCACGAACGAAGAGGTGCTGGTCCAGATCGGGGCATTAGCCGGATAGAAACCCCTCGGCTGTTAACACGGTCGAAGGATGAAATAGTCAAGCGAATGGAGATAGTATGGCTGAAGTAAAGTCAACCGATGGATGGGAACCGAAGATCATCGCTATCGTGTGCAACTGGTGCACCTATGCCGGAGCCGACCTTGCGGGGATCAGCAGGATCCAGTATCCGCCGAACGTGCGGTTAGTGCGGCTCCCTTGCACAGGACGTATCAACCCATTCTATATCATGAAGGCCCTCCAGGAAGGTGCTGACGGCGTGCTCGTTTCGGGCTGCCACCCTGGTGAGTGCCACTACCTGACAGGCAATTACTCTGCCCGGAGGAAGTTCGCCATGCTGAAGCGCTATCTTTCCTACATCGGCATGGAACCGGACAGGACCATGTTCACCTGGTGCTCGGCCTCAGAGGGAGAGCGGTTCGCTAAAGTAATCAAGGGCGTGACCGCAAAGGTCAGAGAACTCGGCCCTGCCAAGAAACTCGTCAAAACACTATAAAGGATGAGCCGTGGAAAACGTTGAGAAGAAAATTCGGGAAGAGGCTAAAAAGCTGCTTGCTGACAAGAAGGTGGACGTGGTCGTTGGCTATGAGCGCGGAACCCTGCCGCTCACCGCAACGCCTGTCTTCATAACGACACCTGAAGATGCCGACAAGCTCGTGTTTGATGCTACCTGCGTGCAGAACCTTGCAAAGTACGCCCATGACATCATCTCTGCACACCGCGATGCCCAGAAAAAGGTCAAGCCCGAGGACCGGAAGAAAAAGGTTGTGGGGATCGTGGCTCGCGGCTGTACGACCCGGTCGCTGGTGATTCAGCTCCAGGAAAGGCAGTACGCAAGAGAAGATATCGTCATCTTAGGCGTGCCCTGCAACGGGTACATCGATCCCAAGAAATTCAATCTGGCCTTGGATGGCGAGCAGGCTGTCGAAGGAGCAGTGAACGGCGAAGAGATCACGGTAAAGACCCTTGCCGGCGACAAGAAGTTAAACGTAAATGACGTGCTCGCTGACAACTGCCTCACCTGCCGGTTCAACAACCCGGTGATTTCCGATGTGATAATCGGAGATAAGGCCGCTGCCAAGGCTGCTGATAAAGAGTATGAGAAGGTAGAGGCCTTTGAGAAGCTCTCCACCGAAGAGCGCTGGGCCTATTTCACCAAGGAGATGAGCAAGTGCATCCGCTGCTATGCCTGCCGGAATGCCTGCCCTTCCTGCTACTGCAAGATCTGCTTCGTAGAGCAGACCATGCCGCAGTTTGTAGGTACGAGTGCTGAATTTTCCGACACCCAGGTCTTTCAGCTCTTGCGGACCTTCCACATGGTCGGCCGCTGCGTAGACTGCGGGTCGTGCATATCGGTATGCCCCATGGGAGTGGACTTGAGAAACTTCCTCAAGAAGCTCGACAAGGATGCATTGGAACTTTTCGAGCAAAGGGCAGGGGCCTCCATGGAAGACGTGCCGCCTTTGAGCACGTACCGGGAGAATGACAAGGAAGATTTTATCTACAACCCATAATACGGATACGGAGCTTGTATGATACAGTTTCTGCAAGAAGTGAATGATAAAATAGGCGGCGTGCCCATCCAGAGATGTTACCATTGCCGGAAATGCACTGCGGGCTGCCCGCTTGCCACAGAGATGGAATACAACCCGAACAAGATCATCAAGATGATCCAGATGGGAATGAAGGACGACGTGCTGAACAGTTCGGCAATCTGGCTGTGCGCGTCCTGCGAAACCTGCATCTCCCGGTGCCCGAACAACGTGGACATCGCGCGCATGATGGACGTGCTCAGGGAGATGGCCATCGAAAAGGGTGTTGCCATCCCGCAGAAGAACGTACTCGCCCTGCACAAAGCCTTCCTCGCAAGCATCAAGATGTTCGGAAGGATCAACGAGCCGCTCATGCTGGCACACTACAAGCTCCTCTCGAAAGACTTTTTCTCCGATCTGGATATGGGCTTGAGCATGTTCCTCAAGGGCAAGATCTCCATCATTTCACCCAAGACCAGGGACATGGCTTCGGTGAAGAAGATTTTCAGAGATACCAAGCAGTCCTGACGGATAAAGGAGGCACGAGTTGAAAGTTTCATATTACCCCGGATGTTCACTCCATGCCACGGCCAAGGAATACGACCAGTCGGTCAAGGCAGTGAGCGCTGCCTTGGGGATCGAGCTCAAAGAAGTGGAGGACTGGTCTTGCTGCGGCGCCACGGCGGCCCACAGCACCAATTATAAACTCTCCGTGGCTCTGCCCGCACGGGATCTGATCTCTGCTGAGAAGGACGCCCTCGACGTCATGGTGCCCTGTGCAGCCTGCTTCAACCGGTTCAAGAGTGCCCAGCATCAGCTGAAAGAGGATGCAGAACTCAAGAAAGAGATCGAGAAAGTCGTGGGCAAGCCCTATAAAGGAACGGTAGCCATACGGAATCCCATCGATATCTTCGCAAACGACATCGGGCTGGATACATTGAAAGGCAAGGTGAAAAAGCCGCTCAAAGGCCTGAAGCCGGTTGCCTATTACGGATGTCTGCTGCTTCGTCCGCCGGAGGTCTGCCAGTTCGACGATTACGAGAACCCGGTCCTCCTTGACAAAATGATGACGGCAATCGGTGCGGAACCCAAGCAGTGGTCATACAAGACAGACTGCTGCGGAGGAAGCCTCTCCATCAGCAGGACCGATATCGTGAGAAAGATGGCGGACAAGTTCATGACCATGGCGCGTGAGGCGGAGGCCAACTGCATCGTGGTTGCATGCCCGCTGTGTATGGCAAACCTCGAAATGAGGGCGTCTGCGAACGTGAGGATCCCCGTGTTCTACTTCACCGAGCTCATCGGTATCGCAATGGGGCTCGAGGGACCCAGGGATTGGCTGAAGCTGCATAACATCGACGCAGCGCCCCTGATGTCGGGACTTGGTCTCCTATAAAACAAGGAAGAACGAAAGAGATGGCCATGGAAAAAAGGTTGATAAAAAAAGACGTGCTGGCTGGGATCGTTGGCAAGATAGCGGGCGACATGAGCCTCTTTGCACCGGTCAAAGAAGAGAACAATGTCCTCTTTGAACTGGTGAAAGACGGGGTTACGGCGCTTCCGAATTTCAAGAATACCAAGAATGCACCCAAGAGCTTTTTCTTCCCCCGTTCAGAGACACTGATGCGCTACATCCGGAAGGAAAAGGGCATGGAATTTGCCGGTCTGGAAGAAGGCGAGTCCGGCGACAGGGTGCTCTTCGGCGTTCGTCCGTGCGACGCACGGAGCTTCGCCATCCTCGACATGCTCTTTGACCAGGACAAATACAAAGACCCCTACTATATCGAGAAACGCGAGAAGACCACGGTTGTGGCCATGAGCTGCGCAAAGCCTCCCTATGCCACCTGTTTCTGCACCTCGGTGGGCGGCAGCCCGACTTCAACTGATGGTGCTGACGTGCTCCTCACAGATCTCGGAGACGAGTTTCTGGCCGAATTCCTGACCGATAAAGGGAAGAATCTCCTGAAGTATTTCGGCGACAAAAGGGCCGATGCACAGGCCGAAAAGAAAAAGGAAGAGATCGCCGCTTCTGCAGTAAAAGAGATCAAGACGAGCATTCCTGCAAAAGAGATCAAGGGATTCCTGGATGCGAACTTCGAGCATCCGTTCTGGGATACGATCCACAAGAAGTGCCTGGCGTGCGGTACGTGCACCTTTATGTGCCCGACCTGCCACTGCTTCGACATACAGGACGAAGTCAAGGCATCCGACGGGAAGCGCGTCAGGAACTGGGATTCCTGCATGTTCCCCTTGTTCACCAAGGAAACCAGCGGCCATAACCCGAGGCCGAGCCAAAAGGAGCGCTGGCGCCAGCGCTTCATGCACAAGTTCCGCTACTATGTTGATATGTTTGGCCCGATTGCATGCGTGGGCTGCGGACGATGCGTCATGTCCTGCCCCGTGAACATCGATATCAGAAAAATCGTCGTAGATATTTCCAAACTGTGAGGGAGACAGTAATGCAGAACCCATATGTACCGATCCCTGTCGTGGTCTCAAAGATCATCACGGAAGTCGATACGAAGGACATCAAGACCTTCAGGCTCAGCTTCCTGAACAAAGAAGATGAAGAGAACTTCAAATACATCCCCGGCCAGTTTGCCGAGCTCTCCATTTTCGGCAAGGGCGAGTCGCCTATCGGCATCGCCTCATCGCCCACCCAGAAGGGCTACATCGAGTTCACCGTGCAGAAGGCCGGGCAGGTAACCTCGTTCCTCCACGAGATGGAAGAGGGAACCCACATGGGCGTCCGAGGGCCTCTGGGCAATTCCTGGCCCCTGGAATTTCTGGAAGGCAAGAATATCGTGGTCGTTGGCGGCGGATTCGCGTTCACCACGCTTCGTTCGCTCATCAACTACATGATCCACGAAGACAACCGCAAACGCTTCGGCAATATCACGGTCATCTACGGCGCCAGGAACCCCGGGCTGCTCATCTATAAGGACGAGCTGAACGAGTGGGCCAAGCGCAAAGACCTGAACCTCAATGTCACCGTGGACAAAGGCGATGCGACCTGGAAGGGCAAAGAAGGCTTCGTGCCTGCGGTCTGTAAAGAGGTTGCGCCGAGCTCGGACAATGCAGTCGCTGTCATCTGCGGGCCGCCCATCATGATCCGGTTTACTTTGCCGGTCTTCTTCGATCTCAAGTTCTCCAAGGAGAACATCATCACCTCGCTCGAGATGAGGATGAAATGCGGGATCGGCAAGTGCGGACGCTGCAACGTGGGACACAAATACGTATGCAAGGACGGCCCGGTATTCTCACTTGCCGAACTCGACAAGCTCACGAAAGAATACTGATACCCATCCATTCATTTCCTTAAACAAAACGGGCAGCCCTCTTAAAGGCTGCCCGTTTTTTATGCATCACCGTCGCTGATCGGAACTTTACCGCCGGAATAATTCATCAATTCCATCATTCGAGGGATCTTACTCTCGGTCTTTTCGTTTCCAACGTGGTATAGCCGCTGTCCTTTTTTGCATGAATCACCCCAGCAGAGCTGTACCCCCTGTTTGTGTTCAGTGCTTGGCGACTTATTCATAACTCATAGAGTGGAACATTCTTAATGAGAAGGAGAAACCATATGAAAAAACTAGCAATATTTCTCATGCTGATCACGATAATTGCAACCGGATGTACAGGAACTTTTCAGCTCACCAGAAAGGTCTATGATTTCCAGACCTCACCGAAGGATAAGTGGGTGGATGAAGTACTCTTCCTCGCATTTGTGATTATACCGGTATATGGTGCGAGCACCCTCGTAGATGCCGTCGTCTTCAACTCCCTCGAATTCTGGACCGGCGAGAATCCCATGACAGCGAGCCTCCAGAACACCCATGATGTTATTGCCCAGAATGATCAAGGCACTATGAAGATGAAGTTTGATGCGGATTCACAGAATATCGAGGTCACATCTACAGCCGACCCGGCAAAGTCCTTCGTTCTCGCCAGAACAGATAACGGGGTAACAGCCATGAACAGGGAAGGGGAGGTGTTGTTTACCTCAGTGGAAGACTCTTCAGGAGGTGTGACCGTCTTCGATGCGGACAATAACGCTGTCCGGCATTTCTCTTCCGAAGAAGTGCAGAAAGAAAGGTCCGATTTCTTTACCAGATAGCCGTTTGCGGGCCGGGTTTTGCTCGGCCCTGCACCTTCCTGGCCGGCGGTCATTCCGCCAGCAGCTTTGTTCAGCGGAAATGGATGATCACGACATCCTCATCCCGTAAGACGAATTCTCTTCCTTCAACGAGGACGGCGCCTGCTTCGCGTGCCCCGTGCAGGCCCTTGTGTTTAAGCAGATCAGCCAGGCTTATTACATCGGCCTTGATGAACCCTTCCTGAATATCGGTATGGATGAGGCCTGCCGCTTCGTAAAGAGTGCCGCCTTTTTTCAGAGTCCAGGCTCTGAGCTCTTTCCCCACCGGGGTATAGAAGGTAATCAGGTCGAGGAGCTCATAGCAGGCCCTGATGAGTACCTCGGTGCCGGACTGCTCTATGCCGATCGAGGAGAGGAATTCCCTGCGCTCCTCTTCACTCAGCTCCGATGCTTCCAGCTCGAATTTTGTGGTCATGGGGATGACCTTTTTCCCATGCCCCTCTCCCCATTTCAGGAGTTTGTTAAGTATGGGTGAATCAGTGCCGGCATCGTTTTCACCGATATTCGCAACCACGAGATAAGGTTTTGCTGTGAGGATACCCCAGGATTTCATGAGCGACTGATCAAGATCGAGGCTCGTATCGATGAGACATTGCCCTGATTTGAGGACATCCTCTGACGCATCGAGCATTTCCGGTTCACCTTTCGGAAAATCTTTCTTCCCAACCCTTAAGCCCTTGCTCATGGCTTCCTTGCGTTTCTGAATGATTTCCAGGTCTGCCATGACGAGTTCGGTGAGGATGATCTCCAGATCGCCTACAGGGTTGATCTCATTATATACATGTGCGACATTGGCATCTTGGAAGCACCTCACCACATGGATAATGGCATCCACCCCCCGGATCTGCCCGAGGAACTGGTTTCCGAGCCCCTCCCCCTTATATGCCCCTTTGACAAGACCTGCAATGTCATAGACCTTCAGGATAGTGGGTGTGACTTTGTCCGGGTGGGTGATCGCTACGATCTTTTCGAGATTCGGATCAGGGACATTCACGATCCCGATATTGGGGTCGATGGTGCAGAAGGGGTAGTTTTCTGCCGGCGCCGATGCCTTGGCGATAAGATTGAATAACGTAGACTTCCCTGCATTGGGGAGGCCTACGATCCCACAGGTAAATCCCATAAAATGTATTATAACGTATTTAGGTCGATCCGTGCAAGCAAAGCCCCAAAAAGTTCGCTGATTATTGAGGTAATGAGCATATCGTCCTTGGTAAATCCGCCGTGAGCCTTATCCGCAAGGTTGAGGACGCCTTTCATCTCATCCCCGTGCCTGATCATGATGCACATGAACGATTTGGTCTTGTATTTATCTTTGTTCTGGAGCCCGATCTCTTCTTCGATATCGCGGATGATCAGCGAGGATTTACGGCTCAAGACAAGATTCATGATACTTTTCTGCTCGGAGCCTACATGGATGAACGGGTCCTGGCCGATGTCTGCATGATTGTGCGCTTTCATTTCGAGTTCGCCGGAGGAAGGATTCCAGATAAAGAGCGAGCAATACTTGGCACCGAGCACTTTCGGCAGGTGATTGATGACAGCGTTGAGCATGGTCGGGACATCTTCTGCCGTATTGAGCTCTTTAGCCAGGGCATAGAGCATATCGAGATAGGAATCGTTCATGATAACCTCCGTCTTGGATATTTCTCATATCTATCGGTTTTTTTCACGAGAATTCTGAAGTATTATGCATGAAGATTAGAGGCTTGACTTAGACAGGTAGAATAGATGTATAATCACGAAGCTAATAAACGAGGGGACGTTTTTGGAAAAACTAGACATATTAGAACAAAAAATTATGGGCTTATTGGAACTGGTCGGCACACTCAAGAAGCAGAATGAGGAGCTGGCCATCAAATATAAAGAAAAGGAGGAAGAGGTACACGGGTTAAAGCAGGAGATGGAGTATCTCTTGGGAGAAAAGGAACTGGTCAAGCAAAAGGTTGCGCACCTTATTAAGTGCGTAGATGCATTCTAATAACTTGCACGATACAGTAACGATACGGATATTTGGGCAGGAGTATAAGGTCAAGGCGGGGGGTAATGAGGAACATATTCAGTCGCTGTCACGATACATCAATAAGAAGGTTTTCGATGTACAGCAACAGGGTAGCGCTATATCTACCTTGGAACTGGCTGCGATTGTGATGCTCGATCTGGCTGATGAAGTGGCAAAGGCAAAATCAGATTTGAGGGATTATAGAGAATCGGTTTCCGTAAAAGTCGATCAGCTGATAAGTGCGATAGATTCAGGATCAAAGTAAAGGCCCCTTACGTGTGTACGGACCTTACAGTCCCGACAAGAGCCGATACGAAACACGGAAAAACTCCTTGCAGGGCTTGTTCCCGGCTGTATTCTTCAGTGAGGGAATAGTCTTACGGCAGTCATGCAGAGGCTGGCCTGATTGTCGGATAAGGCTTTTATCGTGCCTCGAGACGGTTTTTTGAGGAGTTGGTTTAAATCATCTGCCCGTTCCTTTCTTTCCAATCCGCATGCCCTCTGTGAAAATGCAGAGCAAATCGGACATCAGGAATGTCATATTAGTCAGGCGTCAAGAGATCGCGCATGAGGAAAAGAAGCGCCTTGAAGCTCAGATAGCCGGTCATATTCGTAATCTCCCGCAATATCAGGAGGCTCAACTCCTGGCCATCTACTATCCGATACGGCAAGAAGTGAGTTTATTGAGCCTTATGCATGATGCAAAGAAGACCATTCTGTTCCCGAAAGTGGAGCAGAATGATTTGTCTTTTTATCCTGCTGAAACCCTTGAAAATTTTGTCAGCGGAGGCTTCGGGATCCCCGAGCCGGTCCGCGGAGAGGCTGCCCAAGTTCATGATATCGATCTGATCCTTGTTCCCGGCATATCCTTTGATTGGAGAGGCCATCGAGTGGGTTACGGGAAGGGATATTACGATAGGCTGATCCGGGCCAACCCTGGTGTGTATACCGTCGGCGTGTGTTTTGACGAGTTTTATGTAGGGCGTTTGCCCGATGATCCTTGGGATGCATGTGTGGATGGTGTAGTGACGCAGACAGGTTTTTTCAGATCAAAATGCGAGGTGCGATGATGGAAGTTGTTTCGATACTTATTTCCGTATTCATTGGGGTAGTTGGTGGATACGTGTTCAATAGTTACGTTAATAAAAAAAAGGGGAAAGATGCGGAAGAAACCTCCAAGAGGATGATCGAAGATTCAAAGAAAGAAGCATCCAATATTATTGCCGATGCTCAGCTCGAGTCAAAAGAGATCATCTTCGCGGCAAAAAGCCAGAGCGATTCCGAAGCCAAGGAGCGACTCAGGGAGGTATCAGCCATCGAGAAACGTATCCATCAGAGGGAGGAGATGTTCGACAACAAGCTCGCCCTGCTGGATAAACGGGAGCAGGAGGTCAAGAAGAGCGAGCAGTCGCTGCTCGACAGGTCGAAGTTTGTGGAGAATGCCAAAGCCGAGGTGGAGGGCCTGCTAAAACAGGAGATAGCCAAGCTGGAAGAAATCAGCGGCATGGATTCGAAGCAGGCGAAAAAGGAACTCATGCAGTCCCTCGAGAGCGAGGCCAGGCATGAAGCGGCAAAACTCCTGAAGCAGATAACGGACGAAGCTGAGGCGGAAGCGGATAAGAAGGCCAAGAGCATCCTTTCGACAGCCATTCAGCGCTATGCGGCGGATGTCGTGAGTTCCCGCACCGTCTCTGTCGTGAACCTTCCGAGTGAAGAGATGAAGGGCCGGATCATAGGCAGGGAGGGAAGGAACATCAGGGCCATCGAGGCGGTAACCGGAGTCGATCTCATTATCGACGATACGCCCGACGCAGTGATTCTCTCAAGCTTCGATCCCATCAAGCGCGAGATCGCGAGGCTCTCGCTGGAAACCCTGGTCATCGACGGAAGGATTCATCCTTCCCGTATCGAGGAGGTAGTGGAGAAGGTTACTAAGGAAGTCAATGACGGCATCTGGGAGGCCGGCCAGCAGGCAACCTTCGACGTGGGTGTTCATGGGATCAGCCCGGAGCTTATAAAACTGGTCGGGAAGCTCAAGTACCGCACAAGTTTTTCCCAGAACGTCTACCAGCACTCCCTCGAAGTAGCCCACCTCTGTGGAATCATTGCCGCCGAACTGGGTGTAAACCAGAAGATCGCCAAGCGGATAGGACTTCTTCACGATATCGGGAAGGCCGTGGATCATGAAGTGGAAGGCTCCCACGCCATTATCGGATCGGAGATAGCAAAGCGCCACGGGGAATCGGCGAAGGTCGTGGAAGCCATAGCTGCCCACCACAACGAGGCGCCCGTGAATTCGATCTATGCATTCCTGGTCCAGGCGGCTGACTCGCTCTCAGCAGCAAGGCCCGGCTCAAGGAGGGAGATGCTCGAGAACTATATCAAGAGGCTCGAGGACCTTGAGGCCATTGCAAATGCGCACGAGGGTGTAGCCAAGGCATTCGCGGTACAGGCAGGCAGGGAGGTACGGGTCATGGTGGATGTCGACAAGATCAATGATGAAGAAGCAGACCTTCTTGCAAAACAGCTCACCAAGGATATCGAAGCGAAGCTGACCTATCCCGGACAGATCCGCGTCGTGGTTATCCGGGAAACCCGCGCCGTACGGTACGCCAAATAATACAGGAGATGTCATGAAGATCGAGGACCAATTAAAGGAACTCAAGCGTGGGATCGTTGATATTGTCTCCGAAGAGGAGCTCATAGCAAAGCTGAAAAAGGGAAGGCCGCTGAGGATTAAAGTGGGTTTCGACCCCACGGCTCCGGACATTCACCTGGGGCACACGGTCATTCTTCAGAAGATGCGGCAGTTTCAGGATGCCGGTCATGAAGTCATCTGCCTTATCGGTGACTTTACCGGCATGATCGGGGACCCGAGCGGTAGGAGTTCGACAAGGCCGCCTCTGACGAGGCAGGAGGTCCTGGAAAATGCCAAGACCTACCAGGAACAGGTGAAGAAGATCCTCGACCCGAGCAAGACCATCATGGCCTATAACTCCGAATGGATGGATACCATGGTGGTTTCGGATTTCATCAAACTTACCTCTATCCAGACCGTGGCCAGGATGCTCGAACGGGAGGATTTCAAAAAGAGGTTCCAGCAGCAGCACCCCATCAGCATCCATGAATTCCTCTATCCCTTTGTTCAAGGATATGACTCGGTAGCATTGAGGGCTGATGTGGAGCTGGGAGGAACCGACCAGATCTTCAATCTGCTCATGGGGAGAGACGTCCAGAAGGCTTACGGCCAGGAACAGCAGGTGGTAATGACCCTGCCGCTGCTGGAAGGCACAGACGGCGTTTTGAAGATGAGCAAATCGTACAACAATTATATAGGAGTGGACGATACGCCTGCAGACATGTTCGGCAAGGTCATGTCCATTTCCGACGAGCTGATGTGGAAGTACTATGAACTCTTGAGCTCACGGTCGCTTGATGAAATTACCGGCCTGAAGGAAAAGGTCGGCCAGGGAGCGCTGCACCCCATGGATGCGAAGATGAACCTGGGTCATGAGATCGTGGAAAGGTTTCACGGCAGGCAGGAAGCCGATGTTGCAAGGGAA
>CAVVYZ010000001.1:402500-452960 GCA_963752595.1 uncultured delta proteobacterium
ACCCCGTGGACCTTTACTACAACTTGACAGTGTATCTTGGGTAGGTTTGTGTAGGATAGGTGGGAGGCTTTGAAGCCGGGACGCTAGTTTCGGTGGAGCCATCCTTGAAATACCACCCTGATCTACTCGAGCTACTAACTTACTCCCGTTATCCGGGAGAAGGACACTGTCTGGTGGGTAGTTTGACTGGGGCGGTCGCCTCCCAAAATGTAACGGAGGCGCGCTAAGGTTCCCTCAGGCTGATTGGAAACCAGCCGTCGAGTGTAAAGGCATAAGGGAGCCTGACTGCGAGACAGACATGTCGAGCAGGTGCGAAAGCAGGTCTTAGTGATCCGGTGGTTCCGAATGGAAGGGCCATCGCTCAACGGATAAAAGGTACCCCGGGGATAACAGGCTTATCTCCCCCAAGAGTTCACATCGACGGGGAGGTTTGGCACCTCGATGTCGGCTCATCGCATCCTGGGGCTGGAGCAGGTCCCAAGGGTATGGCTGTTCGCCATTTAAAGCGGTACGCGAGCTGGGTTTAGAACGTCGTGAGACAGTTCGGTCCCTATCCTCTGTGGGCGGAGGAGATTTGAGAGAAGCTGTCCCTAGTACGAGAGGACCGGGATGGACGAACCTCTGGTGTTCCTGTTGTCGTGCCAACGGCATAGCAGGGTAGCTACGTTCGGAACGGATAACCGCTGAAAGCATCTAAGTGGGAAGCCGGTCTCAAGATAAGATCTCCCTTCTACTTCGGTAGACTGAAGGCCTCCTGAAGACTACAGGATTGATAGGCTGGGTGTGTAAGCATAGCAATATGTTGAGCTAACCAGTACTAATCGGCCGTGAGGCTTGACCCTTTAATCACTCTCTTCCTTTATTTTATTAACAGCAATAATACCGGATTTTAAACGATGTTCCCGGTGATCATAGCAAAGGGGAAATACCCGATCCCATCCCGAACTCGGAAGTCAAGCCCTTTAGCGCCGAAGGTACTGCATGGGTAACTGTGTGGGAGAATAGGACGTTGCCGGGATCATTTATATATTCAAAAAAAGGCTCCTCACGATGTGAGGGGCTTTTTTTATTTCAACCGGAAAGAGTACATACCATAATTCAGTGGCTATTCCCCTCTATTTGCATACACGCAAGAGATCATTATTCTCTATTCATGATTCTCCCCGAGCAGAATAAAGAAAACAATGCCGCTTTTCATTTCAATACTTCCTCCCGGTTGTTAAGATCAGTAACCAAAGTATCCTGCCAACGATATCGAACAGCATTATTGATATCGGATTAGAATGGCCTGCAGGCATGAGATGTGCGGTTTGCAAAAGCTCTCCTTCCTTTAATCTCACAGGATACGCAAGCCCTTATTGCCCCTTTCATTTCAAAGACCATATCTTCAAACAAGTCTCCTTTGCCATCGATCAATACCGCCTCTTCGGTCATGAAAAGAAGATCCTCCTCTCTTTATCAGGAAGAACAAACAATCTCATGCTTGCGGAGATCCTTTCAAGAATGTGCTATGATGTCCAAGCTGTTCATATCAACAATGGGTTGGGAGAGTATTCCCGGAATTCAGAAGATGCGGCGCGTGAATTCGCACCGAAGATCGGAATCCCTTTAAAGGTATATAACATTGAGAATCTTCTTGGATTTCCTTTCCAGGAAACAGTGAAATATTCGCTTAGAAAAATATGTGTCGTATGCAGTGAGGTACAAAGATATTACCTCAACAGATTGGCCCTACAGCTTGGATGTGATGTGATCGTGACCGGCGATACACTGGATGATGAAACATCCCTATTGATCGGCAGCATCCTCAACTGGCAGATGGATCGTAACTCCGCTATCGGCCCAATTTCATCCGAAGAAAAGGGCATGGTCCGAAAAACAAAACCTCTTGTCAGGTTGACAGATCGTGAAGTGCACATGTATGCAGTACTCAATGATATTCATAGTAATGAAGATAAATGTCTCCATGCAAAGGGTTCGGCACGACCTATCTACAAGAAGGTATTGGAAGCCATTGAATGGGAGATGCCCGGGACAAGGGAGTATTTCTATTCAGCGTATCTGAAAAAGGCCAAATACCAGATGGCCAGGGCTGAAGTCAGGAAAGGCAGTGCATATCACTGTCCCTGCTGCGGATATAAAACTGTTCAGAAGGATCTGTGCTTTATGTGCAAGCTGAAAGAGAGAGTGGCTCGTGGGTGATGTGCTCTCGGGTAAGGTAGTAGTAACCGATCTTGCAAGGTTTAAAAAAGTCATTGATCTTTCAAATGTCGAAAACATCGGTCTTCCCTCGGGCCATATCCTTAAGGAGGAGTTGGCAAAAGTCCCCCTTGGTGGATCCTTCGAGCTCAAAGGCAAACGCTACCATGTCCTTTCCTGCGATATGAATGATTTTGTTCTTGCCGGCCTCAAACGGAATACCCAGATCGTTTATCCCAAAGATGCGGGATACATCCTTATGAAAATGGACATCGCACCGGGAAAGAAGATAGGCGAAGCAGGTACCGGCTCAGGCGCTTTGACCGCTGTGTTCTCAAGGGCTGTCGGAAACGAGGGCAGGGTATATACCTACGAGCATGACATCGGGCTGGTCAACCATGCCGCCAGGAATCTCAAGCTCGAAGCAGGGAGCAGCAATATTACTATCTGCCATAAGTCCGTGGAGGAAGGAATCAACGAGCAGGGGCTGGATGCATTTTTCCTGGATGTAAGAGACCCCTGGAAGGCGCTGAAGTCGGTATATAATGCCTTGAAGCCGAGCGGACACCTGGGAATTCTCGTACCGACCACAAACCAGGTGAGCCGGGTTCTCCGCTCCCTGGAGACGCAGGATATCTGGGTCACCGAAGTTACGGAAATATTTCTGAGAAACTACAAAAACGTGCCCGGGAGATTGCGTCCCATGGACCGGATGGTCGCCCATACAGGGTATCTTGTCTTCGGAAGGAAGCTGCAGCCAGGATCATACGTTCAATACAGGGAGCCTTCTCCTTTTCCCTATGAAGATGATAATACGGATGGCGAGGAAACAGATATCACCTGAATAGATCTTTCATTATTGAAAACAACCCGAAAACACCAAAATCTTTTCGAATCCGTTCCTGATTACCCGTCTTTTGAAAATTGGTTTACTAAAGAGCCGATTGCAAAACTCTCAGCCGGTTTAGATTTTGAAGCCCAAAGCCGCTGTTACTTTCTATGTTCAAGGTCATGAGAGCTGTTTACCTGATGTTACCATTCTAAAAATTGCCCAAATGCGGATTTTCGGGCGTAGCTGTCCGCCATACTGCACGGGAAGTACCGAGAATATGTCCTAGTTTGCATGTACACCTTTCAACAAAGCATCTGAAAAAGCTGATTCGCGGTTATGACAATGAGCCCGAACACGAGATGTGCCATGATCTTGGATGCCCCCCCTTACCCGGATATGATTTCCTCCGTGGTTGTCTTTCAGATACGAGTTTACTCTCTCACTACTGCTCCTTTGCGCAAAACGAGCTTTCCTGGCTGGATCAAGCGGGATCTTCTCTCCTCGCCTCTGGTTGGGATCAATGATCGGAACATGCGAGAGTGCCTCACTGAATTCCTTGATCTGCGGCGCATCATAGGCGGAATCCATAAGATCATACAGACTCACCACCCGCTTCGACGTCATCTGCATAAGCGGTATCGCTGCCTGAGAATCATGCAATGACGCAGAGGTTAATAATGCACTCACCGGAATATCCCCATCGATACAGTCGATATGCAGCTTGTATCCCCTCCGGGTCATCTTGTATCCCTTGCTGTCTACCTTGGTCCCTACAGCACAGTGATACGGCAGATCCTTTAGATTCTCCTCCAGGCTCCGGCCAACCTGAAGATCCAGCCTCTTCGGAGGCTTGGGAACAACTTCTTCTCCCTGCCTGGGGCGACCCCGTTTCCTCTTCGGCACCGACGCAGTTTCACCCGCTTCTTTCTTTATCGTCTTCTCTCGTCTCTCGTGCCTCTATGGCCGTCGCATCCCGGCTCACATGACCCACAAGCTTGTCCCCACAATGCTCCTTCACCATGGCCTCGTGGATCTTCTGTGGCAGGCATCCATGGGAGTACTCCCCAAACGCCCGGCAAAAGGTCGACTCAGAGGGAATATCTCCTCTCGTCTCCCATCCGCATAACCGCCTCGGATTCTTGCACCCCCTCAGATACTCTATGAGCACCTTCGTCGTCTCAAAATTGTATACCGCCTTCGCCACAAACGCCTTGGCGATTGAGACCCTGTCCTCTCGCTTCCTCCCTATCCCGATCCAGCGATACCCCTGCATGTGCTTCGGCAGGTCCATCAGACAGACAACTCTCACAAATTGCTGCTCCTTATCACTCAACGGATCGAGTCTCTCTTCCAACCATGGAAAAATCTCGCCTGTGTGGTATTCCATATCTCGAAGAGATTGCTCATCGCTTCTCCTTTCTTTTTTGCTCAGCACAAAAAGAATAGAGCTTTCTCTTCACTATTTCATTACTTATATGCTGATTCGCAATATTATCCCTCATTGTGAGTTTTGCAATCGGCTCTATAATTAAACTGTTACTATCCTGATCCTATCACCCCTCCACTGATAGTCCTCATGAAATGACAACTAATTTAATCAAAGTCCAAACTTTGAAAGCAGGAGAAAAAATCAAAAATGGAAGGAAAATATTCTAATTTATATTTTAACCACCTATGCTGAATAATTACATATGTTGGAAAAGATGGAAAGGAGAGGAACAATGACAAAAATCCGCATATGTACAACAATATGTTTCTGCCTATTTGCTATTGCGGGTGCAGCACTTGCAGCAAATTCCGATTTATGTACATTGCCTCCAGAGTAAAGGTAAAAGGACTTTAAACAATAAAAACAGGTGCCGGTAAAGGGGTTTAAATCCCCCTTGCCGGTATTTTCTTTTTTAAAGAAGGGGTATTCCCGTTTTCCTGGGCGTTTCGGGTGTAATATTGAGATGAAAGTGCAACGAACCTCTATTTTGCAATTGACATGGAGAGCGATGATCATTAAAGAATATTGGAGATCTGAAATAAGAATATATCCGACTTGAATCTTGCTTTACGGGTGGTACCTTTTAGTCCCGCTTCAACAAGTAAAAGTTCAGCGACGATAGTTCTCGGTTTCAGAAATACAAAAAAGGGCCTCTGCTCGCCAAGCATAAGGCCTTACTACGAGGTGTTTAATGGCAAAAGGAACAGTAAAATGGTTTAATGATTCTAAGGGCTTTGGTTTTATTACTGCTGAAGACGGGCAGGATGTATTCGTACACCACACGGCAATCAAGCAGGAAGGTTTCAGGTCGCTCGAAGAGGGCCAGAGAGTAACGTTCGACATTACTCCCGGACCCAAAGGACCTCAGGCGTCCAACGTATACAAAGCGTAAGAGCTGCCTATTCGGGCAGGCAAGGTCTGTCTTCCGGGGCACAGCGCTTGGTTTCGCAAGCTGAGTAGTGTTATACCCGGAGGGAAAAAATGTATTAAAGCAGGGGCATGGCCTGACAGGGCTATGCCCCTGCAAATTTTCTGCAACAGGAACAATGGAAATGGAAGCCGTTGATATTTATCAGGAAGTCGAAGAATTTAAGGACGCTGACAAGCAACTTGAAAAGGAAGTGGCGAGGCGGCGTACATTCGGCATCATCAGCCATCCGGATGCGGGGAAAACCACGCTGACAGAGAAACTTCTGCTCTTCGGGGGTGCGATTCAGCTCGCTGGGACGATCAAGGCCCGCAAGGCAGCCCGCCACGCGACGAGCGACTGGATGAAGATCGAACAGGAACGCGGTATCTCCGTAACCACCTCGGTAATGAAGTTCACACTATCATGGCTTCGAGATCAACCTCCTCGACACCCCGGGCCACCAGGACTTTTCCGAAGATACCTACCGGGTGCTTACCGCAGTGGATTCTGCGCTCATGGTAATCGACAGCGCCAAGGGTGTGGAACCCCAGACCGAGAAGCTCATGGAGGTATGCCGGATGCGCAATACCCCCATCATGACCTTCATCAACAAGCTTGACCGGGAAGGTCTATCGCCGCTGGACCTGTTGACAGACATCGAGGAAAAACTGCAGATCGAGTGCGTACCGTTAAGCTGGCCCATCGGCATGGGCAAGCAGCTTCCGGGGCGTCTATAACCTCTACCGCAAGCAGATCCATCTCTTCACCCCGGGAAAGGCAACCAAGGACCAGGACGGCGTCCTGATAACCGATTTGAACGACCGGAAGCTGGATGAGCTACTGGGCAGCCAGGCGCAGCAGCTGCGCGAAGACGTGGAGCTTATCGAGGGTGTGCTGCCCAAGTTCAACCGGGATGAGTATCTCAAAGGAAATCAGACGCCGGTTTTCTTCGGCAGCGCCATCAACAACTTCGGTGTACGCGAGATGCTCGATGTCTTTGTGGAGATGGCCCCGCGTCCGGGGATGCGTCAGGCAGAGACTCGTGGAGTCTCTCCCCTTGAGCAGCCGTTTTCCGGGTTTACCTTCAAGATCCAGGCAAACATGGACCCTGCCCACCGTGACCGTATCGCCTTTTTCAGGATATGCTCCGGCAAGTTCACGCGCGGCATGAAGGTCATGCATCACCGGATCGGCAAAGAGGTGATCCTGTCCAATGCCACCATCTTCATGGCCCAGGACCGGACGAACGTCGAAGAAGCCTATCCGGGCGACATAATCGGCATCCACAACCACGGCACCATCCAGATCGGCGATACCTTCACCGAAAAGGAGCCGCTCAAGTTCCTGGGCATCCCTTACTTTGCGCCCGAGCATTTCCGGCGGGTGATCCTCAAAAACCCCATGAAGTTCAAGCAGCTCCAGAAGGGCCTCGTTCAGCTGAGTGAAGAGGGCGCGGTGCAGGTCTTCAAGCCCCTTGTCGGCAACAACTACATCCTGGGCGCGGTAGGCGTGCTCCAGTTCGACGTGGTCATGGAACGGCTGCGGGACGAGTACGGTGTGGATGCTGCCTATGAGCCTGTGGAGTATATCGGCGCCCGCTGGATCGAGTGCGATGACGCTAAGATCCTCAGGAAGTTCGAAAAGAGCTACCAGGGATCTCTCGCCAGGGATGCAGGCGGGTATCTTACCTATCTGGCACCGAACCAGTGGCGTCTGAAAAACGCGCACGAAGAGTGGCCGGAGATCAAATTCCTGAAGACACGGGAACACAATTGACATATACCTTCGTGAATACGGAGGAAATCCATGGACAGGGCTGCTGACTTCGAACACCTCACCCCCGAGGTGCTGCTCGATGTGGTGGAAAACGCGGCAGGCATCCGCTTTACCGGTCTCACCATCCCGTTACCGAGCTATATCAACCGGGTTTACGAGCTTCAGACGAGATCCGGCGAACGTCTCATCGCCAAATTCTACCGCCCGAACCGCTGGAGCAGGACTGCACTCGAGGATGAGCACCAGTTCCTCGCGGATTGCACCGAGTCCGAGATCCCTGTCGTGAGCCCGTGTAAGCTGGCTGACGGCAGTACCCTGGGACAGACTGACGACTGTTTTTTTGCGCTCTTCCCCAAGAAGGCAGGCCGCGAATTCGAGCTGAATACCGACGAGGACCTCCGTAGGGTGGGCACGCTCATCGCCCGCATCCATCTCGCAGGCCAGGCGCGCACACCGAAGGACAGGATTACCCTGCACCCGATGAAATCCACGCAGAATGATCTGGAGTTCGTGATCAAGGGAGGTTTCATCGTTCCTGAGTTCAGGCAGGTTTTTGAGGATATCACGCTGCGCATTGTGGAGGGCATCACCCCGCTCTTCGAAGGGGCGGAATACATCCGGATTCATGGGGACTGTCACCGGGGCAACATTCTCGACCGGCCCGGCGAGGGCCTCATGGCCATTGATTTTGACGATATGATGATCGGCCCTCCTGTGCATGATCTCTGGATGCTCCTGCCCGACCATGCCGGCCGTTCCCGTCGTGAAATCGAACTCCTGCTCGACGGCTACGAGCAGTTCCGGGAATTCGAATACTCATCGATCCGGCTTATCGAGCCTTTACGGTTCATGCGGATAGTCTATTTCCTTGCCTGGACCGCTCGGCAATACCACGATTATGCCTTCCAGGCCAATCACCCCGACTGGGGCAGCGAGATCTTCTGGCAGCGTGAAATCTCGGACCTGAGCCACCAGTTTCAGGTGATCATGGAGCACAAGGTAGCCTGGGAGGAAGGACGATTCTTCGGGGGAGAGTAGGTGCTTAAAGAGCATCGGCTTAAAAAACTCCGGGGGCGGATAAGGGTTCTCTTGGAACGAAAGGTTCATGTCGGAATCTTCAGCAGTATCCTGTAGAATGGCTCCCAGTGAGATATCAAGGTTTTGACGTTTAAATACTATAAATTACCGGCTGAAAGAAATTAAGTTCCATTTACATGAATCCTTTTCATCCGGGGAGCATCAGAATCATAGTAACAAAGGTTATTAACCTCCTCTTTAGGATGGCGAGTCCTATGCCCTAGCCGCCATCCTATTTTTTTTGCCTGCAAAAAAAGATAAAATTACACGCCTGTCTTTCCGCCTCCCGATGATTCAGTTTTTATCTGCTGCTTTTAGCATCCCTTTCCACTCACGTTATTGCTCTGCATTTATCGGCATAATATTCCGGACGGCAGACACCTTTCTCTGGCCCGCAGCAGGTTCGAACCTGTCCAGAAGGACCAGAAATGTGCCCATGGTATGGTTTGCCTCTATTCTCAACACGTCCTTGAGTTCGTCTGCCGAGAGATAGATCTTGATGTCGGCAGGTTTCTTCTTCGCCGCCGAGTTATGTTTATCGGCATCCAGATCTTTCGCCGTGGGAACGATCACCCATGCATCCCGTTTTCCGCCGGGCCTTTCGATGACCGTCTTGTCCGTGCACTTCAAATGAAGCTCATACCGGCTTTTCCCGGTGTACACCTCGAATACCTGCTCGGTTCCTACCTTCCAGTCGAGCCCGCGGGCCAGGTAGGTAGCTGAAAAGGGATCAACGGTATACCTGTCCGTATGGATTTTCCGCACCTCCCCGTCAACGATTTCGCCTCTTTTGAATTTCTTCTCCGAAGTCTGTATGGTGCCGTTATTCTGGAATTTTATAACGAATTCTTTCCCGGTGGATTTCACCTGCTGTTTTATTTTTGTCTCCACCGGAGCAAGGGGGTCAAGATCTGTGAGGTTTTCCCCCCGGTAGCGGATCTTGTATATATAATCAATTTTATCATTGGTTTTGGCGTTTACCTGCATCCTGTACAAATCGCCCTCACGCTCTATCTCGATGCACGCCGTCCCGATGTTTACGCTATTGAATTCAAAGCAATAAAAGTACGTTCCCAAACGGGGAAGGTAATAGGAATCGTTGAGCAGGGGAAGTATTCCTTTTGCCTCCGGGGCCGCTGCATGAAGGGGCTGTGAGAAACCCATAACCAGAGAGATGATTGAAACCAGGATTGCAGGATACTTTTTTTGTCTTTTCATCATACTTCCTCCCATTGGCAAGGTGCTCCGACCGTTACTTCTTGCTGAGACGATAAGCACCGGGAAATTGTCTACCGTCCGTAGCGGAATCACCGGTTCTCAAGATACTATGGCAGGGATCACAAGGAAACCGCATCGATTGCCCGATTCATGTCTCCGGCATCAGGAAGGATGATCCTGGAGCGAGGGGAGTCGAATGCGTATTCCCGGCATGCGTTATTTCCATAAACCCTCCATTCATTCCCTACGGACCGGACCATCGTAACAAGAACTATGGGATAATGAGCAAAGAGCATACCATCCCCGGAGGCCGACTTGCTTGTTGAGGTACAGAACCGCATGGAATGACATCCGGCAGTAGTCATACAGATCATGCATGAAAGGCTGAGGCTCTTTGGAGCTGTTGCAGAAAACACACAGCAAGACCTGCAGGTGAAATCTTTTTTGGGCGATGATTCTCATCTCGGGTAGCTCTTGCCACAGACCAAGGGGCGCTTGTCAGATTCGATGACCCCTCTTATCATTATTCTTATAAAAAACGTAAAGGAGGAGAAGCGTCCGCACTCCCGGTTCACCATTACAGGTGGAGCGAGTGAGGGTTTTTAAGGAGCAGCCGATCCGCTGCCTACGTTCAGGCCAGGGCAATGCAGGCCTCGATGGAAAGGTGCACATCTTTGAATCGAGACAGCTGAATACTTGGGAACGTAACAAGCTACACATTCTTTGATTATCATATGCTGGTAACCCAAAAGAAACAGGTCTGAATGGTATAATCTGAACTATCAGCACAGCAGGATCATATCTCCTTGCCGCGAGAGGAAGGCTATCGATGCTTGGATCTCATGAGCGGGACTGTAAATTATGGGCTGATTGGATACATCACAGGTGCGAAAATCTCTAAGAGAATATTTTTGCCTGTTTCTGCATGGGATATGAATTCCACGTGCAGAAAGAATCACGTACCTGATACGGATAGAATACGGCCCGGTAGGCATTTCCGGACAAAACTGAAGAAAGGAGAAAGCGTATGAAAAAATTCATACTTACATTTCTTATGATGCTGGTTCCTCTTGGTCTGCTTGCGCAGCAGGGAACTATTCCGGCACTGGCGGTTATCACGAGCCCCGGATTTTTCACCGCCCTTGTTGCAGGGATTATCATTGCCTTAGGTTTCCAGCTTATCCTGACTAATTTATCCGCAGCCATAGGTTTGAGTGCCCTGCACATGGGAGCGGAAAGAATTGAAAAGGCGATAAGGACCGGTTTTAAGCAAGGAAAACAGGAGGAATCATCCGAACCCATGGGGAGGAAGGTTCGAAAAATAAATGCGGCATTCGGGGTATGGGCAATCATAACCACCAGCATTTCCCTGTTTTTCGCAGCCTTGCTGGCGGTAAAAATCAGCACAGCCCTCAATCTTATCGCCGGCGTAACCCTCGGCCTCGCAATCTGGGGGCTCTTCTATCTCATCACGGCGGCGCTCGAGATGACAGCAGTATCATCCATGGTCGGTTCGCTGATGGACATCGTACGTTCAGGCTTCAGGACTGTCTCCGATACGACTTCCGGCATCTTTCTCAAATCAGGCGAGCAGAAAACGGTCGATACCGCCCGGGAGATCACCGATGCAGTGCGCGATGAAATATTCGGAGATGCCAATGTAAGAAGGACGATTCAGAACTATATCGATTCGCTGAAACCCGATTATAATCAGATCCGTAAAGAGCTCACCGCGGTCCTGAATGATGCGGAGATCAATGTAAGATCCTCGTATGCCCGGGGTACTACCACCGCACATATCCATACGGGAACCAGCGCTCCATCCCCGGCGGAGGCAAAGGAAAAGGCCCAGGCAGCAGCAGGCACGGTAAAAGAAGAGGCGAGAAAGGTGCGCGAAGAGGCCCAATCCGACAAGGATCTGGCAGAAAAGATCGCCGATACCACTATGGAACTGGCAGGCTTGTCACGACAGGAGGCAGAAGCGTACCGGAAGAAGCTGGAGCAGTACCTGGCCGGCACCGGGAAGACTGAGCTGAACCCCGAGGGGATCAAACGCGATATCGACAAGCTTGTCTCTGAGAATCCGAAAGAAGGGGTGGATGCAATCCTTGCCCGGCTCAGTGATATCGACCGTTCCACCATAACGTCAATCCTCGCACAGAGAAAGGATATGAACAGGGACGAGGCGAACCGGGTCGTGGACATGGTTGCCGGAACGGTGGACAGCCTCAGATCGAGGTATCAGAAGACAAAAACAACGACTCAGGCCGCTTCACGGCAGCAGCAGGGTGCATCAGAGGGACGATTGCGGCAATACCTGGATTCCCTCGATAATCCGGAGCTCCACTACGCCGATATCAAGACCGATCTGGAGGCCTTCTTCATGATCCCAAGGCAGGCACCATGTCATTGGTCGACAGGTTGAAATCCATTGACCGTCATGACTTGAAACAGATGATCACAGAGAGCGGGCTGAACATCAAAGAAGAAGACATCGACCGGCTGGTAGGAAGGATAGAAGAAGCAAAAGATTCCGTGATCGACAAGACAGAGCAGATGAGGAGAGAGGTTGTTGCGAGGGTGCAGAAGGCTGAAGAAGAATCCATCCATTACGCAGATGAGGCGCGGAGGGTTGCCGCATCTGCTGCCTGGTGGGTTTTCGGCTCGGCACTGGTATCCGGAGTTGCAGCCGCGCTGGGTGGATTGGTCGGCCTTATGGTCTAGCATACCCATGAGCTTGATTTACTGAGCAATGGATCCCGCTGTATGCCATACTTTACTCGCTTGCGGCGGGATACTTCATTGATGCGCGCGTATGGGTCTTTTCTGGTGTCCGGCGTGTGGTCTCCTGGAAATTTATCTTGGCTGTTTTATCGAGGCATTTCATAACGTTATTGACTTTAGGGACTGGAGCACGCTATTCAGCACAGCAAAGATTGAGAGAGAAAGGAAGAAGGCAGCATATGAAATCTCTGGCAGGATCACAAAGGACGTATCTCAGGGGGTTGGCGCACAAGCTGCGGCCGGTTATCCAGGTGGGTAAGAACGGTATTACCCCCGAACTGATCAAGGCTGTGGACGAAGCCCTTACCATCCATGAGCTCATCAAGATCAAATATGGTGATTTCAAAGAGGAGAAAAAGGAACTCTCCGAGGATATTGCTCAACAGACTTCGAGCGAGACAGTCGGCCTGATCGGTAACGTCGTCATACTCTACCGGCAGAATCCTGATGAAGAAAAGCGAAGAATAATCCTGCCTGGGAAGCAGACAAAGAAAAACCCGTAGCTTATCCCCGGGCGGCACTGACTGTCCTCTGCAGAGCTGGTAATGGTTTGGAACATATAAGATTTGTAAATACCAAGAAGCTTTCTCAAGCAAATCACCAAGATTGGGAATAAATAATGAAGAAACAGCCTGACTTGCCGTAATATACCGGATAGTCTCTTCCCTGCATGAATCTTTTTCCTTCCTGGTGCATCAGAAATAGAACATAACTTAATACCTCCTCTTTATGGATGGCGAGTCTTATGCCCTAACCGCCATCCATTTTTTTATCCGCCTTACTGCAAAATAGACCAATCTCCTACGTCCATGTATAAAATTGTTTGACAGAAAATCTTTGATTAGTTACGGTCATATAGTAATACAATAAGATTAATAAAGGCATCAGCCTGCCTGGACCGTGTGAGCCAGAAAAGCGGAGGCCCTGACGGGACATGATGCATGAGGAGGGTTTACATGAGAGATGTTTTCGTTGTCAGCGCTGTAAGGACCGCAGTGGGCAAGCAGAAAGGATACTTCCGCGACTTCCTTGCGCCTGAACTTCTGGCATTGGCATTGAATGAATCCATAGGCCGCATCGATCTCGACGGTAATCTTGTAGACGACGTCATCACCGGCTGCGTCTATCAGATAGGCGAACAGGGATTCAACTTGGCCCGTATGGCCGTCCTGGCGTCGAAACTACCTGTGACGATTAGGCGGGATTACCGTGAACCGCCAGTGCGGCAGCTCGCTGTCGGCTATACAGATCGCTGCAGGGATGATCGGCTCCGGTACCCATGATGTCATCATAGCCAGCGGTTGCGAGCTCATGACCAAGTACGGCATCGCCTCCGACATGAACTGTACCCTTGCCAACGGGCAGACACGCCGGACACCCGATAGGAAAGTTCTACCTTGATAAATACGGCATTCCGAGCCAGACCGATGCCGCCCAGGCAATCGCGAACAGGTGGAAGATAACCAAGGAGGAATGCCAGGATTTCGCTATCGCGAGCCACAAGAAGGCCCACAATGCCGCTCTGGAGGGCAGATTCTCCGGGGAAATATTCCCTGTGAAAGGACTCGACAAAGACGGGAACCCGATCAACTGCATGACGGACGAGCCGGTACGTCCCGGAACAACCCGGGAAGCGCTCGACAGCCTCAAGGTTATCCCCGGCACCGAATGGATGACTGCCGGCCTCTCACAGCACGGTTACCGACGGCGCATCGGCAATGGTGCTGATGAGCGGCCTGATGGCGAACAAGCTTAACCTCACGCCGCTGGCCCGCGTGGTTGCCAGTGCGGTTACCGGTTCCGACCCCGTACTCATGCTCACCGGTCCCATCTCGGTGACACCGAAAGTGCTTGCCAAAGCAAACCTGACCATGGACGACATCGACATCTTCGAGGTCAACGAGGCATTTGCTCCCATCCCGCTTGCATGGGCAAAAGAGCTGGGTGCTGATACGGACAGGCTCAACGTCAACGGAGGGGCTCTGGCCCTTGGTCACCCGGTGGGCAACAGCGGATGCCGGTTGAGTGTCACCGCAGTACATGAATTGAAGAGGCGCGGCGGTAAATATGCCCTCGTAACGCTCTGCACCGGAGGTGGGCAGGCACCCGCAACTATTTTCGAGCGTATATAAGAGATCTGTAAAAATCAGGGTTCGTATCAACCCGGTCGATCCTGTTTGCCGGCGATTCGAGCCCTTTTTTAATTTTAGCGGGAAATCGATGGGAAAAAGAGAAAAAACGACCTCTTGAGTTATCGACAAAATGTAGATAATCATCCCGGATCAAGCGGGTTCCACAGTTCCCCGACACATCACCAAAATGGTGGAAAAGAGAGGGTGTTCCCTCCAGCCGATTGAAATTACAAACCTAAAGAGACTTGTTCACAAGCCTCATAAAGATGGAAAAAATCGGAAAGCGTACGGTTTGATCTCTTTCATCGATGCGGGCATTATGCCTTCCATACACATCTTCTCTGCATCTTTTTTTCACCTGGGGGTTTTTAAGTGAATAGCTTTGATATGATAAAAGAATCTATCCTTGCATCAGTGCCGGGAGAATCCGAACGGGCGCTCATAGAACAGATCGAGATCTCTGAAGAAAACGGCACGGTCGTCATCGGTTGCCCGAACGCTTTTTCGCACAAATACCTGAGCAGGCAATACAAGGACCCCATTGTCCAGTGCGTCCGTACAGCCCTCCAGCGGGCTGTCGAAGTGGATTTCTTGATCTGTACGAAGGAAAACCAAGGCGCGCACACCCCGCGTCAGGAACAACCTGTTCAGATGACCTTGCCCACCCTTGCTCTTTCCTCGTCCTCCAACGGGCTGAACAGTAATTTCACCTTCGAGGAATTCGTCGTGGGAAGAAGCAATGCCTTTGCCTTTGAAGCTGCAATGGCTATTACCGAAGAAGATGCCAGCAGATATAACCCCTTGTACTTTTATTCCGATATCGGCCTTGGCAAGAGCCATATAGCCCACGCCATCGGCAACCGGATGACGGGTTCGGGAAAGACCCTGAAAGTCAGATATACGACTGCAAGGGATTTCTCCCAGGACTATGTCAACAGCATCAGGAACAATGGCATGGATAAGTTCGAGGCCATATACAGCCCGTCAAAGCTCGATATTTTCTTTATCGATGACGTGCATCTCTTCAAAAATAAAGAAAAGACCCAGATGGAGCTCTGCCATGTTATGGATGACCTCATATGCGCAGGCAAGCAGGTAATCCTCTCCGGCTTCAGGCCGCCCAGTTCCATGACCCAGATCGATAAAGGACTTCGCTCCCGGTTCTCCTCGGGCCTTGTCATAGACATCAAGAGGCCGGATAAGACGACGCGGGAGAAGATCGTCCGCCATAAGGCAATGAAAAACGGCGTCAGCCTGCCTGAAGAGGTTGTCGAGTTCATCAGCAGCAGTGTGCTCGGCAGCGTCAGGGAGCTCGAGAGTGCGGTGCTGACCACGGTGGCCATGAGCACACTCATGAAACGACAGGTCACCCTGAACCTTGCAAAAGAGATCCTGGAAGGCACCCTGGAGAAGCACCAGCAGATTACGGTCGACTACATTCAGGACTTCGTTGCAAAAAATTTCTGCATTTCAAAGGAGACGATGATCTCTGCTTCCAGGAAAAAGGAGATCGCCTATCCCCGTCAGGTGGCGATCTTTCTCTCCAGGAGGTATACGGCCGAGCCGCTCAAGAGCATCGGCGATTCGTTTTCCCGGAAGCACTCGTCCGTCATCCATTCTCTTGAGGTGATCGATAATGCCTACAAGCAGAACCTCAAGGTAAAGAAAGAAATAGATTTTCTCATCGAGAAGCTGGAAACGGAAACCGGCGTATAAAGGAATCGCCGGGCACTACCCTTTCATTTAGGAATTATTTTCATGAAAGTATGCGTATCCTTCTGATCTCAGCAAATACCGAACCCTTTCCTGAGCCGGTATTCCCTCTGGGGGCGGTCTATGTGGCCGATTCCCTGCAAAAGGCCGGAGCAAAGGTCCGGATATCCGACATGCGCCACCATCCTTTGTTTGCATCATTGAATAAAGAGCTGTCAGCCTTCTGTCCGGACTGCATAGGGATTTCTCTGCGGAACATCGATAATGCAGCATTCCCCGCAACCCGTTGCTATCTTCCGCCATATGCATCTCTCATTACATCGATACGTTCCCGCTGCAATGCCCGGATAATTCTGGGCGGCTCGGCGTTCTCCCTCTTTCCGGAAGAGATTCTTGCATATCTGGGAGCGGATGGAGGTTTCACGGGCGAAGGAGAGGGCGCGGCAGCTATGCTGTGCAATAACGGGCCTGAAGGGATAACGGCATCCAGCCTTGCAGGCCTTGCCGATGTAGGATTTCCAAGGGATATCCGGGAGATCTTTCCGGGCTTCCGCAGATATCGGACCATCGGAATCCAGACAGCCCGGGGATGCCCCAATACCTGTATCTACTGCACATACCCTCAACTTGAAGGAAGAAAAAGAAGGAGCAGATCGCCGGAGCTCGTAAGCGCCGAGATCGCCATGCTCTACCGGAATTTTGGGATCAGGGAATTCTTCATCGTGGATTCCCTCTTCAATGCTGATGAAGATCATATGCTCGAAGTGGCTGGAAACATCGCTTCTCTGAACCTGCCGGTCAGGTTTTCCTGTTATGTTCAGCCGAAGTTTTCTGATCCGGAAATATTCCGGCTCTTGAAGGAGTCAGGGTGTATCGCTTTAGATTTCGGGACCGATTCAGGTTCCCCATCTATGCTGAAATCCCTGGGCAAGCCCTTTACTAAAGATGACATCAGAAAAGCATCTCTGGCTTGCAGCAAGGCAGGGATAGATTTCTGCCATTCTCTTCTCTTCGGCGGCCCTGGTGAAACGCCGGAGACGATCCGCGAAACGGTTAATCTCATGGACGAAACCTCCCCCCGGGCAGTCGTTGCCATGACGGGCATCCGCATCTATCCAGGCACGGAAATCGAGCGGATTGCCGCCAGAGAAGGCATGCATACAGCCGATGAATCACTGTTGGACCCGGGATTCTATTTCTCCACAATGGGCTCCTCAGCACTTTTGAAGTGTGTTTATGAGGCGGCTGAGAATAGAAAAAACTGGTTTTTCCCCGGGAAAAGGAATTGGGGATCTGCTCCGGGATTCAAATTTTTCCGTTTCCTGCACCGGAAAGGTCCTCTCTGGAGGATCTTGAAGAAGTAAGACAGTACAGCTCTTTGCCCTGGGTTTCCGGGGGATAATTCATCCCTGTTCACGTACTCTCTGCTGTCGTCTCTCATACTTGGGTAAGTCCCTGCTATGCCTTATCTTACCTATAGTGACACAGCAGCAGACAGCCGAGGAGGGAATGATGATTGAGGTGAGGCGCGTTGAGGGCAGCAATATGATGAAGGATTTCATCATGCTTCCATGGGAACGTGATATTTATCAGGACGATCCGGCATGGGTCCCTCCCCTCATCAGGGATCAGAAGAGACTGTTCGACAGAAAAAAGGGTTACTTCTTCGAGATCGGCGAGGCTGAGTTTTTCCTGGCGTACAAGAATGGCGTTCCCGCAGGGCGCATAACTGCACAGGTAAACCACCTCTATGAGCAGACCTATGACAGGGAGACCGGGTTCTTCGGGTTCTATGAGTCCGTCAATGACGGGGCCGTGGCTTGCGCTCTCTTCGATGCGGCTTCACTGTGGCTGAAGGAGAAGGGCAAGAAGATCATGAACGGCCCGCAGAGCTTTTCCATTTATGATTCCGTTGGATTCGAGGTGGAAGGTGAGGATAAGATGCCCACGGTCGGGCTTTTCCATTTTGCCCCGTACTACCGGAAGACTTGCAGAGACATGCGGATTCTCCAAATGTATCGACTGGCACTGCTTCCTGGTGGAGAGGATCTACTACGACAAGCATGCACCATACCTGGAAGAGATCAAAAACAGCCTCCTGAAAGACACGGAAGTCGAGTTCAAGACGTTACAGAAAAAGGATGTCATGAAAAGGGTCAGGAGAGGTGCAGCAGATCTTCAACGCTGCCTGGGAAGGAAACTGGGGCCACCTGCCGCTCACCGATAAGCAAATGGACATGATCTTTCGTGAGCTCAAGATGATCATTATCCCGGATTTTGCCATCTTTGCCGAGAAGGATGGAAAAACCATCGGCTTTATCATTTCTGTTCCCGATATTAACCCCGGCCTGAGGATCCTGAACGGAAGGCTGTATCCCTGGCGGGTGGTCAGATTCATGAGAGAGATAAAGAAAACCAAACGGGTCAGGTCGATCATCATGGGGGTGCTCCCGGAATACCGCGGACAGCACATTGACGACATCTTTTATTTGAAATCGATCGAGGCAGGGCTTCGCCTGGATATCTGGGAATCGGACTGCTCCATGATCGTGGAGACCAACAAGAAGATGATCAATGCGCTCAAGCCGCTTACCCCGAACCCATACAAGACCTACCGGATCTACCAGAGGCCCATTTCATGATCTTATCAAGGCGTTTTCTGCACCTGAGAGGAAATCATCCGGCTGCTTGTTCACGGGAAGGTTCTTTCGGGACGAGACGGGGGAATAAGCCCTGCCCGAAACAATAAATCACAAGGCCCAAGCCTGCTCCGATGATGATATCGAGCACATAGTGGTACCGAAGATAGACCGTTGAGAAGAGAACGAGCAATGCCCAGACGCAGAAAACCGGAAAGTAACTCCTAGCATACCGTCCGGCAAGGAGTACGGTCAGCAGGGATATCAGTGCATGGCCGCTCGGGCAGCAGTCCCGCATCCGACCTTCGGCCTGGGCAAGGGCTTCTCTGAGTGTGTCGAACAGAAATACGCCCTGCAAGGGGATCGTCTGGAGATGATCCAGGGTAAACCTCGGCCCGATCACCGGAGTGAAGTAATACCCTAGATAGGAAAGATAGAATCCTGCGAGAACCATGGAGGCAGTGGCGTGGAACTCGATGCGGGGTCTTTTGAGGTAGACTATCACGCAGAGCATGAAAGGCAGGAGGTAGAAACTCGCGTATGATATCTGGAGAATCTCGGAGAGGAACGGGAAGGTAATCCTCTCCAGCAGCACGGTAGGGTCGTGCCCAAGGCAGATGAACCGGTCGATTCCGATAAACGCCGGATCCAGGTCATGCGGGTTGACGAGCGGGATGAGCCTGCGGTTTTCAAGGAAAATGACAAACAGAAATACAGGCACATACCAGTCTCTGAAAAGCTGTACCCATGTCTGGTGGAAAAACTTGTGAAATGTGGATATGCCGAGGATGATCCCGATTATGAGCAGGTTCAGGCAGAAGAGATCCCATGCCGGCACCGGCTGTACAAAGACCGGTATGAGTGTATCGAGCGTTGCTGCAGCAGCGATAGTGATGCGTTCCTCAAGGAGTAAATCGGGTTTAGAGAGGCATGCCGCGAAGGTGATCTTCATTACCGGCTCAGGAGAAGAAAAATTCCGAACCCTGCGACGGCCGTTCCTGCAACGCGGTTGACCCACTTCAATCCGGATGCATGGGTTCTCAGCCGAAGCATGCCGACGCCCGTGCTCAGGATAATCCACCACAGGGCAGAGCCGAGGAAAACACCGAGCACAAGTAAAATCGCCTTGTCAATGCCATGCCGGACATGTGCCACCCCGAATCCGGCAAACAAAAGACCATAGGAAAAGATGGTCGTAGGATTGGCAAGCGTCAGGAAGAATGTCGAGGCATAAGCGGCCATAAGTCCGTTCACATGGAAAGATGCCGGTCGTTCTCTCGTTTCCGACAGTATGGTCCTGACTCCCAGCCAGCAGACGAACAGTCCTCCGATTATGCGGAACCATGCCTGGTTTCTGGCCAGGATATCGGAAATGAAAGTCAAACCAAGCCCGGCAATACCTCCATAGACCGCATCGACCGTGGCTGCGCCCAGGCCCGAGACCAGGCCCACTATCCCGCCTTGGTTCAATGTGCGTTGAATGCACAATACATTGACCGGCCCGATGGGAATTGCGGCCAGAAACCCGATAATTATCCCCCTGAAAAAGATGATTGCATCCATTTGTCCTACATTACCCTGTGAACATGTCCATGGTAGGGAAGGGACATGCTTTTCTTGTTCTTATGATAGTGAGCAGGGATTGATCTGCAATGGGCAGGGCTTTTAAGGGGAAATGAAACCGGTTCTCAGGAAAAAGGGCCGGGGCTTGGATGGTTGTTGAGGCAACCGGGCCCCTGGCCCTTCTTTGTCTTATTTCGAGCGCCTGGGCATGAGGATTATTTCCATGCGACGGTTCTTGGCCCGGCCTTCGGGGGTATCATTGCCGGCCACGGGGCGATATTCACTGAAACCGCCTGCACTCATGAGCTTCGGATCGACTCCGTCGGCGAGGAGAATCTTCACCACTGAGATGGCGCGGGCAGCGGAGAGTTCCCAGTTGGTCGGATAGATCTTTGCCAGCATGCCGCCGATTTGAACGTTGTCCGTGTATCCCGCCACGACGATCTCCTGGTCCTTGGTGTTTTTGAGCACTTCGGCAACCTTATGGAGGGCATCGACACCTTCCTTTTTCACGTCTGCCTTACCGGAATCGAACAGGATGGATTCCACCATGGTCAGGGTGAGTTTGCCCTCGAGTTCCTTGAGTGCGACCTGCTTGGAGGCAAGCTCGGATTTCATGGCTTCCTGCATCTGGGTAAAGGCATCGCTCTGTTCCTTGACCTTTACTTCCTTCTCCTTCAGCTCGGTTTCCTTCACCTGGAGCTGTCCCTTCAGCGTTTTCAGCTCGGAACTCCTGGAAGAAAGCTCGCTGTCTTTCTGCTGAACCTGCTCCCGGCTTTTTGTCAGTGCGTCCCGGCAGGCCGTGTTTTCATTATTGAGCTGTTCGATCTTCGATTTCTGGTCCGCTGTCTCGACACGAAGCTGCTTGAGCTCCGCACACCCCGTCAGTGAAAAAGCAAACAACACTGCCAATGCTCCAACCAGCTTTCGATTCATAACACGTTACTCCTTTCTCATGTCGGCACATAACTCGATTTTTTAAAGGAAGGTTCCCTTCAATAGCCCATGGATGAGGATATATCCATAGATGATGATAATACCTGAATATAATCCATGTGTCCCCACGAAGGCAAGCTTTTTAAAGGCAAAGGGAGGATATGGCTGACCTTGTATGCATCGGGAAACAGCCTGTCTTTCGGGAATTGCCCTGGGAAAGGGCGCTAAACGACGTCAATAAAGTACCGCTGATGCGGACTCCTGCGGGACATCTTCTTCAGGGAGCACAGGCAGGCAGGCGGCTTCGTGTTATACTACCTCTGCCAGCCTTCTCACAAAGCTCGCTGTTTCTTTCCAGCCCAGGCACGCATCGGTAATGGATTTTCCATAGATATTCTCACCGATCTTCTGTGCGCCTTCTTCAAGATAACTCTCGATCATCAATCCCTTTATCATGTCCGCAAGGAGCGGATGGTACTTTCTGCTCTGCATTATCTCCATGCCGATGCGGGGCTGTTCCCGGTAATCCTTGTTCGAATTGGAATGGTTCGTATCCACTACTATCAGGGGATAGGCAAGGGTGCGCTCCATATATGCCCTGGCCACGCTCAGGAGATTTTCAAAGTGGTAATTCGGGATATTTCTCCCGTATAAGTCTACCGCACCGCGTAGGATTGCATGGGTATATGGATTGCCTGAAGTCTTCACCTCCCACCGGTTGTAGATGAACACATGGGACTGCTGGCCTGCATAAACGGAATTCAGCATTACCGAGATATCTCCGCTGGTCGGATTCTTCATGCCCGCAGGAACTGCCATGCCGCTCACCGTGAGCCGGTGCTGTTGGTTTTCCACAGACCTGGCGCCTACCGCGACATAGCTCAACAGATCCTCGAGGTAGGGAAGATTGCCCGGGTAAAGCATCTCATCGGCAGCAGAAAGATGGGATTCCCTTAAGGCCCTGATATGCATGTTCCGGATTGCACGGATGCCCTCCACTATGTTCGGTTTTTTATGAGGGTCGGGCTGATGGACCATGCCCTTGTATCCTTCGCCGGTTGTCCTGGGCTTGTTCGTGTAGATCCGCGGGATAAGGAGAATCCTTTCCTTGACTTCGTCCTGCAGCCGGGCCAACCGGGAGACGTACTCGCACATTGCATCTTCATTGTCTGCAGAGCAGGGCCCGATTACCAGGAAGAAACGGTCGCTTTCTTTTTGGAATATCGCCCTGATTTGCCGGTCCCTTTCCTCTTTGGCTCTTTTCAAAGGCTCAGGCAGAGGAATGGACTCTCTGATTTCTTCAGGGCTCGGGATCTCCCTTATGTAGTCGAAACTCACTGTCTTTTGTCCTCCGTAACCATTCACTCGATCATGGATAGAAGGTATATGTCATACACCTATGATGGTCAAGAAAGGGAAAGATTTCATGTAGCTTTCAACTTTTCATTATTGACCCGGCTCAAGACTGCATCCGGATTGTCCTGCCGGTCACCGCAAGGCCTTGACAATGAAGAGGGAAATAAGCGTTTCCCTGGTTAAATTTTCTCTTCCCTTTATTAATATTATAGATTCGTAAGCAACATGCTGCAGGAGCTTGGATGATTAGGGAACGCTCTGTTGTTCGGTTCTCTGCTCACCTGAGTTTGTAAAATGGATGCCGATTGATGAACCCCGGCTCGTTTCCATGTGGAATAAGGAGGTTACCATGAGTAAAAAAAGGACAATGAGGCGCGTTTCCTCAATACATGCCCCGGTAATGCTTTTTTTGCTTGCAGTGTCCCTCCTGGCAGGGTGTGGTGCCGAAGGGGACGGCATACTCGACCAAAAGGCAGAAACAGAGGGGATTACGGTCCCTGTTCTCATCTCTCCTGCAGACGGTTCTTCCTTTATGGATACCACACCTGATTTCGACTGGAACGATGTTTCCGGAGCAACCGGATACCGGGTTCAGATAAGCACCGTGAACGACTTCAGTGCAACGGTTACGGATCAGCAGACCCCTTCATCGTCATTTTCATTCTCCGGCCGGGCATTGAGCCCCGGGAACTATTACTGGAGGGTCATGGCTCACAACGGGGCTTCAGGGGCGAGCGAATGGAGCGATGCCTTTACTTTCTCAGTTGCCCGGAGCGGAACAGCAATTATCCCACCAGTTCTCCAATCCCCGGCAAATGGAGGCATCACTGAAGACACAACCCCGGACTTTGACTGGGAGGATGCAGCGGGAGCAACGGGTTATCAGCTTCAGGCGGCCGGTTCGCCTGAATTTATCTCCCCGTCTGTCGATGTAATGATGAGTGCTTCGAATTATGCTTTCTCAGCAACTCCGCTCGGTCTCGGTACGTACTATTGGAGGGTTCGGGCACAGAGCGGCCCGGAAAAGTGGAGCGAGTGGAGCAGCCCCTTCTCATTCACCATTGTGAGCACTTCGGTCGATACACAGCCTCAGGCCGTCATTCTTCAGCCTTCCGGGGACAGGACAATATTTGTCGGCGGCTCGGTCGATTTTGCCGGAGCAGTGACCGGAGGAGACGGGCAGATCACCTATACATGGGATTTCGGAGATGCGCGGACGAGCGATGTCCTCGATCCGCCCCCGATCACCTTCGGTACGCCGGGAAGATACACCATTCAATTCAATGCTGTGGATACAGACGGCGACCAGTCGACCAGCCGGATAATCATAACGGCAACCGATGATGCGCCCGTTCTCATGGAGCCGGATAACGGGTATGCATCAACGAGCGGCACCATTGCATTCTCCTGGGGAATGGTAGATGCCGCAGCATCTTATATCCTTTCACTTGAAAGCAACGGGTCTCCCTCATCCTATACGGCAACCGCCGCCGCTTACACGGTTACGGGCCTTTCATCGGGTGATTACACCTGGAGCGTCTGTGCAGTAGACTCACTGGGAAACAGGGGGAGGGAGTCTTCACAACGTTCCTTTACGGTCTCACCTTCATCCCCTTCGACATGGTACAGGGTCTGGGCAGGGCATAGTCATACCCTCGGCATCAGGGAATCCGACAGGAGCCTGTGGGCCTGGGGCAGCAGTGCCCAGTGCCGGCTCGGAGCCGGGTCAGGAGTTGAATACAGCACCGTTCCCTTACGAATCGGTGATCCCGGAGCCAGATGGAAATACATATGTGCAGATGATCACATGTCCTTTGCCATCCAGGAGGACGGATCGCTCTGGGCCTGGGGCCAAAATATGTACGGGTCACTCGGACTCGGCGATGGATACCTGGATACGGTGCAATGCATACCGGTCAGGGTTGAATATCCATCAAAGAACTGGGTGATGGTCGATTGCGGATACGGGCATGCCGCTGCCCTTTCCGAAGAGGGCGAGCTCTATGTCTGGGGCGACAATTCGGAGGGCCAGCTTGGAGACAACAGGACGGAGGCATACCGAACTATCCCTGAGAGGCTGGGGGCAGACCTCTGGAGAACAGTCGGTACCGGGGGCAATTACGTATTGGCCGTCAGGTATGATGGAACACTCTGGGGATGGGGCCAGAACCGGGGGGGAGAGCTCGGCGACGAATCCGACATTTCGAAAGACTTCCCGGTCCAGATCCTGACCGGTTCGGGGATAGAGGATAACTGGCAATCGGTTTCGGCAGGCTACTATCACAGTGTGGCAATCAAGGGTGGAGAACTGTGGGGGACAGGCTCCAACGGCCGGGGCCAGCTCGGCGGCGAGCCGTACGACCGCAGGCTGTCATTCGGGAAGCTCCTTGATGATACGGGTTTTACAACCGCTGCAGCAGGGTATTTCACGACGTTTGCTCTGAAAACCGACGGCTCATACTGGGGCATGGGAGAGAACGAGAGCGGGCAGATGGGATATGGTGATACCATAACCAGAAGGCCTTTCGAGCTTCTGGATGCAGCCGATTCATGGGTGCAGGTTTCCGCCGGTGATACCCATACCATGCTTCTCAGATCGGATGGCTCTCTTTTCGGAACAGGGGATAATCAGGATGGAAAGCTCGGTGACGGTACCGGCATTAATAGATCGTCACCGGTTATGATAACCATACCCTGAGATTTTTTCTTTATGCAAAAAGAAAATCCGGGAGTACGGGCCGGAGATCAGGTATGTTTCGGATCCGAAAGGTATATGACTACAGCCTCCCCTCTGACCGGGAGTCTTTATCCCAGGTGCAGGACATCCTGAGGACAGAGTTTAAGGGGCTGCATGAAAGCGATATTGCTAAATTGCCCCAGACCTTGAGAAACCCTTTCAAGTATCGATTCCGCTCCATCCTTTTCGTGGCCGATGATTCCCACGGCAATGTGAAGGGGTTTGCCATGCTGCTCCATGCACCGGACATCGGCTTCTGTTTCCTCGATTATATGTCCGCAGGCAAAGGCATGTCCGGAGGTGGAATCGGAGGCGCTCTCTACGAGAGGGTGAGGGATGAGGCCCGCATCCTGGGCACTATCGGCCTCTTCTTCGAGGTTCTGGCAGACGATCAAAAGTTCTGCAAGGACAAGACGCTGATCAGGCAGAACAGGTCAAGGCTGAGTTTTTATGAGCGCTTTGGGGCGCGTCCCATAATCAACACAGCCTATGAAACCCCCCTGATCAAGGAAGATATCTGCCCTCCCTACCTTGTCTACGATCCTCTGGGCAGAGAGTCTCCCCTGTCTGCAGGAACCTTAAAAAAGGTGGTGCGCGCAATCCTCGTGCGCAAGTACGGAGCGTTCTCACCGCCGGGCTATATCGACATGGTCGTGGATTCCATCAAGGACGATCCGGTAAGGACCAGACCTCCCCGGTATGCTGCCGTCAGCCGGGCCGTTCCACCCAAAGGTGCAGGCTGGTGTATCGACAGGTGCATCGGTCTGGTGATCAATGACAGGCATGAAATCCACCATGTGCGGGAACGGGGGTATGTCGAGGCCCCTGTGAGAATAAGCACGATCCTTAAAGGCATAGAAAGCTTGAACATATTCCAAAAGAGAAAGCCACGGCACTTTCCGGAAAAGCTCATCAAAAAGGTTCATGATCCCGGCTTCGTGGAATACCTCAAGAGGATGTGCAGCAGGCTCGAGAAAGGACCGTCCGTCTATCCGTATGTCTTCCCGGTCAGGAATACCGCCAGGCCGCCGCACGATCTGCCCATCCGTGCCGGATACTACTGCATCGACACCTTTACCCCGTTAAACAGGAATGCCTATGTCGCAGCCAAGCGCTCAGTGGATTGTGCAGTTACTGCTGCCGAGATGCTTCTCCAAGGATACCGGCTGACCTATGCCCTTGTCCGGCCGCCGGGCCACCATGCCGAATGGAAGGCCTTCGGGGGGTTCTGCTATTTCAACTCGGCCTCTGTTGCCGCGGACTTCTTGAGCGCCCATGGCAAGGTTGCAGTTCTCGATATCGACTACCACCACGGCAACGGAACCCAGGAGATCTTCTACGAACGCTCCGATGTCCTCACCATATCGATCCACGGGGCGCCCGACATTGCCTACCCGTATTTCAGCGGATTCCGGGATGAACGGGGAAGGGGGGAAGGGCAGGGATACAACGTCAATTATCCCTTAAAGGAAGATATCGACGGCGAGGAATACCGGAAGGTTTTAAGCAAGGCCCTTCGAAAAGTAGCCGGGTTCAAGCCGAAATTCCTCGTACTGCCCTTCGGCCTGGATACCGCAAAAGCCGATCCGACCGGGACGTGGAACCTGACCGAAAAAGATTTCGAGGCAAACGGCAGACTCATAGGCGTCCTGCATCTCCCCACGCTTATCGTCCAGGAAGGCGGCTACCGGGTGAGATCACTGGGCGCAAACGCACGGCATTTCTTCATCGGTCTCTGGGAGAGCGCGTGCACTCAAATGATAAAAGGAGGCTGAATATATCCCATGCACTTGCGCCACTGGAAGTTGCCAAAAGAGTCTGTCGTTCCCGCGGAAGCTTGGAATCCGGGTATCGGAAAGACACCATCAGGGAGGCAGTCTCTGCTTATAATAGGAGCCACCCTGGAAGACCGGAGGCGGTAGGAAATCTCATGGAAATGGAGAGGGGTCCATGGACTCGATACGCCGCTATAAGCTGAATCATTTCCTGCAGACCTCCCTGTGGGTGATGCCCATTGCGTGCATGGCAGCCGCTCTTCTCGTTGCGCCACTGGTCCGCCTGTTCGACGAACGCACGCAATGGACATTGATGGGGTTCGGCCCTGAAGGGGCAAGAGTCGTGGTCGGGGCCCTTGTCTCATCGCTCCTGACCTTCATAGTCTTTGCCTTCAGCATTATCCTGCTCGCTGTCCAGATCGCTGGAGGCCAGCTCTCGCCCAGGGTTATCGCACGGATATTCGAAGGCCGCCTCGTCAAGCTGACCTTAAGTGCCTTCGTGTTCTCTTACACGTACTCGCTGGCTGCCCTTGGCCGGATCGAAGACCGCGTCCCACAGCTGCCTGTACTGCTCGCCATCCTCTTGAGTCTGGTCAGCGTTTCTTTGTTTCTCTACCTGATCCAGACGGCAAGCAAAAATTTTCGCTCCATCGCGGTCCTCACCCAGGTGGCCGACGATACCCGGGCCGTAATCAAGGCCTTTTACCCGCTCCCGTTCTCTGCACACAGCAGGGAGCATTCCGTTCCTGATCTCGAGCGTATGTCGGCCGGGAGGACGATCGAACACCATGGACGCCCGGGAGTGGTTCTCGCCTTCGATGCGGCAGGCCTGGCGGAGATTGCTATGCTGTCCGGCTGCATGATCGAGCTCGTCCCGCAGGTGGGCGACTTCCTGGCCGCCGGGGAAGATGTGTTCCGTCTGTACGGAGACGATGCGGACGCCATGGTTGAAGCCGACCTGTGCAGCTGTGTCATGATAGGCGGGGAGCGGAGGCTGGAGCATGATCCGGCCTTTGGGTTCCGTATCATCGTGGACATCGCCGAGAAGGCCCTCTCTCCGGCCATAAACGACCCCACCACAGGAGTTCTGGCCGTCGATCAGATCGAACACCTCCTGCACCTGCTCGGGCAGAGGCAACTCGACACAGGCGTAATGCGGGATTCCTCCGGAGAAGTGCGTATCGTGTACCGGACCCCGGACTGGGAGGACTTCGTCACCCTCGCCGTGACGGAGATCCGGCTCTACGGAGGCAGCAGCACCCAGGTGACACGGCGGCTCAAGGCCATGCTCGAGCATCTCGCACGGGCCTTGCCCGCCGAGCGGGCGAGGGTGATGCTCCGGGAGATGGACCTTCTCCAGCGGACCATCGAAAGGGGGTTCGCTGACCCGGAAGACCGCATCATCGCTTCAGTCAGTGACGTGCAGGGCATCGGCAGCAGGCAGCGCATCAGGAATCCGACAGGGAAGGACAAACCCCCTGAGTAGCTGCCCTCTGAGTGTTCAACGAGAAGAACAGCCCCAAGTATGCAGGATTGAGCGGCCGGACTTTGATATTATTATAATTACTACATACGCCATGGGATCCAAGCTACGAGCTGTAAATAAGCGCCTCTTGGATAATATTACCCCGTGTTTCTCAATAACCTCACCTGAGATTCAGTGAAAGACCCGGTCCCGCAGCAAGGGAGGACTATCCGTGCCGGCTCAGGGTGTCCTGCGCTTTCCACCCGCCCTGTGGGCCATCATAACCAAGGAGGAAAAATATGAGTTCGCAAGACCAAATCCAACGATCCATTCTGCCCATCCCGGATCTGCCGCATATAGGTTTGACCACATACGATGCCAAGGACCCGGACACGAGTTATCCGCCGATCAGGGCAGCTGCGGCCGCCGCAGGGCGCGCCCAACGTGCTGATCATCCTGATCGACGACGCCGGCTTCGGCTCGTCCAGCGCCTTCGGCGGGCCCTGCCAGACGCCGAACGCGGAGAAGCTGGCGGCGGGCGGCCTGAAGTACAACCGCTTCCACACCACCGCGCTGTGCTCGCCGACGCGGCAGGCGCTGCTGACCGGCCGCAACCACCACTCCGTCGGCATGGGCGGCATCACCGAGATCGCCACCGGCGCGCCGGGCTACAGCTCGGTGCTGCCCAACACCATGTCGCCGCTCGCGCGGACGCTCAAGCTCAACGGCTACTCCACGGCGCAGTTCGGCAAGTGCCACGAGGTGCCGGTGTGGCAGACGAGCCCGGTCGGGCCGTTCGACGCCTGGCCCACGGGCGGCGGCGGCTTCGAGTACTTCTACGGCTTCATCGGCGGCGAGGCCAACCAGTGGTACCCGACGCTCTACGAGGGCACCACGCCGGTCGAGCCGAAGAAGACGCCCGAAGAGGGCTACCACTTCATGGAGGACATGACCGACAAGGCCATCAGCCTGGATCGGCCAGCAGAAGGCGCTCATGCCCGACAAGCCGTTCTTCGTCTACTTCGCGCCCGGCGCCACCCACGCGCCCGCACCACGTGCCCAAGGAGTGGGCCGACAAGTACAAGGGCAAGTTCGACCAGGGCTGGGACAAGCTGCGCGAGGAGACCTTCGCCCGGCAGAAGAAGCTGGGCGTCATCCCGGCGGACTGCCAGCTCACCGCGCGCCACAAGGAGATCCCGGCCTGGGACGACATGCCGGAGGCGCTCAAGCCCGTGCTGCGCCGGCAGATGGAGGTCTACGCCGGCTTCATGGAGTACACCGACCACCACGTCGGCCGGCTGCTCGACGCGCTCGAGAAGCTCGAACATCCTCGACGACACGCTGGTCTACTACATCATCGGCGACAACGGCGCCTCGGCCGAGGGCACGCTGAACGGCACCTTCAACGAGATGATCAACTTCAACGGCACTGTCCGCCCTCGAGACGCCGGAGTTCCTGATGGCGCGGCTCGACAAGCTCGGCGGGCCGGAGTCCTACAACCACTACGCCGTGGGCTGGGCGCACGCCATGGACACGCCCTACCAGTGGACCAAGCAGGTCGCCTCGCACTGGGGCGGCACGCGCAACGGCACCATCGTCCACTGGCCCAAGGGGATCAAGGCGAAGGGCGAGATCCGCTCGCAGTTCCACCACGTCATCGACGTGGCGCCGACGATCCTGGAGGCGGCCGGGCTGCCCGAGCCGGTCTCGGTGAACGGCGTGCAGCAGAAGCCGATCGAGGGCGTCAGCATGCTGTACTCCTTCGACGACGCCAAGGCGGCCGAGCGGCACGAGACGCAGTACTTCGAGATGTTCGGCAACCGCGGCATCTACCACAAGGGCTGGACCGCGGTGACCCGGCACAAGACGCCCTGGCTGCTCATGGGCGAGAAGACCCCGGCCTTCGACGACGACGTCTGGGAGCTCTACGACACGAACAAGGACTGGAGCCAGGCCAACGACCTGTCCAAGCAGATGCCGGAGAAGCTCCACGAGCTGCAGCGCCTGTGGCTGATCGAGGCGACGCGCTACAACGTGCTGCCGCTCGACGACCGGCTGCGGCGAGCGCTTGAACCCGGACACCGCCGGCCGGCCGGTGCTGATCAAGGGGAAGACCCAGATCCTCTTCGGCGGCATGGGGCGCCTGTCGGAGAACTGCGTCGTCAACATCAAGAACAAGTCGCACGCCGTCACCGCCGAGATCGAGGTGCCCGAAGTCGGGCGCCGAGGGCGTGATCATCGCCCAGGGCGGGAACATCGGCGGCTGGAGCCTCTACGCCAAGGGCGGCAAGCTCAAGTACTGCTACAACCTGCTGCGGCGTGCAGCACTTCTACGTCGAGGCGACGAGCCCGCTGCCGGCGGGCGAGCACCAGGTGCGCATGGAGTTCGCCTACGACGGCGGCGGCCTGGGCAAGGGCGGCAAGGTGACGCTGTACGTCGACGGCAAGAAGGTCGGCGAAGGGCGACGTCCCCATGACGCTGGCGATGGTCTTCTCCGCCGACGACGGCTGCGACGTCGGCGAGGACACCGGCGCGCCCGTCTCCGAAGACTACGGCCCGCGCGGCAACGGGTTCAACGGCGCGGTCAAGGGCGTGCAGATCGCCATCGCCGATGCCGCCGAGAACGCGGATCACCTGGTCTCGCCCGAGGAAGCCATCCGCATCGCGATGGCGCGGCAGTAAGCACATCAGTGACCGGCAGCCCAACGCATAGCTGTATCGCGAAGAGATAGCGACAGCCTGGTCTCTTGATTCGGCGGTGGCTCCTCCTCAGGGCTTACGGCCAATAAGCGAAGGGGAATTCACATGCATTCACAAGGGAAGCTGTTCATCGCGACCGCTCTCATTGAGGTTGGCACCGGTCTATCTCTTGTGTGTCTGCCTGCCCTGGTAATTTGGCTCTTGCTCGGTGTCGGGGAGCCTTCGCAGGAGGCGCTCGTTGTGGGCCGACTCGGTGGAGCGGCCTTGCTCGCAATCGGGGTTGCTTGCTGGCTCGCGCATGACGATCGCGGCAGTCTTTCGCAGCACGGTCTGCTGTGGGGAATGCTCACCTATAATGTCGGGGCGTGCATCGTGCTCACGATCGCGGGATCGATGATGCGAATGTCCGGTATCGCCCTGTGGCCTGCAGTGGTACTTCACGCGGCACTGACGATTTGGTGCGCGGCAAATCTTCGAGCGTCGGGTGCTAATGCGTGATGGCCTAAATTTTCATGCTTGAGGCACGGTAGTACATACATTTATGTATGGCCGGCAGCCCAAACCGGGTCAGCTGGTCACTGGGAAAACGGGTGCAGCAACAAACATAAGGAAGCAAAATGGAGGAGGAACGAGCGGACCTGACAGAGAGCCGGAATGCGATCACCCCCGGCGGGTATCGTTTCGTCATAATCTGGGCGGCTTGCCTGCTGCTCCTGTATGCGTTGGACGCCTCCTTCGGGGTCGTGAAGCTTCGCGGCTATGCGGCCGAAACCGAGAAGACGCGGAAAGCCAGGATTGCATCTCCAACCATTGAGCTGAATGTTGAAAAACCCGATCTTAAGATCCCGTCCAGGGCAAAGCCGGTGGATGTGCTGGTGGGGGGCAGCATCAACCGTATAGGTGACTTTGCCCTGAAAGAGGCTGCCTGGACAGCAGACTTCACCCTCTGGTTCACCTGGAGCAGCGATAAGGTGAACCCGGGCAAGAGCTTCCGCATCGTCAACGGCCAGATCCTGCAGCGGGAAAAAGGAGGGAGCCACCGGAGCGGCAAGGAGCACTACGTGGAATATCACGTGGTGGCACGCATGACAAAACCTTTCGAGGCCTCGCGATTTCCCTTTCGGTGAGGAAGCGCTGTTCATACAGGTGGAGGACGCTGTCCATGGGACGGATACGCTCCGGTATATAGCCGACAAACAGGACAGCGGGATCGGCCCTGAAGCAATAATACCGCATGGAATTAACTCACCAGGTTCCTGGTGGACACCAAGATCGGCGGCTATAGGTCGGGGGTCAACCCCGGTCCTGCGGGCGGTAATAAAGAGGTCCGCTCAGAGTTCATATTGGCCATGCTGGTGGTGCCCGACGGCATGGGCATTTACCAGAAGATGTTCCAGGCGCTCTTCGCCTCCGTGGCTGTCGCCCTGATCGCCCTGTACATCAAACCCACCATATCGATTGCCGCTTCGGGCTGCCCGTGGGCGGTTTTTTCGCCAGTGTGGGCAACAACATCTTCGTAGCTTCGATCCTGCCCCATGCGGACAGGCTCACACTGGCCGACATGATCAACACGGTCAGCCTGTTCACCATTTTCCTCATCCTGGTCCAGTCAGTGATCTCCCTGTACATCTTCGACACCATGGGCCGTGAGCGGCTGTCCCGTTTCTTCGACCGGGTCTCCTTTGCTGTATTTCTGATCGGGTACGTGGCCGTAAACCTGGCCCTGCCCCTTGCAGCGAGGCCGCTATGAGAGGAGGCCGCACCCATGACCGGGACGGAGACGGCAGCTCAGGAGAACTCCGGGAGCGTGAAAAAAATGTGACAATGAATAAAACCAAAAGGAGAAACATTATGGCTGATAAAAAACCCAATATTCTGATCCTCTGGGGCGACGACATCGGATGTGGAACATCAGCCACTACAGCCGCGGCATGATGGGCTACCGGACCCCGAACATCGACCGCGTCGCGAACGAAGGCGTGACCTTCACCGACTACTACGCCCAGCAGAGCTGCACCGCCGGCCGCGCCGTGCTTCATCACCGGCCAGAACCCGATCCGCACCGGCCTGACCAAGGTCGGCATGCCCGGCGCCACGGTCGGCCTGCAGAAGGAAGACCCGACCATCGCCGAACTGCTCAAGCCGCTCGGCTACGCCACCGGCCAGTTCGGCAAGAACCATCTCGGCGACCGGGACGAATACCTGCCGACCGTGCACGGCTTCGACGAGTTCTTCGGCAATCTCTATCACCTGAACGCCGAGGAAGAACCGGAACTGCCCGACTATCCCAAGGATCCGGCATTCAAGAAGAAGTTCGGACCCCGCGGCGTGCTCCACTGCGTGGCCGACGGCAAGGGCGGGCAGACGATCAAGGACACCGGCCCCCTGACCAAGAAGCGCATGGAAACCATCGACGAGGAGATCACGTCAGCCGCTCTCGACTGGATGGAGAAGCAGGCCAAGGCGGACAAGCCGTTCTTCCTCTGGTACAACTCGACGGCCATGCACTTCCGGACCCACGTCGCCGACAAAGAATCTCGGCAAGAGCGGGCAGGACCCCTACAGCGATCGCATGGTCGTCCACGACGAGCAGATCGGCCAGATGCTCGACAAGCTCGATGAGCTGGGCATCGCCGACAACACCATCGTCATGTACTCCACCGACAACGGCCCGGAGAACGACACCTGGCCGGACGGCGCCAACACGCCGTTCCGCGGCCAGAAGGACACCAACTGGGAAGGCGGCTGGCGCGTGCCGTGCTTCATCCGCTGGCCGGGCAAGATCAAGGCCGGCTCGGTCCTGAACGGCATCGTCTCGCACATCGACATGTTGCCGACGTTGCTGGCCGCCGCCGGCGATCCGGACATCACCCAGAAGCTCCTCAATGGCTACAAGGTCGGCGACAAGACCTTCAAGGTCCATCTCGACGGCTACAACATGGTCCCCTACCTGACCGGCGAGGTGAAGGAGAGCCCGAGAAACGCCATCATCTACTTCAGCGACGACGGCGAGGTCATCGCGGTGCGGGTCGGCGACTGGAAGTTCGATCTGGCGGTGCAGCGCGCCAATACGATGAGGCTGTGGGCCGAGCCGTTCGTGAAGCTGCGGGTGCCGTAGATCATGAACCTCCGCCGCGACCCGTTCGAGCGGGCCGAATTCAACTCGAACACCTACTGGGACTGGATGGTCGATCACGCTTCCTGCTGTACGTGATGCAGGCGCTGGTGGCGCAGCAGATACGAGGACTTCGTCAAGTTCCCGCCGCGGCAGAAGCCGGCCTCGTTCAACCTGGACGCGGTGATGCGCAATCTGGAGTCCGCGGGCGGGGGCGGCAGCCACTAAACTGCGATTAAACGAAGTTGAACATACGGGATTCCCCGGCGGACAATGGAGTCGCCGGGGAATCCTGCGGCAGCATGCCGTTCGAGAAACGTTGAGGTGTTTGTGAATGAAAAAAACCGTTCCCGCAATGATGAATGAGGAAAACCAATGTCCTTAACTAATAATCCCAAGGCCTTTCACATCATGGCCAAGCCGACGGGTTCGGCCTGCAATCTGAACTGCGACTACTGCTTCTTCCTGAAGAAGGAGAGGCTTTATCCCGGCAGTAGTTTCCGGATGTCCGATGAGGTGCACGAGGCCTATATCCGGCAGCTTTTCGAAGCCCACCAGGTTCCTCAGGTGACCGTCGCCTGGCAGGGAGGCGAGCCGACCTTGATGGGGCTCGATTTCTTCCGCCGGTCCATGGAGCTCCAGAAAAAATATCAAAAGCCGGGCACCCGGATCGAGAACACCTTCCAGACCAACGGCATCCTCCTCGATGACGAGTGGTGCCGATTCTTCCATGAAAACAACTTCCTTATCGGCCTGAGCATGGATGGTCCCAAAGAACTTCACGACACCTACCGGAAGGACAAGGGAGGCCATGGAACCTTCGACCGGGTCATGAAGGCTGTCCGGCTGCTCCAGAAACATAAGGTGGAGTTCAACATCCTGTGCACGGTCAATGCGAAAAACGCCGACCATCCGCTGGAGGTCTATCGGTTCTTCCGGGATGATGTCTACGCGCAATACATCCAGTTCATCCCCATCGTGGAGCGGGTCAATGAGAAGCGGCTACCAGGAAGGGAACACGGTCACGGACCGGTCCGTCCGGCCGGAGCAGTTGGGCCGTTTCCTGATCGAGATCTTCGACGAATGGGTCAAGAGAGACGTCGGCCGGACGTTTGTTCTGAATTTCGACGGGGCGCTGGCGGGCTGGCTGGGCATGGCGGGAACCGTCTGCATCTTCGGGCCTACCTGCGGCCAGGGCATGGCCCTGGAGCATAACGGCGACCTTTATTCCTGCGATCACTTCGTCGAGCCGGCTCATCTCCTGGGAAACATCCTGAAGACACCCATGATCGAGCTGGTGGCCTCGGAAAAGCAGCGAAGATTCGGGCAGGACAAGCGGGATGCACTTCCCCGCTATTGCCGGGAATGCGAAGTGCTGTTCGTCTGCAATGGCGAGTGTCCCAAGAACCGCTTCATCGAAACCCCGGATGGTGAGCCCGGGCTCAACTATCTCTGCGAAGGGTACAAGGCTTTTTTCAAACATGCTGACCGTCCCATGAAGATCATGGCGAATCTGCTTCGTCAGGGCCGCTGCGCGGACGAAATCATGTCGTTGTACGCTCCGCCGGGTGCCGTGAACGCTACGGGAAATGCCAAGACGGGCCGCAATGACCCCTGTCCGTGCAGGAGCGGACTAAAATTCAAGAAGTGCCACGGGAAAGAAGGATAACCGGTCATCAGGAAGAGCAACCGATGCTACCTGACCGATGGCCCACCGGCCACGGCTTTGACTACTTCTACGGCTTCTTCGCCGGTGAGACCTCACAATGGGAGCCGCGGCTCTACGAAAACCTCAATCCGGTGGAGCCGCCGCCCGCTCTCGCCCGCCGAGGTCGTCCTCACCGTAGACGGCATAGAAGTCGCCCGCACCACGGTCAAGGGCACCGTTCCGGCTGTCTTCACTGCGAGCGAAACCTTCGGGGTGGGGGGTTGACCTCGGTTCGCCTGTCTTCAAAAGCTCTCATCGAGGAATCCCTTGATAAGGTCTTTCATAGCCTTAATCAATATCTCTATATCGGGGTCGGAACCGGATGCCCTTTTTTTGATGAAGGATTGCGAGATTCGAAAAAAAGCAAGACCTTCGATAGGAGGACAGCTTATGGTAGATCGCGGATCTTCTGAAAGTGAACAGCAGGAGATGCACAAGAAACATGCCCTGGAGATCGCATCCGCCGTTCTCATCGCCCTTGCCACCGTAGCTTCCGCTTGGAGCGCATATCAGGCCACGCGCTGGAGCGGAGTTCAGTCCATAAGCTTCAATGAGGCAGCAGCTCTACGCGCAGAAGCCACAAGGAAAACGAATATCGCGACCCAGCGCGTGGAGATTGACGTGGGGATGTTCGTACAGTACGCCGCAGCCTTCAGTGGAGGCCGAAAAATATTTGCAGATTTTCTCTTCCAGCGTTTCCGGCCGGAATTGAAGGCAGCCGCAGAGGCATGGATCAAGACGCGTCCACAGAAGAATCCGGATGCTCCTTCATCCCCTTTCAAAATGAAGGAGTACTCCGTCAAGGAGCTGGATGAAGCCAATGTGATCATCGAAAATGCGGAGCAACGGACCGTAAAGGGCAAAGATGCGAATCAGACCGGAGACAACTATGTCCTTGTCACTGTGCTCTTCACGCTGGTGCTCTTCTTTGCCGGCGTGGGAACAAAATTCGACCTGGACGTCCTGAAAGTGATCATGCTCTCTTCAGCAGCAGCTATCTACGTAGTCGGGATCATTTTTCTTCTAAAATTCTCCGTACATTGAACCGCAGCGACCGGCACCGTCGGGCAATGATTGCCTATGGATAAAAGAAAAAATTCTTAAATTTTATGCCGGGGCTCGCTGGCACCCTGGGTGGAAGTGTGTTGAAGTCTGTGTGCCGTATCACGATTATAATCTTTAAAAACAGGGGAACGGTAACAATGAATACCATGAATGCGGTACTGTACGGAAATACGATGGAGAGTCTCTCCATGGAAGAAAAGGAAGAGTTGCACAGGAGATGGTTCTGGTTTTTGGCAGTCGGCATAGGACTTATCTTCTTTGGTGCATTCGCCATATCATGGGCCACTGTGACGACCATGTCCTTGATACTCGTCCTGAGCTGGCTCCTCACCATCAGCGGCCTGGTGCTCATAATCCACACCTTGGGCCGCAGGAGCCGGACCGGGTTTTTCCCAAATCTCCTCTCCGGGATCCTGTATCTCCTGGTCGGGATGCTCATGCTTGGCAATCCCGGCATGTCAGCGGCCATGCTGACGCTGCTGATTGCCATGTTCCTGATCGTGAGCGGCGCCTTCATCACGGTTTCCGCCATTGTATCGGCATGGCCGGGTCGGGGATGGATGCTGTTCCAGGGCATTATCTCGCTCATCCTGGGAATGAGCATCTACCGGCAGTGGCCCCTTTCGGGGCTCTGGGTGATCGGTATGTTCGTAGGCATCGAGATGATGCTGAACGGCTCGGGGCTGGTCATGCTGGGACTCTCGGTGAGAAAGATCAAATAAACCATCTTGACCGTCGCTATCTGACAATAATGAAAAACAACACCAATCCTATGAAGATGAGGATGAAGGCAGATACCGAAGCCACGCTCCATCCGGGGATGGGCATTCCCTCTCCCTTGATGAGCCTGGTTACCACCTGGAAGTATTCCAGGACCGCAATGATGGAGTGCCGGTGCCGAGGCCTATGAGGATGAGGCTGATGATGTGCGGCTGTTCGAGAAATCTCGGCCTTGCAGATGTATTTTCGTACATACCGAGGAAATGGAAGAACTTGCAGATACTGAAGCCGAAGGTGATGAGCGAGACACAGGTTCTCATCCACCCCATGAGAGTGCGCTCTGCCGCCATGCGGTTGCGCATCTCGGCAAGCCGGGTCCTTCATTCTGCGAGGTCTTCGGCGGCAAGGAGAAGGCGCATCGCTGTCTTGCCTGCGGGTGAGCGCATGCAGGCTTCAATAGGCAATTATACCGGGAGGGCATCGTGGGAGAGTTCTCCTTAGCTGCTGCAGCTTCTCTCTGTGATGAAACCGGGCTGAACGAAAAGGAGGATGAACCCTATGAAAAAAGAACGACTGAACATAATCAAAATAGTGCTTGCCACGGTCCTTCTGGTCTCCGCCGCAATCGCACTGTCGGCCTGTGCAACAACATCGAGCATGTCCGAAAAGGACACCGGCATCGAATCATCCATAAGGAATTCGAGTGCCTTCCAGAACTATCTGCTGGGTGAAAACATCTCGATCAATTCTCAGAACGGCAAGGTCGCTCTGACAGGGACCGTTACCGACGCATCCTACAAGTTTCTGGCAGAGGATATCGCCAAGGGCGTAGCCGGTGTCAAAGGCGTGGATAATAAGCTGGAAGCGGCAGGAGGAACCCCGGAGAAGGGCTCCGATGCATGGATAGGTGCAATGGTAAAGGCCGAACTCATGTCGCACCCCGACCTGAACATCGGAAAGACCGACGTTTATGTGCAAGATAGACACGTGACCTTGCGCGGCGAGACAGTCAGTCCGCGCAGCAGGCCTGGCGGGGCTGTATGCGAAGAATGTCGAAGGCGTCAAGGACGTAGTCAATGAGATAACCGTGGCGAGCGCTACCGGCATCCAGCCGCAGGCATCTGCCGGACAGATCGACGATGCGACCATTACCGCGCAGGTCGGTACGGCGCTGGAATCGAACAGATCGACCAGCGGCCGCAGCGCCGAAAATCCTCAACCGGACGCATACGATCACGGCTGAAGCGGGTATTCCCAAGGAGGGAGCGGAAGGCGCCCTGTTCAGCATGGGAGGCGCGACGACGGCGTCGACGTGAGCGAAGAGCATGTCGAGGACTACGAATCCCTGATGCTGATCATCCTCGCCAAACAGTGAGGTAAGGTCATGAAAGAATTCATCCTCGGCATGGTCAAGATCGGTCTGCCGCTTTCCGTGGTGGCCAGCATGTTCGCCCAGGGGCTGAGCACTCGCCCCGGGTGCAGCTGGCTCTTCAAAGAGCGTCCCTTGCTGATGGTGTGGTCTCTTGTGGTGGTTCTTGTTCTGGTCCCCGTTGCCGCGCTTGCAATCATTCTGTTGCTGAAACCCTCGCCGGCCGTCGCGATCGGACTGGCGATCCTGGTGGCATCACCGGCGGCCCCGATGATGCTCGTGAAGGTTCCCAAGAAGGGAGGGAGTCTCGCCTACATGGCGAGCCTTCATCTGAGCCTCGCGTTGCTTGCGCTCTTCACCGTTCCGGTCACCCTGTACCTGCTCTCTAAGGCGCTTGGTTTCCAGGTCGAGGTCTACGTGCTTGCGGTGGCCGGAGTGGTCGGGATGACGATCCTCGTTCCGGTCTTTCTTGGCATTCTGATCCGCTCCTTCTTCCCTAAGATCGCTGACACGATCGGTCCGGTGCTGGCCAAGGCGGGCGGAGTCGTGCTGCTTATCCTGGTTCTTCTCGTTGTGGCGATGACCTGTGGCCTCCTGATGAAGATGGATCTCCGGTCCTATCTGGTCATGGCCGTTGTCGTTGCCGTGTCCATTGCCATCGGTCACTGGCTCGGCCCGCGTGACGCTGAAGAGCGAACCACCCTGGCAATGGAAAGCGCGGCCCGCCACCCAGGATTGGCCATGACGATTGCGGCTCTGAACTTCGGTCCCCAAGAAAGCTCTGCCGGTGCTGATTCCATACCTCATCGTTTTCATGGTTGTCACCACGATTTATTTGCAATGGCGTACACGGCGCTCGGGTGAACGAACCACTAAGCCTGCTTAACCTTGAGATGCATGGGAGCATTGAGCTCAACAGTGATGACTCAGGAGGAGGACGATGGTGCAGATTCGCGAATGGATCGAGTTCGCTGCCCGGGCATCGAGGCCCTGGCCGTGGCTGATCATGGTTTCTGTCATCATCATCGGGACTACACGCTGGCTCTTTCACTCCGCTAAGGAAGATCGAAGGGGGCTACGAGCGGTACCGTGTCGTGTTGGGGAAAACACTGCTGGTCGGACTCGAACTCCTGGTGGCTGCCGACATCATCCGTACAGTGGCCCTCGATTTGACGCTTAAGAACATCGCGTTGCTGGGCGGCTCGTGGTGGTGCGGACGTTCCTGGGGTGGACCACTGACCGTCGAGATCGAGGGCCGCTGGCCATGGCAGAAAACGAAGGAATCCGGCTCCGGGACGGGCGAGAGGCAGTGAAGAAACCATCGCTTAATGCGAGAGAAGCGATTGGGGGAGAAACGGAATCCGACAGAAAGGAGAGGACTGGCAATGGAGGATATTTTGTGAGATTCTTTGAGAATCTGGTGGACCGGGTAAGCGGGCCCATGAAATTCCGGCTTGTTCTGCAGCCGCTTATGGCCATCTTCTTTGCCATAAAGGACGGAAGGAAGGATGCCCGTGAAGGGCGGCCGCCCTATTTCTGGGCACATCTTCACCGACCCGGAGCACCGGCGCGACATGCTGCGAAACGGATGGAAGTCAGTGGGCAAGAGTTTTCATCCTCGCGCTTATCCTCGATGCCGTCTACCAGTATATCGTGCTCCGCATGTTCTACCCGGGCGAGGCTGTGCTGGTGGCATTTATCCTGGCGATTGTCCCTTACGTATTGCTGAGGGGTCCGGTGAACCGCTTCATGTCCCCAAAGAGAAAGGAAAAGAGCCATGAACGAAAAGACGATAACCAGACGCCCGAGAAAGGCCCGGACAAGCTGCCTTCACCCGCCAATCCAGGCAGGTGGCGGTGCGAAGGGGAAGACGTGAATCATGAAGATCCTATCCGGCATTAAATCTGCGCTCGGTTTGGGCCAAGGGAAGACAGATGAATCAGAGGCCCAACCGGCGACGTGAGCACGAAACTCGCGCACCAACGCACAAACCTTGCCATGGAGCGGAGCTACCTGGCTGCGGACCGCACACTCATGGCCTGGATCCGGACATCACTCTCCATGATCAGCTTCGGGTTTACCATCGGCAAACTCGGGCAAGTCATGAATCGGTTGAAGTGAAGGGAGCTTTTAGGCCGCACCAGAACGTTCAGTGTCGAGAGCATTGCCTACTTTCTCATGATCCTCGGGACCTCATCGCTCTTGGGGCCGCTTTTCAGCACTGTGATCGCATGCGCGAGCTCCGCGCCATGGGCCTTCCCCACCAGCTCAGCCTCTCGTTCATTGTCGCGATGGTGCTGGCTGTGGTGGGAGGTTTCGCGCTTAGTTCCCTGATTCTGGCGTTATGAAAGCGGACATTGCCTTCAAGGCCCTTTCTCCGGGGAAAAATGATCCGGTCAAAGATGCAAGAACGGAGGACCGAATATGAAGGATGATGGAGAGTCCGATGTCTTAAAATCTGCTTTTATCTATTTGCCTGCTGCGCAGTAGTCTGGGTTGGTGAACGAACTTACTGTATCTTGCCCGGCGTTTCCCGTATGGTCATCACTGCCGCTGCCGCTTCCTCCTCTATGCTCAGCTCATTATTTACGCCTTTCACACCGGCGATGTCGGTGATGATCTTGGTGACCAGGTCCTTCTGGGCCTGGTTATCGGCAATGCCCTGCACTGAGACTATTCCGTAGTACGTCTCTACCGTTGCATCGAGGTCGCTGGTTGATCTGTTCGAAGCCAGCGCCGTATTGACCTGTGCCGTAATGGATGCGTCATCGACATCAAGGGAAGATGCCTGGGGCTGGTTCCCGGCAGAGCCTGCTACGGTTATATCATTGACCACATCATGCACGCCTTTGACTTGCCTGGTATATTCCGCTGTCAGGTCTCTCTGTGCTTTGCTGTCTACCTGCCCTCGCAAGGTAACGAGACCTTTACTCACAAAAACCTCAGTCCTATCGGTGTTCAAGCCGGGATGCATCATGAGATCGGCTTTCACCTTCGCACCAAGCCATGCATCCGAACCCTTTTCAGGAACTTCCTCCTGCCGGTTCCAGTTGATTGTCCACGCCGTTGACCCCGGAAAAACTCCTGGCAAGATCCTCTTCAGAATGTCAGCGCGCCCGAATCAGAAAGACAAGCTCACGGTCTGGCAAGTACCTCGCCGAGAACGTGGCGCACTGCTTCCAGTGCCACACGCCGCGCAAGGACGGCGGCGCCCTGGACCTTGCGCGCATGGGGCAGGGGGCAACGCCTATCCGGCGCGTGGAGGCGGGCAGGCGGACCGCGCCAGAACATCACGCCAACGGGGCTTGCGTCCTGGACAGACGATCAGGATCGAGGAAGACGGCGATCACCAAGAAGAAGGTGTCGCGTCCCAAGACGGAGGCCAACTCGCGCCGGTGATGGATTTCGATCTCTATTCGAAGTTCACCGCTGACGATCTGGACGCGCTTGTCGCCTTTCTGCGGTCGAGGCCCGCTGTCAACTAGGCGCGGCACGCAGACCGGCGCCATCGTGGGGAGCCTGAAATCGCCGCTGGCAATAATTGCCCAAGGTGACGTTTTCGCTGTCGTCCTATCTGCATCGGGCGAAGCTTTCGCATGCTTGCGCAAGGGCGGCGGTCCCGCCGCCTATTTTTATGCGTGGGTCCGTCTTTGATTGGCGCTTTCAGTTCCGACCATGTAAGTTTATGCGAAGAAATTAATTCATGATCAGGCGAGACGTTCGCGGGGGCTGAAATGGCAAGCTAACGTCCTCCGATTCACGTGGACTTCTCAGCAAGTCCAAATGGTCCACGACGACCGTCACCTACAGTTTCCCCGACAGCACGACCGATTATGAAAGCAGCTACAGCGAGGTGAATAAGTTCGTCGGGTTCAACTCGGGCGAGCGGGACACATTTCGCACAGTCGTGTCGCAGGTGATGGGTTTCACCAATCTGACGCTGACCGAAGCAACCGTCGACAGCACGGCATCCATCCGCATCGCCAAGACCGTCACGCCGGGCGCCGACGCGTGGGCTTACTATCCCGGAACGGGCAAGGGCGACGCATGGTCGACACCAATCCGAGCCAGGTCGCATATGGCGGAAAGGGCGGCATGAATTATTCCGCCATTCAGCCGGGCGACTACACCTATACCGTTTTCATGCATGAGTTCGGTCATTCCCTCGGCCTCAAGCATTCATTCGAGAAGGGCGGCGTCGCAGGCGCTGTTCCCAAGCAGTATGACAGCCTCGAATACACGGTGATGTCATACGACGCCTACCAGACCATCCCCTACAACAAGAGCGTCGATGGCAGGGACTGGTGGGCGGACGACGGCAACAACCCGCAGACATTCATGATGCTCGACATCGCGGCGCTTCAGTCGATGTACGGCGCCGACTATACGTTCAACAACTCGGCCACTGTCTACAAGTGGAACGCGTCCGGCGGCTACAGCATCAACAACGGCGATTACACCGACCTCAACAGCAACACCGACATCATCTTCATGACGGTGTGGGATGGTGGCGGCGTCGACACTTACGACTTTTCAAACTACTCGCTCGGCGTTCGCATCGATCTGAACGCAGGCGGGTGGGTATCGATCGACTATCTGAATACGTCGAGCCCGACACAGCGGGCGGATCTGCTCGCGGGCGATGGAACCTACTGGGCCACTGGCAATATCGCCAATGCGCTCATGTACAACAACAACACGGCCTCGCTGATCGAGAATGCCATCGGCGGCGACGGCAATGATTTCATCATCGGCAATCAGATCGCCAACACGCTCAACGGAGGGCTCGGCAACAACTCGCTCGATGGCGGGCTAGGGCTTGATATCCTGATCGGTGGCGCAGGCGGCGACATCTTCATCTTCGATACCGTGCTGTCATCCGGGAATATCGACACCATTCAAGGCTTCGTCGCGGGCTCCGATGAAATCTGGCTCGAGAACACGGGCATTTTTGCGACGCTCGCAGCGGGTGATCTGGTCGCCGGCGCTTTCGTCACCGGACAAGGCGCTCAATTCCGCGGACAGGATTATCTATAATCCAAATAACGGCGGGCTCTATTACGACGCCGACGGAACGGGAACGAAAGCAGCGGTCCAATTCGCGACGATCACTAGTCTGAGCGGAACCCTGACTGCTGGCGACTTCTTCATCGTTTAGCGTCTCGTTCGTTCATCGGCGCATTCACGCGATCGTCGTTACACCGCGTGCGCGGTGGCTGCTTGCGTGACGCACGTCAGGCAGGCCCCGCATGTCGCCGCGCAATTCGCTTCTTGCAACTTTTCCCGCTGACGTGCGCGGGATTTCGTTTATGCGTTCCAGACGCGATACATAAAACGACAGCGTTTCTCCCTGCGCCCTCGCAGCAATCCATGCGTTTAACGCGTCACATGTAACGTCGACCTTGCCGGCTACAAAGGCCCAGGCCTCCTGTGTCCCGTCGCGTCCCGGCATCCTCACCACGGCGACTTCGCCAATGAGCGGATGGTGACGCAACATGCCCTCGATGACTTCAGGGTCGAACTTCGCCCCACCCATGTTGATGACTTCATCGGCGCGGCCGGTGACGACGCGCAGTCCTGTTCGTCGATGCGTCCAAGGTCGCCCGGGTAAATCCAGTGGTCGCCTTCAGGGTCGCGGATTTCGTCCAGCACGCCTTCATAGGGCCATGCCGCGCCGACGGAGCGAACCACGGATGCGGCCTTCTGCGCCGACTGGCGCGATCTCGCCGGTTTCGGTGGCTATCTGCACCTGCGCCACCATGTTGAAGCAATTGCCACGACGGTGACGGCTGGCGATCAACTCGCCTCTGGCGAGGCCGATCTGACCTGTCTCCACTGACGAGTAGGGGTTGATGACGCTGCAGCGAAGGCGTCGCGAATTTCCCCAGCAAGGCTGGCGTTAGATAGGCTCCGCCCGCCGATACGCTCTTGAGCACGGCGGGACGTCCTGCGGCGTTCTGTGCGGCGAGCCAGGCGCTTTATCTGGCTTACGCAATGGGGATGATTGACGCTGAACAAAGTCAGGTTCGTAAGGATATCGCCCGCGGGCGCGAAGCAGATGGTGCGCCCCATCATGAGGCTCTGCAGCGCCTGCATGTATCCAGGCCCACTCATCGCATAGGCGGACATGACGCGTTCATGCGAGCCGATCCCAGCCGCCGTGAGCGTAAAGACGCGATGGCAAAGCGCGCGGAGGCTATATGCGACGGCTTTGGGGCGTCCTGTGGAGCCTGAGCTGAAAGCAATTTTCACGATGCGGCTGTCCGCCAGTTCACACGCCGGCCTGAAGTGCGCATCGGTTCGCATAGCGGAACCATTTCTCGTCCATGAAGATGCTGCGGCGTCGCGTGTCCACCTGCTCGCCGGGCCCGTCGACGATTATGGTTTCTATGCCTGCATTGACTGCGGCCTCCAGCAGATCGGGCCGCAGTGATGCGCTGGTGAAGCCGCTCTTCAACAGGGCGAGGGCAAGAATCATATGCCGGCTTGGATTGTCTATCAGCAGGCCGATTGGGCGAGAAGGATCAAGCTTCAGATCATCGAGAACGCATTGCGCCGACGCGATTGCGCTCTTCACCATTCCATAGGTGGCGACGCGGTCAGGAAGTATGATCGCGGGTTTGGATGGGCTGGCGGCTGCATGATGTTCGATATAGGAAATCATGATCGACATGAAAAAGCGTCCTGCGATGCCGTGCTTTACCGCGTATTTTGGGGAATCCGCGCTTATGTCAATATCATGAGTTCATGCCTGTGTTTTTGACACGCCTCGTTACTTTGCTCATGGTCGGCTTCAGCTCTGTGGTTTGCGCGCAGGAAGCTGGCGTATCATTTTATTCACATCGCCAGATGCGTCTGGTCGTCGGCTTTCCGCCGGGCGGGATTTTTGACATCACCGCTCGAAACGTCGCACGGCATTTTGGCCGTCATTTGCCCGGGGAGCCGCGCATGATCGTGCAGCACATGCCTGGCGCGGGTTCGATGACAGCTGCGGAATGGACCGTTTTGCAGGCGCCCAGAGACGGTACGGTGATCGCTTCCATCTCTTCGAGCGCCGTGATGCAGAGCGTGCTTGGCGGCAAGGGGGCCGCAAGCGCCCTGTCATGGCTTGGCAGCGTCGAGTTGACGACACGCGTCTGCGTTGCTTACGCGGACGCCGGGATTGGCTCCATCGACAGCGCGGTGGCCCGCGGACTTGTCGTGGGCGCTACTGGCGCAGGATCGCCGATCTCTGACTATGCCGCGCTGGCGCGCAACATACTTGGAGGCTCATTGCGCGTCGTGCCCGGATATGCGGGCACAGCTGCGCTGGCGCTGGCCATGGAGCGCCGGGAGATCGACGCGGTCTGCGGCACCTCGCTCGAGGCCATCAAGAGCGAAAGGCCCGACTGGCTAACGACGGGCAGGCTCATCGTCCTTGCCGCGTTCTCGGGCCGGCGCGTTCCCGACCTGCCGCCGGGGCCCTCGTTTCTGGATCGCGTGCCGCAGGAAGACCGCGCCGCCGTCGACCTTATCGTCGCGCAGGAGGAAATCGCCCGCCCTTACGCTGCGCCTCCGGGGACCGAGCCGGATCGGCTGAGAGCGTTGAGGAGGGCCTTCGAAGCCACCATGCTCTCCCCCGAGTTCATCGACGACATGGCGCGAAGCGGCGCCTCGATGTCCCCGTTTTCGCCGACGAGATGACCGGGATCGTCGATCGGCTCAATGCAGCATCCCCACAGACGCGCGAGCGCGCCCGTCAACTTACGTCTTCAAGGTGAGGATAAGGGGCTGTTGATGGCGCCCGGCAGGCGCAGAGGCCAAGCGAGTGGCAGGCCAGGAAAGCGCGGGCCGCCGAAACTTGAAGATGGTGCCCAGGGGCGGAATTGAACCACCGACACTGCGATTTTCAGTCGCATGCTCTACCAACTGAGCTACCTGGGCGACCGGCGACGCCTGAGGCGTCCCACGGTGTGCGGCTTATAGAAAGGGCGGCGGGGCTTGTCCAGCCCGAACTTGCCTCCCCGGCCCTCAGGAAGGCCCCGGGCGGGTCAACGCAGCACCACCGCCAGCAGGAACGCCACGGATGCGGCCAGCGCGGTCAGGGCCCACAATTCAGCGCCTCGAACGTGGTTCATGAGTGCGGAACTCCCCATAGCCCCTGACAAGCGTGAGGGGCCTCCGCCGGTTCCTTTTTCGTGGGGCGCAGGCGGGCGCCGCACAGCGACCTTTCCGCTTCGCCGGGCCCCGGTCTAGAATGGCGCGTCAACGAACCAAGATGAGGGCTGGAAATGCTGCCTGAGGACATTCATCCCGTTTCGCGCTGCCGTCTGCCGCCGCCAAGGCGCGAGGATTTCGACGACGCCGGCAAGGCGGTGTTCGACACCTATGTGGATCCCAAGGGCGGCTCGATCCGCGGCCTGCAGGGGCCGGGCGGCATCCAGCTTCATTCCCCGCGGCTGGCGGAGATCAACCGGCCCGGCAATTCGTACCTGCGCTTCGAGTGCGGGCTCAGCCCGCGCGAGCGGGAGGTCGCCATCCTGATCACCGCGCGCGAATGCGACAGCCGCTTCGAATGGGCCGCGCACGAGCCCGAATTGCGCAAGTGCGGCGTGCCGGAAGAGACGATCCAGGCGATCAAGCACGGCGCCCGCTCGACGGCGTGCCGGAAGAGGACGCCATCATCGTGCAGCTTGGCCGCGAAACGTTCGGCAACCGCAAGGTGTCGCCTGAAACCTACAAGCGCGCGTTCGATCGTTACGGCGCCGAAGCAGCTTGTCGATCTCGTGGCGCTGATGGGCAAGTACGCGGCCACCGCCGCGATGCTGTGCGTGTTCGACATGCAGCTCGACGAGGGCGAGACGGCGCTGCTGCCGATCGGCTGACGGGGCCTCATGAAAATCTGCGTCGCGGTTTCCGCGGCGCAGACGCAAGCGACACAGGAAAGCCCCGTTCGCCGCCCATGCATGCGCTCATTGAGAACATTTCATCTCATGGGAGCGGGGCATGCGTATCGCGGGGCGCGCGCTTGGGTTTGTGGCTGCAATTTTCCTCAGCTCTGTCGGGCGCTGCGGCGCAGGAGCCGCGCGAGCGGGCCGATCCGGAATTCAAGCCGCGATTGAAGCAGGTCGCGCCGGGGCGCTGCCAGCAGCAGACGTGCGACTGGTTCAGCATCGAGAGCGCCGATTATCTCGGCGCAAGCGAGAAGGGCTGGCTGTTCAGGCTCGAGACGCGCTGGTGGCGCTCGCAGGCCGACGGCGGCGATCGCCGCGCGCCGCGCCGGGACGCGGGCGAGCGGACGCTTCACGTGTTCTGCTCCAAGAGCGAGCCGGCGCTGATCGACGCGCCGAAGGAGGCGGACGGCAAGTTCATGGCGGTCATGCTGGCTCCCGGCGACGAGCGGGCGCTGACGGGCGCGCTCGAAACGCAGATCGCGTTGTACTGGCTCGCCTGCCACAACGCGGTGATCGAGGATGTCTACCGCGGCGGGACCAGCCTCGCGCGCCGGCTTGGCTATTCCATCCGGGCGCCGCAGGACGGGTTTCCCCCCGGCTGCTGTCCGAGCCCACGGACGCGCTGCGCTGGTGACGGCGCCGCGCTGGCGGGCTAAACATTCACGATGATGAAATTCCTCCTCGCGCTCGTGGCCGCCGGCATGGGCTTCGTGATCCTGCGGATGCTGCTCGTGAAGGCGGGGCTCGCGAAGCCGTCGCAAAAGGACGCGGCCAAGGGCGCGAAGATGAGCCAGCTGCGCAAGGAGCTGGACCTGCTTCTGTGGGCGCCGCCAGTGCTGCTCGTGCTGGGCGCCATCTACGCGCTCGTCACGATGTGGACGCGCTAGGGGACGCTACCATCGGCTGACGCGGAACCCCCGCTCGCGCTTGCGGTTGTCTTTCGACCGTATCGGGAGCGCCGCCATGAGCAACACCAGCGTCGAAGCATCGAAATCGCTCTGGATGGCGGATTTTCAGATCCCTCGCACGCGGGCCGCTGGCGGGCAGCGCCGAAGCCGACGTGGTGGTCGTCGGCTCCGGCATCGCGGGATTGTCATGCGCCTACGAACTTTCGCGCGACGGGTTGTCGGTCATCGTCGTCGACCGCGGCGCCATCGGCGGGGGGATGACCGCGCGCACGACGGCGCACCTCGTCGTCGCAGTTCGATGATTACTATCACGCGCTCATCAAGGTGCGCGGCGTGGCGGAAGCGCGCGCCTATTACGAAAGCCAGTCGATGGCGATCACGCGCATGGAGACGATCGCGCGCGAGGAAGCGATCGACTGCGACTTCATGCGGCTCGACGGCTACCTGATCCTTGCGCCCGGATGCGATCCGCGCATGCTGGAACGCGAGCGCGACGCCTGCAGGCGCGTCGGCTTCGAAGAGGTCGAATGGGCCGATCCGCCGGCGATGACGATGCCCGGGCCCGCGTTGCGATTTCCGGGCCAGGCGCGGATGCATCCGCTGAAATACCTCGCGGGACTGGCGCGCGCGATCGAGGCGCGCGGCGGGCGCATCTTCGCGGACACGCCCATCGTCGATGTCGAGGAAAAGAACGGCCGCGTGCGCGTGGCGACGCAGGATGGGCGCGAGGTGCGCGCGGCTTTCGCCATCGTCGCCACGAATTCGCCGATCAACGACCGCTTCGCGATCCACAGCAAGCAGGCGCCGTATCGCACTTACGCCATCGCCGCGAGCATTCCCGAGGCGGGCGTGCCCGACGCGCTCTATTGGGACACGCTCGATCCCTATCATTATGTGCGCATTCAGCCGGGCGCCGGCGGGCGCGCGTGGCTCATCGTCGGCGGCGAGGATCACAAGAGCGGCGAGGCGAGACGATTTCACGCGCGCGCTTCGCCCGCCTCGAAGCGTGGACGCGGCAGTATTTCCCGGTCGACGGGCGAGGTCGCCATCGCTGGTCGGGGCAGGTGATGGAGCCTGTGGACGGGGCGCCGTTCATCGGCCGCAACCACGGCAACCAGCGCATCTTCGTCGCCACGGGCGACTTGGGCGAGGGCATGACCAGCGGCGCCGTGGCGGGGATGCTGCTCTCCTCGCTCGTGCAGCACGGCGAACACGAATGGGCGCGCCTCTATCGCCCGCAGCGCGCCTCGCTGCGCGCGGTGCGCCAATATTTCAGCGAGAACGCGACGGTCGTGAAGAATAGCAATACGTAACGGCGTCAAGCGCGTACAGGACATAA
>CAVVYZ010000002.1:0-372744 GCA_963752595.1 uncultured delta proteobacterium
AGGCCACTTTTTCCCAATTTACGCTTCTGCATTTTCCCTCCTATATTTTCTCCTATAACTGTTTAAGACCGAACGACTTGCGAACTTCGTCGCGTTATAGACCGCAGCACTCTTGAAACCAATGGTACCGGACATGGTGACCTGCCTGCAAGGCTGTCTTGGCAACTTCTGCTCCGATGCCGCGTTCGGTCCCTTGATAAACCATACTTTGCTCATGATCATTATCAAGATAGCCGCAGACCAGCATGGGAATGGATTTATTATATAGGTAGACGCAGAGAAAACTCGCCGTTTCAGTTATTGTACCGGCAAATAAGTATCTTGGGCAGTTTCAAAATTGGTGATTATTGATAGAAAGAGAGAAATAACTGTCGGAATTATTTACAACTTAAAAATAACCACCAAAGTCAATGTAGCTCTATCAATGCTTACTTTTAACACCAGAATATCTCTTATCAAATTGTCAGGTTTATTTACAAAATCATGTGGAAACTTGGATCATCGGATTAATAATAAAAGCAATTAAGGTACTTACATAATTGGCATAATCCTTGATAGATTATTGTGATCACATGTATTTCATCAATTACAACTGAGGGGAGATATTTTATGAGGAAGTATTCCTGTGTTTTGGCTTTGGTCGTATGTTTTTTCTGGCTCACTATAGGTAGTGCATCGGCGACACTCGTCACATTCAGCTTCACCGGGGATGTGGGTGACGACGTATATAATGATTGGGGCAACCTTCTTGTCGCGGGTGATCAGGTTTCCGGTACAGTCGGGTTCGATTTAACCCACCGAATGCCTCAAATGTCGGCGACCCCATCACGGGCGCGCTCACATTCAATGGTTATACCGTTCAAATGAACCGTATCGACCAACTATCATACTACAGTGATTATGCGTTATTCGTCTTTCATGGCACGGAAAATTTGCCGACTGCGAATACATTGGGAGCGACTGTTTACGAAACAGCTATCGTCGACGGAATAGTCATCAAATTTAACGGCATAAATGGAATCACTGCCCCGCTGGACAGCTATCTGTCTTTCGACATGAACAACATATCCGTATGGCTTACAGGATATGCCTTTAACAGTGAAACGCAGCAGTCGTTTGACGGGTCGGTCACCCAGCTCGATCTCAGCAACGTGGAGTTCACGAACTCCTCTCCTGTGACGGAACCTGTGCCGGAACCAGCGACTATGTTGCTTCTGGGTAGCGGATTAGCTGGACTTGCAGCATTCAGGAAGCAGATGAAAAGGTAAACCAATTTATGATTGGGAACTATAGGCAGGATCTTCGATAGGTCCTGCCTTTTATTTACATTGTTTTAAGATAGCTATACTTTTCAAACCTTATACCAAAGTATAGCTATTGGCAGAGACTGTTGAAAAAGTCTCCAAGGTCTTTACCAACCCCCCGAGCCTTCACGAAAGCCCCGAATATTTTTGATATGCCCCCGGTTCCTAAAGCCAATCAAGTCATTAGAATTTCATCGGGAAAATCACACATAAATCAGTAATAACCTGTCATAATAAGTGGTTACGTGGTATAAAGGTATTATATCCAAGGGGTGGAGATACCAAGTCTGTCCCGGTTTCGAAAGGACGCCATGGCAAAGTACAAACCTTATAACTACTCACAGGACATGTTCATACCTGTTTCACTAAAGGACCGGTTAATGCCCGGAAGCCTGGAGTATGCAATACACACGCTGGTTGACGAACGCATGGATATGAGACTGTTCGATGAGAAGTACTGGAATAATGACACGGAAGAAAGGCGTATGATCCCCGGATACTGCTGAAGGTGGTTCTTATGGGGTATTCAAGGGGGCTTACTTCATCAAGGAAGATCGAGCAGGCATGCCATGAGAACGTGGTTTTCATGGCGCTTTCCTGCCGCCAGCACCCTGACCACAGCACAATATCGACATTCGTCAGTTCCATGAAGGAAGAGATCATGCCGTTATTCAGGGATGTGCTGCTGATATGCGAAGAACTTAAACTTCTGGGCGGAACGCTCTTTGCGCTGGACGGCTGCAAGCTTGCGTGCAATGCTTCACCGCAGTGGAGCAGAACGGTTTCCGAGCTGAAGGAAAAGCGCGTGAAGCTCGAAGAAAGGGTCAAGGAACTGCTGAAGGAACAAGAAGATGAAGACCGTAAGGATGCTGATAATCATTACAGGGAAAGGCAAATCGAGAAGTTAAAGAAGCAGGCCGACCGGATAGAGACATGGTTAAAGCAATAACGGAGAACGACTTGGGGTCAGGGGCAAGGAGATCAAGAGCAACATGACCGACAATGAGTCGTCGAAGATGGTAACTTCCAATGGTACGATCCAGGGATACAACAGCCAAGCGCTGGTGGATTCAAAGCACCAGATCATTGTTCATGCCGATGTATTTGGTTCAGGCCAGGACACTGACATTATCCCGCCAATAGTGGACGGTGCCAAGAAGAACATGGAGGAGATAGGTCTTACCAGGGATTATTTTAAAGGCAAGATCTTAACGGCAGACACCGGTTACCACAGCAGGATGAACATGCAGAAGTGCACTGACGAGGAGATAGACGCTTATATACCTGACAGCAAATTTCGCAAAAGAGACCCGCGGTTCAAAGGAAGGAAGGGGTGTTCGGTCAGGACAAATTACGGTCTTAATGATTTCAGTATGAAGAAAAGAGCGACAAGTACATATGCCCTCAGGGAAAGATGCTCAGGTTGGAGGTTAAGAGTTGCAGGTCTTCCGGGATCATTTATCGAGGTATGTGGCGGAGATAGTGATTGCATTAATTGCCCTGCGAAGCACAAGTGCATATATGGAAATGATCATGGGCCTAAACGTCTGATGGTTCCGACAGGCTCAGAAGGGGACAATCTCACGAAATTAATGATAGAAAAAATTGAGAGTGAGGAAGGGCGCAGGATCTATTCGCAGAGAATGGGCATAGTGGAGCCGGTGTTTGCGAACATCCGAACCCTCAAGGGTCTGGACCGGTTCACTCTTAGAGGCAAGATCAAGGTTAACATACAATGGTTGCTGTTCTGCATGGTATACGACATCGGGAAGATAGCGACTTATGGTTATGCCTGAAAAAAAGTGGGGTATGCAGTGAAAAAGCTTAAAAAACAACCGCGAAAAACTGAATTCAGTCTCTAAAATTTCCCGGTCACAAACTATCTGGAATTATTGATAATGTTTTAATATTTTCTGAATTACCGGGAGCCACATCAACACCAAAAAGGGTTTTTCAACAGTCTCGCACGTTCTCTATCATTTAATTTTAGCTTAATATCTCGTTTGTATACTGTAAATTGACATACTCTTTTGTCAAATGGCAAACTCTATTGCCTCTTGACCAACTCTTTTGTCATGCGCACCGGTGGGGCTCTTCGGGTATTTTGATCGAGGCGGCGCAGCGACAAGGGCTGCTCCTTCCCTGCTCCCATAGGTGGGTCCGGATACTGGATATTTTCATTCTTGCCTTTATTATCATAATATTGGATAATTGGATTTTGCCCATGCCCCGGCTCTCTTTTTTACAAAAGGGAGTGCATGCCGGCGGGCATGAATGAAGATTATACCTATAAGGAGTGAGGTATGAAATACAGGGTCAGATTATCTTGGGAAATGGGCGTTTTTGCTGCATGTCTGGTTGTCTTCCTGGGCCTTGGGGGGTGCAATTCCGGAGGAGGCGGTAGCTCTACGGAAACAGGTGTCAAGGCCGAAGGGACATACGGCAAGGTGGGCATCCTCCTCACGGATGGACCTGCTGACGAATATTCGCATATCTGGGTAACGGTCACCGAGGTGTCCCTGATTCCTTCGGGAAAAGACGATGCCGTGGTTATTTTCAGCTCGGAAGACGGCTACAAATTCGATCTCCTGCAATACCGCGATGAGGACTTCTTCCTGACGCTCAACGAGGAGGTCCCGGTCGGTACGTATGAAAAGGTGCGGCTGAAGGTCCTCAAGGTCGAGGCGGAAAGCCGGGAAGACGGGCTGTGCGATGAGATGGAGATCAAGGTCCCCAGCGGAAAGATCGACCTCAACCCCCGCTCTCCCATTATTGTCGAGGAGGGCTCGACCCTCTATATCAGGCTCGATATCGACGCGAACAAATCCATCAATCTCCACAAGGCAGGAAAATCAGGCAAGTGCATATTCAGGCCCGTGGTCTTTGTCGATGTGATCACCAAGGATGCCCTGCCGGAATGCCCGACACTCATTAAGGGTACGGTATGCTCGCTTCATGACGGCAATAAGGACGGCAAACCGGAATCATTCACCTTGCAGCGTGATCATGGCTGCCTGGGAAATATCGATGTACGGATGACCGCTGAAACTCTTGTTTTCAGGGAGGACGGCTCGTTCGGGTGCGCCTCTGATCTGGAAGAAGGGCAGCACGTCATGATCAGGGGCATGCTCGATGACGGATGCTTCGAGGCAACGCTCGTGATCATCGGCGATGCCCTGTGTCTCAAGGGCACGGTCAAGGAGCCTGTTGACGACACGGCCTTCGCATTGGCCCCGTCGGCGGGAGAAGCCGTAACCGGCGATATCACGGTCATCCTTGATGAGAAGACGCCCCTCTTCTCCGGATGCAATACACCTGCTGAAGCCGTTGAAGCGGATATGAACGTACTGGTCATAGGCAAGCTCGACGTCACGAGCCGGAAGCTCTATGCAGCCATCGTGCTCATACAGTCCGATGAAGTGTCCGGCACTACAGGGAGCGTGGAGAAGGTCGAGGGCGGATACTATCTCACCATCAATCTTGAAGCGGGCGGGACCGAGAGGATATTTATCTCGACAGGTACCCGCATCGTCATCGAAGGTGACGGCCTTTTCCCTGCGGAAATGATCCCGTTCCTCTGCCTGCACCCGTACCATGTGAGGGTTATCAGGGGAAGTGACGCTTCCATTGAGCTGAGGATCACACCCGAATCGGTGAAGGGGGAAGTCGTAGATATCTGTTCTCCTTTAGACAGGACCATCCTCGTGGATACGGAAGATGCCGATTGCGATGCGAAGGTCAGGATCATGTACCTGGCAACCGGGGTGGAGACCACCGGGGAATGTGACCGTCTTATCTCCTTCTCCGATATAGACGAGGGCAATTCCATCACCTGCTTCGGGTTCTGGAAAGGTTCAGGCGATGATGCGGAATTCTGTGCTTTCGTATACGTCGTGAGCGATCAGCAGTGCGAAGTAGATGATTAGGTTTCAGCACACCTTGTCCGTGCCGCAGCGTATCACCTGGCCGGCCCTGCTGTGATCGCGGTATATGGTGATGCCTTTGCACCCGAGCTCGTAGGAGAGTTTCAATGTCTCTATCATCTCCTCCACAGGGATGTGTGAGGGGAAATTGATGGTCTTTGAGACGGCATTATCCGTATGGCGCTGGAATGCTGCCTGCATCTTCACGTGCTGCGAGGGCGGGATATCCAGCGCTGTCACGAACAGCTTCCCTATTTCGGGCGGGATGGGCAGCCGGGATGGCGGTATGCTGTGCGAGCACGCCTCCACCTGCTGCTCTGCATCCGGTACACTTAAGTCGTGAGCGATCTGCCGGAACACCGGGTCCACCTCGGAAAGCTCTATCCCTCCTGCTGCGATGCGTGAGGTTGACAGTGCATACAGGGGCTCGATCCCGGATGAGCAGCCGGCGATAATGCTCAGTGTGCCCGTGGGGGCGATGGTCGTCACCATGGCATTGCGTATGGGCGGTTCTCCCCTTCCGGCATGGACGCTCGCGGTGAAATTCGGGAAACCTCCCCGTTTTGCCGCCAGTGCACGGGATGCTGCATGCGCCTCGTCCGTAATAAAAGCCATAATTTCCTCTGCAAGCCCGAGGCTCTGCCTCGATCCGTAAGGAATGCCCATCAGGATGAGGAGATGGGCAAACCCCATGACGCCTAAGCCGATCTTGCGATTTGCCCGGGTCATCCTTTCGATCTCCTGGATCGGGAAATGATTGACCTCGATGACGTCATCGAGAAAACGCACGGCAAGGTCTACGGTCTCTCCCAGCCTTGCCCAGTCTACTTCGGGCGACTTCGCACCCTGGCGGAGCATCTTCACCAGATTGACAGACCCGAGGTTGCACGACTCGTAGGCGAGAAGCGGCTGCTCGCCGCAGGGATTAGTGGCCTCGATGGGGCCGTGGAATGGCGTGGGGTTGTACCGGTTGATGCGGTCGAGGAAGAGCAGACCCGGTTCGCCGCTCTCCCAGGCGCACTCCGCGATAAGATGGAAGAGGGCCTGAGCGCTTATTTTCTTTACGATACGATTATTCCTTGGGTTGATCAGCGCATGATCGACGTCTTGCTCAAGGGCCTTCATGAAACCGTCGGTGATGCCGACGGAGAGATTGAAGCTCTGCAGCTCGTGCGGGTTTCTCTTGACGGCCACGAACTGCTCGATGTCGGGATGATCCACCCGCAAGACTCCCATGTTGGCCCCCCGGCGCGTTCCCCCCTGTTTGATGATCTCTGTCGCAGTATTGAATATCTTCATGAATGAGACCGGGCCGCTTGCGATCCCGCTGGTTGTCTGGACAATGTCGTTCACGGGCCGCAGCCGGCTGAAGGAAAAACCTGTCCCGCCGCCGCTCTTATGGATAAGGGCCGTTTCCTTGAGCGTGTCGAAGATCGATTCCAGGCTGTCTTCAATAGGAAGGACAAAGCATGCGGAGAGCTGGCCCAGCTGCCTGCCTGCATTCATGAGGGTAGGGGAATTGGGGAGGAAGGTGAGCGTTGTCATGAGGTCGAAGAACTTCTCTTCGTACTCCCCTGTCTTTGCATTCCAGTCGAATATCTTCTCTGCAGCGGCAACATGGTGCGCCACCCTGCGGAACATCTCTTCCGGGGTCTCGATGACAGCTCCCCGTTCATCTCTTTTCAGATACCTGGCCTCGAGGATCTTCCTCGCGTTGTCGGATAGCAATAGTCCCATGGCGTCCTCCTTACCGTAGTAATAACGATGAAGCATGGGTGAGTAAAGACGGGCAAAGTAAAATATTGAAATAGTGTGCTTTTTAGGAGTAATAAATAGTAAGTCCGGCAGTTTGTCCCGGAACTGATAACCGCCAAAGGGGGGTGACATGAAGAAAAAATGGTGGAAAGCCGGTACATGCATACCTCTCCTGGCAATGATCGCTGGTTCTCTCCCCGCCTTTGCACAAGATGCCGATACTGCCGCAGCACTTCGGGGGGGCTTCAAGCTTGCAGCCTTGGCAGGTACGAAAATCCATGCGCCGGACACGGCAAGCTGCAGGGGCATCGATAGAAACATCCAGGCCTTATCCTACGGGGAACTGCCGAGCAAAACCCGAATCCTCCCCGGCCAGGATGGAACACTTGATGACCGTCCCCTTGAAGAAGAGCCTTTATACGAAAATCAGTTCCCCGATATACAGCCGGATACCGATCTCCCCCCCGGGGGCGAAGAGGATGAGATCATGGAAGACGAGCCGCTCGAAGAGGTCATGCCGCCGGGGACACCCCCCGGTGACGAGCCTGACCCTGATGATCCGCTTTTTGAATAGCGTAAAAGGAAAAAATGAAGAAGCACCTTTCATGGATAATCTTAAGCGTCCTGTTCATGGCCGTTACCCTGTGGGGAGGGGCACAGGGTCTATTTTGCAAAAAAGAGAGGAGCCGCGCGAGGTAGTGCTGGGCAGGGCTCGTGAATACATCCGGCACAAGCTCGATGAGGATGCAGCGCCACACCTTGATCTCATAAAGACGAGCAAAGATGACCTGATATATGAAGGCTGAAGCAATAATATCCAAGATGATGATACTGACCTATTGATATCTCCTGAACCTGACTCTATTCAAGAATTGGTACAAAAAAGGCCTCTAGATGAAATCCCTTGCGGGTTCATTTTCATGAGGCATTCGACGAAGTGACCCATAAGAAAGATTCAGTCATAGAGGTCTTCAAAAGAAGCAAAAGGAGGAAAGAACAATGGCTACTAAAGGAAGTTCTGCAGAATTAGAGAAATATCTTAAAGGGATAGATTATCCTGCAAGCAAGGATGATCTTTTGCAGAAAGCCCGTTCGAACGGTGCCCCGGATGAGGTGATCGACATGATCAACGGTCTCACCGAAAGCAAATTTAATTCACCGATTGACGTAAGCAAGGCTCTCGGTGGAGCTCATTAACCCGGCACCGGGAAGACAATGGATTTACAGAGAAACAAGAATTAAGTCGGTAACACACAATAGATGTTACCTTCGAGGGTGCCGAATCTTATGATCCGGTACCCTTTGTTTCCGGCAGCAAAGCCGGCTCCGTCATGGGCATGAGGTGTAAAAGAGAGCGCACCAATGAATGAAAGTGTGAGCAGGATGGATTGAATCCGGGGGAACCTCATCGATTCGGTATGATTTATCATGATCAGTCGGTTTTAATCTGTCCGGTAACGTTCCCTCGGGGTTTCAGCACCACGAATCCCACCACTTTTGCTCCGTCCATGGCGTTTTCTTAAAGCTCCCAGAGGGATAAGCGTTTCGCCGATGCCGAGGCGAAACAGCTTCGGGCGGCCCCCGCAAATCGGGGAGAATTTCTCCGCTGTTCAGCCTGGCTTTGACTTCACGGAGGGCAATGGCATGGGGTTGTCCTTTATCATCTACGACGGCTTCCTTGGGGCCTGCCGCCTGATGACTAGGGATTCGTTTCGTGCTCATATGCATATATCTCCGGTGCTGTCTTTATTTGCATTCATAATGCTTTTTTCTCCGGTCCGGTCTTCCTGGAGCAGACCCTCAGGCGCCTTGGCCTATGAAACGGGAAAGGAGAAGGCTGTTCCCGATGCACCCGGCCTGTAGATATCGGCGAATCGCTCTTTGAAGTATGAGCATGCCGCTTCTCCGGTGCAGTGGTTCGGGGAGATGAGGGCAGGGCGCAGTTTTCTATGGCCTCTGCGGTTATTTTTATGTCTCGCTGTCCGAACTCAGAGGTGCATGCCGCCGATGATGGCCCGGATATCGCTGCGGCCGCTGTTTTCCCTGATGTACGCCACTGTGTTCAGGGCACCGGATGGGCGCATCCGAGACTACATCGGGCCTTCACCGGACTCGATCCGGGCCTGGTCATCCGGCATCGTGTCATGGAAGTGCCTGCTACATCAAGGGTGAATGGCTCCATGATCTTTCAAAGGTGTCCTGCGCGGCACAGGCCGGTAAGGAAGACATGATCGGTGAGCCTCGTGACATTGTCAGGAACAGACACCGGTGGTTCTTCCATGAGCCTGCAGCGACGGCCCTGGCATGCCGATGGGCATGGCCTGGTTTGGAACACCCAAGGTATTGGGTCCTGCAGCATCGGGATGAAGGTGGACAGTATCTCGTGACTGTTCCATGGCGATCGGAATACCTCCGGTATGATCGGAGTGACCGTGGATCAAGACCAGATGGACCGATCTCGACAGGTCATACCGGCTTATCGGCGTTCGTTGCAAAGGCTCCGGCAGCGGTATGAACAGGATATTGGTGCCGTCCGTTCGATCCAATCGAAAGCCCATACTCGGCCGTCAGGTTCTCTTTTTCCGATGTATTCTCCGATAGAACCGTTATCTTTACTTCTTTACCCATGGTTCCTTCCTCAAGACACGGTTTGATTCATGTGCCTCCCGATTCCCCGGACACGAATTCATGCGTCGGCAGAGGGGCTGGCGGTGATCATCCCGGGAGAAGAAGAGCTTGATGGATCAGGGGCATGAATGATGATTACATGCATTATTATCCTCGGATTTCCGTCAGTGTATTCTGTTAAACCTCCTGATGACATCCTGGATCGTCTGGCCGGCACCTACCCTGCAGACTTTTATCCCATGGTACGGAGATTAATGATGGCCCCGGCGCCTATCCCCCTGCACCAGGATGCCACGGGTCGGCCTGATAATGCCGTTATGGGGCTGCACTGGGGGAGGTGAAGGTCGCGTTGGTAAGGATCCATGGGTTTGCTGTGTATCATAGATCGCAAAATGCGGTGAGCTCCCGAAAGGTCCATACACTTTTGTGTCCATTCCTTCATTCTTCTCAATGGGATGAAGATGTTCATTCGCTTTTCTCCTCTTATTTTTTCTGCAGCAGGCCTTTCCCGCCTGCAGCCTCTACCGGCCGCTGTCGAGTTCGCCACAACGGGTGACGGTAATACCGTAGTCTACACCGGGGGCATTGCAAAGAACTGTCCGAGCCGGAAGGGATTGTTGCCATGCATGCCTGCAATACCGGCAGATAAAGTGCTCTTCCTTCACCTCTATGTTGCCTCCCTCTATCTTAAGGGCCTTGCCGAATATGATGGCCTCGTAGCGATCTTCCGGGGAGCCGGTTAGGAGTTTGCAAAGGTCTGCCTGCAGATATCATAGCCGGTCTTAATCCCATAGCTTGCTGCGGTTAATATAAGGGTCAGCAAGAGGGATCTCCCGGGGATGGTATGCAGGGCCCCGATAAGGTCTTTGAAATGGTATTCACGTAGATTCGATATAGAGCGCCCAGAGTGCAATAATGAAAAGAGATTATCCCAAGAGCCGGGGAAAAATATTTGGCTAAGAGCACTTCGAACCTCTTGTCCCGATGTCGAGGATGGCTATGAGATTGATGAAAAGGATAAATCATCTAATATGCCTCTAAACGTTATGAAGAATAATAAAAGCCTAACCTTATATTAGCAGTAAAATGATTGAATTGTAGTGCGTTCATCATTATTCTATCCAAAGGAGGTGATATCATGGCACGATTGAAAAAGGGCGATAGAGCACCTGATTTCGAGCTTACTGATCAGAACGGCGTAATGGTAAGCCTCGTGGATTACCGAGGGGGGAAAGTGCTCCTGTACTTTTACCCAAAGGCAATGACTTCCGGATGCACGCTCCAGTCGGAATCGGTGAGGGATGCCCGGCAAGACCTTGCAGCACTCGGAGTCGTTTCCCTGGGCGTCAGTCCCGACGAGATCCGGACCCAGAAAAAATTCGATGATAAATACGATCTGGGGTTCCCTCTGCTCTCGGATCCCGACCATGTCGTGGCCGAGGCATACGGCGTCTGGGGCGAGAAGAACATAGGCGGCAAGAAAACCGAAGTGATCATCCGTTCGTCGTTCCTTATCGATGAGGAAGGGAAGATTATCGAGTCCTGGTACGATGTGAAGCCGGAAGATACGGTACCTAACGCCCTGAATATATTAAAGTGACAGCTTATGCTTCCTCGTTCCATGGATGCCCGGCAGTCGTTTCAATCAGATGATTCCCCTTAAGCTTGCTTAGGGGTACTTCATTGATGAACAATGAGCGGCGGGCCGGGGTCTGGAGTGCAGCCGGGACGCTCCTGGGATGATATGGAGCTGATAGTTAATACATCTCGTATTTCACGAGCCTGCCGTCGAGGGGGCCGTTTTTGAGCGGCCGCTTCCATGAAGGATGCAGGCCGACTGATTTGATGAGGCTCCTGTCGCCGAAATAGAGATATGCATCCGATCCCCGGCAGCTGTTCTTTAGGAAGTCTCCGAATTCCCTGATGAAAGATTTTATGTCATTCTGCCGGCTCATGCGTATCCCGTATGGGGGGTTGCATATGATAGTAACACCTTCGAGCCGTTTGATATCCTGATACATGAGGGTCTTCAGGATAACGCGGTCGCCTCCCCGGAGACGGCCGGCATTGGATTTTGCAGCTGCAACGGCCAGCGATGAGGAGTCGCTTCCCGTAATGAGCCTGTCGGGCAGGTTCCTGATTTTTCCGTCTTCCTGCTTCCTGATTTTATCCCAGAGCGGGCGCTCGAAATCGGGGAGGTATTCAAAGCCGAACGATTTTCTCAAATAACCGGACGGGATCCTGCAGTAGTGCATGAGCGCTTCACAGAGCAGCGTTCCGGACCCGCACATGGGGTCGTAGAGCGGCTTCGATCCGTCCCAGCCGCTCAAGCGGATAATGGACGCGGCCAGGGTTTCCTGCATAGGTGCGTCTACGGACTCCTTCCTGTAGCCCCTCCTGTGCAGCGAACCGCCCGACGTATCCAGGTAGATGGTTGCCTTGTTGTTGAAGATGTGCAGGTTGAAAACGACGTCCGGCTTGATCCTCTCCACATCGGGCCTTCTGGTGAACCATTCCGAGAATGTGTCTACGATTGCATCCTTGAGGATCAGGGCAGCGTACTGGGAATGACGGATCTTGCTGTGGGAAACATTGGACATGACCATGAACGTTTCATCGAGGCCGAAGAGTTCATTCCAGGGAATGCAGCGGCCCATTTTATAGAGGTATTTCGTACTGTGGCAGTCAAAGGTGATCAACGGTGCAAGCACCCTGGTTACCAGGCGGGAAGAATAATTGATGCGGTAGAGGGTAGCCTTGTCGGCGGTAAAGTAGAGGCCCCGGAATGTAGGTTGGACGTCTTGAGCCCCGAGCTCGGTGAGCTCCTCAATGCCGAGATCCTCTATCCCGTCGGATATCTGTGCAAAAAACCGGTTGTTCTTGAGATAGCTGAACATCGTAAAGGCCTTCCCCCTATTGTCATTCACGCATGGTGATATAGGAATCCATACCCCGTGTAAAGAAGTGCATGGAAAAATTGCCCGATCACCTTCTACAGCATGCCGGGCTCCCGCATAACAGGCTTTTTCATCCGGGTCTGCAACCGGATGCCGCCTTGTCCGGCTGAATGGCGGATATATTATTAATAATAAGTTTATTTCCTTTTGGGCGCAATTTTTAAGCCGTTTGTCCCGGACTTAAAGATGCTTCTTAAAGACCTCAGGCAGGGTGCTAACCTGCTGTAAGGTTGGTTTTAAACTTAATAACTCAGGGAGAAGAGACTATGGGAGAAGCCGTAACGCTAGACAAGCTCACATGCAGGTGTGATCCGGAAATCTTCGGGTGCGAACAAAGCAGGGATGCAAATGCCCTCGTGAGCATTCTCGGACAGGCGAAAGCACTCAAGGCACTGCAATTCGGCCTGGATATAAAAGAGAAGGGATTCAATATTTATGTGTCCGGTTTGCCCGGAACGGGAAAGAAGACAGCGGTAAAGCGCTATCTCGAAGAGATATCCAGGGATAAACCCACGCCGCCGGACTGGTGCTATGTGAACAATTTCCAGGAGAACTATAAGCCGAAGGCCATCTCGCTGCCTGCAGGCAGGGCAAGAAAATTCAAGAAGCAGGTGGACGCCTTTGTAGAGGCAGCACGCCGCGAGATCAGCAAGGCCTTTGAAAGCGAGGATTACGCCAATAAGCGGAACAATACCATCAGACAGGTTCAGAAGGAAAGGGACGATCTGGTGACCAGGATCAACGAAGAGGCCCAGAAGGAGGGATTCGTCATCCAGGCCACTCCCATGGGGCTCCTTACCATCCCTGTCAAGGATAACAGGCCGCTCACGGAAGAAGAGTTCAGGGTACTGGATAAGGATACCCAGGAGTCCATTACGGAAAAACAGAGAGTCCTGAACGAAGAGATGAAAAAGATCGGCCGGCAGATGATCTCCATCGAGAAAAAAACCATGGAGATGATCGACAAGCTCGACCGGGAGATCGGCGACTTTACCCTCAACCTCCTCCTGGAAGACTTGAGGGAAAGCTTCCAGGACATCCCGGAGGTGATGCATTATCTCAATGAAATGAGTGAAGATCTGCTGGATAATCTTGCCATGTTCAGGTCGGACGAGCAGAAAGCTGCAGGCATGGCAGAGATGCAGATGCAGATGCAGATGCCCATGCCCGCTGCTCAGAGGGACGACCTGAAGTTCAGGAAATACCGGGTCAATGTAGTGGTGGACAACACTGACCTTTCCGGCGCTCCTATAATCATGGAGCTTAACCCTTCCTACAACACACTCTTCGGCAGGATCGAAAAGGAAGCAATGATGGGCGCCCTGTTCACGGACTTCACCATGGTCAGGGCCGGGTCGGTGCACCGGGCAAACGGCGGATACCTGATACTTCCCGTCTACGATGTGCTCAGGAACATCCTTTCCTGGGACAGCCTGAAGCGGGCCATCCGGAACAAGGAGATCCATATCGAGGAAGCTGAAGAGCGGCTGGGTTTCATGACCACCAGGTGGCTCGTGCCCGAGCCGATCCCTTGGGATATCAAGGTCGTTCTTATCGGAGACCCGTATCTCTATTACCGCCTCTATGATCTTGACCCTGATTTCCGCGACCTCTTCAAGGTGAAAGCAGACTTTGACAGGGTCATGGACCGCACAGAAGACAACATGAAGAGCTTCTCATCCTTTATATGCAATATCTGCACGGAAGAGAATCTCATGCACTTCGACAAGAGCGCCATTGCCAAGGTGGTGGAATACAGCAGCAGGCTTGCCGAAAATCAGGAAAAGCTTTCAGCGCAGTTTGGAGACATCGCCAACATCGTACGCGAGGCGAGCTTCTATGCTGCCGGACAGAAGTCGCCCCTGGTGAAGGTCGATCATGTGAAGCTTGCCATCGAGGAGAAATTCAATCGTTCCAGCATGCTTCTGGAAAAGATCCGCGAGATGATCGACAAGGGCGTTATCATGATCGATGTAATAGGGGATGCGGTAGGCCAGGTGAATGGCCTTTCGGTCATGGACATGGGCGATATCATGTTCGGGAGGCCCACCCGGATAACCGCGAGCATCGGTCTCGGCAGGGAAGGACTCGTAGATATCGACCGCGAGGCAAAGCTCGGAGGGCCCATCCATACCAAGGGCGTCCTCATCCTCTCGGGATATCTTTCCCATCAATATGCCCAGGACAAGCCCTTGAGCCTGTCCGCCAGACTCGTGTTCGAGCAGAGCTACTCGGGAGTCGAAGGCGATTCGGCATCCTCTGCAGAGCTCTATGCCATCCTTTCAGGCCTTTCGGGCGTGCCTATCAAACAGGGTATTGCGGTCACCGGCTCGGTAAACCAAAAAGGCGAAGTCCAGGCTATCGGGGGTGTGAACGAGAAGATCGAAGGATACTATGGGGTGTGCAAGGTCAAGGGCCTGACCGGCGAGCAGGGGGTGATGATTCCTGCAAGCAATGTCCATAATCTGGTGCTCAAAGACGAGGTGGTTGAAGCCGTGAAAGATGGTAAGTTCCACATCTGGAGCGTGGGCCATATCAATGAAGGCATCGAGATCCTCACCGGCAGAAAGGCCGGCGTCCGGGACAGCAGAGGCCTCTTTGAAGATGGAACCATCAACAGCCTCGTGGATGGCCAGCTCCGTACCTTCTCCGAGATGTGGATGAACTTTTCCAGCGGGGGTCCCGAGAAAATCACCTGAGTGAGGAGAGTTCCTCTGTTTTCTCCGGCTTTTTCTTGACACATATAATGTTGTACAGCTATGTGCTATATAAGTGATTGGTATTGAACGAAAATAATTTTTCGGAGTGGTGCTATGAGATCGTATGTCGTTTTTTCATCCATGGGGCCTGACCGCCCCGGTCTGGCAAAGGAGATTTCGGAATTTTTTACTGCGCGGGGCATCAACATCGAGCGCTCCCGCGGCTGCGTGCTGGGCAACGAGTTCGGCATGATCATCCTCACCTCGGGCAAGACCGATGACATCGAGCGGCTCATCGGCGACCTGGACAGCCTCCGCCAGAAGACCGGCCTCGATATCCACGTGCGGAAGACCAAGGCGCCCAGCCACCGGGAGGTGCTGCCGTCGATCCCCTACAAGCTCATCGCGACGTCCATCGACCACCCGGGCATCGTCCACCAGATCTGCAAGGTCCTGCATCACGAAGGGCATCAACATCGATGACATATCGACCAACGTGGATCATCAATCCCTGTCACCGGGGCCAATGTCTTCCAGATGGTCTGCTATTTCTCGCTGCCGCCGGCGGTCAAGATCATCGATCTGAAAAACGAATTTTCCCGCATCAGCGACGAATACAACATCGACATCCGGTTCGATGCGGTGATCAGCAAGTAAGACTATGGCCAAGACAAAGAAGCAACACGAACGATCCGGGCATGCGGCCGATCGTCGGAAATCGCCGCATCGATCGGCCTTGACGAAGACGACCTGGAATTTTACGGCCGCTACAAGGCCAAGGTCAGGCTCGAGTGCGATCAGGAGGTTCGAGCGCCGGCCGAACGCCTCCCTGATCCTCGTGTCCGCCATGACCCCCACCCCTGCGGGGGAGGGGAAGACCACCGTATCCATCGGTCTCGCCCAGGCCCTTGCCCGACTCGGTAAAAGTCGTCGTTGCCGCCCTGCGCGAGCCGTCCCTGGGCCCGGTCTTCGGCATCAAGGGCGGCGCCACGGGCGGCGGATGCTCCCGCGTCATCCCCATGGAGGACATCAATCTCCACTTCACCAACGACTTTCCCGCGGTGGAGAGCGCCCACAACCTCCTGTCCGCGCTGATCGACAACACCATCTTCCACGGCAATCCCCTGAACATCGACCCGCGCAAGATCACCTGGCGCCGGGTCATGGACATGAACGACCGGTATTCTCCGGGACATCGTCATCGGCCTCGGCGGCTCGCTCAACGGCGTGCCCCGGGAGACCGGGTTCGACATCGTTCCGTCCAGCGAGATCATGGCGATCCTCTGCCTCTCCCGCTCCTACACAGAGTTGAAGGAAAAGATCCGGAAGATCCTCGTCGGCTTCACCTACGACGACAAGCCGGTCATGGCCGGCGACCTGAAGGTGGAAGGCGCGGTGACGGCCCTTCTGAAATACGCCCTGCTGCCCAACCTGGTCCAGACCACGGAGGGCGTGCCGGCCATCATCCACGGCGGGCCCTTCGCGAACATCGCCCAGGGGACCAACAGCATCATGGCGACGGACCTGGCGCTCCGCCTGGCCGATTACGTGGTGACCGAGGCGGGTTTCGGCTTCGACCTGGGGGCGGAGAAATTCTTCGACATCGTCGCGCCGCTACGGCGATCTGAATCCCAAGCGTGGTCGTCCTGGTGGCGACGGTCCGCGCCCTGAAATACCACGCGGGCGTGGCCCGCGAGGACCTGAATACGCCGAACCCGCGCCTGGCTGTGCTCGGCATGGCGAATCTGCGCAAGCACTACGAGAACATCGAGAAGTTCGGCGTCCCCTGCATCATCGCCCTGAACCGATTCCCGTCCGATACGGACGAAGAGATCACGGCGGTCATCGAGGCTGCCGAGGACGAGGGGATGAACATCGCCCCGGCGGATATCTTCAGCCGCGGCGGCGAGGGCGGCCTGGAGCTGGCGGAAAAGACGGTCGGAGCTCTGCCGATGCTGCAACCGGCCATTACCGGCCCCTCTACGACTGGAACCAGCCCGTGGAGGACAAGATCTTCACGGTGGCGAGCGAGATCTACGGCGCCGTATCCGTCGATTACCAGCCCCTGGCAAAGCGAAACCTCGATCTTATCAAGAAGTTCGGCTACGACAAGCTCCCGGTCTGCATCGCCAAGACCCAGCAGTCCCTGTCGGACAACCCGTCGCTGCTCGGGCTGCCCAGCGACTTCATCGTCACGGTCCGGGAGATCAAGATCGCCTCCGGCGCCGGTTTCCTGATCCCCATCACCGGCGAGATCCTGCGAATGCCCGGTCTCTCAAAGGTTCCGGCGGCATACAACATCGACATCGACGACGACGGAAACATCACCGGCATCAGCGGTTGACCTGTCCCTGATTATCTTGTAGGAACGGCTTGAAGTCACAATAATGCCATGAGAATCAAAGCGCATAGAGGACACCCATGAAAATAGCAGTGACAGGCAAAGGCGGGGTAGGCAAGTCCACGATCGCGGCCGCCCTGGCTTTATTGACCGCCCGTAAGGGATCGAAGGTCCTGGCTATCGACGCCGATCCTGATGCCAACCTGGCCTCGGCCCTGGGCATTCCCCTGGCAGACCAGAAGCAGATCGTCACGATCGCGAAGCATAAAAAGCTCATCGAAGAGCGGACTGGGGCCAAGGTCCAGGAGTACGGCCAGATTTTCAAGCTCAACCCGGAAGTCTCGGATATCGCCGACTCGTACAGTTATCACCACCAGGGTGTAGACCTCCTGGTGCTCGGCGCTGTCCAGGGCGGCGGCACCGGGTGCGCCTGCCCGGAGAACGTGCTTCTGCGCGCCCTGGTCCAGGATCTCGTCCTGCACCGCGGCGAGGTGCTGTTCATGGACATGGAGCCTGGTATCGAGCACATCGGCCGGGCCACTGCCCGGGGCGTCACATCGTTCATCATCGTGGTCGAGCCGGGCCAGCGCTCCATCGAATCCTACAAGCGCATCTCCGGCATGTCCGCCGAGATCGGCATTAAAAACCTCTTCGTCATCGGGAACAAGATCAGATCGAAAGACGATGAAGACCTGATCCTGCACGAAGCGGGCAGTGGTCAAGTCATCGGCCTCATCCCGTACTCCGAAACCTTCCTTGCCAACGACCGCGACGGGAAGTCGGCAATTGACAATCTTGATGATAATCTGCTAGGGCTTTTCGAGGACATGGTCCAAAAACTGTTATAAAAGTCGGACTTGTACTGTGGTCCTTCGAACGAGAAACCATCATGCAGATCAAGACAAAGTGCATTGCAACGGCCATCGGAAGCTTTCCCTATAACGGCAGCGCCCAAGCCCTCGACATCATCTTCGACTCGATGCCGGATGCTCCCGTGTGGCCGCAGCTGCCCAAGCTGGGCCTGAACGAGCAGATGGAGATCCAGTATTCCGAGGGCATGCCCCGCGCGGTTATCGAGAAGGACAAGGGCACGGATGTATTTCGACACCACCGGCGATTACTCCGAGGAGTTCGCCCAGTTCTACGAGGCCTACATGGCTGCCATGGACCCGGCCGAAGGGAACGGCGACTGCTCGGCCATGGCCATCACCAGCGATTTCTCCAAGGGGCTCTATGCCTTTGAAGAGCGGCTGAAGTCGCGCGGGCGGAAGCTGCCCTTCGTCAAGGTCCAGACCACCGGGCCCGTGCTCGTTCGCCCTGACCATCGTGGACGAGAACAAGCGGGCCATCTACTACAACGAAGAGTTCCGCGACGTCGTGGTCAAGGCCCTGGCCATGAAGTGCCGCTGGCAGATCCAGAAGTTCAAGCCCTACGCCGATAAGATCATCTGCTTCATCGACGAGCCGATCCTCTCGGCCTTCGGGTCCTCGACCTATGTTTCGGTGAAGCGCGAGGACGTGGTGGCGCTCATCGGTGAGGTCGTCGAGGCCGTCCACGCCGAGGGCGCCATGGCCGGCGTCCACTGCTGCGGCAACACCGACTGGTCCATCCTCATCGATGCCGGCGTGGACATCATCAACTTCGACGCCTTCGAGCTACGGCGAAACTATCGCCCTGTATCCGGAGGCGGTGAGCAGGTTTATCACCGGCGGCGGGCTGCATCGCCTGGGGCATCGTGCCGACCTCGCGGCCATCCGCGAGCAGACGGTCTGATCTCTGGCCTCGCCGCTTCGACAGGCTGGTGGACAACCTGGCGCACAAAGGCGGGCATCGAACAGGACGCTCATCCTGAATCAGTCGCTCATCACCCCCTCGTGCGGCACCGGCTCCATGGATGTAGAGCGATGCGGAGAGGGTGTTCGACATGCGCTCCGAGACCTCTCCGTACACCTGCATGAAACGCTGACGCAGCATGCGTGATGTAACAACGGCCATGACTGACCAGGTATACCATCGCGATCACGGGCAAGGGCGGGGCCGGCAAGACGACCATCGCGGCCGCTCATCGTCGCCGGCCTCATCAGGCGGGGCACGCGCCCGTGCTGGCCGTGGACGCCGACCCCAACTCCTGCCTCGACCGGCCCTCGGGCGTGCAGGCACCGAACACCGTGGGCCGGATCCGCGAGGAGAGCCGGGACGCTGGTGCAGGCCAGGCAAACGCGGCATCTGCCAAGCGGGAGCTCCTCGAGATGAAGATCGCCGAGAGCCTGGTGGAGGCCGACGACTTCGACCTCATCGCCATGGGGCGTCCCGAAGGACCGGGCTGCTACTGCTACGCCAACAACGTCTTCGAGCGACGTCATCAGGCAGCTCGCCGAGAAGCTATCCCTTGCGTGGTGATCGACAACGAGGCGGGGCTGGAGAACCTGTCGCGGCGAATCGTCCGGAAGTGGACCTGCTGATCATGGTCGGCGACCCCTCGAAGCGCGGGCCTCGAGACCATCCGGCGGCTGCCACTGTCCTTGCAACGGGAGATGGAGATCGAGTACGACCAGGCTGGCAGTGGTGGTCAACCTGCGTCAGGGAACGGACCTCGCAGCGATTGCAGGCTTGCCTGACGATCGGCTCGAAGATGATCGGGGCCGATGCCTCCTCGTGCCTGCCTTTCGACGACCCGATGCTCGGCCGATTGGCGGCGAGAAGAGGGGCAGGAGCACTGCCGCGCTTGCTCGGATGATCCAACCCGGTGATATCGGCGCGGATTTCGATGCTTTCATATCGCAGACTGAATTCTGAGCAGGAGAACGCATCTCGTGGAATGGATAAAGCAAGAAAACAGCTGAAGAACGGGCCATGCGACCTCGCATCCGTCGAGACGATCCAGAAGGCCGAGACGGACTGCGTGCGACCTGAGCTTTTTCCGCATGGACCGGCCAGAGGCACTCAGTGCGGCTTCGGACAAGAGCGGCGTGTGCTGCCGCATCTGCCACATGGGCCCTGCCGCATCACCCCGAAGTCGCCGCTGCGGCGTCTGCGGGGCGGATGCCGACACGATCGTGGCGCGCAATTACCTGCGCGAAGTGGCCGGCGGAACCGCGGCGCACTCCGACCACGGCCGGCACCTGGTGCTGCTGCTGAAGAAGATGGCCGAGGGCAAGGGCGGCGGCTACACCATCAAGGACGAGACGGCCCTGCGAACGCGGTCGCCCGCTGCTACGGCATCGACGAGCAGGACGTCGCCGTCCCGGAGCTGGCACTCGAGCTGGCCGAATCTCCTGCTCGCCGAATTCACCTCCCAGGAAGAGCACCTTGAAGACCCTCGAAGCTGGCGCCCCTGAGACGCCAGGGCGTCTGGCAGAACCGGGATGTCAGAGCCCGCGGGCATCGACCGGATGGTGGTCGAGTCCCTGCACCGCACCCACATGGGCGTGGACCACGACTACCGCAACCTCCTGCTGCACGCCTTCCGCACCTCGCTGGCCGACGGCTGGGGCGGCTCGCGCATCGCCTCCATCGTGTCGGACATCCTCTTCGGCACGCCGTCACCCGGTGCGCAGCAGCGCCAACCTCGGGCGTGCTGGGCGCGAAGACGGTGAACGTCCTCGTCCACGGCCACGAGCCGGCGCTGTCGGAGATGCTCGCCGTCGCTTCGACGCGACCCGGAGATCATCGCCTACGCGAAGGCAGGCCGGCGCCGAGGGCGTCACCCTGGCCGGCATCTGCTGCACGGCCAACGAAATCCTCATGCGCCACGGCATCCCCGTCGCCGGCAACTTCCTGCAGCAGGAACTGGCCATCATCACCGGCGCGGTGGAGATGATGATCACCGACGTGCAGTGCTGCATGCCGAGCCTGCCGGAGGTGGCGCAGGCCTATCACACCGAGATCGTCTCCACGAGCGACATCGCCAAGACCATCGGCGCCACGCACCTGCCGTTCGACGAAGACCACGCGCTACGAGCAGCGCCAAGGACGCTCCTCAAGCGCGCCATCGACAACTTCAAGAACCGCGATCCGCAGCAAGGTCGCCATCCCCAAGGCATCGCAAGCCGCTGGTGGCCGGCTTCAGCGTCGACGCCATCAAGTACATGCTGGGCGGCACCTTCCGCGCCTCCTTCCGGCCGCTCAACGACGCGATCATCCAGGGCCGCATCAAGGGCGTCGTCGGCATCGTCGGCTGCAACAATCCCAAGACGAAGACTCGACTCCTACATCAACACCCTGACCGCGGAACTGATCAAGCGCGAACGTCCTGGTGCTCAAGACCGGCTGCGCGGCCATCGCCTCGGCCAAGGAGGGCATGCTGACGCCCGAGGCGGCGCTGGAAGAGGCCGGGCCGGGCCTGCGCGAGGTCTGCGAGGCCGTCGGCATCCCGCCGGTGCTGCACATGGGAAGCTGCGTGGACAACTCGCGCCTCCTGGAGGCCGCCACCGAGGTCGTGCTCGAAGGCGGCCTGGGCGACGACCTGTCCGAGGTGCCGGCGGTGGGCGTGGCGCCCGAGTGGATGAGCGAGAAGGCGGTCGCCATCGGCTGCTACTTCGTGGCCTCGGGCGTCGACGTCATCCTCGGCCATCCGTTCCACATCGGCGGCTCGGAGAACGTCACGCAGTTCCTCAACGAGGACGCGCAGGAGCTGTTCGGCGCGTCGTTCCACGTCTGCACGACGACCCGCATGAGGCGGCTGACAAGCCATCATGGAGATCATCGAACGCAAGCGCGAGAAGCTGGGCATCAACCGGAAGGCCGAACGCAAGCTCTATCGACATGAAGGACAGGAGGGAGCTCGAATGTCTAAGTTGATCTGTGCCAGCGCCATCGACGGCGCCATCGACTGGGTCGCCCGGGCCGAGGCCAAGCTCGACGAGGCCATCGCCGCCAAGGGCGAGGACTGCGCCGTCGGCTTTCCCGACACCGCCTATTACCTGCCGGTCATCTACTCCTTCACCGGCGAGAAGGTGCGAGACGCTGGCCGACCTGCGGCGGATTCTCAAGCGGGCCAAGGAGCTGCTGCCCGCACCGCCCGTCGGAGAAGGTCTGGCTGCCCTACCTGGGCAACACGCTGGACGCCGGCGTGGCCGCGCTGTTCGCCTGCGAGATCATCGAGGCCTGCAAGTACCTCATCGGCCCGAACCCGGTCGACGGCATCTGGCTGGGCGCGGCCAACGACGTGATCATGCGCGAGCGCGGCATCGAGTTCGTCGACGGCACCGCCCCCGGGTTTCGCCGCCATCACCGGCGCGGCGCCCGACCAACGAGATCGCCGTGAAGATCGCCCGGGAGCTGCAGGAGAAGAACCTCTACGTCTTCATGGGCGGCTGCACGAACGGCAAGCAGTTCGCCGAGCAGCTGGCCGAAGAAGGCGTGCAGCTCGGCTGGGAGACCCGGCTGGTGCCCTTCGGCCGGGACGTCTCGGCGCTGATCTACGCCCTGGGCTTCGCCAACCGCGCCGCGCTGTCCTTCGGCGGCGTCAAGCCCGGCGATTTCGCGGCCAACCTGCGCTACAACAAGAACCGCATCTTCGCCTTCGTGCTGGCCTTCGGCGAGGTCGACGCCGGAGAAGTACGCGGCCGCGGCCGGCGCGATCAACTACGGCTTCCCGGTCATCGCCGACACCGACATCCCGCAGATCCTGCCCACCGGCGTCTGCACCTACGAGCACGTGGTCTCGCAACGTGCCGCTACGAGACGATGGTCGAGAAGGCCCTGGAGGTGCGCGGCTGCAAGGTCAAGATCACCAAGGTGCCGATCCCCGTGCCCTACGGCCCGGCGTTCGAGGGCGAGCGCATCCGCAAGGCAGGACGTCCAGGTCGAGTTCGGCGGCAACAAGACCACCGGCCTTCGAGTTCGTCACCATGCGTCGAGATGGACGAGATCGACGACGGCGAGATCGAGGTCATCGGCCCGGACATCGACGAGGTGCCGAGCCGGGCACGGCGCTGCCGCTGGCCATCTGGGTCGAGGTGGCCGGCCGCAAGATGCAGCCCGATTTCGAGCCCATCCTCGAGCGCCAGATCCACCACCTGGTCAACGGCGCCGAAGGCATCTGGCACATGGGCCAGCGCGACATCGTCTGGACGCGCGTCTCCAAGAGCGGCTTCGCCAAGGGCCTGCGCCTGCGCCACTACGGCGAGATCCTGCACGCCAAGTTGCTGTCGCGACTACCCGGCCATCGTGGACAAGGTCAAGGTCACGCTGATCACCGACCCGGACGAGGTCGAGCAGCGCCTGGCCGTCGCCCGCAAGGTCTACGACGAGCGCAACCGCCGGCTGGAGTCGATGACCGACGAGTCGGTGGACACCTTCTACTCCTGCCTGCTGTGCCAGTCCTTCGCGCCCAACCACGTCTGCATCATCACGCCGGAGCGGCTGGGCCTGTGCGGCGCCTACAACTGGCTGGACGGCAAGGCCGCCTACGAGATCGACGAGACCGGCCCCAACCAGCCGGTCAAGAAGGGCGAATGCCTCGACCCGGTGCAGCGGCATCTGGAAGGGCGTCAACGAGTACGTCTATCCGAACAGCCACAAGACCGTCGACTGCTTCTGCGCCTACTCCATCATGGACCAGCCCATGACCAGCTGCGGCTGCTTCGAGGCCATCTGCGCCTACGTGCCCGAGTGCAACGGCGTCATGGTCGTCAACCGCGAGTTCCTCGGCGACACGCCCGTGGGCATGACCTTCTCGACGCTGGCCGGCAGCGTCGGCGGCGGCCAGCAGACGCCCGGCTTCATGGGCTGCGGCAAGGTGTTCCTCACTCGCCGCAAGTTCCTCTTCGCCGACGGCGGCCACAAGCGCCTGGTCTGGATGCCCAAGGAACTGAAGAACGCTGCTGGCCGACGACCTCAAGAAGCGTTTCGAGCGAGCAGGGCGCTCCGGACCTGCTCGACAAGATCGCCGACGAGACCGATCGCCACCGACCCGCAGGACATCCGCGCCTACATGGAGAAGGTCGGGCATCCGGCGCTGAAGATGGCCGACATGGCGCGCTTACGCAGCCAGGCAAGCGACTCGGCTGCACGCGGCAGAGGCCGCGGCCAGCGGAACGCCAGCCGCGGACACAGGCCGCGGCGGAGCAAGCTCGCTGCCGCGACAGCCGGCCGGGCCTGAGAACGGCGTACGTCCAGCGATCAGCTCGAGCGGCTCAAGGCCGAGCTCATCGGCGCAGATCAAGAGCGAGATCAAGCAGAGCCTGACGCAGCGAGATCGTGCGCGGACATCATCGGCATGCTTGAGCGAGACGTTCCTGGGTACGAAGCTGCCGCCGAACAGTGCCGCTGCCGCCCGCCATCGCGGCCGCGCCGTCCACGGCAGCCCCGGCAGCGAGACGACCGCAGCGAAACGCGCCACGCCGCGCGAGCGCATCGCCGCGGTCAAGTCGCTTCAAGATCCGCAAAGAGAAGTGCGAACATGCCGATCATGCGACGGTCACGCTGGGCGCCGCGAAGCCAGAAGGCGGCACGCGCGGCACGGACGTACACGATCGGCGGCGCACACTGCCATGCCCTTCCACCTCTGGGAAGGGCAGATGCCCAACCGCCCGCTGGTGGCCATGGAAGTCTTCGACCGCGTCAGCGAGAAGTACCCGCCGCGTCCTGCGCGAGATCTACGGCGACCTGCTGCAACAACCCGGCCGAGATGGCCAAGGCCTGCGTCGAGAAATACGGCGCCGACCTGATCAGCGTGCGCCTGGAAGGCACGCACCCGGAGAAGGGCAACCGCAGCGCCGGAGCAGGCGGTCGCAGCTGGTGAAGTCCGTGCTGGCCGCGGTGGACGTGCCGCTGATCGTCACCGGCCACAACCACTTCGACAAGAACAACGAGGTGCTGAAGGCAGTCGCCGCCGGCCTGCGCGGGCGAGAACCTGCTGCTCAACTGGGTCGAGCAGGACAACTACCGCACCATCGCCGGCGCGGCCATGGCCTACGGCCACTGCGTCGTCGCCCAGAGCCCGATCGACGTCAACATCGGCCAAGCAGCTGAACATCCTGCTGACCAACATGGACCTCAAGCGCGAGCAGATCGTCATGGACCCGATGACCGGGGCCATGGGCTACGGCATCGAGTACACCTATTCGGTCATGGAGCGCATCCGCCTGACCGGCCTCGGCGGCGACACGATGCTGGCCTGCCCGATGATCGTCTCGCCCGGGCCAGGAATGCGCCAAGATCAAGGAGCTCAAGGCGCCCGGAGAAGGACATTCCCGGCCTGGGGCGACCTGCGCAAGCGCGCGGCGCTGTGGGAGCTGACCACGGCCACGAGCCTGCTCTACGCCGGCGCGGACATCCTGATCATGTACCACCCGGAGGCGGTCGCCGGCCCTGAAACGCGACGATCACCCGCCTCGATGGACGGCGAAGCGACTAAGGAGACAACATGGCTCTGACCGGACTGCAAATTCAGAAACTGCTCCCGAGCACCAACTGCAAGGAGTGCGGCTCCAACACCTGCCTGGCCTTTGCCATGAAGCTGGCCGCGCAAGAAGGCCGAGCTCTCCGAGTGCCCCTATGCCTCCGACGAGGCCAAGCGCGTGCTGGGCGCCGCCAGCGAGCCGCCCGGTCAAGATGCGTCGCGCTTGGGTCCGGACAAGCAGCTCAAGCTCGGCGGCGAGACTGGTCCTCTACCGCCACGAGAAGACCTTCGTCAACCAGACCGCCCTGGCCGTGAACGTCAACGACACCGATGCGCCGGAGGCGATCGAGGCGACGCTGCAAGACGGTCAAGGACTATCGTGCTGGAGCGCGTCGGGCGAGAAGCTTCGGCATCGACATGGTGGCCGTCACCCAGAAGGGCACGGATGCCAGAGCCTTTGCCGCGCTGGCGGACAAGGCCTGGGAGCCGACCGAGCAGGCCGCTGATCCTGCGCAGCGCGGACGCCAGGCGCTCTGGCCGCCGCGGCCGTGGCGGTCAAGGGCTCGCCGCAGCGTCCTCTGCGCTCCGGCAGCCGGCAGCCGCCGAGGAACTGCTGCCGCGTTGCCAAGGAGAACGACCACGCGCTGGCCGTGACCGCGCCGGACCTCGACCACCTGGTGGCGCTGGCCGCCGAAACTCAAAGCGCAGGGCTTCAACGACCTGCTGCTGCAGTTCGACACGCACTCGCTGGCCGAGCAGTTCCAGACCAACTCCATCGCCCGCCGCGCCGCCCTCAAGGACAACTTCAAGCCGCTGGGCTATCCCGATCCTGCGCTTCATCGAGACCGGCAACCTGCTGGACGACACCGTCGAGGCCGTCACCGAGATCACCAAGTACGGCGGCATCTGCGTGCTGCCCGGCTTCGACCCGGCCCAGATGGCCTCGCTGCATGACCCTGCGGCTCAACATCTACACCGACCCGCAGAAGCCCATCCAGGTCGAGCCGAAGGTCTACGCCGATCGGCGAGCCCACGCCCGATTCGCCGGTCTTCGTGACCACCAACTTCTCGCTGACCTACTTCATCGTCTCCGGCGAGATCGAGAACAGCGGCATCAGCGCCTGGCTGGTGGTGCCCGAATGCGAGGGCATGAGCGTGCTGACCGCCTGGGCGGCGGGCAAGTTCTCCGGCGCCACCATCGCCAAGTTCATCAAGGAAATCGGCCTCGAGGAGCAGGTCACGCCGGCGCGATCGTCATCCCCGGCTACGTCGCCCAGATCAGCGGCGAACTGGAGGAGAACCTGCCCGGCTGGAAGGTGCTGGTCGGCCCGCAGGAGGCGGCGACCTCGAAAGCTTCGTCAAAGCCGTATATAGCGGTTTAAGCGTATGCCGAAGGTTACAATTTCTCCCTGCCGGGTCGGTTGTTCATGTCGCAGGCGGCACGGGTGTGATCGATGCGGCTCGCGCGGCAGGGGTCATGATCGACCTGCCCTGCGGCGGAAAAGGCACGTGCGGCAAGTGCCTCGTGCAGGTGACTGAAGGCGGCGCCGAATCGAAACCGGCCTCCGGGCTCCCCGAAGAACAGAAGGCCGCAGGGTTCATCCATGCCTGCCATGTCCACTGTGACCGGTGACGTTACGATCACTGTTCCCGAACTGCCCTGGCAAAGAGCAGTTCGAATATCGATGACCGCATCGATCTCCTCGACGAGCCACATCCCTGAGACAGCAGACTCTGTCCCCGCTTTCCGGGAAGCTTTACCTCGAGGTGCCGAAGCCCGGCCGTGAAGACGGCCTCTCCGACCTCGACCGGCTCGAACACGAAGCCTCGAGCTAAACTGCAAGGCGGAAATGCACAATATCCTCTGTCCGTTATCCGGAAGCTGGCGGACACATTGCGCGCAGCAGGACGGCCGCGTCGACTCTCACCCTGGCCGGCGATGAACAGCAAGCTCCATGTCATCGATGTGAGGAGCGGCCAGGACAAGGCCGGAACCTGGGCGTGGCCGTTGACCTCGGCACCACGACCATCTCCGTGCAGTTCTCGACCTGGCAGATTCAGAGATCCTCTCCACGCAGGAACGGGTACAACGACCAGATTCACTGCGGCCTCGACGTCATCAGCCGGATCAATTATGCCCGCACCCCGGAACGGCTGGAGGACTTAAGTCAAGCGGCCGTGCATTCCATAAACCGGCTCATCCGCGAAGCTGCTGCAAGAGCCACGTGTCAAAAGAGGACATCACCTGCTGCCGTCGTCTCGGGCAACACCGTCATGACGCATCTGCTCCTGGGGCTGAATCCCGAATACATCCGGCTGGAGCCTTACACGCCCACCGTGCTGCGATGCCCCGTCCTTCACCGCAGGCGAGCTGGGCATCGATATCCATCCCAGTGCGCTCGTCTCCCTTTCCCCTGCAGTGGGCAGCTATGTCGGCGGCGATATCACCGCCGGCATCCTCTGACGGACCTGGCCAAAGGCAAAGAAGAGATCAGCCTGTTCATCGACATCGGCACCAACGGCGAGATCGTGCTGGGCAACGGCGATTTCCTCATGACCTGCGCCTGTTCCGCCGGGCCCGGCCTTTGAAGGCGGCGGCATCGACTGCGGCATGCGCGCCACCACAGGGGCCATCGACCATGCCACGATCGACCGCGAAACCGGCAGGGCCGAGTACTACCGTCATCGGCGGCGGCAAACCTACGCGGCATCTGCGGCTCCGGCATGATCGACCTCATTGCAGGGCTCTTTCTCACCGGCTGGCTCGATTCGTCCGGGAAATTCGACAGGGCAAGGCCGAGCCCCTTCATACAGATCAACGGCAGGCGTGCAGCCTACACCTTTGTGAGCGCCGATGCCTCGGGCACCGGCCGGCCGGTCGGCTTAAGCGAGACCGATGTCGAGAACTTCATGCGCGCCAAGGCAGCCATTTATTCGGCTGCATCCCTGATGCTCAAAGAGGCAGGGCTCGGCTTCGGCGACCTTTCGACGTTTTATGTGGCAGGCGGGTTCGGCCGGTTTCTCAATTTCGAGAATGCCGTGGCCGTAGGCCTTCTCCCGGACATTGCCCCCGATAAGTTCCGCTACGTCGGAAACGCGTCTCTTTCCGGGACACGCCTGTGCCTGCTCTCGAAGGAATCCAGGGATACCCAGGAAGCACTGGCAGGACGGATGACCTATATCGATCTGAGCAATTTCTTCGGCTACATGGATCAGTATACGGCCGCGCTGTTCCTTCCTCACACCGAGATCCGGCATTTCCCCTCTGTCAAGAAGCGTCTGCACGCATCCAGGCCGTGAGCCGGTCGTACGCCGGCTGATCCTGTTTCCGCCCCGTGATCATGCACCTGCGTTTGCCTCCGGAACCTCGGCTGCGGGAACCAGGTCTACGAACCCATTGCCTGCCCCGGTATCAGTGAAGACACGCACGATGAAATCAAACGCATCCGGCAATGCATGCACAAAACGCACTCTCGCCCTGTCGGAGACCGTGCCATGAATGTTCTCTTCATGCAAACCTCCTCACTCTCGCTTTTCGAGGAAAGCCAGTGCCAGCTTTGAGAGGATCGTTGCCCCGATATCCATGGCGGATTCGTCGAAATCGAACTCCGAGCTGTGAAGGGACTTGGTCAGCCCTTTTTCTACGTTGCCTGCGCCCAGGAAGAAGAAGCACCCCGGGACGCGCTCGAGGTAGAACGCCATATCTTCGCTTGCCATGATGGGGGGTATCTCGATACTCGTGTCTCTCCAGGGGGTTTCAGCCACGGTGTGCAGGAGGAGGTCCGTCATTTCGGGATCGTTTGCCAGGGGAGGGGAGCCGTGCTCGTAATCCAGCTCGAAGCTTGCCTTCATTTCGGTTGCGATATCCCGGATAACGCTCACCATGGCTGCAGGGAAGCCTGCCCTCACGTCCTTGTCCAGGGTTCTCACAGTGCCGGTGAGCTCCACCTCTTCGGCGATCACATTGGAGGCAGTGCCTCCCCTGATGGTGCCGACATTGATGAGCGCGGACTGCAGCGAGGCATCCACCCTGTTGAGCTCCCGGAGGGCTGTGATCAGGCGGGCGCTCGTCTGGATGGCATCTATCCCGCCTTCGGGCATGGAAGAGTGTCCTGATTTGCCCTTGATCAGTAAACTGAAAGAATCCATGGCCGCCATCATGATGCCTTTGCGCCAGCAGATGGTGCCTGCGGGTATGGCGCCGAAGAGATGGAGGCCGAAGGCTGCATCCACTTCCGGGTTCTCCAGGACATCCTCTTCGATCATGCGCCGGGCGCCCCCGATCCTTTCTTCTGCAGGCTGAAACACGAACTTGACGTTCCCCGTGAAGTGCCCGCGGAGGCGTGACAGAACAGACGCCGTCCCCATCAGGATCGCCATATGGCCGTCATGGCCGCAGGCGTGCATGATGCCCTTGTTCGCCGAACAATACGGGGCATTGCTCTTCTCCTGGATGGGCAGGGCGTCCATGTCCGCCCTGAGCATCACGGTCCTGCCCGGAGCGGTGCCTTTCAGCAGGCCCACCACGCCGGTATTCCCGACCCCTTCGCGAACTTCCATTCCGAGCCCTTTCAGGTACGCGGCTATGATGCCCGAGGTGCGCTTCTCCTGAAAGCCCAGCTCCGGGAACGCATGAAAATCCCGGCGAAGACTGATCATCTCCCCGCTGATCTCGGAGACCATCTGAGCGATGGACTTAATATTCTTCATTAAATCTATTATATCAGAATTACTGCCGGTTACGATATGCTATTCCTGCGGTTATATTCTCTGACCATAAGGCCGATAGAAAACTAAAACAGGTTATTTTGACCACGTTGCAATTTGATGGATGCCGGCAATGGATGACGAAGAAGCAAGCGCTTGCAGAAGGGCAGTTATGAAGCATGCATGCAGGACCCTGGATGGGAAAAACCGCAGCGTCTTGAAGAGCGTCCTCTTTCTCCTCGTTCTGCTTTTCTCTGCCCGCTATCCGGCCTATGCGATCGGACCGGCCATACTCGATCGGAATACCGGCGAGATGAGGCTGGGCAACCATCTTGAAATTTTCGAAGATCATTCCGGCAGACATACCATTGATACGGTCAGCTCGGGGGAGTCTGACAGACTTTTTGTCCCCTCCCATGCTGTGGTCCCGGCGTTCGGATTTACCCGGTCAACGGTTTGGCTCAGATTCTCGGTCGATAATAAGAACCTGGATGCAGGAGCATATTATCTCGAAATCCAGAATCCCATCCTCGACGAAGTGGATTTCTATATCCCGGAAAAAGGAGGCTTCTCGTTCAAACGCGCAGGCGATCATACCCTGTTTTCTTCCCGGGAAATCAAATATCGCACGATCGTGCTGCCTGTGACGATCCCGCCCGGAGCCCGCACGTACTATGTCAGGGTGCATACTTCGAGCTATATGAACCTGCCGTTGACACTCTGGACCCCTGCAGCCTTCTTCGACCATGCAAGCAAGGAGCTGCCCCTTTTATGGATGTTCTACGGGCTCATGCTCATCATGGCCGTCTACAACTGTTTCATATATTTTTCGTCCCGGGATATCAGCTACCTGTACTATTCCTTGTTCATCCTGTCCTTCGTCCTCTTCCACCTCGCATATAACGGGTTTGCAGGCCAGTATCTCTGGGAGGATTTCGTCTGGTGGACGGACGTGAGCATCCCGGTCTTTCTCGCCATGGTCGCTGCCTCTTTCATTATGTTCAGCCGTTCTTTCCTGAATACCGTACGGTATTACCCTGTCCTCGACAGGATTCTTCTGGGAAACAGCATCCTGTTTGCACTGATCATGATCCTCACGCCGGTGATCGATTATCAGCTTGCCGTCAAGGTGCTCAACGGACTGTGCCTGATCTTTCTTCCCATCTTGATGATCGCCGGGATTCTCTCTCTGCGGAGAGGGAGCAGGGAAGCTATTTTCTACATCCTTGCATGGACCGTCTTTATTATCGGGACCATGCTGCACATACTCAAAAACTTCGGCGTGCTGCCGGAGACGTTCATCACCACCTGGTCCCAGCAGTTCGGTGCGGTACTTCAGGCCATGCTCCTCTCTCTGGGACTTGCAGACCGGATAAATACCATGAGGAAGCAGATCGCCGAGTCTCACAACAAGCTCATCGAAACCAATACCCGTCTCGACGAAGAGCGTGAGCTTCTCTTCGTTACCCTGAAATGCATTGCGGACGGGGTGATCAGCACGAACCTCCAGGGCAAAATATTCCTGATGAACGCCGCAGCAGAGCAGATCACGGGATACGCCGTAAGCCAGGCCGTCAGCAGGGACATCAGGGATGTTTTCAATCCGGTGAGCTGTACAGGGTCCATGCCCGATGTCATGAGGCTGATTCTCGAAAACAAGGGAGATGTCGACCTCTCCCGGGAAGATCTCATGATCCTCGACGGCGATATCATGCGCAATATCTCCTGCAACTGCTCTCCCATCATGAACGCCGACAGCGAGATCGTAGGCATTGTCATTGTCTTTTGCGACATCACCCAGAAGCGCAAATACGAGGAAGAGATCATCAGGTCTTCGAAGCTCGACGCCATCAGCACCCTTGCGGGGGGCATCGCCCATGATTTCAACAACGTGCTTACCGCAATCGTAGGAAATGTATCGCTTGCGAAGCTTAAAACCGAAGATCCCGAGTTTGTCTCCGGAATCCTTACGGATACGGAATCGGCAGCATACCGGGCAAAGGACCTCACCCAGCAGCTCCTGACATTCTCCAAGGGCGGCGCACCCATAAAGGCCGTCTCGAACATCAAGGACCTTCTCAGAGAGGTAGTGTATTTCCACCTGAGCGGCTCCAATGTCAAGGTGGAGACCGATATCGAAGAAGATCTCTGGAATGCCTCCATAGATGAAGGCCAGATGAGCCAGGTCATCGGCAACATCGTGATCAATGCAAAGCAGGCCATGCCTGAAGGCGGAAGGATCTGGGTTACGGCAATGAATATCGTTGTGGCCTCGGATGACGGGATACGCGTTCCGGAAGGGCAATACTTGCGGATTTCCATACGTGATGAGGGATGCGGCATACCCCCCGAACACCTGGGCAGGATCTTCGATCCTTTCTATACGACCAAGCCGGAGGGAAACGGGCTGGGCCTTGCCAGCTCCATCTCGGTCATCAAGAATCACGACGGGAACGTAGAAGTCCTGTCGAGCCCGGGACAAGGAGCGGAATTCATTATCTACCTGCCTGCCACCGAAGAGAAGCCCCAGGAAGTATCCGGGCAGGAAGCTTTGATTGCACGGGGCAGCGGCCGTATCCTGTTCATGGATGATGAGGACTTTATCCTCAAATCCATCAGCGGCCTCATCAGGGCATTCGGATACGAGGTGGATTGCATCCATAACGGCTTCGAAGCAGTTATGGCATACCGGAATGCCATGGTTGCCGGCCGGCCGTACGACCTCGTCATCACCGATCTTACCATACCCGGCTCCATGGGCGGCAAGGACACTGCAGAGAAACTGATCGAGATGGATCCGAAGGTAAAGGTCATTGCAACGAGCGGCTACTCCAACGACCCCATCATGTCCAGTTACCGGGCGTACGGTTTCCAGGATATCATCATAAAACCCTACTCGCTGAAGACGCTCTCAACGGTGATCGCAAGGGTTTTGGCTGCCGGAAGGATATTACAGGCCTCTGCCGCGGATTCAACTGCCTGACAAGTCCGCACAAGCACTAACCTTCGCAATCCAGCCGAATAATCACACCTGATATGCATCACTGCTCCGAGGTCTCGCCCGTAGAGGATCAGTCATACAGCATTGCTTCTGCGTGTATTCCGGAAGCCGGAAGGTCATGATTGCAGAATAACTCATATCCGAACTTGAAATTCTCAAGGGCATGATGTACGAAGAAAATGTAAATTAAATGTAAAAAAAAGTTTAAAGAAATTTAAATCTGCTTATCATGGAATGTATGATTGCACGGGAGTCGTTCTGATGAAAATGCCATTGCGCCGTGACGGCGATAGCGAGGGGGAAGAATCAATGCGCGGGAGTATTCTCGGAATCGATATCGGGTCCGTTTCCATCAGCGTTGTTGCGTTGAGGCCGGATAAAGGTGTTATTCGGACGGATTATCGCCTTCACCAGGGCAGGATCCGGGAAACGCTAGGCGAGATGCTCAAGGGGTTTGCTCTGCATGAAATTGCATCCATAGCCGCAACTGCCTCCACGCCAGGTTATATAAATGCTGCAAAGCGCTACGATAACCAGGTTGCCGTGATGAGCACCGCCCGGCATCTTCATGGCTCCGTGAGGTCGATTCTCAATGTGGGCGCGGAGAAATTCTCCCTGATCCTGTTCGATGAAAACGGGAACTACCACGCAGGCAAAACAAACACCTCCTGCGCCGCGGGCACCGGCAGCTTCCTCGACCAGCAGGCCCTGCGGCTCAATTTCAAAAACATCGGCGACTTGAGCCTTGCCGCACTCCGGAACCTGAGGGATATCCCGAAGATCGCCTCGAGGTGCGCCGTCTTTGCCAAGACCGATCTCATCCATGCCCAGCAGGAAGGGTACTCCCTGGAAGAGATCTGCGATGGGCTCTGCCACGGCCTGGCTAGAAACATCGTGGACACGCTCTTCACCGGGGCCGACGTCAAAGGCACGATTATCTTCTGCGGGGGCGTATCGAAAAACTGCGCAGTCAAAAAGCATATCGGAGCCCTGACAAGGGCAGAACTCACGGTTGATGATTTCTCCCCGGTCTACGGAGCTATGGGCGCGGCTTTACGGCTTCTCGAAGAAGGCTCATATCCGGAGATTTCCCTCACGCAGCCCGAAGACATTATCATAGCCCTCGAGCAGAAAAGATCGTATGCCTTTGCAGGCCTCGACCTCAGGCAGTCTCAGTATCCGGATTTCTCCGGCGGGCAGCGGTATGTATACCGCATCGGATCAAGGACTGTCCCGGAGATCGTTGAGGTCGATGTGTACGATCCCTTGCCCGGCGGAGGACCCATTTATGCATTTTTCGGCGTGGATATCGGCTCCACGAGCACGAAGGCCGTTCTCACGGACAGCAGAAAAAATGTGCTCGCAGGGCTTTACACCAGGACCGCAGGTAGGCCCGTTGACGCCATGTGCGCGATTCTTGAAGCGCTCGACGACCTCGCGGCCCGCAAGCACCTCGATATTACCTTCCTGGGGTCAGGGACAACCGGTTCGGGCAGGAAGCTCATGGGCGGGATCATAGGTGCGGATCTGGTCATCGATGAGATATCGGCACATGCGAGGGCGGCATATGAACTGAGCCCCGACGTGGATACGATCATCGAGATAGGCGGGCAGGATTCAAAGTTTACCACGCTGAAAAAAGGTATGGTGAACTTCTCGGTTATGAATACGGTCTGCGCTGCAGGCACGGGAAGTTTCATCGAGGAGCAGGCCCGGAAGATGGGCTGCCCGTTGAGCGAATACTCTCAACGGACCATGGGCATGCAGGCCCCGGCCTCCAGCAACCGGTGTACCGTATTCATGGAGCGGGACATGAGCTACCACCTTTCCGAGGGATTTTCCGCTAATGAGGTGCTCGCTTCAGCCCTGCATTCGGTATGCGAAAACTATCTCACCAAGGTGGCGATCGAGAGCATGATCGGGGAAAAGATACTCTTCCAGGGCGCCACCGCAAAGAACAAGGCCCTTGTTGCGGCATTCGAGCAGCGCCTGAAAAAGCCCGTCACGGTCTCCAGGTTCTGCCATCTCACCGGAGCCCTGGGCGTTGCCCTCATGCTCGCAGATGAAAACGTGAAGGAGACGAAGTTCCACGGCCTTGGCCTCTACAAAAAACACATCCCGGTGCGGTCTGAGGTATGCGGGATCTGTCCGAATCACTGCAAGCTCACCATTGCTTCCATTGAGGAAAAGAGCCTGGCCTATGGCTTCCTGTGCGGGAGAGACTACGAGACAAAAGGATACGTGGACAACAACAGGTCAGGGTTCGACCTGCTCAAAGCAAGGGGAAAGGCGGCTTCCTTCCCAAAGGCCGAAACATGGTTGGAAGGGATCACCATCGGCATCCCTGCAGCGCTCCATCTCTATGAAGACCTGGAATTCTGGCAGTATTTCTTTAACAAGCTTTCCATCAGGACAGTTACGAGTGCAGCGTACCGGGATGCCCTCAAAGAGGGACGGAACATTGCCGGCGCGGATTTTTGCGCACCGCTGACAGCCCTGCACGGTCATGTCCGGCATCTCATGGACCGGTGCGATTACGTCTTCGCCCCGGTCTACCTCGAAGACAGGCAAAAGGAGAGGCATGTCCGCAGCCAATATTGCTATTATACGCAATACGCCCCGTCACTCGTGTCCGAACCCGGGAAGCCTGAAGGGGAAAAAGTCCTCATGCCGCTCATCCAATATCTCTACAATCGTCTCCATACAAAGTACCAGCTGTACCACATACTCCGGAGGATCACGGCAGATTCCGTGTCGTTTCTCGAAGTTTCCCAGGCCTATGACAAGGCATTGACCTACCGGGATGCAGCCCGGAAATCTATGCAGGACCTCTGTGCAAGGGAGATGGAAAACACCGAAGGTATCCAGGTCATGCTCCTTGGCAGGCCGTATACGGTGCTCAGCCCTTCCATGAACAAAGGGATCATAGATATCTTCGCATCAAAGGGCGTCAAGGTATTTTTCCAGGACATGCTCGATCCGGACGAGGATCTGCACGGCTTCGTGAAGCAGCTTGCCGACGATCTGCCCTGGAAGTACGCATCGACCATACTCCGGAGCACCCAGTCCGTAGCGAAGAAAAAGGGCGTCTATCCTGTCCTCGTCACCTCGTTCCGCTGCTCGCCTGACTCGCTGGTGATGGAATATTTCAAGAAGCTCATGAATTCCCTTAACAAGCCCTACCTGATCCTCCAGCTCGATGAGCACGACTCGAGCGTGGGGTACGAGACCAGGATCGAGGCAGCCATCAGGTCGTTCACGAACCATTACGGGGAAGGCCTGCCCAAATCCCCTGATGTATTCACCGGCAGGATCCCCAGGAAGCTTCTTTCGGACAGGACACTCCTGATGCCCGACTGGGATCGTTTCTCATGCAGCCTCATTGCTGCGTCTCTCAGGGCGGAAGGCATGGATGCAAGGCTCCTCGAAGATACCCGGAGCGGGATACAGGAAGTGATGAGGCACAATTCCGGACAGTGCATCCCCATCAACATCATTGCCCAGGAGACGATCGATTACATAAAGAAATACCGTCTCGATCCGGCAAAATGCATGGTATGGATCGGCGGAGGCGAGATCGCCTGCAACCTGAAAGTCATTCCCCATCACATCAGGAATATCCTGGATGCATATGGGTCCGGCATGGAAAAGGTCGAGATCTACCAGGGCGAGGTCTTGTTCCTGGACATATCCGTCCGGGCCGCGATGGATGCATATTTTTCATTCATGTTCGGGGGCATGCTCCGGAAGATCGGCTGCAGGATGAGGCCCTACGAGAGAGAAGAAGGCTCGGTCGACAAAGCCCTGGACAAATGCTTGAGCCTTTTCATCGATGCATTTTCAGGGGGCGGGTCCAAGGAGGATGCCCTGGTCAAGGCCGTGGACCTCCTGAAAAGGATTCCCTTGTCTCAGGAATACAGGCCCAAGGTAGCCATCTTCGGAGATCTCTATGTGAGAGACAATGATGCCGCAAATCAGGACCTCATCCGGTATATCGAAAAGTGCGGGGCAGAGGTCATTACCACGCCGTACAGCACCTATGCCAAGATGATTGCGAGCCCGTATTTCAAAAAATGGATCAAGGAGGGCAAATACCTTCATACCCTCTCTGCCGGTGCGATGTTCATGGCAATGACTGCTCTGGAAAAGAGGTATGAACGTCACTTCCAGAGCCTGCTGGGCGAGCATGGGCAAGAGTTCAACGATTCTCAGGCAGAAATCCTGGCGCAGTATAACCTCCTTCCCGAACATACCGGTGAATCGATGGATAACATATTGAAGATCCACTACATCAAAAAACACTATCCGGATGTATCGCTTTTTGTCCATACCAGCCCGGCGTTCTGCTGCCCGGCCCTGATTACCGAGGCCATGGCCGGGCGGATAGAGGAAGTTACCGGTGTGCCGGTGGTATGCGTAACATATGACGGCACCTTCGGAGACAAGAATGCCGCCGTCATCCCCTATCTCGCCTTTCCGAAGGAGCGATGGCCGGACAATTCTGCAAAGGATCGTCGACACTCCATCACCATGAGGACCTTTTTTTAAATGATTATCCAGCCTTGGATTTTTATATTTTAATGGTATAATTTGATTAGATACCTTAACTTTTCCTGTGAAGGGAGGTGGCATGAAACAGGTCGTCCTATCCTTGGCCCCGCTTCCTGCCGAACTGGTGAAAGCCCTGATCCTGCAGACGGTAGGCGTCCCGGATTTCGATGTCGTGTCCGGGCATGAGATGAGCAGGGAAGAGCTCACCGAGGCCCTGGCCGGGGCGGATGTCGTCCTGGGGGATTATACCTTCAAACAGGGGATCGTTGAAGCAGTTCTGGGCAGAGCCGGCTCGATTAAGCTCATCCAGCAGCCGAGCGTCGGCTACCAGCACATTGATATCAAGGCATGTTCCGCAAGGAGATTCAAGGTAGCCAATACGCCGGGTGCCAATACCACCAGCGTTGCCGAACATACGATAGCGTGGGGCTTGTGCCTCCTCAGGAATATCTTTGCCTCGCAGCAGAGTATGAAAGAGGGAAGGTGGGAGCAGATGTCCGTCAAGCCGGTGGAGCTTGCAGGCAAGATCTGGGGTCTGGCCGGGTTCGGGCAGATAGGAAAGGCAGTAGCAATGAGGCTGAAACCTTTCGGGCTCGGCAGGGTGGTCTACAGCGACATCGTTCGCGCCGATGCGGAGACCGAGGACCAGTACGGCGTGGAATACTGTTCGCTACCGGATCTATGGAAGCTCTCCGATATCATCAGCATCCATGTACCGCTCACCGACGCCACCAGGAACCTCATAGGAAAAAACGAGATCAATGCCATGAAGCCTTCCTCATACCTCATCAATGTTGCGCGGGGAGGGATCGTCGATGAAGAGGCACTTGCCGAAGCGCTTCGGAACGGGCGGATTGCCGGTGCCGCGGTCGATGTTTTTTCCGAAGAGCCCGTTTCTCCCACCAACCCCCTGCTCAGGATACCGGGAAACAAGGTGCTGCTCTCGCCCCATGTCGCAGGGGTATCGAACGAGGCAGCGGGCAGGATCATCAATATGGCCACGAGCAACGTCGCAAAGGTTCTCAAGGGCGAAGAGCCGCTCTATATCATCAACCCGAGTTAATGAGAGGATGAGCCCATGAATGGAGCCGAACTCCTGATCAGGACAGCCCTGGAACAAGGGATCGAGGTGTGTTTTGCAAATCCCGGCACCACCGAGATGCCGGTCGTCGAGGCATTGGATACCGTCCCGGGGATAAGGCCTGTCCTGGGTTTGTTCGAAGGGGTCTGCACCGGCGCAGCAGACGGCTACGGCCGCATGACCGGGAAGCCTGCCATGGTGCTGCTGCACCTGGGGCCGGGCCTCGCAAACGGGATCTCGAACCTCCATAACGCCCGCAGGGCCCGGACGCCCGTGTTCGTCGTGGTGGGCGAGCATGCCACCTGGCACAGGGGCTACGACCCGCCGCTTGCCATGGACATCGAAGCACTGGCAGGCACTTTCTCCGGCTGGTACAAGACGACTGCTGATGTGCGTGATATCAGGCAACACGCGGCAGAGGCCGTATCCATGAGCTTGTCAGGCCGGATTTCAACACTGATCCTTCCTTACGATCTTCAGCTCGACGAGGTGGATGGGAGCGATAGCGAGGCGGCTTCCGCCGATGTGAAACCCGTGGACGAAAAGTCAGTCGACAAGGCAGCAAGGATGCTTCAGGCAGGAAGCAAGACAGCCCTCGTGCTCGGGGGCAGAGCCCTGGGGCGGGAGGGGCTCATGAAAGCCGCCCGGATCAAAGCCGCCTGCGGATGCGACCTGATAGCCGAGACCTTCCCGGCATGCATGGAGCGGGGTGCAGGGCTGCCGGATGTTCCGAGGATCCCTTACCTGCCGGAGATGGCCATCGGCATGCTTAAGCCCTACAACGCCCTTATCTTCGCCGGAACCCGGAAGCCGGTTTCCTTTTTCGGCTATAAAAATGTACCGGGCAGCCTTCTGGATACAAGCCAGGAAACGTTCAGCATCGGGGAGGACGGTACGGATATCCTTGCCGTTCTGGAGTCCCTGGCCGATAGGCTCGGCGCTCCTTCTTCGCCTCCCCGTGAGCTTCTTGCAGAGGCCTCCGTCATGCCGCTTCCCCGAGGGCCCTTAAGCGGGGATAAGATCTGCACGGTGCTTGCCGCTCTCCAGCCTGAAGGCGCAATCGTCGTGGAGGAGGCAATTACCAACAGCCTGTTTTATCATCCGCTCTCGGCAGGGGCGAAGCCCTTTACCCTGCTTACGCTGACAGGCGGGTCTCTCGGTCAGGGACCGGCTTGTGCGGTAGGTGCCGCCATTGCATGCCCGGAAAGGCAGGTGATCAATTTCCAGGCTGACGGCGCCGCCCTGTATACCCTCCAGTCCCTATGGACCCAGGCAAAGGAAGGCTTGAACGTGATCACGCTGATCTGCTCGAACCGGAGCTACGATATCCTCAAGCTCGAGCTCACGAGGCTGGGCATCTTCCAGCCGGGTGTGGCCGCCTCAAGGCTCATGGACCTGTCCACCGTGAACTGGGTACGGGTAGCGGAAGGCATGGGCGTGCCTTCGGTCGCGGTGAGCACTGCTGAGGATCTTGGCCGGGAGCTTTCCCTGGCCTTGCAGGAAAAGGGGCCGAAGCTGATCGAGATAATTCTCTGATTGCCCAAAAGAGGTGCCTTATGTAGGGCCTTTGGATGGTAAGCAGATCCCTGCATGCAATCCGTGCAGGAATATCGGGATAAGCTGTATTGTTTTATGATGCTGCCCCACTATTATAAACCTCAGACACCTTCCTCGGATGAATCACAGTACTCTATGCCAAGAACGTCCTGTAGATCCCGTTGAAGCAAAAACAAAGTCTCATCTCTGCAAAAAAATGGAGGCAGTACATGAACATTTATGTAGGAAACTTGTCATATGAAGTTACCGATGATGATCTGCTCAAGTCTTTCAAGGCATTCGGTGATGTGACATCGGCGAATGTGGTCATGGATAGATCGACCGGTTCTCCACGCGGGTTCGGATTCGTTGAAATGTCTTCCAAGGAATCCGCCCTGGCAGCCATTTCGGGATTAAACGGGACCATGCTGAAAGGACGGTCTATTAATGTGAACGAGGCCCGCCCCCGTCAGAACAGCTTCAGCAGCAGGGGAGGGAGCGGAAGATTCGGCGGTGGCGGCGGAAGGCGTTATTAGCCTCCCAAGGCCTCATACAATCTCACCGGTACCCGTTCCTACGGGTACTGCATCCTTACGGATCATCTTTTCCAGTAAGGGCTGGAAGAGGAAGCTCAGGACATCCTTGATCCGCACCCGATATGCATTGCTGCCCGGTTCCATACTGAGAATCCGGGATTGAAAGTCTCCGGCGCCGGGATGGTTTATCGCCAGAATGCTGTTTTTGTAATTATGTGGATCTTTTAGGAAAAAAATATTGACTAATCCCGAATGCTCTGGCAATTAATTTAACAGTCGTTAAGGTGTCATCCATATCCGGAAAAAAGGCAAGATATGAATAAACGCCGGAGGATGAAAGCGCGATACCGCCGCTTTTCATTCCTGTCGGATATCGAAGGAATGAAAAATGCCTTGGGCGAGATGCGCGGATTGTTCTTTCCCAGGCAACCCATTCTGAACCGACAAGCCTTGATGAGCGTTCCCGGCTCCATGCCGGATGAGCAGTGGTTCGTCCGGACCATCAGAGACAAGATCGCGAACCATCCCGAAAACGCCATGGAGTACCCGTTTTACGGTGAACCCATATATGCGGAGCCGCTGGTCGGATTCGTCCGGGGCAGCGACCCCATTTTCGATCGGTTCAAGGAAGTCATTGGGCCGCACCACTTCACCCCCTGGGAAATCATGAAATGGCAGGCCCGGAACAACGGCGTCGAGCCGCCCGAGCCTGATGATATCAGCGTTGTCTCTTTTGTCATGCCGGTCACGCACAAAACCAAACAGGACAATGCCTCGGCCGCAGACTGGGTTTCGGAACGGTGGGCTCAGAGCCGTCTGCTGGGAGAGATCTTCAGCCAGTCTCTGGTGCGTGACATCGTGACCGGCCTCATGAATCAGGGGATCCTGGCCGTGTCGCCGGACGTGACGCCCATGTTCAACAAGAAGCGTTATCCCAAGGCGGGATGGGCTTCCCCCTGGTCTCACCGGCATGTCGCCTATGCTGCAGGGCTCGGCACCTTCGGGATGCATGACTTCCTGATTACGGAAAAAGGCTGTGCGCACCGCCTCGGCAGCTTTGTAGTCAACCTGAAGCTCGAACCCGACCGGAAGCGTCCGGACGACATCCATGCTTTCTGCCTTCACCATCAGGGTATTCAGTGCCTGAAATGTGCGAAGCGTTGTCCGGCGAATGCGATCACCAGGGAAAAGGCTCACGACAAGGAGGCCTGCTATCAAAGGGTTGCCGCTTCCCTGAAGCACTGCAACACAAAGTATCATATCTTCATTTACGGATGCGGCCTTTGTGCCGCCGGTGTGCCGTGTGAATCCGGTATTCCGGAAGCATTACGTTAGTGATGAGATTACTGCTTACAGGATTTATCCAGAGGGGACTAAAGACATGACGATATCCGAGTCCGGAAAAAATGATCCGTTTGATGCCGCTGCCATAAAAGGGCTGATCCACGCCAAAGGCATCGACCTCGTGGGAATCGCCGATGCAGGAAATCTCATTCTGGCGCATCCTTCAAGACCTGCTGCGGCTCTTATGCCCACTGCACGAAGCGTGATCGTCATGGCGGTTGCGCACTCTCTGGGTGCTGTCTATGCGCCGGACATCATGCTCTGGACACGGAGCAAGATGCAGACGTCCCGGCTGCTCGATGAAACGGCTGAAAAGATAGGCCGCATGCTTGAAAAGAATGGCTTCCTTTCGTTGCCGATCTCAGCGGACAAGCCGGTCGAGATCGTGAAAATCGATCCTGAAACAGACAAGAAATTCCGTCAGACTCGTGCGCTGGGGTTTCTCTCGCTCAAGCATGCAGCCGTAAGCTGCGGCATGGGCGAAATCGGCTGGAACAACCTGCTGCTCACCCCAGAGTTCGGCCCCCACCAGAGGCTGTGCGCCATAGTAACAGAGGCGCAGTTAGAGGCTGATTCCAGAAGGGATTTGGGCCTCTGCACCGGATGCGGCCGGTGCGTGAAAGCGTGCCCATCCGGGGCTTTGAAAAACGACCGCTATGACGTGGATCCCTGCTTTGTCTACTGGTCCTATGGCTTCAAGCGTCTGCCTCCGGCAAACTTAAGAGAATGGCCGGGTTATGTCCGGATGATCATGAAGCATGCAAGGCGGCGTGATATCCTTGTAGAATCCGGCCAGACTTACATCACTGATGTCGACAACTGCATCGAGTGCATGCGTGCCTGCCCGGTAGGTGAAAGATGGAAGGGACTCCGACCGAAAATACTCCCTTTCCAGAGATCCGGCGGAACGGAATAACGAACATCCGGGCTGCCCTCATAAACAACACCAGCGACTGAAAATCTGCGCTGTCGGTAACTATAGTGGCTGGTTTGATGTAAAGACTCTTTGAAGGGGATAGACATGATTGGATTCCGGAGCATTGCAGTCCGCTGGCCTGCCTTCATCCTGCTGCTCTTCTGCGCGGGCTGTGCCGACAACATGAGGCAGGTCAAAGAACCCCTGCCGAGTCCCGACCTTATGAAAAAGCACTGCGAACTCATCGGCGCGCCCCGGGTGGTGAGGATCTCCGAGCATGTATGGGCTGCCGTCGGGTATGACCTGGCAAACGAGATTCTCATCCATACCCTTCAGGGCAATGTGATTATCGACCCCCTCATGAGCCCAAAGCGCGGAGAGGCTGCCAAAAGGGATCTCCTGGCCTGCGCCCCCGGCGGACCGATAAAGGCCGTCATATATACCCACAGCCATATCGATCACATCGGGGGGGCTTCGATCTGGATGGATGACAATCCCCCGATCTGGGCTACGGATGGTTTTGTCGAGCACTTCTACAAGCAGTATCAGGTGTTCCTCCCCATCGAGACGATCAGGGGGAAGCGCCAGTTCGGAGACCATGCCTCCCTGCAGGATCTCCCCTGCAACGGCATCGGCCGCCGCACCGATATCCGGGCAGCACAGGAGGGCGCCGGCATCCGCCTGCCGACACGCACCTTTTCCGGATCAAAGAGCCTGAGTTTCGGCGGGGTTTCCATCGAGATGATGGAGGCTCACGGCGAGACCCACGACCAGCTCATCGTCTGGATTCCCCAGGACAGGACCGTTATTGCCGCCGATGACTTCTACTGGTCCTTCCCGAACCTCTATACCATCCGTGGTACAAGCCCGAGGCCTGTGGACGACTGGATCAAGAGCATCGACAAGATGCGCGCACTGAAGCCCGAACACCTCGTGCCCTGTCACACCATCCCCGTCGAGGGAGAGCTTACGATCAATACGATCCTCACCAATTACCGCGATGCTATCCAGTGGGTCAGGGATGAGGTCATCCGGGGAGCCAACAAGGGGCGTGACCTGGATACGCTGGCTGAAAATATCAAGCTGCCGCCGCATCTTTCAGGGCTGCATTATACGGAGGAGTTCTACGGGCAGGTCGACTGGTCTGCCAAGGGCATCTACACCAGCAGCCTCGGGTGGTTTGACGGGAGGCCGGACAAGCTCTATCCCATGAATGTCAGAGAGGCTTCCTTGAGGGAGGTCACCCTTATGGGAGGGCCGGTAAAGGTCATGGAAATGGCGGATACGGCTCTGCAGGCGAATGATTTCCGATGGGCGATTCATCTGCTCGCCAAGCTCTCTGACAGCGGCCTGGCAACAGCGAGCATGGATGCATCATTGAAAGAGAAGCAGGCCCTGGCCTATGAGAAGCTGGCCTCCACCCTGTATAACCTGAACGGACGGGGATATCTTCTGGAGTCAGCCTATGAGATCAGGCACGGCATCGAGATGCCGGCCCCTGCCAGGCTCGATGAAACCCTGGTGGCCAATATCCCTTTAGATGCCATCTTTACCATCATGGCCACCCGGCTCATCGCCGAGAAGGCCATGGATGTCCATGAGACCGTGTACTTCGTGTTTCCCGATGAAAACAAGCGGTTCATCGTGACGGTCAGGAGAGGCATTGCCGAGGTCGTCGAAGGCGAACCGCTGCCCGGGACGCCTGAGCCGGTGGCAACGCTCATCACCGATGCTCTCACCTATCGCAAGATGGCTGCCAAGCTCATGAGCCCCCTTGCAGCCCTGGCCTCGGGCAAGATCAAAGTTCAGGGGAGCTGGATCAAATTCCTTAAGTGGAACAGCCGCTTCAACCTCCTCGGCTGAGGTAAGCCTGCCACGGGGTCGGAAATATACTGAAGAGACATGGAGACTCGTCAAAAGCAAGAGAATTGAATCCCAATTCTCAGTGCTCCAATGCCCGGCGGACAATTTTCTTCAGCTCTCTGCTGTCCGCAGGTTTCAGCAGCAGTTCACGGATACCCAGAGACTTCGCTTCCTGTTCGTTTATCACATCGTTGAACCCGGTACACAGGACCACCGGGATATCCGGCCGTGTTTCCAGCGCCTTTCTGGTAAGCTCGACACCTGTCATCTTAGGCATAGTCAGATCGGTTACGATAAGATCGTATTCATACGGCTCTCTCTCAAACAAGCGAAGAGCTTCGGCACTATCCCTAACCGCAACCACGCGGTAGCCCGACATCTTCAGCACCCGTTGCAGGCTGGAAAGGATTAACTCTTCATCATCGACCAGGAGGATCTTTTCCCGGCATTTCTCTGAAGGCCCGGTTTCTGGAGTAGACGTCTGCGCGTATGTTTTCCCGACATATAAGGGAAGGTATACGGTGAAGAGAGTTCCTTCCCCCGGACGGCTCCGGACGGTAATTGCTCCTCCAAGCCTTTTCACAATACCATGGACGACTGAGAGTCCCATGCCGCTGCCCCTGCCGAAGCCTTTTGTCGTATAGAAAGGCTCAAAGATATGATCCAGTACTTCGGGCGCAATTCCGCTGCCTGTGTCTTTCACCGTAAGCTCCAGGTAGTCTCCAGGTTTCATTTCCCGATTGGTGCGGACCGGTTCCAGATGGGTTGTTGTCAGCCTCACCTCTATGGTGCCCTTCTGTGACCCCAGGGAATCGGCAGCATTCTGAACCAGGTTCATGACCACCTGCTGGATCTGTGTGGGGTCGCCCATAATCATATCGGTTTGCGCATCAATCTGCTGTTTGATGTCTATCGTGCTCGGAAGAGTAGACCTTAAGAAATCCATGGTTTCCTCCACCAGCGGTGCGACCTTTACGGGCCTCGGTTCCTCCTCGCTTCGCCTGCCGAAGGAAAGTATTTTCTTTACGAGATCCTTCTGGCGGATGACAGCCTTCATGGTCTGAGTCAGCAGTTCGTGCCGGCTGGAATCCACCGGCGTCTCTGCAAGGAGTTCTTCGATGTTTATGAGGATAGGATAGAGAATGTTGTTCAGATCATGGGCTATTCCACCGGCGAACCTGTCCAGGGCTTCTATTCTCTGTGTCTGGGCAAGCTGTGACTCCATCTTCCTCTTTTCCGTTTCCGCCTTCCAGCGCTCTGTTATCTCCTCATTAAGCTTTCTGTTCCTCTCTTCAAGTTCTGCTGTCCGTTTTGCCACAAGGGTTTCAAGGCGGTCGCGATATACCTTAAGCTCTTCATCCATTTTTATCCGTTCGGTGATGTCCGTGGCCATGCCGACAATGAAACGACGGCCGTCACGCAAGGTGCCTGGTGATGAGGTGTTGAAGCTCCAATGCCGGACACTCCCGTCACGGGTGCGGATGGGGAACTCGACATTGATCATGCGAGGGCTCCCCTTGAACAACTCCTGCACATGACTGTGCACAGTCTCGGCGCCCTCTCCGGATGCCAGGCTGAGCCAGCCGTTGAAAGTTTGCATATTCTGCAATGTGTAGCCGGTCAGTTCGGTCCAGGTGCGGCTGATTTGAAGGACTTCACCATCCTCGGTATGCATGATGATCGGAATGGGAGCGTCCTCGATTGCCAGACGGAATTGCTCCTCATCGCGGCGGAGGGCCTCCTCCATCTGTTTACGCTCGGTGATTACTTCAGTGAACATAATAATTCCACTGATGTGTTCATTGGATTCACGCCAGGGGAGTATTTCCCAGCGAACCCAGTCCGTTCTGCCGTCCAAACGGGGGAACGGGTCTTCCTCGCATCTCTGTGGTTCTCCGGCCAGAGCACGCTGGTGAATATTCTTCCACCTTTCAGGAATCTCGGGAAAAACTTCATAATGGGTCCGGCCGATAATGTCCTGGTCGCCCAGGCCGTAATCAGAAAGCCATCGGCGGCTCACCGCGATATACCGCATGTCGGAATCGAACATTGCGATAGCTGCCGGGGCATTCTCAATAAATAGTCCCAGCATTTGCTCGCTCTTCAGCCGAGCATTCTCTATCTTTTTGTATGCTGATACTTTCTTTTCCAATTGGGCTATTAACCGGTGTGAGTCTGCTAACCCTTCCAAGAGTTGTCTTTTTGTCTTATGAGTATCATTCATAATGGTTCCCTGAGTTAATCTTCTTTGGCCGTTCGCATGGTGTATTAAAGGCATCGGGAGAGTATCGCCCGACATGTTGCTATGAGCTTATTATAAGGGGTTAAGTCTACTGGGAATAGGTGTGCAGAACAGGAAAATATTTTTGTGAAGAGGAAAATCCTGATTCATGCATCGGACGATGAGAATGAATGGGGTACGTGATTCAAACCCATACCTGTGTTTTGTGCCCTTCACAGGCATAACATCAGCGGTTCTGAACAGGCGCTGCCGGGAAGAAACACCCTGTACCGATACCATCATTCACCAGTTAGCCCTTGTCAAAACCAAATCAAATCCTTATCATCCTCATTGTGAGCCAAGCGCACCTCCACTATAGATAGACAGTACGCGGCATCAGGAATGCCCCTGGCTTGTAAAAAAATTGAGACAGAACCGCAAGAGAGGTTTTTTTGATGGTCGATACGATCCCTTATCTGAGCGTTGTCATACCCTTCTATAATGAAGAGGAGTCGGCAAAGAATGTATGTACGGAAGTCAAAGAGGTGCTCGATGGGCATCAGGGGCTGAAATGGGAGCTCATCATGGTGAATGACGGCTCTTCAGACCGGACGCCTCTGATCCTCGAAGAGCTGGCCGACGGTTGCACGAGCTTCCGGGCCCTGCATCTGCGGCCGAACAGCGGCCAATCGGCAGCGCTCGAAGCCGGATTCAGGGCTGCCCGGGGCGAGGTTGTCGCCACCCTGGACGGCGATGGCCAGAACGATCCCCGGGATATTTTCGCGCTTCTCGATGCAATGGAAAAAGCCGGGGTGCACATGATGTGCGGTATCCGGCAGAAACGCTCCGATACTTTTGTGCGCCGGATATCAAGCAGAATAGCGAACCGTGTCCGGGCAGCCGTTCTGAAGGATGATATCACCGATGTGGGCTGCTCCATGCGGGTCTTCCGCCCGGACTGCCTGCAGAAGATCCGCTTCTTCAGGAATGCCCACCGGTTCTTTCCGGCACTGTTCAAGATGGCCGGCTTTTCCGTGGCTGAAATGCATGTTAACCATCGTCCGAGAAAACACGGCACCAGTAAGTACGGCGGAGGCATAAACAGCAGGCTCTGGGTGGGTATCGCTGATCTGGCAGGTGTGTACTGGCTGAGGAAGAGGGCGTTTGTATATACCGTGGATGAGAAGAAATGAAAGGGAAACACCCGGAAAACCTCTTCAGAGATTTCCTCCGTGTTTCATCCCTGACCATCTTTTTTATAGCTGCGGCCTTTGTCCTTGGCGACCACGACGTTCGCCGGTATTTCTTCGACATCACGACAATAAAAAACGCTCTGAAAGGCACCGGTACGGTAACGGGCTCGCTAGCATCCGCTACGATCTTCATCCTTGCCGGCAGCAGCCTTATAGCGCTCGGTGTTCCCAGGCTGCTGGCGAGCACGATCGGCGGAGCAATTTATGGGGCGGCCGCAGGAGTGTTTCTTTCCCTGGCCGCATCTTTTCTGGGGTCTTCGATTCTCTACCTCTTGGGCAGGGCAGCTCTCGCTGATGTTGTCGAAAGACGGCTGAAAGGAAAACTGGATGAGTGGCGGGCCCGGTTCAGGAGCAACGCATTCTGGTGGGTTCTTTACGGAAGGCTTTTCCCGTTTTCCAACTCCACAGTCATGAGCCTTCTCTGCGGAAGCTGCAAAGTATCCTTTACCTCTTACGCCCTGGGTTCTTTCATCGGCTTCATACCGCTGGCCGTTGTCTTCGCATGCTTCGGCAGCGGAGGTGTAAAGGGAGATTTCCTGCAGATAACAATAGCCACGGCGGTTCTTATCCTGTCTATCGGATCGAGAAGAATCCTCAATGCATGGTTCCCCCACAGCAAGGAAGAAGCAGGCGGTTAGGGTACGGATCAGCCGGAAGGATTGATCCGGTAGCGGCCGGCATTAATGGTGCTGCTCTTCCAGATCCGGATGACATGAATCCCATATGTGCATTCGTATTCCGGTATGATGCCCGGTTTCGGAGACAGGTGTTCCTCATCGGCAATAATGCGGCCGTCCGGGTGCTCCGCTGCCCATTGCCGGACCTGGTCTTCCCGGATGACATCCAGGGGCTTCTTCAGCCGGCCAAGGAAATTGAAAACACCATGATACTTGCCCACATAACTGATGGAAGTGTTTTGGCTCTGCAGTCTTGCAATATATGAGCTTGGATTCCGCATGTCGTAACAAGCAAAAACCCCCGCGAGGCTTAAATGCAGCATTACTACCATGAGTACACCCATGGCGGACATGAGCGTGACGCGGAGCTCGCTGCTCATGCGATACAAACCGCACAGTACAGGGCATGAAGCGATGAGGACCAGTCCGTAGTAGGGATTTATCCTTGACAACACCTGCGAGAGGTTCGGGTGAAGGGGGAAAAGGCTGTGCAGAATCAGCGCGCATCCGATGCCGATAACAAAGAGACCGGGTAAAACCGGGTCCCATTCCCGGTATTCTCCTGCCCTGTCCAGAGCATAGGAGGCCAACAGCGCAAACGCAGGAAACAACGGGAGCAGATAATGGGGCTGTTTGCCGCTTATCAGGGAAAAGATGAGGAAAACGGGAACAAGCCAGGCCAGACACAAGCGGACGGCACTCGATGGAGGTTGCTTGGCCAAAGACCTGAACGACCGCCACAAGGCCGGCCAGAGCATCCACGGGAACAGGAGTACCGGCAGCAGCGCCAGATACCACCAGAATGGGCGGTTGTGTGCAAAGGACTTTACCATCCTGCCGGCGGACTGTCCCCAGAAAATCAATTGGGAATACTTTTCTCCGCCGGCGATTGCTGCAGGGACAGCCCAGGCAAGCGCAATAAGTGAGCCTATGAGCACAGCCGCTAAGATCCCGGCATACCAGAGAAACCACCTCGTCGGTCGTTTCTCGATAGCCCACCATGGGGCAAGCAGCGCCAGAGGCAATGTGTGCAGAAGAATGACCGGCCCTTTGGAAAGTATGCCCAGCCCGATTGCGGCACCCAAGATGAGCCATCCCCTGGGATCAGACTCCTGCCAACTGCGGAGTATGCCGAATATGCCGACCAGGGTGAAGAATACGATGAGCATGTCGAACATGGCGGCAGATACGAAAATCATCCACAGCATGCTGCTGACCGCGATGAGCGGGGCGAGCCCTGCAATCATAGGCCTCTGGGGCCAGAGCCTGCGGCTGATCTTTGAGGTCAGAATCAGGCTTGCAGCCGCGAAGATAGATGGTACGACCCTCGGCCAGACATCGTTGACGCCGAAAAGCGCCCACCCGAACTGAAATATCCAGAATAGAAACGGCGGCTTGTCACTGTAGAGCGCACCGTTCAAGTGGGGCACGAGAAAATTTCCGTGCAGCCACATGTCCCAGGCAACCGACACATACCTCGTCTCATCAATGGGAAGGTATGAACGGGTAAGGAGAGAAACAAGGGTCAGGAGAGCCCAGAATACTCCCCAAAGCGGAACCGAAAAAATGCTCAAACCACGGATACCCCTCACAACATAATAAGAATGGGGGCTTTTTACAATTTCTCAAGTATAGACTCCTGCGATTTCTATTCGGATGAGGGAGAATAGATGTTGTAAGTTTTTCGCTTAACTTTGAGTGAACGCAGAATCCTCATGCCGGGATGATCCGCACCCAAGTTCTCCGTCGTGATAAGGGCGGCCTTGGCATCTTTTTCCTTCAGGGTTTCTATCTGCCCTGCACCGATGGGATGCACTTTTCTACCCGCAGCCCATATCAGCTCCTCAGGCAGGTCTCCGAAGAAGTAGAGCTCCTTTCCCCTGATCTCGGGGATCTCCCGCAGGATCATGAACTGCCGTGCCTCATCCTTTGGGATGAATTGGGATTTCAACGGGGTTATTGCGACGAGGGCTAAGCATATTCCGGCCACAACGGCCAGGTGGGTATACTTTGTGCGTTTCCTGATGAAATCGGATATGATCATGCCGCCCGTGATTGTAAGCGCGATGGCAACCGGAATCAGGACAAGCCTTCCTTTGGAATAATACATGGTCGCGCAGGCAGCAGCGATGCACCCGATACCTGCCAGGAGGCAGAGAGAACCGTATATTGCTTTCCATGCCAGGGTCCCTGCTTCGCGCAGACGGAATATCGCAATCGCGGAGAGAGCAGCGCCCGGGACAACCGCAGGCATGAGATAGCGGGCTTTTTTCTCAGGGACGATTGAGAGAAAGACGACAATCAGGATGAACCAGAAGACAAAGAGCTTTTCCTCCTTCTTCCAATTTTTTTCAAGAAAAGGTGTGATGACGGCATAGAGGAGGAAGAGCAGCCATGTCCCTACTATCTGGTGAATATTGAGCAGATAGTACCACGGCGCCTCGGTGTGATACGTAAACCAGTTGGTGCTCTCCTTCGATGCAACGGCCAGGGCGCTGTGAGGCGTGTTGAGGTAGACATAGGCCGGCCAGGATGCAGAGATGAGAGCGGCGAAGCCGAAGCTCAACACCAGGCCCCATTTGTTTTCCTTCAGGTCTTTTGTACCGTAGACCATGCAATAGCTTGCTATAAACGGGATGAACATGCTCCAGAGGGCAACAGGGCCTTTGCTGAAAAAGGAAAATACCATGAGAAGGGTGAAGAGGAGGAAGTACAGGTTCTTTCTCTCTTTCTGCGCAAACGCCTCGGCCATGGCCCATATTGCTCCTGCCATGGCCATATGGGCATAGATGTCCCAGAAATTCTTCCTCACAGACGAGAGAAACATCAGGCCGGTTATGAGAACGAGCACGGATGTGACGGCCATTCCTCCGTCACCCGTAATCCTCCTCACGAGAAGGAAGGTGAACAGCGCGAACAGTACACCGCATATTCCTACAGGAATCCTGTTCGCCGCGAGGTCGGCATCAGTGCCCGCAAATTTCATAGCAACGGCTGTGATCCAGGTGGGAAGCGGAGGCTTGGCGATTCTCAGCTCGCCGTTCATGGTAGGGAGGAGCCATGATCCGTCTTCCAGGATCTCGCGGGCGGTAATATAGTTCCTGGCCTCCATATTATTGACTGTCGCGAGCTCGCTGTTCAGAAAACTACAGATCAGAACGGCAATTATCACGAAGAAGCAGCTTATTTTCCCCATATGCATCGTCAGCTCTTTTCTCCTGGTGCATGTAATATATCTCTGGAAGGTATGTGTTCATTATATCCGTGAAAGGTAATTTTCAATTGGTTTCTTGGGAGGAAACCATGGAAGAGAAGAGGCTCGTGCAGACCGATCCTATGGATTCAGCCCACGGTGCTGCAGTTCGATCCGGACATCGATCCTCCTTTGGCGGAGCTGTTCGGGATTGCACGACGGAATGCCCCTTGATAAGCCCAGCCATACGCCGAGCCTGCTTATCCCATAGCCTGTTCCGACTCCCACCGATGTCCTGTTCGATTCGTTTACGCATCGATTGATCTCATCGGAGAGTTCATAATAATACCGCAGAAGCTCATTATTTGCCATGGCGGTATAGTCCTGGCTGAGGAGTTCTTTCTGTCGGCCTGCACATCCGCACATCAACAGCACGAGCAGTATGCCGGGAAGCATGAGCTTCAGAATTCTCACCCTGGCCCTCCTTTGTTGCAGTGTTCAATCAAATGATTCTCCTCCGGCTTTCTGCAAGGTACTTCATCCGCCTCTTCAATTCTTAGAATAGCACGGGTGGGTTGACGGGCAAGTGAAGGGTCTCCTGCAGGGCGCCGGATAGATGGGCTGATTTCTTCAATTAGTTGATTTCCCTCAAGCTTGCTTAAGGGGTACCTCAATTGCCCCAGCTATATGTTCTCACCCCGGATTGAGAGGGAAGGGATTTGTCCTTCATCGCAGCAAGGGGCCGTTTGGCGAACCATGGCTGTGCCTTTTCGAGCTGAGCTGCCAGACGGAAAAGTGTCGCCTCGTCGCCGAAGCGGCCGATGAACTGTACCCCGCAAGGCAGGCAGTCCCCTGTCCAGTGCAGCGGTAGGGACATGGCGGGCAGACCTGTGATATTTGCGATCGGGGTAAAGGGGTTCCCGGCCATGCAGTCGATGGCAAGCTCATCGATGATTGCCGACATGCTTGTGAAGTTTGCCTTGCAGAACTGCCCGACAATTTTTATGAGAGGCTTTCCAGTGGCTTGTGGTTTGTTTCACCGGTTCTGGCCGGGGGGAAGCCAGCGTAGGGGTGAGGATACAGGTCGTATTCTTGAGGAAGAGTCCCCATCTGCCGGGAAAAGTATTCCATCTCCTCATGGAGAGGACGAAATCACCGGCTGAAAAGGAATCCCCAGCATTTTGAAAACCCAGGCAGCATCTTCCAGATCGGATGCCACCGGCTTTCTGCCCAGCAGGTTTTGAGCTCTGAAATATCTGCAGAGGTCTCTCCGAAATGCAGCATGAAAAAGCTCTTTGCCATGGCAGGGCCGTCAATGGCGGCTCTGCCTCCTCTACATGGTGGCCGAGGCCCAGTCAGGAGACGGGCCGCATCCTCCGCCGCCTCTCTGCACTCCGGGTGCACTTGTCTCAGCGGCGATCTTGTGGTGTAGGCGATCCTTAAAGGTCCCGGCGCCTGCTGCGCCTCCTGGAGGTATGGACGCTGAGGCCCGGGGATGACATATGGCGCCCCGATATCCGGCCCCTGCACGGCATCCAGCATGGCAGCACTGTCGCGTACGGTGCGCGTGATGACATGCTCTGCAACGGTGCCCTGCCAGACCTCTCCCTGGTGGGGCCCTGTGGGCGTGCGGCCTCGCGTCGGTTTCAGGCCGAACAGGCCGCAGCATGAAGCCGGAATGCGGAGAGATCCGCATGCGTCGCTTCCCGAGGCCATCGGCACCATGCCGCTTGCCACGGCTGCTGCAGACCCTCCGCTCGAACCTCCGGGTTCATGGTCCATGCTCCAGGGATTGCGCGTATGGCCGTTGAACAGGGACCCGGTACAGGCAGCCAGGCATGACTCCGGGGTATTGGTTTCTCCCAGAACGATAATGCCCGTTGCCATATAGCGTCTCATCAGCTCGCAGTCATTGCCCGGTGTACATCCTTTGCGGACGCTTAAGGTCTGGGGAATGCCTGCATAGCTGGTGAGCGGGTCCTTGGTGAGGAAAGGCACCCCGCTAAACGGTCCTTTCTTGATTTTTTTCGCGGCAGCCTTGCGGGCGGCATCGAACTTCCGGAGTATGACTGCGTTATCCTCGGATTGATGCTTTCGATGCGGCGAATGGCCTCTTCGCAGAGTTCGTAAGGTCCGACCTCCTTGTTTCTGACGAGCTCTGCCAGGCCGAGTGCATCAAACAAGTCGTATTCAGGGAAAGGTCTCATGATTCTTAAGCTTCCTATGAGAAACAAAGCATCCGTTTTGGGAGATGCCCCGTTTATTTCAAAAAATCGGGTACGCCGAGTGCGGCGTACCCAGCATTAAGCTATGAATTCTCTTAGAAAGTTGTGAGAGTACCCGGCTTCAGTTCCTCATATGCCGGCAATGCTGTTCACAAGGTTTTCCCGCAGCTTGATGTTGTACTGCGAGGTGATGGCGATCTGCTCCATGATGGGCGAACCGCCGCCATGGTAGTTGCCGTAGTTCATGGGGCCGGTGAAGCCGGAGCAGGAATAGTCGATGTAGAGCAGCCAGAACTTGATCTGGTCCTCCACCGGGACATCGGGATTGCGGTTGAGGTACTTTTCCAGCAGGGGCTTCAGCTCGGGATTGGTCGAGGTCCGCCTCGTTAGGGAAGGTTGCGGGAAGGCCGCCGGCGATGCTGCAGAGCATCTCCTGCTCCTGGAACACCGCTTCGCCGGTGAGGCACCTGCCCACATTGGCATAGATCGAATTGGGAATGCAGCTTCCCGGGCCGTAAGGGACCGGGCCCATACCCGGGATGTAGACCTCGGGCTTGCCCATGGCCGATGCCGTGTACCCGGCTGCATAACCGAGCTCGGTGATCTTGATGAATTCGGCGAGCATCTCCCGGACATGGCCGGTCTTTCTGACGCCGTTGATCTTGGCAGCCAGGGAGGCCATGCCGGTCATGACGTCGCCGATGGCGGGTTTGCAGCCCGAGTAGCTGTGGCGGTGGAAAAGGGCGAACAGCAGGGCGCACAAGCCGCCGTGGTCGTTCTCTCCGCAGAGGAATACCCGGTCCCAGGGGACGAAGACGTTGTCGAAAATGATGATAGGAATCGGTATACCCGCCGACTGAAAGCCTCTCTTGTAGTTTTTGCGTTTCCGGAAGTTGTGGATGGAAAGGACCTGCTTCACGCCCTCATGGTCGGCCGGGACGGCGAACGCCACGGCATAGTCCTTCTCGTCCGGGCCCAGTGCCCGGGTGGGGATGACCATGATCTCATCCGCTATGGATGCTTCCGAGATGTGCAGCTTGCATCCCCGCACCACGATGCCGTCGCTCTTTCTTCTCCACCACACGGAGGTACATGTCCGGGTCGGTCTGCTCGATGGGCCTCTTCAGGCGCTCGCCCTTCACGTCGGTCTGGGCGCAGCATCCGACGAGGTCGTTCTTCTGGAAGATTTCGAGCCATTTCAGGAAGTTCTTGTGATATTCGGTGTTCCCGTTGTTCAGCTTGTCCGCTTCAAAGGAGACGGCATTGACGGCATTGATGGAGTCGATGCCCATGCAGCGCTGGATGCAGAAACCCACCTTGCGGCACAGGGCGCGGGTCATATCCTGCTTCTTGTGAAGGTCGTCCGTGTTCTGGTGGATGTGGCAGAAGCGGTTGATGGTCTTGCCGGTGAGGTGGGAAGTGGCTGTGCAGAGGGCTTTCAGTTCGGGGTCCCGGACAGCATCGAAGGTAACGCCCATGACGTTCAGGGTCGGCATGCTGCAGCTCGTCGTCTCGGTCGATGAGGGACCCGTTGTAGTAGAGGTTCCTCTGCATCTTCCGCAGGCCTTCGATATACTGTTCCCTTGTCCTCATACATATCCTCGGTTCCCAGCCGTTCCTCAAGCTGTATGTCCGGTTCTCGCTACGGGCTGAATAGTCATGTCTTTTCTTCCTCCGTGATTGTCCGATTTTATCCGGCGCATGCGTGTCGCCGGTAAGATGCAGATGAAGAGAAATGTTCTTCGGTTTTTTTTGAGCCCTTATGCCGTCGAGGATCAGATCGACGAGTAGGTCGACCTGCTCCGGCATGTTGTTCGGAGCGCCCTGGAGATGCTTCCTGGTATAGAGGTGCTCGATGGTGCCCAGGATCATGGAGCGCACCAGGTAGGGGTCGGTTTCCTTCTTGAAGGTGCCGTCATCGATGCCCTCACGGATGCAGGAGAGCAGCATGCGTGCCGCGTCGCGGACCACTTCGCACGCCTTGGACTTGATGAAATTCCGGTTGGTCTTGAGATGGAGCATGATGAGGTTGGCGTACTCCGGGTTCTTCTCATAGGTGGTGATATAGCTCTGAACGATGGCCCTCAGCTTCGATTCGGCGCCGCGCAGGAAGGGCAGGACCTTCTCGGTTTCCCTGATGGACTCCTCAGTGATGTCCTCCGGGATGGTGAACAGAAGCTCTTCCTTTGCAGTTGAAATATTCATACACCGTCGCATCGGAAACACCTGCAGCCTTGCTGATTTCCGAGATGGTCGCATCCTGGAAGCCTTTTTCGGCAAAGATTTTCAGTGCACTCTCGATGATGCGCTCTCTTCTCTCGGCCTTCGGATTTATCTTTGTCATATTGCCTCCCTACTGGTTTTTTTGAAATTTTTCCTTGTGGGAGGGTATTCACAGACGAAAAATAAAAGCAACGATCTGCTTTTGGGATGGTTTTTTCAGAGTCTCATCTATCATCATAGCCTATATAATACTCATTAACTTTGAAAATGTCAAGTAGTAATTGACAATGACTTTGAAAAAAATATATAAAGCACGTAGAGACTATATAATTAGACAATATAACAGAGCGTCGCAATGATAAAGCCTGATCATATGAAGTAAGGGCATGAATAATGAAGATTGCAAAAAAAACAGAAAACCAGGTTCGGGGTTCATCGGGAAGAGCAGTCAGACATGTGACAAACTACTATAAAGGAGTAGCCAATGAAGAAGGTTGATTTTTCACTGAACAATAAGATTGCGCTGGTAACAGGTGCGAGCAGAGGAATCGGTGAAGCTATTGCCCTGACACTGGCCGATTACGGCGCCCATTGTATCCTTGTGAGCAGGAAGGCGGATGCCCTGAAAGGCGTGGCTGATACGATCGCATCCCGGGGGGCAAAGCCGAAGTGATGGCATGCCATGTGGGCGACCTCAAGCAGATCGAGGGTCTCATAGGCCTGATCAAAGAACGCTTCGGCAGGCTCGATATCCTTATTAATAATGCTGCCACGAACCCCTACTTCGGGGACATGCTGGGCGCAGACGAGGGAGTATGGAACAAGACCTTCGACGTGAACCTCAAAGGCCCGTTCTTCCTCATCCAGCATGCAGCCGGACTCATGGAGGCATCAGGCGGGGGCGCAATCGTAAACGTGTCATCGGTCAACGGCGTCAAGCCTGCACCGTTCCAGGGGGTCTACTCCATCACCAAGGCAGGCCTTATCTCCATGACCATGGCTTTTGCCAAGGAGCTCGCATGCAAAAACATCCGGGTGAATGCCCTGCTGCCGGGCCTTGTCGACACCCACTTCTCCAAGGCCATCATGGAAAACGACGCCGTGCACGACATAGCGGTCAAGATGATCCCCATGAACAGGCATGCCGAGCCCAGGGAGATCGCCGGAGTGGTCCTCTACCTCGTGTCGGATGCAGCATCCTTTACCACCGGTGCCGGCTTCGTCGTGGATGGCGGGGCATTGGCTTAAACCACTATTCCTGTGCACATATAGGGAATTGCCTTATCGAAAGGCGAAAGGAAAACCATATGAAATTAGAAGACATTAAAAAGGTGCTCATCCTGGGCGCAGGAACCATGGGCCAGCAGATCGGGTTTGTGTGCGCCATGCACGGGTATGAGGTGGTGATGTACGACATCTCCGATGAGATTCTCAAGGATTCCGTCAAGCGCATGGAAAAGCTCGGGTCGCTGTGGTTTGCCGCCACAGGCAGGATCACAAGCGAGCAGGTGACTGAGATCATGGCGAGAATTTCCGCAACGTCGGATCCGAAGGAAGCTGCAAAAGATGCTGATATCGTCAGCGAGTCGGTGCCGGAAGACCCGGGAATCAAGTCAAAAGTGTTTGCCCTGTTCAATGAGCTCTGCCCGGAACGGACTATCTTCACCACCAACACCTCCCTGCTCATGCCCTCGAAATTCGCTTCATTAACCGGCAGGCCCGAGAAGCTCGTGGCGCTCCACTTTCACGATGTCCGTACCACCAATGTAGTGGATGTCATGCCTCACCCGGGCACCGACCCGTCAGTCACCCAGCTCGTATACGATTTTGCCGTGAAGATCGGGCAGGTAGCCATCATGCTCCACCGTGAGAACAACGGCTATGTATTCAATGCCATGATCTCGAACCTCTTCTTTACCGCAATGACCCTGGCGACCCGGGATGTGACGAGCTTCGAGGATATCGACCGGGCATGGATGGGTGTGACGCTCATGCCCATGGGCCCGTTCGGCATCATGGACCAGATAGGCCTCAAAACCGTGTGGACGATCACGGATTACTGGGCCAAAAAAGGCAAGGATGCCCAGGCCCAGGCAAATGCGGATTTCCTCAAACAGTATGTGGACAGGGGCGAGCTGGGGGCCAAGACGAGAAAGGGCTTTTACTCTTATCCGAACCCTGCATACGCGCATCCTGACTTCCTTACCCATGGGGCCGGGAAAAAAGAATAGATATATCCATAACAGATGTTTTTAGATAATTGCTTAATTATTAAAAATATCTGGATATGATCAGGTGTGGGTGCCGGGCATGAAGAAAATCCATAAGCTCTTGATCGCGAACCGCGGAGGGATTGCCTGCAGGGTGATCCGCACATGCCGGGAGCTGGGCATCCTGACGGTTGCCTTGTATTCGGAAATCGACAGCCGAGCGCTGTTCGTGAAGATGGCGGACGAAGACGTATGCATCGGCCAATCCGGCATCGAAACCTACCTGAATCAGGACAGGATAGTTCAGGCAGCCCGAGAGACGTGCGCGGATGCCGTCCATCCCGGATACGGCCTCCTGTCGGAAAACCCGGATTTCGCTTCGCGCTGCAGAAACGAAAACATCACGTTCACAGGGCTGTCCCCGGAGTCGATTGCCGTGATGGGCTCGAAGATCGCGGCCAGGGAGCTCTGTGAAGAGATCGGCGTGCCGGTGATCCCGGGCTTCCGTATAAACCAAGAATCGGCATCGGAACTTTCCGCCCGTGTCTCACAGATCGGCTACCCGGTCCTCATCAAGGCTTCCGAAGGAGGGGGCGGGATCGGCATATTCCTGGTCGAAGGCGTGGACGCACTTGAAAGTACGCTGGAATCTGCACGGAAGAAGTCCCTTGCAGTCTACGGCAATGACAATCTTCTCATCGAGAAATATCTTCCTTCGGTCCGTCATATCGAATTCCAGGTCATGGGAGATGTGCACGGCAACATCATCCACCTCTTCGAGCGGGAGAGCTCGGTTCAGCGAAGGCACCAGAAACTCCTCGAAGAATCTCCGTCGCCCGTACGGAAGAGCTGCGGAAGAGAATGGGGGATGCGGCAGCGGCAGTAGCCGGGGCGGTGAAGTATTCGAACGCCGGCACCGTGGAGTTCGTCCTCACCGATGACGGGACATTCTATTTCCTGGAGATGAACACGAGGGTCCAGGTCGAGCACCCGGTGACCGAGGCGGTAACCGGCATCGATCTGGTGGCGATGCAGATCGCCGTAGCAGAAGGCGAGCCGCTGGGCATAAGTCAGGACAGCCTTTCGATGAACGGCCACGCAATCGAGTGCCGGATTTATGCCGAAGACCCGGATAACGATTTCTTTCCTTCAGCAGGCACCCTGCACGCGTGGAAAGAGGCCCCCGGGGTGAGGACCGACAGCGGCGTGGAGTCGTCATCGCGTCTCACCATCGATTTCGACCCACTCATGGCAAAGGTCATCGTACATGCTGAATCTCGAAGCAATGCAATCCGGAAGATGAGCAGGGCATTGAAGGAGACTGCTGCCCTGGGTGTGGCAACCAACATCGATTTCCTGTCCCGCCTCCTGACTGGCGAGCCGTATCTCAACGGTGAGATCAAGACAGACTTTTTTGCCGAGTCAGCACCTGCCGTGCAGAAACCCCCTCTGACGCCTGAAGGCACCTGCATGCTCGTCTCGGCTGCAATCATAGCCCGGTTTGACGGGTATGAGGAAGGCCACCGGGAGCCGGGGTGGCAGGGGACATATCACAAAATGAGATATGCCGGGTTCCTGCTGCACGGCACCGAACATTCTGCAGCATACCGCAAGAAGGATAAGGACAGGTTCGAGATCGCCTTCCTTAAAGATACCTTCGATGTCTTCCTGGCGGCAAAAGCAGCGGACTATATTGTTATCACCGTCAACGGGCGGCGTCAGAGGTTTTCGTATGCCGATGACGGTGAGACGCTGTTTCTCCACTGCTTAACCCTCGGGCATCATCAGCTGAAATACCGTTCGCGCTTTGAATCCATGGAGTTCCACCATCAACGAAAAGGGACCAGAGATGCGCCCATGGACGGTAAGGTCGCATCGGTAAAGGTGCAGTCTGGAAAAAAGGTGAAGAAGGGCCAGGACCTCCTGGTCATCGAGTCCATGAAGATGGAAAACATCATCCAGGCCGACCGGGAAGGATCGGTGAAAGAGATCTTCGTGAAGCCGGGCGATTTCGTGAAAATGGGATCTCTGCCCATCGAACTTGACGTGGAGAATGGCGCATGACGAAAGACAGGGATTCATTCAGGACAGGCGAGCTCGCTTCCCGCATTGAAAAGAACAGGCAGATGGGGGGCGAAAAAAAGGTCGGAAAGCAGCACGACAAGGGAAGGCTCACCGTGCGGGAACGGATCGATCTGCTCCTCGACGCGGGGAGCTTCGACGAGTACGGCATCCTCGCCCACAGCGACCTTGCGGAAGCTTATGCGAAGACGCCTGCAGACGGAAAGGTATGCGGGTTCGTCCACATCGACAACAGAGTCGCGTACGTCTCGGGGGACGATGTTACGGTCATGTCGGGTGCGGGGGGCCGCATCGTGGTTTCCAAGGCGATCAAGAATCTCGAGTATGCCGCCAAGAAGGGATTCCCCTGCATCCATCTCGGTGACGGCGGGGGTGCCCGCATCCCGGACACCATGGGGGACGTGGGCATCATGAAGGCCATGGAGGCCGTGGATGCGCACAACCGCGAAGTGCCGTTCATCGTGTCCATCATGGGCGAATGCTATGGCGGCCCCACCTGGGAGGCGTCGATCTCGGATGTGGTCATCCAGGTGAAAGGCTCGGTTATGGCGGTCACCTCGCCGCGGATCATTTCGGTTGCAACCGGCGAAAACTCGACCGATCAGGAGCTCGGGGGCTGGGAGCTTCATGCCCACATCACCGGCCAGGCGGACCTCTTTGCCGAGAACGAAGAAGAGTGCCTCTGGCTCATACGCCGCCGCCTCGGGTATTTGCCGTCCAACGCCCGTGAGTTTCCGCCGGTCAAACCCTGTGACGACCCGTACGGGGTAAAGATCGAATCGATCTTCGACGCAGTGCCCGAGGATCCGAAAAAACTCTATGACATGCATGACATGCTGGACCTCGTCTTCGACCGCGACAGCATCCTGGAGCTCAAACCGTACTATGACGGCAGCCTGATCACCTGCTTCGGGCGCCTGGACGGCCGCAGCGTCGGGATCCTGGCGAATAACCCCCTCGTGACAGCCGGCGCCATGGGGCCGGGGGCCTGCGACAAGGCCATCGCCTTCATCTGCCTGTGCGATTCGTTCAACATCCCCATGATCTTCATCCACGACACGCCGGGCTTCCTCGTGGGAAAGGCTGCGGAGGAGAGGAAGATGCCCTTGAAGATCATGTCCATGATCAAGGCGCTCCAGCTGGCGACCGTGCCGGTGGTGAGCCTCATCGTCCGCAAGTCGTACGGAATGGCCCATCACAACATGGCAGGGGGCAGGCTCTCTGATTCCATCCTTGCCTGGCCCACGGCTGACATCTCGTTCATGGCGGCGGATGTGGCCATCAACGCCGCATTCGGTCAGAATTTCGCGGATAACCCCGATGCGGAGACCATGAGAACGGCATTCATGCAGGAGATGTTGCGTAAGGCCGAGCCCTGGGAAGCGGCAGGTTTAAACCTCATCGATAAGGTCATCGATCCGCGTGATACCAGGACCGAACTGATCCGGGCGCTTGAGATAGCCCGCGGCAGTTCCGGTGACAGGGGAAAGAGCAGCCGGCTCCTTGCCTCATGGCCCCGGATGGTGTAACGGGGCTTCAGTTCCGCGGTCCGGCCGGAGCAGGAAACGGATGGCATCGAGGGAATTCAGGATGTCTTTTTTGTCCTTGGTCAGCCTCGAGAGCATGATCCCGCCTTCCAGGGAGGCGACGATGTGCCGTGCCAGCGGGTACGGCTTCATGTGCGTTGACCGCTCGCCCTTACGGAGCGCCTCTTCCAGCAGGGACATTATGAGGCCTGCCCATTGGTCGAAAACCGCCCTGATCGCGCTCTGGAACTCGGCATTCTGGTCTCCCATCTCGAGGGCTATGTTGCCGAAGATGCACCCGCCTATGAACTTTTTCCCGGAGTGGTATTCGTAGATCGCATCCGGAACGCTATCGAGCTTGGCCATGCCGCTGCGGCCTTTTACACGTGCATTGAGGTAGGCCATGTACTCCTTGCGTGCTTCTTCGATGAGGGCAAGGGCAAGCTCTTCCTTGTTCTTGAAATGAAAATAGAGATTCCCCCGCTGCACCCCGCTTGCCTCGATGATGTCCGAAATGCTGGTGGCGTGGTAGCCTTTTGTGTTGAAGAGTTCCATCGCCTCCATGAGGATGCGGGCTCTGGTCCTCATTCCTTTTGAAATAACCGTCTTTTCGCTCATAAAACCTGCCGGTAGGCACCATTACTACCGGTTCCCCGATCCCTGTCAATCCTTTTTGTGGCTCTTTCTGAGCTGGTCGAGATTGATGCGCATACCTTCCTGAAAAAGGTAATTGATAAGGGGCAGCGACATTTTCTCAGGCCCATAGAGGATGATCTGGACACTGGGGATGGAGAAGTACATCAATGCCCTCTTCATGAGCAGGGTATCGGCGAGCTCCCGCGCTATGGGGTGGGTCCGGCCGATCTCAAGTTCCACATCGGCCGGGTTCAGCGAGATGCCCAGCTTGAGCGCATTCATCTTGAACTCGGTGTACTGGGGCTGTCTGTACTGGTAGAGACGGATAAGGAACTTCATCAACCTGCTCATAGGGGTGGCGATCTTCCTGCCTTTGAGCCTCATGATGAACTCGTCCTTTTCCTTGAGCGAGCAGCTCACCCATGAATCGGTATCCTCGAAATCGATGCCGGCAAGAAACTTGGGGAAGCCTGCGAAGTCGATGCCCCACCGCAAGGCCTCTTCGGTGGTGACGGGCAGGTGGTGGATGTACGGGTAGAAGTTGAACCGGATAAGCTGGCGCAGGAGGTTGTAGCCGGGAATGGCCATAATGTCCGGGTTGTTGAGCAGCACGGAAATGGCGACCTCGTTATACGGCCCCACGTCGGTGTCATGGTATTCGAAGCAGGCAATTGCCAGGCCGCCGATGCCCGGAAGCATCTGGGCCGGTGTGAACCGGGGATCGGGGAGCAGCTTCTTCAACGCCAGGATGCTTGCAGGGAAAATCGCCACATGAGCCCGTGCATCGCGGTAGAAGATGGGGAGCTTGACCTTTGTCCCTGCTGCCCATACATCGACCTGTTCAACCCCTTGGAAGAAATCATCGTATGAATGGTGGTTATGGTGCTTATGCTTCTTGTGTGTATTGTGGTGCGTCATCGGGAAACCTCCTCGGAATGCATGTAAGGCTATATACTGATATTATAAATGAGCCTGCAGGAAATACAATACATTAGAACAAATAAATGATTTTATTGTTGATACAGGGGACTCTTCTCATTATCTTTTACTTCGTCTCTATGGGGAGATGCATCTTTTGTTACCGTGCTTATTTTCATGAAGAAGGAGGAATCTATGGGCCTTTCGTTGCATGCAGGTGAAGGGGAAAGGGAATTCATCGATCTCACGGAATCATTTGCCAGGAAAGCCGTGCTGCCCATGTTCGGAGGCGATTCCGCGGACGGCGATCTCGGAAAAGTTCCTTCGCTTCTGGACAAGGCCTTCGAGATCGGGCTTGCAGCTTCTCCCGACCGGCAGATGCCCGGGTATGAATACGGCATCTGGGGTTCTTCCATCCGGGAGAGCGGTATGCGGCTTTCGGTAACCATGCTCTCAGTCATTGCCGAGGCATGTGGGCGGAGTTGCCATGAACCTCCATAGCCAGGGGCTCGCTTCGCTCATCATATCCCTATCGGGCAAGGAGGTTCCCGAACCTCCCAAGCGTGCAGCGCTAGCCCTGCAGGAGGGATACGGTCCACCCGGGTATGGGACACTTCCTCGATCCGGGCGCTGATGCACCGGCCCGGATAATGACCCAGGCACGCCCTTCCGGCCAAGGCTATACAATCAGCGGGGAAAAATCCTTTGTTTATGCCCTGAAAGGGGTGGAGTCGTTCGTAGTGGCATGCAGGGTAGGGAATGAGAAAGATCACGGGTGGGGTTTGTTCCTGGTTCCCGCATCCTCAAAAGGTGCCAGTATCCGGTCTGTATCGGGAAGGACCGGCCTGAGGGCATGTGATGTGCTCCGGATCGGTTTTGAAAACGTAGAAGTGCCCGGCCCGGCACGGATCGATGAGGGTAACGGAGCTGGTCTCGTGAATAAGGCGCTGTGCATCAACTGGCTTGGCATTTCGGCAATCGCAGCAGGCATCGCCAAGGGCGCTGTACGGGCTGCGAGAGAGTATGCTTCCACCCGTTACCAGGGCGGAGCGATGATCGAGAATCATCCTGCAATACAGAAGCTCATTGCGCTCTCGGAAGCACGGATGGAAACAGCACACGCTCACCTGAACCAGGTCGCGAGCCTAAGCCTGGAAGGTAAAGGCTTACTACCCCGTTGTGCCATAGCCAAGCTCATGGTCACGGACCTTTGTTTCCACGCAGTCACCGATTCCCTCCAGGTGTTCGGGGGTTATGGCTACATGGAGGATTACGGTATGGAAAAGCGATTGCGGGATGCCGCTGTATTGAAATCCGTCAGCGGTTCGCCCAATAGTCTCGAGCTTTTCATCTTCGAGGCAGGAAAGGAGGTGTCCGCATGAGTATGCTCGAGGCAGGACCGGCAGCCAGGATCGAGTCGCTCAAGGTGAAGAACGCCGCGAAGAATCTCGATTTCTTCGGCAGGCTGCTCATCGATAACCGGGAGATGACCATATGGGAGCATGACACCAAGCTTCTTCCCTTCGGTGCCAGGGTATGGCGAAAGAGAGCCAGGGCCTTTGCCAGGGAGCACATCCGCCCCTGTGCCGCTGCGGCGGATATCTCACCGCATGAATACGATACCAGGCCTATGATCCTCAAGGCAGCAAAGCACGGGTTTCAGACCACCCTGCTTGCGATGCCGCTGGGCACGGCCTTCCCTGGGAGTTATTTTCTCAAGTCCGCATCATTGCAGCCGGCTGTCATAGCAGAAGAGTTTGCGGCAGAATGCGGTGGTCTCGCACTCCTGCTCATGGCCCACCACCTCGGGTGCGCCCCGCTGCTCATGAGCGGTCACGTCCCGACCTTTTTCCGTCATCTCCTCCCGCTTTATGCAAAGACATTCCTGGGAAGGCCGGAGGTCATGGCCTTTGCCATTACCGAACCCGGCGCAGGCTCCGACGTGGAGGAAACCGAGGGAGGGGCTTCGGCCCAGCTGGTAACTACGGCGAAAAGAGTGCCCGGCGGCTACTCGATCAAAGGCCGGAAATGCTTTATCTCGGACGGTGCCATAGCAGACAAGGTCACTCTGTTTGCGAAGCTGGAAGGGGAGGGGATCGAATCCTGGACGTGCTTTCTCATCGAGAAAGACATGCCCGGGTATTCCATCGGAAGGCGCGAGCACAAAATGGGGCAGCGGGCGGCGGATGCCGCTGAACTGATCCTGGAGGATGTGTTCGTGCCCGATAAGAACATCGTGGGAAGACTCAGGAGCGGATGGGCAAACAACAGAAACGTCCTGAACTATTCCCGGCCCGTGGTGGGTGCCATGGCCCTGGGACATGCACGCGGGGCATTCGAGAGGGCGCTCGAGTTCTGCCGCAAAACCATGCTTGGGCCAAAAAGGCTTATCGATTACAAGGACATCCAGATCGAGCTGGCGGACATGATCGTCAAGCTCTGGTCAGCCCGAGCCCTGGTATGGCACAGCTGCAGCCAGTTCAGGTGCTATCAGTCGGCATCGGCTGCGGCCAAAGTGGCTGCATCGGATATCGCTTTCAGCGTGTGCACAAAGTCGCTCGAAATCATGGGCGACCATGGTTATGTCCACTCCAACGGTGCGGAAAGGCTCTGGAGAGACTCCCGTCTCACGCAGATCTATGAAGGCACGAACCAGATCAACCGCCTTGCGATCATAGAACACCAATGGGAGGCCGAGCTGACACGATCGATGTAAGACAGGATTGCTTTGGTAATGAATGGGTAGATGACGGATAAAGTGTGATAATTAAGGTTTGAGCGTACAAGAATTGTGATGATGAAGCCACGATACTCTCCTGCAATTTGATGAATTTAATTAATCTTCTAAGATCTTTCATGTACTTATAGTACTCGAAAAGCTCACCCGGATCATATTTAAGCTTAGATATCCATGAGAGACTTGTTGATTATCTGTAAGGAATCATTATAGAATATTAAATGTAACTCTTTATAGGAAGATATGAAGGAAGCTAATTGTTTGGTATGAGAATGTTTGCTCATTTTGGTTTTCTGAAACGTTTCATCTTGAAACGACAGGTTTTCTCTTCTCGATCCTGGTTATTTTTCTGCTACTGCCGGGATGCAGCGCCATGAGCAACGGAAGGCGCTGGGGCGAGGAACGTTACACTCTGGCCACTGGGAAAATATCGGTGAATCGAGCCTTCGATGCAGCAACTTCTCCCATGGTCTTCGTCCCTGCCACAGCCGCACTTCTCCTCCAGATCGGAGATGCCGACAAGAGGCTTTCGGACTGGGCGATTGATCACACACCCATCGCCGGTTCAAATGACCGGGCAGAAAGATTGAGCAAAGATCTCAGCGCCATATCATCCGTTGTATATCATCCGGTGTCTTTTACTTAAGCATATCTGGCTACTCCCAGCGGTCAGCGATCCGGTGTCCTAGGGAGCTTCCAAGGTTAAAGGGGACTGCTATACAGGGAAGCGCAGTCTTTCCTGAACCATGAAGCTCGTCTATGTACTTAAAGATGATCCGTTGGGAGAGAGCGTCCTGATAGAGCAACTCAGTGAGAATTTCCCCTCCAGCATGGCATCCGACTCTGCTGCATACACATCCCTTGCCGTAAAAAACATCAAAACCATGAATATACATGGTCCGGCCGAGACATCTCTAGGCTAGGCTTTGTGCTGCATGCCCTGAACATTCGCCGTTGCCTGGGAGAGGGTCGTAGGCAAGGGCCCAGCTATCCTTCGGATGCGCTTGCTAAGGCATCTCTCTCGGCTACTTCACGAGTTCATTCTTCAACGATTCCTTCATGGGTACTTGATCCAAAGCAGAAAGGCATGCCTGTCGCTGGATTCAACGGAAAAGAAGTATTCATGGGTTATCGTTGGAGATTCTAAAATGCGATGAATGTCGAGCATACCTGCAAATAGAATCCTGCAGTTTTTCCCGGGATTGTTTACCCTGAAAAAAATTATCTTTATGTTTTTCTGATTAAACACCTCACCATATTATTTAAACCGTCAGATATTATCAAGCTGACTGAAGACATAGGCCCTTTCTTCGTAGCTGATCTCTTCACCTCAGGAGGGCTTATAGTATTAATACCCGAAAGGGAGACATACCATTATGTAAGAAGGGCAATGTTTAGCATTGGTAATGCCGCTCTTTGTCCCATTTGTAAGGGCATGCTCTCAAGTGATCAGTCCTCCATCTATGCTGTTCAACTATTTGAAAATCCAACACAATCGAACTGTTAACATAGCTGAGGCCGGATTTATATGTAGTGATCTTAAAGTAATGTGACACTAATGAGATTAACTTGTGAATCATTTCTGTTATTCATTCCATAGGAGGTTAAATCATGAAAAGAGTATAATCCTCGCTCTGGCAATACAGTATAATGAGCACAGTCGTTTATGCTGCCACGGAGCCGGAGATCATATGGGCAGGAGGGGAGTTGGAGGCTCGCGAATCAATCAGGCCCCAGGATATATTGCTGAAACCTTTGTCTATTTAGGTCAGTTAGACTCAATGTATATATTACAGCGACCCCATGGTTATCGTAAAGGAGACCCGATTTGCGGACCGACCTTGGTGTGGGTGTACGGCTGCCGATTCCAGGTAGTCAGGTCATTGCAGGGTATAATCTATTTTTGGACATGACCACGGACAATGTCCAAAAACGTATGGGCACGGGAGCGGAAATCTTCCATCCGAAATTCTCTGCACATCAACATCTATCTACCTACCTGTACTCAGCATCATCGAGAAGAAGCAATCCCCGGGATCGACCTCACGCTGGGAATCCCCATTCCCGATGCCGGCTTTATTACTGTGTGGCCCGGAATATATTACTATGGTGGGGAAATTCAGACTGATGTGGGAGGCGTAAGCCTTGCGGTGAAGTAAAGCCCGTAAAAGCTGTCTCCATAATAGTGGGCGGTCGGAGCGATGCCCTTGAGGTGGGCAGGAACGACCCCGAAATATTTACCGAGCTGCAGGTTACTATCCCGATGAGACACCTGGGAAAGGATCTCTTCAAGTTCGATAAGGGCGAATATCCTATCAATATTAAAAACCAGCTCGATCACCGGATCATACGGGAGCCATTCATAACGGTTGAGCATAAGGAGCTATGATAAAGGATCTTTCTTGACTTCGTGAGGCATTCTCTTCTATACAGTACGTCGGAATCGGGAAGTGGCTCAGTCTGATAGATCACAGCGTTATCTGAAAACTGATGATTTTCAGGTGACATCTATACAAAACGCCCTATACATTCGAGACTATAAAGTATGGCACGATATTTCTACCTTTTGTGAATATTCAGAAGGGTCTATTTTCTGACCTTGTCAGTTCGTTATCTTTATTGGTACGGTCAAGTTATAGCGAATACAGATAAGGATAGGCATTCCGCCTGTGTTTCTTGCTTCTGGCGGATTACCTACTTGCTGGGGTAGGGGTGGGAAGCCTTCCGGGAGAAGCGCGCTACGAAACGCAGGCCAATACCCGCAAAGGCCAAAGAGCCGATGGTTATGAAAAGCAGTGTCATTAGCGCGCCCTCCTCTCGATGATGACCTCCTGGATAAAACCCTTGAAGCCGAGCACGATGCCGATGATGAGCAGGAGCAACGTGAAGTTGGGGGCCATGCCGGTTACCTTGTCGAGCCAGAGTCCTGCATAGAGGCCCAGGTAGGTCATGACCACGAGCACGATGCTGTAGCCGCTGATCCTGGTGAGCCTGTTTGCCAGTGCCCTGGGGATTCTTTCTTTTCTTGCCTTTTTCATGGCACACCTCCTTGAGCTGGTTTGCCGTGTCCTAGAAAAGCCTCATGATCAGTTCTCTTGCCGGTGCGGTATTGATTCCCACCAGGGCTACCATGAGAATGAATACTGCGGTAGCTTCGGCAGCGGTGATTCCCAGCACCTTATAAGTGAACCTGATCCCGATCCCGGTCATGAACAAGCATCCGATTACGATCCAAAGGGTCAGCATTGTCTTGTCCTCCTTTGTTTTTTATTGATTCCTGACAAGGATATATCAAGGGCCGTGCCAACCGTTAAATGTTAACAACTAACTGATATTTAAAGACAATATAAATCAACTTGAAACCGGAGATTGACAGTTTGGCACCAGGGGCTCATTTCAGCACCTCTGCTTTGACAAACTGGCAAAATGATCTTGAATCCGATTTCTTCCCAATGACAGTTTGGCATATACCTTGCCCTATCGGGCATTGGTCAGCCTGATATGAACTCCCATGTCCTCGTAGGCAACCAGCCGCGATTGAAAGCTGCTCTTGAGAATGCCGTTCTCATCCACGTAATCGTAGATTATTGCCTCGTGCTTGCCTTCGGATACCCGCAGGATGCGGCCTATGTACTGCTTCACCCTCCCGGTGAACTTGATGGGCGTTGCAAGGAAGATGGAGGTGAGCTCCTTGAGGTCGAACCCCTCGCCGATGAGCTGGGCCGTGGCAACGAGGATATGGTCACGGGTATTGTTCAGCTTTTCGATGAGCTCGGCTCGCTGGTTCGTGGGCATTGAGCCGGTGAGGAGCGATACGGATGAGCCCTTGGAGGCGATCATCCGGTAGAGCTCCTCGCAGTGCGCCACACGGTCCGAGATCACCAGCGCGATGCCGTTCTCGCCCGAGTTGGTGCGCTCGACCACGTCGCTTGCGATGAGTGCGTTTCTCTTCTTGTCCGCTATCAGGGCCGAGATCATGGACTGGTATTCATCGGAATCGAAGTAGTATGCACATTTCGTATTCCTAACCTTGAGCGTCGCTCTCATGATCTTCTCGATATCCTGGAGCTGGCGCGGCTGTATCCGGTGGAGACGGTCGCCGAGGTGAAAGTAGATGATCCTGGTGAGCTTGTCGCGGCGGTACGGCGTTGCGGACAGGCCGAGCATGAACGCGGTGTCGAGCTTGCCGGCAACCTCGGTAAAGGAGCGGGCAGGGACATGATGACATTCATCCACGATCAGGTGGCCGATTAACGGTTTGACCTCGTCAATGACTTTGAAGAGCGAATTGATGATCGCAATGGTAAGCTTTCTGCCTGTCTGCTTTTTTCCGTCTCCGACCAGCCCCACCTCATCTTCGGTGATATCCAGGAATTCGACCGCGCGCTTGAGCCACTGGTACATGAGCTCCTTGGTGTGGACGACCACGAGGGCAGGCTGAGCCCTGCGGGCAATGATATTCAGGGCAATCACCGTCTTCCCGGCTCCCGGAGGCGCTTCGAGCACGCCGAACCTTCGGGCGGTGAGGTCTCTGACTGCCTGGACCTGGTAGGGATGAAGCGTTGCCCGGAAGTCGAAAGTCACCGGATCGAGCATCCGGGTGCGGTCTACGAGCATGTAGGGGGAGGGAGCCATTCTGCTCAGCAGGTGGTTGATATACCCGCGGGGAAGGATAAGGACGCCGTTTTCCCTCTCGTAGTAATCGAGCATCTCGGGCTGGAAGTTGCGCCTTCTGCTCCTTTTGTATTTCTCCACCTGCTCCCACTTCGGGTTCGGGCAGGGTGAGATCTGCTTCAATGCGTTTGATGACTTCCGGTGCAAGATCCGCCTCGAGCACCCTGACGGCGTTGTCTATGTGGATAACTGCTTCCATTGCTGTGTTGCCTTTACAAATAAGACGATCAGATGACGCTTTTAAGGTCGTCGATGAGTCCGGCTGCCTCGTCTTTGCTCAATTCGATCCGCACCTTGCCGCCCCCGGGATGTGCAAAGGCGAGACGGATCTCCGAGCCGTCCTTCTCAACCGTCCATCTCCTGCCTTTGGGCATTTTCACCTTTGGCGAGAGCCAGTCGTCCGCCTCGAATTCAGCGATCTGGATGAGCACGCCGAAGGCATCTCTCGGATGGATGAAAAGCTCTTTCCAGATGGGGCCGTAGTCATTGAACCCGAAATAGGGGACATTGTTCTTTTCCAGGGTCTTTTTCGCCTCGTAGATATCGGGGGTCTGCATGGTGATGTGGTGGACGCCTCCCTGCTTGCTGCTCAGAAAGCCGTCGAGGAAGCTTCCGTCCCCGGTGGGGGTAAGGAGCTCGAACCTGCTCAAGTCGCCCAGCGCCATATTTTGCCAGAGATATTTCATGCTGCCGTCATCTGCATACGTGCCGGGCACGGCGCCGAGAAGCGTGGTGAAGAAGCTCAATGCCTTGTCATAGTCTCTTACTGCAAGAGCGACATGGTCGATTCGTGAGATCATAAAGAACCACCTCTGATACAGTATGGCATATGTTCGTATAAGAAAGCTCCGTGGTTCGTCAATCGTTTTATCCGTGAGTCGGGGAAGCCTGCTCCGCCGGGGAAAGGACGTGTATTATACATGCCCCTGCGGAGAAGGAAGCTGAAGCTCTGCACAGGGTTTCCCCTTATCAGCCGCGCCCCGGCAAGCTACCATGCCATTGATACCTTTGTCCTTGTGGGTGAAATCGATTGCCATGATGTCCCGTGTCCTCCTCACGACTCGGCCCCGGGCCATGACATACCCTTCCTTGCCGTCTCCCGAGAGGTTGATGCTGAGATACCTGCCTTTCGGACAGGGGTGTGCAGTGGAGAGCAGCAGCCCGTTTTCGCTGATATCGATCAGGCGCCCCGTCGTCTCCGATGCATCTCCCTGGGCTTTATATACCACATCGATGAGAAGCGGATACCTCCGGGACTTTCGTCTCTCCTGGATGCTCCAGGCCATCCGGATAGAATCGATCTCTTCTTTTATGGCATCGCCGATCGGTGTATATGCCATCCCCAGCTCCTTCTGCGACCTGCTGCCGTCTGCCATGAGGCTGTTCTGCAAGGTCATAAGATATTCGGGAGACATTCCCTGGAATGGAGGCCTGTTCAGGACCCTCGCCACTAGGGCGGAAGCGCCGGCCACGAACATGGCCAGAGAGTCGGGCAGGATTACCCTGGCAGTTTTGGATCCTATGACCTCTGATACGGCTGCCAACAGGCGGCGTGTGGATATGCGTTCATGGGCAATGAAGTAACGTTTGCCCACAGCGCCGTCGAGGGTTAGGACCCTTGAAATAGCCTCTGCCACATCCTGGACATGGATATAGGTATGGGCCGAATTCATCGATGACCTGGAAAAGAGCGAGTAGCTCATGATCCTTCTGACGGGGGATATGCGGTTTCTGTTTCTCCCCGGCCCGAGGACCACGGCCGGATAGCATACCGTCAGCGGAAGGCCCTTCTTGTAATGAAGGACCCATGCGATCCGCTCAGCCTCATATTTGCTCCGGGCCAGTTCGCTGAACCGCTGCGGCCCGATCGTGCTCTCCTCGTTGAACTTGGCCTGTGCCGGTTTGCCGTAGACATACAGCGGGCTCACATGGATCACCCGGGAAATACCCGTCTCCAGAGCGCACTCCATGACGTTTCGTGTGCCGTTCACATTGACCTCGGCATAAATCTTTTTATGGGACTCCCAGAAGGATGATGTTCCTGCCAGGTGGATAAGGGCTTCACATCCCGACATCCCGGGGAGAATGGTTTTTCTGTCTCTCACATCTCCCCAGACAAGATCGACGTCGAGTTTTTCCAACTCCTGAATATGGCTTGTCTTCCTGACGAGGCACACCAGTTGGTGGCCTTGCTTGACCAGGAGCCTCGCGGCATGGGTGCCTATGAAGCCCGTAGCGCCTGTGATAAAGATTTTCATCCGATCCCTCCAAACAATGAAATTAAAACAATTCAGCGAGAGATCTTCCCCTGCGGAAGCCCCTCTGCACAGGGTGACTGCCGGGAAAGAACTGTCTTAATAATATCATACTATGAAGAAAAATCAAGGGCTTGAATATTATTTCAGCCAGATGGAGGGATTTTCAAGGACAGATCAAAGAGAGGTTTCTGCCGGTGCGAATTGATCACACCTCAACCGACATCCCGTCTCATACGCACATTCGAACTCGATGGATCCGCACCGCTGAAGCATGGAATCTCCCAGATGGGTGAGAATTAATTTTTTGCAATCGGGTTCACGGCGGTGTTCCATGAGGGTGAGGTAGTTGAGGTGATTGCCGGCATATCTCTCGTATTCGAAGGTCTCGCAGATGAAGAGGTCGCAAGGATGCTGCTCCGGAGCCTGCCGCCGCTTCCGAATGCATCCCCGGAACCGAGAAACAGGACCTTGACAGAACCCGCATCCATGGCTCTAGAAAACCTTCTTGAGCGCGTCCTTCAGCTCTTCGGCGGTATAGGGCTTGGCGACGGCACCACTGAAGCCGAATTCCCGGTAGTTCTCCAGGAGGTTCTCTTCTGCGTAGCCGCTCGACACAATGCCGATCACTCCCGGATCTATCTCCTTGAGCTTCTTCATGGTCTCGGCACCGCCCATGCCGTTATCGACCGTAAGGTCGAGAATCACTACGTCGAAGGAGCGGCCGGAGCGTTTTGCCTCGATAAACTTCTCGATGGCCTCCTCGCCGTTTTTCGATGACTCCACCTGGTACCCCAGGTGCTCAAGGATCTCGGAAGCAGCGTCCCTGATCATCTCTTCGTCGTCCATGGTGAGGATGGACTCCCGGGAGGCGCTTGCATGAGGTTGAGCAGCCTCTTCCATCCCCGTTTCCTTAATGCTTGCCGGCAGGTAGATGCTGAATACGCTCCCTGAACCGACATTTGACTCCACAACGATATAGCCGCCATGCTTCTTTATGATGGAATAGGCGGTCGTCAGCCCGAGCCCCATTCCTTTCTGTGTGCCTTTGCCCTTGGTCGAAAAGTAAGGATCGAAGATCTTATCCTTGATTTCTTCAGGGATTCCTGTCCCCTGATCACGGATGTCGATGACCACATACGGGCCTTGTTTTACGAATTTCGGATGTTCGGTGTTGTCCTGGCCGATGGTGGTATTTTTTGCGGCTATGGTGATCCGTCCGTCCCCATGCATGGCTTCCCTGGCATTCATGATGATGTTATGGAAGGCATGCATGATCTGATTCTGGTCGAATTCGACCATCCAGAGGCCGTCCGGAATATCGTACATGCAGGTGATATGCGTTCCCGAGAGTGCGAGATTTACCGCATCCGAAACGAGCGGCACCAGGGGGGCATTTTTCTTGTTCGAGAGCCCGCCCTTAGCGAGGGTCAGGAACTGCCTGATGAGATCACGGGAACGGGTACATGCCTCGATGGCCTTTACCAGCCTTTTATTTGCAGGATGATCCTGGGTAATGTGGAACTGCGCAAGCTCGATGTTGCCCAGAATCGTTGCGAGGAGATTATTGAAATCATGGGCGATGCCGCCGGCAAGCGTGCTGATGGATTCGAGCTTGCTCACCTTGATGTTCTCCTCTTCCTTTATCTTGCGATCCGTAATGTCGCGGGAAACGGCAGCCACACCCGAGACGGAGCCGTCCGGCTCAAAGAACGGATAATAGCTCAGGAGGCTGTACCGGCTCCCCCATCCCGGATAGTCGAACCATTCTTCATGATGGATCTCTTTCCCTTCAAGGGCATTGTCCAGGTGTTTCTTCATCTTTCCGTCGAATACGTCCGGGCCGACGATTTCCGCGACGCTTCGCCCGATGAAATCCTTGCGCGTTTTGTTGAATGCGGAGAGATAGGCGTCATTGACTGCCTGGAATATATAATTTCCGTCGATGAAGGACATGGGGTTGTGGACCGTGGCGATGATGAGTTCATACTTGTGCAGCAGTTCCTCTGCCTTGGTCCTGTTGATAACATCGCCGATCCTTCCTGCGACCGTCTCCAGGGCAATCCTCGAAGTAACGGGAATCTTGTCGAAGTCGCGGGAGATCAGGCTTAAAGAAGCTATTACGGAGCCTTCGGATTTTATGGGGATGATCGCAACCCCCCGGATATCATCCGGCGGGAGTGAAACCCGGAACCTCTTCGAGGCTTCCTGATTGCTCCAGTACAGGGGACGACCCTCTCTGATGAGGAGTACCTGAGGGGACCAGGCATCAAGGTGGGTCAGGGGTTTCACGAGATTGTCGGGCATGCCCTTCTGTACGACAAGGTCCATTCCCCCTGTGCGTTCCTGGAGTATATAGACACCCCCTGCATCGACTCCCTCCACCGCCAGGACCGCATCCAGGATGCGGGAAAGCAGCTCGCGAAGCTCCAGGGAAGAGCTCAGGACAAGGCCCAGATCGCGCTGGAAGCGAAGCAGGTCTTCTATCTGTTTGTGAGGGGTAATGTCCCGGGCAAGGATGGCTATCTCTTCGGGCCTTCTGCCTTCCTGGGAGACCGGATAGAGCATGATGTCATACCATATCTGATCCTGTTTATATTCGAACTGCAGGGACTCACCGGAAGAGAACACCTTTTCGGCCTGTTCTTTCCTGAATTGCGATGAATCCGGAGGAAAGTAGTTCCAGAGACAGGTTCCGATGAATTCCTCATGGTGTATGCCGAGATAGCTTGAGACAACCTCGTTTGCATCCTGAACCGTTCCCTGTTCGTCGATGAGGATGAAGAAATCTGTCTGAGCATCGAGGATTGCCCGGATGACGCCGAGATTATGCCGCATCTTGCTGTTTTCCGTTTGCAGTTCCCTGAGATGGTTCTCGGAATCTCCCCGGGCTGCTTTTTCAAACATGAACCGCTCTCCTTTTATGATCCTCACACACAGTTATGACGTATGTATGAGAGATTATCTCTGATGTGTCAATATCACATATCATAGAGCCTGTTCATGCTGTTTCAAACAGATTATTCCCGGCAGCCCGGCTTTAGGGGTCGCCCTTTTTCCCTCTCGCGACTCGCTTGCGGGTGCCCCGGGGGGAGAATACAGGAGAGGGGGTAAATGCTGATGCCGGCTTCAGGCAGAGGACGCCGATAGAAGAGAGGTCCAAGGAATAAAAATATGGAAAAGCGGCCCCGGAAGATGCCATATCCCCAAGGACCGCGAATGGTTGTTTTGCCGGGAAGGACTATTTTACCCTGTCGGCGACAGGTTCTTTGAAAAGCACTCTGGCGGCAAACCTGTATCCGATTCCGATGAAAGATACGATGCCGATGATGGTGAATATGAGTGTCATGGTCCTTTTCTCCTTAAAACATCTGGGCAATCATTTGTCTTGCCGGCCCGGAATTGATGCCTATCAGCATAACGATAAGTATGAATACGGCGGTTGCCTCGGCAGGGGTGAGCCCCAGAACTTTGTACGTAAACCTGATCCCGATCCCTGTCATGAACAAGCATCCGATAATAATCCAAAGGGTAACCATCTTCTATCTCCTCTCATGTGTTTATGCGTCCTCACATTGAGCAAGGAGAATGCCAGGTGACCATCATTTGTAACTTAATGAAAATTAAAGATAAATAAACATTGCAGAAAATGATGAATGACAAATTGACAATATGGGATCAAATTACTTCGAGGTTTTTGTCAAGTTGGCAAAAATACGGAGTGCAGCCTGAAATATGTGACAACTTGGCAAATCTTATTTAAACAGGCAGTGAACCATGGCCATCCGGAAATCTGAATTCTATCAGGATATTCCCGGCAGCTTGGCTTAAGGGGCACTTCACTGGGTCAGCTCGAAGGTAACGCTCACAAAAGACTCGAAAGTAATCTGGCCGGGGACAATAGGTGTGCCTACGCCTTCGACCTGCATGGTTTGCTCGGTGCCCGGTTCAGCGTTATTAGGGACATACTGGATGTATTTGATTCTTCTCACGCCCAGTCCTGCCGCTTTTGCAAGCCTCTTTGCATAATCGACAGCATTCTCAAGGGCTTTTTCCGCTGCCTGTTTCCGGAGTTGGTCTTTGTCGGTCCGGTGAAAGGTGAGTGAACCCACACGGGTTGCTCCTGCACCGACAGCAGTATCGATGGCGGATCCCAGACGTTCTATCCTCGATGTTTGTATAAAGATAGAATTGTTCACCCGGTAGCTCCTGGGAACAATCCGGTTTGATTTCTCGAAGAGCTCCTTGTCTCTTTCATACAGAGGTTGAATGGTATAGTTCGAAGTGGATACCGTGATATCCTTGTTCAGGAGTCTTCTCAATGCGGTTATCACCTTGCCGGAGAGCTCTGCATTCTTCCTGATGGCCGACTCAGCCCTGGCTTCGGAGTTCTCTACGGAAAAAATTATGGTTGCCAGGTTCGGGGGTGCGGTGATCACGGCCTGCCCGGTTACGTCAATGATAGGTGCAAAGCCCCTATCCTGTGCGCCCGAGAAAGCAGGTATCGACACTATGAAAAGTATCATGCCGGCGCATAGTGCAAACCCTCTTCCCATACATCCCTCCGCCGCTGGAGAACTTGAACTCCCTCCATGGGAAAGCCCTTTTACGGCAAAAAAGCTTGTTTCCCATACCTTATCATTGTCCTGCTATCATATTATAAGAGGAATAAAATCGTTTTCATCCGGCAGATTGCCTTCCTGTGTGACGGGTGACGTTCAGCGTATTTTACCACGGTAAAAGTATTACTCTCCTTTGGATATAGCCGATATTCTTCTTCCTTGATTCCCGGATAAATCTCTGAAGTATCATCTTGCCTATCCCTTTGCGAATATGCTCCGGAAGGATGAAATGGAAAGGAAGGGAGCCCGGTACGGATTATGGTCAAAGCACCATACTATGGTCGGATATTCTATGGCGGGCTTGGGGGAAATACCTTGAAAACAAAGGAACCTCATTTTGCCCATTGAGTGATTCCAATAACTTGCATTAGACGGTGAATTTTACAGATTCTGGCATGCATTTCGCTTTATGTGGTTGATCAAGTAAAAAAGCAAGATGTGGAGGATATGTATGGCAGTTTTCGATTACAACAAGGAAGCTCTTGCGAACCTCAAGATAGAGGATACGAGCATCCTGGACAGACTCGTCGACTTCGAGGCGGCAAGAAAGGTTCATCTGAACAAGGAAAGGGCAAAGAAGGACAAACGTATGTCTCTCAAAGAGGCTGTCGCTGAGTTCGTGAGTGACGGCGATGTTGTCCTGGACACCGGGTTCGGATATGTGCGGACATGTATCCAGAGCCATTTCGAGATTTGCCGCCAGGAGAAGAAGAATCTGCAGATGATAGGCGCCCCGAACACGAATCAGAGCTATATGAGCTTTGCCGGCTGTGTATACTACTCCCACAGTTCCTACACAGGCGCAGAGATGCGGGGCACTGACAAGAATTACAAGAGGATGATGCTGAGCGGGAAGCTCAAAGTCGTGTCCGAATGGAGTCACGGAGGCGTGGGCCAGGGGCTCAAGGCTGCACAGCTCGGGTGTCCCGGCGTTTTGAGCAAACAAATGCTGGCTTCAGATATTGTCAGGTACAACCCGTACCTCAACGTGATCCAGAATCCCATGAGGCAGGATCCGGACCCGGTTGTCTTCATCCCTGCCCTCTACCCGGATATCGTCTTCATCCATGCACAGGTTGCGGATAAGTACGGCAATGCATGGCTCTACGGTCCTACGGTGAACGATGTGGCCGGTGCTGCGGCTGCCAAGAAGGTGGTCATCACTGCAGAGGAGATCGTTCCCGAAATGGATATCCGAAACAACCGGAAAGGCACCATCATCCCGTTTTTCTATGCCAATGCAGTAGTGGAGTTGCCCTATGGGGCACTTCCTGGAAGTATGCCCGGTTACTATTACTGGCCGCGCCAGTGGTGGGAAAAGCTTATGCGTTTTGGCGGAGCGAGTGACGAGAACATGAAGAAGTTTGTCGACGAGTGGATTTTCGGCACCAAGGACCAGATGGAGTTCGTGGAAAAACTCGGCGGCGCCAAGTGGATGATCGAGGCGAGACGACAGACAAAGGCTGCCGAGGGAGACAACGAGGATATCGATTTTGCATACCAGGAATACCGGACGGATAACGACCCTGGTATCTACTATTGATGCCGATCGACACGAAAGGAGGAATATGACATGGAAAAAGACGCTCCGGCAAACGTATTGGAGATATTGGCATATATCATAGCAGCACAGATCAAGGACCACACGATCGTATATGTGGGGACAGGCCTTCCCATGGTGGCAGGGATCCTTGCACGCAACACCCACGCACCGAACATCACCATGGTCTATGAATCGGGCGGGCAGGACCCCCTGCCGGGGGACATGCCCTGGTCGGTGGGTGGGCCGTTCACCTGGCGGAAATCCCCCATGATCCAGGAAATGCCTTATTCGTTCGGTCAGGTCTATAACGGCTACGTGGACATCGCCTTCTTGGGATTTGCCCAGGTGGACATGTACGGCAACGTGAACACGCATATGATCGGGGACGATTTTCACAAGCCCAAGGCCCGTCTTACCGGATCGGGCGGCAACAACGACCTCACCTCGCTCGCGGAGAGCATGGTCATCGTGGGCCTGCAGACACCGGACAAGTTCCCGGAAAAAGTGGATTTCATCACCTCTGTCGGCCACTTAACGGGCGGCAATTCCCGGAAGGAGGCAGGGCTCCTCGGGAACGGACCGGTAGCGGTCATCTCCCAGTGCGGGGTATTCGATTTCGAGCCCGTCACCAAGAGGATGCGGGTAAAAACTCTGCACCCGGGAATGACCTTCGAGATCGCCCAGGCGTGTACCGGCTTCGAGCTTCTGAAACCTGAAGGTGAGATCCCCCTGACCCCCATGCCGTCACCCGAAGTGATCCATATCCTCAGGACGAAAGTCGATCCAAGAGGTGTATTTACATCGTTTCCGCCCGCTTAAAGGCCCCCACAGAAGAGGGTGCCCCTCGTACACCGGGGCACCCTCCGAGATTACACACGTCAGATACGAAGACTTCTCATGCAGGGGCATTGAGGATAGCAGTCAGATTATCGAGAAAGCCCCGTTGGGCATCGATGATCTTTTCCCTGGCCGGTTCGAGGGGAAACCATTCCGCACGGTCGATCTCGGGAAATTCTGTTTTCCTTCCGGACCCCGGAGGCCATTCAAGGGTAAAGGTGTTGCTCTTTATGGAAAGCACGTCGAGGTCTCCTGCGAGGGCCCAGGCCGTAGCCAATTTTCCGCCTTTCTGCTTCACCGTGCCCAGTTCCAGAAAAACGCCGTCTGCCCGGCAGCCTGTTTCTTCCTCGAATTCCCGGCGTGCAGCCGTGAGAGGATCTTGGTCTTCCTGATATTCTCCTTTTGGGATGGACCATGTGCCCATGTCCCTTTTTGCCCAGAAAGGTCCGCCCGGATGGACAAGGAGGACCTCTATCGTATCGTTTATGACGCGATACATGAGTAATCCGGCGCTCCTTTTCGGCATACCTTAATCCCTTTCCATACTATTCTAACCAAAGAGAGCATCCGAGAAAAGAATAGCATGAGATAGGAATGATAGTATCGATTCAATATTTATTCAGAAGATTTTTCCATACAAAGGAAAGGAATCATTAGGCACATTGTCCGTTAACCTCGCCGGATAAAAGCTGATATGGTCTCACTGCAGTGGTTATAAAGCTTTCATCAGGATATTCTATATGGAAGAGCCCTTGAGGATAGAAATCCTTCGGGTTCAGCTTTTCTCGAAGGAGGATATATGACAAGTAGAAGAAGAATTCTTCATACGCTGATCGCGTGCGCTGTATACCTGCTCATCCCCCTTGGAACGATTCATGCGGATGTTTACCTGAAATACAAACAGCACACGGACCCGTTCGAAGTAATGGGCCAGTTGGAGCCTGCGAAGGATACAATCCGGGAGACGTGGATCTCCAAGAATATGATTCGTAATAATGAGGGCGCAAAGACAGTCATCATGAGGCTTGACAAGAAGGTGGTCTATTTCATCAATAACCAGCAGAAGAGCTATGCCGAATTGCCCATGGATGTGGAAAAAATGGCGAATAAGGCCATCGAGCGTGATGAAAAGATGAGCGAACAGGAAAAGATGCAGGCAAAAGAATTCGTTCAGGGTCTGATGAAAAACATGTCCGACCTGAATATTACGATCAAGGAAACCGGAGAAAAGAAAAAGATCAATAATTGGGATTGCAGGAAATACATTCAAACAACCACAACGGCCATGGGTCCTTCCATAACCGAAATATGGGCCACAAACGATATTAATCTGGACTATGAGCTCCTCAACAGGATGTATGCGTCTAGCATGGTCATGCTTCCCAGTTTGCGGGATTCAATCGACGGCATCACAAAGGAGATGAACAAGGTAAAAGGGATAACCGTATATTCGGTTTCCACGACCACGGTCATGGATGCACAGATCAAATCCAGTCAGGAGCTTATGGATTTTGCAGAAAAAGAAATACCTTCGAGTTTCTATGAGCCTCCGGAAGGCTATACCAAGCAGGATATGTAGCATCCTTAAGGGTCGCTCTTGCGATTGGGGATATGCATTGATCACCTTATTTTAATTCATAGAAGCTATCAGTCACTATACTGATGGAAAAACGAGGAAGGGAGGACAATACAGTATGGGTATACTATCTTGGATAATTGTCGGCTTGATAGCCGGGTGGTTAGCCGGTGTTGTGATGAAAGGAAGCGGCTACGGCGTTTTGGGCGATATGATCTTAGGAATCATTGGAGCCCTGGTAGGCGGTTTCCTGGCAGGTGCCATATTCGGTATATCAACTCCGGTATCCGGTTTTAACTTCGGTACCCTTGTGATTGCCTTTCTTGGCGCTGTTGTCGTTGTTGCAATCGTTCGTGCCTTGCCGGGCCGATCTCGGATCTAACCAGCCCTATAAGATTTTCAGGAAACGGAGTACGCTTCTTTAAAAAAGAGCATACTCCTTTTCTTTCTGACCCGGCACTGCACACGGCTCACTTCCTGTGAAGAGCTTAATAACGCAAGGGAACCGCTTGGATAAAAGCCTCCATGATTCCTTTAAGCCTCTTATGAAGAAAGGGATCGGATACGCGTTATCGATTTTTCGAGGTAATGCTTGAGAAGTACTTCGTCACCGAACCAGAAGTGATCCACCCCCTCAAGAATGGTGATGCGTTCCTCCTCCAGCACCTGCAAGAGAGCGCCGTGATCGAAAAACTGATCTTGTTTGCCTGTCACAGCCCACACATCGTGTCCCTTCAGGGAAGGGAAAGGAAACATGTCAGTGGGAGGGGATATGAGGATGCAGGGCACTTTTGCCTCCTGCAGGAAACGGGCAGCCACCCATGCACCGAAGGAATATCCGATTAAGACTACAGGACGATCCAGATAATGGATCACGGTTGCAAGATCGAAAGTCTCTCCTATGCCGTTGTCGAATTTTCCGCCGCTCCTGCCTACTCCCCGGAAATTGAAACGAAGGGCGGAACATCCCAGGCCGACCATTGTCTGCCATGCAGCCATGACCACATTGTTGGACATGCTGCCTCCCATCAGGGAATGCGGGTGCGTGATAACGGCACATAAATCGGAGACATTGTCTTCGAAAACTACTTCCAGTTCGTGGTCGGTCCCGATGAATATTGATGGCATGGATATTGTCTATCCCGATATCAGATAGTTTGCAACCAGGAGCCGGAAAGGAAACCTATAAAAATACAGATGGGGACGGGATCGGAAAGATCAATTAGTGGGTCTTGGGCAGGAGGATGATTCCATCTGCAACAGATACCAGGGATACATTGGGGAGAATATTCATGGAGCTGAGCAACGGCATCTTCACGCCGCCAAACATCACAGGGTTGATGTCCATGGCTACCGGCAGGGTAGTATCAGCCGCATCGGGCCAGGGAACCACCGAGAAGGTGTCGTAGTCCTTCAAGTAGTCAGCGAGAGAGGGTGCGTGAGAACATGCCCATTCGAGCCCTTTGAGCACATGGCGTGCGCCGACCACTACGATGCCCTTGTCATCCGGGTGTTCCTGGAAATAGTTGTTTATTTGTTTTGCCATCCACTCATCACGGCTTATAGGCGAGGGAATCTCTGCATCGATGGCGATGATCTTCATGCTCAGGTCCCGTGCCTGCGTGAGGATCTCCCTGAAATAAGGGGATGTTACGATCTCGGAAACCCGGATACTCTCAACACTTGATCTCCCGGCGCAGAATTCATTGATCACCTGCTGCTGCGAGGTAGGTATTTCGATAAAGAGGGTGCAGGAGCCTGCTTCCTTCACCATGGAAGGCAGCGAGGAGGTGATGACATTGTGGATGAACGCGTTCCGGTGATGGGTCCCTATCAGGAGGAGCTTCTTCTCACGGGCCTTGCTCACAAGGTAAGCCGTGGGATTGTCGGCTATATCGAGGCCGTAGGCTTTATTCATCGTCATGTCCGTGCTGCCCATGAGTACAAAACAGAATATCAGCCCTATGATGCAGTATCTCAGCTGTTTTATCATCTAGCAATTCTTGTCGGAAAGATAATTTCTCTTCTTAACACAAATGCTCAAGGATTGCCAAATTCTTTTATAATACCTCGTAGTTCCAAAGAGTTCTCTGCAGTGCAGGCCTGCTGACGGAATAGAGCGGCGCCATCGAGCCCTTTGACATAAGCGGAAAGGTACTTCCTCATGAAGCGGGTGCCTTTCTGATTCCCAAAGAGGGAGCAGAGCATGTCCAGGTGTTCAAGCATGATTTCGATGCGCTCATGGGCATCAGGGGTAAGCCCTCCCGAGAGCTCCCGGAAAATCCATGGATTTCCCACGGCGCCCCGGCCGATCATGAAGGCATCAGCCCCGAGGGAGCGAAGCATCTCCATATCCCGGACGGTTTTGATGTTCCCGCTTGCAACAACCGGCAGGCTTAACTGCTCCTTCAGGGAAGAGAGGATTTCCCACCTGGGATTTCCCTGATACATCTCGGACCTGGTCCTCGGATGGAGAATAATACAGGCAATTCCGGTCTTTTCTAGTACGCCGGCGATAATGTGTGCATTAAGAGAGCTGCTGTCCCATCCGGCGCGTATTTTTACGCTTACCGGGATGTTCACGGCCTGCACGACGGATTCGCTGATACGCTCTGCAAGGGAAATATCTTTCATGAGGGCTGAGCCTGAGCCCTTGTGCACCACCTTTTTTACGGGGCATCCCATGTTGATGTCAATGCCGTCGAATCCCTGGTCTTCGATCATGCGGGCCGAGAGGGCGGCATCGTCCGGTGACGCGGTGAAGATCTGGGCGATCAGGGGGGTGTCCTCTTCGGGCCGGCTGAGGAGCGCGAGGGTATTCCTGGTATTTTGGGTCAATCCGGCAGAGCTGATCATCTCGGTGTAGCAGAGCTCTGCGCCGAATCGTCTGCTGATAATCCGCATGGGCCAGTTCGTATATCCGGCCATGGGGGCAAGGACCAGGCCTTTAGTGAGGGGGAAGTTGTATAGCTTCATTGCCTGCTGCACATGTTCCCCTGGCGGGTGCCGGAGGTTTTCATCTCTTTGTGGACAGCCTCTCTGACTCTTCCCTTATCAAGCGCCCAGGACGGGGCAACGAGCTCATCGGGATGGGGGTCGCCCGTGATCCGCTGGATTACGATGTCATTTCTGAGATGCCCGATAAACGACGCAACGGCCCTGGCATAGACATCCCTTTCCATGGGGATGTACCCGCCTTTCTCGAAGATTTCCTCCAGAGCGGTGCCTTTGACAACGTAGAGCAGGTGGATTTTGACATCGCTGACCGGCAAACCCGAGATGAGCTTTGCCGTTTCGATAAAGTGTTCCATGCCTTCACCGGGCAGACCGAGAATAACGTGGGTGCAGATCCTGATATTGAGCCTGGAAGTGAGCTCTACCGCATCAATGAAGCTCTGTACGTCATGGCCCCGGTTTATGCGGCGCAAGGTATCGTCATGGGCTGACTGGAGGCCGTATTCCAGCCAGACAATGCGGTGGTCTGCATACGAGCTGATCAGAGAGAGCTTTTCGGCATCGATGCAGTCCGGCCTGGTGCCGACAGCCATACCTACGATTCCGGGGTAGGGAAGGATGGTATCATAGATTCCCTTCAAAGTCGGGATATCCGCATACGTATTCGAATACGACTGGAAGTAAGCGATGAATGCAGTTGCCCTGTAGCGTCTTGACATCGATGCCATCTGACCCTCGATCTGCTCCTTGAGGCGTATTCCTTCGGCAATGGCACCTGTGCCGGAGCCTTTTGCGTTGCAGTATATGCAGCCGCCGGATTTATCTCCATCCCGGTGGGGACAGCTCAAGCCTGCATCAAGGGTTATCTTCCGAACTCGCTTCCCGAACTGCTCCCTCAAAAACGAACTGAGGGTGCGATAAGGCGGCTGTTTGGTCATAGAAACGGGAAATGAAAGCCGTGCAGGCCGAGGCCCTCCTTGAGGTCTTTCATGATTTTCTGCAGGGCCGCATTGATGGGAACGCCATTTGCCTTCCGGTGCTTGACCATGTCGAATTCCTTTTCCCCTGCAAGGTAGATCTTGTCCTTGCCCGGAACCTTTGCTGAAGACCTGATCTCGCGCATGATAGAACCGGTTATTTTTTTCGATACCTCGATGGGTACCAGGCTTTCAATATTGATGGCGATAAAGAGATGCCCCAGTCTATGGTATGCAGGCTTCCCGTTCTCAAAGCCGCTCAAGGCCTTGCCGAAGCTCCCTCCGGTCAGCGATGCGCAGAGGATTTCCACCATAACGCCGAGTCCGTAGCCCTTGTGCCCGCCGAGTCCCTCGCCGGCACCTCCCAGGGGGAGCAGTGAAGCTGTGCCCTCAACAAGGGTCCTGAGGAGTTCGATGCTGTCCGTGGGCTCGTTGCCCTGACTGTCTATGGTGAGCCCTTTTGCCGTAGGTTTCCCGTCCCTCGCATTCACCTCGATCTTCCCCCTCTGGATGGTTGATGTGGCGATGTCCAGGAGGAAAGGGTACTCTTCGTCCGAGGGTGCCCCGAAACTGATGGGGTTCGTGCCGATGGCCGGCTCTACCCCGAAGGTGGGCGCAACGGAAGGTCTTGCATTGGAGAATGCAAGGCCCATCATATTCTGCTTTACCGCCATGAACGGATAAAAACCGGTGATACCGAAGTGCGTACTGTCGTATACACCCACCAGTCCGATATTGTTCTCCTTTGCCATGAAAATGGCCTTTTCCATTGCCCGGTAGGCTATGACATGGCCCATGCCGTGGTTGCCGTTGATCAGGGCGGTATTCTTCGTTTCCTTTACGATGGTTTCTTTTGTCACAGGATTGAGTATCCCGTCATGGATACGGTCCACATACATCTTGAATCTCCCGATTCCATGTGATTCCACACCCCTCAAATCAGATTCGATCAGTACGGTGGAACAGATTTGAGCATCCTGCTCCGGAACGCCTAACGCTATAAACCCTTCCTTCATGAACCGCTGAAGCTCACGGTAGTCCACATATACGATGTTCGATGTCTCCATTGGGGTGTCTCCTTATAAGGTTATTGAATAGTACGTTTTCATTGCTGGTACCTCATATCAGATCGATATGCATTCGTGAAGAGGAAAGAAATCCGCCGAATCAGGCGCATCACGGAGCCTTACATGCCGCGCTTTGGCTCCCTGTCATGTATTGATGGGATAGGCCTTCGCATACTCGATGAATACCCGGTGGTGGGGGAGGGGATTGAACTGCCGCCTGGTGATCATGAAAAAGCTCCGTAGGATGCGGGGGCCTTCCAGGGGGATTCGGGTCAGTAAACCTTGTTTGATTTCCCGTTTCACGGCATGGGCCGACAGGATCGAGATGCCGAGCCCTGAGATTACCGCTTCCTTCACCGCTTCCGAAGATCCGAGCTCGCAGGCGATCGTAAAGCGGGACAGAGGCTCAAGGCCCTGCGATTTGAGATAATCCTCCAGGATGGCCCGTGTACCCGAGCCTTTTTCCCTGATGATAAATGGCTCATGGGTGATATCTTCAATGGTCGCGTTGTTCAAAGCTGCGATGCGGCTTTCTTTCCCGGCCACGAGGATCAGCTCGTCTTGCCAGATGGGCTCGCAGACTATCCTGCTGTCATGGGTATGTTTGCCGATGAAACCGATCTCCACCCGGGAGCTTAAGACCATTTCAAGGATATCTTCACTGTCGCCGGAGAGGATATGGACCTGGATGTCCGGATGGTCCTTTCTCAGGCCGGTGAGCAAGGCGGGAAGTATGTACGTCGAAGGGATGGTGCTGGTGCCGATGTAGACATGCCCGGAGAGGGTATCCTTCAGAAAAATGATCTTTTCTCTCGCTTCATCCCTGAGCCTGAGGATCTTCTTGGCATACCCGAAGAGGATCATGCCTTCATTGGTCAGCGAGATTCCGGTTTTGGTCCGGTTGATAAGCGGACAGTTGACGAATATCTCAAGGTTCCTGATATGCTTGCTCAAGGACGGCTGTGAAAGCATCATCTTCCGTGCCGCATCCGAGAAGCTCCTCTCCTCCACCAGCATTACCAGTGCTTCGAGCTGCTGAAGGGTAATATGCCTGAACTGATCTGCAATCATAATTCCGACACCATATCCTTTTTCCCAAGCTCATATCAATATGCATTATTACCATATTGAATTTGACAGATTCAAAAGAGATACATAGAATATTTGTAGTCTCTCTGGTATGAATACCCGGCAGGCAATCCTGCAGGGATATAGACACAGGAAAAGGAAAGATATGGACAAGAAAGTAAGGCTGACAACCCTGGTGCACGGCGCCGGTTGAGCGTGCAAGCTTGGTCCGGAGTTTCTGGACAAGGCTATATGCGCGCTTCCGGTCATGACGGATCCCGACCTCCTTGTGGGCATGGGAAAGCCGGATGATGCAGGGGTTTACCGCATCAGTGAAGATCTGGCGCTGATTCTCACGCTGGACTTCTTCACCCCTGTGGTGGACGACCCGTATCTTTTCGGCCAGATCGCGGTGACTAATGCCTTGAGCGATGTCTATGCCATGGGGGGAAGGCCTTTCCTTGCCATGAACATAATATGCTTTCCACAGGATGGAGATGTGACCATACTTCAGGAGATCCTGCGGGGCGGCTTCGACAAGATGTCAGAGGCAGGGGTGCTGCTCGTAGGAGGGCACAGTGTGGACGACCCCGAGATCAAGTACGGCCTCTCGGTTACCGGGAAGGTTCACCCGGACAGGGTCCTCAAGAATGCAGGTGCCCTTCCCGGGGATAAGCTCATCCTGACCAAGCCTATCGGAACCGGCATCATTTCAACGGCGATAAAGGCCGGCATGGCGAGTAGCGAGGCTGAGGAAAGCATCATCCGGTCCATGAACACCCTCAGCAGGGTGCCTGCCGAGCTTATGGAAAATTTTCCGGTGCATGCGTGCACGGATATTACCGGGTTCGGCCTCCTAGGCCATGCGTGCGAGATGATCGAGGAAACATCAACTGGGATGACTATTCATGCACCGGCAGTCCCGGTTTTCGAGGAAGCTCAGGCCTATATTAAAATGGGCCTTATCCCTGGGGGTGCATACCGCAATGAAAAGTTCAGGCAGCCGGTCGTGAGTATAGGGGAGGGAGTCAGCGACGATATCATGAAGCTCATGTTCGACCCCCAGACATCGGGAGGCCTGCTCATCGCGCTGCCGGAGAATGAAGCCGCAGAACTCCTGGATCAGCTCCACTCCCTGGGTGTCAGTGATGCTGCCGTTATCGGAGAAATTACGAAGGATCACCCCGGGCGGATTCGCGTGACCGGTTAGTTCTCTTTCAGATATCCGCTTTCCCGGTTTTTCAGGTCCTCCCATAGGGAGAGAAGAGGAGTACTGATCCCGTGATCATAAAGCACCATGGGAACGTCCTTACCCGAAAACAATTGCACAAAAAATTTCCAATACTTCTCGTAAGAACGGCACCTCTTTTGAGATATTTCTTCAAATCCCCTTGTAATGGCCAGTATTTTTGCCTATTTTACTTGTTATTATATGGAAAAAATCATTATTGACGGTCCTCATCAAATCATTACCATAGGTGATTCTCTTACTGCAGGCGCGCAGCCGGGAATCTTCGAATCTGCTCCTTATATCGGCTCTCAGACCAGAGGCCTGCTTCCCACCTCATACCCGTATGTACTCTCTGAGATGCTTTCGGCTTCTCTGGGGCCAAAGCTTATCAGAAATCTCGGGAGGAGCGGGGCCACTTCCAGAGATTGGCTTCCCGGAAGCACGTGGAAGAAGAGTGACGATCCGAAGTTCCCGCTCAACGGGAGGCCCCTTGATGAAATCGTGGAGTCACGGGATGCCGTCAAGGTCTGCCTTATCATTCTCGGTTCCAACGACGTCAGCAGTTCCATACTCCCGGATTTCATGTCCAGAGCACTCAAAGGTATCGTGGGATACGAAGATGATGACTTCCTGAAAACCCGGGAAAATCTCCTGGTCACCCTCATGAACTTGAAAGAAAAGGGGGTAACCGCGTATCTGGCCAAAATACCGCCCAACCACTATCGCGGCGGACTTTATTTCCTGGGGATAGACAGGGTCTACTTTTCTTTGAGATCAACACAGGAGAAGCTCGATCGTTACACCCGGATCGTTAATGAGAGGATCGAGGAGATATGGACTTCCTATTCACACCTGGCACGGAGGGGGCCTGACTTTTACAGTTTCTTCGATCACAGGGATGACGTGTGGAACAAGGACCGGCTGCATCTGAATACGCTCGGCTATCGGCTTATGGCCTGGGCGTGGGCTGAATTGCTCAAGGCGGAAGGGATAGACATCAGGGCTTAAGGGTGGCGCTTATTACCCGATATACCCGTTGTCACTTTCTCATAAATAAAGGATCGGTCGGAGTGGATTATGTGTGATACCTTTGCGATAGGAAGAGCATGGGCTTCTGAAGGGAATCCGATCTTTGCAAAGAATTCCGACAGGGAGCCCGACGAAGCTCACGTAATCATCTCGGAGCCGCGGAAAGAGTATACACATCAGGAAACACTTACCTGTACGTACATCGCTATTCCCCAGGCAAGGAGAACCAATGCCGTTCTGCTCTGCAAACCTTTTTGGATCTGGGGCGCAGAAATGGGCGTGAACGAGAAGGGTGTGGTGATCGGGAACGAGGCCTTGTTCACGAAGGTAAAGCCCGAAAAAACACGCGGCCTGATCGGCATGGACCTGTTACGCCTTGCACTTGAGCGGGCTGACACGGCAGAGGAGGCCGTCGACGTTATCATAGATCTCCTGCGTGGCTATGGGCAGGGCGGTGCATGCGGGTTCCGGGATAAGAAATTTTCCTACATGAATTCATATCTGCTCATGGACCGGGATGACATCATCATCCTGGAAACAGTGGGGAGAGATTATGCGGTCAGGCGTAATAAAGATGGAGCAGCCATTTCCAATAGAATTACCATAGATGATGGCTGGGATCGGTCAAGTCTTGAAAGAGGTTTTGATTTCAGGATGTTCAACGACGTTCTCATTACCTTTTTCTCGGGCAGCAGCCAGAGGAGAAGGCATGTGGCACAGAGCATTAGAAGCCGCCCCCAGGGATTGGGTGTTTCGGATGTGTTCGAGATCCTGCGCAGCCATAAAGGGCTATATCCGTTCCAGGGACTGAACCTGAATCATGATGTGTGCATGCATGCCGCAGATCCCTTCATCAGACGGTCTCAGACTACGGGCGCCCTAGTGGTGGAACTGGATTCTTCATCAGGGTTCCGAATCTTCGTCACTGCCGGATCGTCGCCTTGCCTCACCCCGTTCAAGCCGGTCCTGCCCTCGGGGTTGCCGGACAGGGTTGATCAAGGCGGACCCGAATATGGAAGCAACTCATTCTGGTGGAGGCATGAGGCCTTTCACATCCATGCGGTAATGCGCCTTTCGAAGGTTCGGAATGCCTTACTGGAGGAGATTCGGGATCTGGAAGGCCATTATTGCAAGGATATCCCGATGTATCGGTGGGGGAGCCGTGATGATGAACTATTGCGCACATGCCATGAGGCGTTTCTCCGTGCATCGATGCTGGATACGAAATGGCTCCAGAAAATGAAAAGGATCGATAAAGACCCGCACCCGATGCATAATACATTCTGGTCAATGATCGCAAAGCGCGGCGGCATACCGCTCTCCTGATCCATCATCCGGGGTTACGAGAGGCATAAACCCGGTTCTCGCACTCAAAGGGTACGCTTACTTTATGTGTATTCCAGGCATGTAATAAGCCGTGAAAATCCTGCATTCTTAAGGATATTTCAGTATCATAACAAAAGAATAGCCTAAGGACTTGTCCTTTATACCGTTTTTCGGGATGTATATGGGATGAGACGGAACGATGACTGTCGGTATTTTTGCTGAGAGCGCTCAATATATTGGCGCTGCCTATACAATATGAAGGGATTTGGCAAATGGATGTTTTAAAGACAGTTTCAGACCCGATTCGAAGTCTTCCTCAGTACCCGGCTATTCAGACCAAGGTCAAGTACCTCCTCTGCTCAACTGTTCTCTCGGTTCTGGGCCCGGCATTTGAGGTCGTTGGAAAGAGAGTGCCCGAATTCAAAACGGAAATCGAGTGCTGGGAGGATGGGAGACGGTTTGCCATAGGCGTTCTTCCCGAAGGCCCCAGCATGACCCTGGAGAAGAGGTGGAACTTGGTTTATTACCTGGGCAAGGGGCTTCAGTCTCCCGATATATCCATGCTTTTCAAGAATCTCGATTCCGCGTTGCTCATGTTCCTGAGCATCATCGGCGCGCACCAGGCCTTTGCGGAAAACAGAGTGCTCGTGTATGGAGATCTCGGTCAGACTATGGAAGTCAACCGGGTGGTAAGTATTGTCAATTCTTATCTCTTGCCCGGGATAGTCCTGAAGCATGTCATGAAGAGAGTGCCCAAAATGAGCCTGGATCAGTATCTTCTGAAAATCAGGATCTCGCTTGCCCTTGTTCCGGCAATAATCAAACACCTTGTTTAAACACCCGAACCGCATGATGAGGAGAAAATTATGATACCGAATTATTACCAGCACTTCTGCCCGGTAAAAATACTCTCAGGACACGATGCAGCAGGCAGCATACCCTATGAGATGGGGCTGCTCGGCTGCCGGAGAGCCATGATCGTAACCGACAAAGGCGTTGTAGGTGCCGGATTGATAAATATAGTCAGAGAGGCCTTTTCTGATTCCGATAAAGAGATCGGGTATATTTTCGATGAAACTCCTCCGGACTCCAGCAACCGGCTTGTCAACAAGCTCGCGAAGCTTTTTTCTGAAGAGAAATGCGATTGTTTCGTGGCAGTCGGAGGAGGGAGTGCACTGGATACGGCAAAAGGCGCAAACATCGTTGTGTCCGAAGGGACTGACGACATCCTCAAGCTCCAGGGCAATGAGATCATAACTAAGAATCTGCTCCCCATGATCGCCGTACCCACCACCTCCGGCACTGGGTCGGAAGTCACCAAGGTCGCCGTGATCTACAACGAAGAAAAGAATATCAAGATGGCCTTTGTGTCGGACCGACTTTACCCGAAGGTGGCGGTCCTGGACTCGAGAATGACCCTGACCGTGCCGCCGAAGCTTACCGCTGCAACCGGCATGGATGCGCTTACCCATGCGATAGAGGCCTATACATGCCTGCAGAAGAATACTATCGATGATATTTTCGCCAGGGCAGCTATCGAGCTCATTCGCAAGTATCTCGTCAGGGCAACGGAAAACGGCTCGGATGTTGAGGCACGTCTGGGTATGGCCAATGCCTCGCTGTTTGCCGGAATTGCTTTTTCCAATTCAATGGTGGGAATGGTACATTCTCTTGCCCATGCATGCGGCGGTGTATGCCATGTGCCGCATGGTATAGCCAATGCCATCCTGCTCCCCTACGGGATGGAATACAATATTCCGAAGGTCGGCAAGTACATTGCCGAGATTTCCGGAATGCTGGGAGCTTCCGTAGAATATCTGGAATCCAATGAGCAGGCAATGGTGACCATATCCCTGGTAAGAAACCTCATCGGAAGGCTCAATCAGATAAGCGGTCTTCCGACCAGGCTGAAAGATGCAGGAGTGACGGAAGACAAGCTTCCTGCAATAGCCCACGCTGCAATCAACGACGGCTCACTCATCCTTAATCCGACCGAACTGAGCCTGGAGGACGCCTTGAATGTACTGAAAAAGACTTTCTAAAGGTTTCGCTTGACATGCCGGAGAGTAAGCCTTTAAGGTTACTCTCCGTTTGCGTTTTCCATGACATGGAGTTTCTTCCGGAGCCTGCTTGGAAATTTTTATATAAGTGAGGTTGAATCGCATGAGTGATAAATATAAAATCATTGGTCCCCTCTATGATTTTGTCGCAATGGTATATAGCGCAGGCCGGATCGATAAATGCAAAACCGCCATGCATGACCATATCAAGCCCGATGACAAAGTGCTCTTCGCAGGGGTGGGGCAGGGGATGGATGCAGTCGCCGCAGCAGAGAGAGGCGCTCAGGTGACGGTTGTGGATATTTCGCAGACAATGCTGAACCTCTTCGCCAAGAGGACATCGGGAAGATACTTCCTCCATCCAATAAGGAAGGTCGGCTACGACATCTTCAAATTCGAGGAATATGAACAGTTCGATTTCGTATACGCCAACTTCTTCCTCAATGTCTTTTCACGGGTCATGGTTCTCCCTCTGCTCGAACACCTTACAAAGCTGGCAAAAAAAGACGGTCATGTCGTTATCGGCGATTTTGCCCTTCCATCCGGCGGGCCTTTTGCCAGGACAATTCAGAGCATATACTGGTACATAGCTGATATCTTTTTTAACCTCTTAGCAAAGAATGCCCTCCACCCGGTGTATGATTACCAGGAGATGTTGAGGGGCCTTGGTTTTACCATCGAGGAGGTACGGTACTGCCGGTTTTTATTCGCAAACCGCTATTGCTCGATTCTCGCAAAAAAAGGTTAAGGAAGAGCCCCAACTTTGGGGTAATCGCATGAGGAGGAGAAAATATCTTCCCTGGAATGTGAAAAAAATTACACACATTGGAAATATTCCCCTCGCCCACAAAAATAGATAACTCATTGAATAATAAGTCTATAATATAATTTATACTAGATATCACCTGATAATATACTAGTAATCGTTTCGTGGTTTTTGCTATTTTTTTTGGCACGTTTCGTGATTACTCTACTTCCATGATGATTTTATCCCGGAATAAGGATCTGAAAATCAGCATCATGTGATTGCTTTTTCATTCATTGAAAGGAAGGGAGTTATGAGAAATACAAATGCTGAGCATAAAATAATATCACTCAGTAGTATTTCAGAGGTCAAACACCAAGTTGCAATATCCCCCATCATCCTGAAGAAGATCTACTCCAGCGGCAGCCTTAAAAATTTCGAAGAAGGCGTGAGCTTCCAGATCAAGAACCAGATGCGGGATGCGGTTCTTACAGGTATCTATGAGGTGACCGTCAACGGGATGGAGATCCCTTTGCACGAAGTATTCATCGGCAGCAATGAGGCGCGGGTGAGGGCGGATAAAATAGATCAGGCCAATACGGTCTCCTTCCCCTTGGGCGAGAACATCGATTTCACCGTCCGGGTTCATCCTTTGAAGAAGAATCAGGAACACCGGATAGAAATGATCCTTGATACGGTGCCATACGGCATATTACATCTCGACGCGGTAGACACTGTCACGGAAACCAGGATCGATCAGACGCGTATTCCTTGTAATAAGGAAGCCAACTACGACTTGGAGATCATCCGGAAGAGACAGGATTTCATCGAGAGCTTTTCCGGAACCACACTCCATCATATTAAGCAGCATTCGTTCGATCCTGCGGTCACCAAAGGGAACATCGAGAATTTCACCGGCGTGGCCCAGGTGCCCATGGGATTTGCCGGCCCTATCAAAGTCAACGGCGAATATGCAAAAGGCGAGTTCATAATCCCGTTGTGTACGAGTGAGGGCACCCTGGTCGCTTCCTACAACCGGGGGATGAAGCTCATCAATATGAGCGGCGGCGTAACGGTCACGATCGTAGAAGATCACATGCAGCGAGCCCCGGTATTCGTATTCGAATCCACCAGGCAGGCGCGTGATTTCTCGCTCTGGCTCGATGAAAATATGGACGAAATCCGCAAACAGGCGGAATCGGCTTCCAAGGTGGCAAAGCTCCTCGATATCGAGAAATACCTGGCAAGCAAATTCGTCTACTTGCGCTTCAACTACTTTACCGGTGACGCTGCTGGGCAGAACATGGTGAGCATGGCCACTTTCCTGGCATGCAGCTGGATCCTTGCCCAGTACAAGGGAATCGAGCATTTCTACATGGATTCGAACATGACGACCGACAAGAAGTGCTCGCAGATCAATACGCTGAAGACCAGAGGGAAGAGGGTTGTCGCAGAGATCACCATTCCCCGCGACATCCTGATCCATCAGATGAGGGTTGACCCCGATACGCTGGTTCACTTGAGCCAGGTTGCGAATCTCGGGGCCTTCATGGCAGGTTCCAGCAGCAACGGGCTGCATTCTGCCAATGCCCTTGCTGCAGTGTTCATTGCAACCGGCCAGGACGTCGCCAATCTGGCTGAATCTTCAACCGGTCTCATTTACGCTGAGGTCACGCCGAACGGCGATCTCTATGTATCTCTGACTCTTCCTTCCCTTATCGTAGCTACGTACGGAGGGGGGACAGGGCTTCCGACGCAGAAAGAATGCCTGGAGGTTCTTGGATGCTATGGTCAGGGCAAGGTTAAAAAGTTCGCGGAACTCGTTGCCGCAGTGGCCCTTGCAGGGGAGCTCTCCCTGGCATCGGCGCTCTCATCACTAGATTGGGTGACCAGCCATGAGAGGCTGGGGAAAAACAGGTAAAGGAACCTTAAGGGAGGATATTTATGGAGACAAGTATTCAGTTCGCGTCCGTCAGTGCACAGGTTCTGGAAAAACCGTATACGAGAGTAATTCCTCTTGAGACGCACAAGACGAAGAAGCGGTTCAGAGAGATCGGCATCGACATGTTCAGCTTCGAGGAACGCGTTGAATACCTCAAGAAATACGGCAATCACTGCATGTCATTCTCACAGTTTCAGCGGGACATGCATTATTTCGACATCTCGGGGATCGGCTACATCGCCTACCGGAAGAAATGGGCTGCGCGGTATGTACTGGCAGATCCGGTTTGTGACGAAAAGGATCGGGAATATATCATCGGTGAGTTTCTCAAAGATAAAACCCATACGGCCTTTATCCAGATTTCCGAACCGGTTGCCGAACTGATTCATGAAAAGTTCGGGTATTATTCAAGCCAGTTCGGCGTGGAGACCGTCGTCGACCTCAAAACCTGGGATGTGAAGGGGAAAAAGAAGCAGGTTCTTCGCACCTCCGTCAACAAGGCACAAAAGGACGGTGTCCGGTTCGTCGAGATGAGTGAAGACGCATATGATGACAGTCTCACAAAGGAGTGGATGCGCACCAGGAAAGTAAAGAACAAGGAAGTCGTGTTTCTCATCAGGCCTAAGGATCAGGAATACCAGGAGGGGACGAGGAAATTCTATGCATTCCTGGGTGAAGAACTCCTCGGATATATCCACTTCGATCCGGCGTATGAAAATGGAAAGGTTCTGGGCTATGTTCCAAACATCTCCCGGTTCTCCCCCAAGTTCAAACAGGGGATCTTCTATCCGCTCATGGTTCATGCCATGGAGGCATTCAAGAAGGAAGGTACGCCGTATCTTTACCTTGGGATCTCTCCTGCGGTTGTGGATGACAAAGACAAGCCCTGTGAATCCAAGATCTTCAAGATTTTCGTCAGGCTTCTTTTCAAGTACGGGAATATGTTCTACAGTTTCAAGGGCCTGCACTTCACCAAGTCGAGGTTCCAGGGCGAAGATGTGAAGACCTTCTGTGCACATAGGGAAATGCTGCCCACTAGGTCTTTCCTCACCGTTTTCCACATGTGCAACATCATCTAGCGATAAAAAGCCTGCAGACTGTTGTTAGGTGGACAGTCTGCAGGCCCTTGTATGATTTATCTCAGAACGCGCTTTGCTTCTTGAAATCCAAAATGGGCCAATGCGATTCCAATGCAGCTTTCCTCAATTTCATGTCCGGGTTGGTTGCGATGGGGTAACCAACCACTTTCATCAAGGCGACATCAAATGAGGAATCCGTGTAAAAATAGCTCCGTGCGAGGTCGACTCCGTTTTCTTCCGCCCAGACTTGTGCATAGAACTTTTTGCCTTCACCATAGCATAACGGCTTCACGAGCTTTCCTGTCAGGATACCGTTTTTTATTTCTACCCGGGAGCAGATGACATCGGGGATCTGCAGCACATGAGCCATAGGCTTGACAAAAAATATCGGCGAATTGGAAATGATCACCACGCGCCGTCCCTTTTCCTTGTGGCCTCTTATGAGATCAAGGGCCTCTTTATAAATCGCTTTTTTCAGGGTTTCCTCGAACCATGCGGTGCAGAAATTATCCATGTCCTGAAGCTTCGTACCTGAAAGCATTTCCATGTTTTTTTCGTACCAGTGCTCGATGTTGAGCAACGACAGCCGGTAGAGGACGATCTTGAACATGCTTTTGAGCACATGGCCTGTGGGTATTATTCCCTTGGCTCCGGCAAACCGTACAAACGATAATCCGGAATTCTCCCAGGTAATGGTGTGGTCCATGTCGAAAAAGGCAGCCGCATCTCCCATATATATGGCTCATAACAGAGCAGGGCATCCAATGCAATAAGAGCTGGTTAAGATACCCTGATAATGGATATAAGCCTTTGTGTGTTTCCCCACAATAACGTTTGAGCTTACTTTTGTTGAGAATTTTAAAGGCTATTGCCCCCCCCGGACGGGGACCCTTCGCAGGATTGACTTTTCCTGTGTTGTATGGTTGGACTCTCTCACTGAGCCGGAAAGGGTTTACGGGGTGCGGCGGTGATCGTTGTTGAGAATCTCACCAAATATTATGGTTCCAAAATTGCGATTGAGGATGTGACGTTTACCGTAAATCGGGGTGAAGTACTCGGTTTCCTTGGGCCCAACGGTGCCGGCAAATCCACGACCATGAAGGTTATCGCCTCATTCATGCCTCCTACTTCAGGCAGCGTCAGGATCATGGGTTATGATACGGTGAGAGATTCTCTGGAAGCCAGGAAATGCATCGGTTACCTCCCTGAGAATACGCCGTTGTATTCGAAGATGACAGTGGAGTCGTTTCTTGGATTTGCTGCAAAAGCAAAAGGTGTGAAGAAAGAGAATATCTCATCCCAGATCAAGGGGACGATCTCCGACCTTGGCCTGGCGGAAGTAAGAGGCAAGAATATCGAGACCCTCTCCAAGGGATACCGGCAGAGGGTAGGCTTTGCGCAGGCGCTGATCGGGGATCCCCCGGTCCTTATACTCGACGAACCGACCATCGGGCTTGATGCTAGGCAGAGCCGGGAGATCGAGCAGCTGATAAAAGACTTGTCCGGATGGAAAACCATGATCATTTCCTCCCATAACCTTTCGGAGATAAGCAGGCTCTGTGACAGGGTTGCGTTCATCAACAAAGGCAGAATCGTAGCTGTAGACGCCCCGAGGGATCTGACCGAAAGATACCGGAATCATACAAGCATAACCGTAAAGGTCGGAGACAAGGCAAAAGAGGCATTAAAGACCATATGCGGCATAGAAGGTGTTCTATCTATCTTGATTTTAAATTCTTCAATGCTCAAGGTCGACACCATCAGGGAAACAGATTTGCGGCCGGTACTGGCCAACGCGCTTGTGAGTGCCGGTATTCCGCTTCTGGAACTCGTCCGTGATGAAACAATCCTTGAGGATATTTTCATGGAGATCACCAGGGAGGCAAACTAGGTGCGGAGTATCTACTTCAAAGAGTTGTCCATTTACTTCTCATCGCCGCTCTTTTATGTGATAGCCGCAGTATTCGCGTGCATATCGGGTATTTATTTCTGCAATGCCATGGCTTATGTAAGCCTCCTCTCGGCGACTATAACTCATTACCAGGCCTTCCACAGGATAAGCATGGATAACGTGCTTGTCCAACCCATATTTTCAGACTTGAGCATGCTTGTTGTGTTTCTCACTCCTCTTATCTCCATGCGCCTCTACGCGGAAGAGAGGGCAGAAGGAACGATTGAGCTTCTCTTCACGTATCCTGTGAGCGATTTGAAGGTCCTCCTGGGTAAGTATCTCTCGGGATTAACCATCCTCACGATCATGTTGTTCCTCACTCTGCCCCTTATGGGCATCATGGCCGTGGTCACATGGCCGAACTGGGGCCTTGTCTCCTCTTCTTATCTGGGGCTGACGCTTCTGGCCGGAGCGATACTCTCTATGGGGCTCTTCTTCTCCAGCCTGACAAGAAATCAGATTGTCGCAGCAGCTTTTACCATCGGGCTGATCCTTGTCTTCTGGTCGATCGGCTGGTTCTCGGCGGTTTTCCTTGACGGCACGGCCGGGACGCTGTTGAGGGAGCTATCGTTTGTGAACCATATATCGCCCTTTCTCAAAGGATCGGTATCGTTGAAAGACATTGTCTTTTTCATCGAATTCTCATTATTCTTTCTCGTGCTCACCTTCGAGGTTATTGAATCGAACAGGTGGAAAGGATAGGGGATGGGGCAAAATTGTAAGAATATCTTTCGCGCCGTTCTCTTTGTCCTTATCTTCGGGGTAATACTCCTGATCGGCTATCTCACAGCCATACAACACGAAAAGAGGTGGGACCTGAGCCGGGCCGGGCAGAACACCCTCGATACCAGGTCGAAAAGAATCGTGAGTTCCATACCCTTTGATGTGCGGATAATAGCATTCTGCACGCTTGGAGAAATGGAAAAGATTTCCAGAGCCCTCCTTGATCTCTACAGACTGGAATCCAGTCATATACAATACGAAGTGGCAGACCCGGATGCCAGGCCGGTCCTTGCCCGGCAATACGGCATCAGCCATTACGGGCAGGCGGCTCTTCTGGGAAGGGGCAGGATCGTCACGATAGATGCGATAACGGAAGAGGGAATATCCAATGCCTTGATCAAACTCCAGAGGAACAGGAGGAAAAATGTCTATGTACTTTCCGGTCATGGAGAGCCGGAAATCTCGGAGACCGGCAAGGGCGGCCTTTCTCACCTCGTAAAAGCCCTGGAGCGGGATGACTGCGAGGTAAAAGAGCTTTTTCTCATGCGTCAGGGCGAGATACCTAAGGACGCCGACCTGCTCATGGTGCCCGGGCCGCAGGTTTCCCTCATGCCTGAAGAGATTGATGCCGTACGCTTGTATCTGGAACGAGGGGGGAATGCGTTCATCGCCTTGGAGCCTCAGAGGGACGGAGGGCTCAAGAATCTCCTGGCAGAAAACGGGGTGGTCATGGATAATGCCGCTATCACTGATCCTTCCACGAAAGTGCTCGGAAGCGATGCTTTCGTGCCGGTGGTGAATTCGTACGGCCAGGTAGGGGAACTGGGCAGGTTCCGTCTTGCAACCGTTTTCCCCACTGCAAGGCCTTTGTGGATAAAGAATAAGCCACCGCACAGCATAACCGTATCCTGGATTGCAAGGACTTCGGACCGGAGCCGGGCTGAAAATGGCAAGGGCGCTTCTTCTGAGCCGATACAACCCGCATCAGATCCTTCCGATGGAAAAGGCCCACTGAATGTTGCACTTTATATAAGGAAAATCTTGAGCGAACAGACAGAATCCCGTGCCGTTATCTTCGGGGATGCGGATTTCCTTACGAATACCTACCTGAACATATCAGGAAACAAGGATCTGGCAATGAACTGCATCTATATGCTGCTCGAAGAGGGCCACCTTATTACCATTGATTCCAAAGAAGCCGGAAGCCGGCCTTTTATTCTGACTCCGGTACAGAGCGCTCTTTTGTTCTGGACCTCTGCAGTGATCATTCCATCCCTGATTCTTACTCCCGTTTTATTCCTCAACCGGAGAAGAAACAGGGCATGAATGCGCGTGTATTAATCCTCTGCAGCATCACCTGTATCTGTCTTATTGCCTGGTACGCATATGTTGAGATGCATCTACCTTCAAGGAAAGGCGGGGAAGTACGGCAGGCGCAGAAACTGTTCCCCATTGAAAAGAAAGATATCCTCGGCATCACTGTCAGGGGAGACTCCCTGGTATGCCTGGAAAGATACGGATCGGTCTGGTGGATTACTGCACCCATACAGACCCAGGCTGATCAAAAGGAAGTAGGCAACCTCATCTCTTCCATAATAAACCTGAGGAACGTCCGGTCTCTGGGAGCTGATGACAGACATGGCCAGTTCGGTCTGGAAATGCCCGGTCTCATGTATGCCTTGCGCACCATGAAGGGTGAGTACATCCTTTCGATCAGCGATAAGACGCCTACCTCCCATTTTTTTTATGCCAAGGTCTCGGGAAGACCGGATATCATTCTCATTCCTGCTCAGAAGATGGCCGGCCTCGCGAAGGATTTTTTCAGCCTGCAGAATAAACATCTGGTTGCAATGAGTGAGGTGGATGTGAACAGGCTGAAGTTTGTTAAGCATGGAATGATCGCCGAGTTCATGCGTGATCCATCTGGAATATGGCACCTTTCAGCAGATGACGGCAGAAGGGTCGATCAGAAAAGGGTCGGCATGTTTATCCACAATATTTGCGGAAGCGAGGCTCTGGCATACCTCGAGAATCAAGGGGTGCCTGAAACCCCGGACGCCGTCATAGAGCTTTCCTCGCCGACACACACAGAAAAGATCGATATCTGGGAGCAGGACGGCAATGTGTATACTGTTGCAAGCCTCAAGAAAAACAAGGTCCGGATCGATGGTTCTCTCCTGGAAATGATCCCTGTCGAAGCAGGCGATGTACTGGACAAGGCTTTTATCGCACTCGCAGAGAAAAGGGTCGGCAAGATAGCGCTGTCAGGAAAGGAAGAAAGGGTTTTCTCGAAGCACGGCAACCAATGGTATGCAGGGAAAGAGAAGATAGATGATTCATCGGCATTGAATTCCTTTATCAGGCAGTTAAACAGCCTTGAATATGTTGACGAATATTTGAGGATCCCGAAAGAAGCAGGCAGGAAACTGGGTATCCGGATTTACTATGAGGGCACATCTCCCGCCTTTGACATCACAATATATTCCCAGTATTATGTGACGGTCGGTGGTAAAATCTATCGTATCAATGAAGGTGATATGGAGAATTTGAGAAAATCAGCGGATGCGCTGTTTGAAGGAGCGTGAATGAGGGAGAATATGCAAGGGAGACGCCCGACGTGGGATGAATATTTCATGATGCTTGCCAAGCTGACCGCTTCCCGCTCCACCTGTCTGTCGCGCCCCACCGGTGCCGTGGTGGTCAAGGACAGGCAGGTCCTGGCCAGCGGCTATAACGGCTCGCTTCCGGGTGAGGGACATTGCATGGATGATGGTGTATGCTTCAGGAGGTCGGTCGCCTGGTCCGAGGAGGCCAAGTATGATATGTGCAGATCGGCCCATGCAGAGGCGAATGCCATAGCGCTCGCGGCAAAAAAAGGGGTTTCCCTCGAAGGCGGAAGCATCTACTGCACCCTCGAGCCGTGCATTACCTGTGCTAAGCTCATTATCATGTCAGGGATAAGCAGGGTGATCTTTGAGCATTCCTATGATTCACCCATCCCCGAGCGGGATAAATACTGGAAATCGGTGCTCTCCTCCAGTCACATCACTGTGGAGCAGGTTATTTTGAATGATGAAAAACTCCGATATGCAGTCGGATTTCTTGAGGCAGATACATCGAAGAGGAGGATATAACGTGGTATTGGGGGCTGACAAGATCGTACGCATGACCAGAGACGGCATACGAGTAGAGGATCATGGTTCCGGGCAATCGGCAATAAAACCATTGATCGAGTATATCGGACAAGACCAGATCGAGCAGATCGAGGGGACTACGGCGGATTTGAGGCTTGGCGCCATTTTTCGTCCCGTAGGCTCTGCGCGGCTCATGAGAGACAGCCGCATCACCCCGAGGATCGAGAAGATCATGGACATCGAGGAATCTCCTGACGGTGTTTACCGCATATCCGGCGGCGAATACCTGCTGTTCCAGACCATCGAGCAGGTCAACCTGCCCCATGATCTGTTCGCCTATATCAGGCCGCGCACTACGCTCATCCGGTCCGGAATTCCTCTGGAAACAGCCTTTATCTCGCCCAACTATCAGGGCAGGCTCACCGTGGGCATGAAGCACCAGGGCATCGGCGAGGTGGAGATCCAGATGGGATTCAGAATTTTATGTATCGCCTTCTACCCCATCGACGGGGAAGCGGTTCCCTACCGGGGGGTATGGCAGGGAGACAGGGTATCGACAAACGGGGAAGAGGAGAGACCATTTTGAAGTATTTCACACGTGAACTGGAGCATATTGAAAGGTGGAAGGACTTGAGGAAGGAGCTTTTCAGGAATGAAGAACCTGCCGTCAAGCTCATCGGGATGACGACCCCGAGCGAGGAGATGGCCTCCCAGGGGGTTACGACAGAGACATTGCCCGCATATACGGCCCGTCAGAGTCACGAATCCGACGGTACGTACGAGGATGACCTGAAGCTCAATAAAAAACTCATATCCTGGGGACACCACACATGTCTGGAAGCCGTGCAGTTCGTTTATTATGTGACGGGGGTATCCAAGTCACTGGCAGGGCAGTGGACCCGCCACAGGATCGGGATCGGGTGGACGTTCCGCTCCACCAGGTATGTGAAGGCAAACAAAAACATGTTCATCTATCCGGCGCTGGAGTATATGGATTCGGATGATGCTGTCCGGACCGCCTATGGGATCTATGAGCGGGAGCACAAGCGGGCGATGGATGTCTATGATGAGCTGAAAGGACTTGGCGTACGAAACCAGGAATTGCGCAGGCTCATGCCGGTGGGCTGGTCAACGGCTGCCTATGTGTATGTGAATGCAAGGTCTTTACGGCACTTCTTTGAGCTGAGGCTGGATAAATCCGCCGAGTGGGAAATCCGGAGGCTCGCTTACACGATGTTCAACGATGCCATGGGCATCGCACCCACACTCTTTGAAGACCTCACGGGTGATGAAACTTCCGGGTAGGAAGAAAAAAGAAGAGATATGGACGTGAATCCCATTTGTATGTCGGTTCATCTAAGACAGGCATGGAGATTTTCTTTATCAGGGGACAAGAAGCCGGTACGGTTCAATGCTAATGCCCCGGTAGGCAGTCGATGAGCAATGAAACCAACCCGAGAGATGACGAAACGCTGGATTCCCTGGTCTGCGGGGGCCTTTCTGTCCTGCAGAAGAAGCAGGGCTACCGGTACTCTCTGGATGCATATCTTTTAGCCGCCTTTGTCGATGAAAAACCGGGGACCCAAGCCCTTGAAATAGGGTCGGGTTCCGGTGTGGTGTCGTTGCTTCTTGCTGACGTGAAAGGGCTCGTCATGACAGGGGTGGAAATACAGGATGCCATGGCAGAGATGTCGAGGAGGTCGGTTGAGATTGCCGGGCTTAAGGACAGAGTGAAGATTGTATGTGCAGATATCAGAGAATACGGCGTGCCGGGAAAGGTGGATGTTGTCGTAACGAACCCACCTTACCGCCCTGCGCGGGCAGGGAGGATCAATGCTGATCAAAGCAAGGCCCTGGCGCGCCATGAGATATCGCTCGATCTGGAGGCATTGCTGGAGCGTTCGTATGCACTGCTCAAGCCCGGAGGAAGGTTCTACCTCGTTTATCCGGCATGGCGGATGCCCGATCTCATAAGCGTCATGCGGAATAACAGGATAGAGCCGAAGAGGATCATGCTTGTTCATTCAACATTGCAGTCATCTGCGGAAATATGCCTTGTATGCGGGATCAAGGATGGGGGAAAGGAGCTTGGTGTTCACAGTCCTTTTATAGTGTTTGCACAGGAAGGTATGTATACGCCGGAAATGGAGGGTGTTTTCAGAAACCTAAGCCTTCCAAAAAGCCATTGACCTATAACCCATTTACATGTTGAAATGAATAAGATCTATGTCAAGTGAGAAAGGATGAGGAATGAAGGTTGAGATATCAGATGTGGGCAGCACACAGTAAAGAGATGACGGTGGTCGTTCCCAAGCAAGAGGTGAACGATGTAACAAATGAGGTTTACAAGGACATTTCCCAGAAAGTGATCATCCGGGGCTTCCGGAAAGGCAAGGCTCCGAGAAATATCGTCAAGATGTACTATGAAGACTACATCAAGACCGAGCTTTCCAAGAAGCTTGTCCAGGAGAAATTCGAGCAGGCGGCAAAAGAAAAAGAGCTCTTTATCGTTTCCATGCCGGAGATCACGAACGAACCGCCTCAGGAAAACCAGGATTTTACCTTCACTGCCCGGTTCGATGTGAAGCCTGCCATCACCCCGCAGAAATATACCGGTCTTTCATTGAAGAAGCCCAAGATCGACGTGGGTGATCAGAATATTCAGGATGTTCTGACCAGGCTCCAGGAAACCTATGCATCCATCCAGGATATTGAAGATAAAGAGTATCAGGCAGGCAAGGGGGATTATGCCATCGTGGACGTAGTGAGTGAAGAGAATCCCAAACTCAATCGCTCCAAGATGACTGTTGAGGCCGGGGTAAGAAGCGCCATCCCCGGATTGGACAATGCGGCGCTGGGAATGCATCCCGGCGAGGAGAAGGATGTCGAGGTTACCTTCCCCGAAGACCATTTCATGGAAGACATGCGGGGAAGAACGCGAAGGTGAAGGTCAAGGTTGAGGCCATCAAGCAAAGGGAGCTCCCCGAACTCGAACGACGAGTTCGCCAAGACGGCCCGCCAGGACGTCGGAAGCCTCGACGAGCTCAAAGAGACCATCCGCAAGGACCTTGTGGAGCGCCTCGAGGCCGAAGCCGGAGTTCATCTGGAAAAACAGATCAGTGAGCAGCTTATGAAAGAGAATCCATTCGATGTGCCCGAATCCATGGTGAAGCTCCAGGCAGCCATGATGATCCAGGGGATGTCCCAGAGACTGTCTTCTCAGGGATTCAAGATGGAGGACCTGTATCCCGATACCGACAGCCTCCGGGAAGAGACCATGTCTTCTGCGGAAAACCTCGTGAAGACATCGCTTTTGATCGAGGCCATCGCAAAAGAGCATGGATTCGAAGCGACGTGAAGAGGATGTTGATGAAGAGATACAGAAACTTGCTCGAGCGGTACAATATGACTCCGGAATTAGTGAAACAGGGAATGGAGGAACGGGGATGCCTCGAAGAAATCAAGTTTGGTATTGTCGAGAAGAAGGTTTATAATTACATTATAGACAATTCCACGGTTGAGGAAGTCGAACAGATACAGGAGAAAGAAGAATGACGCTGGTTCCGATCGTAGTTGAGCAGACGAATAGAGGAGAGCGATCGTACGATATTTACTCCCGTTTGCTCAAGGACAGGATTGTAATGCTGAGCAATGAAGTCCACGATGAAATAGCCAGTCTCCTGGTTGCGCAGTTCCTCTTTCTTGAATCCGAGGACCCTGATAAGGATATTTACTTCTACATCAATTCTCCCGGAGGGTCCGTGACTGCAGGCATGGCCGTATATGACACCATGCAGTACATAAGACCGAACGTGAGCACCATATGCATCGGGCAGGCGGCCTCCATGGCTGCGGTACTCCTCGCCGCCGGTGCCCCCGGTATGCGATATGCGCTTCCCCACTCCAGGATCTGATTCACCAGCCGCTTGGCGGGGTTCAGGGTCAGGTAACGGATGTGAGCATTCAGGCCCAGGAGATGCTGCGGCTCAAGGATGAGCTGAACAAGATCTTGTCGCACCATACCAAGCAGCCGATAGAGAAGATAGTCAAAGGATACGGACAGGGACTTTTTTATGACTGCCCAAGATGCGGTAACATATGGTATAACCGATCATGTAATATTCAAGAGACCCTCCAAGGAGACACAAGAGGAGAGCATCGATGCCAAAAATAAATGATCATTACCGGCCTGGTTTACGCTGTTCCTTCTGTGGGAAATCACAGGAAGAGGTGAGGAAGCTCATTGCAGGGCCAGATGTTTATATCTGTGACGAATGCATTGCCTTGTGCAATGAGATTCTTGCCGAAGAGGAAGGCGAATACAGGCATTTCAGCACGTCTTCGAATATCCCGAAGCCGTCCGAGATAAAGGAGATACTGGACGAATATGTCATCGGGCAGGAATATGCGAAGAGAATCCTGTCCGTTGCCGTTCATAACCACTATAAAAGGATCGAGTCCAATACAAGCATAAACGGCGTCGAGATCAACAAGAGCAATATCATGCTCATCGGCCCCACCGGCTCCGGCAAGACATTGCTTGCCCAGACGTTGGCCAAGATCCTCGATGTGCCGTTTACCATTGCCGATGCAACCACATTGACGGAAGCAGGGTATGTGGGCGAGGATGTCGAGAATATCATCGTAAACCTTCTGCAGAACGCCGATTATGATGTGGAGAGGACCCAGAAGGGAATCGTCTATATCGACGAGATCGACAAGATCGCATCGCGCGGGGACAACCCTTCGATCACTCGGGACGTCTCGGGAGAAGGGGTTCAGCAGGCATTGCTGAAGCTCATCGAGGGGACCATAGCCTCGATTCCTCCCAAGGGTGGGAGAAAGCATCCCCAGCAGGAGTTCATCCAGATCGATACCACGAATATCCTGTTCATCTGCGGTGGTGCCTTTGTAGGGCTGGACAAGATCATATCCCAGCGCCTCGACAAGAAGACAATCGGGTTCGTCGCGGAGATCAAGGGAAAGAAGGACCGGGATATCGGCGAGATCCTGAGAAACGTCCAGCCGGAGGATCTGATCAAGTTCGGTATGATCCCCGAGTTCGTGGGCAGGGTTCCCATTGTATCGACCCTCACTGAGCTCGATGAAAACGCACTTATCGCTATTCTCACCGAGCCCAAGAATGCACTCGTGAAACAGTACCAGGCCTTGATGAAGCTTGAAGGTGTGGATCTGAACTTCAGCAAGGATGCCCTGAAGGCCATTGCCGAAGAGGCGATGAAGCGCAAATCAGGGGCAAGGGGATTGCGTTCCATCATGGAAAACATCATGCTCGACATCATGTACGAGATCCCTGACATGGAAGGAGTGAAGGAATGTATCATCGGTCAGGATGTCATTCTGAATGGAAAGGCCCCGATGATCGTCTATGAGAGGAAGACTTCTCAAGCTTAAAAGTTTAAATTATGGGAAGAGCTTTTTCCGGTAGCGTGTACCCTCTGTTGGTACTCAAGGATATCGTTGTCTTTCCGCACACGATTATCCCGCTCCTCATTGAAAATGAGAAGACTGCTGTGTGGGTGAGAGCGACCTTCGATGCCAAGGAGGAGATTCTCGTAAGCTGCTTAAAATCCCAAGGGATTAAAGAAGTTGCGGGTGACGATATCCACCCCGTGGGCGTGAGAGCCCACATCCTCCAGCTCATTCAGCTTCCCGACGGATCGTTAAAGGTCTTCATCGAGGGGAAGTCCCGCCAACTCATTACCAGGACCTTCCAGCATGAAGGCATGCTCCTGGCAGAATCTGAAGAAATCTCCGACATTATCCATGAAGACCGGAGGACCGAGGCCTTAAAGCGGCTTCTCGTAGACGTATTTCAGGAGTATTGCGAGTCCTATAATGTCGATATCCACTCGGATATGATCGCGAAGATCAAATTCCAGGAAGACCCTGGGTTCGTTGCCGACATCATTGTCTCTTATACGGATCTCAAGACCGACAAGAAGCAGGAAATCCTGGAAGAGAGAAACGTGGATGCCCGCCTGAGCAGGATATACGACTATATCCAGGGCGAACTCGAGATCGCGAAAATCCAGCTCCATTTCAAGGAACAGGTAAAACAGCGCAGTGAATCAACTCGCAAGCACATGCAGTATGATCAGGCGCAAGCACAGAAAATGGCTATGGAGTCCATGGATGATGAAGTAGCCGTGATCGAGAAGCAGGTCCGTTCCAAAAATATGCCCCAGCATGCGAGGGACAAGTGCTTAAGTGAGATCAAGCGGCTGCGCATGATGCCGCCCATGAGCGCCGAGGCAACGGTGATCAGAAACTATGTGGACTGGTATCTTGCCCTGCCGTGGAACGACATTACCGAAGACAAGAAAGATATCGTCCATGCACAGCAGATCCTTGGTGAAGATCATTTCGGGCTGGATAAGGTAAAGGAGCGCATTCTCGAATATCTGGCGGTTCAGCAGCTCGTTGGTGCCGTCAAGGGGCCTATCCTCTGCCTGGTGGGTCCGCCCGGTGTTGGGAAGACATCATTGGGCAGATCCATTGCCAGGGCTACCGGGAGAAAATTCGTGAGGGTCTCCCTCGGAGGCATCCGGGATGAGGCTGAGATAAAGGGGCACAGGCGAACCTACATCGGCGCCATGCCGGGAAAGATCATCCAGGGGATCAGGCAGGCAGGGACTTCGAATCCGGTTTTTCTCCTCGATGAAATCGACAAGATGAGTGTGGATTTCAGGGGAGATCCTTCCGCTGCGTTGCTCGAAGTCCTTGATCCGGAACAGAACAGTACGTTCAGCGACCATTACATGGATATCGAATACGACATATCCAAGGTCATGTTCATTACCACGGCGAATACCTCCTATTCCATTCCGGCTCCCCTTCTGGACCGCATGGAGGTTATTCGGATCGAGGGATATACCTCCCACGAAAAGCATCTCATCGCCAGAGACTTCCTTGTCCCCAAGCAGCTCGGTCTCCACGGCCTGGAAGGGAAAGGCATCTCGTTTATGGCAAAGGCGATCGACACGATCATCCATGAGTATACCAGGGAAGCAGGCGTGAGAAGTCTGGAAAAGGAGATATCGTCGATCTGCAGGAAGATCGTGAAAGAGATTGTTTCCCGGAAGAGCGCCGGCAAAGCACGGAACAGGATCACCGTAAGCAGTGTCTATGAGTATCTCGGTATCCCGCGGTACCGGAAACCCGTCCGGGACGGCAACGATTATATAGGGCTCGTGAACGGCCTTGCCTGGACGGAGGTAGGAGGAACCCTGCTGACCGTTGAGACAACGATAATGCCCGGAAAGGGAAAGCTCATGCTTACCGGCAAGCTCGGCGAGGTGATGCAGGAATCGGCCCAGGCAGGGATGAGCTATGTCCGGGCCAGGGCGGAAGAATTCGGTCTCGATGCGGATTTTTATGATAAACTCGATATCCATGTCCACATTCCTGAAGGCGCTGTGCCCAAAGACGGACCGTCTGCCGGCATTACCATGGCGACTTCCATCGTATCTGCCCTTACCAAGCGGCCGGTAAGAGGAAGGGTTGCCATGACTGGGGAGCTGACTCTGGGCGGCCGGGTACTGCCTGTGGGAGGTCTCAAGGAGAAGCTTCTCGCAGCAAAAGAGGCTGGGATGAAGAAGGTTTTGATACCCCTTGAAAATGAAAAGGATCTCAAGGATACGCCGAAAGAAATTTTAAAGGGTTTAGAGGTTCATATGGTCGAGCATATGGACGAGATAATCGCATACGCCCTTAATTGAGGTATTGACAGCCCAAATAAATATTGATACTTTCAGTTCACGTTTGGGCATGGGAGAAACTAATCATTTATAGGAGGTATACATTGACCAAGACAGAATTGATATCAGTTGTGGCAAACAAGGCTGGGTTACCAAAGGCTGCAGCGGAAAAGGCAATAAATGCCACCACCGAGGCAATCCAGGAGGCACTGAAAAAGGGTGATAAGGTCACTCTGGTTGGTTTTGGTACCTTTGACGTTGCCAAAAGGGCCGAGAGGACAGGCGTAAACCCGAGAACACGTGCAACAATCAAGATAAAGGCTTCCAAGGCTCCCCGTTTCAGGCCCGGCAAAGCCTTTAAAGAAATCGTAAACAAGAGCAAGTAAGTCGAACAGGATCAGGGCGGGTAGCTCAGTTGGGAGAGCATCGGCCTTACAAGCCGAGGGTCACAGGTTCAAGCCCTGTTCCGCCTACCATTCTGCTAAGATACTAAGGGGGCGTAGTTAAGTTGGTTATAACGCCGGCCTGTCACGCCGGAGGTCGCGAGTTCAAGTCTCGTCGCTCCCGCCAATAGATAAGTCTATACCTCATGAAAATGAGGTGTAGACTTTATTTTTATTCTGGGGCTGCCCGCATATCTCTACGTGTATAAAGCATCTAACCAATTGATATTATATAATTAATTTAATATATACTCTCCGGCTACTCATTGAATACTCCAAGAATATTGCTCGAAATAATCGATAATCCCTGCTAATAGACTGATGCGATATAAAGGATCACATGCCGTCACCATTAAAAAATTGATTATATCGCGCGCCGGATTTCCATGAGATAAGGTTCCTTTATTAATGATGGAGTAGTCAACATGATGAATAATAGATGCATAGCCCTGTATTCAGGCGGACTTGACAGTATCCTTGCTATAAAGATGCTGCAGGAACAATCCATCGATGTGATCGCTGTCTATTTTTGCACGCCTTTTTTCGGCCTGCCTGCACTGAACAATCCTGAAGCCTTCCGTGAACTCCAGAAAGAGAAATACGGGATCACCGTTCATCCGACTGATTTCACTAGCGAAATTATCGAGATAGTGAGCAATCCGAAACACGGGTACGGCAGGCATCTCAATCCCTGTATCGACTGCAAGATAGGTATGCTCAAGAAGGCAAAAACCATGATGGGCTCGCTTGACGCTTCTTTTGTGGTAACCGGTGAGGTGCTCGGCCAACGGCCGATGTCCCAGAGGAGGGACGCCATGAATGCCATATTGAAAGAAACCGGCTTGAAAGATATCCTTCTGAGGCCGTTGTGTGCAAGATATATGCAGCCGACTCTTCCCGAGCGTGAAGGCCGGGTTAACCGGGAGCTTCTGGGTGAAATAACGGGAAGGGGCAGGAAAAACCAGATGGAACTCGCCTTGAAATACGGCATCGGAAAAAGCCAGATTCCATCCCCTGCGGGTGGCTGCTTGTTGACATACGGTCAGATAGCAAACAAGATTCGCTCGACGTTCAACCGTTTCAAGCCCGGTCTGCCTTCGCCTGCGGATATCATGCTCGACATCGCGGGCAGAAAGTTCATTCTGGATGATAAGACGGTTTTCATAGTCTCACGGAGTGAAGAAGAGAACCGGAACTTGTCAACCATGGCGCAGCCGGGCAATGTATTCATGAAGATAGCAGATGTTCCGGGGCCCTTGTGCATTCAGAGGGGTGATACATCGGAAGAGAATATTAACAGAGCAGCCGGCATCTGCCTGAGATACGGCAAGGCAAGAGGTCTGAGCGGCAATGTTGCCGTGTATGGACCTGATCCTTTTTCCATGACCGAAACCGTCAGTGCACCTGTGTTCAGCGATGATTACTGTAAGCTGTTCCAGATTGACTTAATATTTAATTTCCGCTATAAGGCCACAACTATGGAATATTTTTTAAGCGTATTAGGTATGGTTTTTATTATCGAAGCGCTTCCTTACATGGCCTTTCCCGGTAAGGTGAAGGAATTGGCGAAATTCATCGAGAACATCCCTAATAAAACTTTACAAATCATCGGTATCCTCCTTGCATTATCAGGGGTTGCAATCATTTATTTCGCACGTAAGGTTATCGGGGCATAAACACTATGGATACCGGTCGATACGATTATCCCCTGCCCAAGGAACTCATCGCCCAATACCCTCTTGAACGGGGGAAAGAGCGGCTGCTTGTCCTGGACCGGAAAACTGGGGAGATACACCACAGACAATTCGAAGCCCTTGAGCGTTATCTTAAGGAAGAAGACTGCTCGTGCTGAACGATACGCGGGTTTTCCATGCACGTTTCCTCGGGAAAAAAGAGTCCGGCGGCAGTGTGGAGATGCTGCTGGTCAAGAAAATAGACGATGAGAGGTGGCGATGCTTCCTGAAAGCATCCAAATAGCCGAAGCCCGGCTCCATGCTTCTGTTTCATAATAACCTGACTGCACGGGTGGAATGAAGGATGGAGGATAGTATGAAGTGAGCTTCTCAGACCCTGCAAAGATACCTCAAACGGGGCAGGTCCCGTTACCTCCCTACATAGACAGGCCGCCGGCCGAGATTGACGAAACGATGTACCAGACAGTGTATGCCCGGGAGGAAGGATCTGTTGCTTCCCCCACTGCAGGCCTTCACTTCACCCCGGAATATCTGGAAAAGCTTCGGAACAAGGGTGTGGGTACCGTATTCGTTACCCTCCATGTAGGCCCGGGTACATTTGTTCCGGTAAGGTCATCGAGAGTTGAAGATCACAAGATGCACGAAGAAGATTACTTTGTCAGTGAAGAGGCTGCTTCGGTAATCGAGGAAGCCAGGAGAAAAAGACGGCGCATCGTAGCAGTGGGACCACCACGTCGACAAGGGTCTTGGAACATCTCATGGCTGTCCACGGCAGCATCATTCCCGGGGCCGGATCAACGAAACTGTTCATTCGCGAGGGTTTTCGATTCAAGGCTGTCGGCGCCTTACTGACCAATTTCCATCTGCCTTGCTCAACACTGCTCATGCTCGTTTCCGCATTCGGCGGTCATGACCGGTAATGAATGCGTACAAGCCGGGCTCATCGAGAAATACAGGTTTTTCAGCTATGGCGATGCAAAGCTCGTCATTTTAGTTTTCAGTCTTTTCAACCGATGACAAAGCGCGGGAAGGGGGTTCGAGACCCTCATGGTAACGTGGATACTCCTGTATTCATGCCTGTCGGAACTCAGGGCACCGTAAAGGCCATGACCCCCGAGATCCTGAAAGACTGGGATCCCAGATCATCCTCTCCAATACCTATCACCTCCACATGAGGCCCGGCGAAGATCTCATTGCGGAACTGGGGGGCCTTCATGCCTTCATGGGCATGGGATGGCCCATATTACGGACAGCGGCGGCTATCAGGTATTCAGTCTTGCAAAGCTCGATCAAGATCAACGATGAGGGATTCTATTTCGCTTCCCATCTGGATGGTTCCGGCATCTGCTCACCCCTGAAAAGGCTGTCGAGATCCAGGAAGACCTAGGCTCGGATATCATGATGTGCCTCGATGAGTGCGTAGCTTATCCGAGCACCAGGGAATATGTGGAAGCCTCGGTGCAGAGGACGACCCGCTGGGCAGCCGAGATGCCTCCAGACGCGGAAGACCCCTGCATGCCCTTTTCGGCATCGTACAGGGAGGCATGTATCCTGATCTTGAGGGAGAAGAGCGCGCAGGAGATTACACCGGATGGCCTTTTGACGGATTTACCATCGGCGGGCTATCTGTTGGTGAAGGGCACGAGATCATGATGGAACCCTCGAGCAGACCACGACCCATCTCCCGAAGGAAAAGCCACGATATCTCATGGGCGTAGGGACACCCCAGGACATCGTAGAGGCCGTGTCCGTCGGGGTGGACATGTTCGACTGCGTGCTGCCCACCCGGAATGCCAGGAACGGGATGCTCTTCACCCGGAACGGGAAGAGTCACGTCAAGCAGGCCGATACCGGCTGGATTCCAGGCCGCCGGATGAGAATTGTCCCTGTTACACCTGCAGGAATTTCTCGCCGGGCATACCTGAGGCACCTCTTTGTTTCAGGAGAGATCTCGAGCTCCATCCTCAATACCATCCATAACTTGCATTTCTATCTTGAATTAATGTCTGATATACGGCATTCCATAAGGGAACATCGTTTTCACGATTTGAAAATAAAGGTCAAGGAGATGTATGATGATTAGCGTTGCATATGCAGCAGGGAGCCCGCGGTGGAGATACCATGAGCTTTCTGATGAGCCTTGCTCCCGCTGATCCTCATTTTTATCGTATTCTATTTCCTCCTGATCATGCCTCAGCAGAAGAAGGCAAAACAGCATAAACAGATGCTGGAAAGCATTCAAAAAGGTGATGATGTGATCACCAGCGGCGGGATACACGGCAAGGTGGTGGGTATCACGGATCAGGTGCTCACCCTAGATGTGGGTGAAAAGGTGAAGATCAAGGTCTCCAGGGAATTCATCGCACTGAAGAAGAGTGGCGAAGAGACACAAAAATAAGTCCGGGGGTTAGAATGAACAAGTTGAAAATTCAAGGGGGTACTCATCCTGCTGGTGCTATGGTGGGATTGATTTATTGCAATTCCCAGCTTCCTGGGAAAAACAGAAATTCCCGAAGGATGGATCGGCCCCAAGTAGCAAGATAAAGCTGGGGCTCGATCTGCAGGGAGGCATGCATCTGGTCCTCAAGGTGGATCACGATAAAGGCTGTGGAGAGCAGGATCAACGCATCGCAGCCGACCTCAAGACCCAGATGATCAATGACCGGATCCACTACAGCAAGGCTGGATCTGTTTCGACCTGATACCATGCAGGTGAGCTTAGGGGCAAGCGATGAATATGACAAGCTCGAACAAGCTCGTCATCAGATACGTACCCCTATCCTGACAGAGACCAATAAGATACAAGCGCCCGGAAGGCAGCATTGCCGTAACCTACAATGAATCCCAGCAGGAGGCTGCAGAACATCAGGAAGCAGGCTGTGCACCAGGCTCTGGAGACCATCCGCAACCGGATCGACCAGTACGGGGTGAGCGAGCCTTCCATTATCCCCCAAGGAAATGACAGGATCGTGCTCCAGCTTCCCGGCATAACCGACCCCGAAAGGGCGAAGAAGATCATCGGCAGGACAGCGCTCCTGGAGTTCAAGCTGGTTGATGAAGAGCACACCGCTGGAAGTGCATGTCGGGCAACGTCCGCAGGGGAGCTATGTTGCCAACATGAAGGACGGTAATCAGCCGATCCTCCTCAAGCAGCAGACCGTCATGACCGGTGCATGCTTCTCGAGATGCCGGGTGAAGATCCAGAGCTACATATAACGAGCCATACGTCGCCATATCATTCAATAAGGAAGGCGCCAGCATATTCGAGCGGGTAACGAGTGAGAATGTGGGGAAGAGGCTTGCCATCCTCCTGGACGGAAGAGTTACTTCCGCCCCTGTGATAAGGGAAGCCATATCGGGCGGCAGTGCCATAATAGAAGGACAGTTTCACCATGGAGGAGGCAAGCGACCTGGCGATTATCCTGAGGGCCGGATCGCTGCCCGCGCCGGTGAATATCCTTGAAGAGCGGACCGTAGGGCCGTCCCTTGGTCGTGACTCCATCCAAAAAGGGATCATCGCATGTGCCTAATCGGCGGCATTCTCGTAATCATCTTCATGGGAGTGTACTACAAGTTTTCCGGCGTGATCGCCAATCTTGCCCTGGTCTTCAATATCATACTTCTTATCGGGATCCTTGCGCATTTTCGTGCGGTTTTGACGCTGCCCGGTATTGCGGGCATCGTGCTCACCATCGGTATGGCAGTGGACGCGAACGTGCTTGTTTATGAGAGGATAAGGGAGGAGATCAGGCTGGGAAGGACAGCCGAAGATGGCGATTGAGGCCGGATACAGCAATGCCCTGTCCGCGATAGTCGATTCGAACATAACGACCCTCATAGCAGCGGTCGTCCTGTTCCAGTTCGGTACAGGACCCATAAGGGGATTTGCAGTCACCCTGTCGGTCGGCATTATCTCCTCTATGTTCACAGCCCTCATTGTTGTCAAGTGGATCCAGGAGTGGCTGGTAAACTATAAGAAAATCGAACGGATCAGTATTTAGGAGGGTTTCATGGAGTTGATACGACCAGGAATCCACATTGAGTTCATGAAATACAACAAGATCACCACCTGTATCTCGGTTGTATTTTTGATAATATGTCTCATCTCAATATTCTTTGTCAGAGGATTGAACTACGGGATAGATTTTTCCGGCGGGACAGAGATCCAAGTGGCCTTCAATAAGGCAGTTAAAACAGACGATATCAGGGCGGCATTAAAACCTTTAGGATTTGCAGGAGCAACCATACAAAGTATGGGCATTTCAAGCGACAATGAGTTCCTCATCCGAACCAGCACCGAAGGTGATGTCGGTTATCAAACTGCCAAGAAGATAGAGGGCGCTCTGAAAAATGCCTTCGGGGCAAAAGATGTAGATATCAGAGGGACAAATATGGTGGGCTCGGCAGTGAGCGAGGACCTCAAAAAGAAGGGTTTCTTTTCCTTGTTGTACGCAGGGATCGGGCTTCTCATCTACATATGGTGGCGCTTTGAGTTTAGCTTTTCCGTCGGGGCAATAGCCGCACTGGTTCATGATGTAATAGTAACGGTCGGCATGTTTTCTCTTACAGGCAAAGAGATCGACCTTACCGTTATTGCCGCCTTGCTTACTATCGTGGGATTTTCCCTGAATGATACAATAGTAATTTTCGATAGAGTTCGTGAAAATCTTAAAAAGTTGACCGGATCTGTCGAACTCTCCACAGTGATGGACAGCAGTGTATCGCAGACGCTGAACAGAACGATCCTTACTTCTTTTACCGTGTTTGTCACTATCCTGTGTCTCTTCCTGCTCGGCGGAAGCGTTATCCATAATTTCGCCTTTGCAATGATTGTAGGGGTGATATCAGGTGTATACTCCACCGTGTTCATTGCAAATCCGGTCGTACTTCTCTTTAACCGGATTAAGAAATAAGACCTATTCAGGGAGGCAGTTTCTGCCTCCCTTATTCTTCTCATCCCCTGTAAGTCTGCTCCAAAAACCGCTCATAACAAATCTTCATATCCAGCAGAAAAACCTCCGCATGGCCTTTTAGAGGCGATCGTTAGATCATATTATTCTATTATCAGTTTCATATGATTAATATACAGATTCGTAACCAGCGTTACCAAATTTATCAGTATATCAATTCATGATCAATGGTAACTATCTGAAATAATAAATCAAATATACTGGCATGCATTTTGAGAATAAAGCCGGCATGAAGATGACAAATGTGATTAAAAAAATGATGATGGTTCTGGTTTTTGTGGGGATGGTAAGTGTTGCTCATGGTGCTACCGTGAGGATAAGCTGGAATGGAAACAGTGAGTCCGATCTAGCCGGATATAAGGTCTACTACGGTACGACAAGCGGCTCATATTCCAAGATTATCAATGCCGGCCTTAATACAAGCGCGGATGTCCCGGCCCTTACCGCGGGTGTCACGTATTATTTTGCCGTTACAGCTATTGATACCTCGAACAATGAGAGCGGTTTCTCCCAGGAAGCCCATGCAACGATCCCGGAACAGCTGGGTGATCAGGGTAATGGACTCCCGGCCGATTCTGACCTGGACGGAATTCCGGATAGTATGGAAGAGCTCTGGGGGCTTAACCCGTCAAATCCGATGGATTCGCTGATGGATTCAGATGGAGACGGAGTGGTTAACCTCGTTGAATTCATGGCCGGGACATCCGCCGTAAATGCTGCCGATTATCCAAACACTGATAACGTACTCAAGGATATCATCGGGGAAGTGGGAGAGGTGATCGATCTGGCCGAAGTGAATTCCGGCAACTATACCATCGTGCCTCTTACTAATGCATATCCGGCACCGGCGCAGAACACCATTACAATAAATAACCCGGGCGCTTACCTGTACAATGTTATCGATGGGCAGTCACTCCTCGTCTATCGTCTCAGAGTTTCCGTCACGGACGAGTTGTCGGTGATAGGAGCATTTGAGCCTGGTTCCTTCCTGGATATCGCTGATGATGTATTCGGTATCCGGGTTGAGCTCCCCGAAGACGCCATGATTCGCAATGTTCCCATCGGAATAGGAAGTACAACTGCAGCAGCAGCCTCGGCAGTGCAGTATAAGAATGGAACGTTCGAGTTCGATATTCTCCCTTATGGCCTTGTACTGGCGAAGCCGGCTGTTATTACGGTGAACTGCGACGACGGGAAACCAACGGTGAAGCGCTATGACAGTGCAAATGATTCCTGGGTCGACGTGAGCAACGTTGCTGCATCAGATGGGAAGGTAAGCTTTTCTTCCGATCAACTCGGCACATTCAAGATTGTCACCAGTGAAGCGGCAGATAACCAAGTCCCTGTCACTGATGGAGGAGGATCAGGTGGCGGCGGCGGAGGTTGCTTCATCTCGACAGCCGGGTTCTGATGCATAAAGAAATGAATTTGGAATATTATAAAATCATATAAGATTTTCAACAAGAAGCTCCCTGCAGCAGATGGCAGGGAGCTTCTTGTTATTGATGTTTCAGGACAGACTCGCTTTTTTCCGAAAATGGGATTTCCAGCTCGTATACCCCGTACTCCAGGTTGGTCTTAACCGGATAACCGGTTTTCGTAAAAACCTTCATCATCGGCGTGTTCTGTGAGAGTACATCTGCAGTAAAACCCTTGATATCTTTTTCCCTGGCAATTCTTATGAGATACTGAAGGAGAAACGTTCCTATGCCCCTGTTCTGCCAGTCATGGTCCGTCGTGAAAGCAACCTCGGCAAAGTCGGTATTGGGGTCTCTCACGTAGCGGCCTACGGCAACGATCTTTTCCTTGCTTTCAGGTTCCTCCTTGCCCACAACGGCAGCAATCGCCATCTTGTCATGGTAATCTATGGCTGCCATGGGCATTGCTACTTTATGGGTAAACGATTTGAGGCTCTGGAAGAACCTAGTATAGACATCCTGCACCGGGAGGGCATAGACGAGGTCTTGAATGGCTCTTTCATCAGTGGGTTTTACCGGCCGGAAGAAAATCTCCTGCCCTTTTTTATCCGTCCAATAAGTCTCGTACTCTTTTGGGTAAAAGATTGCCGGCAGAATCTGGTCTTTAAATACATATTTTTGTCCTTTTGCCGCCGCCAGCAAATCTTCTCTGAAATTTGGATGGGCGATGTTGATGAGAGACATGGCTCTGTCCCTGATGGACTTCCCGTGTACGTAAGCCACGCCGTATTCCGTTACCACATAGTGTATATCGCCTCTGGTGACAGTGACCCCGCTGCCCGGCTCGAGGCATGGAACAATCCGTGAACTCTTGCCATCATCTGTTGTTGAAGGTAATGTCATGATCGATTTGCCGCGGCGCGACATGGAAGAACCACGGACAAAATCCACCTGGCCTCCTATCCCGCTATAAAAGCGGACGCCAAGCGAATCGGAACTCACCTGTCCGGTGAGATCCACGGATAAAGCAGCGTTAATGGAGACCATCTTATCGTTCTGGGCTATGATATAGGGATCATTCACATATTTGCAGGGGTGGAATTCGAAGAACGGGTTGTTGTCAACATATTCATACAGGCGTTTTGTGCCCATGCAGAAAGCTGCAATTATCTTTCCGGGGTGAAGAGTCTTCTTCTTGCAGGTTACCACGCCGGCTTCGATGAGATCAATGACGCCATCGGAAAAGGTCTCAGTATGGATTCCGAGATCTCTTTTATTCATGAGGCAGAGCAATGCTGTGCTCGGTATCCTGCCCACACCTGTCTGGATCGTGGATTCGTTTTCGATAAGTTCTGCAATATGCTCCCCTATACTCCGGATAATGTCTCCGGGTATCTTCTGGTAGAATTCGAGCAGAGGCAGATCGTTTTCTACAAAGGCATCGATATCGCTCACGTGGAGGAAGCTGTCTCCAAGGGTTCTCGGCATGTTGGGATTCACCTCGGCAACGACGTAATCAGCCACCTCGGCAGCGGTCTTGGTGATATCGACTGAGATGCCGAGGCTTACGTAGCCGTTTTTGTCAGGAAGTGAAACTGTAATGAGGGCTGCATCAAGATGCATCCTTCCCCTGAGCATGAGCAGCGGGATTTCCGAGAGAAAGATGGGAGTGTAGTCGGCCCTCCCTTCCTGGATGGCAGCCCTCGTACTCGATCCGATGAACAGGGCATTATGCCGGAAGCTATCAATGAATTTTTCATCGATATACGGTGCGGATCCGATGTCCAGGAGGTGGATAACTTCTGCATCCGCCATGTTCGGAGCAATATCGATGAGTGTGCGTACGAGAAGCTGAGGCTCTCCGCAGGCTGAACCGAGAAAAATACGAGAGCCTTTTCTGATCTTTGATAAAGCTTCTCTCGGAGTTGAGTGCCTGCTTTCATAGAGTTCTTTCCAGTTGTAGATCATACTGTGAAAAAGAATAGGGCTTTTACAGAGGATATCAATCATATCTGCCTTGAATCCCTCTATATGACGGGTTGGAGTAATATGAGCATGAAGTGATTGGGTTGCAATATTATCCCAGGTATGTCTATAAGATCCTTCACAAGTCTCCGTCTCTTCCGGGTACCAAAACCGGGTAAGGGGAGATACGTTGTGACGGTAGGCTGGTATATACACCGCTTACATCAGGCAGCCTGCGAAGCGTCAAGATATGGTTTGGATGTTTGATGAGAAGGTAAAAAAGAGCGTCGTGACAGAAATATCTGCATGCATGATTACATTCAATAATTCGAGGACTGTGGAAAAGGCGCTTCAAAGCGTCTCCTCCTGGGTCTCGGAGCTGATCGTAGTGGATTCTTTCAGTACGGATGGGACCTTTGAGATCGCCAGGAGATATGCCACCCTGTGCGAACAGCGGCAATGGCCCGGCTTCAGGGATCAGTATAACTACTGCATCTCCAAGGCAAAGAACGACTGGGTGCTCTTTCTGGATGCGGATGAAGAAGTATCTCCGGAATTGGCCGAAGAGATCCGGCAGAGGTTCGAGCAGGATGCATGCGCTTATGACGGCTATATAGCTCATCGGAGGAATTTCTATCTCGGCAGATGGATCCTGCACGGCGGCTGGGTGCCTGATTACGAGATCAGAATTTTCAGGAAATCGAAAGGTGCTTTTGAAGGCGCCCTGCACGCGAATGTAAAGATGAAGGGTAAAACAGGAGAACTCAAAAACTATTATTATCACTACAATTACCGTGACATTGCCGATCAGATCGATACCATCAACCGCTATTCCAAGACCGCTGCGGAAGATATGATGCGGGAAGGCAAACGGTTTTCGTACATTGATCTTTTATTGCGGCCCCCCATTCGGTTCATCAAGGAGTATATTTTCAAGAGGGGGCTTTTGGATGGCACAGCAGGGCTCGTGATTGCCGTTTCCACCATGTACTATGTGTTTGCCAAATATGCAAAGCTATGGGAGTTGGAAAGGGGTAGAGGAAAAGGGAATGGAAGAGATCTTTCATAAATATTACCAGGGAAAGAATGTCCTGATAACCGGGGGGCTAGGTTTTCTTGGGTCCAACCTCGCGATCGAGCTCGTAAACCTCGGGGCTTCGGTCTCCATTGTGGATAACATGCTCCCGAGGCAGGGCGGAAACCTTTTCAACATAGAGCCGGTCAAGGATAAGGTCAGGGTTAATTTCTCGGATGTGCGAAACCAGCTGTCCATGAACCATCTTGTCAAGGGTCAGGATGTGATTTTCCATCTGGCAGGCCAGGTAAATCACGTAGACTCCATGAAAAACCCTGTGCTGGACCTCGAGATCAACTGTCATGGGACTTTGACACTCATGCAGTCCCTGAAAAATCATAACAGGAAGGCTATTGTCATCTATTCAGGCACCAGGGGAGAGTACGGTTCGAGCGTGAAGTTGCCCGTGAACGAAGACCATCCTACCAACCCCAAGGGGCTTTATGCAGTCACGAACCTTGCTGCGGAGAAGATAATCCTCGTTTACCATGAGATTTATAAAATACCTGCTGTCTGCATGAGGATCACGAACACCTACGGCCCAAGGCATCAGATGATGCATGATGAATACGGCGTCTTCAACTGGTTTATTAAAAAGGCCATGGATGACGAAGCCCTGCCTGTTTTCGGGGACGGTACCATTATCCGGGATTTTCTCTACGTAGATGATCTCGTGGAGTGCATGCTCGCCGGAGCAATTTCGGATAAGGCATACGGCGAGGTGTTCAACATAGGCTCAGGCATCCCTGTGACATTCCGGGAGATCGCCGAGAAGATCGTGAAGACCATCGGGAAGGGAAGCTACAAATTTACCGATTTTACGAAAGAGCGGGCAGAGGTAGAGCCCGGGGATTACTGGGCCGATATCACGAAGATAAAAAAGGCGATACGCTGGCAGCCGAAAATTTCTCTGGAAGAAGGTATTTCCAGGACGTATGAGTTCTATTCGCGCTACCGCCGGCATTACTGGATAGAGGACCAGATTCCCGCAAATGAAGATCCCATTCTCTGATTTCTCCAGGGAGACCGACGAGATAGGAAGTAAGATCCGCTCAGCCTTGGATCGAGTTATCTCTTCGAATACCTTCGTCCTTGGGAACGAGGTAAAGCTCTTTGAAAAGGAGTTCGCGGAATTCTGCTCGTGCACCTACGGAGTCGGGCTGGCAACAGGCACTGATGCGCTCTTCCTTGCATTGAAGGCAATGGGGATAGGGCCTGGTGATGAAGTGATCACGGTGTCCCATACCTTTGCCGCAACAGCCTTAGCTATTATTTATACCGGTGCCGCACCGGTTTTTATAGACATAGAAGAATCGTCATACCTCATGGATCCCTCGCTCATCGAGGAGGCTGTCACCGATAAGACCAAGGCGGTGATCCCGGTGCATCTCTACGGCATGTGTGCCGACATGGATAAGATCAGGGAGATCGCATCGAAATATAACCTCTTTGTTCTGGAAGACGCCTGTCAGGCACACGGAGCTCTGTACAAAGGAAGCCGTGCAGGATCATTGGGCGACGCTGCCGCATTCAGCTTCTATCCCACCAAAAACCTAGGTGCCTACGGAGATGGCGGAATGGTCACGACAAGAGACTCGCAGCTCTACGAAAAACTTCTCCTGCTGAGGAATTACGGGCAGAAGGACCGATATCATCATTTGATGGTGGGTTATAATTCGAGGCTGGATGAGATTCAGGCCGCTTTCTTGAGGGAGAAGCTAAGGCGCCTTGATGCATGGGTTGAGAGAAGGCAGGAAACGGCCCATGCTTACGATGCCGTCTTGGGCAGCATCAACCTGATTAAGAATTCACTTGCTCCTGGGAGCACCCATGCTTATCACCTCTATGTAATCTCGGTCAAAAATCGTGACGGTCTGCGTGACCACTTGAGCAGCAAGGGAATCCAGACTCTTATCCATTACCCGGTGCCTATTCACATGCAGCCCGCCTTCAGCCATGCCCATAGCCAAGGCGCTCTGAGCAATACGGAGAGGCGTTCCGGGCAGATCCTGAGTCTGCCGATGCATCCCTGGATCCGGGAGGATGAAATATCCTTTATCACTGAGAGCATCCGGGAGTATTACCGGTGAAAGTCAGCATCGCAATCGAGAAGTATGACCCATCCGTAGGGGGTGCAGAGCGTTATTGCTGGGATTTTGCCAATCACCTTGCATCCAGGGGACATGAAGTTGCAATTATCTGCATGAAGGCAGCAGGGTCTCCCCATAACTCGATCCGTATAATAAGGCTTCCGGTAGTCAGATTCCCCCAGTGCTTAAGGCACTTGAGCTTTGCAGTTCTCCATTATTTCCGGATAAGGAAGATGCAAGGCTTTATTCATTTCTGTGTGGGGAACACCTTTTCCATGGACATCTATCAGCCCCACGGTGGGGTGCACCGGGCATGGTTCCTCAAGGAAACCGTCAGGTATGAGCTGCCGACCCGGCGCCTCGTCCGTCTACTGATGCGTATGTCTCTCAAGGACATGGTCCAGAGAACACTGGAATGGTGGACTTTCCGGGTAACCAGGCCTCAGGTGATTGCGATCTCGGAGATGGTAGCACAAGATATGAGAGAATTCTTTCACTATCCGCAGGATAAGATACATCTTATTCCAAACGGGGTGGACGTCGAGAAGTACCGGCCCGAGCATAGAGTGCACCGGGAAACCATTCGTCAGAGATACGGCATCGACAAAGATGATTTCGTATTTCTGTTCGTTGCCCAGAATCCCAGGCTCAAAGGGTACGACGTATTGATAAACGCCTGCCTTGAGCTTGCGCAATGGCCCTTTAAGGCCCTCATCATAGGGCATACAGATGCATGGATGAAAGAAACGGCTAAACCCTTGGGCAACAAAATAATCTTCGGGGGCAGGGCAAATGATCTCCAAAGAGTATACCCTGCATGTGATTGTCTCGTTCATCCTACCTACTATGACGCCTGCTCGTTGGTGGTTCTGGAGTCTCTTTCATCCGGTGTTCCCGTTATCACCACCAGTGTAAACGGTGCGAGTATGTATATAAATGAATCAAACGGGTTGGTTATTGATCCTGGAAACGTAGCAGATTTGTCCAGGGCTATGAAGGATATGATGACAAACAGTCGAGGCAGTGTGGGCGCCGGATCCTTCTTAAAAGACCATCGCACGGTTTTCTCGAACGTGGAAGAGATTTTGAAAAGCCATGAGCAATAAGGTACTGATACTCATACAAGGGAAAGAGGTGGCTGCAAGCAGGTACCGGATACTACAGTATATCCCGTACCTTGAGGAACACCGTATTGTCTGCACAGTCCGGGAATTTCCTGATTCCCTGAAGGATTATCTCTTTTTGATCTCTGATCTTCATCGTTATGATTGTGTATTTATCCAGAGGAAGAGATTTCATTATCCCCTCCTTCCCATATTCCGTCTCAAGGCAAATAAGATAATTTATGACCTTGATGATGCGGTCATGTACAAGAACACCCTTGCAAAATCTCCGTATTCCCGCACTCGCGAGAAACGCTTCAAGAATATGGTTCAAAACAGCGACGTGGTAATTGCAGGCAATTCCTTCCTGAAGGATAAATCCTCGCAGTATAATACCCGGGTAATCACCATCCCGACCTCGATCCCTGCCGCAAAATATTGCCTCAAGGACTATTCGATCAAGAAGGATCTTGTCACTATCGGCTGGATCGGGGATCACGGAAGCATCCACTATCTTGAAAGGATGAAAGGTGTATGGAATGAGATAGGGAAGAGATTCCCAGGCAAGGTAGAACTCAAGATCATTTGCGATGTATTCTTTGATTGCGAGAGCATCCCAGTAAGAAAGGTTACGTGGTCTTCATCTACCGAGGTTACGGAACTGATGGACATGGATATCGGCGTGATGCCGCTCATTGATGATCCCTGGTCCTGGGGGAAGTGCGGACTCAAAATACTTCAGTATTTCGGTGTCGGCGTGCCTGCTGTCTGCACACCTGTAGGAGTGAACCGGGATGTGGTCGAGCATGGTCATAGCGGGTATTGGGCAAAGACGGAAGAAGAATGGGTTAACGCACTTTCCATGCTCATTACGAATGAAGAGAATAGGGTGACGATGGGTTTGCATGGGAGAACTATTCTGGAAAGGATGTATACTCAGGAGGTGAATGCTCCGCGGATTCTTTCCGTAATCCTTGGGACGGGGGATTATAAGTAAATATGTCAGACGCCGGTCTGGTAAGTATCATTATTCCTCTTTATAACGGAGAGGCATATATTCGTGAAACTATCCGATCGGCTTTAACCCAGAGTTATGAAAACACAGAAATTATTGTTGTGGATGACGGATCAACCGATTCCGGGCCTCTTATAGCTAGCCGGTATCCCATACAGATTATTTCTCAAAAGAACAGAGGAATTTCAGGGGCGAGAAATACCGGGATCCGTGCGTCTCGGGGAGAATTCATAGCCCTACTTGACCAGGATGATATATTTAAACCGGATAAAATTGAAAAACAGGTACGCTTCTTGAGAGAAAATCCGGGATGCCTCATGGTTTTCACCCCTGAAGAGAGATTCGGGGCTCATGAACCGAAGCGCCGCACCACCCAGAGGCACAAGTCAAGGAAAACTCAGGGAGATATTTTTTTAGACTTATATAAAAGCAATTACATCACCCCTGGGTCGACACTGATTCAACGTGAAGCCTTTGATAAGGCTGGATTATTTGATGAAGACCTTCCTGTGGGAGAAGAACATGACCTTTTCATCCGACTTTCATATTATGGCATGGTCGGTTTTATTGAAGAAGCACTCCTGGAATACCGTTGGCATGGAGATAATACGAGTAATAGGTGGTCTTCAAAATATCCTTTTGTTGAGATAAACCTCTACAGGAAATATCTCCCCTGGCTCATGGAGAGAACCCATTTATGGTGGTGGATATATAATAAGCAATGCGCTAAGGCCTTGAGAGATATGGGAATAATTACATTAAAGGAGAATAAGGCTGCCGAAGCACAAGGATTTTTGTTTGCGTCTTTTATCCGGATGCCTTGGAGATATAAAATCATAAGATATCTCGTTGAGGCATTTATACGTACTCCCGGTTATGGTGAAAAGTGAATAATGCGTATGAATTCAGAAAAATTAAATGAGAATGACTATTATAAAAGCTGCCGTGATGAAATGCTAGCCCATGTCCCCCTGGATAGAAAGAGGGTTTTAGACATCGGCTGCGGGGCCGGCTCCTTCGGCAAGATTGTGAAAGACCGTAACATGTGTGAAGTGTGGGGTATTGAAATGAATACTCAGCAAGCACAAAACGCTTCAAAGGTCCTGGATAAGGTGGTTATTGGGGATGCTGTGATCAAGATTTCTGAAATCCCATACACATTTTTCGATTGCATTGTCTGTAATGATATTCTGGAACATTTAGTCAATCCCTTTGCTTTCTTATCTGAATTACGGAAATATCTCACCCCTGGCGGGGTATTGGTAGCTTCGATACCGAATGTCCGGTATTATAGAGTTCTCAAAGATCTCATTATACGTGGTGATTGGAGATATAAGGATTCGGGAGTGCTGGATATCGATCACTTGAGATTTTTTACAAAAAAAAGCATCGAAAGAATGTTCAGAAATACCGGATGGACAATAAAGACAATCGAAGGAATCAACCCGACATCATCAAAGACCTACAGAATATTGAATGCTTTGTTATTGGGGATCATACAGGATATTCAATATCGCCAGTTTGCTCTTCAAGCAGAAATTACAGAAAATGTTCCTGTCTGCGAATAAAAGCTCTCGCCGCATAGATCGAATCACTATCAGACTTCGGGCAAGGAAGAGATGACGATCATAAAAGTTCCACGATCTCGCTTATCTTATTCATTTCCTGCCAGATGCTGATCCCCATGCTCCGGTGGTCGTTGAGAACCTTTCTGAGCATATAGGGCTCTGTATTCGGGTTGACCGTAATGGCGCGCAGGACAACGATCTTTCTTGGAGCATATCTGGTGGATTCCAATCTGGTCCTGGACACGAAAGAGGTGTCATGCTCTCTGATGGTTTTATGAAGCTCAATATTAATGGTATTTATGATTTTATTGATATGAGAGATCTTTTCAACATTATCTCTGGGATCTTCCATGAGCTCGTCGAGCTTGAGTTTGAGCTCTTCGGGTACGAATCGGTAATTGATGATAAAAAGTTCGGGCTTGTTCAATAATTCGAAGAGCGGATCCTTCTCGATAAGATCAACGAATGTTCTCTGCAGATCATTGGCATGGTTGAAGATCAGCTTGTATCCGTTTTTCCCTAAGATCTTGAGTGAGGCCCACGGCTTTAGGCAGGCAAAAGGCCGGGACCCTTCGATAGTAAACCTACCCTGATCGACAGACCCTTTCCTAATGATGTAATTCGACGTATGGTAGATGAGTTTCGAGTCCTTTACGTCCTTGAAAAGACATATTCCCATACAGTTGGGAGCATAAAGGAGTTTGTGAGCATCAAGGGACACGGTGTCCGCCTTCTCGATACTTTTCATCATCTCCCTGCCTGAATCCATGATCAAAGCCCCGCCACCCCAGGCAGCGTCAACATGGAAATGGGCTCCTATTTCCTTTGCAATTTTAGACAGCTGCTCAAGGTCGTCAATATTACCCGTCTCCGTAGTTCCTGCAATACCAACGATGGAAACGAATTTTGTCGGTTTTCCTGCAGCTTTGTCTTCCTTGCGGGTCTTTTCAATAATCTGAAGGAGTTTAGAGATATCTATCCTGTTCGTATGCGGGTGAACAGGGACATGGATGACCCCATTTTCTCCGATGCCGAGGATTGTTCCTGTCTTACAGATCGAGTAATGGCCTCTTTTCGACACCAGGATCTTAGCCTGTCTGTATCCATAGTATTCCAATGCGCGGACAAGGCCTTCAAGGCGGATTCCCTTGAAGGCTTTCCCATCTGCAGGAAAAGCCTTTGCCATTGCCAGGGTCAGAGCGGTAAGATTCGCTAACGTGCCGTCCGAAGTAATGTTGCCCAAAGCAATATGAGGATTCTGGATGTTGGAATTATAGAACTCATCCGTATCCTGGTATATGAGCTTATGCATCCAGCAGAGGAATTCCCTTTCAACAAACGATGAGGCTTTGGCGCTCTCGATTTTCACCTGGTTCTGATTGAGGCTTACTGCGATCATTTCGAGGAGTATCATGAAATAGGGAATGGCACTCGTCATGTGCCCGATGTAATAGGGATTTGCGACTTTGACCGAATGCTTGATGACGTTATTCTTGATCTCGAACAGGACATCTTTGATCAGCTTCGGCTCCGAGGGCATGCTGATGTTGTCGAAGATCCGTGAAAGATCTTCCATGGAGATAGAGGAGTGGATGCCGCCTTTTTCTTTGAAAAAGTCATGGATCATATCCAGAAGATGAACGCCGAATTCAACGAACCTGTCCGAGGAATCCGGCATGATGAAAAGCTTCTTCATATATTCGGTAGTGCTTGAAATCCTCTTGAAGTGTGCCTCGATGTCGAGCTTTAAAGACTCCATGGATAGCCCTTCCTTTTATTTTTCGCAACAAGTATATATATCATGTTTAATGAACCGGACAAAAGAAGAAAAAAGGCCCCAATGCATGAGCAGTACAACGCTTTTTCTCATTCCAACACCTATCGGCAATTTGAGGGATATAACATTACGAGCCCTCGATGTGCTGAAAGAGGTAGATCTGATAGCCTGTGAGGACACCAGGCACACACGCAAGCTGCTGTCTGCATATGGGATCCACAAGCCGCTTGTTTCGTATGAGAGATTCAGCGAGATGAAAAAAATTTCTCTCATCATAGAGGCCCTGGAGGCAGGGAAAAACGTTGCATTGGTGAGCGATGCGGGCACCCCGCTGATCAGCGATCCGGGATCTGTGCTCATATCCCACGTCCGTGAGAGAGGTTTACGGGTAGAAGCGCTTCCGGGCCCCAGTGCAGTAATCACAGCCGTGTCAGCATCCGGGTTCGGGGGTGGATTCCGGTTTATCGGATTTTTCCCGAGACAGAAGAGCGTTGCCGAGCGTGAGACGATCAGAATGGCTTTGTCCTCAGAGCATACTGTTTTTTACGAGTCTCCGCACAGGATAATGGCTACTTTGAAGCTCCTGGAAAAGAATGTAAACGACAGAACCATATGCCTGGCACGCGAGATATCAAAGATACATGAGGAGTACCTTGTCGGCCATGCAGGAGATCTGATCGAGAAACTCAAGGACAAGAATCCGATCGGTGAGGTTACCGTGATCGTCAAAGGGTCGTCCCAAGAGGATTCGCTCGATGAAAGTGCATTGAAAGAAAGGGCAGTCTCCCTCATCAAGGCTGGCCACACAAAAAAAGATGTGCTTCGAGTGCTCTCCGAGGAAACAGGAATAGGAAGAAACAGAATTTATGAAATATTACTCACATTGCAGTAAAGGTTTTTTTTTGCATGCCGATAAAGGATTTGTAGAACTCCGGGAAGGGGAAACGTATGAAAATAAATTCTGAAATATCGAATGTTATTAATCTGGTGAAGAAAGAGGAAGATTATCAGAAAAAGACAAGGGAGAAAGAGGAAAGCCAGGATAGGGTTACTGATATCGTATCCGTAGAGAATAGGGCAGCTTCCCGCTCCGATGTCGAGAATGTTGAGGAGGCCCGTGTATTGTTATCAGATGTTATGAAGGGAATGGAAAAATCTACATCATCCCCGCATAACCTCAACCAATACAGGATTTCTCAGCTTATCAGTTAATATCTTGCCAAGTTAGATCCGGGGGAGAGACGAATCATGGATACTCTCCCCCATCCGTACTATTTCCACATCCGATCATCTCTTATTTGTGAGCGGATCCATCCGGCTGTTCTGGTGAATCCGTGCTTTTCGTCTCACCAAGATGCTTTATCCGGTTGAGATCCCGAGTTATTTCGGGCATGAGGACGCTTTCCATCTTTGGGGCCTTTTTGATGTACCGATAATAATCATCGCCGATATAAATGCCTGATAGTTCCTGCGTGAAATTTTTAGCGGCTATATCGGATATACTCAAGATTGCTAATTCCTTCATAGTGTCGGGAGAGATCTGTCCGACTTCCCGCAACGGCCAGAACAGGGGCCAGTGGTGCTGCGCAATAGCCTTGCTTAACTTGTCCGGCATTCTCCACTGTCTTGCCAGTATGCCGCCTAAGGCTGCATGATCAATGCCGTAGAATTCCGTTTCCTGTCTCAGCCTCTCCCTGGGATCAGAGGAAAAGCCTCCCTCTGGCTGAGAAAGGGATCTGGCCATTATGGTCTTGGCAATATCATGGAGCATTCCCAGGGTAACCATGGTACCTCCTGGTACACCAATCCTTGCCGTGCTTGACAGGTATGCTGCGATAGTGGATGTGAGATTCGCATGAATCCATTCTTCGCGAGTCGGCTTGATTCCGATTCTGGAAGCCCTTTCCTCCATAACGATCCTGTAGATTTCGTTGTATCCGAGAATAACTATGGCATTAAAAATGTTGTCAACTTTCTGATAAAGGCCATAATAAGGGGAATTCACACGCTTTAAAATAAAAGACGTGAGACCCTGGTCTGTTATGATGAGCTTGCTGATCTCTTTCGGATTGATATCCGGGTCGTTGAGCTTTGACGAGAGCTCGGTAACCAGGGGTGATATCGATTCGATGCCGTTAATTACCTTTGCTATACGTTCCGGCACCTCTTTGGACAGCTCTCTATCAGGTTTCCAATCAAGGTTATATATATTCATGAATGCATCGTCGATATTATCGTTCGTTGATATGCTGACATAGTGAGCAGCTGATTTCTTTAACGGAGGGGAGGCCTTCTCTGCCATAAGCTTAACTGCAACGACAGCTGCAGTGATACATATGACCGCATAGAAAATTATCCAGAAAAGATGTCCCATTTCCATCATCTTAACTTATCGGGAATATAAAAATCCCTCTTAAATATAATTTCTCACAGGTTCGCTATTGTCAATAAGGATCCAGGGTTTGATCAACGGAAGATATCAAGGAACGGTTAGGGCAACCGGCTTTATTATGGAAATATCACCGAAGTATTTCAAGAGAAACATGGTGAAAGGGTGTAAAGAAAGCAACCCATATTTCCGAATGATTCACTAGTGGAAGGAAAACTCTATCCAGATCAAAATAAAGAGCATGTCTTTAAGCTTCTTTCGAGGTGTAAGGACATACTCGACCTGCCTCCTGTCATGAAAGGCATCCTGGAAGTGACATCCGGGAAGAATTCCTCTGCTTCGAACCTCATTACCCTGATCGAAAAAGATCCTGTGCTGTCTACAGGTATCATCACCATGGCAAATTCCCCATACTTCGGTTTTTCAAAAAAGGTAGCTGCTGCTTCCAATGCAGTAGCTCTATTAGGATTCAAAGAGATACGGAATCTTGCATTAAGCATATCCGTTGTTCGTTTATTCGATCAGAAAAGTTCGGATATTCTGGATAAGCTCTGGAGACACAGTTATGCCGTGGGTTTGGCTACCCGGATGGTTGCAGGATATTTCAAACTCAAGATCGAGGGGAGGTTCTTCGTGGCCGGGCTCCTCCATGACATCGGGAAGGTATTTCTCTGCGAATACCTCCCCGGGAAGTTCAGGGAAATGTTATCCATGCTGGAGAGGAATGACAGCAAGATCACCTATCATGCGCTGGAAAAAGCCTTTTTCGGAACATCCCATACCGATGTTGCAGTGAAGCTCCTTGAAACATGGAATTTTCCGCAAGATATCATGGATGCGATCTCATGGCATCATGAGCCATCACGGGCACAGTCGGATCGAGTCCTGGCTGCATGTGTCCATATGGCAGATCTGATCTGCACGTATAAATCCTTATCGCCTCTGGGTGATCGTCATTTCTTAAGCATTCAAAAGGAAATACTGCCTGTCCTTCAAGGATTGAGGGAAAACTTCTCTTCAGAAGACATAAGGATTCTCATGGGACAGCTCGATCTTGAGATAGACAGGCAAAGCGCATTTGTTTCAGCCTATAAGCGCTGATCACAACACGCCCCTTTATACTTCTCAAAGCAAACGATCCCTAGGCAAGGAGTCTGCTCAGGAGCGTATACCCGTTCTCGACGAATATGCCGGATTGAGAGGCATCTTTTTCATTGAATCCCCAGTCGTTGTCCCTGGGACTTGTACTGTCATATATGACAAACGGCACCGGGTTTGAAGTATGCGTTTTCTTTGCTATGGGTGTGGGGTGATCGGGAAGCAGGAGAACCCTGAAAGGTTCAGACCGCTCTTCCATACTCGTCAAGATCTGCCCGACAACCATTTCGTCAAAACTCTCGATTGCCTGGATCTTCTCACGGATAAGGCCCGCATGCCCTGCTTCATCAGGGGCTTCCACATGCACGAATGCCATATCAAGATCCGAGAGTGACTTTAGCGCTGCCTGAGCTTTGCCCGAATAATCGGTATCTATCCAGCCGGTGGCGCCCGGGACTTTGATTACTTCCATACCCCTGAGAATGCCGAGGCCTTTCAGGAGGTCGACGGCAGATATCATACTCCCTGAAATGCCGTACTCTTTCTGCAACGTCGGGACCTTCAGTCCCTTTCCTTCACCCCATGGCCATATGGATGTGGCCTCTTTCTTGCCCTGGCTCCTCCTGAGGAGATTGACAGGGTGATCCTTGAAGACTTCCATGGATCTCTCCATGAGGCCCTTTAACAGCTCATCATTCGGGAGAAATGGATCAATATACTCTCCGGTTATGTCGTGGGGAGGTTTTGTTTTCAGGTCCGGATTTCCGTATCCGTTCACTACCATAAGGTGCCGGTATTCTATCCCAGGATAGACGCTGATGCCCCGGTATTCGCGTACGATTCCCTTCAATGCCTCTATAAGCTCCCTGGCCTCCTTGGTCGATATATGGCCCGAAGAGTAATCTTCCATTATCAGGCCTTTCTCACGCCGGCCCAGTGTGACCAGGTTGATCCTGAAGGCGGTATCGTCTTCTTTCAAATGTACGCCCATACTGGTCGCTTCGATGGGAGCCCTGCCGGTATAATAGAGGCTCGGGTCGAGCCCGAGGACAGACATATTCGCCACATCACTGCCGGGGGGAAATCCCGGCTTTACGGTACGGACCATCCCCAGCTCCCCGCGTGCAGCCAGTCTATCCATGTACGGGGTATTGGCAACATCGAGTGGAGTCCTGTTTCCAAGCTCTTCAATAGGCTCATCTGCCATTCCGTCACCGAGTAGTATAATGCTCTTCAAAATCTCTTCCTCCGCCCCAGGTAATAAGCCTAAACAATATCTTAAGGCTTTAATACCTTTCCTGTGCCTGCTTTGCGGGCAGAAACAGGAGATTTATGAATTTTTTTTCAGATTCCTGTCTTCAACCCTGATGACAACCGGTTTGCCCCCGACTTCCTCAAGGGCTTCGACCTCTTTCATGGCGTTTCTGACGTTCGATTCTTTTGCCTCATGGGTGAGCAGGACGATAGAAACATGCCCGTCCATGAGCACGCCCTTCTGAATAACGGAAACGATGCTGATGTCCCTGTTCCCGAGGATACCGGATATTTTTGCAAGGACCCTGGGTTTATCCTGTACCTGGATCCTCAGGTAGTAATTGGTAACAATGTCATCGATCGCCATATACCGCTTCGGTCTGGAAATATCTTTCCGGTAACCGAGGTGCGGAATCCTGCCTGCAATGCCTGCAAGGATGTTTCTGCCTATGTCGGCAATATCGCTCACTACAGCAGATGCAGTGGGCATCATGCCTGCTCCCCTGCCGTAGAAGAGGGTTGAATCAACGATATCTCCCCGTACATAGAAGGCGTTGAAAACGCCGTCCACCTTGGCAAGGAGGTAATTTAAGGGGACGAGGGTGGGATGGACCCGGGCCTCCACCTGGTCACCGCGATCAATGGTCAGGGCGAGCAGCTTCACCTTGTATCCAAGTTCGCGCGCATACCCTACATCGAGATTGTCAAGAGTGGAGATACCTTCAACATAAATGCCCGACATATCGGGCGGCACGCCATAGGCAAGGCTCGTGATGATAGCCAGCTTATGGGCGGAATCCACACCTTCCACATCCATGGTGGGATCGGCCTCTGCATAGCCGAACTCCTGGGCTTTTTTCAAGGTATCCCCGAAAGAAGAACCTTTTTCGCTCATCTCGGTGAGGATGAAGTTGCAGGTACCATTAAGAATCCCATAGATGAACTTGAAGTTGTTCGCAACGAGTGATTCTCTCAGGGCCTTGATGATGGGCACTCCTCCGCCCACTGACGCCTCGTAGTAGAGATCTTTTCCGTACGTCTGCGCCGCGTCGAAGAGTTCTTTGCCCTTGGAAGCAAGTAGGGCCTTGTTCGCTGTCACGACGTGCTTGCCGGACTTCAGGGCACCCAGAATGAATGTTCTGGCCGGTTCAATCCCGCCGATGAGTTCAACGACGATATCGATATCGGGATTAGTGATAATCGTGTTCGCATTCGTGGTGAGCAGTCCTTTGGGTATGGCGATGCCCCGGTCTTTCTCGATGTCGATATCTGCAATGGCAGTCAATTCCAGGGAAAAGCCCAGACGCTCTTCGAGAAGGGCCGTATTCTCCAGAATGGTCTTGGCTACACCGGTCCCGATGGTTCCCAGACCGATCATTCCTATTCTGATCTTATCCATATATTCTCCTCTTGTGTCGCAAAGGAATCATTCCGGCAGCATTTTGACTGCCTGTGAAGCCCCCGTTTCATTGGAAAATGAGAGCCTCATCATGCACCTTTGTCCTTCCCGCCAACGAAGGAACCGTTTTGTTCGCGTTCGTGACGAATCTCTTCAAGAATTTCCTTCGCCTTGTACGAACTTCTCACCAAAGGTCCTGAGATAACATAGCGGATACCTATGTTTTTCGCAAGATCTGAGAATCTCTGGAAATCCGATGGATGCCAATAACGCATAACCTGAACGTTCGATATCGTCGGCTGAAGGTACTGACCGATGGTGATGACGTCGCATCCTGAACGCTTCAGATCGCTCAGGAGCGAAGCGATCTCTTCTTCCTCCTCTCCCAAGCCGACCATAAATCCTGATTTTATTATGAGATCACGTGAATATTCGCGGGCAATACGGAGAACTTCCAGGTTTGTTTTCAGGCTTGCCTGGGGCCTGATGGCTCCATAGAGCCTGCCCACCGTCTCCACGTTATGGTTGAATACATCGGGCTTCTCGCTCAGCACCATTTCAACAAGGTCACGCCTTCCTGAAAAATCCGGGACCAGGACTTCAATTGTGGAGCCCGGCAGTTCCTTCCTGATTTCCCGGATCGCACGGGCAAAGGCTCCTGCTCCTTTATCCCGGAGGTCGTCCCTGCTCACCGAGGTGATGACAACGTGCTTGAGCCCCAAGGAAAGAGCTGTCCGGGCAACGGTTATGCCTTCATCCTCATCAGGCGGGGCAGGTATACCCTTTGAAACCGAGCAGAATCTGCACGACCTGGTGCAGACATTTCCCAGGATCAGGAAGGTAGCAGATGGCTTGGAAAAACACTCCGTAATATTCGGGCAGCGGGCCTCCTCGCAGACAGACGCGAGACGGCCGTTACGAAGCACTGATTTCACGGCATGCAGATCTTTAAGGGTGAGACTCTTCTTGGCCCACGAAGGAATCCTTCCCGTCTGTACTTCTTCCTTTAAAGCAATCTTCGCTCAAGCCAGATTCCTTGCTATTTTATCCCTTGTCTTAAGGATATGCTCCGAGATAACGCCTACGTCTCCAAGAACAGGCATAAAATTGGTGTCACCGTTCCATCGGGGGACCACATGCATATGGAAGTGATCGGCAATTCCCGCCCCGGCCACGGTCCCGATATTACACCCGATGTTGAAACCGTCGGGCTTCATCGTCACGCGGATTGCAGACATGAGTTTTGTCACCAGACTCATCGTCTGCCGCAGTTCTTCATCGCTCATCTCGGCAAGATCTCCTACATGCCGGTAGGGCACTACCATGCAGTGACCGGTCGTATAAGGGAAACGGTTCATGATGGCATAACAGTCCCGTTCGTTCACAATGATAAGGGGATCATCGTTTTTGTGTGCCTCGCAGAGTATGCAGGAGGACGTTTTCGGGCTTGCAATATATTCCATCCTCCAGGGAGCCCAGATGTCTTTCATAAGCGGGATAATTTCTCCTTGTATCAGATGCCTATTAATTTTTATTATACCCACGGAACATGGCGTTGTAAACCGGGAGTCTGTGGGGGAGCCGGGGTTGAAGAAGAATATGCCCGCCTCCATACCGGAAAAGGCCTGGTGAGTATGCCCGTAGATAATGGCATCAATGGTGCCGAAGGAATTCCTTATGCGTGAGCGGATGCCGTTCGGAGCCCCCCAGCCGTGGATGATCCCGATGTGAACGTCCTCAACCCTGATCGTGCGGCTCAAAGGATAGGTCCTCTGAACATCTGCATGGTCCATGTTTCCGCACACGGCGATGACCTCTTTGTCCATGAGGAGCAAGGGATCGAGCACGCTTTCATGGGTCATGTCACCTGCATGGATGATCATATCGACGTCGCTGAAGTACTGTGCGGCCATGGTTTCGAAATATTTGTCCGGCCCCGGCAGGTGTGTATCAGAGAGGACGCCGATTTTTGTCATTTCGTAATTTTAAGATCTCTCAAGGGAGAAAGGATACCTTTTACAGTCATCTTAAAGACCCTTCTCCTAGAGATACTCGTCCGAACTATCGTACACATGCTTCACATCGTAGACGACGCAGCCGTTCGCCTTATACTTTGATATATCGATCTTCTTGAATTCATCGTGACTAACCGCAACCATGATGCCTTCATAAAGCGGCTTTAAATCGGCCTCGGAAGTGATGATGTCGATCCCGTACTCATGCCGTACTTCATGGGGATCGGCAAATGGGTCAAAGACGTCGATGTTGCAGGCAAAATCCTTGAGCTGACGGATGATGTCGATGACCTTTGAATTCCTGATGTCAGGGCAGTTCTCCTTAAAGGTGATCCCCATTACCAGGACGTTTGCATCCGTGATCCGGTGAGCCTTTTTCACCATCATCTTCACGAGCTGGGTCGCAACGTATCTTCCCATGCCGTCGTTGAGTCTCCTGCCCGAAAGGATGATCTGGGGAATGTAACCCAGGCTTTCTGCCTTATGAGTGAGGTAGTATGGGTCGACCCCGATGCAGTGGCCGCCGACGAGACCAGGCTGGAAGTTCAGGAAATTCCATTTCGTCGACTGCCGCTTCAAGCACATCCTTGGTGCAGATGTTCATGCGGGCAAAAATCATCGAGAGCTCGTTGATGAAGGCAATGTTAATATCCCTTTGCGCGTTCTCGATAACCTTTGCCGCCTCTGCGACCTTTATCGAAGGTGCGAGATGGGTTCCGGCGTTTACAATGGATTTGTAAAGCGCATCCACGACGGCTGCAATCTCCGGGGTGGAACCCGAGGTCACCTTTTTAATGGTAGGCAGCCGGTGATATTTATCTCCTGGATTGATCCGCTCCGGACTGTAGCCGCAGAAGAAATCGACATTGTACGTGAGCCCTGAGACCTTCTCCATGACCGGCACGCAATCTTCCTCTGTTGCCCCCGGATATACCGTGGACTCGTAGATGACGATATCGCCCATCGAGAGATTTTTTCCGACTGTCTCGCTCGCCTTGAGCAGGAGGGTAATGTCCGGTCTGTTATAGGCATCGATGGGTGTCGGGACCGTAACAATATATGTATTGCATGATTTCAGCAGCCCTTCATCGCTCGTATACGTCAGGTGTGCGGCAGATACCAGCTCTTTCGGCTCCATTTCCCGGGTCTTGTCAAAGGAATCCTTGAGTTCGCCGATCCTCTTAACATTAATATCAAACCCTATGACGGGGTATTTTTTTCCGAATTCAACAGCAAGGGGGAGCCCGACATAGCCTAACCCGATGATTGCAATCCTATGCTCCATTCTTATCCTCCCAATGTACAATTGTCTTGCAAGATAGCACTCTTCTCGGCCTGAAAAAAGAATATCCTTAAGTAACATGCTTTACAAGGGTAGTTCCTGCTCTCTGCTTGACACATCATTACAAAAAACATAGACAAGGAAGGGCCGCTCGCCTTCAGCTGCGGTTCGATGCGGAGAATCTTAAAAGATGCAGAACACAAGAATAGGAATTTTTGATTCGGGCATTGGGGGCATCACGGTACTCAAGGAGATACTCGATCTGTTGCCCCAGGTGGATGTTGCATATCTTGGTGACAGCGCCCGGCTTCCCTACGGCACGAAATCTTCGAAGACCATCGTCCGCTACAGCATTCAATGTGCCGACTTCCTCGTTTCCAAAGGGATCGACATGCTGGTTGTGGCATGCAATACCGCCAGCTCTCATGCTATCCCTGCTTTGAAAGAGGCACTGGATATTCCTGTTGTCGGTGTGGTGGAGTCAGGCTCCCGGGCGGCGATCGAAGCCGGAGGAGAGCGGATCGGTGTAATAGGCACCCCGGCCACGATAAAAAGCGGTTCGTATGACAGGGCACTGCACGCCATAAAGCCGGGCGTGGAGGTCTTTTCGAAAGCCTGTCCCCTCTTCGTCCCACTGGTGGAAGAGGGATGGTGCGATGATGCCATTACCGAGCAGGTTGCCCGCAGATACCTGGATGAGTTTCTGAAGAGAGGCATAGACACACTCGTGCTCGGATGCACCCATTACCCCTTGCTGAAAGGCGTTATCGCCCGCGTCATGGGGGAGAGCATCCGCATCATCGATTCTGCGGGATCCACCGCTAAAATGGTAGCGGATATGCTCGGAGAGGTTCAAAGCGGGGAAATTGATCCATCGGTCGCCTATTATCTCTCCGATCTTTCGCCCGTGTTCATTAAGCTGGGAGAAGTTTTTCTGGGAAAGAAAATGGAGTATGTATACGAGGTTGATCTTTGTGTATAATAATTCGTAGTATACGATGAAATCAGGATGCGCATATGAGCAGTAAGAGGCTTGCAAAAATACGGAATATGGGGTTTGTCGCCCATATCGATGCGGGGAAGACCACGGTGACCGAGCGCGTCCTCTACTATACGGGCAAGATCCACCGGATGGGCGAGGTGCATGATGGCCAGGCAACCATGGACTGGATGCCCCAGGAGCAGGAGCGCGGAATCACCATAACCTCGGCTGTTTCTACCTGCAGCTGGAACAATCACGAGATCCATATTATAGATACCCCCGGCCATGTTGATTTTACCATTGAGGTGGAGCGGTCATTGAGAGTCCTGGATGGGGCTGTGATGATCCTGTGCGCGGTGGGCGGGGTACAGGCTCAGACCGAAACGGTATGGCAGCAGTGTCAGCGGTACCATATCCCCACGGTTGCTTTTATCAACAAGTTGGATCGTATGGGGGCTGATTTCGATTCCGTCATCAGGCAGATGAATGAACGGCTGGAGGTCAAGCCCCTGCCGGTCCAGCTTCCCTATTATGAAGGCGATACGTATAAAGGGGTAATCGATCTTATCGGACGGCGCATCCTCGTTTGGGATGAGGACACCCTTGGTGCGACCTTCAATGTAATGACGGTGCCTGAGGATATGGAACCGGCTATGGATACGGCAAGGGATTTCATGCTGGAAACACTGGCCGATTTTGATGATGAGCTCATGGAAACCTATCTCGCCGGCCGGGACCCCGATGAGAAAAAGATAAAGGAAGTCTTGAGGAAGATAACCCTGGATACCAGGGTCATTCCTGTCCTCTGCGGTTCTGCTCTGAAGAACAAGGGGATACAGCCGCTCATCGATGCCATTATCGATTTCCTTCCGTCTCCCCATGAGGTCAAACCGATCATTGCCCATGACAAGAAAACCGGCGAAGAAGTGCCCGTTGAGATCACCGCTGACGGTCCTCTTGTCGGGTATGTATTCAAGGTCTATATGGATGAGGGCAGGAGGATGGTCTACTTGAGGCTCTACTCCGGCGTCCTTAATGTGGGAGACGAGGTGTACAATACCACCAGGGACGGAAAAGAGAAGATAGCCAGGCTTTTCGAGATGCATTCCCACAACAAGCAGCGGATAGACAAGGCCATTGCGGGTGATATCGTAGCTGCCGTGGGGTTGAAGGACTCGATCACCGGTGATACCCTCGTCTCTTCATCCGAGGAAAGGGCTCTCGTGCTTGAACCCATCATGGTCCTCAAACCCGTCATTTCGGTAGCCATCGAGCCGAAGAGCTCCGAGTCTTCTTCCAAGCTTGAACAGGGCATGCACAAAATCATGGAGGAAGATCCTACCATCAAGGTGAGCGAAGACCCTGACACCGGCCAGGTCATTCTTGCCGGGATGGGTGAGCTTCACCTGGAAATAGCGGTGGACAGGTTCAAGACCGCTTTCGGGGTGGATATCAATGTGGGAAAGCCGCAGGTTCTGTACTGTTCGACGGTTGAACAGAGCGCGCCAGGCCGAAAAGATTTTCGATAAGAAGATCGGCGAGGTTGAACATTCGGGCCATGTCATGCTTTCCGTCAAGCCGAACAAGAGGGGAGGGGGGAACACCTTTACCCTGGACGGGAAGGTGCCGCCCGATATGGAAACATATGTCAGGGCCGGGCTCGAGGAGGCTTGCCTCTCAGACCCCGTATACGGATATGAAATCCTTGATATCGACGTGGTCGTCGATAAAGTGACCATTGATGATAAAACGACCCACCAGGGATTGAAGATAGCTGCCCAGATGGCCTTGCAGGATGCCATGGTCAAGGCAGGTCTGGTGCAGCTGGAGCCCGTTATGGATCTTGATGCCTTGTCTCCGGAGGAGTATATTGGCGACGTGGTCGGAGATTTAAGTTCCCGGAAGGCGAGTATTGAAGGCGTTGTCATCAAAGGCAAATATCATCAGGTTCATGCATATGTCCCGCTGTCGAAGACCTTTGGTTACTCTACCGTACTGAGATCGCTTACCCGCGGAAGGGGAAGCTTCAGCATGAGGTTCCATGGATTTGACAAGGTATAACGTTCTGTGGAAGAATGAGTTATATATTTGCAATGTGGTCGGAGGAGGTCGGTATACACACCATGGTGAGACGGAAGCCCGGCAGGAAATATCAAGGCCTTGGGGGCTTAAACTAGGCCATCGGCTATGATGGCAGGGGAATGAGAACACCGGAATGAACATTACGAGGCGGTTTACGTGGCTCATACAGCTCACGGTGCTCACCCTCTTTGCCTGGGTGATTGCAGGCATCGTCACCACTGTTGCAGGGTATTATCTCTATGATGTGCCCGCCCCCAGGGAAAAGGTCTTACTACAGGAATCCCAGAAGAAAGAAAAAAAGCGGTCAAGGGAAGAATACAATATCATTCCAGCCCGCGATCTCCTGAAAATCACAAAGTCCGGACCGGTCTCAGGACAGGAAGGGATCGATAAGGATGCCGTTCGTCCCATCGCGGAGCTCGGGCTGATATTGAAAGGCACCATTGCCGGGCCCAAGGAGATAGCCAGGGCTATCATCGAAAGCAAGAACGAGCAGAAAATTTACAAGATCAACGATGAAATCATGGGAGCTACGCTGCTCGCCATCTTCCGCAACAAGGTGATCATGAATGTGAATGGGCAGGAGCAGATGCTCGTCATGGAGGAATCTCCATCAGGGGGCAAGGCCCCCGGGGTTTCCGGCCCGGTAAGTCCCTCCGGGATGCCCCGCGGTCTCGGCCCTATGGGCGCCTCTTCCGGCATGACTTCCGTGATGAAGAACCTGGATCAATATATCGGTAAAGCAAGGGTCATCCCGTACTTCAAAGGTGGTGAGCCCTATGGTTTCAGGGTAAGCAACCTCGGGAGCGACGCAATGGTCTACGAGCTTGGTGTACGTGCGGGCGATGTCATCAGGTCTGTAAACGGCACGCCTATCCGGACGCCCGAAGACGCTTTCAAGGTGTATCAGCAGTACCAGAACGAATCCAGTGTTCAGATAGAGCTGGAGAGGAACGGACAGCCTGTTTCGGTTAATGTTCCCCTAAAAAAGTAAAAGGACAATAGGTCTGATGCAACGAATAGGATGGATCATGGATGGCAATAATGTTTGAGGTATTTTTCGGGCTCTCGGAAAATCCCTTCAATCTCACGCCCGATCCGAAGTTTCTCTATCTTTCGGAGGTGCACCAGGAAGCATTGTCGCATCTCCAGTATGGGATAGAGCAGAGGAAAGGGTTCGTCCTGATCACCGGTGAAGTGGGAACGGGCAAGACGACCATATGCCGCTCCCTACTCTCTATGCTCTCCAACAAGACGCGCACGGCTTTGGTCCTGAATCCCTCTCTGTCCGACATCGAGTTGCTGCAGACGATCAATCAGGATTTCGGCATAGACTACTGCTCGAACTCAAAAAAGGATCTCCTGAACAAGCTGTATGATTTTCTCATCGATGTCTTCGTCAAAGGTGAAAACGCGGTACTTATTATCGACGAATGCCAGAACCTCACGCCTGAGGTGCTGGAGCAGATCCGCCTGCTTTCCAACCTGGAGACCGAAAAGGAAAAGCTCCTCCAGATCATCCTGATCGGACAGCCGGAGTTGGCCAAAATGCTTCAATCGCCGGGATTGAGGCAGATAAACGACCGAATCGTCCTGCGATATCACATATGGCCGTTGAGTCTTCCTGATACGAAGAATTATCTCCGCCACCGGATGGCAGTGGCAGGGGCGTATCGGACAGATGTCTTCACGCCGGGTGCGGTCCGGGCCATATACCGATACTCCCAAGGGCTTCCCCGCAAGATGAACGCAGCGGCCGAACGGTCTTTGCTCATCGCATACCTTAAAGGGAAACAAAAAATAACCAAAAATATTGTTTCCGCAGCCATCGAGGAACTCAAGGGAAATTACGGCGAGAATCTCCGCCGGAACAGATGGTTCATTCCGGTATTCGCCGGCGTCACAGCAGCTTCGGTTATCGTTCTTGTGTTATGGCCGGGAATCTTCTCGAAATTTACCGAATATACGGCCGCCCCTGTGGTTGCTATCGAGAAGGAAGTGCCGAAAACCCCTGATCTGAAGGTGGCAACCATCAAACCGTCCCGGATTGATTTTACGATTCTTAACTATGAAGACGCACTGGAGATGCTCAGCATGATTCCGGACGGAATTCCCGGTCCGGAGGTTCTGAATCTCCACCCTAACCCCGGCAGTTTGAAGTATCTCAACAGGCCTGCTATTGCCTCTGTTGAAAAAGGATACGTGATTCTGGTATATGCTACGGATGATTTTGTCCGGATTGTCGGCAAGGACAAGGCGATTGTCGAAATCCCGATGCAGGAATTCAAGTCGATTTACAAATGGAATATCGTTGTTGCATATGCAAGGGGGCTGGAAAGCGAAACCTTAATCAGGGGCGACTCCGGGCCGGAAGTCGAGCGGATACAGGCTATCCTGTCGCAGGCGGGATATCAGGCGGGACGTTCCGGATTCTTTGATGTGAAAACTTCCTCAGCCATTGAACAGATGCAGGAGGATTTCGGCCTGAAGAGGGACGGAGTGGCAGGGCAGGACACTATGGTGCTCCTGGCTATGCTGGATAAGGAGCCCAAGTGAGTTCGATATATGATGCTCTTCAGAGGATTCAGGAGGAGAAAGGTGCATGGTCTTCACCTGTGATCCGGGAGAGGCCCCATGCTAAGAGAAAAACGGTCTGGTTGATAATATCTGCCATAATCATCAGTTCATTGTGTACCACCGGCGTCTTCTACGGCATCAAGGCATTCGGGGAAAGGAAAACCGGTGTCCGGACGGCTTCGCTGCTCGGGGTCTCCTCCGGGATCAAGGAAGCCGGGCTCACGGAGCAGAGTACCCCGACAGCCCAGGGAAGCCGGCCTTCAGTAGTACCGGTCCAGACACTCTCCATGCCCGCTGCGCCCGCATCAGAGACTGTTGACGGCTATCTGAAGCTGGGAGAGCAGTACTTCACCGTAAAAGACTATGATAAGGCTTTGCTGACCTATACGAAGGCTCTGCACTACTTTCGAAAGGATGCACGGCTCCTGAACAATATTGGGAGCGTGTTCCTTGCCAGAGGCCAGGCAGACAAGGCCATTCATTATTTTAAAGAATCAAGCAGTATCTCCAATGCCAGTGTGGAGCCCGTGTATAATCTGGCATGCGCGTATGCTGTAATGGGTAACAAAGCCAAAGCTATCTCGTATCTGAAGCAGGCATGCATCAAGACTCATGAGGCGAAAACATGGGCAGCTTCAGACCCCGATCTGGCGGACTTGAGGGGCACCAGAGAGTTCGATCGAATTATCGGCGCGCACTGAGGGAGAAGGGGGAAGAATGAATATCCGGAATATTGCCACCATAGTCGTAATTACGTGTATGCTCGGTTCTTCAGGAGTGTGGGGAGCTCGACTGATCAAGAGCCAGCCGCAGGCGGGAACAGAGCAGACGCAGAAAGCGGATAATACCATCGGGAAGAAGACCCAGATGCAGAATAAGAGTATCCAGCCCTCTGCCTCCTATTCAGGCCGACCTCCGGCGTCGCCCCCCTCTCCAACGCCTCCTTCCCGCACCATGACGCCGTATCACCCGTCGCAAACGGCTCGTACGGACCGCGAAAATGTGTCACAGCCTCCGGTTTCTCCAGGGTCCCGCTCAGGAAAAGGAGATGCTTCAAAAGACGAGATATCGAAAGACGGCAAACAGTATGTCACCATGGATTTCGATGGGGTCGACATCAAGGTTTTCGTAAAATTCATTGCAGACATAACCGGCAAGAATTTCATCCTGGATGATAAGGTTGCGGGCAAAATTACCGTGATATCACCCCGGAAGATGTCGCTGGATGAAGCCTATCAGGTCTTCTTGAGCGTGCTCGACGTTAATGGATTCGGGACGGTCAATATGGGGGGCGTGATCAAGGTCGTACAGGCAGCTGATGCTATCACCAGAAGCATCGGGACATCCATGGATCCTCCGAAGAGGAGGGAAGACGTGCTGATCACACAGATCATCCCGATGAAGCACGTCGACTGCAATGACATGAAAACACTCTTCACTCCGCTTCTCACCAGGGGAAGCTCGCAGCTCCTCGCGTATCCCCAGAGCAATATCCTCATCATCACGGATACGAAATCCAACATCAAGAAGATGATGGAGATCCTCAAGTTCATCGATGTGAGCGGTTTCAGCGAGGAATTCCGTATCTTCCCGCTCACCCATGCATCAGCGGCTGATCTGGGTGCGAAGCTGCAGGATATCCTTTCCGATGACAGTTCGAACCGTTCCCAGCGTGTACGTGCACCGGGCCAGCGCGGGAATCTTTCCGAGCGCGGCAAGGCCAAGATCATTCCCTACGAGAGGACGAACTCGCTGATCATCCTTGCATCTGCAACCGATATTGCGGGGGTCGAATCACTTATCTCGAAGCTCGATATACCTACCCCGACCGGGAAGGAAGACATCCATGTCTACTACCTCCAGTATGCGAATGCGGAAGCCCTTGCCAAGGTCCTGACCGATATGCCTACGCCGGCCAAGGCGGAAGGCACTGCCTCGCCCTCGATAACGCCTGATGGAGTCCAGAGGGGGATGCGTAGCGTAACGAACAGCGAGAAGGTGAAGATTTCTTCCGACAAGGAAACGAACTCACTCATAATCTATGCAGATCCCGATGACTATCAGAGCATGGTGGAGACCATAAAATATCTCGATATCCCCAGGAAGCAGGTCTTTGTCAAGGCAATGATCATGGAGGTAAACCAGGACAAGGACTTCAAAGTCGGCGTGGAGTGGACACTTTTCGAAGACTTTTCCTACGACAGCAAGACCGGTAGCGACGGTACGCGGCAAAGGCGGACCGGCGGCGTGTTCGGAAGAACCGGCGAGAAGTTCGTGACCAGTCCGGCGGACGTGCCCTCAGGGGCTATCCTCGGCATCGTGGGAGAGGCGATCACGATCGGCAGCGGCAGTTCCCAGATCACCTTCCCGAATATCACCTCGTTCATCAATGCCATGGCGCACGATACCGATGTGAATATCATTTCAACCCCGCAGATCATCACCATGGACAACAAAGAGGCCGAAATAAGGGTCGGTGCCAATGTGCCCTATCTGACCAGGGAGGATACCGACTCGACGAACATCGACAGGACCGTCCGCACCTTCGATTACCGGGATGTGGGTGTAACCCTGCGCATGACCCCGCAGATCAACCAACAGGGCAATATCCGGCTCGAACTGTTCCAGGAGAATACCAGCCTGGTGACGGGCCAGGGGGAGCAGCAATTTGCGCCCACTACATTGAAGCGCTCCGCGAAAACAACGGTTACGGTCAAGGACGGCTCCACCATGGTCATCGGCGGGCTTATCGGCCAGACCCTGACTCTCGGAGAAACAAGGGTGCCGCTCCTCAGCAGGATCCCTATCCTTGGCTATCTCTTTAAATCCATGTTGAATAAACATGAAAAGACCAATCTCTATATCTTCCTAACCCCCCGTATCATCGACACGGAAGAAAAGGTGACCGGACTCTATAAGGAGAAATACGGCGAAATGGGCGGCAAAGGCGGAAAACTCATAGAAAAGGAAAAGGGCAAGGCCGATGAAAATCCCAAGCCTTGAGCAGGTCCTTCAAGACATGCAGCTCGTCGATGAAGCCGGGCTGAACAAGGCGAGAACCATGCAGAAGGAGAAGGCCCTGCCTCTCCATGACGCCCTGCTTGCCTCCGGGGTGCTCAGCGATCACGATATACTGCAGGCCCTTGCTAGGTTGTGGAATATTCCGCTTCTGAGCAGGATCGAAGAGATCGAGGTAGACCCCTCCATTATCGATGTCCTGCCCATATCGTTCCTCAGAAAATATACCATGCTCCCCGTAAAGCTTCATGAAGGAGTCCTGATCGTCGCCGTGAACGATCCGACCGACCAGGAGCCGTTATTCGATATCGCCAAGATCCTGGGTATCAAAGAAATCAAGCGCGTGCTCACTCCCAAGCAGGAGATCCTCAGCGCGATCAACAGGCTCGTGGACATGAAGAACGAGAGCGCCAAAGATATCATGGAAGACATGGAGGAAGAAGACGACGAGATCCTTAAGGATCTCGAAAGCATCCAGGATATCACCCTCATGGAGACCGAGGCGCCGATCATCCGGATGGTAAACCGGCTCATGGTCCAGGCATACAAGGAGCGGGCTTCCGATATCCACGTAGAGCCCTATCAGACGGATGTGAAGGTCCGGTATCGTATCGACGGCATCCTCCATGACGTCATTACCCTTCCCAAGAGGATCCATTCATCCGTGGTATCCCGCATCAAGATCATGGCATCGCTCAACATCGCCGAGAAGAGGCTTCCCCAGGACGGCAGGATCGGCATCAGGCTCGGCGACCATTCCATCGACTTGCGAATATCCGTGGTTCCTACGGTAAACGGGGAGCGGGTGGTCATGAGGATACTCGACAAGTCCAGCGTGCTGTACGGGCTCGAGGAGCTCGGCTTTTATCCGGATGACCTTGCCATGATGGAGCGTCTCATCCGGCAGGAGCACGGCATCATTTTGGTTACGGGCCCCACCGGCTCGGGCAAAACAACCTCGCTGTACTCCATGCTGAGCAAGATCAATTCGCCGGACAAAAACATCCTCACCATCGAGGATCCCATCGAGTATCAGCTCAAAGGGATCGGGCAGATCCCGGTGAACACCAAGGTGGGGCTCACCTTTGCCTCCGGCCTTCGTTCCATCGTACGGCAGGACCCTGACGTGATCCTCGTGGGGGAAATCCGTGACCTGGAGACCGCGGAGATCGCCATCCAGGCAGCCTTGACAGGCCATCTCGTCTTTTCCACGCTCCATACCAACGATTCGTCCAGTGCAGTCACGAGGCTGATCGATATGGGCATAGAGCCTTTTCTCGTAACCTCTTCCGTGAATGCCATCGTTGCCCAGAGGCTCGCCCGGGAGATCTGCTCTTCATGCAAGCAGGAATACTATCCCGAGGATGAGAGCCTTCTGGAGATAGGCCTTTCCAAAGAAATGCTTGCCCGTGATGGATTTCTCTACAGAGGAGCCGGGTGCAGCGAATGTCTCGGAACAGGCTACAAAGGCAGGACCGGGTTATACGAGATCCTGCTCATGAGCGACACCATCAAGAGTACGATATTGAAGTCTTCGGATTCGAACATCATCAAGAATACGGCCGTTCAGGAAGGCCTGCACACACTGCGCCAGGATGGCGCCCGGAAGGTCGAGGACGGCCATACCACAATCGAAGAGGTCTTACGGGTAACCCAGCAGTAATGGCAAAACAGAAACGGATCTATCGCTGTTCTTCCTGCGGTCAGCTTCACACCCAGTGGATGGGAAAATGCACTCAGTGCAACGAGTGGAACACCCTGGCCGAGGATATTGTCTCGGGCACGAAAAGCTCTCCCTCCGAGGGCTCCAGGAAAAGCAAGCCCATCCCGTTAAGCGCGGTTACCGCTTCACCTTCCATGAGAAGGAAATGCGGGATCGATGAACTGGACCGCGTCCTCGGCGGGGGCGTGGTCGAAGGGTCGCTCGTGCTCATCGGTGGAGACCCTGGAATCGGGAAATCGACCATCATGCTCCAGATGGCCAACAACCTTTCCATAACGGGTTTGCACGTTCTCTATGTAAGCGGAGAGGAGTCCGCGGTCCAGATCAAGATGAGAAGCGAGCGTCTCGGGGTCGTATCCGAAAATATCCTGATCTATTCCGAAGTAGTCTTAGAAGAGATCCGCGAACAAGTTATAGCTTTACGGCCCGACGTGGTCATTCTCGACTCCATTCAATCCGTGTTCTCATCACAGATCGATGCGCCCCCCGGCAGCGTTTCGCAGATTCGCGAAAGTGCAGGCGTCTTTATGGAGATCGCGAAAGGCATGAACACCGTGGTCTTCGTCGTAGGCCATGTGACGAAGGAGGGATGGATAGCCGGGCCCAAGATGCTGGAGCACATGGTCGATACCGTGCTCTATTTTGAAGGCGATACCTCCGGGGTGTACCGGATATTGCGTGCGGTGAAGAACCGGTTCGGGACATCCGGAGAAATCGGTGTGTTTGAGATGAAGTCGGCCGGCCTTGAAGAAGTGCACGATCCATCATCCATCTTTATCAACGGATTGGGAGGCGATGTGGCTGGGAGCTCCATCATGGGCGCAATCGAAGGGAGCCGGGCGCTCCTGGTAGAAGTTCAGGCCCTGGTGAGCAGGACGAGCTACAGCATGCCGAAGCGCATATCCATAGGGTCCGACCAGTCCCGGATGTCGGTGCTTCTGGCAGTGATGGAAAAGCGTGCCGGCGTGTTCCTGTCCAATTCGGACGTAGTTGTCAATATCGCAGGCGGGATCAAGGTAAGTGAACCTGCGGTCGATCTCGCCGTTTTTATGGCAATCGCCTCAAGCGCCCTGGATAAGCCTTTGAAGAAGGGAACGGTCTGCATGGGAGAAATCGGGCTGAACGGCGAACTGCGGCCTGTGAACCACATGGAATCGAGGCTCAAGGAAGCCATCCGGATGGGATTCTCCCATGCGCTCATTCCTTCATCCAATCTCGATTCTCTTGGCGTGCTCAAAGGAATCAAACCCATTGCCCTGACTCACGTCCGTGAAGCACTGACAATTTTTTCCTGATGCATATTTATTAAGTTCATCAAGGTCCGTAAAACCATCGATATCCCTTGTTTCAGCCATGTTAAGCCTTATGTATATATTAAAGAACGGGAAGCGTTATGACGATAGTTTTGGATATGAGACGATACAATGTTTACACATTCATGCCGGGCATGGGAAGATACGAGATCATCAAAGAAAACCAGAAACAGTCCGGACGATCAGAAGAGGATTACTGGAATGAATGTTTTTCCTGGGAAGACTTAAAAAAAATCGTCCCGTTTTTGCGATCTCAGGGATGGAAGGTAACCATCGAACCATTGATCAGAGAAGATGCGTTCGGTAAAATACACATTTTTTCGTTCACTTATGGTATCAACCATGATTTCAGGATCTTGAATATATCAGGAATACGGGTCATCATAGCCCGGGATTTCGGTATCCACAGATCATTAAAAGAGTCTTTTAATCCAATAGGGTATTGACTTCTCCCTACTACGGTATTAATAATTTTATATAGTTATACTAAGTAGTGTTTTTCAAAGGAGGGTTACATGAGTACCTTAACCAAGAGCGGAATTATTGACGAAATAGTTCTCAATACCGGGCTTTCCCGAAAAGAAGCGAGCGACGGGATCGAGACGTTTATTGAGGTTGTTAAGGAGACCCTTGAGAAAGGAGACCCTGTGAGCATTTCCGGTTTCGGAAAATGGAAGGTCAGGGGGAAGTCGGCAAGGAGAGGCCGGAATCCCAAGACAGCCGAAGAGATCACGATATCTCCCCGTACAGTGGTTACCTTTTCCTTATCGAATGTGCTGAGGTCGAAGCTTTCAGGTAGGGATTAAACTAAAAAAGAAAAGTTATTACCCACCAAGAACATGGAGGAACGCAAATTACGGTTCCTTCTTCACAGGATCAGCGTGTTAATACCTATTCCCCGTACGCTTTATGCCTGGTAAGTCAAAGCCGGGCAAGCTGCCATACTGGGGAGCTATTGATTTCTTATCGGAAGGAAAACAGAACCCGGAGAACATCTGATCGGAAAAACACCGATGCCCTCCGGATATGAAAAGCTCTTGTTAAAAAATCTGCAAGAGCAAAAGCGAGTAGGTATATAAAGCCCTATAGTAAGGGCTGGACTGTCTCTTATTCCCCGGGCTCTATTGCATCGGTTGGACAGACGTCGGCGCAGGCACCGCAGTCTGTGCAGAGTTCAGGATCAATGGTATACTTATCATCACCCTCGCTGATAGCCTCGGCAGGACATTCATCGATGCAGGTACCACAACAAATACATTCATCGGTAATTACATAAGCCATTGTTGCTCTCCTTTCCATATATTCTGCAAGGTTGGTATAGAAATTATTGATAAATGGCAAGTCTTTTTTTGTGTTTTTCATACACATATGGTATCTCCGGGGAGCCGGTGAAATGAACGTCCCTCCCGGCCGTCAAGGAAGCTTGCCTTGAGATGAGGCAAAGAATACCAAGAAGGCGGTGGTGCGATGGATCCCCTCATAAAGAATCTCAGATCTCGATCGTATTTCTTCGACGAGGGCATTAGATTTGAATGTCAGAAGTGCGGCACGTGCTGTACAGGAGAACCTGGCGTCATCTATGTAGATGAAGAAGAGATAACCCGTATTGCAGACCATATCGAGATCCCCCGGGATGTATTCGTGGAGCGGTGCCTTTATCTTCTCAAGGAGAGCTACAGCATCAGGGAGACCAATGACGGGAGGTGCATATTCTTTGAGAACGGCTGCGCCATATATCCTGTCCGGCCCCTGCAGTGCAGCACCTTCCCGTTCTGGTTCCAGAACATGCGTTCTCCCGATTCATGGGAGAGCGTTGTCCTTAAATGTCCGGGTATCGGGAGAGGGCCGGTTCATTCAAAGGATCACATCCTCGATAGCATCGGACAGAGCTATCCCATCTATAAAACCCTGGTGAAAGAGGTCATCCTGGAATAGCCCTGCTTTTGTGAACTTGGGTAGGAAACATTGAAGCACTATTATTGATAGTGTAGCCACCCAGTTTGCCAAGGGGGATGTCATGGACCTGAAACCGCTGTTCGAACCGGAGTCACTGGCAGTTATCGGTGTATCTCTGCATAACGATATGCACCCCTCGAATATCATTTTTTATAAGAACCTCTACCGCTACCCTGTGGAGACATATCCGGTTAACCCCAAGGCCGGGGTGTTGAAGGGGGAAACGGCTTATCCGAGCGTGAAGGATATTCCCCACCATGTGGATCTGGCGATCATCTCTGCACGGGCAGAGGCTGTTCCAGGGATATTCGAGAATTGCATAGAATCAGGAGTCAAGGGGGCTGTCATCATCTCAGGGGGGTTTGCAGAAGTCGGGAATGTGGAATCCCAGAACCGCATCGTCGGCATTGCCAGAGAGGCTGACTTCCCCTTTATCGGACCGAACTGCCTGGGTATCTATTCCCCGGCGTACTACGACAGCTTCTTCTTTGCACCGGAACGCTTCAGCATCCCGAAAATGGGCAACGTTGCGATGATCAGCCAGAGCGGAGGCCTTCTCATGGATCAGATGATCGGTTTCTCTGTCGAAGGCGTGGGGCTCTCTCTTGCGATAAGCACCGGAAACAAGGCCCTTGTCAGGGAAGTCGAATTGCTGGACTATCTTGAAAAAGACGGCCACACGAAGGTAATCTGCCTGTATGTCGAGGGGTTCAAGGAAGACGAGGGCCGTGAGTTCCTGGAAAAGGCAAACCTATGCAGAAAACCCATTATCCTGTTAAAGGCGGGTAAGAGTCCCGGGGGCAGCAAAGCTGTATCGAGCCACACCGCATCACTGGCAGGGGATTACCGGGTGTTCTCCTCACTGCTGAAACAAAGCGGGATCGTGGAGGCAAAGGACCCCTCCGAGCTCATGTACTTCAGTGAGGCCTTGAGTGCTTACCAGACCCCGATAAAGGGCAATATCAGCATTGTTACTCTAAGCGGCGGGCATGGCGCCCTTGCGACGGATCTCTGCTATGAGTACGGGATAAACGTTCCGGCATTCAAGCCGTATGAGCAGGATATGATACGCCAGAGGTTAAAACCCGCAATCGCTTCCATTGCTACGTGCGTCAATCCGGTTGATCTGACCGGGACCTCGACGGATGATGATTATGTCGAGGCCGCCCGGGTAATCGGTTCTTTTCAAGAGATCGACTGCCTCCTGATGCTCCTCCTGCCATATGCTCCGGGATTGTCATCCGATCTCGGTGCACGCTTGAGCATAGTCAGCCGGCAGATTGCAAAACCCATGATTGCCTATGTGCCGAGGCTTGAAAGATACCGTATGCTTGTGGAAGGTTTCGAAATCTACGGGGTGCCTGTTGCACACACTGTCGAAGCAGCCGTACAGATGGCTGTCGCACTATCGAGTTACCGGAAAAGATCGTGATGGTAAATGACGGAGCCTGCCCCTTTTGACCCTTCAGGCTTGCATAGAAACGATATTTATGGAAGAGCATCATTATCTTTTTGAAAGGATAATGATATGGGCAGCAAAAGGGCAATCATCTTCGATCTCGACGGTACTCTGCTGGACACCTTGTCCGACATTGCAGACTCCATGAACGAAGTCCTCGCACGCTTTGGTCTCCCCCTTCATGAGCGTGACACCTATCCGGCATTTGTCGGCGGCGGCATTGACGTGCTCGTATATCGCGCCCTGCCCGAAGACAGGCGTGATGAAGCGACCGTATTCCGGGCTGTAGCCGCGATGAAGGAAGAATATGCCAGGCGGTGGTCGGATACATCCCGGCCATACCCGGGAGTGCCTAAGCTTCTCGATAAGCTTACGCACAAGGGGATAATCCTTGCTGTTCTATCCAACAAATTGGAATCCTTTACCAAAACAATGGTCAAGGCCCTCCTCGGATCATGGAACTTCTTTCAGGTGCGGGGGCTTGAATTCGGCAGGTCCAGAAAACCTGACCCTTCGCAGGCCATTGCAATCGCTCAGGATATGCATCTTGACCCGGAGCAGATTATCTTTGCAGGGGATTCGGACGTCGATATACAGACAGCCCTCCGGGCCGGCATGTTTCCCGTGGGTGTTTTGTGGGGCTATCAATCACGTCAACAGCTTATTTCAAGCGGGGCAGGAGTCCTCATTGAAAAGCCCGAGGATCTTCTCGGATATATCTAAAGGAATAGGGAAATGTTACCTGATGGAACAATGGGCAGATCCCCTCTGAAGTATGCGCAGGAGATAATCGCGGTTTCGATTCTCGTCCTCGCCGTTGCATGTGTATATGCTCAGGTAGCCGCATTTGACTTCATATCCCTTGATGACAGTACATACGTCAAATACAACCATTCGATATGGGAAGGACTTACGCTGAAAGGCGTTTCATGGGCATTCACTTCCATGTATGCTTCCAACTGGCATCCTGCAACCTGGCTTTCTCATATGGCGGACATCCAGCTGTTCGGGTGGCAGCCCGGGATGCATCACCTCATGAATGTCTTTTTCCATGCAGCCGGAACAGTGTTGCTGTTCCTCTTCCTTCGCTTCTGCACCGGTGAATGCTGGAGAAGCTTCGGGGTAGCAGCGCTCTTTGCCCTGCATCCTCTCCATGTAGAATCCGTAGCGTGGATTTCGGAGCGCAAAGATGTCTTGAGCACCTTCTTCTGGATGCTTACCCTGCTGGGATATGCCTGGTATGCAAAAAAGCCGAGCTTGCAAAGATACCTGCTCGTAGCGTGCTCCTTTGCCCTCGGCCTCATGGCAAAACCCATGCTGGTGACACTTCCTTTTGTCTTGCTGCTGCTGGACTACTGGCCCTTGAGAAGGCTGTCGCAGGCGAACGTGTCTTTACCATTGAGAAGAAAGGGCATATGGGCATCCGGCATATCCGGGGCCGGCTTGAGGCAGCTTCTTATAGAGAAGATTCCCCTTTTTATCATGGCTGGGGGGTCTAGCATAATAACGTTCACAGCACAGAAAAGCGGCGGTGCAGTGAACAGCCTTGAAACCGTTCCGGTGTTTTTCAGAATTTCAAATTCCCTTACTTCATATACAGCTTATCTTTTTAAAATGGTATGGCCCGTTGACCTTGCGGTTTTTTACCCGCTTCCCCATTCCATCAGCCCGCTGTCGGCGGCAGGCGCGTTCGTACTTTTACTCGCCATAACAGCTCTCGTGCTTTGGGCCCATAAAAAGTTCTCCTATCTTGCCGTGGGATGGTTCTGGTATCTGGGAACACTTGTGCCGGTCATCGGGCTTATCCAGGTTGGTGGACAGTCCATGGCCGACCGGTACACGTATGTGCCGCTTATCGGGATTTTCATTATGATTACGTGGGGTCTTGGCGATCTTTTCGCCAGATGGCGGTATGGGCAGATGATGCTCGGTGGAGCTTCTTTACTCCTACTTGTCCTGCTTGTGAGCCTCACCTGGAACCAGGTAGGTACATGGAAGGACAGCATCTCCCTGTTTACTCACGCTATCCGCATCACCCAAAATAACTATCTTGCTCATCACAACCTGGGATGTGCTTTTTACGAGAAAGGGCGCATGCAGGAGGCAGTAGATCATTATGCTGAAGCGATCAGGATATACCCGGATTACGGCCTTGCACATATGAATCTCGCCCTTGCCCTGGAGAAGCAGGGGAAATATAAGGAGGCGCTGAGCCATTATTATAAGGCATCAAGTCTGAACCCAAAGTCTGCTCTGTCTCACTATTACATCGGAAAAGGGATATACAAGCTCGGCAACAACCTCAAAGAAGCGCATCGGGAGTTTACCAAGGCGCTGGTATTGAACCCTCATTATGTTGAAGCATGGAATAATCTCGGCATGTGCTTTACCTTGCAGGGCAAGGTTGAAGAGGGAAAGTTCTGCTACATGAAGGCATTAAGAATTAATCCTGATTTTTATCCCGCTAGGGTCAATCTTGCCGGCCTGCTGAAAAGACAAAAGCATGCACATAAAGTGTTCCCGCCCCGTTAAGTGAAGCAGGTAGTCGTGGTGAAGAGTTGTTTTCAGACAAAAGATCTTTTGATACGCATGAGCTCCTGGCGGGGCGGCTCTTCCATCACGAGCCTGTTCTTTCCGTTTGTTTTGGCTCGATAGAGTGCTGTGTCAGCCCTGGCGATGAGCGTATCGATTGATTCCGGTGGAACGTAACGCGTAAGTCCCATGGAAATGGTGACCCTGAAATCTTCAGGCAGCCCGGGGAAACTGGTCTGTGAAGCGAGATCTTTGATCCGGTCGGCGCAGATGATCGCTTCATCCATATCAGGGTAAGCGAGGATAACGACGAATTCCTCGCCGCCGTAGCGCGCTATGTAGTCCTGTTCACGGATATCTTTTTTTACTGCCTGGACCAGTGTTCTGAGCACCGTATCGCCGATCTGGTGCCCGAAGGTGTCATTGACGTGTTTGAAATCATCGAGATCGAAGATGCAGAAAGAAAAAGATGCCTCACCACGGTCGGCCAGAGCTTTTTCCCTCTCGAGGATCTTGATCATCTGGCGGCGGTTGTATACCCCAGTGAGCTCATCGATGATTGCCGACTGCCGTATCCTCTCATTGGCCTGGCTCAACTCGACATTGGTCTTCACGAGTTTTTCCCTGAGGTGATTGATGTAGCTTCCAATGGCTGCGAACCATGAGAGTACTGCTGCCAGGACGATCCAGTAAAGAATGGCCTCCTGGAAGTTGATTTCATCAGGATGATTGGCGAGCAGCAGCACGATTACATAGCCGTACCCGGCCAGGGCATATAGGGCGAGGATGAAAAACTGCCGGAGCTGCAGTCTGAAAACGCCGAAAATGAACACGACCATGTAGAGAAGCAAGACGATCCCTCTGACGTGATCGGTATAGTAAGCCACGATCATGGCGCCGAAGGTGGCCTGGATCATCTGGTACATTGTAAGGCTCGGGTCTTTGAAACGTTTGTTCAGGCCGATCCTGAATACGAAAAAGATAATCAGGTTGAGAACCAGAATCGCGACAATAGTCGCTATCAGGCCGTACAGGGACATCCTGAACCATCCCTGGAAATAACAGTAGATTATGAGCAACATCCACATGATGTACGCAGAGAATGCCATGAAGAAACGGCGCATCCTCAGTGCCTGATTCGGATCGTCATGCGGCAGAATATTGTACATGAGTCCCTGATGCCTTATTTTTGTCATTGGTATTTTTTGCTATATCGGAATAACCGAAAGAAAGGACAACTATATTCTAACAAAAAATCGGAAGTTATCCGGGGCGGATGGAAAAATATTTTACATCATTCCTGAAGGTGTTCGAATCCCTGGGCCAGGACATTTTTTATATGCTTGTCGCTCAGGGAGTAGTATACATGTTTGCCGGTCTTCCTTGACTTTATCAGGCGGGATCTGCTCAACAACCGCAGCTGGTGGGAAATGGCGGAATGGTTCATGGCGAGCAGCTCTGCAATGTCTCCCACGCATAATTCCGAAGCCCCGAGGGCAAACAGGATTTTTATACGGGTAGGATCACCGAAGAGTTTAAAGAAATCCGCAAGCTCGTCCGCTACCCGCTCGTCAGCAGGAAGAAGCTCCTTGATCCTGCCTATCTTCAAGGCCCTATCCGCAGGATCTGATGGATGTGCAGTATCCATTGGTAAGAATGTAATTTTATCCGAGCAGGATGTCAATCAGAAGATTCCCGGCGGCTTGGCTTAAGGGATTACTTCATGATCTTTGTGATTGACGGGACAAGCCGACCTTCTGTAGAAACTTCCAGCATAAGAAGGAAGGTGGGAATAGGTGTGATAGGAACGCTGGTAAATGCCTCGGCCGTGGTAGTCGGTTCGGTAGTCGGTATCTATGCCGGAAGGCGTATAACGGATGATATCCGGGAAACCCTCATGCACGCCCTCGGCCTGGCTGTGGTGGTGATCGGTCTGGAAATGGCATTAACTGCCCATGATCTCATCCCTGCAGTTGCCTGCCTCCTCTTGGGCGGGATTACCGGGGAAATCTTACGGATCGAGAGCGGCATCGCATGGATCGGGAACCGTCTGAAGGAACGTTTCCGGTCGGGGTCCGCCACCTTCGTGCAGGGTTTTGTCTCGGCAACGGTCCTCTATCTTGCCGGGGCTATGACTATCGTCGGGTGCATCCAGGAAGGCACAACCGGTGATGCGAGCGTCCTGTATCTGAAATCCCTGCTGGACGGGGTAGCATCGATCGCGCTTACCTCTACGCTGGGGATCGGGGTTGCCTTTTCGGCATTGTCCGTTCTGGCGGTTCAAGGCAGCCTCACGATCATTGCTTCTTACCTCGCTTTTCTCCAGGAACCGGCTGTTCCGGCTTCCATAACCTCAACCGGAGGCCTGATCATCTTAGGCATCGGCATCAACCTGCTTGGGATACTGAAGATACGGGTGGGAAATCTCGTGCCTGCGCTTGTCTACGCAGTGGCGTATCCGTTACTTTTCTCATAATCGTCTCAGCTCCGAACGCTTCCATCCTGAACGTCTGTTCCTTAAGCAGTGTTCCTGTTCTATTCTTTGCATTGCAAAAATGTTTTCATCTGTACTAAGAGAGAGCCACACCCAAATCAATATTGAGGACAGGCATATGAATTCATATCTGTTGCGTGCGGAAGACTGCATGCTGATGGTGATCGATATCCAGCAAAGGCTGTACAGCGCCATGGAGAAAGGTTTCCGTGAGACATTCCTCAAGAACAGCATTATCCTTCTTGAGGCGGCGCATGCTTTCGAAATGCCGGTCCTCGTGTCCGAGCAGTATCCGAAAAGGCTTGGCCGAACCATTGACGAGATCGGCGCCCATATCGCCGGGATACCGGCATATGAAAAGATGCATTTCAGCCTCTACCGCGATTCCGTTATCAATGGCCGGGTGGATTCACTTGCCAAGAAGACCGTGATCGTAACCGGGATCGAGGCTCATGTCTGCGTTTTCCAGACCGTCATCGACCTGCTCATGGCCGGGTACCGTGTTGTCGTAGCCGACGATGCCGTGTGTTCGAGGAGGTCTCATGACAGGCATACGGCCTTAGCTCAGATGGGCAGGGCAGGGGCAATGATCTACTCTGCGGAGATGGTCGCATTCATGCTCCTTCAAAAGGCAGGTACGCAGCAATTCAAAAAGCTTGCCCCTCTTTTTCGATGAGAAAACGGGTATAAGGGAAAAATAATCGCTCATAATAATATTTAAGACCTTGATACCGTGAGCCTTGTATGATAAAGGGCTCACCAAAACACACGTCCTTCTTTATAAGCAGGGTCTTGGTGTCCTTATCAGTTAAGGATTGATCCTGTTGGACGGAGGAAAAACCAGGAGGAAACAGGAATGGCAGTAGTAACAATGAAGCAACTTTTAGAGGCCGGGGTACATTTCGGGCACCAGACTCCGAGATGGAACCCCAAGATGAAACCCTACATTTTCGGATCCCGTAACGGCATCCATATCATTGACCTTCAGAAGACGGAAAAGCTTTTCGAGAAGGCATGCGATTTCATCAAGGAAGTCACGGCAACCGGTGGCAAGGTTCTGTTCGTAGGGACAAAGAAACAGGCCCAGGATGCCATCGAGGAAGAAGCGGCCAGGGTCGGCGCATTTTATGTGAACTTCCGCTGGCTGGGCGGTACTTTGACCAATTTCGAAACGATCAAAAAGAGTATCGAAAAGCTCAAATGGCTCGAGAACATCATCGATAACGGGACAATCGAAGATTATCCCAAAAAAGAGCAGATTGCCATGAAGCGGCACAAGATAAAGCTCGAGCGCTCCCTTCATGGGATCAAGAATATGGAGGTTCTCCCGAACCTGCTTTACATCGTTGACCCGTCACGTGAATACATCGCCGTGAAAGAGGCTCGGAAGCTGGGCATCCCGATTGTGGGCATCGTGGACACCAACTGTGATCCCACGCTCATTGATTACGTCATTCCCGGCAACGATGACGCCATCAGGGCCATCCGGCTCTTCAGCTCCAAGATTGCCGACGCCGTCAGCGAAGGCAACGCGGTTCACGTAGAGAAGCTCCAGTCCGAAACCAAGGAAGAGGTCGCACCGGAAGGTGGCGCAGTCAAAGAAGAGGGCGCTCCCAAAGAAACCATGGGCAAGGGTCTCGAGGGTGAGATTGAAATCATTGTCAAGGAAGGAAAGAGCCGGAGAAAGCCCAAAGGCGTAGGTTCCGATGCCCTGGCACCTGAAAAAGAGTCGGGCGACGACGAAGGATCAGTGTAAAAACCGAGGGAGGGAAGAACGGTGCAGATTTCATCAGAGGATGTAAAGAAGCTGAGAGAGAAAACCGGTGTAGGAATGATGGATTGCAAGAAAGCCCTGCAGGAGTGCGGCGGGGATTTCAATAAGGCAGTGGAGTACTTGCGGAAAAAGGGTATGGATGTTGCCAACAAGCGCCAGGGAAGGACAGCCTCCCAGGGCGTGGTGTCATCCTATATCCACATGGGTGGCAAGGTCGGCGTGCTTGTGGAGGTCAACTGCGAGAGCGATTTCGTCGCCAAGTCCGAAAACTTCGCCGGCTTTGTCAAGGATGTGGCAATGCACATCGCTGCCGCCGGTCCTGAGTGGGTATCCCGCGAGGATGTTCCGCAGGATGTGCTCAGCAAGGAAAAAGAAATCTATAAAGAGCAGGCGCTGAAGTCCGGCAAACCTGAAAAGATCCTGGATAAGATCGCTGAAGGGAGACTTGCCAAATTCTATTCCGAGCGGTGTCTGCTTGAGCAGCCCTTTGTGAAGGATACGGATAAGAACATAAAGCAACTCCTGGATGAGCTGATGGGCAAGACCGGAGAGAAGTGCGAAATCAGGCGTTTTGCACGCTATCAGCTGGGAGAAGAAATCTAAGGAAGTGTCTGTGCTCTATAAGCGTATTCTCCTCAAGCTCAGTGGCGAGGCCCTTGCCGGCAGCAGGGGATACGGATTCGATCCCGCAACGCTGGATTCATTCGCTTCGGCCATATCCGACGCTGCCGCCATGGGTATACAGATCGCCATCGTAATAGGCGGAGGGAACATCTTCCGCGGGCAGGATTCTGCCCTTGCCTCCGACAGGGTATCGGCAGACCAGATGGGGATGCTGGCAACGTACATCAACGCGTTAGCGCTCAAAGGATCTCTTGAGCGCACAGGCCTTTCTTGCACTATCTTGGGATCGATAGGCATCACATCCGTTGCGGAAGCATTCAACGCCGCTTCAGCAAGAAGATTGCTGGAACAGGGACACGTGCTCCTTTTTGCAGGTGGCACCGGATGCCCGTATTTCACCACGGATACGGCAGCTGCCCTGCGAGCCCTGGAGGTGCGGGCGGATATCCTGGTGAAAGCCACCAAGGTGGACGGCATCTATGACAAGGATCCGGTCAAGTACCCGGATGCGGTATTCTACCCGGAACTCGACTATGACCAGGTGTTGCATATGAACCTCAAGGTAATGGATTTGACAGCCATTAGTCTCTGCCGGGACAACGCTCTGAAGGTAAGCGTGATCAATATCAGAGAGCCTGAGAACCTTAAAAAGCTGCTCGGCGGAGAAAAGATCGGTTCGATCGTGACTTCAGGAGGGACTAAGAGATGATCAAAGATGTTCTTGACGAATTGAAAAAAGAAATGGACAAGACCATCGATTCCATGAAGCTCGCCCTGCAGAAGGTGCGGACAGGGAGGGCATCCATCGGGATCCTGGATAGTATCATGGTGGATTACTATGGGACAATGACCCCTTTGAAGCAGCTTGCCACGCTGGCGGTCCCGGAGCCGAGGCTCATCACTATCTCCCCGTGGGACAAGGGCGCCATTTCACCCATAGAAAAGGCCATCATGAAGTCGGAGATCGGCCTGACGCCGGCAAATGACGGCAAGCTCATCCGCGTACCCATCCCGCCTCTGAATGAAGAAAGACGCCGTGATCTCGTGAAAATGGTGAAAAAGATGGCTGAAGAATACCGCGTCGAGGTCCGGAACCATCGCAGGGATGCCAATGCCCTGCTCAAAGAACTGGAAAAGGAAAAAGAGATCAGTCTGGATGAGCAGAAATCGGCCCAGGACAAAGTCCAGGATCTCACAGACGAGCACATCAGGAAAATCGATCAGATCCTTGCCGACAAAGAAAAAGAAATTATGGAAGTATGAGGCGAGCACAAGCGAACTCCATCAAAGGAAACATCAGGGGACACACGTACAGCCGGTCTATGCAGGTAAGGAATGAGGTCTGTCCCGACACATCCAAGGAGGTCCATCTTTGAATTCAAGGGAAATAGACAATAAATCTTCACGGTTCATGATGTATTTCAAGCAGAATAACCTCAACGAGCTCAGGGTTATATCACGCTTGCTCAATATCGCGATGGTCGACTTCGTATGTGCTGCGCTCGATGCCTATGTCTTCAAGAAAGAGCAGGAGTACGGGGGAAGCATTCCCGGCCGCCAGAAAAAGCGATATGTCGGGCCAAGGACCGATACCTCTGAAAAAAGGATCCGCTACGTGATGAGGCTCGATAAGGAAACGGTGGAGAAGGTCAGGGATATCGCGTTTCTTGACAACCGGAGATTCACCCATGTCTGCGACGAGGCCCTGTCAAACTTTATAGAATTCACCAAGCAGGAAAAGAATTTCAAGAATATATGGATATCCAGATCTGACGTGGAGGCTGTGCGGGGAAGGAAAAGCGTAAAATCGTCACTCGAGATCGAGACCCTGCTCAAACAGTACAAGTCATATGAAAAGGCGACACGCCCGGGACGGACACTGAAATAAGAAAGAAATATTATTGACGAATTACGACCGCCAGTTCGAATGCGTCCAACCCCTTCAGGAGGCTGAAGAAAGCCCCCGGTCCATATTATCTTTAAGCAACTGCAGGGACCTTACCCAGTGGTTCCGGGCATCGTTTTGCGGGGCACTCGCCTGTATCGCCCTCTACACCCTGTTCGGATTCATTCTGGTGAGCCGTCATGCAAGCCGGCTTTCCTCGCAGATGCAGCTCCTTCTCTCTGCCGGCATGCACCCGCTGGTCATGCCGGACGACCCATACCTGGCAGACTCCGTTCACAGGCTCGGCAGCGGACTGTTCTTCGGTTCCACCCTCGGGGTTCTGATTGCAGTCATTGCCATGATCTTCTCGGTGATCCCCTGGTACACGGGACGATTTTCCATAAAAGACGGTTTTTCATACCTGGCCGTCGGCGCATTGAACACGTACCTGGGCTACAGCGGCGAGGCACCGGTCCTGTCGTTCTTCTTCGGTTTCTTAAGCCCGCTTTTCTTTTTCGTTCCCTGGGCCCTGATCATCCGGAAGAGCATACCACGTGAAGTCGCTGTGAAAAGGTGGCTCGTCATTGCCTGCATGGTGTCATCGCCGTTCGCAGTGCTCATGACTTTCGGGTCAGCCTCCTTCGAGATGATCCGGGATTCCATGGTCACCACGCCGGTCATGCGGAGCCTCTCGGACTTCTACTACAACCATACCCTGCTCGCCGCACATGTCATCAAGCCTATAGCAGACCAGGAACAGAAGGTAATCGCAGTCTCGGACACGATACGCCGGATCGGCCCCATACCCCATGGAAGCCTGTGGGTCATTACCCCCGATCCCTGCAATCTGAAAGGAAAGAGCCTTACGGTGAGTAGAGACGAGCTTCCTTGCAAATCGATCATACTCCCGGATGAAAGGCCTGCAAATGCAGCTAACAGGGTCATCAGAGAATATAGTACAGCATATGACGTGAACGGGAAAATGAGACAGGGCATCGGGCTGTTTTTCTTCCGCGGGCCGCTGCTGCTCGTGCCTGTCCTGTTCATGCTCTGGTTTGCACTCTTCCTGTCGAACCTCTTTGCGAGGTCCGCTGTTATCTCCCTTCTCATCCTTTCGGGGTTTATAGCGCTCTTCATCCCTGCTGGAAAGAATCTGTACGAAAACTACCAGCTTATCCGGCATCCGGACCGCCTTGCCCAGTACATCCTGTCCGAGCATGAAGACCTGCGCTACCTGGCCTTAAGCTTCTTCCCGGATGAGCTTACAAACCGTGAGATCATCAGGTTTTCCCGGGACGAGAGCCCGAGGATCAGGCTTCGGGCCCTTCTCGAAGCAGGGGAGAGGGGGAACAAGGATTTCCTCGGGATTTTTGAGAAGGCAATACACGATCCCCAGCTCAACGTGAGGACAAAAGCCTGCTGGGCACTCGGAAAGATCGAGTCCGGGAAAGCATCGGACCTGCTTGAACAGGTATTCCTGAACGATACATCCTGGTATGTACGGGGGTACGCCTACCGGTCATTGGGAAAGACCCGGCCGGTTGCCGGGATTATCAGGACGGAGATGTAGCAAAGCTGCAAGATCGAGATTATAAATTCTGCAGGAAAAGCTTCATTAAGCGATCCCTGCTTGAACGGAGAACCCATGTCAGATAGTGAGATGAACGGCCCGGGCCGGGAAGAAGATGCGGCCAGGTTGAAGCTCCAGCTTTCAAAAATCAGAAACACCATCATGGTCATGAGCGGAAAAGGCGGGGTTGGGAAGTCCACGGTCTCTGCCAACCTCTCTTTGAGCCTTGCACGGGAAGGCTACAAGGTAGGGGTGCTCGACGGCGATATCCACGGCCCGGACATACCGAAAATCCTGGGTGTTGAAGACAGGAAGCTGGTCTCCGACGAAGAAGGGAAAATCCGCCCGGTGGAGGCATATAACAATATCAAGGTGATCTCCGTTGGCTACCTGCTCGAGAGCCGGGATACGCCCGTGATCTGGCGCGGCCCCATGAAGCATTCGGTGATGAGGCAGTTCCTCAGGGATGTAAACTGGGGCGAGCTCGATTTTCTTATCGTCGACCTTCCGCCCGGAACCGGTGACGAGCCTTTGTCCATAGCCCAGCTCATCAAGGGGGCGGACGGGGTGAATGCTCCCAACGCGGTCATCGTGACCACTCCCCAGGACGTCGCCCTCCTGGATGCGCGCAAGAGTGTCGAATTTGCCAGAGCCCTGGGCTTAAACCTGTTAGGCATCATCGAGAACATGAGCGGGTTCTCATGTCCCCACTGCGGGCATGAAATCGATCTGTTCAAGACCGGCGGAGGCAGAAAAGCAGCAGACGAGCTCGGCGCTCGTTTTCTGGGAGTGGTGCCCATCGACCCGAGAATCGTCCGGGATACCGATGCAGGCAGGCCCTTTGTCATATCAAACGAGGAGTCCGAGGTGAACAGGGCGTTTGCCCGGATCGTCGCAGATATCCTCGCGCAGATGTAACCCGGCTAAGGCCCTCTTTTATGCGCACCCATCACGAATGCATTCCATGCCTCGTAAGGCATGCGCATGAGCTCGCAGAGGAAAATCTCCCTGCCCACGCACGGGATGATTTTGTCACAGACATCCGGAACCGCATCGGCCGGTTCGATTTTGACAACCCGCCCCCCATCTTTGCCATGGAGATGTACGGAGTGCTGAAAAGAATGACCGGGACCGATGATCCCTATGCAGAACATAAGGCCCGGTATAATCGGAAGGCTCTTGCCCTCTACCCTTTGCTCGAAAAAATGATATCCGGTTCCGCCGATCCTCTGGATACGGCTCTCCGCATTGCAGTCGCAGGGAATATCATTGATTTCGGCGTTCATGACAAAAGTAACATCGAGATCGAAGAGACCGTGCAGGCATCGCTCCAGGCCGTCTTTTTCCTCGATCACACGGAAGAGCTCAAAGAGAGGCTGAAACGTTGCAGGAGGGTCCTGTATATTGCCGACAATGCAGGCGAGATTGTCATGGACCGTCTTTTCATCGAACAGATCGGTCCGAAGCGCGTCACCTGCGCCGTGAGGTCGGCGCCGATCATCAATGATGCAACGAAGCTCGATGCCGCCCAGTCCGGCCTTGATAAGGTCTGTACGGTGATCGGCAGCGGGTCGAAGGCATCGGGAACCCCGTTGAGCCTCTGCAATGACGAGTTCGGAAGCATCTTCGTTTCCTCAGACGTGGTCATCGCCAAAGGTCAGGGCAACTTCGAAACCCTCACCTCCACAGGCCGTGATGTATTTCACCTCTTGATGGCCAAGTGCCCGGTCATCGCTCGGGAGACAGGCGCTCCCCTCGGAAGTTTCCTTGCCGTGAAGAAAGGTTGATCGCCATAGTTCCTTTTTTAAGAGAATCAAACAAAGCCCTGCCTTGGAGTATACCGCATGACAAGTAAAGCCTTGGAAAACGATACATACAAAATACTTTTACATTCATATCTTATGACGATATAATACAATAATACTCTCAATGAGTTAAAGTGAGGGAGCTTTGATGTTATCCATTTCAGGGAGAGGTACCGTATGAAGAAGCATGCAAGAAGATTAAGCATTATTCTGGCAGTCCTTTTTATATTTTCCATCGGATGCTCATCAGGTGTTGCCTATGCAGCTTCGAAGGCCAAGAAAGCGACCTTGCCCGAGAACCCTTCGCTCATAGGCCTCCGGTACGGGCCGGGCGTGCCGAAGGGATACGAAGATCTGGGCGGCGGCGTTATGGCTGATGAAAAACATGCACTGACTGAATTCGGCCTCCAGTATGTCCGCTACAGGAAAGCCGAGATGATGTGGCTTTGCCGCGTTGTCGGCACAGGCCGGTCGGGGAAGCCCGTCTTTCAGATCATGGATGTCCTGGCACTCCCCCAGAGGCAGAAAAACGAGATTGTCGCATGGTTTGCCTGTTTCTTCAATGGAAGAAGAAATGAACAGATCATCACCTATACCGACAAATATTATTTCAAAGTCCACAGGGCCTGGCTTGCAAACAGGCAGACCGGCAAGATCCAGGAGATTTCTCCCCGGGGCATCGTCTGTGCGGACCCGGCACGGGAATGAGTATAGGATAATTTTCAAGGGGATGTTCTTCTCAGGTTTCACTCCATGTGCGGATACGGTTTTGAAACAATCATTTTCATCGATCCGTCATACGGCAGGTGGAGTTCATTCCTCGCGATAGAAGGCCTTCCTGCCTGACATGCCCATGCTTCAGAGGATCCCTGATCTGTTCTTTTTTATTGGAGTATTAGCGCTTGACTGTGGAGATTCTTTCCCCTAGATTCTACTCTAATTTCATGGATGATTCTTTGCACCGGTGATTTTTTGTCAATGGATGATGGCACTGCCTCTTGCAGGGGCGGTAGTATCCGTTTAATACAGAGAGTAAAAATACATGTTTGAATTCCATATATCGAGAGAAGCCCGGGATCTGTATCAATTTGACCAATCGCTGTTTTCCTCTACGGGCAATGTAATCCTGGCGGATTTTTATGCAGCCAGGAGGTTTGCAGAGAGGATGAACCAGGTTCGCCAGGTGTCCATACATCCCGAACGCGCCGTTTCGGCAAGTGATATCTATGCCATGGGGCTTATCGACGAGATCCTGCACTTCATGGTCGAGCAGTATCGAAGGACCGTGCGGCCCACCATCATGTCGGAAGCCTATTCATGGGTACAGTCAAAGGTGGACGGCACGGATCTCACCCTGGAACAGTTCGTTGACCTCTTCCCGCCTGTGGCGGTCTACCAGGGCAAGATCTCCATCGATGCCTATCTCAAGGGCGAGACAAAAGGCACTTCCCATAAACACATCAGCCTCGAAGAGATGATCATGCTCTTCCTGTCAAATGAGAACCCTGCCTTCCAGCCCTACATCGAGCTCTTCGACGATACGCTGCTGGAAAAGCGGACCCGATACCCGGAAATACTGAAGAACCTGGAGGAGTTTTTCAGGGGCCGGCCGGTCTTCGGACCCCAGGGCCAGACCCTGCTGGACCTTCTGAGAGCGCCTGCCAAGGCTTCTCCGAACTCTCTCTACGGCCAGCTGGAGTATATCCGGACCCACTGGAGATACATCATCCAGGACCTGCTGCTGCGCATCCTGGGGGGCATGGACTTTATCAAGGAAGAGCACAAGCCAAGGTTTTTCGGTCCCGGCCAGGCCATTGCGCCGAAATTCGGGATGCGGGACTACGCAGAGCTCGAGCGGTTCAGTCCCGACCTCGACTGGATGCCTCACCTCGTGCTCATTGCCAAGAGCACCTATGTGTGGCTTTTCCAGCTCTCGCAGAAATACGGCCGCACCATCTCCCGGCTCGATGAGATCCCGGATGAGGAGCTCGAACAGATGGCCCGGTGGGGCATCACCGGCCTGTGGCTTATCGGTATATGGGAGAGGAGTCCTGCTTCGAAAAAGATCAAGCAGCTCACCGGCAATCCTGAAGCAGCGTCCTCTGCGTATTCGATCTATGACTATGTGATCGCAGGGGAGCTCGGAGGCCATGAAGCCTTCGAGAACCTGAAAGCCAGAGCTTTCCGCTACGGGGTACGGATGGCTACCGATATGGTCCCCAACCACATGGGCATCTACTCGAAATGGGTGATCGAGCATCCTGACTGGTTTATCCAGCTCGATCACAGCCCGTTTCCGTCGTACCGGTTCACCGGCCCCAATCTGTCCGAGGAAGACCGCGTCGTGATCCAGCTCGAAGACGGCTACTGGGACCGTACGGATGCCGCAGTCGTGTTCAGACGCCTGGACAGCTACACGGGCAGTACGAGGTTACATCTATCATGGAAACGACGGGACGAGCACCCCATGGAACGACACGGCCCAGCTCGATTTTCTGAAAGCCCAAGTGCGGGAGGCGGTCATCCGAAAGACCATCGAGGTGGCAAAGCTCTTCCCCATCATCCGGTTCGATGCGGCCATGACCCTGGCCAAGCGCCACTTCCAGCGGCTCTGGTACCCGCTTCCCGGATACGGCGGGGATATCCCGTCCCGCTCCGGCCACAGTGTTTCACAGGAGGAGTTCGACAGGATGTTTCCCGTGGAGTTCTGGCGGGAGCTCGTGGACAGGGTGGCCCAGGAAGTCCCGAACACCCTGCTCCTTGCGGAAGCCTTCTGGCTCATGGAGGGCTATTTCGTCAGGAGTCTCGGCATGCATCGCGTGTACAACAGCGCCTTCATGAACATGCTGAAACGCGAAGAGAACAGCAAGTACCGGGACGTGATGAAGAATGTCTTAAGGTTCAACCCCGAGATCCTCAAACGGTTCGTCAATTTCATGAACAACCCTGACGAGGAGCCGGCAGTAGCCCAGTTCGGCAAGGATGACAAATATTTCGGGGTAGCCACCATGATGGTGACCCTGCCGGGGCTCCCCATGTTCGGCCACGGCCAGATCGAGGGCTTCGGCGAGAAATACGGCATGGAATACCAGCGCTCCTACTGGGAAGAGGGTGTCGATACCCACCTCGTGGACCGTCACGTGAGAGAGATCTTCCCGCTGCTCCGGAAGAGATACCTCTTCAGCGAAATGGACGACTTCGTCCTCTACGATGTGATGCAGGACGACGGCCATATCAACGAAGACGTTTTTGCCTACTCCAACCTCGCAGGCGATGAGCGGGCCCTTGTCATGTACAACAACCGCTATGCCGAGGCACGTGGATGGATCAGGCGCTCTGTGGGCACAAACGTGGACATGGGCCACGGGAACCGCAAGGTCCTGCAAAAGAGTCTGGGCGAGGGATTGAAACTTAAAAACGATGAAGCGGTCTACTACATCCTGGAAGATTTCCGCGAGGGGCTCCAGTACCTGAGAAACGGCCGGTCACTCTGCAATGAAGGCCTGCGTATTCACCTCGGGGCGTTCAAGTCCAACGTGTTCATGAATTTTCATGAACTGGAAGACCGGGACGGCCAGGTCAAACGGCTGCATGAATACCTGAACGGGCGGGGCGTGCCCGATGTCCTCTCCGAGCTCCAGGAGCTGTATCTCAAGAAGATCCTTGACCCGTTCAGGATCGTGGTCAACGAATCCTTCCTGAAACAGACCATATCCGAGGCAAGGAAAGAAGGCGATATTTCCGATGCAGTCTTACTGGCGCTTTCCGGCTTCCTGAAAGAGGTGTGGGAATACCTCTACTCTTGGCGTGAAGGGGCCGATGCCGCTGATGTGACCGATGCCGCCTATTCGCTTCTCAAATCGGTCTGCTCTATCGAAAAGCTTCGGACCAAGAGAAAAAAGGATACGCCGGCCTGGGATACCTACCTCTTCAGCCGAGTCCCGGAAAATGTTCCCGAGGATCTTTCCTGGTGGAGGGTTCCGGTTCTCTGGAGCATTGTCTGCAGGGTCGGCTCCCTGGTCAGCCGGGAATCCGTCCCGGTCAAGAGCAGAGCTCTCATGGATGAGCTGCTTCTCTCCAAAGCCGTGAGGGAGACCCTGCTTTCTTTAGGCTTAAACGATGGCGAGGCACGGTTCGAGCTCCTCCTCATCCAGGTGCTCACCGCCTATCAGGACTGGAATGAGGACACAGGCCGAGAAGGCGGCCTCCCGGAAGTAGTCGACACGATGCTCGGCGACACCGATGTGAGGTTGTTTCTCGGGGTAAACGAGTTCGGAGGCAAGGTCTGGTTCAACAAGGAATCTTTCGAAACGTTGTTGTATTGGCTCTTCGCCATAACCGTGATCCGATCCGTTGCCGTGATCGACGGAAAGGTAAAGGTAAACACGAAGACGGTTGTAGAGAGCTTCACATACGTGAATACCCTGCTGAAGGCATCGGAAAAAGCAAACTATGATCTCGGAGAATTCCTGCTGATGCTGAAGGGAAGCTGGACCAGCTGAAACGCTCTGCACGGTCATGGTGGAAGCCCGGTCCGAGCTCTGCTGCCGGAAGATCGCCGACGTCATCACCGGAATGATCGGGGTGAGGCAGGTTTCATAGGAGTGCAGGATGGATAAGAAGATGAAAAGGCTCATTGAGAGAGGGGTAGCAGTCCTGAATCCTATGACGGTTGATATCGGCGACGATGTCGACCCGGATATGATATCTCCCGGCGTCACCATCCACAGCGGCTGCCGCATCCGGGGGAAAAAGACCGTTATCCTGGCGGGAACGGTTCTCGGAGAAGAGGCCCCGGTCACGATCCAGGATTGCCAGATCGGCAAGGGCGTAGAGCTCAAAGGCGGGTTTTTCAAGAAGTCGGTATTCCTGGACAAAGCGAGCATGGGTTCGGGCGCACACGTGCGTGAGGCCTGCATCCTCGAGGAAGAGGCCGGCGGCGCCCACGCCGTGGGGCTCAAGCATACCATCCTGCTGCCGTTCGTCACCCTGGGGAGCCTCATCAATTTCTGCGACTGCCTCATGGCGGGCGGGACGAGCAGGAAGGACCACAGCGAGGTCGGGAGCTCCTACATTCACTTCAACTACAGCCCGAGCCAGGACAAAGCCACGCCTTCCCTCATCGGAGATGTGCCGAGGGGGGTCATGATCTCCGAGCGGCCCATATTCCTCGGCGGCCAGGGCGGTATCGTGGGACCCTCGATCATCGCGTACGGCACGGTCATCGCCGCAGGTACCATTGTGCGAGATGACATTACGGAAGAGAGAAAACTCGTGCTGGACCAGTTTCCGAAGCCCGAGATCAGGGATTTCCACCCCGGCATCTACTGGTCGACGAAGCGCAAAGTGCGGAACAACGTTGCCTATATCGCAAATCTTATCGCCCTGAAGGCATGGTACCGCCTCGTGCGCTCGCAATTCTTCGGAGCGGATGTTCAGGGGCAGGCAATGTTCAAGGGCGCACTCGAAAAGCTCGACATGGCTATCGACGAGCGCATCAAGCGCCTCGGAGCGCTGGCCATGAAGATGAAGGAATCCATCCGTCTGTATACCTCCCTGATGATGGAAGGCGTAAATCCTGCCCTTGTGAAGCAGAAGCAGGAACTCTTCGAGAACTGGGAGGCGGTCGGAGAAAAGTTGGGCGCGTCAAGGTACTATACGGGAGAAGAACCCTTGAGAGACGATTTCCTCGCAGAAATTATTACAAACGGCAATGATAATGCAGGAGGATACGTCAAGGCAATCCAGGCTCTTGATCCTCGAACCAGAATGAGCGGCACCCGCTGGCTCGGCAGTGTCGTGAGCCATGTAGAGGGATCGATCTATTCGCTTATTCCCTCATACCGCTGACGTGATCACTGCCGTTGCGCAGGAACCGGCTATAAAAGCAAGCAGCTACCCTTTCATCCTCTCAGGGGTTCGCTAGCAGTAGCTGCTTCCGTCCCAGCAATGCGTGCAGAGCTTTTCCTTCGGCAGCCCTATTGCCTCCACGAGGTCTTCCATGGTCTGGAACTTGAGCGAGGTTAGGCCGAGGCGCTTTCTGATCTTCTCCACCATGTCGGCGTGCTTTGCGGAGCAGGCGCTGGCATATTCTTCCAGTGGCACATGGTCGGTGCCCTCGATCTCGCAGATGGCTTTGCGGCCTGCAAGGTCGAGCGTGGAACGGGAGGTGGAGAAGTTGAGGAACTCGCAGGGATAGATCAGCGTCGGGCAGGCGACACGCATGTGTACTTCCTTGGCTCCATACTCGAAGAGGATCTGGACATTGTCTTTGAGCTGGGTGCCCCGGACAATGGAATCGTCGCAGAATATGAGGCGCTTCCCTCCGATGACGGCTTTGTTGGGTATGAGCTTCATCCTTGCCACAAGGTCTCTCATCGCCTGGTTCTGGGGCATGAAGCTCCTGGGCCAGGTCGGTGTGTATTTCACATAGGGCCTCATGTAGGGGATACCCTTCTCGTTTGCATATCCTATGGCATGGCCGATCCCTGAATCCGGGATCCCGGAAGCGAGATCCGCTGAGACGGTGTCATTTCTTGCCAGGGCCTTGCCGCAGTTGTACCGGACCGATTCTACGTTGATATGTTCGTAATCCGATGACGGGTACCCGTAGTAGACCCACAAGAAAGAGCAGATCTGCATCTTGTTTTCCGGGGCCTTCAGTCTCTCGTATCCCTCCGCGGTGATCGAAACGATTTCTCCCGGCCCCAGGTAGTAATCCGTCTCATACCCGAGATTCGGGAAGGCGCAGGTCTCCGACGACACTGCATATGCCCCGTCCCTCCTGCCTATCATCAGCGGCGTTCTGCCCAGCTTGTCCCGTGCCGCGATGATGCCCTTTTTGGTGAGAAGAAGGATCGAGCAGGAGCCCTTGACGGAATCGTAGACGTTTCTGATTCCTTCCTCGAACGAACCTTTGTCGCAGATGAGCATTGCGATGAGTTCTGTGGGGTTGATCCGGCTCCCGGAAGTCTCGGAGAAGTATTTTTTCCGTGCAAAGGCCGCCTTCCCGAGGGATTCGAGATTTATGATCTTGCCCACCGTGACGATCCCGAACGTACCCATGTGGGAATTGATGATAAGCGGCTGTGCATCATAGTCGCTGATGACCCCGATGCCGTGATCCCCCTTGAAATCCTTGAGCTCGGGCTCGAACTTCGACCTGAAATAGGAGTTCTCGATGTTGTGGATCGAGCGGGTAAAGCCCTTCTTATTGACTACCGCAAGCCCTCCCCGTTTCGTGCCGAGGTGGGAGTGGTAATCCGTGCCGTAAAAGAGATCCCCTACACAATCTTCCCTGGATATGATTCCAAAAAGTCCGCCCATGGATGGCTCCCCGTTCTTGTATTATTTCCTGATGCTATCACTTATACCTGCCTGAAGAAATTTATTCTGCAGGTAACATAAGCTTTTCATCCAGTTGCCTGGTCGATCGAATCCTGCTTGCTGATTTTACAAAAGGAAATTTCGATCCCTATTCCCATTCGATAGTGCTTGGCGGCTTCGAGCTGATGTCGTAGACCACCCGGTTCACGCCCTTGACCTCGTTGATGATCCTCGTGGATATCCGGGCCAGGGTCTCATAGGGCACCTTCACCCAGTCTGCGGTCATGCCGTCCATGCTCGATACGACGCGGATGGCGATCACGTTTGCATAGGTGCGTTCGTCGCCCATGACTCCGACACTCTTGACCGGAAGAAGCACTGCGAAAGACTGCCAGATATCCCCATAGCCTTCCCACTTCCTGATCTCTTCCTGCACGCGCAGGTCAGCCTGCTGGAGGATGGCAACATTCTCCGCCGTGACTTCTCCGAGAATCCTCACCGCAAGGCCCGGGCCGGGGAACGGCTGTCTGTGGACAAGGCTGTCCGGCAGGCCGAGCTCCCTGCCCACGATCCGTACTTCGTCCTTGAACAGTTCCTTCAGCGGCTCGATGAGCTTGAATTTAAGGTCTTTGGGCAGTCCTCCTACATTATGGTGGCTCTTGATGGTGGCGGACGGGCCTCCCTTGGCAGATCTGCTCTCTATGATATCCGGATACAAAGTCCCCTGGGCGAGGAAATCGGCACCGCCGATACGGCGGGCCTCTTCGGAAAATACGTCGATAAAGATCTTCCCGATGGTTTTTCTTTTCTGCTCCGGTTCGACAACGTCTTTCAGGCCGTCGAGAAACTGCTTGCCGGCATCCACGATATCCAGATTCAGGGGATAGTCATGGGTAAACATATACCCGATCTCGTCTACCTCGTCGCCGCGCAGCACGCCGTTGTCCACGAATATGGCGGTCATCCGGTTTCCTATGGCGCGATGGATGAGCGCGGCCGTCACCGCGGAATCAACACCGCCCGAAAGCCCGCAGATAACCCGGCCGTCTTTTACCGTATTTCTGATGGCTTCCACGGATTCCTCGATGAATCCTGCCATGGTCCACCCGCCTGTGCAGCCTGCGATGCCGAAGAGGAAGTTCTTGAGGATCTCTTTGCCCCGGGGCGTATGCACAACCTCGGGATGAAACTGGACACCGTAGAGCTTCTTTTCCACATGTCCCCATGGCGGAAACCGGGCAGGCATCGGTACGCGCCAGGATTTTGAACCCTTTGGGAACTTCTACCACATGGTCGCCATGGCTCATCCATACGTCGATCTTGTGACCCAGGCGGGAGAAGAAGGCGCCGTCCTCGATCACTTCGATATATGCCGGGCCGTATTCACCGCCTCGTCCCTTTTCAAGGGTGCCCCCCAGGATCTGTGCAATGAGCTGCATCCCGTAGCAGATGCCCAGGACCGGTATCCCGGAATCGAGGAGGGCGGCGTCCATGCCGGGATGGTTCGCATCCATGACCGAGCTCGGCCCTCCGGAGAGCACGACGGCTTTCGGGTTGAGCTTCCTTAAATCGGAGAGCGATATTTCATGGGGAAGGATTTCGCAGTATACCCCGCACTCCCTGATGCGGCGAGCAATAAGCTGGGCATACTGGGAACCGAAATCGAGGACGGCAACGAGCTCACGCATTTCTCTTAACTCCATTTAAGCATGATGAAGAATACACAGGATTTTCTTCCGGAGCAATCTTTTAAGCCCCGGAAATGACGAACCTAGAAGGTGAGGGTGCCGGTAAAGATGAAGGACACTTCTCCAGTAAGCCATACATCTCGATACTCTCCATTATGCGTTGTAAATTCTATCTTCAGATTTCCTCCGGGCATATTCACCTGTACGGGAGCCCCGGTTACATTTCCGGTTGCATGGCTGACGATGGCAGAGGCTATGGCACCTGTTCCGCATGCAAGGGTCTCGGCTTCAACGCCCCGCTCGTACGTGCGCACCCTGATCCGGTCGGGCCCGACCGCCTGAACGAAATCCACATTGGTCCCGGCCGGCGAAAAGCGGGAATGCGTTCTGACCGTTCTTCCCAATGTGTCTACAGGGACCGCATCGAGGTCGTTCGTAAAAAGGATGGCATGGGGGACACCGGTATTGATGAAATGCACATCGGCAGTTCCGTCATCGATGCTGATGCTGATATCCTTACAGAGGTCGCGCGGCTCGGTTACCCTGATAGATACATCTTCTGGGTTTACCTTTGCCTCTACGATCCCTGCCAACGTATTGAACCGCATGGACGAGCCGGCGATGTTATGCTTCAAGGCATATGCTGCCGCGCAGCGGGCACCGTTGCCGCACATCTCAGCCTCGCTTCCGTCCACATTGAAAATCCGGTAATTGAAGTCGACCGAATCGCTCGGGCCGAGCACCAGAAGGCCGTCCACCCCGACACCGGTTCGCCTGGGACAGTATTTCCCGGCAAATCCTGCCCAATCCATATCAAAGGCAAGTCGATAGGCATCGACGACAATGAAATCATTGCCGGTTCCGGACATCTTGGTAAATTCTATGGTGCGGTCATTCTCCATACTTCTTTTTAGGACCTCTCATGTAAAAGCCGGAATCCAAATCATAAAGTTGTATTGTATCCGTCTGGAGTGTGCATGCATTAACAGACTCTCTTTTTTAAGTCAAGGAGATTGGGGCACAGGCAGGAAAACAGCGGCCCTTCCATGCACGCTGTGACTTTTGCGACATATTATCAGGCTGCCAGTGCCTGACCGATTCTCTCCATGGCCTCGCGGACATTTTCGAAATTATTGAAAGCGCTGATTCTGATATACCCTGCACCGCACTTCCCGAAACCTTCCCCCGGTGTGCATACGACACCGGCCTTCTGGAGGAGGAGGTCGAAGAATTTCCAGGAGTCCGTCTTCGTATTCACCCAGATATAGGGGGAATTCTCGCCGCCGGTGCACTCATAACCAAGCTCGATCATCTTCGTGCGGATATGGGCGGCATTATTCAGGTAATAATCAATGAGGTCCGATACCTGCCTTTTCCCTGCAGAGCTGTAAACAGCCTCTGCTGCTCTCTGAACGGGATAGGATACACCGTTGAACTTCGTGGTCTGGCGCCTGTTCCACAGGGCATGGAGCGGATGCCTGCTGCCGGCGCTGTCATAAGCGCAGCAGGTTTTGGGGACCACGGTAAATGCGCACCTGGTCCCGGTGAACCCTGCGGTTTTCGAGAAGCTCCTGAATTCGATCGCCACTTCCCGGGCGCCTTCTATCTCATAAATGGAGCGGGGCAGCTCATTGTCCCGGATAAAGATTTCATATGCGGCATCGAAGAGGATGAGAGCCTTGTTCTCATGGGCGTATCTTACCCACTGAGCCAAACGGTCTTTTGTGATCGTTGCACCGGTCGGATTGTTCGGAAAGCACAGATAGACGAGGTCAACCTTTTCCTTCGGGAGGCCGGGGACAAAGCCGTTCCCGGCGGTGCTATCAAGGTATGCGATGTTTCCGTACCGGCCGTCTCTCAAGCTCCCTGCCCTGCCTGCCATCACATTCGTATCCAGATACACGGGATATACCGGGTCGGGGATCGCCACCTTGATGTCTCCGGCGAAAAGCTCCTGGATATTTGCCGTGTCGCACTTTGCCCCGTCACTGATGAATATCTCGTCGGCAGACACGTTTGCATTGCGGGAGCGGTAATCGTTTTCTGCAATGGCCTCTCTGAGAAATTCATAGCCCTGTTCGGGACCGTATCCTTTAAACGTGCGCCCATCGGCCATTTCGTCGACCGCCTTGTGCAGTGCTTCGATGCAGACTCCGGGAAGCGGGAGCGTGACATCGCCGATGCCCAGCTTGATGACCTTGTTTTCCGGGTTCCGGTCCTGGAATGCTGCAAGGCGTTTTGCGATCTCCGAAAAGAGATATGATGATTTAAGATCAAGATAACTCTCGTTAATTTTAATCATGACTGCAATTACCTCATTTTCTCTCGATTTTTCCACCGCACCCGGCACATAAAGGGGAATGGTTTTTTGGTTTATCTAACATACCTGATTTGCTTTGTGGAATAGTTTCTCGCTGAATATAGGTATTAAGAAATAAAAGAAATATGTCGAATAATACTATCACAGAAACCAGTAATGGAGCCAAAGTGAAAAAGGACAAGAGAAGACATTCCAGAAAGCTGCTGCGAATCGAAGCCAGGTACCAGGATCCTCAGACCAAGGTATTGAAGGGAACGGTTCGGAATATAAGCCTCAGCGGTGTGTTTATCGAGACACCGAACCCTTTGGATATGCAAACTGTAGTGCATGTCAGCCTTGATGCGAAGTATCTCGGCAAGGTTATCGATGTTACCGGCAAGGTGGTAAGGGTCGAAGAGAATAGGGGAATGGCCATCCAGTTTGAAGACCGGGAGAACCGCGATATCCGGCTCCTCCTCGGCGCGCTGAGAAGGCTGGATCAGGCCTCTATGCTTGCGCTGAGCCGCTCCGCCCTGGGTGACTGAAGATCTCAACTTGGCAGTGCTTATCCTAAAAACAGCAGCTTTGCTTACCTTCTTGAAATAGAGCATTACCCTTAAACAGCTCTCTCGAATACAAAAAGGCATCCCCTTTTAGAATCGGGGATGCCTTTTCTTTGCATGATCAGTTGGGTGCGGATCACGCCTCCCGTTCTATAACGGGGGTGAATCAAAGTTTTGAAAGAAGTCTCTTTGCCCAATCGCTGAAATATGTTTCGTTGGAGGATGAAGCCCTCTGGAGCACTGACTTTGCCTCATCCGTATTATTGGTGTCTATCAAAACTTCTCCGAGGAAGACCTGGCCTTCAGCGTCATTCGGGAAGAGCTTCTGGTATTCCCGAAGATAGGTGAGCGATTTTTCCTTGTTGTTCAAAGGCCAGGGAAGCACATACCAGAAACGTCCCAATGCCTTGATCGGGCCTCCGTTGTCATACATCTTGTTGATGGAATAAGACTTCTCGAAGCTCGACTGGGTTTTATCCTTCAACCCTTCCTTCAGGGCAGTGAGGATGCTCACGCCGTCTGAATAATTTCCTACTGAGCAGCCATACCAGAAATTTCCCTCGATCTTGTTCGGTTCCAGCGCGATCGCCTTCTCTCCGTAGTTCATTGCAACCTGCCCGTATTTCTTGCAGGTGTCCTGCCAGCCGCTGACATCTTTCTCCTTGGATTCGTTGCAGTACTCGCGATACGCGTGGCAGGCCTTCCAGGCAGCCTCATAGCTTTGCGGGCTTGCATCCGAGGCCTGTGCATACAGGTCGCCCGCTTTCAGAAGGTTATCAACGCCTCCCTGTTCAAACAACGAATCGGCCTTGACGATCGTTTCATCCGCCCTGGCATAGCCGGGCAACATGAAAACTATGTATAACAGGAATACTCCTACGAGAACTCTCCTCATGGTACTACACCCTCCTTCATAAAATATTATTGATATACATAGTATAATGCTCACAGCAGGTTATCAAGAGGGGGAGGATAGGCATAAATCCTAAGAATTAATAGTCAATTGAAAATAAATAGAAACGTTGAGAAATGAACACTTGCTGTGCATATTAAAGCTGTATGAAGCGGTTGGGGAAGGCAAGGGACAGGAAAGGTGTCATGTCCCTGATGATAAGTCATTTTTTCACCTTGCAATATTACACAAATAAGCGTACCACGCTTGTAATGCCGTATGGTGACCCCTTTCCTCAACTCATGGATATGAAAGGGATTGCAGTAGAGCTTCCTTTTCTGCGCTTCAAATATGTCAACATCAAGGGCAGCCCCTCCCAGAAAACATATTCAGACAATAAAGTAAGCGTTCTGCCTTCTTCGGAGAAGCTCTGCCAGCAAACAGAACCCATCCGGATCAACTACACGCAGGCCGAGCCTGAAGAGATATCTTCTTTGGGCATCGATCCGATGGTATCCAGCGCATCGGTTATCCATGAGCTTGCCTATGGCAGGCCGGCCAAAAAAACGCAAGTTTCAGGAAGTGTTCAGGAATATCCGGTCCCGAGGGAATTCCGGCGGCACGATCTGGACATCGTCGTGTGAAGAGCTGAATCAGGCATGATCGGTATCGTCTCAGACCCCGTCTTCATGAAACACGACACCGGCGGATATCATCCCGAGAGCCCTTTGCGGATCCAATACCTTCACACCCTCTTTGCCCCGAAGAATGACCCGCAGATTCTGCTCCTGGATCCTGTGCCTGCAACGATCGAAGATATTGCGCTGAACCATGGCCGGGCCTATATCGACATGATTTCCCGCACCGCCTTGTCAAATGCCTCGGTAGATCTGGACCCTGATACGGTGTGTTGTCCGGAATCATATCACACCGCGCTGCTCGCGGCAGGATCGCTTGTGGAACTTACCAGGATGGCCCTGGAAGGCGAGATTCAGACAGGGCTCGCCTGTGTAAGGCCCCCGGGGCATCACGCGAGGAAGAATGACGCCATGGGGTTCTGCATCTTCAACAATATAGCCATCGCGGCATCCAGGGCAATAGAGTCCTTCGGTGTCGAGAAGGTCGCCATCATCGATTTCGATGTCCACCATGGGAATGGGACCCAGGAAAGCTTCTACGCAAGAGACGATGTGCTCTATTTCTCCACCCACCAGTATCCTTTCTATCCGGGTACCGGCGCCGTATCGGACACCGGTTCGGGAGAAGGGAAGGGATATACCGTGAACTGCCCCATGCAGGGAGGGAAGAACGACGGACACTACGCGGCCGTTTACCGCTATATTCTCAAGCCGGTCATCGAGGCCTTCGAGCCCGAACTGATCCTGGTATCGGCAGGCTTCGACGCCCATGCCATGGACCCGATCGGCGGGATGCAGCTCAGCTCCCGCGGGTTTGCAGACATTACCTCGACCATACAGGACTCCGCGCATGAAGTGGGTGCCCCGGTGGTCTATGCACTCGAGGGAGGCTACAATCTGAACGCCCTGAAGGAGTCCGTGTCCCATATGATCGGAGCGCTGAAGGGGGACCGGGCCCCTGTGATCGACCCGGTACCTTTCCCTGAGCTGGAGACATTCATAAATACTCAAGCTCATATGTGGCCGCTTGTATTAAGGTAAGTTTAAGTTTCCTATACTTATTGCCGAAAGGCCTTGTATGTTAGAGCCGAGGATTATCGAGGCGGTTTCAGTTAAGGAATATCGGCCTGGAGAGGTCATTGTACGGGAGGGCGACTCCAACCAATACTTCTACGCGATACTCCAGGGAGAGGTGCAGATCTACCAGATGGAAAAGCCCATCCGCATCCTCACCGACAGAGACGTGTTCGGCCTCGAGAACTATTATCGCGGCATTCCCTACAGCACCACGGCAAAGTCGACAAAGGTCTCTCGCATCGCCACGTATGAATCCGATTGCATCGAAGACATCGTTTTTTCGAAGCCGGGACTGGTGAGCATGGTCTTGAGGTCTGCTTATCTGCAGCTGGAGCAGACGACGTCGGTCGCAGAATGCAATATCCCCTACAGCGAAGTCATCAACCTCGATGTGCGGGAGTATGCGGACGGAGATACCATTATCGAAGACGGCACGTACGGCACGGAGATCTATAAGCTCTGCCAGGCGGAAGTGGGCCTGGAGGTACTGAAGAAAAACGTCCGTGTAGGCATGATCACGAAGCCGGGAGAATATTTCGGCGAGATGAGTTTTATCCTGAACGAACCCAGAGGCGCCACGATCCGTTCCGTAGGCAGGAGCGTTGTCGAGGTTATCCCGGTGGACGAAGGGGGTCTCGAGAGGCTCATCAGCGAGAACCCGGAAGTTGCAAATAAGATCATCGATGCGCTGGCGCACAGGCTCAAACAGGCCAACCTCATGATTGTAAAAGAGCCGGGAGCCTGAAAAACAGGATTTTAGATACCCTGCGCCCGGTCCAATAACCTGCTTTTCTCCTCGATGAGGGCTTTGATCGCAGGAACGGCTTGAAGGGCTTTTTCCCTCCCTTCGGCAATCGTGCTCTCTCCTTTGTTGAACTCTAACGCACGGACCTGATCGATCACCGGCTCTATGAGAATATCCGGTTTTATGTACATGAGCATGAGGCGGTTCTTCTGGTATTGCTGGATATTCGTTGCACTGAGCATGATCTCGAAGATATTGAGCATATCCGCCTTGTCCTTCTTGGTGAAGCTCTTGTTTATCAGAGAACCGATCTTGTCCCTGCTCTCATGCATCTGATCCTTGAAGGCGGCGAGCAGATCATGGTCACGGACCGGACCGGCCGTGTCGCCCGGTGTGCTCCTGAACATGCCCCGCAGTCCTTTTATGCCGCCGATTATCTTTTCCGTAGGGAGGGCGGCAAGCATGCGGTCTATGAGCCAGGAAGAAATATCTTCATCCCCTTCTTTTTTCTGGGCTTTTACGATCGCACTGCTCAGAGAGGAAGAAAGCTTGTCGGGAAGCCTTGAGTGGAGGTTGCACGCGATGGTGATATCGGGCGAGAATGATCTCAGGATATCCAGGGGCAGGGGGTCCGAGACGCCTCCGTCCGTGAGTATCTGTTCACCGAGGACAACGGGTTTGAAGATCCCGGGCATGGAAATGCTCGCCATCACGGCATCGACAAGGAGACCCCGGGAGATGGGCACGATTTCTCCCGTGAGGATATCCGTAGCCACTGCCGTATAGGCAAGGGGGAGTTCTTCTATTCTGGTGTCATGAAGCAGCGTCGCGAGGAATTTCCTGGCCCTTTTGCCTGCGAAGAGCCCGGAAACGGGAAAGACCGGATCTGCATAGAAACGCAATGTCTCGATGAAGTTCAGGTCCGAGATGAGCTCCTTGAAGATCCCGAGTGAGCCTGCTGCGTAAAAGGCTCCTATTGCGGCGCCGGCGCTGGAACCGACGATTATGTCCAGCGGTATATTGTTTTCTTTCAGGACATCGAGGACCCCGATATGCGCCCCTCCCATTGCCCCGCCGCTGTCCAGGGCGATCCCGACAATAGGTTTTCTGCTCATGGGTTTTTCCTACTGGATTCATGATGGAGATGCAATTCATTTTAAAGAAACGAGCCGGGAAGGATTAAGATTTCCGGCAGTAAAGAAAATCATAAGAAATTCCGAATATTTTTCTATGGATGCATATTGGCTGGGAAGCTCGCCACTGAAAGGACTGACAGGGATCAAACAGGTGGACACCCTTGACGGAGTATCCGAGAGCAGCCTGGTATTCGTCGATGACAAGACCCGTATCAGGTGGAAAACGGTCAGCGGCCAGAGGGTATACATCGTATCGGATCTGCCCATATCGACACCTCTGCCGGACAAGGTGGCAGGCGTTATTCCGCGGGATGTTATGGCCATAAACTCAATCGCGGCATTGTACTCGGAAATGCGCGAATGTTACGATGTGGAGGACAGGCTCATCAAGGCCCTGAATGAAAAGGAGCTTGCCATCCAGGAAAAGCAAAAAATTCTCCTGCGGGACAGCAAACGATACCAGGCCATGATCAAGAATGCCACCGACCTTATTTTCACCCTTGGACCTGCCGGCAAGATCACCTTCAGCAACGAAACCATGAAACGGTACCTTCGCGACGGCCAGGGCTCGCTCATCGAAAAATCATTCTCCGATTTCGTGGTCGATGAGGACAAGAAAGCCATCACTGATATGGTCAGGAAAGGCTTCAGCAAAGGGGTGCCTACGAAGATCGAGGCAAGGCTGCACCTCTCCGGGGGAAATACCGGGATCTTCTCGCTGATGAGCACTCCTCTCTCCGAAGACGACCATGTCTATGCCCTCTCCGTAATAGGCCGGGACATTACGGATATACGCGCGATGCAGCATAGGCTTTTCCTCCAGGCAAGAGACCTCACGCTGATGATCAACGGCCTCTCGCACGAGCTGAGAAACCCTCTCATGGTCATCGGCGCCTATATGAAGAGGATAGAAAAGAAGGGAAGCTCAAGGCAGGCCGATTCGATACATGGCGCACTGACCGGCATCAATTCATCTATCCAGAGGATTGAAGAGATGATCGGAAGGATCGAACAGTATGAGGCAATGGTGAAGCAGAAGGTCATATACGCTGAGGTCGATATCCGGGAGCTCATCCGTGCTGCATTGAAGGTGCACCAGGTGCATGCCAAGGTATCCCTGAAAGGCTGCGCCGGACTGAAAGCGTTCACGGATGCGGATCACATCAGGGCGGCTTTCCTCAGGATCCTGGAAAATGCCGTTGAGTCAGGCACGGGAAGGATCGATATCCATTTTTCTCACCGTGAAGGGTGCGCCTATGTCTCGATCCGGGATTACGGCCCGGGTATTTGGGAAGATCCTGAAACCCTGTTCGCGCCTTTCTACTCCGGAGACCCCATGAAGATCGGGCTCGGCCTTACGGAAGCCCGGATTGCCATGGCCAAGATAGGATCGGACATAGAAATCATTCCTCAGGCCGATCCCGGAGCCGTATTCACCATGAAGATCCTGCTCGACAGGAGAAATTCCTTAAGGGACGAATAGCCCTTTCATCGATTCCTTCACCTGGACATTATCATTCTTAACAAGCGTATGAGTCTCGCTGTCCGGATCCGGCTCAGGATGAATAGCAGGATGGAAACGGTGGAACCGTTTAGTTTACCGGTTCTCATTTCTCAACAGGTCTTGTTCTGTGATATGATTTTTTTATCTTTGATCTTTTGAGGAGGTTCTATGGGTGAAGCCCACTTGATCCATGAAGGAGTTTATCTGGTCGGCGGATCTTCTCTTTCGCATTTTCAGGATGCGAGTGTTTTCATCGTGGACTGCGGGGAGGAAATGGTGATGATCGATTCCGGCGCAGGCAAGGGAGCGAAGACCATTGAGAGGAACATCCACGACATACCCCGCGACCCTTCCCGTATATCAACCCTTATCCTGACCCACTGCCATGTGGATCACATCGGGTCTGCAAAGTACTTCAAGGATACCTGTCCGTGCAGGATCATAGCCCATGATCTCGATAGCGACGCCATAGAATCCGGGGACCCGGTCAGGACCGCTGCGTCCTGGTATAATACAAGACTGCCCAGGCTTACGGTCGATACGCGTCTCCGCGGCGGTCTTGAAACGCTCGGTATAGGAGGCGAGGAAATCCATTGTATCCATACCCCCGGGCACACCCCGGGCTCTATCTGCGTGTACCTCGACAGGAACGGAAAACGCGTCCTATTCGGCCAGGACATTCACGGACCTTTCAGCGAAGATTTCGGCTCGGACATCGGAAGGTGGCGGGAATCCATGGAGAAACTCCTGGCGCTGAAGGCAGACATCCTCTGCGAAGGGCATTTCGGAATCTTCACCGGCAGGAAACGCGTGGAGGACTATATCCGGGGATATCTTGACCAGTACGCGAGCGAATACTAGCTTCAAGGTCGGATCAGGAAAGATTAGATCAGTCCAGGAAAGAATGATTGTAATCCATCCTGTTGATGAAGAGCCCGTTTGAATCCATGTCGCGCAGGTTCCGGAGAATCGATGCGTCATCCGGCCTGAACTCAAGGGCCTTAAGAAAAACGCTTTGGGCCTGCTGGATATCGCCGAGATAGCTCAGGGCTAAGCCCAGGCAGTTATAATAAGAGCCGATGTTCTTGCGCAGGATCTCCTTGAGGTTGTCATCAATGAATATGTAGGCATTCTCGCTCAAGTCTATTGCTTCTTTCAGATAGGTCGTGCCGGAATCGAGAAGCATAACATCAAAGTCGCTGAACCCGATGAACGAAGATCCTTCAACGGTTTCCGATATGTCACGGAGAATGAACGCGGAGAGGTCGTACAGAACCCGTGCATGGAGCGGGTCGTTCCCATAGGTTATCTGGGGGTCGGCATCTGCTGCAAGGTTTGCGCGCTTGACCTTTTCGAACATGTACTGGGTCGTCTTGTTGCCCTCGACAACCTGATCCATTTCCTTTTCCGATGGAATGCCGGACTGGGACAAAACCCGCTTGTTCTGATTCAGGGTGAGAAAGAGCGCGTACTGGGCAGAATCCTTGAACTGCTCATCGTTCCAGCCGGAAAAGAATGAGGTGATATTTCCCGGGTAGTAGCGGATTCCCCTGGAGAGGACATCGAGCCAGTACGGATGAGTTTCTTCGCCGGCCCCTGGTTTTGGAAGAGGAATGGACACGGGTATGAACGAATAAAGGCCTGTACCGGCAATGATTTTCATCAGCCCTGATAGGAATCTCCGGCGCGTAACTGCCTCATCGATGACCATCCCTGGTCCTCCTCGCCATATGCTTCTTTCTTATTTTCTCTTCGGCGGTTTTCATTTCATTCATGAATCAAAAACCCTTACACGCAGAACGGGAGAAGGTTTGTCTTGACATTGGAAAGCATGTACGATATCGACCGTAAAATTGACTACTTGCATGCAATGTCTTGCAAAGAAAAAACGAGAAAGAGGTCATGAATCATGGGGAAGTCGTATGATATCGCGTTGATACCAGGTGATGGAACAGGGCCGGAGGTGTTGAAGGAAGGCGTCAAGGTGCTCGATGCGGTTGCCGCTGTCGAAGGGCTGAAGCTCAATTTCACTTCCTATGATTTCGGGGGGGAGCGGTACCTGAGGACCGGTGAGATCCTACCCCAAAGCGCAATCGGCGAGCTTGGTAAGTATGATGCCATCTATCTCGGCGCCATCGGCCACCCGGACGTCAAGCCGGGCATCCTGGAAAAGGGCATCCTTCTGACGATCCGGTTCGAGCTCGACCAGTACATAAACTTACGGCCCGGTGAAGCTCTATCCGGATGTCGAGACCCCGCTGAAGGACAAGGGCCCGGAGCATATCGATTACGTCGTGGTCCGGGAAAATACCGGCGACCTCTATACCGGAGCCGGCGGCGTCACCATGAAGGGCACGCCCGCACGAGGTGGCGGTCCAGGACGATGATCTACAGCCGCTACCAGGTGGAGCGCTGCCTCCGATATGCCTTCGAGTACACGAGAAAGAGAAACAGGAAGAAGAACTTGGCCCTCGTGGGCAAGACGAATGTCCTGACCTATGTGTACGACCTGTGGGAACGGGCATTCCACGAAATCGGCGAAAAGGAATACCCGGACATCAAGCGTGAGTACTACAACGTGGATGCGACCTGCATGTGGATGGTCAAGAACCCGGAGTGGTTCGATGTCATGGTGACCGGCAACATGTTCGGCGACATCATCACGGATCTCGGCGCCATCACCCAGGGCGGGATGGGCATCGCCGCCGGCGGGAACATCAATCCCGAAGGCGTGTCCATGTTCGAGCCCATCGGCGGCTCCGCACCCAAATACACCGGGAATGAACATCATCAATCCCCTGGCAGCCATCAGCGCAGGCCAGATGATGCTGGAGACCCTCGGAGAAGATAAGGCGGCTGCGCGGATCGAAAAGGGAGTCATCAAGGTTCTCGGGAACGACATCGGATCTCTTGCGGCAGGCCACATGGGCCTCTCAACGACCGAGGTCGGGGACAGGGTCGCTTCTTATGCAGCGGAGTAGCTGGTGCTTTGTCAACTTTGCCGCCTCTCCCCTCGCTCTTCCCTGAAAACGGATGACAGGCCAAGGGAGCGGGGGGCATGCTCGCCTGCGGGATGAAAACCGGCGAGGCGCCGGGTTGAAAATCAGCCGGTGAAGCCCAACTGGGTCGAGACCTGCTGGGACGTGAACTTGACGGCGTCGATGATGTCTTCGCGGCGCTTTGCGATTGTGTCCGGGTTGCCCGTAATTGCAAAGCCCGCAATGACCACGCCTGCATGGTTAAAGATCGGGCTGCCGATGCCTGCCAGGCCATTGATGGACTCCTGGTTGTCGAAGCTTATCCCTGCCGCCTTTACCCTGTCGAGCTCCTCGACGAAGCGCTCCCGCGAGGTGATGGTGTTCGGGGTGAAACATTCAAAGGGATACCCGGCCAGGAGCGTATCCCGCTTGGCCCCATCCATAAAAGCCAGAAGCACCTTGCCGATGCATGTGGAATGCAAAGGAATAACAGAGCCTGCCTGGGGGAAGACCATGTAGCGGTTCGCCGGCTCGATACGCATGACTATCATGACCTTGTCGCCCACGAGCATGCCCACGTTGACCGGCTCCATGAACTGGAAACAGAGACGCTCCATCCATGCACGGGCAATGGTGACGAGGTCCATGTTCGTGGCGCATTTCATCCCGAGCTGGAAGATCTGGGGCCCGAGGCGGTATTTGCCCGTAAAAGGGTCTTTCTCCAGATAGCCTATTGAGTCCAGCGTTGACACGATGCTCGCAATGGTCGTTTTCGCCAGGCCGAGCTTCCTGGAAAAATCGGTGATACCGAGCGGCTTCTTCTCGTCGATGAACAGGGCGAGGATATCGGATGCCCTCTTGATGGATTGGATCAGTCGCTTCTGTTTTTGCATAGATCTCTTTTCTTCCGGTCTTGCTTTTCCCCGATGATGAGAAACTTTGATATCTCTTTAGGGAAGCAATTGGTATTATAACAAATTAATTGACTCGCTTGCAAGGGAAGCATAAAATAAATGGAACACTGTACGACAATATCGAACAATAAACTTTGGAAGGTGGGCTATGGAAGGTATAGGGGCATTTCAAAGGGTTGTCGATGATCCGGACGGGTATCTTAAGTCTCTCAAGGCCGGGAAGAACATTCTCGGTTACTGCTGCAGCTACACCCCGGAGGAAATCATCCATGCGGCAGGCATCCACCCGGTAAGGCTCTTCGGATCAAGGGAGGAGAGCAATCTCTCGGACAAGCACCTCCAGTCGTACTGCTGCTCGCTGGTGAGGAACGTCCTCTCCGATGCGCTCTCGGGCAGGCTCGATTACCTGGACGGTGCGGTCTTTCCCCATACCTGTGACACCATCCAGCGGCTCTCGGATATCTGGAGGCTGAATACTTCCTTCCGGTTCTTCAGCGATATCGTGCTCCCGGTCAAGCTCACCACGGACAGTGCCCGGGAATACTTCGAGGCCGTTTTAAGAAAATTCAAGTCCGAGCTGGAAAAAGGCTTCTCCATCACCATCACGGATGATGCCCTCCGTGCATCCATCCGCACCTATAACGCCATCCGAACAGCACTCAAAGAAATTTATGAGCTCCATGCGAAAACACCGGGGTTAATCCCGGGCAGTGCTTTGAATGCTTGTACAATGGCATCCATGATCCTCGATCGAAATGAAGCGGCGGCAATGCTGAAAGATTTCGCCGATGAGTTGAAGGTCAAGGCCGCGGTTCCCGATCCTTTACGGAAGCGGGTCATGCTCGTGGGAAGCATCTGCAGCCAGCCGGATGTCTATTCTCTGATCGAGCGTTCGGGAGCCGATGTAGTCTGGGATGACCTGTGCACGGGCTCCAGGTACTTCGAGGGGACTGTCAGCGAAGAGGTCGACCCCATAACGGCCATTGCAGAGAGGTATTACAGCAGGATCATCTGCCCGGCCAAGCATTCCTCCGTGACTGCACGGGGCAACAACCTCCTGAAAAGCGCAATCGATCACAAGGTTCAAGGCGTCATCTTTCTCATGCTGAAATTCTGCGATCCCCATGCCTTCGATTATCCCTATCTCAAGGAGTATCCTGGACAGGGAAGACATTCCCAGCATGCTCCTGGAGATCGAGGGCCGGCTCCCGCCGGAAGGGCCAGCTCCTGACCCGGTTCGAAACCTTCGTTGAAATGCTCTAAAACTAGGAGAAACAGCGGCATAGAGAGCCGCGACCAGAGGTGATGCGATGAGCGAAACGGCACGGATAAAAAGAAGAAAAAAATCAGATCCGCTACACCGGATGCGCGAGATCATGACCGAGTACTATATCAATGCCAAGACCGCGTCGCCAGACCGGGAAAAAGGTTGCCTGGATCACCAGCGGAGGCCCTGTGGAGCCCCTCATCGTCATGGATGTCATCCCGGTATATCCCGAAAACTACGGCGCCATGATCGGTGCTTCGCACATGGGCGGCGACCTCTGTGCCAAGGCCGAGGGCATGGGCTACAGCACCGACCTCTGCTCTTACGCCCGTGCCGACATCGCCTGTGCCATCGAGAACGGCGGGCCCATCGGCGGCCTGCCCAGGCCCGACATGCTGATCTGCTGCAACAACATCTGCGGCACCGTGCTCAAATGGTACGAGGTCCAGGCCCGATACTTCAATGTCCCGCTCTTCATCCTCGATACCCCGTTCTGCCATACCGAGTTCCCCGACGAGGCCAGGAATTACGTGCGGAAGCAGTTCGACGAATACATCGCCTTCCTCGAGAACGCCTGCGAGAAGCCTTCGATATGGAAAGGAGCATGGAGGTGGGCCAGGCTCTCCGTGGAAGGCCAGAGGCTCTGGCAGGCCGTCCTCGATACCGCCGCCCACAAGCCCGCTCCCATGACCGCCTTCGACGCCTTCTTCTTCCTGGCCCTCATCGTCACCCTGCGGGGGACGCAAAGCGGCCGTGGATTTCTACAAGGAACTCCTGAGCGAGATGAACGAGCGCATCGACGCAGGGCATCTGTGCCATCGAGAACGAACGGTACCGGATCCTGTGGGACAACCTGCCCATCTGGTACCGGCCTGAAGTGGCTCTCCGACAAGTTCGCATCCCACGACGCATGCCTGGTGGCCGATACCTACACCACGGCCTGGTGCGGCTCCATGAAGTTACATAGACGAGAACAACTTCTTCGAGTCCATGGTCGAGGCCTATACCCGCATCTACCTCAACATCGGCGATCGACGAGATGGCCAAGACCATCTTCGAGATGATCGACAAATACCAGGTGGACGGCCTCGTGATCCATTCCAACCGGAGCTGCAAGCCGTACTCCTTCGGCCAGTACGATATCCAGAGGATGGTCCAGGAGCAGAAAGACATGCCCTGCATGATCATCGAATCGCACATGACCGACGAGCGGACCTTCTCCGAGAGCCAGGCCAAGACCAGGATCGATGCCTTCATGGAGATCATCAAGCAGAAAAAGGGCTGAGCATCCCCGCATGACCCACTACGAGGCCCTTATGCAGACCGCGGACAAGGTTGCCTTCAACATCCTCGATGAAGAGGAAAGAGTCAGGCTTCGCGCAGATGGCAAATATGCGGGGAGATGGTTGTGCACTCCCATTGAGCCGGATAAACAAGACTATAACAACCCTGTCGCCATGCCGGTTCCCACGAGGACGAGCATGAATCCCACGATCGCCTGCACGGTTCGGAGCGTCACTTTCTTCATGAGCCGGCTTCCCAGGAAAGCGCCGAGGAATGCGGCTATGGTCGCTGCGATGACCAGCCTTCCTATCTCGGTGGAGAATACTCCGAGCTGCAGGGTAAAGATGCTCAGGCCGTAGACGATGAGCCGGGATATATCCACGATCACTGCAGAGACCGTGCTGGTCCCGATAAAGGCATCCCTGTCCAGCCCTGCATTCACGAGGAAGACTGCCCGCAGGGCACCCTGATTGCCTGACAGCCCGCCGAAGAAGCCTGAGATTATACCTCCCGGTACCAAATACTTTCTGCCGAACGTCAGGTTTCCGAGCCCGGGGATGAGCTCGAAAAGCGAGAATCCGATGATGAGAACCCCGATTACGAGCTTCACGAGGGTAATGGTATGTTCAGTGCCGCTGATGGTGTACTTCACCAGAGGAGGCAAGCCGGAGAAATATCCCAGGAGCATGGCACCGGCAATAGCTGCGATTGCACCGGGGATGGCGAATTTTGCTGTGACCTTCCAGTCGGCATTCCTGCCCACGAGCACCACCTTGAATATATTGTCGGCAAGATGAACGACGGCAGTGGCGGCAACAGCCACCGGGACCGGAAAGAACAGGGCGAAGGCAGGCATGAGGATGGTCCCGAGGCCGAAGCCCGAAAACAAGGTCGTCATGGATACCAGGGCGGCTACGAAGCAGATGACCAGATATTCCATGGATAATCCCCAATACTTTGTTGATTATGTAATAGGAATTATGAGAGATAAATCAAACGGCCGGTACACGGGATAGTATACCCCTGCTTAAGGTCAGGTGGATAATGCGGTGCGATTCTTTATAAGAATGAGAGGGTAAACGTCTGTCTGTGGATGTTCCGGATAAAAGAAAAGAGAAAGGAGTTTGGAGGTGGGAAAAACAGTTCTGTTTGAAGTGAAAGACGGGATAGCGGTGATAACGCTCAACCGACCTGAACGGCATAATTCTTTTTGCCGGGACCTGCTCATCAATCTGTACGATTGTCTTGATGAAGCGGCGCGTGATCCGGAGATCAGGGTTGCGATCCTGACGGGAAACGGCAAGTCGTTCTGTTCCGGGCTCGACCTGAGCGTCATCGGCAAGGAAAATCTCCTGGACCCGCGCGGCGACGGCAAGGATATGCCGGACGTCCTGGGAAACTGCAAAAAGCCCATTATCGGGGCGGTCAACGGCAATGCAATCACCGGCGGCTTCGAGCTTGCCCTGAACTGTGATTTTCTCATTGCCTCGGAAAATGCAAAGTTTACGGATTCCCACGCAAAGGTCGGCATCCATCCGGGATGGGGAATGACGCAGCTCCTCCAGCAGGCAGTGGGCCGGAGGATGGCGAAACAGATGTCTTTTACCTGCAAGCCCATTTCCGCCCAGGATGCCTTCCGGCTGGGCCTGGTGAACGAGGTGGTCCCGCTTGCCGAGCTGATGCCCAGGGCCATGCAGATCGCGCAGGATATCTGCGCCGTGAATCCGGAGATCTTAAACAAGATGAAAACGTTGATCGAGCTGCGTGACGAGGTTTCCTTCGATGAAGCATTCCGGCGCGAGCGGGAAGGGTTCCAAGGCTTCATCGGGAAGGCGCAGGCGCTCTTCGGTAAATAAGGCTCTTCAAACCGGCATCATACCGGCAGACTGTCCGGTCATTGGTTATCCGGGGCCGGAGGGGAGATGCTTACAAGCGGAGGTTCGGTGTCTATGGGTGAAGTAATAGAGCTCCTGGGGTGGATCATTGCAGCAGGGGTGCTGGGTGCGGCCTCTACATTCTTCCTCAAACAGATCGGCAGGGACTACGTGAAGAATCTACCCAAGAAATATGCCGAGTTCGCAGATTCGTACCGGAATTTCATGAAATTCATGATCAGAAGGCACCGGTACTTCGGCCTTGCCTCGCTCTCGATCTTACCCGTTCATGCCGTTTTCGTCATATCGCAGTCCGTGCTTTCCCTGACCGGGCTCATAGCGGCCTGCGCCCTGCCGGCGACAGCGGCATTCGGGATATACGGATTTTATTTTAAAAAGAATATGCGCTCCGGCTGGCTGCCTCTCCATCGGACCTTCGGATCTCTCCTTTTCCTGGCTGCGATCGTTCACATCTTTTTTAAGGGATACTTTTTTCTTAAATAATGTTCTTTTATTGAAAGAGGTTGAACCGAAAAAAAGCATAGCAAAACACCGATGGTTTTTTTTACCTCGATATGGCTGTCAACCCTATGAAAATCCGCGGAATATCGACCAATCACTCTGTTGACACCGTACAATATATATGATCTAGATGGAGGTTATCAATCCTTTAAGGGGGATAAGAAATGGAAGAGAATGATTTGCAGCTCATTCGAAGGCTCATTCCCAAGAACAAGGAGCTGAAAGGGCTTTGGGATGAGCACCTCGAATATGAAGAAAAGCTTGATCAGTTGAATAAGCGGAGATACTTGAGCACCGAGGAAGAGATCCGGCGAAAGGAACTCCAGAAACTCAAGCTCAAGGGCAAGGACAAGATAGAGGAGATCCTGCGCAGATACCGGATCGTGAGTTCCTAGACAGATCTGTACTGACGTATACTGGATTGAGGTAATGAAATGAAGAAGATATCGGGGGCTCAGGCATTTATAGAAGCACTACGAAATGAAGGCGTCAAGGATGTTTTCGGGTATCCCGGCGGGGCGGTTCTCGACATTTTCGATGCCATCATGGATGCACGACGACATCCAGTTTATTCTCTCACGGCATGAACAGGGTGCGGTCCATGCCGCTGACGGATATGCGCGTGCAACGGGAAGGTAGGCGTATGCCTCGTGACCTCCGGGCCCGGCGCCACGAACACGGTTACCGGCATTGCCACCGCCTGCATGGATTCCATCCCCATCGTGGTTTTTACCGGCCAGGTTTCCACGAACCTCATCGGGAACGACGCCTTCCAGGAGGCGGATATCGTAGGGATCACCCGGCCGTGCACCAAGCACAACTACCTGGTAAAGGACGTCGAGGACCTGGCCAGGGTCATCAAGGAGGCGTTCTACATCGCCCGGACCGGACAGGCCGGGGCCGGTGCTCGTGGACATCCCCAAGGACGTCCAGAAGAGCATGGTCAATTTCAAGTACCCGGAAAAGGTACGGCTGGAAAGCTACAATCCGACCTACAAGGGCCATGTCGGGCAGATCAAGCGGATCTTGAGCGTGATCCTCAAGAGCAGGCGGCCCGTCATCTATGCAGGCGGGGGGGTCGTCCTTTCGAACAGCTCGGAGGAGCTCACCGCCTTTGCCGGGAAGCATGCAGATCCCGGTGACCACAACCCTCATGGGCATGGGCGTTTTCCCGTCGGGCGACCCGCTTTCGCTCGGCATGCTCGGCATGCACGGCACCTATGCCGCGAACATGGCGGTCACGAATGCGGACTGTCTCATCGCCATGGGCGCGCGCTTCGACGACCGGGTGACCGGCAAGGTCGATGAGTTCGCGCCCAAGGCCAAGATCATCCATATCGACATCGACCCGACTTCCATCAGCAAGAACGTGCAGGTGGACCTCCCCATCGTGGGGGACTGCAAGATGGTGCTCCAGGGCATGCTTGCACGAGCTCGACGCGCAAAGGAGGCGAGATCTCGGAGCTGCACTCGCAGATCGGCCCGTGGCTCGACAGGTCGATACCTGGAAGAAGGAGCAGCCCCTGAGGTATGCCAGGGCGACGTATCATCAAGCCCCAGTACGTCATCGAGAAGATCGACGAGATCGCCCCCGACGACACCATCATCTCCACCGAGGTCGGCCAGAACCAGATGTGGACCGCCCAGTTCTACAAATTCAAGGAGCCGAGGCTCTTCCTCACATCCGGAGGGCTCGGGACCATGGGCTACGGCTTCCCGGCAGCCATCGGGGCCCAGGTGGCATTCCCGGGCCGCACGGTCATCGACATCGCAGGCGACGGATCGATCCAGATGAATATCCAGGAGATCGCCACGGCCGTGCAGTACAAGCTCCCGGTCAAGGTGATGATCCTCAACAACGGATACCTCGGCATGGTGCGCCAGTGGCAGGCACTGTTCTACAAGAGGCCGCTATTCCCATACCTCCATGGCCGTCTCCCCGGATTTCGTGAAGCTGGCCGAGGCCTACGGCGCCCAGCGGGATCAGGGTCGAGAAAGCCCTCGATGGTCAAGGATGCCATCACGCCGAGGCCCTCGAGATCAAGGGGCCGGTGTTCGTGGACTTCGTGGTGGATCCGGAAGAAGACGTGTACCCCATGGTGCCTGCCGGGGCACCCATCAACAACATGCTTCTCGTATGAGGAATGATCCTATGAGGCACGCGATTTCCGTTCTCGTGGACAACCAGGCCGGGGTGCTTTCCCGGGTCGTGGGGCTGTTTTCCGGCAGGGGGTTCAACATCGAATCGCTCTCGGTCGCCCCCACGCTGGACCCGACGAAGTCGAAGATGGTCATCACCACCACCGGAAACGAGCAGGTGCTGGAGCAGATCAAGAAGCAGCTCAACAAGCTCATCAATGTCATCAAGGTCGTGGATTGTGTCGGACAAGGACTATGTGGAGAGGGAGATGATCCTCATAAAGGTCAAGGCGGAACAGGAAACCAGGGCAGAGGTCCTGAGGATCGCCGAAATATTCAGGGCAAAGGTCATCGATATATCGCCGAGCTCCTACACCTTGAGCCTCACCGGTGACAAGGGCAAGCTCGAAGGCTTCATCGAGATACTCACCCCCACCGGGATACATCGATTTCATCCGCACAGGCACCGTGGTCATGGAAAGAGAAATGCATGGAAGGAGGAAATCTGCATAATGAAAGTCTACTACGATAAGGATGCAGATCTGAAACTCATCAAGTCAAAGAAGGTCGCCGTCATAGGGTATGGCTCCCAGGGGTTTGCCCATTCCAACAACCTCAAGGAATCCGGGGTAAAGGTAGTCGTGGGCCTGCGCGAAGGAAGCGCTTCCAAGGCAAAGGCGGAAGAGTGCCGGGCTCAAGGTCATGACCACCCCCGAGGCCGCCAAATGGGCCGACGTGATCATGATCCTCCTTCCGGATGAGCTCCAGGCGGCTGTCTATGCGGCAGAGATCGAGCCCCATCTGAAAAAGGGCAAGTATCTCGTCTTCGCCCACGGGTTCAACATCCACTACGGCCAGATCAGGCCGCCCGAGGGCGTGAGCTGCTTCATGGTGGCGCCCAAGTCCCCCGGCCACATGGTGCGCTACGAATATACCCAGGGCAGGGGCGTGCCCATGCTCATCGCAGTCGAAACGGATGCGAAAGGAGACACCAAGGACCTGGCGCTGTCGTATGCTTGCGCCATCGGCGGGGGCAAGGCAGGTATCCTCGAGACCACCTTCAAGGAAGAGACCGAGACCGACCTCTTCGGCGAGCAGGCCGTTCTGTGCGGCGGCGCAACAGCACTGATCCAGGCCGGGTTCGAAACGCTGGTCGAGGCGGGCTACGCGCCCGAGATGGCATACTTCGAGTGCCTCCACGAGCTCAAGCTCATCGTGGACCTCATCTACGAGGGCGGGATCTCGAACATGCGCTATTCCATCAGCAATACCGCCCAGTACGGCGACATCACCAGGGGGCCCCATGCATCAGTGACGACGAACGTCAAGACAGACCATGAAGAACATCCTCACGGAGATCCAGGACGGCAGCTTCGCCAGGGAGTGGATCCTCGAGAACAGGGCCGGCAGTCCGGTGTTCAATGCCCTGACGAGAAAGGGCGAGGCACACCGGATCGAGAAGGTGGGCGAGAAGCTCAGGGCCATGATGCCCTGGATCCGGAAAGACCGCAAGGTAAACAAGAAGGAAAACTAGGTGAAGATCCGCAAAGAAGGACTGCCTTTCATCCTCATATCCGGCCTGATCTCGCTGCTCCTCTTCCTGACCAGGCTCCGCATCCTGGGGCTCGCCCCGGTGATGTTCGTGGCCTGGTTTTTCCGCGACCCCGAGCGTGTAGTCCCTGCGGGCAGCGATCTTGTGCTGTCTCCTGCAGACGGGACGATCATCGGCATCGCGGAAACAAAGGACGAGCTTGTGGGCAAGTGCACCAAGGTATCGATCTTCATGTCCGTATTCAACGTGCACGTGAACCGGGCGCCGGTGAGCGGCGATGGTTGTGGAGAAGCGCTACCGCCCCGGAAAGTTCCATATGGCGAGTCGGCAAAAAGACCGATGCCAATGAGCGAATGATGCTCTATATAGAGAATGAAGACGGAACTACAGGGTCGACCAGGTCGCAGGCCTCATCGCCAGGCGGATATCCTGCTCTTCCGGAGTAGGAGACAAAGTGGAGGCCGGCCAGAGGATGGGACTCATCCGGTTCGGATCGCTCCTCGAGTGCTTCATGCCTCCGGACATGAAGGTTTCCGTGAGTAAGGGGGAGAAGGTTTCTGCCGGCCAGACCGTCCTCGGGAGGAAAGAGAAATGAACAGAAGATCCAGGCACAAGAGTGCGGAATAAGAAGCGCACGGTACCGTTTCTGCCCAATTTCATCACCACCATGAGCCTGTTCTGCGGCTTTTATTCGATATCGTTCTCCCTGAAAGGGAAATTCGGCATGGCGGCCGTCCTCATTCTCATATCCGGTTTCATCGACGGGATCGACGGCAGGGTAGCCAGGGCCACCAATTCAGTGTCTCGCCTTCGGCAAGGAGTACGATTCTCTGTCCGACCTGGTGGCATTCGGCGTAGCGCCTGCCCTTATGGCCTATCTCTGGCAGGTCAATCAGTTCGGCACGCTTAGGCTTCATCGCGAGCTTCCTGTTCGTGGCCTGCGGCGCACTCCGGCTTGCCCGGTTCAACACCGATACGTCGGACGACAATACCGACTTTCACCGGCCTTCCCATCCCCATGGCCGCTGCAGCGGTCTGCGGCATCGTGCTCTTTTCCGGTATCGTCGGATACATACCTCCCGTCCTTATCCTGGTGGGCATGTACGTTCTGTCTTTCCTCATGGTGAGCACGGTCCGGTATCCCAGCTTCAAGCATATCACGTACATCAAGGCCCATCCCTTCCAGCTTCTGGTTGCAGGCCTCCTGGTTCTCGTGGTCGTTGCACTGCAGCCCGAGGTGATGATTTTTGCACTGAGCATGGTATTCATCATCGGCGGCGTGATCTGGAACGGGGCCATGCAAGTCCGTGAGCATCTGCAGGAGAAGAAGCGCATGAAAGAGACATCACACGAACACGCCGCACGGGAGGATCACCCTCTGTGATGCCATGCTTCAAGGAGGCACACGAAAACAGTGCTTCCGGTTGAGAGCACGAGCACGGATGTCCGTGAAAAGGTACCCGCCGAAAAAACAGCACGATTTTTCTCTGCCGGCTTAAAAACCAGACGAACGTCCCTAGTCTGTAAACAGGAGGAAATACGACATTGGGAATGACCATAGCTGAAAAGATACTCGCAGCCCATACGGATGCGAGGGGAATCAAACCGGGCGATATCATCAAGGTGAACGTCGATGTCGCATTGTCGAACGACATCACGGCACCTATCGCCATCAAGGAATTCGAGGCGAAGTCCAAAGGGAAGCTAGCCGATCCCGACAAGATCGTTTTCGTCCTCGATCACTTCACGCCGAACAAGGACATCGCTTCGGCCAACCAGTGCAAGATGGTCAGGGACTTCGCCGGGAAGCACGGGTATAAGAATTTCTTCGACGGCGGCGAGGCCGGGGTCGAGCATGCCCTGCTTCCCGAGAAGGGGCTCGTCGTGCCCGGCGACATGTCATCGGTGCGGACAGCCACACCTGCACCTACGGCGCACTGGGTGCATTCGCCACCGGCGTGGGAAGCACCGACCTGGCCGCGGCCATGCTGACTGCCCAGGCCTGGATGAAGGTGCCCGAGAGCATGAAGTTCATCTTCAACGGCGAGCTCCTCCCGTGGGTCGGCGGCAAGGACCTCATCCTCTACCTCATCGGGAAAATCGGCGTGGACGGCGGCGCTCTACCGCGTGCATCGAGATCGAGGGCCCGGCAATAGCCTCCCTCGATGTCAGCAACCGCCTGACCATCTCGAACATGGCCATCGAGGCAGGCGCCAAGGCGGGCATCATCGCGGCGGACGAGAAGACCGTAAGCCTATGTGAAGGACAGGGCCATAGGCCCTACACGGTATATGAGAGCGACCCGGATGCCGCTATGAGTCGATCACCGAGTTTGACTGTGCGGATATCGAGCCCCAGGTGGCGTTCCCGCATCTGCCCGAGAATGCCAAGGCATCAGCGAGGCGGGCGAGGTGACGGATCGACCAGGTGGTCATCGGCTCCTGCACGAACGGGAGGATCGAAGACTTGCGCGTTGCAGCCGGAATCATGAAAGGCCGGAAGGTCGCCAAAGGCCTGCGCTGCATCGTCCTGCCCGCAACGCCCGCGGTGTTTCTGCCAGGCAGAAGGGGAAGGGCCTCATCAGGATCTTCCTGAAGTCGGGGGCCATCGTCGGCCCGCCGACCTGCGGGCCGTGCCTCGGCGGGCACATGGGCATACTCGCCAAGGGCGAAAAGGCCCTGGCCACTACGAACCGCAATTTCGTGGGCCGGATGGGCGACCCGGCAAGCGAGGTCTACCTGGCAGGTCCGGCTGTGGCTGCCGCTTCGGCCGTTACCGGCAAGATATCGTCGCCCGAGGAGGTGGCTGTCATGAAATTTCACGGACGAGCCTTCCGCTTTGGAAACGACGTGGACACCGATGCCATCATCCCGGCACGCTACCTGAACATGTCCGAGCCCGAGCACCTGGGAAAGCACTGCATGGAAGATGCGGACCCGGGTTTCCCATCAAAGGTTCGGCCAGGCGACATCATCGTGGCGGGCAAGAACTTCGGGTGCGGCTCATCCCGGGAGCATGCCCCCATCGCCATCAAGGCCTGCGGCGTGAGCTGCGTGATCGCATCGAGCTTTGCCCGGATCTTTTTCCGGAACAGCTTCAACATGGGCTTGCCCATCTTCGAGTCCGACGAGGCATCGAGCGAGATCAACGGAAGGCGACATCGTTGAGGTCGATGCCTCCACCGGCGTCATCCGCGACCTCACGACCGGGAAGCAGTACACGGCCAGGCCCATCCCTGCCTTCATGCAGCAGCTCATCGAGGACGGCGGACTCATGGAGCACATCCGGAAAAGAGGCGGGATCTAGAGCACGGCGGCAGTGCGTTTGAGAATATCCATCACTGTTTTTATTATTATGGAAAAAGGAATATCATGGCATCAGCTTATCGAATAGCTGTCGTGGGAGCTACAACGGCAGCGGGAAATGAAGTCGTACGGATTCTCGAAGAACGGAACTTTCCGGTCAAGGACATCGTGCCCCTGGAGAGGAAAGGCTCGATAGGGGAGAGCGTTCAGTTCATGGATCAGGAGATACCGGCGAGGCATCTGGATGAAAAATCATTCAACGGCATCGATATCGCCATATTCACCGCCGGGAGCAAGGCAAGCGAGGAGTATGCCCGGCCGGCGGCAGCAAAGGGCTCCGTGGTGATCGATACCTCCGAGGCGTTCCGCATGGAAAAAGACGTGCCTCTTGTCGTCCCTGAAATCAATGCACACAGGATGGCCGGGCACAGGGGCATCATCGCCTGCCCGGGGGCTTCCGCTATCCAGCTGGCCCTGGTCCTCTATCCGATCCACAAGAAGGTAGGCATCAGAAGGATTATCCTCTCTACGTACCAGGCTGTCTCGGATGCGGGAGAAGGGGCCATGAACGAGCTCACCGAACAGATCGCGGATCTGTTCAACTTCCGTGAAACCCAGTCATCGGTATTCCAGCACCAGATAGCCTTCGATGCCATCCCGCAGGTGGGCAGCTTCCTCGATAACGCCTACACCACAGAGGAAATGCAGATCGCCGAAGAGACGAAAAAGATCATGGATGCCGATAAGATCAGGATCTGCGCGACAACGGTCCACGTGCCGCTGTTCTTTTCCCATTCCCAGTCGGTGAACATCGAGACCATACGGAAGATATCTCCTGACCAGGTCAGAACCGTCCTGAAAGGCTCCCCGGGGATCAGTATCGAGGATGATCCTTCAGCCGGCACGTACCCGCTCGCGGTCTATGCAACCGGCAAGGATGAATGCTTGGTGGGGAGGGTCCGGGAAGACCTCTCTGCGGAAAACGGCATCGTCCTGTGGACCGCCATGGACAACGTCCGCAAAGGAGCGGCCCTCAACGCAGTCCAGATAGCCGAGCATGTGATCTCCCCGGTTTGATGCATCCGGCGGAGCAGCTTTATCGTATGAACGGCAAGAGGCAGAAATTAACCATATGTGAATAGTGAGGAGCTATGAAAGCGACCCTTGGCCAGTACCTGCCCGGAGATTCGGTTGTCCATGAGGCAGACCCCAGGGTAAAGCTCTTCCTCATGGCGCTCTGGGATCGGAGCGGCCTTCCAGATCGATACCGTTGCCGGCCTTGTCCTGTTCTTCCTCTTGTGCAGTGCCTTGAGCATGGCTTCCCGCATTTCCTTCAAACGGCTGATGGCAGGACTTGCCCCTTTTCTCTGGCTCTTTGCCATCACTGCCGTCCTCCACGTATTCATGACGCCCGGGGACCCCGTTGCATGGATTCCCTACGCCACGCGGCAGGGCCTGGAGAACGGGGGAAAGGTCGGGTTCCAGCTCATTTCCGCAATCTGGCTCTCTACGCTCATGACACTCACCACCTCTCCCCTTGAAATGGTCTGGGCCATGGAGTGGTATATGAAGCCGCTCAAATACCTCAAGGTTCCGGTCGATGAGATTGCCCTGCTCATCATGCTGGCCATCCGTTTCATCCCGCTTTTGTTCGAAGAGACGGACCGCATCCTGAAGGCGCAGAAGGCGAGGGGTGTGGATATCGAATCCGGAGGATTGCTGCGGAAGGTGCGCTCCCTGGTGCCGATCCTCGTGCCTTTGCTCCACAGCGTATTCAGGCGCGCAGACGACCTTGCCATAGCACTCACGCTCCGCGGATACGACCCCGGGGATCGAGAGATCCAGGATGAAACAGGCGCACGCGAAAGGCGGCGATTACGCGTCGCTGGTCGTAATAACCGTAATTTTTGTGGCCCTGATCCGTCTCTAGCCGTTCTCTCCAGTGGATATCGAACAAGCCGGGAATTGCAGAGAACGGGTGAATAAGCCGCCGGTTACTATTGACATGATCCTGCCATGCTATAACATATGAATCATGGATACTCCATTGCCGAGCTATAAAACCAAGATCGTATGCACCATCGGCCCTGCCTCCCGGGATAAAGACGTGCTCAAGCAGCTCATCGGTTCCGGTATGAACGTGGCGAGGCTCAATTTCAGCCATGGCGATCCCGAAGACCACCGGAAGGATATCCTGGCCATCAGAGAGATATCAAAAGAGCTGAAAAAGAACGTGGCTGTCCTGGCCGACCTGCCCGGCCCGAAAATCAGGATCGGCAACCTCAAGGGAGGATCATGCAGCTTAAGGAAGGGAGATCGTGTGGTGCTTACCATACGGGAGGTCGAGGGAACCTCCTCGTTTATTCCGGTGCAGTTCGAAGAATTCCCTGAATGCGTGAATATCGGCGACAGGGTATTCCTGAATGACGGCTTCATCGAGCTCAAAGCCATACAGAAAACCGGAAAGGACGTCATCTGCGATGTGATTATCGGCGGGACACTGCTGTCGAAGAAAGGGATGAACCTCCCGGATTCTCACGTTACGGCTGTGGCGGTGACGGAAAGGGACCTGGAACTCCTGGCCTTCGGCATGGAGCAGGGCGTGGACATGTTCGGCCTGTCCTTTGTAGGCAGCCGGGACGATGTGGAGAAGGTCAGGGCATTCGCTAAGAAAAAGGGCGGTGAGATCTTTATCGTTTCCAAGATCGAGCGTAGCGATGCCCTGGAGAACATCGACGGGATCATCGAGGCTTCCGACGGCATCATGGTGGCTCGGGGCGACCTCGGTGTGGAGATTGCCATCGAGGAAGTTCCCATCGTGCAGAAGCAGCTCATCCTCAAGGCGAACATGGCATCGAAACCGGTTATCACCGCTACCCAGATGCTCGAATCCATGACCGCCAATACCCGGCCCACGCGTGCCGAGGTCACCGATGCGGCCAATGCCATCTTTGACGGCACGGATGCTGTCATGCTTTCAGAGGAGACAGCCATCGGCATATATCCCCTAGAAGCGTTTGCCATGCTCGCAAAGATCGCCATGACAGCCGAGGCCAGGAGGTCGACCGTGGTTTCGGGCACGGTCGTACCGGATACGATCCTGCGAACCATTGAGCTCTCGGGTTGCTCGGTTGAGGATACCCTTTCCCTGAATGTCATCAGGTCGGCCGTCTCGCTGGGCATCCGTTCCGTGGTGGTCCCTACCCGGAGCGGTCTCACTGCCCGGAGGATTTCCCGGCTCAAAGGTGATGCATGGGTCCTTGCCTTATGCAGAGACAGCGGTGCGTTGAGGTCTTTATGCCTCTCGTACGGAGTTCATCCGATCCCCAGAGGAGACCTCTCCTCGGATGAGGATATCATAATACACCTCCGTGCCCTGGGTCTCATCGGTTCGCAGGAGGCAGTCATCCTGGTAAGGAGCGACCCGTGCATGAACCTGGGCACTGCAAATACCATGCGGATCATCACCCCGGGGCCTTAGGAATACTCCTTTAAGAAGAGCCGGGGACAAGCCTCCCTGACTATGCCTGCCCTTATGCTGCCTTTGGGATACTTCACAAGAAGAAACTTCTGCAAAAAACCTCTTACGGGAGTATGCCCTGCAGGCATACGATAGTGTTTGTAAGAGCTATGAAATTTAGGTATAAAGATATCTACACATAATGTGCCGCAAGGTTCTTTAATAGGGAAGGTTCTTTAATAGGGGAGGTTTAGGTGTCCGAAGGATTGGATATTCTCATAATCGATGACGAAAAAAATGTGTGTGAAGTTTTATCCGAGCACATCGAGAAATTTTACACCTGGGGAGATATCACTACCTGTACCGACGTAGACAGGGCAATCTCCTACTGCAGGAGCCGGAACGGCGGCATCATGATCTTTGTCCTGGATGTTTTTGTGGGGCAGAACAACGGGTTCTATTTCCTGGATGCCATTGCGGACAAGTATCCCAATGCCTACCACGATACGATCATGATCACGGGCAATGCCAACGACGATATCGTGGACATGTGCGTGGCATCGGGAGTGAATCATCTCCTGGAAAAGCCCGTGAAGCCCTATGCGCTGCAGCTCGCCGTACGGGCGATCGTATCGAAGTATCTCAAGTTCGCCAAGATGCTCCTGAACGACCCTGAGTTCGCCGAGCATATCGAGAGGATCTGATGCGTATCCGGCATAATGAGGAGAGACTCAGTCCGTTTCCCCCCCGATGGTGCGGCTCTTGCCTGTCCGGGTAATTCTTACGGGCGATGCGGCAGGGATGAAGACCGGCAAAGTCAGTCTGCTGGCGCTAAGAGCCGCCTTCTTGATTGCAGATATGCTGCCAGAGCTCGTAATCGGATACCTTGGTGATGATCACGGCCATCTCTTTCCCCTTTGAATCGAAGCGGATTACATCTCCCCACAGGGTCAGCGAAGGCTTTGAGAGGTGCACTTTGATGGACTTGCCCACAAGGGTATGGGCTTTGGCAGGCGTGAACCGGTTCTCCGGATCGCTGGGCACGGATGTGAACTTCAGGCAGAACCCTCCCCAACTGATATCTTTCGTCTGGGCTATGAGCCGGATATCCTTGTCTTTTGTGGCCAGGCTCAGGGTAGGCCTTTCTTGATCTTCGAGATTGATGTTGATCATGGCCTTGATTTTTTGCTGCTTTCGGGGATATTCTCTTTTGATATCATCCATAACACCATCCTGCTGATGACCATTTTTATCTATTATAGCAATTTTGTTGAAATTTGCAATCAAGCTTGAATGTCTTTGTTTTTGTAGGTAAATAAGCAGGTATGTGATAAGGAGCATTTCATGGAAGTAATTGTAGCCGTATGCATATTTTTCGCCTTTATCGGCATGATCTGGTATCTTTCCAGAAAGTCGCAGGGGAAGAGCGATGCTGATTTCCTTCACAGCATCCGGAAGGCAGCGGATTGCGGAGACCCGATTGCACAGTTCAAGCTCGGCAGCATGTACTCCGAAGGCAGCGCCATAGACCGCAACGACGCTGAAGCTGCGAAATGGTATCTCAAAGCAGCAGAGCAGGATCACATCGAGGCCCAGTTCATCCTTGGAATGATGTATGAGCGGGGCGACGGTGTGCCGAGGGATGATGACCAGTCGTATAAATGGATAGAAAAGGCTGCCCGCCAGGGATATGCCCGGGCACGGGTCATGCTGGAATCGGACAAATGGGTGAATTACCTTCAGGCAAGGAAGCCTGCAGAAGAAACTCCTGATTCGTCCGCCGGCAGTGGGCCCGCGGTAAGCAAAGAACAGATAGACAAATACCTGCAAAAGGCCGGGGACGGAGACGTGGATGCCCAGTACAACCTCGGGATAATATACTACCATGGTGAAGGCATTCCCAAGGATTTCGCGCAGGCCATGATCTGGTTCCAGAAAGCAGCGGAGCAGGACGATGCCGATGCCCAGTACAACCTCGGGTTCATGTACGGCAGGGGCGAAGGCGTAAAGAAGAGTCATGGGCAGTCATTCGAGTGGTTCAAGAAGGCTGCCGCGCTCGGTCATGCCGGGGCGCAGGAAATATTGGCAAAGATGCAGAAAAAGGCCGAATCCTAAAGAGAAGGGCCTCGGAAATCCTCATCAGGCTCCTGGTGAAGATTGGCGCAGGCCGGTTTTCTAAAAACAATCCATGGGAAAAAGTACAAAGCGATTTTACACCGTCATCAAGGGCAGGAAGCCGGGCATTTACAATACCTGGTTCGGTCAGGGCGGTGCCCAGGAGCAGATCTCGTCATTCCCCGGAGCTGTGTATAAAGGGTTCGCAACACTCCAGGAGGCCCGCGAATACGCGACTGGATCTTCGGGCGCTCAGAACCACAGGAAACGTACCATGAAAGAACCCCCCGATCTTCAGCAGAAGGCCGGAAATCAGAATGAAATCCATGCCCAAGCCGCCAATGCAGACGATATCACGATTTATTCCGATGGCGGATGCATCAATAATCCGGGCCCAGGAGGATACGGGGTAGTCATCATCGACGGGGGAAAAAGGACAGAGCTGTCCGGAGGCTTCCGTCTCACCACGAACAACAGGATGGAGCTCATGGGAATTATCATGGGCCTGAAATCCCTCGGCAGAAAATCCGGCAGGCAGGTCACGGTATATACGGATTCACGCTACGTGATAAACGGCATCACAAAGGGCTGGGCCAGGAAGTGGAGAAACAACGACTGGATGAGGGATGCCAAGCACCGCGCCGAGAACATTGATCTATGGGCAATACTGCTTGATCTGTGCGATATATACACCCCGAAATTCATCTGGGTGAAGGGGCATGCGGGGAATGTGGAGAATGAACGTTGCGATGTCCTGGCAGGCCGGTCGGCACTCCAGGCCGATCTCCCGGCCGACCTTGCCTACGAAAAAGGCAAGACCGCGATCGAACAACCGACTCTTTTTTAGAAGCCCATATACAGCGTCCCGTTCACCGGATCAAGGCACGCTTCACCCGGGGCGAGAGTATGTTCATTATCGGCTACGGCAGGCTGAATAAGGTTTTCAAAGCAGAGAAAGGTCTACGCTGCTTCAGATTCGAATCGCTGCCTCAGTTGTGCGCGAGCTGCATAAGCGTTGCTCCCCTGTATTATAAGCGGTACTCTCTTCACGGAAGCCGAGGTCTTCTTCAATTTTTTCATACCTGAGAGGCCGATGAGCCCTATGCCGCCCAGGAACATCATCATCGGTTGAGATGACGGTGCGGCATCACCCTGATCAGCAACGGCGAGGTCATCGATCAGAAGGCAGGCCGTATCCGGCCTGGAAGGATATGCAGAGATGTACCTGGCGTCTGACACAACGACGCAGAAGGTATGGGGATCGATTGAGTATGAGGCTTTCATGCCCCTGTGAGAATTGCCTGTGAAAAGCTCTGCGCCCTTTGATTGCAGGAAGTTCTCCGGCAATCCGTAGAAGCCTTTTCCGATGGTTCCGGTCAAGAAACCTACACTGCCGATGCCCCCGGAAAATGTTCCATGGGGGCCGTATACAAGGCCCGAGCCTGAAAAGCTGACATCCCCGGCGAACCGCTCCGGACAACTCCACTGAGTGTGTGCATCGTTTTCGACTGAGCTGCTAAAATCAATGACCTGAGAAAACGCCCCGGGTATGAAAACCGCAATCCATGCTAAGGCCGCACATATCTGCACGACTACCCTTCTCATTATTTTAGTCCTCCAAACAGGATTACACTGCTCATGAAACCACGTGATTATCTGTTACGACGATCTTTATACGTGGTAAAAAAACATATTTTGCGGCAGGTTCAGGCCTTTAAACATGCATTAATAAATTTGTCAAGCAATAAAGTAATTATTTATAAGGCACTGGTTATATAATGACTTTCATGAAACGAACAGGAATTATGAATATGATGGATATTTCTCTCCAACGTCCCTATATATGCAATGCTGATTCAAATCAAAGAATATAGGCAGGTAATATAATGTTTCTGAAACTCTTCCTTGCTTTTACCCTCATACCGATAGCCGAGCTTTACCTTCTCGTCAAAGCCGGGCAGTATATCGGGGCACTCAATACCGTAGTCATCGTGATCATAACCGGAGTTGCAGGAGCATACCTCGCCCGCCTCCAGGGGATTCATACGCTCTATAAGATCAAATCCGCCCTGCAGCAGGGCAGGCTCCCTTCAGGTGAACTCGTTGATGCCCTGCTGATCTTTATCGCAGGCATGGCGCTTCTGATGCCGGGTTTTATTACCGATGCAGCGGGGCTCATACTTCTCTTCCCCCCGGGCAGGGCAGTGGTAAAGAAGCTGCTCGCTGAGAAGATCAGGGTCTGGATGGGGAGTAGAACCATCCATATCAATTACAATCCGTAAGTCGATTTTCGAGGCGAAAGATTTCACTCCGAGCAGAGCTTTGCCCACGCTTCATCGTCTGTGGTGCCGGTAATGGAGACCGCACCCTCTCCCTTGGCGGGATTGATCCGTACAAGGGTGCCGTTTACCGTCAGTGATTGGGAAGGAAACATAATCTTTATATTAGCGCCGATATAATCGCTCATCTGCGCCGGTTTTATTAACTTGAATATATTCGGCGCCACGAGACACATGCCCGACTTGCTGATGTCCCTGGCATAGCCTCTGCCGTTCAGGTATATGCCCATCTTGAGGAGGGCGATGATTTTCACCTTCTTGCGGCTGTGTTTCCTTTTCTCCCGGCCTGTAAAATGAGTCGGCATAGCAGCGTCCGTTCCCTTTTCCTTAAGACCGACGGGTAGCCCCCGGTCAAATATTATCAACTTGTAACTAATGAGATATGTATATCTTTTCTTTCCCGCCTTTGCAAGCGAAAGGAATTTCACTCCATGATATGCAGGCATGATCGAATCCGGCCTGCGGTATGGGCAGGTACTGTCACGGCTGACCGGAGTCATCGCCGGCATCCGGGAAAGCGGTTATGAACCGGGACGGTCAGGGCCGCCCCTTGTTTTCAAAGATGGGCAGGATAAGCTGCTCCGGCTTCTTCGGCCCTTTGGGGGGCAACTCGAAACCCGATACGGTAATACCCAGGAGCCTCACCTTCCGTGAGCCTGCCTCGGTGTCCTTGAGAAGGATCAAGGTATTTTTCATGATCTCCTCGGCCTGATCGACCAAGTATTCGAGGGTGATGCTCCGGGTAATGCTCTGGAAGTCGTGGTACTTGAGCTTGAGCGTCACGGTTCTCCCCTTGAGGCGCCTTTCCTGCAGCATCTCCTGGACGTCATCCGCGAGCCCGGAAAGGATGGATGCCATGAGAACAAGATCGTTGATGTCTTCATCGAGGGTGATCTCCCGCCCCAGGGATTTCCTCACCCGCACCGGCATCACCGGCCTTTGGTCGATGCCGTGAGCGATGCAGTGAAAGTATGCCCCGCTTTTGCCGAAGATCCCGGTCAGCTCTTCCGGTGAGAATCTCCTCAGGTCTGCTCCGGTTTCGATGCCCAGCGACCGCATCCTCTCCTCGGTGACCCTGCCGACTCCATGGAACTTCCCGATGGGGAGCCTGGCAATGAACTCAAGGGCCTGATCGGGGGTCACCACCGTGAGCCCGTCCGGTTTGCGGAAATCCGAGGCCGCCTTTGCAAGGAACTTGTTATAAGAGACGCCTGCCGATGCGGTGAGGCCGGTCTTCTCCCGGATCTCCGCACGGATGAGGCGTGCGATCTCCGTGGCGATGGCGATACCCTTTTTGTTCAGTGTCACATCGAGGAATGCCTCATCGAGGGAGAGGGGTTCCACAAGGTCGGTATATTCATGGAAGATCTCCATGATCTGGCCGGATACCTCGTGATACATGTCGAACCGCGGCGGAAGGAAGACCGCCGGGGGACAGAGCTTCCTGGCTTGCGATGAGGGCATGGCGGAATGGATGCCGAATTTCCGCGCCTCATAGGAACATGCAGCGACCACGCCCCGTCTGTGGGGATCACCCCCCACGATAACGGGCCTGCCCCGGAGCTCCGGATTGTCCCGCTGCTCCACGGATGCATAGAAAGCATCCATATCTATGTGGATAATCTTGCGCCCTTCCTGCATGTACTTCACATATCGGAATCTTTAGATGCCGGATACCTTATTTCTCCGGCGCAAGGTCCTTTTTCGCCTTCAGCTTTGCCTCGATGAGCTGGGTGTGGTCCAGGTGCAGCAGATCAGCCAGATTATGCACGAGGTAATCTTCATACATATCGAGTCTGCCGTCTGCATAGATGACCTTCCAGATCATCTCGACGATCCGGACTTTTTCTTGGGGCGAAAAATTCTGGTTGATAAGGCTTGTATACCGCCAGAGGTCGATGCTCTTTTTCACCTCATGGTCGGCTGCGTGCATGACCGATGCGATCTCCTGGTCGCTGAGTCCGTACTCGCCTTTCAGCGCCGTTATTATCCGCTGCCTCTCTTCCCCGGTAAACATGCCGTCGATATGCGCAATCTCCAGCAGGAGGGCGCACGTGGCGATATGGAGCCTGTGCCGATGTGTCTTTTCATCAACTTCGTTTCTGCCTTCGGGCTGAATACCGAGCATTTTTTTCATGAGATCGATCATGGATTGGTTCCTTTTAGCTTTTAAAAAAACGGTTCCATACAGGGCAGCTTCCTATCCGGCAGAGAAGAACTCTTTGACGATCCAGGTGATCCGGCCCGGCATCTCCATGGGAATGAGGTGACCGGCATTCTCCATGAGGATGTACTTTCCCCGGGGCATGATGGAGGCAGCCTTCTTGAGATCGATGAACGACCTGTTCTCGCTCTCGGAGCCCTCGATGATGAGCGCCGGGCATTCGACTTTCGGGATCAGGGGCCAGGGGTCAAAGTGCAGGCCTCCCATGAACAGGGAAGCCTCTCGTCTGGGCGAGCACGCAAGCGTCAAGCCGCCTGTCTCTCCATCCTTGAACCCGAAATCGAGGTATAACTTAAGCATTTCGTCATCCCATTTTTTGAAGAGCTCCCTCGATTTGAGGTACGAGAAGGCTTCATCCTTGTCTTTCCAGAAATCCCTTCTCTTGATTGACTTGGAGGCGAGGGGGTGCTGGTCCAGGCTTATCCGCATCTTGTAAAAATCCTGCGGCAGGAATATGGGCTCGATGAGAACGATCCCGGTGGTGTCCAGGCCGAATGCCGTATGTGCCATGGTAAGCACGGTGGCCCCCATGGAATGACCCACAAGCCCCGGCTTCTCGATCTTGAGGCGCGAGCAGAAAACAGCCAGGTCCTCTGCAACCTGCATCCAGCTCAAGCCGCCTTTTTCCGGGTCGGCTTCCCGGTGGTCGCAGAAATACGGGGCGATTATTCTCCAGGAGCGGGACAGCTCCCGTGCTATGGGATGCCACAGCCAGGGCAGGAACCCGGTGGCATGCAGAAGGATAAGGGTAGGGCCGTCATTTTCGTACAGCAGATAGGATAGATCAGTATCGCCGATGTTCTGGGTGAGAACCTGCGGCCTTACGTCATCGAGCATTACACCCTCCTTGTTCGTGAAAGGATCAAAAGTCGGTGTCTTTCTATTATAGTAAATACCTTCCTGCGTTCAATATGTCATGTGAAATCAAAAGCGGGCTGGTCCGTTCATTCCATGCAGAAAGGCTGGGGCTTTTCCGGATGGATGAGCGATGCAGGTATTGCATCCCGGGGGTAATGGGATTATTATAACAAATGTTTGTAATTATAAGTTTAATTTAGTCGAGGGCCTGATGAAGATAGCTGTCTGTCACTACTCATGTCCGCCCGTTATGGGAGGGGTCGAGACAGTGGTGGAGCAGCAGGCGCGCCTGCTGAAAAGGCATCATCATTATACCAAGGTGATCGCCGGGTCCGGCGGCAAATTCTCCCGGCATATCGATGTCGATATAAACCCGATGCTGGGTTCGGGCATCATGGATATTTACCGGCACACCTCCGACCGCGACACCCTGGAGGCCATGGAGCCGCAGATCCTTTCCATTCTGAGATTTCTGGAATATTCCCTCTCATCGTTCGAAGTCCTCATTGCCCATAATGTCCTTACCATGCCCTATAATCTTCCGCTTACCCATGCCATCCTCCGGATGGCCGGAAGCCGCATGCTCAAAGTCATCAGCTGGAATCACGATTCGCCTTTCTTCTCGCATAAGCCGGGTCAGGCCTATCCGGAATCATGGGAGGTCCTCAGGCAGGCCTCGCCCGACGTCCATTATGTGAGCATATCCCAGGCAAGGAAGCAGCATTTCGAGGAGCTCTACGGCAACGGCTCGAACATAACGGTCATTCCCAACGGCATTTCCATCTCCAACTTCCTCAAGCTCCAGGATATCACGCATCGGCTCATCGAAGAGAAGAAGCTCTATGAAGCGGACCTTATCCTTCTGCAGCCCGGACGTTTCCATCCCGGGAAGAACATCGAGTTCAGCATCCGGGTAGTCAAGTCGCTTCTGAAGAAGGGAATCAATGCGGTCATCATGCTGACGGCCACGATCGACCCGCACGATCCGGGATCCATCGAATATCACCACCGGGTCAAACAGGTCGTTGCCGAGGAGGGGATCGCCGACCATGTCCTGTTCATCTCCGAGTACGTGTACCGGCAGACGTCTTCGCCCAATATCGACCGTGCCCTGCTGAGGGATCTCTACCACGTGGCTGATATCCTCTTCATCCCGAACCGCCAGGAAGGCTACGGCATAACGCTCCTGGAGGCCGCTGTCGCCAGGCTGCCCATTGTCTGCTCGGACATCCCGCTCTTCAAGGAGATGTGCGGCGGGAACGGCTGCGTTTTCTCTCTGGACGAGTCGCCGGAGAAGGTTGGAGAAAGGATCGAGGGCTTTGCCGCCCACGGCCCTACGAGGATGTTCAAGCGGGTCTTCAAGGACTACAGCTGGGAAAATATCTACCAGGCCAAGATCCTGCCGCTGCTTAAAGATACCGGGACCTTCTCTGCATTATCCCTCCCGCGGGGCACCCGCAAAGCGGGTCGTGAGAGGAAGAAGTGTTAATCATTCAAGAGTTTAAGACATATGCGATGTGCGGAGTGATTCAGGGTTTCCCGCGGCCTGCTTTGGAAGACAGGCCGCGGGGATGTGTGCATTATTTCTTGTTCATGAGCGTTTCAATGTTCCTCAGGATCTCCTCCTGCCCGTAGTTCGGCAGGGTGAATACATAGGGGCTTCCGGAAGAGGTTGCCGGGGTTTTGTCCCCCTGCTTTGCATGGAGGGAGAGGGTATACTCTTTTACCCCGGCGAGCGTTACCGTTGTTTCCGGCGCGCCCAAGCTCTCCCTGGCCGGGTCTTCGAGGTATCCACCGCACTCGAGCCTGCTCAGAGAGGAGAGCAGGGTATCAACATCGGCTTTCGCAGCCTCGCGACCGGAATCATCCGCCCACAGGGTCTGCTTGGCCGGCGCTGCTGCATTCGGCTTTCCTGCCTCTTCCGCCTTTTCCCGGCGGGTGAGTGTGAGGGGCTTGCCGCCTTTGACGATGCCGATCTTCTTGATCTCATCGGCAGGGAATGCCAGGACCTGCCTGTTTCTCAGCTCGTTGATCCCGAGCTGGAAATCCTCCCGGAAGTTATCTTTTGCCTGGTAGACCTTTGCATCCCCCGGGAGCATCACAAAGGTGTGGCGTGATGAAGGGGCGACCTTGCCCACATCGAAGGAGCGGCTCATGGAGGTGCCCGCAAAAGCCTTTACCGTGATCTTTTCTTCGCTGCTCAAGTCATAGCGGATGTAGTTCTTTGACTCGGACACCAGATCGGTAAGCGTAAGACCGCCGATATCTTTGAGCATCTTCTCGACTTTTACCGTGTCCGCCGGGTACCCCTTGGGATCGATATACCAGGCATTGTCTTTTTTGCTCACCGATATGATCAGGCCTTTCCGGGCGATCTCGATCCTGGATAATCTTCTTGGTATCGACCTCCCCCGGCTGCGGGACCCGGTAATGGACCTGGTCGGTGCGCTTGAAGTACAGATAAGCCCCGAGCGCCAGGATGAGAACGATCAGGATGATGTATTCTTTCTTGTTCTTCATGCTGTCCCCCTCTTGCTGAACATGAGCTCGATGCGCTTCTTCCGGTAACGCCTTCTCGCCCAGACCATGAGGCCGAAGCCCACGACCAGGGAAGGAACAACGGCAATGTTGAATGTCTTGATGAACACCTTGGTCCGTATCTGGATGTCTTCCAGCGGGTTGATGGTCAGCGTCTTGCTTCTCATCAGGGAGATGTCCATACGGTCGTTGAGCACATCGATCATGTTCATGATGAACGTGGAATTGGGGCTCTGGCCCTCGCCGTCAAGCAGGTTGTTCGTGAGCATATGGGACGAGCCGATAAGGAATATCTTTCCCGGCTTCGTCGATGCGGGAAGGAATGCGCCGGTCTGCTCGATCTTTGAAAGCTCGGCATTGGGTGCAGGCATATCCTTCGATTCTCCGCCGACTTTCTGCTCTTCGGGGGCTGCCAGTTTTTCCGGGATCGGCTTGCCGGTAAAATAGCTCTTGAAATCGCCTTCCAGCAGATATGCCAGAGGCTTGCTCTGCATCCGGTCCTCGGAAGGAGGCCGTATCTGCATGGGGTTGAGCACGATGTTGTCGCGCATCTCCCAGCCCCTGTCCGAAGAAGAGAAGAGCTTTTGCGCTTTGATTTTGTTCTCGGCCATACGCTTTTCATCAACTTCGAGGGGCGACATGGCAAGGGTGATCATGCTCTTGATGTTCTTCATGTATTCGAGCTTATCGTTGATGTATTTGCCCTCGATGATGGGCGCGAAGTAAACGTCCTGCTGGCCGCCGCCGTACTCGACAGGCACCCGCTGCTTGTAGCACTTCTCATCGAGAACGATTGCGCTCCCGACCTTCACCCCGTAGCTGTCAAGCAGCTTTTCCAGGCCGGTGTTGACCGGGACAAACTGGGACTGCGCATACGGGCTGCCGGGCCGGCCTAACTGGACCTCCTGGAACTTATCCAGGAACAGGGCCAGATTGGTTCCCTGCATGAGCGCCTGGTCGATCTGGAAGAGCTCATAGTCGGTGAAATTCTGTGTGGGGCTTGCAATGACAAGGCACCTGAGGCTTTTGGGTATGCCGGTTTCGCCTAAGTTTACTTTTTTGAGGGAATAATTCTGGGACACGAGCTGCGAGAAATTGGTCAGGGGCTCTCTGGCTGCAGATCCCGGCATGGCATACGTCTGCAGCGTGCCGTGGTCATCGAGATAGCCGATGCTCTCGTTGATGCCGATGAGCGTCTCGATGGTCTGCGAGATCGTTTCTTCGAGCTCGTCGGGCTTGATGAGATTGTACCGCGTACCGAACAGGGGCAGGCGGTACACCTGGACCATCGGGAGCACGGACGTGCTTTCTCCGTACTGAATGATCATGCCGATGATGCCTTCTCCCGCCTTGACATCCGTGCCGTCGAGATTCGGCCACTTGAAGTGTATGAGGTTGTACGACTTCACCAGCGCTTCGAGCTCGGCCTGGTTGCCGGGCTCGGAAGAAGAATACATAAGCCGGTTGTACATCTTTTTGTTGAGGTTCTCCACGATGAGCTTGACCGCGCTTGTGAGCTGCGGCATGTCTTTCAGCCCCATGTAGGGAGCCACGTCGTTGAGTGAAGGGGAGTAGTAGAACTTCACGCTCACGGGCTTGTCGAGCTTGAGCAGCGCGCTGATCTTGTTGTTGAGCTTCATGATGGAGGTGGTGATCTTGTATTCGATGCCGTCGGTGGACGTGATGGTGGGGATCCTTTCCATCATGTCTCCGTGGAGGATCACGAGGCCCATGTAGGCCTTCTTGAACTTCACCTCGTCCTTCTCGATAGCCTGGATCTGGACAGGGTAGAGCCCGTAGTCCTGAGCCATCTTGCGGTTTTCCGTGCTCTCCTCGTTGCCGCCTTCGTCTTCGGGCGTCACGTCATAGAACCGGTAGTTGAAGTTCTTGCCGCCGTAGAGGGCATACTCGCCGAGCACGTCCTTGAGGTAGCGCTCCACCGTGTTGTAGGGCGCAGGCAGGTTCTTGGTGAAGAACACGTTGATGGTCAGGGGCTCGGACAGGGTGTGGACAACCTCCTTGCTCACCTTCGAAAGCGAGTAGACCTTGTTTCCGGTGAGGTCGATGCGGAAGAAGAGGGAAAGCCCCACGATATTGATGAGCACGAGGACGACGAAATATATGGCGAATTTCGCATATCGGGATGTGTGCTTTGCAGTCATGGCTGTCTCCTTATCTCTTTGTCTGCATGACCAGGTGTGCGCCGTAGAGGGACACGAAGATCACACTGGCAAAATAGAGCAGGTCGCGCGAGTCGATGATGCCCTTCGAGATGTTCTCGAAATGGGAGCTCGCGGCGAGGTAGGTGAAGGCCTCGACGATCCGGTTGGGAAAGAAGAAGACCATCCTGTCGAAGAGCGTGAGCGTAAAGCAGATGATCATGCCCACGATGCATGCCACGATCTGGTTGCGGGTGAGCGCCGAGGCGAACACGCCGACAGCGCTGAATGCAGCGCCGAGGAGCACCGCGCCCAGGTAGCCGCCGATCACCGGGCCCCAGTCGAGGTCGCCGATGAAGGTTATGCTCAAGGCATAGGCGAGGGTGGGGACGAGCATGATGGCGGCAAAGGCAGCGCCTGCCAGAAATTTGCCGACGATCACGTCATTGAGCCTCACCGGAAGCGTGAGCAGCATCTCGTAGCTGCCGGTGTGGAGCTCTTCGGCAAAGAGCCGCATGGTCACCGCCGGGATTACGAGGGCAAAGGTCAGCGGCAGCAGGTTGAAGAAGCTTCTCAAGTTCGCCTCGGAAAAGATGAAGAATGTGGCGAAGAAGAACCACCCGGTGACGAGCAGAAAGATGCAGATCACGATATAGCCGATGGGAGAGATGAAATAATCCCGTATTTCCTTTTTAAAGATATTCAGAACCTGGGGCATGGTTTTAAGCCTCCTTTGTGAGGTCGCGGAAGATGTTCTCAAGAGACTTGACCTCCTGGGTGAACTCCACGAGGACCCAGTCCGTATCCTTGACGCAGGCAAAGATCCTTTCCTGCAGATCGTCAGCACTGTCGGACACGATCTTGAGCCGCAGCTTGTCGGGCTCGGTTGCTTCGAGATTCTCGACCTTGCTCACGCCCTCGATCGCGCCGAGCTTTCTCAGGGCCGTATCAAGGTCTGCCTTGAGCAGGGTGATGTTGATGATCTTCTCTTCGCCGTGGCTCTTCCTGAGGGATTCGGTGCTGCCGTCTGCAACGATCCTGCCCTTGTCGAGGATCACGATGCGGTCGCAGGTGGCCTCGGCCTCGCTCAGGATGTGGGTGGAGAGGATGATGGTCTTTTCCTTGCCGAAGCTGCGGATGATGTCCCTGATCTCCACGATCTGGTTCGGGTCGAGGCCCGAGGTCGGCTCGTCGAGGATGAGGATTTCCGGGTCTTCCATCATGGCGTGCGCCAGGCCGACCCGCTGCTTGAGGCCTTTCGAGAGCTCGCCGATGGGCTTGTGCATGATGCCGCCCAGGCCGCAGAGATCGGCCAGCTCGTGGATGCGCCCTATCTTCCTCTTGCTGTCCAGGCCCCGGATTTCCCCGATATAATCGAGGTAGTCATAGACCAGCATGCCGTGATACAGCGGGGCGGATTCGGGAAGGTAGCCGATGAGCTTCTTGATATCGAGCAGGTTGTCATCGATGGAATAGTCATTGATCCGGATGATGCCGGACGTCGGCTCGAGGTAGCCCGTGAGCATCCGAAGCGTCGTTGTCTTGCCTGCGCCGTTGGGCCCCAAGAGCCCTGTGATCTCCCCCTTGGAAACATCGAGGTTGATCTGATCCACAGCACAGAAATCGCCGTAATACTTGGTCAGCTTTTCCACATGGATCATCGAAGTCCTCCTTATATGTTAACCCCTCAAGATGCGTATATGCGGTATTGAACTTTGCCCTGATAACAAAACCAGGTGAACTGGGGCTATGATAAAGAAAATTTCACTGGGTTTGTCAAGCCCTGATAGACTACATTCGTCTTCTTTTCAAGGCCGGAAAAGCTCTTTGCCTGCAACCCCGGATGAATATACAAGGAATTCATATACCGGATTCAAAAGGGCTGCACACCGGGAAATTTCCATAAGCAGCATTTATAATTGCTGTAATTTCTTGACATAAAAGAAACGATTGGACATAATGCAATGGAATACATCATGAATTGCATCAATTGAAATGGGGGCTGTTCTCTTCTCGAAACATTTCTTCACCTGTCCGGGACGGAGTCTGCCGTTATTATCCCGCCCGGTTTCAATCCTCACCGGCAGGGGAATAGATGGTGAATGGAGCTTTTTCTTGAATCGATGCATTCATAAATGGTCCAGAGGGCTTGTGAGTTTCGCAAGGTCTTTCTGCATCACATGGGTATAAATTTCATATACAAGGCTTCTTTCGAAATCGAGGTCCTGGACCTGGAGGCGGATACACTCCATGAGTCTGAGCCCGCATCCATAGAACATTAAGGTGACTTAAAAAGGCATCGATATGTATTTTCCCCATATTCAAAGGGTGGGTTTTACTCCCATGAAATTTGATGTACCGAAGGACCCACTCGCAGTAAGTCTGTTCGGTGCGATAGGCATAATGATGGTAACGCAGCACCTGGCGCACCTGATCCATCAATTTCAATTTAGGATCGGGGATAAACTTCTTAATGCCATTATTTTCCATGCTACCTATAAATTAACCGGCATACATGGAAAATACAATGTGCCGTTTTCCATGTTTTATCATTGAATATGAGTTTAGATGGAAAATAATCCTTTTTATAAAGGCAATAGGTGGGAAATTTCCATCTATTGAGACTGTTCGGCAAAGCAGCTGAATCATGAGCTGGATATGAAGATTTCTCCATCGAAAGAAACGGGATGTACCCAAAGAAGACGGTGAATTGAAGCCGATTGCGGTCCCGGTTCGCAAAAGCAACGTAAGCATAGCTGCAGATAATCCAATCCAAAATCCTGAAGAAGATGCTCTAGGTCGAACCAGATCTGCCCAATCTTTCGCAAAGCAGGTCTTGTCGCTTGATTCAACAGAAGGTTTTGTCGTCGGCGTGTTGGGACCATGGGGTTCAGGAAAAACATCTTTTATCAACCTTGCTAGCGGGTACTTAAAGGACTACGGCGTCACGCTACTAGATTTCAACCCTTGGATGTTCAGCGGAGCGGAGCAACTTATCGAAGCATTCTTCGTGGAACTCTCCGCGCAACTGAAGGTAAACCAAGATTTCGCGAAATTGGTAAGCTCCTAGAGGAATATGGCGAGAGTTTCTCTGGCTTGGGGTGGTTGCCTCTTGTCGGACCATGGGTTGAACGTGGCCAAGCCGCTACAAAGGTTCTTGCTAAACTCCTTCAGCGTAAAAGGAAGGAATACGTGCTCGTCGGTCAAAAATTCACAAAGCTCTTGCATCCTTTGATAAGCCCATCGTTGTAATTCTTGATGATATTGATCGTTTAACATCTGTAGAAATCAGAGATGTCTTTAAACTCGTTCGGCTAACAGCAAACTTCCCTAACGTCATTTACCTTTTGGCTTTCGATCGGATTCGCGTCGAAGAGGCACTTAGGGAGCAAGGATTTCCGGGTCGTGACTCCTAGAGAAAATTCTGCAGATTGGGGTTGATCTTCCGGCAGTGTCTGCAGATGTATTGAACTCTCAAATCTTCAAGTCGATAGATGCTTCACTTGCTACCATTGAGAATCCAGGGCAGTTTGACCAGAATATTTGGCCTGATGTATTTATGGAGGTTATTCGGCCACTAATTCGGAACATACGAGATGTACGTCGTTATGTGGCCGCCATCCACGGCACCGTTCGGGATTTGGGTGGACAAGTGGCTCTTGTGGATGTGCTAGCACTCGAAGCTATCCGTGTCTTCCTACCTGACGTCTTCAGTAGTATCTATAGAGCAGTGGATGGCCTTACTAGAACCTCGGAAGGCTATGGAGGGTCATGACGACCCTCAGCATCTCAAACAACAGATTGACGGATTGATTAATGTGGCTGGCGAGCGTGGGGAGATTGTTCACTCGCTTATTCAGAGACTGTTTCCGGAGTTCAACGGCACATCGGCGGATCTCACTACAGTGGTGATTTGAAGAACCGTTGGCTTAGGGAGCGACGTATAGCCCATGAAGAAGTGCTTCGTCTTTATTTGGAGCGCGTTGTTGGAGAACGTCTCCAGGCCTTTATGGACGCAGAGAAGGCTTGGGAAAAGATGACAGATCGCGATGCCCTTGAAAGTTATCTACGCTCGCTGGAACCTGAACGCCTGCAGGATGTTATTTCGTCACTCGAAACTTACGAGGATCAGTTCGGGCCTGAGCATGTGGTTCCAGCAACTGTAGTCCTGCTAAATATGTTGCCTGTTCTACCAGAACGACAGCTCGGATTTCTCGACTTAGATACCAGACTTGTCGTCGGAAGGGTGGTCTACAGGCTCATCCGCGCGATCAAGGACCCTCAAGCAGTAGAGTCTGCGGTGCGAGAGATCCTACCTCAAGTTCAGTCGCTATCCTCACAACTAGAACTAATCACTGACGTTGGTTACCGAGAAGGGGCGGGTCACAAACTCGTGTCGGAATCCGCGGCAAGGACGTTAGAGAAGGAATGGCGAGCTAGAGTTCGTGCAGCCAGTGAAGACACGCTTGCGGGTGAAAAGGAACTCCTGAGAACCTTGATCGTCACCAAGAAAGAGGCTGAACCTGACGAACCTGATCTTGCGGTTCCCGAATCTCCCCGCGTGACATACGCACTACTGCGGTCAGCGAGGAGCGAAGTGCGGAGTCAGCCAATGGGAAGTCGGGCTGTACGCCGGTCTCCTCGACTAGCGTGGAATGTGCTAGTTGAGCTATATGGTGACGAAGCGCTCTTACGTCAGTGTATCGAGAAATTGAAGTCTTCACAGCCCGACGAAGCGTGTGATTTATTACAGCTTGTCGAGAAGTACCTTAGCGGCTGGCGTCCCAGTGACTTCGGTGATGAATGATATGTGTCAGAGTTACCTAACACTTATAAGGCCTCCTCTTGTCAATAGATAAAACTTCCCCGAGACGAAAACGTTTTTCATTTTTCGTCTGCATGTGTGTCTATTGGCAAGACACTTCTGAACGGTGAGAGTTTCTTTTTTCCGTTCAACCATATCGCTCTTTGTCGGCTGCTCTGGCTTTGGTTTCATCAAGGGGTGCCAGGGAAATCAAATCCTGCACCAAACACTTATTGAGGTTCTTTTCATCATTCTTGCAAGCGGGTGGTTGCTCCCTCTACGAGAAGAATGCGACCTAGAAACAATGCTGTTCTCCCTCGTGCCGTCCCAGTCAAAAGCCGGGGTGTTGTTCTCCCCAGTTAGGCTGCGGGCTCGGGTAAGGGGCAGAACCTGACCAACAAGAGCTTGTATTGTTATGAAGGAGCGAGACGGATCTCCAATCAAAAGCAGTTGGCTGCCGGGTATCAATCGGGCACATCCTTTTTCCAGCACTCTTATGGTGCAAGGATATTCTATTCCTTTCCTGATCAAGGCGAATGCGTGCTCCATTCCCATATGGCTCCAGTTAGGCGTCGGACTGATCCGTCTCCTCCAATCTTTCAGTGGCTCAGGAATTTGTCCTGATCGAAAGCCACCTTGTTTTTCAGCATGTAATAGGCAGCTCTTCCGAGCTTGTGGGCCAGGATCGAGAGCGCTTTTCCTTTTCCGTGTTTCTGGGCAAGCCGGTCGAGGTATTTCTTCGCGGGCTCATTGCCCTTGATGAAGAGCACCGATGCTTCACTGAAAGCCCACTTCAGGTGAGCATTGCCGATCTTCTTGCCGCCGGTTCCATAGCTTTTGCCATTGGATTCTTTTTTGCATTTCACCAGACGGGCATATGAGGCAAAGTCCTGGACGGTTTCGAATCGATCGATGGTCTCTATTTCATAGAGCATGACTAGGGCGAGGATTCTGCCCACTCCCGGAATGGTTTGCAGGAGAGTGATAGGAAAGGGCGTCGTGTCCATTGGCGGTCTTGATGATCTCCCGCTCAAGCGGGATGAGGATGCGGTCATAGGCTTCGATCATGGCGAGATCGACTTCCATGTTCTTCCTCACACTGGGATCGTCGAATCGCTCTGCAACGCCGCTTCTGTTCTGTGGCTTGGCGATGCGGCCGAGAGGATCCGGCAGGTTGTACTGGCTGTTGGTGTTCTGGATATGGGCAAAGAGCTCTGCCCTCTTCCTCACCAGATGATTCCGCCGCCTGAGAAGATCCCTGGTGGCGCGCATCTTTGCCGGGTAGACATATGCCTGGGGCAGCATGCCGCCCCTGAGCAGCACGGCGATCTTATGGGAGTCGATCTTGTCGTTCTTGCTCTTGCCGCCATGGATCGCTTTCATATAGAGCGCATGCCCCAGGACAAAGGGAATTCCCTCCTGCGCGCACAGGTCGGCCACCCAGTACCAGGTGAACATGCACTCCGCAGCCACCACGATGTCCTCCCGAAAGGGAGCGATGAGCTCGAGAAAAGCTCGGGATCCGTATTCAGGTTCCGGTGAGCCATGATCTCTCCATTGCTGCTGAGGACGCACACATACATTTTCTTTGTGTGCAGATCGATTCCGCAGTAATATTTGTGCTGTTTGGTGTAGAATCTCATTTGGCCTCCTCCTTTGGTTGGTTTTTTGTTGTTGGCGCTTCAAATATACCACCCATTCGAGGAGGCCTTACATAGTATCAATGGCATGCAGCGGACGCGCTGCCGCGCGCCGCTGATGCCTAGCGTGTGTGCCGGGCATGGCACAGAGCTAGCGAGGTGAAAGTCCTCGCGCCAGGTATAAACGGAGCCGAAGGCTAGGAGAAGGGCAAGGGCGTCATCGCGAGGTGGGGTCTGGAGGAAGTCCAATCCAAAAGCTGCGGGGCGACGAACAGGAACCGGATATGAGGTGTGACGTACCCGGGACGAGTCGGCACGTGACGACGAAGTCCTCCATCCGTGAGTTGTGTACGTTTTATAAATCCGGCGCTTATGCGCGAGAAAGCTCTGTGTCTTACCCCGGGAGATCTGTATGGTGTCCTTCACAGGTATGGCTGAAATATTGTGGCACCGCCTTAGAAACCAGGCGGCAAACAGAGAAAACAGATCTCAGCCTGAAGCCGGAAGGACTAGAGTTCTTGAGAGGGAGCTCTGACCGCCATGCAGAAGTCAGCAGAGGGCATAGTAGGTGGAAGTATCACTGAAGGCCCGAACGGTTGAGAGGGATAGTGATCTGATAGGGGAGCGCTCATTAAGCCGGCACATAGTGTGGCCGCTTGCTAGAGATGGCAAGCAATTGAGAACTGGTCATGTCAGATGAAACGCCCGGCTGCCTCGTTGTAGGCAGAGTAATCAGCCGAACCGCCGTGTACGTGACCCGTACGCACGGTGGTGTGGGAGTTGCGCCTTGAAGCGCATGGAATACAGTGACCTGGGATGGCCACCCTGGTAAAGCCTAGCCAGCAGCCAGGTACCGAGTCTTGCGTGGGGTGCGGTAACAATCTTCACGAAGCGTAGACAGGAAGGTGGCAGGCCGGAACCGAAAGATGAAGAGGAAAATTAGCCCCGAAATCGAACGTGTGCGGAGCAGTCGACCCTGTCTCTCAATGGGGAAGACGGAAATGTCATATTCGTTAGAAGGGCGAGAATATGAGATTGCTTCCGGGGTTCGTACCTACGGCATGTCATCAAGGGATTCCATGTGAACAAGGGAGATCCGGCGAGCTCAGGCGGAGCCTGTAGGAGCAAACAAGCCATCAAAGCGAGGATGCTCCGATGGTTCGTCGGAAGTCGGACTGGCTGATAGTACTTTGAGGCAGGGAGAGCCTACCACATGGGGAAGCGGCTAGCAGGATTTGAGCTCTTCTAAGGGAACATGAGCTCCATACAAAGGGAGGATACGAGCCTTCATGCAAAGGAGGGAGTAACTCAGTCATGGGAACGGGATTAGAAGGGATAGCAACGAAAGCTCGGAGTGAAACAAAGCTCAAGTTCACGTCACTATGCCATCATGTGACGCGGGAACTGATCTGGGAGGGCCTGTGCAACATACCTTACCAGTCAGCGCCGGGAGCGGATGGCATCAGCGTGGAAGAGGCGAAGAGGACATTCAATGAATGGATAGATGAGATGCACACGTCCATTCACCGGAAAGCATACCATGCACCACCAGTAAGGCGAGTATGGATACCTAAGCCGGGGAAAGCTGCCAAGCGACCGATAGGAGTCCCTTGCATAGCCGACAGAGCACTTCAGAGGAGTGTATCAGTGATTCTGTCGAGCATTTATGAGCAGGACTTTCTGCCGTGTTCGTTTGGAGGCCGACCGAAGCTGAGCGCCCATCATGCCCTAGCAACATTCAACGAGATTGTAGTGGGCAAGAAGGTGGAATGGGTATTTGAAGCGGATCTAAAGAACTTCTTCGGCAGTTTGGACCATGGATGGATAGAACGCTTTGTGGAGCACCGAGTCGGAGACCCGAGGATAATGAGCTTGGTTAAGCGATGGCTAAAGGCAGGTGTTCTGGAAAATGGAGAGGTTAAACCGGTAGATGTGGGGACTCCTCAAGGGGGATCCATCAGTGTGCTGTTAAGTAATCTATATCTCCACTACGCTTTGGATCTATGGTTCGAAAGGATTATAAAGCCAAATTTAAAAGGAGAAGCTTACTTGATAAGGTACATAGACGACTTTGTGGTATGCTTCCAATATCGCTCGGATGCAATCTTCTTTCAGGATGCGCTGGTAAAGAGACTTGAGAAATTCAGCTTGGAACTAGAGCCTGAAAAGACCCGTTTGGTGGAATTTGGGCGCTTTGCTTCGGAGAATTCAGAAAAGCGTGGAAAGAGACTGGAGACGGTTTTCTTTCTAGGATTTACCCACTACTGCTCTCGCAACAAGAAGGGCAATTTCATGGTGGGGCGCAAGACTGAGAAGGCTCGATTCCGACGGAGCATATGCAAATTGCAAACACTGATGCAGGAGATCAGGCATCATTCCCTGAGAGGATCAAGTCCTGAAAATCAACCAAGTACTTACGAGGCCACTATGCTTACTATGGTAGTAGGAGGGAACTTTAAATCGTTGTACATGATTTATCATTACGCCGAAAGATACTGGCATAAGATGCTTAGTAGTCGGAGCCAAAAGAGCTACATTGCCTGGGAAAGATTCAAATTCCTCAAGCAGGTGTTTCCGTTACAGCGGCCAAAGCTTTCCGTCACTTATAGGAGGATGAAAGCGTTCGCTGTGCTGTGAATCAAATTCTGAAGAGCGTAGTGCGGGAAATCTGCACGCTACGTTCTGTGGGGGTTGGGGCTGCCAATTGGCAGCTCCTTCTACCCGGCGAGGGGTGTCGTGAGGCGCCCCCCTATCCCGATTATGCATAGGAACTGGTTCAAATATGAGTGAACTCACTGACCATCAGCAGCAATACGTACAATTTCTTCGTGCGGATATTGAGTCAATAAAAAGGGAGATCGCACGTAGGGCGAATCTTCAGAGGGTTGCGCTTGCTACTTATATTGTTGTTATTGCATTTGTAGGAAAGGGTGTATCATTGCAAGAAATAACAGGCTCCATTGCTTGTCGGCTTTTGGGTAATTGGGTCATTATGCGTTTCAGTACTATACTCGTGAAGGTCTAGAGATAGGCAGGCTTGCTTCTATTGTTCGAGAAAGGATAGCACCAATTGCCAGTAAGATATTGGATGTCCACCAGAGAGATCTCTTCCCTTCAGAAACAAATAATGCATATCAAGAAAAAGACAGAATATACCATTCTCTATGATCATTGTTTCAATGGATATTATTTCTTTTTTTCTCCCAGCTGGCAATAAACTTTGTTATTAACTATACTGAGGATTGGTCCAGGCGTACAAAAAGTTCTGGATTTTTGCACAAGAGGTCTATTTACATGTAGAGTAATCTCAGTGGCAATGCATGGTCGAGACTGATGGAGAATGGAGAAGGATTGGCAACTCATTAATTCCTCGTTGGGTTTGCGTTTTAATCGGTGTTTTAATAATAGTTGTTGGCTTGAAAATGTTTTGTACGTTAAAACTTACCTTATAATCAAGTATTATTGAGCGTTTTCTCATTAAATGAATAAACTACCCGCGGCATGTATTTTATCAGAGCAAACAAAATCCAACCAGCCACTCCAGCCGACGGCCTATAGCCGCGGCTGACCGGCACGTTGAGGCCATTGATTCATATCATTGCAAAAAATAGGAGGCATTATGAATAAGTTACCTACCGAACAGACAACATCTCGACAGCTAATACGCCTTGGCATACTTCTGTTTTTTCTAGGGCTTCTCTCCGGCCTGGTCGTGCCAATGCTGTCCAACCCTCGCATGGGTCTTTCAAGCCATCTCGAAGGTGTGATGAATGGCTCCTTTCTGGTCATTCTGGGCCTGATATGGTCCAAGCTTCGATTGTCTCGAATGACCATGATAACCACGTTCCGGCTGGCCATCTATGGTGCCTATGTCAATTGGGCCACCACCTTAGCCGGGGCGGCATGGGGGGCCGGTAATTCCATGATGCCTATCGCAGGCATGGGCCATAGGGGTTCGCCCCTCCAAGAGGGGATCATCAACTTTGGCCTGGTGTCATTCGCCATTGCCATTCTCCTCACGTGCGTCATTGTCTTGTGGGGTCTCCGAGGTGCAGACGAGCCCAAGTCTACGTGACCCCCCGAACCAATGAACCCGGCGGAATCAAAGGAGTTGCCCTATGAAACGTTGTGAATGGGCTAATAGGAGCGAGTTGGAACAGTCTTATCACGATAAGGAATGGGGCACAGCAATCCATGACGACAGAAGCCTGTTCGAGTTTCTGGTGTTGGAAGGCGCGCAAGCCGGGCTGAGCTGGTCCACTATCCTTAAAAAGCGGGAAGGTTACAGAAAAGCATTCGACAATTTCGATGCCGGGAAAATCTCCCGATACTCCGAGCATGACGTCTCCATATTGCTGGCTAATCCGGAGATCATAAGAAACAGGCTCAAAATCAACGCGACCATCACTAACGCCAGAGCGTTCTTGCAGGTGCAGGAACAATTCGGAAGCTTTGACCGTTACGTCTGGCAATTCGTTAACGGCAGAACTATCCAGAATTCATGGGAGAGGATTACTGATATTCCTTCCAGCACTCCTGAGTCCGGAGCCTTGAGCAAAGATCTGCAGAAAAGAGGGTTCAAGTTCGTTGGGACAACAATCTGTTACGCATTCATGCAGGCCGTCGGCATGGTAAACGATCATGTCGCAGGTTGTTTCAGATACGAAGAACTCAAAAATAAGGACGAGCATAACCGGGCGGCGCACCGAATCGCCGGGAAACCCGGCTCCCGGTGACCTTTGTGTCGGCGATTTTGGATATCTGACATGGAAAAATATCGAATTTACTGCTCCGGCCCACTGTTCTGCGCAGAAGAAATCGGCGGCATGAGTGCAATTGCCAAAGTGCTGGAAGATGCAGGCTTTCAAACATTCTTACCGCATCGTGACGGGATGGAAGCGTATGTCTTGCGTTTCTCAAACTCATCTTTTCCATCAACCGTTTCAGGGATACGCACACGCATTGATTACGCTATATTCTCCCTGGATGCATACGAGTTGATCGAAAGATGCAGCGCTGTAGTATGCAACCTGAACGGTCGTGTTCCCGACGAAGGAATGATTGTTGAAGCAACCCTTGCATATGCAGCCGGTAAGCCCCTCGTTTTTTTCAAAGATGATCTCAGGGCTCCTTTCGGCGGATATGACAATTCAATGCTGACGAGTCTGGTGCGCGGAAAAATTGTCAAAAGACTGAAGGAATTGCCTTCTGCACTCGAATATGAATTATCTCGGAAAACAGATTCAATACCCCTGTCGAACGGTTTAGAAAAAGCAATTTCATATGGGAAACGTATTTCATCGGTATTGGAAAGCCTGCCGGAAAAGATGTTTAAAAAAAGGTGGTCGGACGAAATCCTCAGCCAGGTTATAGAAGAGGCACTCAAGGAGAAATGATCTTCGCTGGCCCCTCTCATCCACCGGAAGGCTTTCAGCCGCCGGTGATCTCAGTCGTTGACCTTTTGAATGGTCTTGATCTCAAGTGATGATAGGTATATTTCAGCAGGTGGAAAAGCATCAGAAAAAGGATCCCGAACAGTGTATGCACAATTCATGAAACTCATCGAGCTCAACGCCGAAGACATCACACAGAATCTTTTACAGGAATTCCGGAAAAAGGGGGAGTTCCTGAATTATCGTGAGATCTCCGAGGACATTTTCCTGGAACGCATCTCCCAGGTGATTCGCAACGTGTACATGAGGCTTGGGAGCTGGCTCGATAAAAACAAACAGAAAAACACCTTGTTTGCCTATTATTCAAACCTTGGCGCCGAGAGATTCCGGGAAGGCATCCCGCTGGATGAGGTCATACAGCTCTTCATGACGATAAAGATGGAGATCTGGCACATGTTCAGGGAGCAGGTTGTGCCGGGCAGCGAGATAGACCTGAAAAGGCTCATGGAAATAGATTTTTATGTGAATCTCTTTTTTGACCGCATTGTGACTGCCATCGTCAAGGGTTACCAGAACGAGCTCGTGAAGGCTTGCGAGAGATCGGGCGTCAGGATGCAGGAAAGCATGACCTCTGGAAAGGATGACAAGCCCTCCATCGACACCGCCGGTTATATCGACAGATACATAAAGCCATAGCGCGCCCTTTCTATGCTTCATCGACAGGAGAATTGATAATGCAGGAGACAGAACTGCGGTACGCTGGATTCTGGATTCGAACATGCGCAGCTCTGATCGACACCATACTGATAATGGTGATCATCTTACCCTTGCTCATATCTATCTACGGATGGGGCTACTTTGATGCAGACCAGACAGGGTTTCTCGCTGGTCCCGCTGATTTTATCATCTCGTGGGTCCTGCCGGCGATCGCTGTTGTAGTGTTCTGGATCGCCAAGCAGGCCACGCCGGGCAAGATGATCGTCTCCGTGAGAATAGTTGACGCGGCATCGGGGAATGCTCCAAGCTCCGGGCAATTGGTAGGACGCTATTTCGCTTACTTCGTTTCCTGTTTTCCTCTTGGCCTGGGTATCCTGTGGGTGGCTTTTGATAGGAGAAAACAAGGCTGGCATGACAAGCTCGCCGGGACAGTAGTTGTGCGGCAGGCGCGGCGTGGTCCCGAGCCCGTGAGCTTTGGGCAAGCCTGATCGCTGCAGCTGATAGTTTACCAAGCAGAAATACTAATTCACCCGGGTAATATTGACAATCCTGATTTACCCGGGTATTTATAGTCCTTTCACCATTAAGGAGGAATTCGAGTGATAGACGAGCAGAATATTACACGGTGTACCGCGTTCGAAGGCTCCCGCTGCATTGCTTCAGGAAACCTTGTGGAGGTCGCCGGGAAGGTAAAAGAGATCATCGATCGGGGGGAGCAGGCATCGGTCCTGATCTTTGACGATTTTACCAGCGAGCTTGTCGAGGTGGATTTTCGCGGCACGATGGAAGATGTCATGAAGAGATTGGAGAAGCCGCTTGCGAGCGACGAAGCAGCTGCAGCACCGCTGAATACAGGCCAAAGCTCACCGCGCGGGCCGGGGCGACCCAGGCTGGGCGTTGTCTCCCGGGAAGTGACCTTGCTGCCGCGGCATTGGGACTGGCTCAACAGTCAACCAGGGGGTGCCTCTGTAGCTCTCCGCAAGCTTGTCGAAGAAGCGAAGCGTGTGAACGGCGACCGGGATAAGGTGCGCCAGTCGCAAGAGGCGGCGTACAGGTTCATGTCCGCCATGGCCGGTAACCTGCCGGGATTCGAGGAGGCAACGAGGGCTTTGTTCGCAGGAGATCCTGAACGTTTCAATGATTCAGTGGTTTCATGGCCTGCGGATATCCGGGATCATGCGCGAAATCTTTCAGACTCTGCATTCCAGAATCGGGTGCACGGGAGTGCCTGATACAGCCGTCGATATGGTCGGTCTGTATGAGAGAACCGGATGGAAACCCTTGAAGAGAAGATAGCCCGCGTGCTGAAAGAGGAAGTGGCAGTTGTGCCGTACGATCCCCGCTGGCCGGAGATGTTTGAACAGGAGCGGCTTCATCTGCTGTCCTGCCTGCCCGCCGACCTGGTCACGAGAATCGAGCATTTCGGCAGCACCGCTGTTCCCGGCCTCCCGGCCAAACCCATTGTGGACATTCTGGTCGAGGTGGCGAGCCTTGACGGGACGAGGCAGAGAATTGCGCCCATTCTTGAAGCGCAAGGGTATGACTACTTCTGGAGGCCATCAGGGGAGATGATACGCCGCCGTTCTATGCCTGGTTTATCAAGCGTGACGAGTATGGAAACAGAACGCATCACATCCACATGGTTGAGCCCTGGTTCGAGCACTGGGACAGACTTCTCTTTCGGGACTACCTCATCGAGCATCCAGCCGTTGCCCGGGAATACGGCAATCTCAAAATCAGGCTCGCTGGTGCGCACCAAAATGACCGCGTGGCCTACACGAAAGCTAAGAGTGACTTTATCAGCCGGGTTACCGGGAAGGCTGAATTCTGCGATCAAAGGGTTTCCGGAAGGAGACGGCATTGAGATTCCGCTGGATGTTGCAGACCCGGACTCGTGCTCTGCGTTTCAACTTTCCGCTGATCGTGCCTTGCCGCCGAGCTATCCGTTCGGATGGGCATCTCGGCGGCTTTCAGGGTGGTCTTGAAATGAAGCGGGTTTTACTCGAAAAGGAGGGGATCCGGTTCGACGGTTCGGGGAGGGTAGTCTGTGCGCAGTTTCATTATGAGGGGATAATGTCGGACAAAGGCATACCGGATGAATTCATCCAGCCTGACCATCGATGAATGCATACGCGTCATATCAGGCAGCCGATGGCTCCACGCTGTTTCCCATAATCCATAGAATATAAAAACAAGGAGAATTCATGAGCGGTCATAAAACCGTAACTGCTATCATTGGAAGCTACCGCAAAGGCGGTGTCATCGATACGGCAGTGGATGAGATCCTCGCCTCGGCACGGAAAGAAGGCGCCGAGGTCCATAAGATATATCTGATCGAGAAGCATATCGAGTTCTGCACGAATTGCCGGAAGTGTACCCAGCAGGAAGGATCCAAGCGCGGAGAATGCTGCATTGCAGATGAAATGAGCGGCATCCTGGATACAATCGAACGGTCGGATGCCATTGTGCTCGCTTCGCCCATGAACTTCGGCACCGTAACGGCGGTCATGAAAAGGTTCATTGAACGGCTGGCCTGCTATGCCTACTGGCCGTGGGGGATGCATGCACCCAAGGTCCGGCATGCACAGCAGAACAAACGCGCCGTCGTGGTCGCTTCCTCGGCGGCCCCTTCCATTATCTCCCGCCTGCTGACAAAGATCGTGAGCCTGCTGAAGACCGCCGCCGGCGTGCTTGGGGCAAAGACGATCGGCGTGCTTTTCATAGGCCTTGCCGCTCAGCACCCGGAACAGAAGTTATCTGAACGGACAAGGAAAAAGGCACGCAGGCTGGGAAAGAAGCTGGTTGCTTAACCAATGAAGCGCCCCTTAAAAACAAGGCAGTCAAGGCAGGTGCCCGCCTTGTCAAACCGCCTCGCTTCCCGCCGGTTGTTTTTGTACTTTATGTTTATCCTCTTGTCCTTAGAGGCATGCAGTATGACCCGGAGATCCCGGATCTATCTCGATTCGTCGTACACGACTTCCGATGGAATGGTCATCTCGAACTTCTCGACTGATGAGGTGGATGCATACATCCGGTCATTCGTACTTCAGAAGGGGTATGAGATCAGCTTTGCAGACAGTTCTCAATCCTGGATCCAGCAGGAACTTCCGGATGATTCCTCGCTGATCTGGCTTGCCGAAAAACCGGATGAGCCGGCGATCCTCTTCCTGGCAGCGGAAAGGAGATTGATCGTAAGCTTCGTTCGGAAGGGGCCGCTCCCCTCATCCAGGCTCAAAGATTACGTAAATGTCCTGTACAGGATTCTGGCCGCCAAGTTCGGCGATCAGAATGTTCATATGTCGCAATAAACCTCTTCAGGCCTTTTTTGTATCTGCGGAAATAATTCCATACCCACTAAAAAAATAAGAAAAATGCGTAATGTATGTTATTACAATATGATAACATAAAAAATGTGTATTATGCCGAACCCTCCTTTCAAGGGTTGCATGGAGCGAATGAGTATCGTTCCTTCGGTACTCTCGATGAACGTTTGCGCTCACCGCCACTCGACGGGCTTTACCCGCTCGATCAAAATATCCGGCCGGTTCGTATCTCACAGGTTTCCTTGCATACTTCGCATCCGGTACACAGAGAGGATAGTGGAAACGGCTCAGGCAAAAAGGCTGCAAAGGGCATACTTGGCGTAAGAATTTTTTATGATCGTGTTTTAAAGGATAAAAGGAGGACTCGATGAGAAGAATCAGTACGGTTGTTTCTATTGCTTTGATGCTGGTGTTCTGCTCCGGTGCTATTCACTGCCTTCATGCCCTGGATATAGGGGTGGCATGGGTCGGTAAATCCGGCATGGCAGAAAATGTCATGAAGGGATTCGAAGATGGGATAAAAGGGATGAACATAAACCTCGAGTACCAGAAGGACCTCCCTTCCAATGAAGCCCTTGCCAAGGTAATTGAAAGATTCACAAAGGAAAAGGGCGGGATTCTGGTGCTGCGTTCTCCCTGCGCGGAATGGTTAGTAAAAAACCCGCCTGCCGTTCCGACATTCATTGCAGCATGCAATAACCCCTCGCAGCTTGGGGTGATAAAGAATCTGAAGTCTCCTGAAGGAAAGATTACCGGGGTGACCTATTATATCCCTGCAAAGATCAACATGGATATCTTCAGGGCTATCCTTCCGCAGATGAAGACGGTATACCTCCTCATGGAAAAAGGGCATCCTTCAGCCGAAATTGAGGAACAGGAGACAAAAGTTGAGTGCGCCAAGCTTGGAGTTACCTATAACGGAAAGATGTGCACCTCGATCGATGAAGTAACTGCGGCAGTTAAACAGAATTCAGGGAAAGTATCCTGCTTCATCATAGGATCACAGGCCATGATCATGGATAATGCAGCACGGATCGTCAATGCTGCCGGGAAAACGCCGGTTTTTTCGTATTCTGAAAAACCCATCAAGAGCGGAGCCCTGGGCGGGTATGTTGCCGACGACAAGAAGCTCGGCAGGATTCTTGCCGGGCAGGTGGTCGATGTGCTGGTAAAACATAAGGCCGTCAAGGACACACCGGTCAGGTTCGATCCCGAACCGGTCTTTTACCTGAACGGGCTTACGTATAAAAAACTCGGCCTGGAGATCCCTCCGAATGTGCTCGGTTCTGCAAAGATAATACAGTAATATTCAATTGAGGGGGAAGGGGGGAACTCATCTTAAATAATTGACATAAATAAGGATTGTCCGCAACAGCGCAGCCGGCCGGGTCTTTATCCGGGCCGGCTGCTGTTTTTATAGGCGCAGAATGCAGATCGGGAAGGGGACCGGGGATCGGCATTTTAGAAATGCGCCGCTCTCATTATTATAAGCTTCTACCAATTGCTGCGGCGGTTCCCGGCAATTCCTGCTGGAAGATCCTCGCAAGATTTCTTTCGGAATATGAGGCCGTGCCAGGGTTCCTGATGCAGCAGGGCGGCCGGGCACGGAATAGATATCGAACCCATGAGATAGTGAAAAATGGCAGGCTTGACCCTCTTCAGATTCGGAATGTGAGAGCCCACAACATATGAGAAGAAATGCCGTCCTATTCATCTGCATCCTGCTCCTTGTCCTCGGGATATCATGCCCCAGCTCCGCTCAGGAAAAGACATACAGGATAGAGGTTCTCCAGGTAACCGACGTGATTTCCTTCCAGATGGCATATGACGGTTTTCTCAAAGAGCTGGAGAAAAACGGCATAGTCCTGGGAAAGAATCTTAACGTCAAGCGCACCATTATTGATTTCGATATCCGGCATCCTTCTCTCTGGAAGAAAATGAAGGCCCTCGTCAGGATCAGGAGCGAGGCATCGCGGATTGCGGGAGAAAAGCCCGACCTCGTGCTCACCGTGGGAACGCCTGTCACCAGATACGCGAAGGATAAGCTCATCAAGGCCGGGATACCGGTGGTGTTCACGGCGGCGGCCTTTCCGATTGAAGCGGGGTGCAGGTCCATGACAGAGGCAGGGCCGGGGTTTACCGGTGCCACATCGTTCATGGACATGAGCGAAGCAGTCAGGATCGTACGGCTTGCGTTTCCCGCCATCAAAAGGGTGGGCATCGTTCACAGCGACGACAGCGGCATTGTATCCCACCTGGAGGAGGCGGAGAAGGAGGGAAAGGCACACGGATTTACCATCCTCACCGAACAGGCCGACATAGAGGATCCTATTACCCCACATCTGCAGGACCTCCAGGCAAAGGGGGTCGAGGCCTTCGCCGTACCCCCCGACCCTTACTACATCGTAAGGAACTATGAGGTTGCAGGCGAACTGGGAAGCTTTTCCAAAAATACCCATATCCCGATTCTGAGCCTGGTCATTGTCAGGTTCCCCGGCGCCCTCCTGTACGTGGGCACGGATTTCGAGCTCATCGGCGGCTTTTCCGGCAGACAGGCCGTGAAAATCCTCAAACATGGAGTAAAGCCCGAAAGCCTCCCTGTCTTACGGCAGCAGGATCTCACGGTACTGGTAGACATGAAGCTCGCTCATGCCTACGGCCTCAAGCTCTCCCCGGAAATCCTCCGGATAGCCCGCCCCATCGAATAACCCTTTTAAGTACCATCAGCCTTCACGCTCGTGACCCGGTAAAGACCCATTCCGGGTGGAACTTCTCCTGCCGGCCATTGAGAAGCAAGAGGGATCAGTGCATCAGATTACTAAGGAGGATTAGGAATGCAAGGAAGAAGATTCATGGCAGCTCTCCTGCTCACAGGTGCCTTTTTCATGAGCAGCCCGGCTGAAGCTGACAGGATTCAGCCGAAGGAAGCGCGCGAGATTGCCGGAGAGGCATATATTGCCCTGTATCCGCTGGTCATGAATTACCGGATCATGTACCTTCAGGCAATCGATGGGAAGTCGGGTTCTTATACCGGCGGCTTCGGCACGTGGATCCATCGGGGCCTCGCTTCGCCCGGGGGCAAAGAAATCCCGATGCCGAATGTCGATACGCATTGTTCCTCTGCCTGGGTGGACTTAAGGGCCGAGCCGTGGGTGCTGACCATGCCCGCCATAGACGAAGGACGCTACTGCACCAGCCAGTGGGAAGACCTGTGGGGGTATGTGCTCGACAACCCCGGAACGATCAAAGACGGAAACAAAGGCGGCACCTACCTGCTCGTGCCGCCCGGCTGGAAGGGCGAGCTTCCCGAAGGCGTGAAGCGGGCGATCAGGGGAGAATCGGTATTCCTTGGTACCCTCACGAGGACCGAGCTCTTCAGTCAGCCTGACCTGCCCGAAGTACAGAAGATCCAGCTGGGCTATATCCTCAAGCCGCTCAGCGCATTCCTCCAAACGCCCAAGCCCGCGCCTGCTCCGGCCATTCAATGGCCTGCCTGGAACGATGGGTGCGTCACTACCCTTTCATTCTTCTCGTATGCAAATTTCCTGCTTCAGTTTACCCTTCCGAATCCCCAGGACAAAGCGCTTTTCGGACGGATGGCAGCAATCGGCATAGCCCCGGGGAAGCCGTGGAAACCCGAGGACATGAACCCGGCTGTCCGCAAGGCGATCCAGGCAGGTATCGACGACGCCCGCAAGGACCTCATGGAAAAAGCATTTCAGGTGTCCGCCTTCAACAGGCTGTTCGTGGGCAGCAGGCACTTGGACACCACCTATATGGACCGGGCCCTGGGCGTATTCCTGCACCCTTTCGGGAATGTTCCGAATCAGGCGACCTATGTCATGGTGTCAAGGGACAGTCAGGGGGAAATCATCGATGGGAGCAAGTTCAATTATACCATGACCTTCCGTGCAGGCAGCGCACCGCCCAGCAGGTTTTTCTGGTCGATCACGGTATACGGCATGCCGGACAAGTCCCTGGTGCCCAACCCCTTCGAACGGTATTCCATCGGCACCCACAGCCTGAAGGTGATCAAGGAACATGACGGCTCGTTCACGTTGTATCTGCAGAAAGATTCGCCCGGAAAAGACAAGGAGCTCAACTGGCTCCCCACTCTCCAGGGAAGGTTCGTTGCCGTGTTGAGGTCATACGGGCCGGAGCAGAGCGTGATCAACCATACATGGAAGCTGCCTCCGCTCAAGCGGGCGGAGCATATTGTCCATGAATGAATTATCAGACAGGAATGGAGAAGAGGCGAGGGCAGTGAAAGCGATCCGTACATGAGAAGAATAACCCATATCCTCTGCATCGCTATCATAATGTCCGGGTTATCCTTGCCCCGCTCGGCCCATGGCAAAACGTACCGGGTGGAAGTGCTCCAGATTACCTCCCTGGATATGCTTCAGAAGCTCTATGAAGGCTTTATCAAGGAACTGAAAAAAAACGGCATCGTCAGCGGTAAAAATCTGGTGATCAAGCGCACGATTATCGATTTCAATATTGAAAAAGCAAACTTGAGGAAAGAGATCGCCGCCTACTTGAGGATCAGGAAAGAAGCCTCGCGCATAGCGGGCGAGAAGCCCGACCTGGCGCTTACGATGGGGACCCCGGCCACGAGGTTTTCAAAGGACAAGATCATTGCTGCAGGTGTCCCATTGGTATTTTCCGCACTGGCCTTTCCAGCCGACGTGGGCAGCAGGTCCTGGACCGAGGCAGGCCCCGGCTTCACCGGCTCCATTACATATATGAGCATGAGAAATGCGCTTCTGGTTATCAAAAAAGCCTTCCCCGGAATCAGGAGCATCGGCATCGTATACAGTTTTGATTCAAACAGTGTCGACCATGTGGATGAGGCAGGCAGGGCCGGCCGTTCCCTGGGATTGAGGATCATAGCGAAGCAGGTGGATATCAAGCAGCGGATCGTGCCGGTCTTGAGGGAGCTTCAGAAACAGGGGGTAGACGCCTTTGCCGTACCTCCCGACCCGTACTATGCGATACGGAACTACGACGCCGCTCATGAGTTGATCGCATTCTCTGAAGCATCGAGGATCCCGGTGATCAGTTTTGTCATCGATAGATTCTCAGGAGCTGTCTTGAATATCGGGGTTGATTTCGAGATCATAGGCAGGCTGTGCGGCCTGCAGGCAGTGAGGATCATGAAAGAAGGTGCGAAGCCCGGCAGTCTGCCCATCCTGCGGCAGGAGAATCTGACCGTGTTTTTTGACCGGGAGCGTATAAAGGCCTTAGGCCTCCCCATGCCTCCCGGTATTCCTCATATTGAAAAACCAGTCGAATAGCAGGTTTCCCATCCCCCTCTCCCTTACCTTCTCCCCCGTTTCCGATGGAGAGGGGAGATGATGAGCCTCCTGTTTCCCGATACTTGACAGGTAGTGCGGGAAGTGTTGAATATGATCCGGATTAACGTATAATAAGAGCAAACTGTAGGAATGGCTTAATATTGGATAGCTATGTTCCTTTTGGTAACCCAAAAGCAGTCCTACGAGCAATTCAATACTATATTCCGTGAGGAGGGAAAATGAGCCAGGTATATTCGGTCAGCCCTGATGGAAAACGGTATCCGCTTCCGAGGGAAGAAGATTATGGAAAGGAATTCGAACGGTTGAAGGCGATTGCAGAGGAACAGCGGAGCCTCGGCAAGGAGATCGTCGTGGTCATGGGACTCGGCTTCGTCGGTGCTGTAATGGCGGCAGTCGTGGCCGACAGCACGGACAGAAAAACGGGGGAGGCCAAGAAATTCGTCATCGGGATGCAGAGGCCCAGCACCAGGAGCTTCTGGAAGATCCCCATGTTCAATACCGGGGTATCGCCGGTCAAAGCCGAAGACCCGGAGGTGGACATCCTGATCCGGCGGTGCGTGATGGAGAGGAAAAATCTCATTGCAACCTACACCTACGATGCCTTGAGCCTTGCCGATGTGGTCGTTGTCGATGTGCAGTGCGACTTCCTCAAGCAGGACCTCGGGAACTGCACGACCGGCCGGGCGGAGATCGCAGCCCTGGAAGAGTCCATGAAGGTCATCGGGGAGAAGATCGAGCCCCATTGCCTGGTCCTCATCGAAACGACCGTGCCGCCCGGAACCACCGAATATATTGCCTACCCGACGTTGAAAAAGGCCTTCGTTTCGCGCAGCATCAGCAGCGAGCCGCTCCTTGCCCACAGCTACGAACGGGTCATGCCCGGGAGGGAGTATGTTAAATCCATACGCGACTTCTGGCGCGTCTGCAGCGGCATCAACGAGGAGAGCAAGCGGAAGGTGGAGCGTTTCCTCTCGGAAGTCTCAATGTCGAGAAATTCCCGCTGACGGTCCTGGACAAGCCCATCGAGAGCGAGACCGCCAAGATCGTGGAAAACAGCTACCGCGCAACGATCCTGGCCTTCCTCGACGAATGGAGCAACTTCTGCGAGAAGAACGGCGTGGACCTCATCAAGGTGATCAATGCCATCAAGGTGAGGCCGACCCACAGCAACATGATCTTCCCCGGCCCCGGGATCGGCGGCTACTGCCTGCCCAAGGACGGGGGCCTGGGCGTCTGGGCGTACCGGCACCTCATGGGGTTCGAGGACGACAATTTCAGGATCACGCCCGAAGCCATCAATATCAATGATACCAGGGCGCTCCATGCCGTGCACCTCATCCGGGACGCATTGCGGAACATGGGCAAGATCGTGGCTGCCTCCGTCGTGACCGTGCTCGGCGCCTCCTACCGCGAGGACGTGGGCGACACCCGGTACAGCGGTTCCGAGCTCATGATCAGGAAGATCGCCGAGATGGGGGGCGATATCAGGGTTCACGACCCCTATGTGGAGCACTGGTGGGAGTTCGAGTCCCAGGAAACGTATCCGTCGGTGGGGGCAAGCTGGGCGCGGTTCTTCAGGAACCAGGAAGGCTTGAAGGACTTAAGGGTCGAGAAGGATCTTGCCGGAACCCTTGTCGGCTCGGATGCGGTGGTCCTGGCAGTCAGGCATAAGGAGTACCTCGACCTCGACCCCGACGATTTCATTGAGATGATCGGCTCGCCTGCTGCAATCATAGACTGCTTCGGGATATTGGACGACCATAAGATCAGAAGGTTCTTCGAGCTCGGCTGTGAGGTGAAGGGCCTGGGCCGCGGGCATATCCAGAGGATCAAGGAAGAGGTGAGATCCCGGGATATGGCTGATCCCGGCCAGGACAAGCCGGTATTTACCGTGATAAACTGATCGAAGAACGGACACAGGCCTTCCTATCCTCGAGCGCAAATTCCGGCCCATCATCCCGGGAGGCAAAGGCGGATGGGGTGCACAGGGTGAGCCGGATCTTGAGTACATCCACTCCCTGGCCGGTTAGACTGAAAGAGCGCCGGGAAGATAAGGGCATGCCCATTCGGCAGGGTGCATGGACATGAGCCCGAAAGGAAAAGTATCTCTGCGGATTGACTTGACCGCCGGCGTCCTTCGTAATATACCATAGTTGAAATATGGAGGTGCTTGGTCGTTATGAATGGCGATATGTCCGTTTACCTGATTCCGACGCCCACCATGGATTGGGATAACAGCGCGGTTTTCGAATTTGCCCATGCCTGTTCCGGAGCAAAGACAGAACCCAGGGAGCAGGCAATAAGCCTGTTTTATGCCGTCCGTGACAGCATCCGGTACGATCCATACAGCATCGATGTAACCTTAGAGGGCTTAAGCGCGAGCACTACGCTTAAGCAAGGGAAGGGCTGGTGCGTTGCCAAGGCGATCCTCCTCGCAGCCTGCTGCAGGGCTTTGAAGATACCGGCTCGGCTCGGCTTCGCTGATGTGAGGAATCACCTGTCGACAGAGCGCCTGCTGAAGTCGCTCAAGACAGATATCTTTTTCTGGCACGGCTATACCTCGATCTATCTTGACGGGGCCTGGCTCAAGGCAACGCCTGCCTTCAATGTCGGGCTTTGTGAGCGTTTCGGGATAAAACCGCTTGATTTCGACGGGAAATCCGATTCAATAATCCACCCGTACGATCTTCAGGGGAACAGACACATGGAGTACCTGAACTACCGCGGTGAATTTCCGGATGTCCCCATTGACGAGATGGTAGAGACGTTCTTCAAGGAATATCCCGGTGCCCTCTCCTGGAGCAGGCCGGACTTCGACCAGGAAGTAGAGCAGGAGATGAAAAACCGCTCGAAAACATAAGGCCGACCGGTCCACGTTTCCTGCTATAATACCTGTTTTACACATATTTGCATAACTGCCGGGTTTTATCTCTTTTTTTCTGTCATGAGACTTAGGTTGTTCCCCCGCCTTCCTGTTTATCCGGGATCCCTAACCTCCCGCAGTCCCGCATGAGAGTTGAGAGTTACAGGATAATGCCACATTATTTTAACTATGCTGAGTCGCTTAAAAAATACATTCGTTCAGCTTACTCATATTCTCAGTCGGAAAGGAGGATGTATCCGATGGAAGAAAGAATAAACATTATACCCGAAGTAAGATCGGTGAGCCATGTCTCCTGGGGAAGCATCTTTGCGGGTACAGTTATCGCTCTGGTAGTGCAGTTCACTCTTATCATGCTGGGGTTTGCCATAGGATTCGGAACCCTTGCAGCAGTCGAAGGCAATGCTCTTGGCGGTGTCGGGGTCGGCGCTGCCGTCTGGTGGATACTGAGCAGCATCATCGCCCTGTTTATCGGGGGGTGGATTTCCAGCAGGCTGGCAGGCATGCAGCGAGTTTTTGACGGCCTGCTGCATGGCCTAGTCACCTGGAGCCTCGTAACCCTTATCAGCGTGTACCTTCTCACCAGCGGAATCGGTGCTGTCCTCGGCGGTGCTTTCGGGGTGGTAAAGGGTGCGCTGACCCTCTCTGCACAGGGAGCCGCTTCGGTGCTGCCCCAGATTGTCGGGCAGGTTACCGGGGGGCAGGGTGGTATGTCGAATGCTCTCGAGCAGGAAATAAGGCAGGCCCTGGGACAAGGAGGTGCAGGAAGTGAGGCAAAGAGACAGAATGTCATCAACGAAGTCCGGAACGACGCACAGAAAATGCTCCAGGGCAGTTATACACCTGCAGACCGCCAGAGGCTCGTCGGTACAATCGTGAGCAACAGCAATATGAAGCGGCCTCAGGCTGAGGAGCTTGTCATGAGGATCGAGAGTACCGTGCAGCAGGTACCGAACCAGATTCAGCAGGCTCAGAATACGGCAAAGCAGGTTGCGGAGAGCGCCTCCAGGGTATTGAGTGCTGCTGCTGTCGCGTCATTCATCATGCTTATCTTCACCGCTGCTGCAGCAGGATTTGGCGGATGGATGGGGAGAGTAAGGGGAATAGTAGAAGTCTAGAGTCTTGTAAACTTTGTATATGGGACAGTAATGCCCCCCCTCCCTCTTCGCCGTTTCCGGGGGAGAGGACAAGGGAGAGGGGGCATCCTCCCCTATGAATTCAATGTTGGCGAACCGCCGGCATGTCCTGCAGATTGTCTGTAAAAAAGCAACGTGTCATGCCCTTAAGCTTGAGCTATTCAAACAGCTGCTCGAGGTCGTTATTCCCCTGGATGTAACCGGCGTTTTTCTGCCCGGAAAATTGCTTGGAAAACGGTGCGAATGACGTTTTAGGCAATGCTGCCGACGGTTTGCCCGCGTATACCCATATAAACTTGTTCGTGCCTTGTTCGCCGGTCAGTTGCCAAACATCGCCCGTGTCGCAGTTGATTATCCAGGTGGAAGCGCCTGTGGTTATCTGATAGTGACCGGGGAGGCTCTCCGGTGCGTTCCGGTCCTGTGCCGCTATCAGTATGGCGACCAAACCGAGTAAAAGACCGATCATCAGGCTTTTCCAATCAATCTTTTGTTCAGCCATTTTACCTCCTCTCGTGCAATGAATACCCTTTACGATGCTGATAATAATATGAAGAATTCCAATCAACAGGATAGGTTTAAAAATCGGAACGTTGCAGATCCCATTATTATATGTTTTTATGAACTTTTGATAATGATGCATGATTCTGATGATTACGTGGTAGTTTTCATGAAAGAGGTGCGAGAATGACTGATATTGCTGAGAAGATCGTACGTGACCCCTATGCCCGGTTCCTGGGAATCTCGGTTGATAAGATAGAGGAGGGCTATGCCTGCTGTTCGGTGACGATTACCGGGGATATGCTCAATTTCCTCGGTATGGTCCATGGAGGACTTATCTTCAGCCTGGCCGACGTCGCCTTCTCTGCCGCCTCGAACAGGGACCATTCCCCCTCATTCGCCCTTGATGTGAGCGGATCGTTCCTCAAGACGGCAAAGATAGGGGATAAGATCACGGCAGAAGCCGAGCTCATCCACACCACGAGAAGGACCGGATTATACAGAATGAGCGTACGCAGCGGCAAAGACCTGATCGCAACATTCAACGGCACGGTTTTCAGGAAAGTCGAAAGCTGGAAGCTTTTAGGGGGCGGTGTATGAATAAATATGAGCAGGCAGCGCTACTGGCAGTCGGTATGGCGGCTCTGGTTGTTTCCGGGATAGGTCCCTATGACAGGGCTACCTGGATAATGGAGGTTTTTCCCATTTTCATCGGGGTTCCGATTCTCATCGGCGTCTATCCCCGCTTCCGGTTCACTCCTCTTGCCTACCGTCTCATATTCATCCACGCCCTGATCCTGATGATCGGAGGCCACTATACCTATGCCCGTGTGCCCATAGGATTCTGGGTGCAGGATCTCTTCGATCTGGGCCGCAATCACTACGACCGTCTGGGTCATCTTGCCCAGGGATTCATCCCCGCCATTCTGGTGCGAGAGGTCCTTATCAGAACGTCTCCCCTGAAACCGGGAAAGTGGCTGTTCTTTCTCGTGACCTCGGTCTGCCTTGCCGTCAGTGCCTGCTATGAATTCATTGAATGGTGGGCTGCATTGATCGGCGGCGAGAGCGCACAGGATTTTCTCGGTACACAGGGAGATGTCTGGGACACGCAATGGGATATGTTCCTGGCCTTCATCGGCGCCATGCTCGCTCAGATCCTGCTTTCCCGCATGCATGACAGGCAGCTGAGAGATTTTGATCATCAATAAATGATAGCCGGCCCTTTCTTACCCCTCTTCGATTTCGCCCCGAGGGATGCTTCGGTGAGGTTGCGGGGACGCGTACCCTGTGTCCCTGAATATTTATGCGCCGCCCTGGGATGAGATAAATCCCCGGGGAGTAGAGCCCGTATCGGACGGGGTCCCGGCAATCTGCGCGAGGAATGCCCCGTTGAGCTCTTCTATGTGATCGCCGACATTGGTGAAATAGTTAAAGTGTACCTGCTCCTCATCGATGATCGTCTCAAAAAGCTTCATGCTGGTGCTGTCATTGTTTTCCCGGCAAATCTCCCGCAGCTCGTTGTAGACGTCGATGGTATTCCCCTCTAGCTGGGCGTCGAAAGGAAAGATCGCATCTATTTTCTGATTCTTCACAACCTTGTCCGAAGGGTTGACAGTCGGCTCACCGTCGAGCTCTTTGATCCTCTCGGCAAACATCTCTGCATGGCGCATCTCGTCAATGGCGATAAGCTTCACCTTTGCGGCGAGATCGCCGTAATCCATGTCGGCAAGGTCATAATGCTGGATCATGTATTGATAAATGGCGCGCAGTTCCATGGACCTGCCTTTGTTGAGCGCATCGATCACCTTTTTCTTCCTATCATCTTTGAGCTTCTGAGCCATACATACCTCCCCTCTTAAGCCTATAATAATAAGTAAGCCCGGCAGAGAAGCTCACAAGCCCTGATGACGATCATCATAAACGTGGCTCGCAGGGTACTTTGATTTAATAACGCAGGTGGACGAGATCGATTATTGTGACCTCGGGCCTGGTGAGGAACCGGATGGGTGGACCCCAGGTGCCGGTTCCCTGGCTGACGTACAGGTGGGAGCCCTTCGAAAGATCGTGCCGGCCGGTCACGCGGGAGAAAAAGATCCGGACGAGAAGCTTGAACGGGAAGATCTGCCCGTTGTGGGTGTGGCCGGAAAGCTGAAGGTCGTACAGGCCCAGGGCATTTTCAGCGACATACGGCTGGTGCTTGAGCAGGAGGATGAAAGTGTCTCTCGGAAGCCCGGAAAGAAGCTCTGTTTCCTGCGGTGTCGGCTTCAGGCCGAAATGTTTTCCTGTCGGGTCGTCTATGCCGGCGATCGTGATGAGGTTTGGAATAGTCGCAACCTCTCCCCTGAGCAGGGTGAAACCCGCCCTTCTCGTGATCTCCAGGGAATGCGGGAGCCCTGCGTAGAATTCGTGGTTCCCGGTGACGGCAAATTTACCATACCGGGGTCGAATCTCTGCGAATGCGTCTGCCGGATTCGCCAGGCTGTCGATCTGCCCGTCCACGAGATCACCCGTGGAGATGAGGATGTCCGGGTCAGCCTCCCTGATCACCTGAAGAATCCTTTCCACCCTCTCTTGCCGGACGATGAGGCCGAGGTGGACGTCGGATATCTGCGCGATCCGCAAGCGACCAAGGGAAGCCGGGATCTTGGATGTCCGGATGACAATCTCATGAGGCCTGATGCGCAAGGCCTCGAAATATCCGTATGCCGAGAAAACAAGGGCGAGAATCAGCGGGGCAAGGAAAGCCTCCCGTGCAGAGGGCATGAAACATGCAGGATTCCAGCGGAATATCATACCGGCCCCGGAGAGGGACAAGCGGTACAGATCGGTCAGGATTGATACGCTGAAGAAGAGAAAGAACACCCCCATCCAGGTGTAGCCAAGGTAGGAGAGCAACCGTGCCGGTGTATCATACCCATGCCGTTCCAGGATACGGATCAGGATGGGAGCCACGATCATGGCTGTCATGAACAGAGCGAGGAGTGCCCCTGTGAAGGCCCCGAAGGGAAAGGCCGCCTTTATTCTGAAGAAGGCATAGACATGAGCGGCACTGTAGATGCCGAGGATAATGAGCAGAAACAAGGACATGGTGGTCTCCCTTAAGATTCTTTTTCCTCACACCATTCAATAATACCCTACATGGCCGGCTAGGGGAACCCTTTCCGGGGGGAAGGCCGCCGCCCGCAGGCCCCTGATGATGGGAATCCGCAGATCACTCGTGCCTGGCATGGACAGCCCCCGAGCATGGCGAAAATCTGAAAGACCTTGCTCCATATGGATAAAATTGCTGGCATTGTTATTATAGGAATTAGATAAATCTAATCCGTCCGGAATGTGAAAAGGGATTCATATGGCTCCGTTGTGGGTACAGGCAGGTTTCTGGGGATTTGCAGCCGGTTCCGCACTGCTCATCGGGGTGGCGGTTGTGTATCTCTTCAATCTGCCGCAGCGTGCTATTGCATCTGTGATGTCATTCGGCAGCGGGGTGCTCATTTCGGCCCTGTCGTTTGAACTGATGGAAAATTCATTCCGGCTGGGCGGGCTTGATTCGGTAGCCGTCGGCTTTATTACCGGTGCAACCGCGTATACCGTTGCCAACTTTTATCTCTCCTACAAAGGTGCAAAGCACCGCAAGCGCTCAGGAGATCAGCAGTTATCCGAGAAAGAAGAATGGGGAAGCGGCACTGCCATCGCCATCGGCTCGCTGCTCGATAATATCCCGGAATCTCTTGTCATAGGGTTGAGCATGCTCGGCGGCGGCAAGGTAAGCTTTGCCCTGGTGACGGCCGTCTTCATCTCCAATTTCCCTGAAGGGCTCTCCAGTGCAGCAGGTATGAAAAAGGCAGGGAGGTCGGCGAATTACATTTTTCTTGTATGGGGATTTATCGCCTTGTCCACAGGCATCGCATCTCTTGCGGGCTACTGGTATTTTCAGGATGCCTCGCCCGAGTTGGTTGCAGCAGTCACTTCCATGGCTGCAGGAACGATGCTTGTGATGATAGCAGACACCATGATTCCTGAAGCATTCAGCGAGAGTTATGAATTTGCAGGGTTTATTACCGGTATCGGCTTTCTGATATCCTATGCATTGAGAAAATCCGGGTGGTGATGAAGAAACCTGTGGCGATTGAAAGGTACGTCGGCGTTATTTCCGATACCCATGGGCCGATCAGGGCAAAGACGTATCCGGAAATAATCGAAATAGCGGTATAAGACAAAGGAAGAGGGGACATACCTTTTTATGACACATCCTATGGGCCTGCAATTAGGATGGTATGGGAAGAGGGCACTCCTCTTTGTTGAATGCATTGTCCTTTTTTTCATCATTCCTGCAGCACTCTATTTCCACAGGCATTGGTTTGCTTGGCGGATAACCCCCATCGTCCTCGTGATTGCAGCAGGGTGCTTTCTCTATCTGATCGCCGACAAAAGCTTCGATAAGAGGAAATTGTGGAATACCCGAAATATTTCAGAACATATCGGGAAGATCATCCTGACCTTCGTTGTCCCTGCCGTCATGGTCGGCATGTTTACCTATTTCTTTCAGAAGGTCCATTTTTTATACTTCGTGTCTGCCGAACCTTGGCTGTGGTTGGTATTTATCCTGATTTACCCCTTGCTTGCCGTATATCCGCAGGAGATCGTATTCAGGGCTTTCTTCTTTCACAGGTACAAAAGCCTGTTTACGGACAGGGTAACCATGATCCTCTTCAGCGGGATAAGCTTCGGAATCGCCCACCTCTTTTATGCCAACTGGTTTGCCCCCGTTCTGTCCACATTCGGCGGGATGCTCTTCGCCTATCGGTATGCAAAGGCGGATTCACTCGTAGCTGCCGCCATAGAACATGGGCTCTGGGGAAATTTCCTTTTCACCGTCGGATTGGGATGGTATTTTTACAGCGGTTCGATCCCCTGATACGACATCTATAATTGCCTTATGATAATTGCCGGTTAAAAAATAATGTGAACGCCGGCGCTTGCAATGAAAAGCTGGGAAATGAGGATGCAAGCCTGATTAGAGCAGATCGGCATTGTATTTTCGCCTTGGTGTGATAATGGAGATTTTGCCGCGCCATTGTGCATGGAAAATGCATTTACATCACGATCGGCACTATTGCGAACATATGAGGAAGAGAGATACAGGAAACATCCTAAAAAAAGATGCCGTCTTAATCGGCTGGAGATAGAAAAAATGAAAAGAATCTGTGCTTGGTGTGGAAGGGACATGGGACTGGTGGATACTGCCCTCTACCCGGAATCAACAGTTACCCACGGCATCTGCCCGAGTTGCGCCCGTAAATACTTTCATGAACCGAAGAGATCGTTGCGCAATTTCTTCATGCGGCTCATGGTGCCCATCTTCCATCTCGTAAAGACGTGATGAAGCACTGATACCATTTTTGTACGCGGCATGTACAAAAATGAATGCAGAATTGATCGTTGGCGAGAAAAGCGGTTTTTAGTTTTCATGCACTTAAAGATTGCATCACGGGAAATGATATCAAAGAAGACCTCTTAAGGGTTCGTAAGGTTTTTCAGTATTACCTCCGGTTGCCTTTTTTACGTATCATTGATCCGTGCGCCTTTTTTCCCAAAAAAGCAGGTCCGGAAATGACGGCCACCTTCATCCCTAAAAGGGCGTGCTTCCCTTGTGCAGCGATTCGTGCTCACTTGATTTACCACATGAATACTTTTATACCATTCTATACCGGAGCTCCGCGTAAGGCTTACTTTTTACAAGAAGGGGGAAGCCCATGGAAAACGGTGCTGCAAAGATCGTAAAGGTCGAGAAGGAAAATCAGGAAATAACATCACTTTACATCGAAGAGTTTGATGAATCTTTCCGTAAGCGCCGGGCAGGCAGCTTCCTTACGCTGAAGATCATGCAGAATGGGGAATGGAGCAAGCCGCATCCGTTTACGATATCGTGCGCCCCGGAAGATCAGCAGCTCCGGGTGACCATGAAAAAGCTGGGTGCCTTCACGACTGCTGCGCACGAGCTCAAACCGGGGGACGAGGTCATCTGCACCGGTCCGTATGGCCTGTTCTGCAAGGACATCGATTCCCGGATCCTATCATCATGATCGCCGGCGGTGTGGGAATCACACCTTTCTTGAGCGTCCTGAGGCATTTCAGAAACATCAAGTCCGGCAGCCGGGTGCTCCTCATCTGGTCCAATAAAACGATCGAAGATGCCTTTGCGCTGGACGAACTGAAACAGATGACCCGTGAGATTCCCTTGAAGGTCGTGCATAACCTGAGTAGGGTAGAAGAAGGTACGGATATAGCAGGGTATGCGGAAGATGATTATCCTGAAGCCTTCTATGAGTCGGGCAGATGCACGAGGGACCTGATCAGGAAATACCTGCCCCCGAACAGCACAGCCATGTACCTCTGCGGGCCGCCCCCGATGCAGGATTTCGTCATCGGAGAGCTGGAGTCCTTAGGTGTGGACCCCAAGAGTGTGAAAAAAGAGAGTTTCACCTGGAAGACCTCATAGGCGGGTTCTGATGGCTGAGGCAAACGTACTCCAGGCGCTGATCATTACCACGGGGGCAGGGCTCTCCACTGCCATCGGCCGTGCCTTGGGGCTTTTCTCAAAAGAGCCGTCAGCCCGGTTCCTGTCCTTTTCGCTCGGATTCTCGGTGATCACCCTTTCAGGATGATCCCCACCGGGCAGTGATCCGACCCGCGGATGTGCTTGAAGATGAAGGCATCCTGAAGCGCACTTTTCAGGGATGCGGATATCCAGAAATAGTCGATCCGCCACCCGATGTCCTTCGTGCGTGCATCGAAACGGTACGACCACCAGGTATAGTTGCCCGGTTCCTTGTTGAATTCCCTGAAGGTATCGATGAAACCGCTTTCCACGCACCTGTCCAGCGCGGTGCGCTCCTCGATGGTGAACCCGGGATTGCGCATGTTCGATTTGGGGTTCTTCAGGTCGATCTCCTTATGGGCCGCGTTGAGATCACCGCAGAAGATCACCGGCTTCTGCCTGTCCAGCTTCTTTAAAAATGCGAGAAAATCCGCATCCCACTTCATGCGGTAATCGAGTCTCGCGAGCTCATGCTGGGCGTTGGGCGCATAGACGTTCACGAGAAAGAACCCGTCGAATTCGAGGGTAACGATCCTTCCCTCGCGGTCATGCTCGGGGATTCCTATTCCGTAGGAGACCGAGACAGGCTCGATCCTGGAGAAGACGGCCGTGCCGGAATACCCCCTCTTGTCTGCGCAGTTCCAGTACTGCAGGTATCCGGGCAGGTCGATCTTTATCTGGTCAAGCCCTATCTTGGTTTCCTGAAGGCAGAGGATATCCGGGTCCATTTCTGCCATAGAGGTAAGAAAGCCGTTCTTGATTGCAGCCCTGATGCCGTTGACATTCCACGATACAAGCTTCACCCCGTCACTCCTCCTGCACATGTGCGTAAAACAAAGCTCTGTCACGCCTGCCGCGTCAGGCGGTCAGGTTTTGCCTTTATATACCAAAGCTTTTTTTCTTTCTATTCCGGATTACAAAGGCCAATGTCCCATAACGTGCATTGATTCTTTTTACACCATTGATCTCGATGATACTTTGGGTATTATGGAGATATCTCTCCTGGATGATGAGGAAGCTATGGCTGAAGTATCGCTCTTGAGGTGCGAGGGATATTCTCCCGGAGAACTCAAGGAAAGGATTATCGAGGGCCTTAAGGGATGCCGTTTCCCTCTGAAATCTTTTCAGAGCGCACGCGTTGTGCTGAAGCCTAATCTCCTGTCAGCTGCCGATCCTGAAAGCGGGGTAGTGACCCATCCCGGCTTTTTCCGGGCAGCTGCAGAGATCGTCCTCGACTACGGGGGAAGGCCGGTGCTGGCGGAGTCCCCTGCCGTGGCGTCCCTGCACAATGCCTTGCGGGCCACCACGTATGACGCGATCATGCGGCACCTCGGGATCGAGGCGGCGGATCCGTCAAAGGTCCATAGGATCTCGTATCCTGAGGCAAAGAGATTCAAGAGCTTTGAGATTGCTCAAGCTTTCTTCGAAGCGGACATTATCGTCAACCTGCCGAAGTTCAAGACCCACGGGTTAACCTATGTGACGGCGAGTGTAAAAAACCTCTTCGGCGCTGTGCCCGGGATGAGGAAATCGCAGATGCACATGAAGCTTCCGGAAAGGGGAGAGTTCTGCGAGGCAATCCTCGACCTCTATGGCGCCTTCCTCAGAGGCTTTCATCCGGAGAAGCCGCTTGTTCATATCATGGATGCAGTTACCGCCCTTGAAGGAGACGGACCGGGAACCGGCGGGAGGCCGAGGAAGATGAATGCGGTCATCGTAGGGATCGACGGTCTGGCCGTGGACTGGGTGGCGACCTCCGTGAGCGGACTCGATCCCCGCCTTTCTCCCATCCTTACCCTGGGATTCCGGAGAGGCCTTGGTGTGTCTTCGGAAAAGGAGATCACCGTTATCGGCCGTGAGATCAAGGATATGCTCATCCAGGGTTTTGTCCCTGCATCAGGCCCCGGGATGACCGGCCTCCTTCGCGTGTCTCTGATAAAGTCACTGCTGAACAAGCTTTTTATCGGAAGGCCTGTTCCGATCGAGGATCGCTGCAGCCTATGCTACCAGTGCATGAAAATCTGCCCCGTGCAGGCGATCGACAAGGCACTTCCCGGTCAGAGCAGGCCGTATATCGACTACGATCGGTGCATCAGGTGTTTCTGCTGCATGGAAGCGTGTCCTGAAGACGGAATATCGGCACGGAAGGGAATGCTTCAACGGTTGATGAGGTGAAGGGGCGCTTTCATGACTCCATAAGACAGCATGCATGTCAAAGGATATCGGGTCAGGGGGCAAAAAAGCAAAGGAAACCCTGGAAAATGCAACGAATCTATTGTAATCTTTTACAAGATCCCTTACACCCATCAAAGGGAGGTGGTTTCTATGAAGTCCCGACATGAACTGCAGAAGGTTTTTGCCGATATCAGGGATTATCAAGAAATGATATCCTTTTTTGAAGAAATATTCACGCCCAAAGAGATCAATGACCTTGAACTCAGATGGGAACTCCTGAAGGAACTGCATGCCGGACATACCCAGAGGAAGATCGCGGCAAAGCACAATATAAGCCTTTGCAAGATAACGAGAGGCTCAAAAATATTAAAAAAGCCGGGCTCCATCACGAAGAGGCTGCTCGATGCCTCCTACGGGCCAAAGAAAGAATGATGCCCCGGGCAGCCGAAGGCACCGTATCAACCCGGCCGTGGTGATCCTTATGATCGGGGAGGGGAACCCATGGAAGAAACGATCGGCGAGAAGTTCCAGAGAGATACCAAGTATGACCGAAAGCGGATGCCCAGAGGGTCTGTGGACCTGGATGGGAAGCCTCCCATGTACAAGGAATACCCAGAGGCGAGAAAGATCGCTCTGAACGCCGTGGAGAGATGCGGCGACATGAGCCTCCATGAGGCCCTTCTCCGCAGGAAGAGTCAGAGGCGCTTTATAGATGCGCCGATCTCCCTGGATATGCTTTCCTGTGTCTTATGGTCATCGAGCGGCATCCAGCGGAAGGAAATGGGTTTTGAATTCCGCACGGCCCCTTCTGCAGGTGCCCTTTATCCCATCGAGACCTACATCATCGCCAATCGGGTTGCAGGGATTGAAAATGGTGTGTACCACTACCAGGTGAAGCATCACCTCATGGAAGAATTGCAGCTGGGCGATTTCGGCGGGAGAATCGAGCATGCAGCCCTCGGCCAGCAGATGTGCGCAGGCGCTGCGGCTGTAATCGTATACACTGCCCTGTTCGAACGATCGGTCTGGAAATACAAGCAGAGAGGGTTTCGTTACATCTATCTCGATGCCGGGCACATGGCGCAGAACCTGGCGCTTGCCTCGACCAGCATCGGCCTCGGGTGCTGCCACATCGGTTCCATGTTCGACAACGAGGTGAATGAGATCATCGGGGCGGACGGCATACGTGAAAGCGTCCTGTACATGAGCGTGATCGGCCAGACCGGAATGGATGTCTGATTCTTTTAAAAAATCAGCCTCGGGTTCCTTTCAAGTGAGGGTCTATGGGGAGATACTCAGCTTGATTTGTGAACCCAAGGCTTAAGGGTTAAAATAGGAACCAGAGAAGGGAAGTCAAGGGCACCGGCATCAGATTTTTGATCCTCTCCGGCAAAAGACTCTGGTTTCATACCTCGGACACCTTTTTGCTCATAATCCGTACGATTCACGATTAATAATTATTTCCCGGTAAATTTCCGATATGTCCGGGATGCATCAATCTGTTTCACGGAGGTTTTGTGTTCGTGCTCTACACAAAAACGGAAAAGGATCACTGTTCTGATATTTGAGGAGGAGGGGAATGAACAAGAAGCCGACGTATGATGAGCTGCTGGCAAGGCTTAAGGAGCTCGAGACAAAGGTCTTACACGATACGGAGCGGTTCGCCGAAATATGCAAGAATATCTCGGAGATTATCTTTGAGCACGATCTGGAAGGCACCTTTTCCGATATCAATCCCCATTACCTGGGCCGGCTCGGATATTCCCGGGAGGATATGATCGGGAAAAACACCAGGAACATGATGCCTCAGCGTTACCGGAAACAGTTTGACGATTATCTCCAGCGGGTGATTTCACATGGAAAAGATGAAGGACTCATGCAGGTCATGGCAAAAGACGGGAGCGTACATATCATCGAGTACAAGAACGCCCTGAAAGATGACGGCAAGGGGAACAAGTCCGTGCTCGGCATTGCACGTGACGTTACCGAGCAGCTGGAGACCGAACAGTCGCTCATCGAGAGCGATACCCGGTTCAGGCTAATCATCGATTCGATCGAAGACGGATATTTTGAAGTCGATCTCGGAGGTAATTTTACCTTTTTCAATCATCGTGTCCACGAACACCTGGGATATACCCAAGGAGAGCTGATGGGGAAGAATTACAAGTTGCTGATGGATGAGAAGAACGCGGAATACGTCTTTAACTCCTTTCATAATATTTTCATATCAGGAGAGTCGATCCAGTCCATGGAATGGGAGCTCATGAAAAAAGACGGGACCTTTATCTATGTGGATACATCCGTCTCCCTACGGAAAAACCGGAAGGGCGATCCAATCGGTTTTCAGGGCATTATCCGCGATGTCACGGAACGGAAGCGAACCGAGCAGGAACTGGCCTATATGGCGTACCATGATCCTCTCACCGGCCTCTATAACAGGAAGGCTTTCATGGAGAAGCTCGTCGACACGCTCCGGGAAGCAAAGCGCTATGAAAACAGGAGAGGGATTCTGTACCTTGATCTGGACTCATTCAAGAAGGCTAACGATGTTTACGGCCACGAGATCGGCGACAAGATTCTCATCGAGGTCGCTTCCCGGCTGAAGGACGCCTTAAGGGGCAGCGACTACATCAGCAGGCTGGGCGGCGATGAGTTCACCGTCATCCTCACCAATTCCCAGGATCTCCATGCGGAACGCGTTGCCGAGAGGATCGTCCAGTATGTCTCGGAACCGTACAAGATTGGGGGAATTTTCATTGATTTTATCTCGGCGAGTGTAGGCATCAGCATCTTTCCCGATGACGGTTACGATGCGCAGCTGCTCCTGAAGCATGCGGATTCCGCCATGTACAAGGCCAAGGAGCAGAAGGGCTGTTTCATGCGCTACAGCAACGTTATCCCTTATCCGGCGGGCCAGGCAAGGGCCAAGAAGAATTCCTGATCCTGCCCCCTGGCGGCCTGCAAGGGTGTGGTACGTTTTCCTCGGATGCCTTGCCGGCTGTTCCACAAATTCCGGCCGAATGATCCGGACTCACGAATAAACATCAAGTTACGTAAAAGCCCCCTGCCGGGCAGGGAGCTTCACATCTTATATCTTCCTAAACCTCGATGGCGTCGCCTTCCATGAGTTCTTCCACGGTAATGGCCTCGGCCATGATATTGCCGATGGTCTTCGAGAAAAACGACGGGTCTTCGACTTTGCCGCCTTCGGAGACGACCGCCAGGTCGAAGAGGAGCCGTGCATAGTCCTTCAGGAGGGGGTCCTTGCTGTTCTTCTCGTAGATGAATTTGATGTTCGCGAGGCAGGGTGGTCCATGTTGATTTCCAGGACCCTCTTTGCGGGCTCTGGCTTCTGGCCGGTGGCCTTGAGGATCTTTTCCATGTAGGCGCTCATGTCGTACGCATCGCCGGACAGGCAGGCCATGGAATTCTTCAGGTGCGTCGAGGGCTTTACATCCTTGACCTTGTCCTTCAAGCTCGTCCTTGATGAATTCGAAGAAGTCCTGTACTCGTCTTTCTTCTTGTCGTCGATTTTCTCGATGTTCGAGATCGCCCTTCTCGGCGCTCTTGAAGATTCTTTTTATCGAATTCGGCGCAAGATCCCGGACAACCCACTCGTCGATGGGGTCGGTCATGAGGAGCACCTCGATATCCTTTTCCTTGAGCCGTTCCAGGTGCGGGCTGTTCTTCAGGGTCGTGGTGTTTTCTCCCGTGATGTAGTAAATCTCTTCCTGGTCCGGCTTCATGCGGTCCGACATAATCGCTTGAGGGAAATCAGGTTGCCGTCGGATTTCGTGGTCTGATACCGGAGCAGCTTCGCGATCCTGTCGCGGTTTTCGTAGTCCGTCGGAGATGCCGATTTTGAGGATGGGGCCGAATTCCTTGTAGAACTGCTCGTATTTTTCCTTTTCCAGACCTTCGAGGAGCTCGAGAATCTTCTTGACGAGGTTCTTCCGGATATTCCTGACCAGGGCGTCCTGCTGGAGGATCTCGCGGCTGACGTTGAGGTTCAGGTCCGGGGCGTCGACGACGCCCTTGATGAAGCTCAGATACTGGGGCATCAGTTCCTTGCAGTCCTCCATGATGAAGACGCGCTTGCTGTAGAGCTGGATCCCGTGCTTTCTGTTCCTGGATGGAGAGGTCGAACGGGAGCTTGGACGGGGATGTACAGAAGGGCGTTGTATTCCGTCGTGCCTTCGAGCTTCAGGTGGAGGTGCGCGAGCGGCGGGTTCCAGTCGTGGCTGATGTGCTTGTAGAATTCGTTGTATTCCTCCTCGGTGACTCCTGATTTGTTCCTGGCCCAGATGGCCTTCATGGAGTTGAGCGTTTCTTCCTGGATGACCTTTCTGGTCGTGTAGCCGATCGGTTTGCCGTCCTTATCCTTATGAGCTCATCGTCCGGGATGGGCTCCTGTTTTTTCGACATCCATGACGACGGGATAGTCCACGAAGTCGGAGTGTCTCTTTACGATCCCTCGGATGGTCCATTCTTCGGTGAAGTCCTGCTCGTCCTTCCCCTGCCTTTTTCAGATGGAGGATGATGGTCGTGCCCCGCGATGCCTTTTCGGTTTCCTCGATGGTATAGGACCCGTCGCCGGTGGATTCCCACCTGACGGCCTGTCTCCTGCCCGGCGGCTTTGGTGATGAGGGTGACCTTGTCGGCGACGATGAAGGAGCTGTAGAACCCGACGCCGAACTGGCCGATGAGCTCCGGCGTCAGAAGCTCTCTTTCTTCTTCGCCCCGTCGATTGCCTCCAGAAAAGCTTCGGTGCCGCTCTGGGCGATGGTGCCGATGTTCTCCACGACCTCGTCATAGGTCATGCCGATGCCGTTGTCCTCGATCTTGAGGGTCCGCTTCTCTTTGTCCGGGATGATCTTGATCTTGAATTCCGTGTCGCCGCCCAGGATGTCGGAATCGGTCTGGGACTTGAACCTGATCTTGTCGATGGCGTCCGAGGCATTGGAGATGAGCTCCCGCAGGAAGATCTCCGGATGGGAATACAGGGAGTTGATGATGAGGTTGAGAAGTCTCTGTACTTCGGTCTTGAACTGACGGGTTTCCTTCTTATGCTCCATAGCACCTCCGTTTTGTCTGGTATCTCAAATACGTGCCGGATATCACTGGATTATATAGGAACCCGGGGCTCATAATTCAAGGCCCGGCTCCAGAGGAATATCATCTTAAGATATCCCATTTCACTTCCGGCACGCTCATTCCGCGGTTCAATTAGCATATGCTTTTGTCCAGTTCAATACCTCCCATTGGTGAAAAGGGCAAACCGATTATACCATCCACACACTTGAACTTTCCGGCAGATTGAGTTATGGTGCAGCCCCGGGCCGTACTGTATGAGCCACCAAAGAGGAAGGAGTTTAGGGGTCATTGGTATTCAATGCATGCATGAAGCATAAACTGGTTCGCAAGAGCGTGCGGGAGTTCGCAGAGGCCGAGCTCGGGCCCATTGCCCATGAGATCGACCGCGAGGCCCGGTTTCCCGTAGAGGTTGTCGAGAAGATGCGCTCTTTGAATTTTTTCGGGCTTCAGGTCCCGAAAAAGTATGGCGGAGCCGAGGCTGACAGCATCAGCTACGCCATTACGGTGGAGGAGATCTCGCGGGTGAGCGGCGCCATGGGCCTGTGTATCACGGTCCACAACAGCGTGGGCATCTATCCCATCCTCAAATACGGCACGGAAGAGCAGAAACAGCGCTTCATCCCCAAGCTCGCGAGCGGTGAGCATATCGGTGCATTCTGCATCACCGAGGCCAATGCAGGCTCGGATGCAGGCGGCGTTGAGACGAACGCGGTCCGCGACGGCGACGAGTACGTGATCAACGGCACCAAGATTTTCGTAACCAACGGCGGGGTATGCTCCACGCCTCTGATCTTTGCCGTTACAAACCCGGAAAATCCCGGCAGGAGTGCAAGCCTGTTCATCGTGGAGAAGGGCATCCCCGGCTTTACCGTGGGCGAGATCGAAGACCTGTGCGGGATGCGTGCAAATCCTGTTTCCTCACTGTTTTTCGAAGACTGCCGGGTTCCGAAGGAGAACCTGCTCGGGAGAGAGGGCGACGGCCTCAAGATCGGGTTCAAAGCGCTGGATACGGGCCGGATCGGGATCGGGGCCCAGGCCGTGGGCATTGCCCAGGCGGCTCTGGAGGCATCCGTCAAGTATTCCAAGGAGCGCCAGCAGTTCAGGAAGCCCATCGCTTCGTTTCAGTCCATCCAGAACATGCTGGCAGACATGGCCACCGAGATCGATGCGGCACGCCTCCTGGTCTACCGGGCCTGCGCATCCAAGGACGCAGGCCGGGATTTCGGCAAGGAAGCCGCCATGGCAAAGCTCTATGCCAGCGGCGTTGCCTCCCGAGTGACCGGGAACGCGATGCAGATTCACGGAGGGTACGGATACAGCAGGGAATATGACGTGGAGCGGTTTTTCAGGGACGCGAAAGTAACCGAGATCTATGAAGGAACGAGCGAGGTCCAGCGCATGGTGATCTCGAGGGCGATCCTGACGGAGCCCATATGAGAGCAGGGAATGCGACAGACATGCTGAAGATGATCGTCTGCTTAAAGCAGGTGCCGATGGTGAGCGAGCTCCCGTGGGACCCGAAGACCGGGACTCTCACCCGGGATGCTGCGGAGGGCATGATGAACCCGGCGTGCAAGTCCGCCATGGAGGCAGCACTGCGCCTCAAGGAAACCCATGACGGCCACATCACGGCGATTACCATGGGCCCTCCCATGGCCATGGAGGTTCTCCACGAGGCCATCGCCATGGGAGCGGACCGCTGCCTCATGCTCTCCGATCCCCGCATGGCCGGCGCCGATACGCTGGTGACGTCCTTTACTCTGGCCCGGGCCATCGAGATATTCTGCGCCGACTATGATCTCATTCTCTGCGGGTGCCACACCTCGGACAGCGAGACCGCCCAGGTCGGACCGCAGATCGCAGAGGAGCTCGACATCCCCTCGGCAGCATATGTGGAAGACCTCTCCGTGAGGGGCAAGACCATGAGGATACAGAGGATCTCGGACCACTTTCTCGAAACCCTGGAGATGGATCTCCCCGGGCTCATCACGGTCACGACCGGGCATTTCACGCCCCGGTACATCCCCATCGGAGGGCTGCAGGATGCCTTCAACGAGCCCAATATCCTGACCGTAGGCGCCCATGACTTAAGCCTGGACGAAGATACCATCGGCCTCAAAGGCTCGCCCACGAAGATCCTGGAGGTCTTCTCGTCCACGGCGGGAAAGAAGAACGTGGTCCTCACCGGCGCGCCCAAGAAGATCGTGGAAGAGCTGTTCAGACGGTTCGACGACACCATCGGCAGCGTGATCAGAAAAGACCTGAAGGCGGTGAAGTAGGCCATGGCGAGTAAGAAGCGCAGCATATGGGTGTTCGGCGACTACCGGAACTATTTTCAGAACCGGGTGACCCTGCAGCTGATCTCCCGGGCGAACGATCTGGCGAAGATCATCGGGGCAGAGGTCTGCGTCACGGTGTTCGGCCATGAGACGGATGAGTGGGTGGGAGAATACGTTGCTCACGGGGCCATGAAGGTGTACGTGTGCGATCACCCGGACCTGAAATTCTACAGCAACGACGTGTACATCACCCTGATGGAGCGTCTCGTGCGGCAGTACGGGCCGGAGATTCTCCTCGTGGGTGCGACCACCTTCGGCAGGGAGTTTGCACCACGCCTGGCAAAGCGTCTGAAGACCGGGCTCACTGCCGACTGCATCGGCCTCGACATCAATGAAGACGGGATTCTCGTCCAGACCGCGCCTGCATTCGGCGGCAACCTCCTCAGCAGGATCATCACCCCGGAGAAACGGCCCCAGATGGCAACGGTGCGTCCGGGGACGTTTCAGGAGATTCCCCATAACTACCAGGCAACCGGAGAGATCGTTTCTGTGCCCCTGCCCAAGGATCTTCCCAAAGACAGGATACGCCTGATCAGCTCGGAACGGCAGCCTTTACGCGAGCAGAAGCTCGAGGATGCGGCTGTTGTGGTGTGCGGCGGTCGGGGCATGGGGAGCAGGAAAAAGTTCAAGAACCTTTATGAGCTTGCCAGGGTTCTGGGAGGGGAGGTCGGCGCCACCCGGCCTGTGGTCTATTCCAAGTGGGCGGAGGAAGACACCCTCGTGGGACAGGCGGACAAGCACATCAAGCCCAAGGTGCTCTTCTCGCTCGGCATCAGCGGCGCGATCCAGCATACGGCGGGGATCAAGGACGCAGGGTTCATCATTGCCGTGAACAAGAACCCCAACGCCGTCATGATGAAGATGGCCGATGTGGCGATCGTGGCAGATGCCGGCCAGGTCTGCACGGCCCTGATCAGGGAGCTCAAGAAGCGCATCCGTTCCTGATGCCCGCTTTCTTTACGCTAAGAAAAAAGCCTGGATGCCGTCGTTGCAACGAGCCTGCCCTGGTATCTCGCTCCTTCGAGCTCTGCTTCAGACGGCCACCTTTCCCCTTTAGGCCCTGTGATCGTGGATGCGCCGTACGGGGAGCACCCCATTATCTGATCCATGCCGGTCTGCCCTTTGAAGGAATACGGAAGACCTACGACGATCATCCCTAAATGGAGCAGGGTTATATGAACGGTAAGGATGGTCGATTCCTGGCCGCCATGCTGCGTCCCTGAGCTGGTAAATACGCTTCCCACCTTTCCCACCAAGGCATCACCGGCCCAAAGCGATCCTGTTGCATCGAGGAACTGGCGCATCTGGCCGATCATATTCCCGTAGCGCGTAGGGGTTCCGAATATGAAGGCATGATAATCAGCCAGGTTTTCCACCTTTGCTTCCGGGATGTGGGCAAACTTCTTCTGTGCCTCTATCGCACCCTGCCTGGCAAGGATTTCCTGGGACAGAGTTTCCGGGACGCGGAGTATATCCACCCGGGCTCCGCTCACTTCCCTTGCACCTTCCGCTGCTGCCTCCGCCATGCGGTAGATGTGCCCATAGGTCGAATAGAACAGGACAAGCACCTTCATATCTCCTATCTCCTTCTTTTTTTGTCCGGGGTTGGTTATGGTGGTATGATAATTTTTTTCCATCATTTCTTGTAGGACATAGTACGGACGGAACAGTCATAATCAAGGCATATCAGATGGGTATGGAAGGAAGAATGCAAGCAGTGGCGGTCCGGGCAGCTGTTTATCAGACGGCTGAGATCGATGGCGGAGAGAATTAAGGGGACGTTTTTCCCAGACAGGCGGGCTGCATGATTCAGATAGATGAACGCTGGAATGATCTGAGCTCGGAGCTCAAAAGGTGCAAGGCTGGAAAGCTCGTCTATGCTGTCGGAGCAAGTGATCGCGGCAAAACGACATTCTGCGGGTATCTTGCGGATGCCTTGAGCAAGGGCGGCCTGACCGCATATATTGACTGCGATCCCGGGCAATCTTTCATCGGCCCGCCGACAACGATCGGGCTGCAGGCAGTGGGATCGGAAGTTCCTGAAGACTGTTTCCCCCTCCTGTATTTTACCGGAGCGCTTTCTCCAGAAGGCCACCTGCTCCAGAATCTGACCGGAATAAAGAAGCTTGCCCAAAAGGCAGCTACCTTGGGATTTCAATCTATCATCCTCGACTCTTCGGGTTTTATATCGGGGAGCATCGCACAGGAATTTCAATTCCAGGTCATCGATCTCCTTCAGCCGGGATACCTCGTTGCCTTTCAATACGAGGAAGAGCTGGAAGGCCTTCTCAGGAACTTTGCCGGATATCCCGGGATGAATATAATCAGAATGCCGGTTTCAGCAGCAGTGCAGGCACGCAGCATGCGGGAACGATATCAATACCGGACAGAAAGGTTCAAGGAATATTTCAAAGGAAGCCGTCTCCATGAGCTCCTTCTGTCCGAGACAGGACAGCATGGGATGATTCCGGATTATACCCGGCCGGACACTTTTGACAACCTCCTTGTCGGCCTGTGCGATCCGGAGAACCTCACCCTGGCAGTCGGCATTGTCAGGGCATATAACGGGGAGGACGCAATACTGACCGTATGCGCACCATTATCGGATATCTCTGCGGTGAGAACGATCCGGTTCGGCTCCGTGTATCTGAATACCAGGGATTTCAAGACAAGCTCAGCACCCTTTCGGCAATAAATTTCTCAAGAAAACAGGACCATGAACATGCTATGTACGTTACAGGCTGGAAATCCTGAAAAAACTGTGCTAGAGGAAAACACCTTTATTTTTAAGCTATGCATGCATAGAGACACTTAAAGATGAGCAGGAATTTGATTAAGATCCAGAGTGAAAGGAGAGCATATGGCATCGAAGCTTCGGAGTGCAAGAGAGACCCAGAAGGCAGTATGGCAGGACAAGCTTGCGGGGCGAATGAATGAGTTGAAAGGTATGGGGGTAGATGGCAAAAATATCGAGAAGGATCCCATCATCAGAAAATTAAAGGCCAAGGTTCGTGAAGCAACCTTCAGGCTTACCGCCATAGTGGGCAGAGAGAAGAAACTCGAAGATATGGCCAGAACCAGGGAAGAAAAGAAAGCCGCGCCTCCGAAGGAAAAGGGGAAGAAGGCTGCCGCTCCGGTAGAGGAGAAGAAGTCCAAGAAGAAGGAAAAGAAGAAAGAAGGATCTGAACAGGCACCAAAGAAAGAATCGAAGAAAAAGGCTGAGGCAACGGCTTCGTAGGAAAAACCGGCAGAACTCGGCGACATCGTTATCCAAGGGGAGAGTAATCTCAGCCCTTTTAAGGAACAGATACAACGATCCCCCCGCTCCGCACAAGGGAGCGAGGGGCGCCTTGCATTAAATGTATCAGCTGCAATCTGACCTTACAAATAAAGAATATAGACTACAATAAGGCCTGACAGTAGACCCTTTCCCTATTCGCTGAAAGCAAAGATATCGTGCCAAGATATGGACTTTCACGTTGTATGCTCCAGAGTATAGATTATATCAGGAGATTATAGGTCTTCAAACTCGTCGATACCATCATTAGATCGCAGATATTCAGGGTCTGGATAGAGCTTCATATTTTATAGATTGTCTTCCAGCATTGCCGGTTATGATCTTTTTTAATGCTCTTTGTGCTGAGCTTTGTATCATGACATGAAAAATCCAGGGATTTGTGATTACAACCCCGGTATGATATGAATGTATTCTGAACTGAATGAAATGAAGGAGCATGGGGGATGGCAGTCCAAACGCACAACCAAATGGCTAATTTCATCTGGAGTATCTGCAATCTCCTCCGCGGCCCGTATAAACGCAACGAATACCGGAAAGTGATCCTCCCTTTAACCGTTCTCCGGCGCTTCGATTGCATCCTATCTCCCACAAAACAGGCTGTTCTGAACGAATTCAGCCGGCTCAAGGGCAAGTCGGAGAACATCATTCAGGCCCGCTTGCGCGAGATCACGGGAGTGCCCTTCTACAACCTCTCCCGGCTCACCTTCGAGCGCCTTCTGGACGATCCGAACCAGCTCGCCCCGAACCTGAACAGCTACATCAACGCCTTCTCGCCCAATGTCCGCCGGATATTCGAGCGGTTCGATTTCGGCGTCCAGATACACAGGATGAATGAAAAGAACCTCCTGTTCGAGGTCATCAAGAAATTCGCGTCTCCCGATATCGATCTCTCCCCGGTCAGGATCGACAATATGCAGATGGGCTACATCTTTGAAGAGCTGATCCGGATCGGTGCCGAACAGTCCAACGAGGAGGCCGGAGAGCACTTCACCCCGCGCGAGGTCATCAGGCTCATGGTGAATCTCCTGCTTCAGCCCCTCCGAAGACATGGCCATGCTGAGCAAAAGCCATGTGGTCGTGAAGATCTACGACCCGGCCTGCGGGACGGGCGGCATGCTTTCCGTCTCCGAAAGCCATATCAAAACGCTCAATGCCACCGCACAGCCCCACCTGTTCGGACAGGACTGGAACGACGAGGCATGGGCGGTCTGCCGCTCGGACATGCTGATCAAGGGCGAGGAAGCGGACAATATCAAGCAGGACTGTTCGTTTGAAAGAGACGGCTTCCAAGACGGAGAGATTCGACTATATGCTCGCCAATCCTCCCTTCGGCGTGGAATGGAAGCAGCAGGCCAGGGCCATCATCTCACGAGCATGAAAAGCTGGGGTACGACGGCCGTTTCGGAGCCGGGCTCCCGCGCATCAACGACGGGTCGCTCCTTTTTCTGCAGCACATGATTTCCAAGATGCGGCGCCCCGAAGAAGGCGGCAGCCGCATCGCCATCGTCTTCAACGGCTCGCCGCTCTTTACCGGCGACGCGGGAAGCGGGGAGTCCAACATCCGCCGCTGGATCATCGAGAACGACTGGCTGGAGGCGATCATCGCTATGCCCGACCAGCTTTTCTACAATACGGGCATCTCCACCTATATCTGGGTCCTGACCAACCGGAAGGAGAAACGCCGGAAAGGGAAGATCCAACTCATCGATGCCCGCGAGTTATCCGTCAAGATGCGCAAGAGCCTCGGGAACAAGCGCAACCAGATCGGCGACGGCGAAGAAGGCCGGCCGGACCAGATCGCCGACATCAGCCGGATCTACGGGCATTTCACCCACGATGAGACCTACACGTTGACCACAAACGGAACGCACAAGACGGTCATTGTCTCCAAGATCTTCGACAACAGCGATTTCGGCTACCATAAAATCACGGTGGAAAGGCCCCTGCGCCTGAACTTCCAGGCAAGCGCCGGGCGGATCGCCCGCCTGGAGGATGTCAGGGCCTTCCGGAAAATCGCCGAAAGCGACAAGAAGAACGAAGCCGTCCGCATCCAGGAGATCGAGGCTGGCAGAGAGCGGCAGGATGCCGTCAGGAAGCTGCTTGCCGACCTGGGTGCAGCAACGGGAGAGAGGCTGTTCAAGGATCGTCCCGAGTTCCTGAAGGCATTGAAACCCCTTGAACATCAATCGGGCATCCGCCTTTCATCCGCCGAATTGAAGGCGGTCCTGGAAGCATTGAGTGAGCGCGATGAAACCGCCGGGATCTGCCGGGACGCCAGGGGGAACCCGGAGGCGGACAGCAGCCTCCGCGACACGGAAAACGTCCCGCTGAAGGAAAACATCGAGGCATACTTCCAGCGGGAGGTCCTGCCGCACGTGCCGGATGCCTGGATCGATCATGATAAGACCAAGGTCGGCTACGAGATCCCCCTCAACCGCCACTTCTACCAATACGAGCCGCCGCGGCCCCTGGAAACGATCGAGGCCGAGATAAAAACGCTGGAAGGTGAGATCCTGGGCATGCTGGCCGAGGTCACCGGCAGCGCCGGAGGCAGGTCATGACAGGATGCTCATCAGGCCCGCCGTACAAAGGGGTTGACTTCCTGCCTGAAGATGACGATAATATCTGTAGCAAACCTGCCGCGCCTCTGCTTTCGGGCATGCGAAATCCGGTGGGTTTTTCTTTTTTCCGGGGCTGTCGTGCACTACTCTAAGCCCCCCCTCACCTTCGAGGCCCAGGCCGAGCTGCTCCTTTCCCGGGGCCTTCAGGCGGATAAAGACGTCCTGATATCCCGCCTGCACAGCGTCAATTATTACCGGCTGAGCGCCTATCTGTACCCGTTCAGACAGCCTTCGAATGATGCGTTCAGGGGAAACACGACCCTCGATCTTGTCTGGTGCCATTACACCTTCGACCGCCAGCTGCGGATTCTGGTCATGGATGCCGTTGAGCGGGTGGAGGTCGCAGTCAGGACCCAGCTTGTATATCATTTTGCACAGGCGCATGGCGCGTTCGGCTATCAGGACCAGAGCTTTTTCCCAAAGCTGGGCACTGACCGGTACAAGCGCTGGCTCGATGAAATGAAGGACGAGATAGATCGCAGCCGGGAAACGTTCATCAATCACTTCCAGACAAAATACGGCGACTGCCATGACATGCCTCCCCTCTGGATGCTCTGCGAGGTCATGAGCTTCGGCAGAATGCTGACACTTTTCAACGGCGTTGACGACAGCATCCGCCGCCTGATTGCCCGCGAATACGGGACAGAAGACAGAATCCTTCAGTCCTGGCTAGGCGCGCTGAACGTGATCAGAAACATCTGCGCCCATCACGGCCGCCTCTGGAACCGGGAGCTGGGCTTCAAGCCGTTCATCCCGAAAAGACAGAAATACCCCCAGTGGCATGATCCTTTCGAAGTGCCCAACAACCGGATCTTTTGCATACTCACCATCCTCAGATATCTCCTTGCGAGAGTGGCCCCCACGAGCCAATGGGATTGCCGGTTTCGAGACCTGCTCGGCCGCTACCCGGAGATACCGCTCAGGGCAATGGGGTTCCCGAATAATTGGGAAACCCATGCGATCTGGAGGAGGGCATGAAAACGTATCGAGCGTATCCGAAATACAAATCTTCCGGGGTGGAATGGCTCGGCGAGGTGCCGGAGCATTGGGAGGTGAAGAGACATAGATTTGCTTTCACATTTGTTAGTGGAGGCATATCCCTCAACGGAAGAATTAGATTATAGGGCGAGGTAACATTCCTTGGGTTTCATCGAAGGACATGAAGACGATTTTATCTTGAAGATACCGAAGATCATATTACCGAAGAAGCAATAAAGCAGAGTGCAACAGATCTCATTCCCAAGAATAATATATTGGTTGTAATGCGATCCGGAATTTTACGACATTCTATACCTGCTTGTGTAACTAGGCGGGATATGACTATTAACCAGGATATCAAAGCTTTTATTCCGGTAGTTCCAATACTCCCATGCTTTCTATGCACGATTTATTGAAGGTAATCAAAGTCAGCTCTTAACGGAATGGCGAAAAGAAGGAGCAACTGTTGAAAGCCTTGATATGGAACTGATTAATAATTTTGATGTCATCCTCCCATCCTCTCCCGAACAGCAAGCCATAGCCGCATTCCTCGACTGCGAGACGGGGAGGATTGATGCGCTGGTGGAGAAGAAGGAACGCCTCATCGAACTATTGCGGGAAAAGCGCTCGGCCCTCATCTCTCAAGCCGTCACCAAGGGGCTTGATCCATCGGTGAAACTAAAACCTTCCTGGGTGGAATGGCTCGGCGATGTGCCGGAACATTGGGAAGTGAAAAAAGGGAAATATATAGGTTCCTTACAGAAGCACCCCAAGTGTTACAGAGGAAGAGCAAAATGAAGATGAAGGAACTTTATTTTATATAAAAGTTGAAGACTTAAATACACTTGAGAACCATGTGTATTTTTCCAAGTCAGCAATTTATTGTATTAAAAATAAAACACCCTTTGTGAATAATGCGTTGATTTTTCCTAAAAGGGGTGCGGCAATATTTACAAATAAAGTCTCCATCTTAATGAATAGAGCTTTGCTTGACCCTAATATGATGGGCTGGCAAATAAAAAGCTCCCTCGAAATTAAGTTCTATTACTATGCACTGATTGCCCGCCGCTTAGATGATTTAGCTGATACATCAACAGTTCCTCAAATAAATAATAAACACATATATCCTGAAAATTTCCCTCTCCCCCCTCTCCCAGAGCAACAAGCCATCGCCGCTTTCCTCGACCGCGAAACAGCCAAGATCGACACCCTCATCGCCAAGGTGGAAACAGCCATTGCAAAGTTGAAGGAGTACCGCATCGCCCTCATCAGCGCGGCGGTCACGGGTAAGATCGACATCCGGGAGGCCGCATGAAGGCAACCACGGAAAAGGCTTTTGAAGCCTATATCGAGGAAACCCTGAACAGAAATGGTTGGGAGGAGTGCTCCAACCTGCTCTGGGACAAGAAGCGGGCGCTTTTCCCGGACGTGGTAGTCCGGTTTATCAAGGATACCCAGGTCGGCCTCTGGACGCAGATGGACAAGCTCCATGGGAGCGAGCTGGGGCAGAAGCTCATCGAGGCCCTGGTCAAGGAACGCGCCGCCAAGGGGACCGTCCATATCCTCCGCCACGGCTTCAAGTTCTACGGCAAGACCTTCCGCATGGGGTTATTTCAAGCCTGCCCACGGTCTCAATCAGGAAACGCTTGCGCTGTTCCGGAAAAACCTCCTGACCGTCACCCGCCAGGTCCCCTGCCATCCGGCGGACAGCAGCACCATGGACATCGTCCTTGCCATGAACGGCCTGCCCGTCGCGACCATGGAGATCAAGAACCCTGTGACCGGGCAGAGCTGGCAGGACGCCGTCCGCCAGTATAAAATACGACCGTGATCCGCGGGCTCCCCTGTTTCAGTTCCGAACCGGGGCGATCGTCCATTTTGCCGTGGATCCCAACGAAGTGCACATGGCGACCCGCCTGAATGGGGAAAGGACCTTCTTCCTGCCCTTCAACCGCGGCAGCCATCCCGGCGAGATCCAGTGCGGCAAAGGCAACCCGCAGCACCCGTCCGGGCATCGCACCGGCTATTTCTGGGAAGAAGTCCTCGGCGAGGAAAGCTTCATCGACATCATCGGGCAGCTTTGTCTTCCTTGAAACCATCGAAGAGACCGTGGACGACGGCAGGGGCGGCCGGATGAAGGCTGTCAGGGAAACCATGATCTTCCCCCGCTACCACCAGCTCGATGCCGTCCGCAAGCTTGTCGGCACTGCCCGAGGGGAAGGGGGCGGGTATAATTATCTCATCCAGCATTCCGCAGGGAGTGGGAAGACGAACAGCATCTCCTGGCTCTCGCACCGCCTTTCCAGCCTCCATACCGAGGCGGACGAGAAGGTGTTCGACTGCGTCATCGTCATCACGGACCGGCGCGTGCTGGACCGGCAGCTTCAGGACGCCATCTATCAGATCGAGCATGCCCAGGGCGTGGTGAAGGCAATCGACGAGGATTCCACCCAGCTTGCCGAGGCCCTGGTGGACGGGACCAAGATCGTGATCACCACCCTGCAGAAATTTCCCTTCATCCTCCGCGGCCTGCTCCGCATTGCCGGGGCCGAGGACCCGGACAATCCCGACGCCGCTTCCGTCGAACGAGGCCAAGGAGTGGGAAGAGAAGATCGCTTCGCGCAGGTATGCCGTGATCGTCGACGAGGCCCATTCCAGCCAGACCGGGGAAACCGCGCGGGAGCTTAAGACGAATCCTGGGCGCAGGCACGGAAAACAACGGCGAGGAAGGGGAGTTCGACTGGGAAGACGGGCTGAACCAGCGTCATGGAATCACGCGGGCAGGCAGAAAAACCTGAGCTTCTTCGCCTTTACCGCGACACCCAAGGGAAAGACCATGGAGCTGTTCGGCCGGGCCGGCGCCAGTCCGGCAAGCCGGAGGCCTTCCATACCTATTCCATGAGGCAGGCGATCCAGGAGGGGTTCATCCTCGATGTGCTGCAGCGCTACACCACCTACAAGACCTATTACAATCTCCTGAAGGAAACCGAGGAAGACCCGTCCATGCCCAAGAAGAAGGCGATCAAGAAGCTGACGAAGTTCCTGTATCTGCATCCCTACAGCATCGAACAGAAGACGGAGATCATCGTCGAGCATTTCCGGCAGCATGTGAGGAACAAGCTCCGGGGGCGGGCCAAGGCCATGGTCGTGACCGGCTCGCGCCTGCATGCCGTTCGCTACATGCTCGCCTTCCAGAAGTATATCGCCGAGCACGGGTATATCGGATATCCGGCCCCTCGTCGCCTTCAGCGGTACGGTGAAAGACCCTGAAACCGGGATCGAATACACCGAGCCGGGAATGAACATCGACGTGGTTACGGGAAAGAACATCTCGGAAGGCCGGCTTCCGGATAAATTCGACACCTCGGACTACCAGGTGCTGCTGGTGGCCAACAAATATCAGACCGGTTTCGATCAGCCCCTTTTGTGCGCCATGTACGTGGACAAGCGCCTGGACGGCGTCCAGGCAGTGCAGACCCTTTCGCGGCTGAACCGGACGTATGCGCGGGAAAGAACCTCCTTTCGTTCTGGACTTTGTCAACGATGCGGAGGGCATTTTCAAGGCATTCAAGCCGTACTATGACGCGACCACCCTGCAGGAGGCCTCCGACCCCAACCACCTGGAAGTCCTGAAACACGAACTGTCGGCCATGCAAGTGTATCATTGGTCGGAAGTGGAGGCCTTCGCCCGGATCTTCTATGTGCCCGAGTACATGCAGAACCCGTCGGATCATGCCAGGATGCACAAACATATCCAGCCTGCCATGGACCGGTACAAGGCCCTCGATGAGGAAAAAAAGGGCGTCTTCCATGATAAGCTGACGGCGTATGTCCGCTTCTACGCCTTTGTCAGCCAGATCATCCCGTATTCCGATGCAGAGCTGGAGATGCTGTACAGCTTCGGGCGCTTCCTGCTTCCCAATCTTGGAGACGACGATACGGGGATTGCTTCGCATCCTGAAAGACAGGTCATGCTGGAATATTACCGGATCGAGCAGGTCATGTCCGGGGCCATTGTCATGGAAAAAGGCGCGCCCTACGGGGTAAAAAGCCCGACTGCGGTCGGCACCGGCAAGGCAAAGGATGAAGACAAACCGCTCTCCGAGATCATCAAGACACTGAATGACCGTTTCGGGACCGACTTCACAGAGGAAGACCGCCTGTTCTTCGAACAGATCAAGGAAAAGGCCAGCAAAGACGAGCGGGTGATTCAAACCGCCAGAGCAAACACCCTCGACAAATTCGAGCTCGGCATCCGAAAGATCATCGAGTCCCTGATGATGCAGAGAATGGCGGAAAACGACGAGATCGTCACCCGCTACATGGATGACGCGGATTTCCAGAAAACCGTTTTCCCCTTGCTGGCGAAAGAAATATACCAGGGTGTGTTATCGGCAGCAGGTGACCTATGACGCGACATCCTTTACCGGTATAGGCCATCCTTTTTTTGAGTTAATGAAAACCTAGCTGAGTTTTCGTCCTGTATAATTCCACTTTTTATTAAAACGTATGTGAGGGTTCTTCTCAAAGAAAGTGAACATCTCTCTTGCGGTCATCAAAGATCGCGCTGTTTTAAAGGTAGTAAACGGAGATCTTTACTCACTGATCAGAGAGACAGACCATAAATATCTATAAGATCACCGTACTCCCGAAAGACTTCCTAAAGTTGAGCAATCTGCAAGATAGTATCGTAGCTATATAAACTGTACTGTTAGATCAGATCTCAACTTATTATACACATTACGGCATGGAATGTTATTTCCGCATGGTTTATCCGGCCTCGTCCCGGCGCAGCTCCTGTAATTCTTTTTATCTTGAATAAAATCAGAAATGATCCGCTGCTGATCAATGACGGCGGGATAACGCTCCGGCCTTTCCCTTTGAAGGTCCGGGCCTCCCGCCGCTTCATCCGGTAAAGCGCTTACCCTGGGGGCTACTGAATTCACAGCCGCAATAGCCCTGTCTGTAGAGGTTGTATGCCTTGCTGAGCTCGATACTGCGAGAGTAGCCGTTTTGCTTTTTGAAATCAAAAGGCTTGAAAGCCGGGAACGCCTTCCCCACCTCGAAGATCTGTTGGGAAGATTTATAGCGGCTCACGGTCAGAGTTGTGGCGAAAGCCGGGAATTCCAGAATATCTGCTGCCCGGGCAGTCCTTGCAAGGCTGAACTCGAAGCATTTCATGCATCTCTTGCCATGTTCGGGCTCATCTTCGAATCCACGGATGTGGCGGAGCCATGCTTCGTGGTCGTATCCGTCCTCCTCGATTTCCAGATTCAGGATCCCTGCCAGCCTTACGGCATTTTCGAGCCGCTTCAGATACTCATCTTTGGGGTAGATATTCGAATTGCTGAAAAACAAGACAGTCTCACAGCCTGAAGCGATCAACCGTTCCGTACACGTGGTTGCGCACGGGCCACAGCAGGTATGGAGCAAAATCCTTTTTAAAGTGTTCATAGAATTTCTTTTGTAGCGTAAACATTGAGGCCTTACAAGCCCATGCCTTGACGATGATATTTGAAAGTACTGCGTTGATACTGTTATAATAAGTTATAAAGATGCTTTTCAAAAGGGACAGGCAATGACGGTGAAAAGAAAAAAGATCATGCTTATCGTGGATGACAAGAGGGTGATCAGGTCATTCTTACGGGCAATCGTCGAGAGCAATTTCGATGAATATGATCTGGAAATACTCACCGCGCCGTCAAGCGATACGGCGCTGCAGATCATCGACAAGAAAAAAGGAAACATCGATCTCATCTCCACGAACATCCACCGGCCCGGTATGGACGGATATGTATTCGTGAATTTCGTCAAGTTCAAGTATCCCCAGATCAAGATCCTTATCTGCTCCGGGAGCGCCAAAACAACGGACCTCAAGGAGATGTTCGACAGCAGGCTGGTTGACTCCTACATCAGAAAACCCATCAAAGAAAAGGATTATTCGGAAAAGATCAGAAACTTATTCGAATCACAGAACCTCGTCCGGCTGAACTTCCCGGAACATACCCGCTGACCCGTTCTTCACCGCCGCATTCCTGCATGATGATCTTCGCGCAAAGCCGGGAACTGCAAAGTCAGGTCAGTGCTTCCGTAATGTGCTTGAGCGCTCCTGCAATATCTCTCCCGTCGACATGGAGACGGATAACCTTCCTGCCTTTTGCCTTCAATGCATTCCAATCGCCCAGGGCCTGGGCGTCTTTCAGGGTGCCGAAGGTAATCGAGGAGCCTCTGGATCCGGGCTTGTCCGGGATTGCGAGATCCTCAGGATTCGTGCAGGTGATCTGGATAAAGAGACCTTTTCCGGCATCTCCTTTGTGAAGCTGGCCGGTTGAGTGAAGATAGCGGGGCCCATAGCCGCACATCGTGGCGACCCGGTAGGAGTCCCTGATTTTCATGCGGATAGCGAAGAGGCCGTCAGTTATCCGGGACGAGGGCGGAAGGTAGGCCTGGATGGCCACGTAGGAGCCGGGCCCGATGAGACCGAGAAAACCCTTCAATGCCTCTTCCAAACTGCCCGCCTTGATATCTCCCAGGACGCTGACGCCTTTTCCCTGCCATACAGGTGCGGTTTCCGGCAGTGTTCCGGTCTTCCTGAATGCATCGACCGCCTCACGGGCGCGCACTTTGGCAGCCTCAACATCGGGCTGGTCGAAGGGATTGATCGCGAGGATCGTCCCGGCGACGGCCGTGGCCATTTCCCAGAGGAAAAACTGCCCGCCGAGATCATACACATCGTGAAGATTGATTCCTACCACCGGGTGTCCGGCCTTCTCGAGATCTTTTATGGCGTCGTCATATGTCTCGTCCTCATCCAGCCTCATGTGAACGAAGAGCCTGTCGTCTCCGTACTGGCCGGGAAAGCCCGGATGCTCGTGCACGATGGGGACGATGCCTTTGCCGGCTTTGCCCGTACTTTCTGCAATGAGCTGCTCAACCCAGTCGCCGAAGGCCCCAAGGCCCTGGGATATGATAAAGGTGGCCTTATCGCGGCCGGCGCAGGCGAGTTCTCCCAGGATGGCGCCGAGCTTACCGCCATGGTTGTTTCCGTCGACCGGGCAGTTGCCGGCTGCGCAGTTCTCGGTCATGACGAGCGCCCTGTCCAGGAGTGTTTTTATATCGACTCCGATGAGCGCGGCAGGCACGAGACCGAAATGGGAAAGCGCGGAATACCTGCCTCCGATGTCGGGGTTGTTCAGGAACACCGTTCTGAACCGGCGGCTCTTTGCAAGGTCAACCAGGGATGAGCCGGGGTCGGTAATGGCAATGAAATGCTCCCCGGCCTTTTCTCTCCCCAGGGTTTGTTCGAGAACGGTATAGAAATACGTGAACGCAGAAAGCGTCTCAACGGTCGAACCCGATTTCGTGGATACGATGAAGAGGCTTTTCGCAGGGTCGAGCCCTTTGCACAGTTCTGCCAGGGCAGCAGGGTCGGTGGTGTCCACGATGGAAAGGGCGAGCCGGCCGGTGCTTATCCCGAAGATATCGCGCATCACCTCCGGGGCCAGGGAAGACCCGCCCATGCCCAGGAGGTAGGCATGGGTATACCCCTCGGAACGTACCAGCCCGGCAAACTGTTCGATCTCGTCTGCATGATCGAGCATCATGCCCGCGATTTCCAGCCAGCCGAGCCTGTTCGTGATCTCTTTCGGACTGTCCGACCACACGGTGTGGTCATGATTCCAGATCCTCGGGATGATGCCGTCCGCTTTTATCCTTTCCAGGCGGGAGTCGACGGCCTGCCCGAATCTGCCCAGGCGGGGGTTCAACAGGTGCTTTCCCGCAATGAGCTCTCTCCGCTTTGCCCTGATGCTGTCCATCAGCGAATGGAAAGACCCGGCGAAGAGGTCCACCCCGTCTTTCTGGAGCTTTGCCGTGAGTGCATCAATGTCTATGCCCTCCCGGGAGAGCCTTTCTATCAGAGCCTTTGCTTCATCCATGCCCTGTTCGATCTTGTCTTCCACCTGTCCGTGATCCAGGAATGCCTGCAGCGTCGCAGGGGGGACGGTGTTGACGGTATGAGGCCCGATGAGTTCATCGAGATAGAGCGTGTCGGGATACTTGGGGTTCTTCGTGCCGGTGCTGGCCCATAAAAGCCTCTGGGGCATTGCGCCCTTCTCTTTGAGGTGCTGCCAGGCTCGGGAGCCGGATATTTCCTTGAATATCCCGTAGGCCACCTTGGCATTGGCGATAGCTGTCCTGCCCGTGAGTTCTCCGAGACCGAGCCTTTCGAGCTCAGGATCAAGGGCGGTATCGACCCTGCTCACGAAGAACGATGCCACAGAAGCTGTCTTGCTGATATCTTTGCCGGAAGCAAGGAGCTTTTCCAGGCCGGCAAGATATGCCAGGGCTGTTTCCCTATAGCGCTTGACGCAGAAGAGCAGGGTTACATTGACATTGATGCCTTCGCCGATGAGGACTTCGGTCGCGGTCACTCCCTCCGGCGTTGCCGGGACCTTGATCATGATGTTGGGGCGGTTGAGTGTTGAATAGAGCCTCCCGGCCTCATCGATGGTCTTACTCGCGTCATAGGCGAGCGACGGGCTTACCTCGATGCTTACATATCCGTCCAGGCCGCCTGTTTTGTCGTACACGGGCCTGAAAAGGTCGGCGGTATGGGATATGTCCCACAGGGCAAGGTTTTCGTAGATCCCTTCGATGGAAGTGCCTTTCTTCACCAGGGCTTTGATGTCTTCGTCATAATCCGAGCTGCCTGCAATGGCCTTCTCGAAGATCGTAGGGTTGGAGGTTACGCCGAGCACTCCCTGATCGATGAGAGACTGCATCTCGCCCGACACGATGAGAGATCTCCGTATATAATCAAACCATATCGCCTGCCCGATCCCGGCCAATGTATGAAGCTTCGCCATGTGAACACCTCTTTGCATATTAATTTTCAATGGTTCCCTACCTTACAGGATTCTTCGGTGAATTCTCAAGTACCTTTCTGCATGAATTCTCGTGAAGGAACCATTCTCTTCAAGAGCCTCAGTACAAACGCATCAATAGCCTTTCTTCTTCACCCGGCTAGGGTATGAGGAGAAATGTACTATGGCTTAAGGCGGAGTACCCATGGCTTCGAACCCTGCAGCTGCAGCGCCGATCAGGCCTGCCCTCGGGTTGAGGATCACATGGACAGGCATGGGATGAAGGACCTTGGAAAGACGTCCCTTGCGGAGGAAGGATTCCATGAAACGGCCCTTTTTCAGGGTATGGAGGATCCTTGGAGGGATGCCTCCGCCTATGTATACCCCGCCTGTCGCAAGGATTTTCAGGGCCAGGTTTCCGGCTTCGGCCCCAAGTATGGAGACGAACATCTCGAGGGTCCCTTTGCAGATGTCGCAGGATGCATTCGCATCCAGGGCGTTATTGATGATGAGAGCTGTCGGGTCTTTCCCTGCCGAGAGCTCGTCCGAAAACCATTCGGGCTCCGGGTAGTATTTCTTATCCTTCAGGAAGGCATAGAGATTCGGGATGCCCGAGCCCGAGCATACCAGCTCATAGCTGACGTGATCGAATCTATTCAGGAGATACTTCAGCAGCTCGATTTCTTTTTCATCGGAGGGACCGAACTCCGTATGGCCGCCTTCGGATGCATGGGGAACGTAGTGCGAACCGTCCCAGGTGAGATATGTCTCTCCCAATCCGGTGCCGGGGGCAATGACCGCCTTCGGCCCCGTTTGAGCAGGGGTTCCTTCATTGAGCATGGAGAGGTCTGATTCGTCGAGGAGAGGGATGCCGTATCCCATTGCCTCCAGGTCGTTCAGGAGGTGCACATAGGTGAATTCCAGCATGGACGCAAGCCGTGATTCCTCGATCACCCACGGAAGGTTCGTTATGGCCGCCTTTCCCTCCACGACAGGGCCTGCCAGACCGAACACGGCATATGCTGTCTTCTTGATGCCGTACTCGTTAAAGAACGTATGGATCACGTCTTCAAGGGTACTATAGGCACCGCTTGCATAAGTAGCTTCGGCAACGGGCTCCTTCAGGCTGCCTTCAGACCTGAAGAGAGCAAGCGTGGTCTTGGTTCCCCCGATATCACCTGCGATCAGTTCCATCACTCACCTCAATTTCGATTCTACATATATTATTCGCAATAACGGTATATTTACAAGCATAAGAACTCATCGGCCGGAGCATATAATTTTCCGAAGAGAAAATGAAAAGGTTTTCTCATTTCGGGAAAAAAACTCCACAATGTGAAGAATAATGAGCTTTCATTCTGCTGCTGACGATGATAAGTTCTTTATATATAAATAGATTTTATGTTGTATGATATTTGCATAGAAAGAAGCCTTATCCATTTGTAATGGGCCGTTAGGCCGGCTATCCCATGAGGGGGTTTACTGAACAGTATGAAGAGTAGATGGAGAAAGAGATATTTTAAAAAAAGGTTCCTTTCCGAAAATGGCCGACGCCGTTTTGCGGTCATTATTGCGTCCATTGCCCTGATTCTGTCTGCCGTTTCCTGTTCGGAGACTCCTCAACCGCAAACCGGAACCCTGCCCATTCAACAGGCCGGGAAATCAGTCCCCCTTGAAGCAGGGATCCTATCACCCACCGGCCGGGTAATGATATACAATGGCCGCTCCGTCCATTTCAAAGGGATGGTCGGCGGAGGCAAGAAACCGTATGCAACCCGCTGGGATTTCGGCGGAACAGCTGAATCCGTGCTTGCAGAGGATGCCGGGCTGATAACGTTCAGTACCCCGGGTATCAATGAGGTCTCCTTCGAGGTCAGTGATGCACAGGGTGACGAGATAAAGAAATCGGTTATCGTAGAGGTGATCGAGGATACCAAGCCTGTCTGCCGTATTGATTCTCCTTCTCCCGGGATCTCGATAAAGGAAGGCGGATCAGTGATTTTCAAGGCATCCGTCACCGGGGGCAACGAGCCGTTGGCGCTCCTGTGGAATTTCGGCAAGGGGATCCCCGCCTCTGCAGTAAAGGACCCCGGCCCCATTATCTATCCGGTTGCCGGCTCTTATCAGGCGGCATTGACGGTGCGCGATGAGAACGGGGATATCGGTGAAGCTGTCGTAAAGGTGGAGGTGACGAAGGATATCCCGAAGGCGATGATTACCTCACCCGAGAAAGAACCCGTTGTCTATGAAGGAAAGGCGGTGCGTTTCTCCGGCTCCTTCTCCGGAGGGAACCAGCCTTTTACGTTCCACTGGGATTTCGGCGGGGCAGGGGTATCCGCTCTAAAAGAACCCGGGGAGGTGATATTCCCGAAACCTGGGGTATACAAGGTCATTTTCACGGTACGTGATGCCCAGGGAGATCAGGACTCTGCTTTCACAACCGTGAGAACGGTCGATGATACGAAGCCTCTCGCAAAGATTCTCACCCCTTCCTCGGACCTTACGGTATTTGAAGGAGCGCCGGTTGATTTCCACGCAAAGGTCACCGGCGGAGATGAGCCGCTTAAAACCTGGTGGGATTTTCAGCAAGGGGCACCCGCTACCTCTGAGCTTCAGCCCCGGCAGATAAAATTCGCCAAAGCGGGCATGTATCGCGCAACCTTCCATGCTGCAGATTCCACAGGAGATGCGAGCGAGGATTCCGTAAGGATCACGGTCGTCAGGAATACCGTTCCCAAGGCCGCCATCCTCGATCCCCCTTCCAATGTGGTTATCACCGAGAAAGGCAAGGTTTTTTTCAGAGGCTCCGTGAGCGAAGGGAATGAGCCGTTCACTTACAGCTGGCAGTTCGGTGCAACCGCTAAGGAATGGAGAGGCAAGGACCCGGGCGAGATTTCCTTTGATGCCATAGGCGACTACCGGATCCGCTTCACGGTGCAGGACGCCGATGGAGACACGGACAGTGCAACCATGCTTGTGAGCGTGGTGAAGGATGCCAAGCCTGCAGCGAGCATAGACCTGCCGCTCCAGGACAAAGAGATATTCGAAAGCGAGTCGCTTAAATTCCAGGGCTCTGTCAAGGACGGCAATCTCCCGATCAGGTTCAAATGGGATTTCCACGGCGGAGCAAAGAATTCCGACAAAGAGGACCCGGGAGAGGTGGAATTCAAGAAGGCGGGGGTTTACGCTGTTACCTTTACGGTGAAGGATAAAGACGGGGATACGGATACCGTCACAAGGACCATAACCGTTCAGAAATCAACCTGGACGTACGCCTCGGGAGGCTGGTCCAATTCGGCAGCCATAAGGACGGACGGGACGCTCTGGGCGTGGGGCCTGAACTCGTACGGCCAGCTGGGAAGCGGCCTTGCCCGCAGTTCGAGTTATCCTGTCCCGATCGGGGACAACAGGGACTGGGCAAAGATCGTAGTCGGAGGCGGATATACCCTTGCCCTCAAGACGGACAGGACGCTGTGGGCATGGGGTGCAAACGGGAAAGGCCAGTTGGGAAACGGAAGCTTGAGGCATGCGCTGTCCCCGGTCCTGATTGCGGCCACGAGCAGGTGGAAGGAAATCACTGCAGGGACATCGCATTCCGTGGCAATCAGGGAAGACGGCAGCCTGTGGGCCTGGGGAAGAAATGTTGAAGGGCAGCTGGGAGACGGGATCAGAACTTCCAGCGCCGTCCCGGTACGGGTGGGAAACGATTCCGACTGGAAACTCGCTCGCAGCAGGGGAATCTCACACCCTGGCCGTCAAGGAAGACGGCAGCCTGTGGGCCTGGGGCTCGAATGAGCTCGGCCAGCTCGGAGACGGTTCCCGGGCCGACAGCCCGATACCGAAAAACATCGCACCCGGTGACAGATGGTCTGCAATTGCTGCCGGGAAACTGCACAGCATTGCAATTCGAAGCGACGGCAGCCTGTGGGCCTGGGGTGCGAATATGTACGGCCAGCTCGGGGACGGCACCAAGGTCTTCAAGCTTTCGCCGGTCCGGGTGGGCAAGGATACGGAATGGAAGATCATCACTGCAGGCGAATATCACAATGTTGCACTCAAGAAGGATTCAACTCTCTGGACCTGGGGATGGAATGCCTTCGGCCAGCTGGGGCTGGGGAACACAAAAGACTGTTCCAGGCCGGTGAAGGTCTGTCCGGATTCCGACTGGCAGTGCGTGGATGCAGGAGACCATCACAGCCTTGCAGTGAAAAGGAACGGAAGCCTCTGGACATGGGGGTATAACGGCTACAGCCAGCTCGGCAATAACGGGTCGGAGGACTTGACCGCCCCGGTTTTCATAAGGCCCGGACGAAAGTAACCTTTGGGTTTCTCATTGAAGCGTCTCTGGGCCGTGCTCGGCATGCAAGATGCCGGTCTTTCGCGGCCGAAAGACGCTTCCGATAACCCCAAAGGGTCAGCAGCCTATAGGCTATGCGTAATCGTAAAAGCCCTTGCCGGTTTTGCGTCCGAGCCATCCTGCCTCCACATATCTGCGCAGCAGAGGGCAGGGCCGGTACTTCGAATCGGAGAAGCCTTTGTACAGGGTCTCCATGATGGCGAGGCACGTGTCCAGACCGATGAGGTCCGCCAGTGCAAGCGGGCCCATGGGGTGGTTCATGCCGAGCTTCATCACCGTGTCGATGTCTTCCTTGTGCCCACACCCTGGTACAGGCAATATACCGCTTCGTTGATCATGGGCATGAGGACCCGGTTCGAGATGAACCCGGGATAATCGTTTGCCTCTGCCGGCGTCTTGCCGAATTTGAGCGACAGGTCCCAGGTGGTCTTGAACGTTTCCTCAGAGGTGGCGAGCGCCCTGATCACCTCACGAGCTTCATGACCGGCACCGGGTTCATGAAGTGCATGCCGATCACCTTGTCCGGTCTTTTTGTCTGGGAGGCGATCCTGCCGATGGGGATGGACGAGGTGTTGGTCGCAAGGATCGCATCGGGCCTGCAGAGGAAGTCGAGATCGCGGAAGATCGCGAACTTGATGTCTTCTCTCTCGGAGGCAGCTTCCACGATAAAGTCTGCACCCTGCATGTCCTTGAGGTCCATAACCGGCCTGATCCGGCCGAGGACGGCATCTCTTGTCTGTGGCGCCATTTTGCCTTTTTCCACGGATTTCTCAAGATTCTTCGTGATATTTTTGCAGCCCCTTCTGAACGAGCTGGTCGTTGATATCGTGCATGACCACATCGAGGCCGCTCATGGCAGCGACCTGGGCGATCCCGTTCCCCATCTGGCCTGCGCCGATTACGCCGAAGGTCTTTATCTCCATATAGAGCTCCTTTTCGTAAGTAAATGAACTGCTTATATCTTATCCCGCCTGACCACGAGAGCCACTGCTTCGCCGCCGCCGAGGCACAGGGATGCCAGCCCGATCTTCTTGTCTGTCCTGATCAGCTGGTAGAGCAGGGTGGTAAGAACCCTCGCGCCGCTTGCTCCGATGGGATGGCCTATGGCGATGCTCCCGCCGTTTACGTTGACCTTCTCCGGATCGAGTCCGAGTTCCTTGATGACCGAGACAGTGGAACCTGCAAAGGCCTCGTTGATCTCGAAGAAATCCACGTCCCCGATCCCGATGCCTTCTTTCTTCAAGACCTTGGGGATCGCCAGGATCGGCGCAACGAGGACGTATTTCATGTCCAGGCCTGCGCTCGCCTGGGCGCCCACGGTCGCCAGGATCGGGCAGCCGAGAGCTCACGTGCTTTCTCTCTGGACATGAGCGTCACTGCTGATGCGCCGTCCGCAATGACGGATGCATTCGCCGGCTGTGGTGCTGCCGCCTTTCTTGAAGGCCGGTGCCAGCTTGGAGAGGATTTCAAAGCTCGTTTCCCTTGGGTTTTCATCGACAGCGAAGATCTTGGGGTCGCCTTTTCGCTGAGGCACCTGTGACCGGTACGATCTCATCCTTGAACAACCCTTCCCTGATGGAGCGCAATGCCCGTTCGTAGCTCATCAGGGCGTATCTGTCCTGGTCTTCCCTGCTGACGCCGTACTTCTCGACACACAGCTCGTTGGACATACCCATATGGAAATCATTGACGATATCCCACAGGCCGTCATGCACCATATGATCCTGGATCGAGCCGGGGCCCATGCGATAGCCGAACCGGGCTTTATCAAGATAATACGGTGCAGCGCTCATGTTTTCCATGCCGCCGGCCACGATTACATCCGCATCACCTGTCTGGATGGCCTGGGCAGCGAGCATGACTGATTTCAGGGCGGAGCCGCATACCTTGTTTACGGTGAAGCACTCCACTTCCCAAGGCAGTCCGGCCAGGACAGCTGCCTGTTTGGCAGGGTTCTGGCCCCGTCCGCAGGGCAGGACCATGCCCATGATGACCTCATCGACGACTTCTTTTTTGATGCCCGAGCGAAGGATTGCCTCTTCTATGGCAATTGCCCCGAGTTTGTTCCCATCGATACTTGCAAGGCTGCCGTTGAAGCCCCCGATCGGGGTCCGTACGGCGCTGGTGATTACGACTTCCCTCATTGTTTCCTCCTTATTCCATCACTGGATTGCTTTTGCTGCATGGTCTTTTCAAGATTAAAACGATGCAGGAAGCATCCGAGTCTGCGACATTTGTTGGTAAATCATACAGCCGGAAAAATCAAGATGAAAGGCTCTTGTCTTTTCCTTCAATAGATTGCATATGGAAAATACTAAAGGGGAGGACTCTATGGCATCCGACATAAAGGATATCACCATTCAGTATGAAGAAGACGATGTAGTCCTGGTCAAGGAACTGGAAAAGGAGGTCCTTTCCAAAGGGGCGTGGACAACGATAATCTTCCGGTATCGGCAGTGGGACGCGAAGACTGAGGCGTATGGGCCTGACCGCTACTCCATCCGCAGGTACCGCAAGGTCAATAATGAATACAAACAGCAGTCGAAGTTCACCATCTCGAGTGTTCAGCAGGCTCAGAAGATCATCGAGACACTCCAGAAGTGGGTCGGGTCAGTGGAAAGCGACTAGATTGCGGGGTTCACCCAGCGCCTCTCCTTCTCCCCGGAAGCAAGGCAGAGGGGGCGCGGGAATTTCCCATCAGGATCTATTGTTGAAGATACCCCGGAATTCGCTCCGGGCAGTAGGGCTTGAGTGCTCTGCTCGCCTTGACGTTCCCTTTGTCGTCTACGGCGATCCAATCGATCCCTTTCTTTTCGAGAACAGGGCCGAGCACATCCGGTCCTTTGATGAACAGGGCGGTCGCCCAGGCATCGGCCAGAACGCAGCTTTCTGCGACGACCGTTGCGCTGATCCATCCCCGTGCAGGCATGCCGCTCGCCGCGTCCAGGATGTGGCAGTACCGCTTCGAGTCCCGGATGAAAAACCTTTCATAATCCCCTGAAGTGGCAATGGCCTTGTTCTGCAGCGGGATCACGGCAAAGACCCCTTCGGATCTCGGGTTTTTGATGCCGACCTTCCACGTCCGTCCGCCGAAGACCATGATGTCGCCGCCGGCGTTGACGAGTCCGGTGTCTATGCCTGATGCCTTCATCACCTTACATGCTCTGTCTGCCGCATACCCCTTGGTGATGCCGCCGAGGTCGATCATCGTACTTTCGGGTACCTCGATGGTCAGGCCGTCATCGAGCAGGCGGATCTTTTCATCCGAGGGAGATCTCTTCCATGCATCGAATTCGGCAGGCGCGGGCAGCCGGTAGGGATGGAGCCCGGTGAATCCCCATGCATCGAGCATGGGCCTCAAGGTTATGGAAAACGCTCCGGAGGAGGCATCGTGGATATCCCGGGAGAGCCTGATGAGGGCAGAGGCCTCCCTGTCTTTGAGGGTGCGGTCTCTGTTGAGCCCATCGACAAGGGAGTTCTGGTACCCGAGGCGTGCATCGATGCGCCTGAGCTCGGTGGCGGCCTTTTTCACCGCGTCGTCGGTCTTGGTTTGCGTGCCCTTGGCCGTGAGCTCGACAAGGGTGTCCATAATGAAGATCCTGGTGGAATGGAGCTCATTTGACCTGCTGTGCCAGAGCGAAATCGCAAGGCCTGCGAGGAGAAGAACGATGATTGGGACTGTTTTTTTCAATGGAAAAACGAAGGGGCGGCCGTGGCCGCCCCGGTATATGCTATTTCTTTATGCTGTACAATACGTTCCGGCCTCTGAACACCGCGCTTGTACCGAGCTCTTCCTCGATCCGCATGAGCTGGTTGTATTTTCCCAGACGCTCGCCGCGTGAAGTGGACCCGGTCTTGATCTGGCCGGTGTTGCAGGCTACTGCCACATCGGCGAGCCATGCATCGTCCGTCTCGCCGGAACGGTGGGAAAAGACAGCGGTAAAGCCTGCGCGGCGCGCCATCTCGATGTGTCTGGACGGTCTCGGTCAGGGTGCCGATCTGGTTTACCTTGATGAGTACGGAGTTCGATGCCTGCTCTTTGATCCCCCTCTTCGAGGAACTTCGTATTGGTTACGTAGAGATCGTCGCCCACGATCTGGATCTTGTTGCCCAGCTTCTTCATCATGAGCTGCCAGCCGGCCCAGTCGTTCTCGTCGAGCCCGTCTTCGATGGATACGATGGGGAAGCGTTTGAGCAGACCTTCGTAGAAATCGATCATCTCTGCAGTGGTCCGTTCGGGATCCTTTTCGGAGGCGAGGATATACTTGCCGTCCTTGAAGAACGAGCTCGCCGCCGAGTCGATGGCGATGGCGATGTCTTCTCCGGGCTTGTATCCGGCCTTCTCGATGGCCTGGACGATGAGCTCGAACGGCTCGACATTGGATTTGAGGTTCGGTGCGAATCCGCCCTCATCGCCTACGCCCGTTGCATAGCCTTTCTTGATGAGGATTTCCCGCAGGGAATGGAAGGTCTCTGCGGCGTAGCGCAGCGACTCACGGAAATCAGGGGCGCCCAGCGGCATGATCATGAATTCCTGGAGGTCGACGTTATTGTCGGCGTGCTTCCCGCCGTTTATGACGTTGAGCATCGGGACCGGGATCTCCCGGGCAAAGGTCCCGCCGATATAGCGGTACAGGGGCATTCCCATAAAGATGGAAGCTGCGCGAGCAACGGCCATGGACACGCCCGTGGTGGCATTCGCCCCGAGATTGGACTTGGTCTCTGTGCCGTCGATCTCCAGCATCATACCGTCGATCCCCACCTGGTCGAGGGCATCCATTCCCACCAGTACCGGCGCGATCTTGGTATTTACATTATCGACAGCCTTGAGTACGCCCTTTCCCTTATACCGCTTGGGATCGCCGTCCCTCAGTTCGATGGCTTCGTGCTCACCGGTCGAGGCTCCCGAGGGTACGGATGCCCTTCCCATATCGCCGGTGGAGAGGTAAATGTCGACTTCTACTGTCGGGTTTCCCCGTGAATCCAGAATCTCCCTTGCAATGATATCAAGAATCTCACTCATCTAGCACCTTCCTCCTTCATCGTTTCTTTTCTGTTTTTGATGGTTATAGCCCTATTACGACACATGGAATGCCGCGGCTACCGAATATATTGGCAAGCTCTTGCGCGGGCTCCAGAGAGCCGAATGAACCGATTCTTACCCGGTAGAAGTACCTGCCATGGGCGGAAGCACCTTCGACGCTCGGATTATGTCCTAACCTCTGGAGCTTTTCCGCCAATGTCACGGCATTTTGCCTTTCTGTAAATGCTCCGAATTGCACGGTGTATCGCTCAGTAAATGCGCGGGGAGTTTGTACCACTTCGATGCGTACCTTGGCAAGACCTTCTTTCACCAATCCCAGTTGGTCGGCTGCCCCATACGAGAGGTCGATGATGCGGTCCCCCACGAAAGGTCCCCTGTCATTGATAGGAATAACGATCCGGCGGCCGTTTTCAAGATTAGTCACGCGTACCCGGCTCCCGAGGGGCAGGGTCCTGTGGGCTGCGCTCAGGCCGTACATGTTGTAAGGTTCACCCGTGGCAGTGGGTTTCCCATGAAAGTCCTGCCCGTACCATGAGGCAGTCCCTGTCTGCTCCCAGGCACCCTCACGGGGCCGCAGATGGGAACATCCTCCGGCAATGAGGAGAGAAGCCATCAGAATACACGCGAAAAGATGAAGGTAAGATCCCATGCCCCTCTCCCCCGTAAATACGCATCAAATCCTTATGTCATTAGGAAAACGTGTACGCGGCCCGGTTACAGGAGCCTAGTCCTCAAGGAATGCCTCAAGGTCCCTGATGAGATTCTGAAGCGCCTTCTCGTCGACCAGCTTGTTCCTGTCGTCGATCAGCTTCTTTGCCCGGAAGGTATCGAGCGCGCCTTTGTAAACCGGCAGGCACAGAGCTTCATACCGGTGTATCTCACCTTTTTTATAGATCCGTGAAGCATACCTGTTGATTGCTTTCAGAGGGTCTTTCTTTCCGAGGTCTTTGGTTTTCAGGACAAACTTTGCCACGCACAGGTACGACTCGATGTAATTTTCAAGGAGCCCGTCGAACATGAGTGCGACATTTTTCTTCTCCGGATTGATCGTGTAGACTGATTTTTTCTGGAGGATAATTTCCTTTTCTGTCATGAACCGGATAGCCTTCTTGAAACTCTCCATATCCAGGATGAATTCGCTTTCAAGCAGGTCTGCAAGGCTCTTCACCTGCCCATTGAAGCTCTTTTCGTCAAGGCCGTCCGGGTATTTGATGATGACGCTGCATATGAGCGATGCGGGCACAAAGAAGTTGAGGATGGTATTCTTGTAATATTCAAGATGTATCCTTTTTTCGCCCACGGTGTTCAGGAGAGATGCGTCATTTTCGCTGTCCGGCTCGTCGATGGAGACGAGGTGTTTTGTCTTGAGCAGGGAATACGCCTCGTCAAAGGCCTTCTGCTCGTCAGCGAGCGAGGAGGCCATATCGCACCCGAGGTACGAGAGGTAATCCCGGAAGATATGAAACCCTTCCCGGAGCACATGCTCTTCGATAGCCGAATCAAAGCTCGTGAGCACGCAGGAGAGGATCGAGAACGGGGTGGCAACGGTCTGCTGGTAAATGGAGGAGATGATCTCCTGGGCGACCGTATCATAGAGCTCTTCCTTCTGGTCGCTGTCCATGCTGGAATACAATGACTTTCCCTTCATGAAGTCATTCATGGAGATGGGCCTGGCAAAACGCACATAAACCTTGCCGTAGCGGTTTTTCAGAACATTGCCTGCCTTGATGAGCTGCCACAGGCTTTCCTTCTCCTTTGGAGCACCTTTCATTTCTTGGATGTAGGAGCTTTCCTCCACGACGGTATCATACCCCACATAGACCGGGACAAAGATGACATCGCGGGTCACTCCCGATTCCCACCCCTGAATAATCATGGACAGCAGGCCCTTTTTCGGAAGCATCAGCTTGCCTGACCTGCTCCGTGTCCCCTCTATGAAGAATTCCAGGGGGATCCTTTCCTGGAGAATGGTCCTTACATAGGCCGCAAAGGTATGGGCATAGAGAGGGTTGTCCTTGAATGAACGCTTCATGAAAAAAGCACCACCCTTCCTGAAAATCGTACCCAGAGGGAAGAACGAGAGATTGATTCCGGCGGCAATCACCGGGACGCTCATCCAGTTCTGGAAGAGGGTATAGGAAAGGATAAGGTAATCGAAATGGCTCTTATGGCAGGGGACATACACGATGGAGCCGTTGCGTGCCATTTCCTTCACTGCCTGAATGCCCGGTTCGGCCACATCGAGGCCGTCATATATATTATTGAAAACCCATGTCAGGGACTTGTTCAGGAAATTGATGGTTGCAGGGCTCAAGTCCGATGCAATCTGGTCAAGGTGTTTGTATGTCGTGCCTTCCAGTTTTTCGAGGCTCATCCCGGTTTCGGCTGAGTTGGACCTCAAGTATGACTGGAGGAGGGGGTCTCTGATCGTCTTCTTGATGATGAACCCCCTGTCACGGATGGGCGCGCCGGAGATATTCCTGCCCAGGACGGCGAGCTTCTGCTGCAGATCATTTTTGATATCGGTCGAAATCTCCTCGAAGAATTTCGACCCTCCCACGCATTGCCTGATGATCTCTTTGAGGTTAATGGGTTCGCCGTGCTCCAGGAATCCATGCTCCTCGGCCCTGATCAGCGTCATGACCTTGCGTATACCCCTGACGGAGGCCTTTTCCTCTTTTGTCGCATCTTTGAGTTTCAAGGGCATCCGGTTATAGACGATCCTCTGGGGGAGGAGATAAATGGGCCGGTCCGTATCACGCTGTATCTTCAGGAGCTCGAGTATGGGGTCAAGCATCCGACCGCCGTTTATGAGATCCAAAGACAGCAGCGATGCACTCTTTTCATCTTCCATGAACTGCCGGTAGAAGTCGTTTTCAAATGGAGATGACGGACCGGCGATAAGCGCCTTCAGCATGCTTATGGTTCTCCCTACCGGCTGCAGGAGGGTGAATTTCCTGCCGAAGACCACCCTTGGAACCGGGAGCCCTTCCCGCGGGAAGCGGTTGTTCATAAGCATGCCGTCGATGGTGCTCTCCATGCTGTGTACGAATACGATATGCCCTTTCTGGGAAAGGCTCGAGACGGATTCCTTATACAGCTCCGGAATGGTAATCTGGTTGAAAAGCCGTCGAAGGACCGGGCCTAAGAGAAAACCGTAATCGCCCTCGAAAAGATATGCGTAACCTTTCTTTCTATGACTCATAATTTTTCGGGATTATAGACCAAGCATCCGGCCTTGGGAAGATCATTTTCGCGTGAAGCGATTAACCATCCTGTTCAGAATACGGCCGGCTGCTCTCGCGCACGAATTGCAGGATATGGGTTACATCTTTTTCAGTAAGGCCTTTGCATCCTTTGAGGTCTTCGCGCTTCAGCCGCGATATCTCCGGTACATGAGCGGTGTGCATGAGGATCGAGCGGGCCTTTTTCGGCCCTATCCCCGGTATATCCTCCAGCGCGGTAGATATGTTCTTTCCCCGGAGATGCTTGTGGTATTTCACGGCAAAGCGGTGGGCTTCGTCCCTGATCTGCTGCATCAACCTGAGGGCCTGACTCCTTGGGGGCAGGATGATGGCGTCCTTTCTTCCGGGGAGGAAGAACCGGTCTCCCTTCGTGCCCTTGGGCTTTGCCATGGCAACGACCGGGAGAGAGGAAAGGCCGAGGCGGGCGAGCACTTTGCAGCATATGCCGAGCTGGCCCTTGCCTCCATCGATTATGAGAAGGTCCGGCTTTATCTCGCTGCTGCAGAGCCTCCTCGTCAGCACCTGCTCCATCATGGCGAAATCGTCCTGGCCTTGGATGTCCCTGATGCGGTAGTGCCTGTAGAGGGTCTTGTCCGGCTCGGAACCCATGAAAACCGCCCGCGAAGCCACTGGATGGCTCCCCTGGAAGGATGAGATGTCGAAGCATTCCATGCGGTAGGGCAGAGATTCCAGGTTGAAGGAGCGGGCGACATCATCCAGTACGGATGTGTCGTTCTTCTTTCCGTATGACCGGGCGTTTTCCTGTGCCATGCTCACCCACAGCCTGGGTTTGCCGCGGACAGCCTTGCGGATGGAGACCCTTGAACCTCTCAAGTCCGAGAGGATCTGCTCCAGGATGTCGTTTCCCTCGGGCAGGGTGTCCGTATAGATGAAGGGTGGGATATTGTTGTTGTGAAGATAGAACTGGAGGATGCAGTTCGTCATGAAGCCATCTTCTTCGGTGTTGCGCACGGCAAAGGTGCTGCTGTCGGTCAGGGTGCCTTTGGCGATGTGCAGGACTGCGATCTGCACCTGGTCCTGGTGCCGGTGGGTGCCGAAGATGTCGATGTCGGTAGGGGCGTTTCCGACGACCACCTGGGGCACGAGGCTTTCCTGTATCGCCAGGATCTGGTCGCGGATTTTTGCAGCGGTTTCGTAATTCTGCCTGGCCGCCTCCTTCTTCATGCGCTCCTGGAGCCTCTGTTCGAGGAAACTGTTCTTGCCTTCCAGGAAGGTGATAAGGTCCTCCACGACTTCGTCGTAGCGGGCCTTGGTGATTCTGTTTGCACAGGGGCCGGTGCACAGCCCTATCTGATAGTACATGCACGGCCTTATCCTGTTCTTGAAAACGGAGTCCTTGCACCTTCTCAAAGGAAATATCCTGTTGATCGCCCTCAGCGTAGTTCTGATCGCATATGCCGACGAGTAGGGGCCGAAGTAGCGGGCACCGTCTTTGAGAACCTTCCGGGTGATCGATATCCGCGGCCACTGCTCACTGGCGCTGATCTTGATGCGCACATAGGTCTTGCCGTCCTTGAGGTCGACATTGAAGCGGGGCTTGTGGGTCTTGATGAGCTGGTTCTCCAGAAATAAGGCTTCTTTTTCATTCCTGGTGATGATGAAATCCACGGTTTCGGTCTGATCCGCGATATACGGGACATTCGGCCTCGTATCCTGCCCGAGGTAGGCATGGACCCGTACTTTCAGGTCTTTTGCCTTGCCGATATAGATGATTTTCCGCTCGGCGTTTTTCATGAGGTATACGCCCGTAGAGCGAGGCAGCTTCTCGATGATCTCCTGATTGAGGGCCATAAATTTTCCTTACCATGAATAGTATATCATAGCAAACAACTCTGATAGGAAGCAGGAAGCAGGCTTCTTGACACCTCGATACACCCCGCGATATGGTAGCAATGTTCGTTTATTATACATTAAGGTGCAAAGATGAAAATAATATACGGTTTGGGAAATCCCGGAAGGCGGTATGCGAACACGCGTCACAACATCGGGTTTCTGGTCGCCGACTTCCTGTCTTCCAAATGGCGTATTCCCTTAACATACGGGACGGGTGAGCTGGTGTGCGGCAAAGGCACGGCTCGGAGAACTCCCGTGCTGATAGCAAAGCCGCAAACATATATGAACCTGAGCGGCATGCCGCTGCGAAAATTAAGTTTTGAGCTCGAAGACCTCATCGTGATCCACGACGACATGGATATCCCTGCAGGAAAAGTCCGCGTGAAGCTCGGCGGCGGGACCGGAGGGCATAAGGGGCTTGACTCCATCACCAGTGCCATCGAGGCCGACGGATATGTGCGGATTCGATGCGGCATCGGCAGGCCGGAAGACGGATCCGACCCAAGTGACTATGTCCTCGGAGCATTCACGGGAGAGGAACTTCCGGTTGTGAGGAAGCAGATCGAAGATGCGGCCTCTGCCGTCGAGATGTGCCTGAGGGAAGGCGTGGCAAAGGCAATGAACACCTTCAACAAACGCGACAGGGAAAATAAGGATAGTGATGCATAGAACCCCGCCATCGACAATATCCTTCTCGTGTCAGGATGTATCCGGGCGGGAGAAATTCATCTCTTGGCTTGGGGGGAGTGAGGATTACTATTTTCTGTAGAGACTTTTCGGAAGTCCAAAGGCCGTCCGAGCAATAAGCAGGTATTTCCATGGATGATTCCCGCTTACTGATGATTGAATCAGCACCGTTGCGCTACCTCATTTCTGTTCCCAACCTCCCTGCACCGAAAACGGAAATGTGGCCGGTCCTCTGTTTTCTCCATGGATACGACGAGGCCGCGCCGCTGGAAATCCGGAAGGCCCTTACCCGCCACGGCCCCTTAAGGAAAGGGAGCTCGTCAAGGGCAGCCAATGAGTTCATAATTATCGCTCCCCAAGTGCCTGCTCCCGGCGGGGATGTATGGTACCAATACGAGGATGATGTCCTGCGGATCGTCGACGAGGCCCGGAGAATCTATCAGGGGGACGAGGACCGAACGTATCTGACCGGCTTCAGCTTCGGAGGGAGTGGGGTTTTTGATCTTGCATTGATCCAGTATGATTTCTGGGCAGCTCTCTGGCCGGTGGATCCCACGCGAATACCGGACAGCGACCCTGGATGCCCGGTCTGGCTTTCATTCGGAGAAATCTCCCGGAGAGCCAAGAATGGTTTTATCCGTGAATTGGGGTTGAAGCCGGCACACAGCACCATAGAGGCTGACCGTATCTATCTCGATCAGGGCCAGGATCACGTGGGGTCGGCTACGCTGGCATACCGGGATGACCGGATCTATTCCTGGCTTCTTTCAAAAAGCCTGAAATAAAAAAACGATCCTGCACCAGGCAAAAAACTTAAATTATTTCAATCATACAAAAATAAATTATCCACGGTTCGATCATTCCCATATGTAAATATGCCTCTATAGACAGATGTGAAAATATTAATATGGTTAACTGAACGATTATAATAATAATTAATAATAAAATATAATATTGGAGAAATTAAATCATTCCAAAGCCAACAATTCAAGGAGATAAGAAAAGCTTGACCTTTGGATTTCATATGGGTATAGGGGAATCAGCTACCACACTACTTCAGGAGATATCTTTCCTGGTAGTGTAATTGCTCAATCGACTAACCTGAAATATTGAGTGGGGTATTATGAATGTGTTGAGGAAGGTATCGAGGGTTGGGCACTGTGGAAGGGCGATGTTCTCCATGTTCCTTGTCGTGGTCTTTCTGATCGCTTCAGGGGATTGTGCGAGAGGATATATTAGAAATTATGAGTTGAATAAGGCTCCCAAGAACCAGGAGTCGAAGCTCATCGCTTCATTCTACAAAGGGCAGAGCCGGGAAATCCCTGCCGGGCAGGCGGAGCCTATCAGCAGATCCTACACCGTCGAAGACGGGGACACCTTTTTCGAAATCCTGAAAACAAACGGCGTGTCCGGGGAAGATGCGCTATCGATTATCAAAAAAACCCGGCGCGTTTTCAATGTATCCAAGATCAAGCCCGGAAACCAGATCCAGCTCATTTTTTCTCCCAATGACCAGAGCCTGATCGAACTCAATTACGAAATCTCCGATTTGAAGAAGCTCGTGATCACTGTGTCTGGTGAGAGGATCAAGGCTCGGAAGGTCGAGGTGGACAAAGAGGAGCACTTTATCCCTGCAAACGAATATGCACTGGTTCAGGATGAGTATCCAAGCATGCAGGCTCAACCGGCCGAACGCCCCCAGGGGAGTGAACGGACGGCCATGGAAAAGCAGGAAAGCTCAGTACCCGGCAAGCGGCAGATCGATATAAAGGTGAAAAAAGGGCACAGCCTGTTCGATATACTCAGTGATCTCGGTGTCGGGAGAAGTGAAATCGATACGTTCACGAAGTCGGTAAAAGGCGTGTATAACCTTGCATCCATCAGGCCTGAGAAAACCATCAGCATCTGGCTCTCCCAGGAAAAGCCCTCACAAATCGAGAGACTGACCTACGAGGTAAACGATACCGACTACCTCGACGTTACCGCCGAGGAAGGCTCTTTTCTCGCCAGGATGCGGACTTTGACCAGAGACGTACGCTTTGAGAGTGCAAGCGGTAAGATCGGAAGCAGCCTGTACGGATCGGCGGTAGCAGGAGGGGTCAATCCCGAGATCGTGATGAAGCTGGCAGATATATTTGCCTACGATATCAACTTCTTCACCGGGATTCACCCGGGAGATACCTATTCAGTGCTCTACGAGAAATACTACGTGAAGGATCAGTTCAAGGGGTACGGAAGGGTCATGGCAGCCAAATTCGTCAACCAGGGCGTGGAACATGTGGCCGTTTACTATGACAACAAACGCAAGGACGTTCAGGGGTATTACGATGCCAAAGGACGGCCGATCAAGAAGATGTTCCTGAAGGCGCCGCTCAGTTACCGGCGCATATCATCAAGTTTCTCCCGTAACCGGCTGCACCCCATCTCCGGAGTGGTAAGGCCTCACCTGGGGGTAGATTATGCAGCACCATCAGGCACCCCGGTGTGCTCTCTCGGTCCGGGCAGGGTGGTCTACAGGGGCTGGGTGAACGGTTTTGGAAATACCATCCGGGTCAGGCATCCTGAAGGGTATATTTCCTACTACGGGCATCTTTCGAGATTCGCCAAGAGGATTGCCATGGGCAAAAAAGTCGATCAGGGAGACACAATCGGATATGTCGGTTCAACAGGATATTCCACCGGTCCTCACCTGGATTTCAGAGTAAGCTGCAATGGTAAATACATCAATCCGCTTGGCATCAAGAACGTGAACGGTCCTGCCTTGCGCGGTCGAACCCTGGCGGATTTCAAGCGTGTATCCAACCAGAGGCTTGCCATGATGGAAAACATGAGCCGGAGCATCGCTCTGGCAATACCTAATCAGTCCGGTAAAGACAGCCGGGGTGTCAATTAGCCTCCCTGCGATCGTATATGGGTGCCCTACGCCCTGCAGGGTTTAAGGAGACGATCCTTACGCTTACCTGACACCTTTTATGGCATCTGTCGAATTAAGGGTTGACGTCCCCTCTGCAAGTCTGCAATGCTTGCCCTGAAACATGAAGAGAGTTGTAAGAAGCGCTGCCTTTTCAAATCAGATACCAAACCAGGACACGGATTGAAAGCCACAGACACCGCCATGAAACCTTCAGATGCTGTCCGGAAGAAAACCGGCCGTACAATTTCCATCCTGCGGTCATTCCGCTCAAAAAACTACCGGCTTTTCTTTACCGGTCAAAGTTTTTCCCTTATCGGCACCTGGATGCAGCAGGTCGCCATGAGTTGGCTTGTGTACCGCCTTACAGGTTCGGCGCTCCTCTTGGGCGTCGTAGGCTTCGTGAGCCAGATACCTACTTTGCTCGTCGCTCCTATTGCAGGCGTTCTTGCCGACCGGTGGAACAGGCGAAATCTCATCCTTGCAACACAAGGCCTTGCCATGGTGCAGGCCTTTATCCTGGCCTGGCTCGTGCTGGCCGGGAACATCAGGGTATGGGAGATCATCCTCTTGAGCGGGGTGATGGGTGTCATAAACAGTTTTGATGTCCCTTTCCGGCAGGCATTCGTCGTGGAAATGGTCAATGACAAAGATGATCTGGCCAATGCCATTGCTCTGAATTCCTCCATGTTTCACGGTACCAGGCTCATCGGGCCTTCACTTGCCGGTATCCTCATCGCTTCCGTGGGTGAAGGAGTGTGCTTCCTCATCAACGGCATCAGCTATCTGGCTGTTCTCTGCTCCCTTTTGACGATGAAAATACTGCCAAGGCCGGTAACGCCACGTAAGCGCCGCATTCTGCATGAGTTGCAGGAAGGATTCACGTATGCCTATCAATTTACCCCCATACGTTCCATACTCATGCTGATTGCGCTGGTGAGCCTTCTCGGCATACCCTATGTCGTCCTGATGCCGGTTTTTGCCAGGGAGATACTCCATGGCGGTCCGCACACGTTCGGGTTCCTCATGACCGCTTCAGGGGTCGGCTCATTCACCGCTGCCCTCTATCTTGCCTCACGGAGGAGCATCCTCGGTCTGGAAAGGATCATTGCCGCTGCTCCGGCTCTCTTCGGCCTCAGCATCGCAGCATTTGCATTTTCCTCCATGACGTGGCTTTCTCTGGCCATTCTTGTGTTTGCAGGATTCGGTATGATGATCCATATTGCATCGAGCAACACGGTGATTCAGACGTTGGTCGACGATGACAAACGGGGACGGATCATGAGCTTATATACTATGGCATTCATGGGAATGGCCCCGTTCGGGAGCCTTCTGGCAGGGGCGCTGGCCGGACAAATCGGTGCACCCCGAACCGTCATGCTGGGAGGCCTTTGCTGCATCCTGGGAGCCGCCGTCTTCTCACTCAAGCTGCCCAAGTTCAGAAAGGGCGCCCGTCCTGTATATGAGCGGCAGGGGATCATCCCGGCAGGCGGGTCAGCGGCCGATTCCGCGGCAGAGCTTGCCAAGACCCAGGAAGAACAGTAGAAGCTATCCGATAGCGGACAAGCAAATGCGGCAAGAAGGGCTGTTTTTCCCCTCTTGCCGCATTCACGATGCAGCCGGTTCCCAGTGCCGATACGGCAGTATGCGGAAGGTCCTTTTATTTCTTTCCTTTTCCTTCGTGCTTATTCTCTTTCCAAATTATATCCCCGCCGCTTTTGACAGAGCTGTTCTTTTCCTTGCCGCCGCTGTGCACGGCCTTCTCAGCGCCGCCTTTGCCCTTACTTTTGACAGAGCTGTTCTTTCCTTTGTCACCACCGCCGCGCTTGTGTTTTTCCTGCCTGATGTCCTGATCGATGACCGTAAATTTCCTGCCATCGGACCGATACTTCATGACCTGGTCAGGGGAATATCCGTAGCGATCAGATATGAACTTCAGGTTCACCTGATTGACGACATCGTCATCACTGAGAGATATTTTTTTCCACTCCTGACGCTTGGGATGGTTTTTGTAATAGCCGTAGGCATGCCCGTGCGGGCGGCGGTCCTCGATGATCGTCACCGGGACATAATAAATCTCAGGGCTCAGACCGAAATGCAGCGTGATATCCATCCAGCTCATGCCCCTCAAGTGAAGATCCACGATAGCGCCGGGAGACACGCGAGCATTTTTTGCAAGGTAAAAAACAACGGGGAGCTCTTCATCATAAACCCCGCGGTCACGGATGATAACCACATCTCTTTCAGGGACATGGTAGTAATCACCGACAGAAAGATGAAATCCGTCTATGCCGTCTTTACCGCCTGAAATTCCCACGTCCCACTGGGTCTCTGCGATGGCCGGAGTGCTAAAGGCAAAGAGGCTTATGGCGCTCGCCAGAATGGCGATTAAGAAGCAGTGAAAAGCCGGTAATTCTTTCATTGTATTCTTCATTTTATTATCTCCTTTTTCCCAAGAAAACGATAGGCTCATATACGTTGCTATTCCTGAACATGATGGATAGGCCAGGCAGTAGGCGAAGCGGATTGTTGAAAAAATACCACAGGGTTTTGCCGCCGGTGAGCAGCACCGTCGAGGCGGATCCTACGCCGGTGCACATTCAAAAACCTCCACGCCCATTCCATATGCCTTTCCATCAGTTATATTCAAAAACCGTGCTCAACCAGAATATATTTCCGATAAACTATATAACTCTATGAATCAACATGTTATCTGAGCACCTGTCATGTATGGACTTTATCGGTTCCCGGCATAGAGTATGACCTATGTGTAACCTTTTGTACTCATTTTGTCATCAGGCGAATTACCGGAATGCTGTACCCATCGCCGGATCTTCATTTCGTATGCCTTGCTGGCCAGTTCGTCCTCTTACGACTTGCATTGCGGGTACCCAGGGGAGAGGATACAGGAGAGGGGATAACTACTCCCTTGAACGTATGATGCCGAATGAGCGGCAATATATCTGCCGGTCTGCCCCTTTCCCAAAGAGCCGGTCTATTTTTGCCGGGTGTATTCCACCATCCGGCTGAATGCATACATTGCACGCTCGGGGGTAGGGTATGTCGGCACGCCGAGCGGGAAGAAGCCCTCGTGAATATGCAGGATCTCCTTTTTCGTCCCGCCGTAATAGCTTGCAAATACCGGCTTGCCGGGATACTCCCGGACGATCTCGGCAAAGGCTTCTCCAATATCGAAGATCGTCTCGGGCATGAGGACGAAGATGATGAGGAGCGCATCGATGTCCTTCTGGGCGAGCATGCTTTTTGCGATATGGCTCATGGTTTTCTTCGAACCGTGCTGCTCCACAGCAGACCAGATATCCACCGGGTTTCGTACAGGTGCCCAGGCAGGCATCACCTCCCGGAGCTTTCTCAGTGTGCCGGACTTGAGTGCGGGGAGCTCTATACCGTACTCTTCTGCTGCATCGGTGGTTACCACGCATCCCATGCCCGTTATGGAGAACACGCCCATCCTGTTGCCGCGGGGCCGGGGAAGGGCTTCAAAGGCAGCAAGCGTATCAAAGAAGGCCTCGGAATCATGTACCCGCACCATGCCGGTTTTTCTGCAGACGGCATCGAACACCGCATCCGAACCTGCCAGAGAGCCGGTATGAGAAGCTATGGCCGCTGCGCCTGCCTCGCTCCGACCGGATTTCACCACCACGACAGGCTTTTTCGAGCATGCTCGGGCAGCAGCCCGGACAAACCGTTCACCTTCCACTACTCCTTCCAGATACATGCCGATGGTCGTTGTCTGCTCGTCATCGGCAAGGTATTCGAGAAGGTCGCTCTCGTTTACGTCGCCCTTGTTGCCGATGCAGGCTACTTTCGCGATGCCGAAAGGTTTGAAGTCGGCAATCCATCGCCCCCATCCCGAGGAAAATACTCCGGATTGACCGATGAGCGACACACCTCCGGATCGTATCTGTTCGAGCCCTACGATCGATGTGGCAAGACCGGCGCTTGGATTGATGGTGCCGATACTGTTGGGGCCCATGATCCTGATGCCTGCCTTGCGGGCCTGTGCAACGAGTTCTTTCTGTTCAGCGGCACCTGATTCTCCCATATCGGAGTAGCCGCCCGTGCTGAGGATGATATTATGGACACCCTTGGCTGCACAATCAGCAACTGCATCAAGCACGGCAGCCTTTGGGATCACGACCATGGCGAGGTCAACCGGTTCCGGCACGTCACTCACCCTGGGATACGCCTTCATGCCGAGGATTTCATGTGCCGTGGGATTGATGGGATAGATCCTGCCGTTAAAGCCTGCCTTCTGAAGATTGCGCAGGATGATATTGCCTCCCTTGCCCTGGCTCCTGGATGCACCGATGAGGGCAAAGGCACGCGGATTGAAGAAAGGATCCACCGTCTCCGGGGCGCAGGCCTTTGCTTTTGCAGCTCGCGGGCTGCCGGTATATCGTACGAGTGCATCGACCGCCGCTGCACCGTTTGGATGTGCGATGAGGGGGTTGATATCGATCTCGACAATGTCTCTGCGTTTTGAAATCAGCCGCGAGAGTGTGTGTAACGCCCTTGCGACAGTATCCAGGTCAACAGGCGCCATTGAGCGGTAACCACTCAGCATTGCAGAGCCCTTCATGCGCATCAGCATGGAGCGGGCGGATCCTACGCTCAGCGGCGCAAGCTCTATTACGGTATCGCGGAAGATCTCGGTAAAGATACCGCCGATGCCCACGAGAACCACCGGCCCGAAAATGGGGTCTCGTTTCGCACCCAGAATGAGCTCGATCCCCGGGCAGGCCATCTTCTGGACAAGGAGATCATGGGGAATATGTGCAAATGATGACCGGATGTCACGGCAGGCCTTCATGAAAACCTTCTCATCGGGGATATTCAGCACCACCCCGCCCTGGTCTGTCTTATGGAGTACGGCCTCGGAACAAACCTTGAGGGCAACGGGAAAGCCCAGTTTACCGGCAGCCGTTGCCGCCGCCCTTTCATCTCCGGCAAGGGCCTGCTCGACCACCGGAATGCCGCACTCCTTGAGCAGGAGCGCTCCCTCGTATTCGCTCATCGTGAGAATCTCGTGTCCTTTCACAGATGCCTCCCCTGTGATGTATTGATACGTGAATCAGTACATACCAGAAAGATTCCTATTGTGCAATGTCATGGACATTTAAAGAGTTAGCCAAATTACTCCATCTTTATTTGTTGTTTCTCGTGGGGATTGCCTCGCTGTTTTTCCATGAGATAAGAGGTGGATAATAAAACGGATGGCCAGGCTTTATTTACTGTTGAATCTTTTGTCAGGGTGAGTCACTCAGAACTTTTATTATTCAATCCTCCCCGTAAGGGCGGGATTATCCCTTAGACAAGGTAGCGCATTGTGTTATAAGGAGAAAACATGATCGAAAAGATACCGTTTTTACATAGGAAGCAGATGTACAACATCATCATCTGTGAAGACATCTCCTTCATGGCTCTGCACTGTATCCTGGATATTCTCATCGAGCAGGGTGTATTCGTCGGTGAAGATGAAACCGAAAACCCCGATCTGTATACCGTGGTTTACGAAGAAGTGAAGTACACCGTGGGTGTGGATGGGATCGACGTCATGATCGCTTGTTCCTAACGGTGCGCCATGACGGATATCCATCTCTGCCAGCCCGACTCCTGCAAATCCTGTGCTGCATGCTGCGGCATCTATAATTATGTTGAGAATACCCGGCCCGAGCTCGCGAACAGGTTTGAGTACCGGGGGCTGCTCATGGCAAAGGTGCGGGGAGGCGGTCTGTCTCTTGATAAGTACCGGGAAATCATCAGGCACCGGGAGGACGGGAGAAGGATTTACAAGACCATCTATGCCTGCGAATTCGCAGGATTTCTCGATGAAGGGAAGAAGAGGGTAGGGTGCATGCTCCATCCCATGGTCACCGGAGGCTGCGACCTGAGGGTGCACAGCTTCTACGGCCGGGAGATCTGTGACGGCCATTTCTGCCCCAGCTACCAGAAACTGACGGACAACGAGGTGACGGCCGTCCTGGCTGTCGTGGACGACTGGTATCTCTACGGCAGCGTCATCACGGATATCGACTTCGTCAAAACCTTTTTCACCATTGTCCAGAACATCCTGGGCGAAGAGATCGCTCCGGAAGCGGTCAAGGCAAGCCCGATTCTCAGAGAGATCCTCCACAGGTATTTTTCCCTGAAGATCACCTGGCCCTTCCGCGATGTCTCCAGACCCAGATTCGGGAAATATTATTTTTTAGGCGAAGAGTATGATATAGACCGGATCGATTACGAGAGGCTCGGAGCCTCCGTTCCACCATATGATCCCATATTTTTAAGCCTTTCATCATCGTTTGGGACAAAAGATGAACTTGACCGGGCGGACACAACAATAGATAACCTTATCAAAGGTTTCTGTGATGAATACGGAAGAGCTCATAACGCGCATCGTTGACCTTGCCCTTGCCGAAGACGGGGAAGATATTACCTCCACGGCCATCTTTCCTCCCGGCGAGCAGATGAGGGCTGTACTGAAGGCAAAGGCGGAAGGGGTGCTGGCAGGTATTGAGGTCGTGCACACGGTTTTTCAGCGGGTAGACCCTTTGATCAGGTGCGATTTTCTCAAGCAAGACGGTGATGAGCTGGAGCCGGGAGACACCATAGGAACGGTCCTCGGACCTGCAGTGGGGGTCCTCAGGGGAGAGCGCACAGCGCTCAACTTCCTGCAGCGCATGTCCGGCATTGCCACGAGGACAGCCCAATACGTGCGCCTAACCGAAGGGACAAAGGCGAAGATCCTCGATACCAGAAAAACCGCACCGGGGCAGAGGATTCTGGATAAATATGCCGTGAAGACGGGCGGCGGCATGAACCACCGGATGGGCCTCTGGGATATGGCGCTCATCAAGGATAACCACATCGACCGGGAAGGTTCCGTGGAAGGCGCAGTGAGAAAGGTCAAAGAGTCCTGCCCGGGTATACCTGTAGAGGTGGAAGCACGGACCCTGTCCGACGTGGAAAAGCTCCTCGGAATCGGTGTGGACAGGATCATGCTCGATAACTTCTCCGTCGAGAGTATGAAAAAGGCGGTAGATCTGGTGAGCGGGCGCATACCGCTGGAAGCCTCGGGAGGCATAACTCTGGAAACGGTCAGGGCTGTGGCTCTGACCGGAGTGGATTATATCTCTGTCGGAGACATCACGCATTCGATCCGGGCACTCGACATTTCCCTGATTATCGAAGGGACACCATGACAGACAGCGAAGCCAGAGACATCATCATTGCAAAGAAGAAAGAGCTGGGCGAGAACCTCATTATCCTGGGGCACCACTACCAGAGCGATGAAGTGGCAGCATGTGCGGACTTCGTGGGAGATTCCCTGGAACTCGCACGGAAAGCCTCCCAGATCGATAAAGCCAGGTTCGTCGTGTTCTGCGGGGTCTACTTCATGGCCGAGAGCGCGGCCGTCCTCGCTCCTGATAAATCCGTATACATCCCTGACCTTAAGGCCGGATGTCCCCTTGCCGATATGGCGGGCTACGACGATGTCGTGAAGGCATGGGATCGTATCACCCGTGCATCGGGTTTTGTAATCCCGGTTTCCTATGTCAACTCGTCGGCTTTGATAAAGGCCTTCTGCGGTAAGCACGGCGGGGTTATCTGTACGTCGGGGAACTCATTGAAGATCCTTCAATGGGCATTTGAAAGGGCGGAAAAGGTGTTTTTCCTGCCGGATATGAACCTCGGGCACAACACTGCTCGGAAGATGGGGATACCGGACGGTCGGATCGTCCTGTGGGATCCTGAGAAGACGGACGGCGGTCTCGATGAGGCGGACATGGAGAGGGCGAAGATCATCCTGTGGAAAGGGTGGTGCCCGGTACACTGGCCGCAGTTTAAGCCTGATGATGTGGACGCGGTGAAGGCGAGGTATCCGGGCATCAAGGTCATCGTCCATCCGGAATCGGACCCGCAAACGGTGGCTGCATCGGATGCATCCGGTTCAACCGCCGCCATCCTTGAATATATCCGGGATATGTCTCCCGGTGAAAGCCTCGCGATCGGTACGGAGGCCAATATGGTAAAACGGGCTGCTCACCAGAACCGGTCCGTTCGGATCGTTCCCTTAAGGGAAGTATACTGCGACGACATGGCCGGAATAACCTTGCCGAAACTGGCCGACACCCTGCTGCACTTAGGCGACGAAACCTACCGGGTCACGGTGCCCGAGGATGTCGCCGGTGATGCTCGCGTCTCCCTTACGAACATGTTGAGGATATAAAGATGGCGGATGTGGTAAAGGAAACAGAGTGTCTTATCATCGGGACCGGTATCGCAGGGGCTACGTGCGCATACATTGCAGCTCAATCAGGTTTAAAGGTCTGCCTCCTCACCAAGCGGTCGGACCCGACGGCAACGAACACGAACCGTGCCCAGGGGGGCATTGTGTATGCCGGCAATGGAGACAGCCCTGAACTCCTCAAGCACGACATCATGGAAGCAGGAAGGTATCTCAACAGCATCGAGGCTGTCGAGTACCTGTCCCAGAACGGCCCCAGAGTGGTCAAGAAAATCCTCATCGATGAGTTGAAGGTTAATTTTACGCATCTCAAGGGTCCCGAGGACGAGAATTACGACCTCACCCGTGAGGGGGCGCACTCCATAAACCGCATCCTGTATTCTGCCGATCATACGGGACGGGAAATCGAAGAGGCTCTTATCGATGCACTGAAAAAACAGAGCAATGTAGAAATCATCACAAACGCCACGGTCATAGACCTCATCACCCTCCATCACCATTCAACGGATATCCAGTCCCGGTATATTCTGGAAGACAGGTGTGCGGGCGCATATGTATACATGGAGCACGCCAAGGAGGTGCTCACCGTACTGGCCCAGTATACGGTGCTGGCCACAGGAGGGGTCGGAGACATTTATCTCCACTCCACGAGCGAGAAGGGTACGGTGGGAGACGGCATCGTCATGGCAGAGAGAGCCGGGGCCAACGTCATCAACATGGAGTTCGTACAGTTCCACCCTACCACCCTCTACATACCGGGGGCGAGGAGATTCCTCATGTCCGAGGCTCTCAGGGGCGAAGGTGCGAGGCTGCTGAACCTGCGGGGCGAGTATTTCATGGACAAGTACAATCCCGGGCTCAAGGACCTTGCGCCGAGAGACGAAGTGACAATCGCCATCTGGGACGAAATGCTGGAAAACTCCGAGGAGCATGTCTTGCTCGATATAGCGAACTATGTGGATGAGGATATACCGGTGAGGTTTCCGAGCATTTATGCTACGTGCAAGGAGGCCGGAATCGATATCACGAAGGAACCTGTGCCCGTGGTCCCTGCTGCACACTACCTGTGCGGAGGTGTTCAGGTGAACACCCTCGGAAGGACTACCCTGAAAGGTCTCTATGCAGTGGGAGAGGTTTCTTGTACCGGCCTCCACGGGGCGAACAGGCTTGCATCAACCTCGCTTCTCGAAGGGCTCGTCTGGGGCTGTTATGCAGCCAAGGATATCGCGGTAAAGATCAATGCCGGAGAGACCATCGGGTTTAAGATGCTCAAGTCCGTACGGGACTGGATCCCCACCGGGAATGTGGAAAATGAGGACCCGGCCCTCATCGCCCAGGACTGGGTTTCCATCAAGAGCACTATGTGGAATTACGTGGGCATTGTCAGGACAAGACAGAGGCTCAAGATAGCTATCGAAGACTTAAGGCATATGTATCTGCGCATCGAGGATTTCTACCGGGAAACGCCGGTATCGAAGGATATCATCAGCCTTTTCCACGGGACGCAGTCCGCGATCCTGGTGGCGGATGCAGCGCTCAGGAACCAGAATTCCATCGGGTGCCACTTCCTCCGCGACTATAAAGGCTCGCCCCGGTCATATCCCGCGTTGCGGCGTGACGATAACCGCTGATAAGTTTCTTTATGGTCATATTGCCATACTATGGCGCGATAACCCTTTCTTTTGCAGTGGTATTGTTCCCTTACCCTGGATCTTAGGTGAATTAATTACTTAAATATCAAATAGATATACGATACATTCTCTGTGGCACGCCATTCGCATTTACCCTGGCCAGCAAATAGAAGGTAATCGGAGAAAAGAATGAGTTCTCAGGAAAAGTCAGAGAGACTCTGTGATATATGCTCGTCCATAGATGTTGCGTCGACGTGCGAAGGCTGCGGAAAGTCATTGTGCAAAAGATGCCGGAGCATGGAAATATACGGCTCAAAGAATCTGGAAGTCACGGTTAAGTACTTCTGCCCGTCCTGCAGCAAGAACCCGAAGATCAATCCATCCTTGGGTTGTAAAAAGATATTCGGGCTCGAACACGTCACCGATATGGTCAATCAGGACCAGTCCAAAGGCAGCCGGTTCAAGATCAAACTCAAGATGCCTTGATGCCGGAATAATAACAAAGGTTATGGCAGATACACCAGAGTATCTATGGTGCCGGGACCAAATCCCCCAAACCGTGTAGGGCCAATAAGCCATAAGCCATGCATGGACTATAAATAAAAGACATAATAACAATGACATATAAATTATCAAGAGCTGGCATGCATTTCGCTATTTCATAGAGATAGCAGGGGCTTTTTAGTTCTTTGATAAAGAATGAAAAACATAGGAAAGATCGTAACACAGAGTGCAGAAGATTTACTAAAGGCATGCGCATCGGCTCGATGACTGCATATAAGGAAAACAGGCAGTGCGGATATTCTAAGTATGGAATATCTACTGGGGTGATGTCGTTCCCCTTTTATGCCGTGAGGCAGTGGCAAGCCCTGTAAGCCGCATGCCTAAGATCCATCAGTACTCTTTACAAAGCTTAACTGAAACCTCCTTTTTGATGCCAGAAGAAGGGACAGATTGATACTCCGCTACTGTCCCCCACACCTTATCTTCTGGCTTTTTTTTGTCCTCATGGTCCCATTCTCCAAATACCGTGATGGATTGGGGAAAATACCTTGACAATAGGCTTAAGTTTCATTAATAGCTCTTCATCTTTCTCTTAAGAAGAGAAACTCAGGAGTACAACTATGTATGCAGTGATAAAGACTGGCGGGAAACAGTATAAGGTCGAAGAAGGCGACAGAATCCAGATCGAGAAGCTCGAAGCTGCGAGCGGCGATACGGTGACTTTCGAAGAAGTCCTCTTCGTCGGAGGAGACGAATATAAACTCGGCGCACCAAAGCTCCGGGGCGCTACGGTCAGCGGCACGATCGTACGGCAGATGCGGGCAAAGAAGATCATCGTTTTCAAGATGAAGAGAAGGAAAGGGTACCATAAGAAAAAGGGCCACCGGCAGTACCTTACCGAGATCTTTATCACGAAGATCGATGCAGGCAAGGAGGCGTAATCCATGGCTCACAAGAAATCAGGCGGAACTTCCCGCAACGGACGCGACACAGCAGGGAAACGGCTTGGAGTAAAACGCTTCGACGGCCAGCAGGTGAAGGCAGGCAGCATTATCGTGCGCCAGAGGGGGACTAAGGTCCATCCTGGTCAGAACGTCGGCTGCGGCAGGGATTATACCCTGTTTGCCCTGACTGACGGTGTCGTGAAGTTTGAAACACTCTTCAACAAGAAAAAGAGGGTGAGCATCGTCGAAACCGCTGTATAAAACATGGACTTTATCGATGAGTCCAAGATTTATGTAAAGGCCGGTGACGGCGGTAACGGTTGTTGTTCGTTTCGCAGAGAGAAATTTGTTCCCAAAGGCGGCCCTGACGGCGGCGACGGTGGAAAAGGCGGGGATATAATCATCGAAGCATCCCCCCACTTCCACACCCTGCTCGATCAGCGCTACCATCCGCATTACAAATCCCAAAGAGGGCAGCACGGCAAGGGAAAGAACTGTACCGGGAGGTCGGGTGATGACCTGATCATTCATGTTCCCGTGGGTACGGTCGTAAAAGACTATGCGAGTGGAGAGATCATTGCCGATCTCGTCACGGAAGGCCAGACGATCGTCATTGCGCGGGGAGGAGGCGGCGGCAGGGGCAATGCAAAGTTCGCTACGCCCACGCTGCAGGCCCCGCGGTACTGCGAGCACGGGAAACCCGGGGAAGAAAAGGATTTTCTCCTCGAGCTCAAGCTCCTGGCCGATGTCGGCCTCGTCGGATTTCCCAATGCAGGAAAGTCCACGCTCATCTCGCGGGTATCGAGCGCACGGCCCAAGATTGCCGATTATCCCTTCACCACCCTTGCCCCCAACCTCGGTATGGTCAGGTGGAAGAATAACGATTTCGTCATGGCGGACATCCCGGGCATTATCGAAGGGGCGCACGAGGGGGTCGGCCTGGGCCTGAAGTTCCTCAGGCACATCGAGAGGACCAGGATCATTGTCTATATGATCGATCTCTCTCCATTCACGCAGCGGGACCCGAAAGAGGAATTCATCATCCTGAGGCGAGAGCTCGAAGCGTATTCTCCCGAGCTTGTCACCCGCAAGCAGATCGTGATCCTGAACAAATGCGATCTTGCCGAGGCAAGAGGGAGGGCGAAAGACGTAGTTGCCTTTGTAAAAGACAAGGGGTATCCTTGCTTTATCGCTTCAGCCGCTACCGGTGAAGGGATAGATACTGTGCTGGATGAGATGATAAAGGACCTCAATGGATAAGAGTTCCCGCACAATCCTTGCCACCTGCAGACGCGTCCTGATCAAGATCGGCTCCCAGGCATTGAGTACCGGCAACGGTCTCAACAACCGCATGATCGAGCGTCTCTGCGACGAGCTTTCGCTGCTCAAGGACCAGGGAAAGGAGTTCGCCCTCGTGTCTTCCGGCGCCATTGCGCAGGGCAAGGCGATCATGAAGATCACGGACCCGAGCATTGCGCTGTCCCGGAAGCAGGCGTTGGCCGCCATCGGCCAGGGCAGCCTCATCAGGGCCTACACCGATGCGTTCAGACGCTACGGATACACTGCAGCACAGATCCTCATCACCAGGGACGACCTCGATGTCCGCCACCGCTACCTCAATATCCGCAATACCTTCTCCGCCCTCTTCGAACTCGGCGCAATTCCCATTATCAATGAAAACGATACGGTCTCTGTGGACGAGATCCAGTTTACCGACAACGATATGCTCTCGGCCATGATCATCCCCCTTGTGGAGCCCCAGGCACTGATCATCCTGACGGATATTGAAGGTGTCTTCATGGAAGACCCGCGTATCAACCCCGGCGCAAAGCTGCTCTCCGATATCAGGGATCTGAAAAGCAAAGATATCAAGACCCAGAGCGGAGAGGCTGGAAGCCTGGGAAGGGGCGGGATGAAATCGAAGCTCCAGGCCGCATATCATGCATCCATGCTCGGCATTCCCACGGTCATCACCTCTGCATATACCCCGCAGGTCATCAGTTCCGTGCTCGAAGGCCATGATATCGGGACATTCGTCCACCCGCGTAAACGCGGAAGACTCACACAGAAAGATCACTGGATGAGCTTTGTGACGAGGCCAAAAGGCAAAGTCGTCGTTGATCACGGAGCAGCCGTCATGATCCTGGGCAGCGGCAAGAGCCTGCTTCCCTGCGGCGTTGTGGATGTCGAGGGCATGTTCAAGGCGGGAGACCCTATCGAGATCGTGGAGCAGGGAGGAGATGTAATTGCCGTGGGTTTGAGCAACTTCACGACTGAAGAGGTCTCCAGGGTGAAGGGCGCGAACACCTCCCAGGTGTGCAGCATCCTGGAAAAAGAATGTGACGAAGAGGTGGTCCACCGCAATAACATGATTTTGAGAAAGGATGCCGGGCAATGAGCGAGAGTCTGGTCGTGAGCATTGCGAGGAACGCAAGGAGGGCATCGAGATCTCTCGTGAGCCTCTCCAGCGTACGTAAGGCGGATGCATTGAAGCATATGGCAAAGAGCCTGCGGGAGAATGCACAAACACTAAAAGAAGAAAACGCAAAGGACCTGGAAGAGGCAAGAAAGAGCGGTCTTCCCCCCGCCATGATCGACAGGCTTACCTTGAACGACAAGACCATCGAGGCTATGGCCGGAGCACTGGAAGAGATAGCTGAACTGCCTGACCCTGTCGGGAAGATCACCGGCATGTCCAGAAGGCCCAACGGACTCATGGTGGGGAAGATGAAGATCCCCATCGGGGTGGTGGCCATCATCTACGAGTCAAGGCCCAACGTTACGGCCGATGCAGCAGGTTTATGCCTCAAGTCCGGCAACGCCGTCATCCTCCGGGGAGGATCGGAAGCGATCCACTCGAACAGGGCCGTCGCTGGTGTTCTGAAGAAGTCTCTGGAAGCCTCAGGCATCGATCCGGATGTAATAGGCTTCATCCCTGTAACGGACAGGCAGGCGATCTTCGAGATGCTCACCCTGGAGCAGTACATCGACCTCGTCATCCCCCGCGGAGGGGAGGGGCTCATCCGGAGCGTGGTCGAGAATTCACGGATACCGGTTCTGAAACACTATAAGGGTGTATGCCACATCTTCGTGGACAGGGACGCCGATCTGGAGAAGGCCTACAGGATCTGCCTCAATGCAAAGGTCCAGAGACCGGGCGTCTGCAATGCCATGGAGACCCTGCTGGTCGATGAGGCAATAGCGCATGAATTCCTCCCGGAGATGATCAGCATCTTCCGGCATCACGGGGTAGAGATCAGGGGGTGCGGGAAAACGCGCGAGATCGTGAGCGATGTAGTCCCTGCTACGGAAAACGACTGGTATGAGGAATTTCTGGATCTCATCCTTGCGGTAAAGGTGAGCGGCGATATGCAGGAAGCCATCGACCATATCGAGCAGTACGGCTCGGACCACACCGAGGCCATCATCACGGAAAATTACACGCGTGCCATGGAATTCCTCAGGCAGGTGGACTCCTCCACCGTGCTCGTCAACGCAAGCACGCGGTTTTCGGACGGGGGAGAATTCGGGCTGGGGGCAGAGGTGGGGATCAGCACCTCAAAAATCCATGCATACGGGCCCATGGGCATAGAAGACCTCACCATCGGAAAATTCATCTGCTTCGGGGACGGCCAGATCAGGACATGAGGCTCGGTATCTTCGGCGGCACATTCAATCCCATCCACTTCGGCCACCTGAGGGCCGCCGAAGAGGTCAGGCAGGATATCGGTCTCGAACGAGGTTGTTTTCGTTCCGTCTTATATCCCGCCCCACAAGGAGCTTGCAGGAGAGGTTTCAGCAGAAAAGCGCCTCGAGATCGTACGGCTGGCCATACGGAGCAATCCTTGTTTTACCCTCTCATCTTTCGAGGTCGACCAGGGGGGTAATTCCTACTCCATCAGGACCATAGAGCACATACGGGCAGACTACGGCATCACCCCATACTTCATCCTGGGGCAGGACGCCTTTAATGAAATATCCACCTGGTATGAGTCCAGGAAGCTCTTCGACCTTGCTCATTTCGTGGTCATGTCACGCCCCAATGCAAGGCGGCCTGAACTCGGAGAAGTGCTGGGAGAGAAAGCCGAACTGTTTGCAAAGAGCGGGGACGGCTATGTGAACAGCTCCGGGAACAAGATAATATATCGTAGAGGTGACCCCGCTCGATATCTCATCGTCTCTTATCCGTGAGGTCTGCCGGCAGGGGAGATCCATCAGATACCTGGTGCCTGAGGAGGTTGAAGAATACATGAGGAACGAAAGGATGTACGAATAGATGAAACCTTTGTGGAGCAAGGCGGTAGAAGCCCTGGAGGATGTGAAGGCGACGGATGTCGTTGTCCTGGATGTGAGCGGCGTCTGTTCTTTTACGGATTGTATCATCGTATGCACAGGCATGTCGGACAGGCAGATCAGGGCTATGGCCGAACACGTGATAGATACTGTCGGGAAGCCATTCGGAGCGGAAGGATTGGATACCGGCCGATGGGTTCTCCTGGACTATGTTGAGGTCATCATCCATATCTTCCAGGATGACTTGAGGAAGTATTACGATATCGAAGGCATGTGGTTCGATGCCAAAAGGCTTAAAGGATGAAGCTGGTCTTCTGCATGGCTGGGAAGACCGAACGCGGCCCTGTAGGAGAGCTCGTAGACGATTACCGAAAGAGGATTTTCCGATATGGGCCGGTAGAGGTTATCGAGGCCAAAACCCTCAAACTCCAGAGCAGGGAGGGAACCCATGTGCTCCTGAGCCCTGATGGAGAGAGCATGACCTCGGAGGAATTCGCCCGGTTTATCGGGCAGCAGCAGTTGGGTTCGGTAAAACACATCTTTTTCTACACCGGCGGCTCCACCGGGTTTGACGAGTCGCTGGAAGAACATATTAAAAAAAAGATATCACTCTCCCCCATGACCTTCAGCCATCAGATGATCAGGATCATGCTGATGGAGCAGGTCTACCGGGCCTTCACCATCCTGAATAACGAACCCTATCACAAATAAGGAAAAAGAAGTCCTCATCGGATGACATGAAAGCTCTTTGATTTTTCTATCTAACCAGGTCATTTCATACGATAATCCTATTGTGATAGGAAGACATATTCTTTATAATAGTTTATATGAATTGATGTATCGATTAACATACATTTGATGGGTAAAGTATTGTCACTACGGGGAGGGAGAATGATGTATTCCAAATTGGTCAAGCTGATCGAGGACAACCAGGACGAGCTGACAAGGCGGTCAAGCAAGGAACTTCTCAGCCGGGAAGAGACTCAGTGTTATCGAAGCCTTCCAGTGGATATCCTCAGCGAGCGCATTTACGATGTGTACAGCAGGCTTATCTCATGGCTCAATAAGGAAAGGCGATCCGGAGATATCAAGAAATATTACACCGAGCTCGGGAAAAGGCGGTTCCATGAGGGAATTCCGGTCAGCGAAGTGATAATAGCCTTTATGCTCCTGAAGAGACATCTCTGGCTCTTCGTTACCGAGAGGCAGTTTTTTGATTCCACATATGAATGCTATCAGGCCCTGGAGCTTAACAACAAGGTCGTTCTCTTTTTTGACAGGATTATCTATTTTTCCGCCCAGGGGTATGAAGAGGAACTGGGCAAGGCAGGGCAGCATAAAGAAGGGATCTTTTCAAAGCTGCTCAGGAAAAAATAAATTTCTTGGGGGAGAATGATCCACATTCCCCTTTGATTATTTTTCGGGTGCCCCGAGATCGAATGAAACCTTTATCTTGAAGACGCGGCGGGCGGGAAGGTCGAGGACATGTAAGCCCAGCCCACTTTCTATCTCGCGGATTATCTCTCTCGATCTTGCGGCATCAGGGGTAATCAGGGTGAACCAGCAGTTGGGCTCGCCCGTCCGCACATAGTTGTGAGTTACCTCGGGGTAGGAATTGACGAGCGTTGCGTAATCGGGGATCCTCCCTTCAGGAATCTGCACGGCGCAGAGGGTCGAATGCCACCCGAGGAGCCTCGGGTTGATAACCGCGCCGATCCTCCTGATGAAACCGCGTTCCTTCAGTGCCCTGATCCGATCAAGGGTCTCGTCTTCGGAGATGCCGATCTTGTCGGCCACGGCCTTAAACGGCTGCTCTTCAAGAGGAAGCGAATCATTGATGATGGTGAGGATGCTCCTGTCGATTGCGTCCATGTTTCCTATACCTTGTACCAGCATACGGGGTCGGTTTCCAGGAGGTCCGAACGCACTTCAAAGGCCCTGGCCCTGCATCCGCCGCAAACAGCCTTATAGCCGCATCTCCCGCATTTTCCTTTGAGCGCCTCCGTGTCCCGGAGGAGGTTCAGATAGTGCGAGCGCTCCCATGCGGCGCAGAACCCTTCTTTCCTGATGTCTCCGCAGGGAATCTGCAGAAACCCGCACGGCTGGATAATGCCTGTGGACGAAACAAAACCGAAATGAGTCCCTGCAAGGCATCCCTTAGTATGGACAGGTTCGCCCTTCTCAGCCAGGAGCCGGTAGAACTGAGGCGCGCAGGTTGCCTTGCATTCTATGCGGGCCGCTTTGTAGACAAGGAAAAAGGTGTCCAGCATTTCTTGATATTCTTTGACCTTTGCAGGTTCGAGGTCGACCCCCCTACCGGTGGGTACGAGGAAAAACACGTGCCAGGCAATGACGTGTAAATCTTCGAGGAATGCAGGGAATGCTTCCATCTGGGAGACGTTCATGGCTGCCACCGTGGTGTTGACCTGGACCGGGATTGAGTTTTTGATGAGGATTTCAATTCCGCGCAATGCGAGCTCAAATGCCCCGTTCCGGCCCCGGAACCGGTCGTGCATATCGGCAGTGACGCCGTCGAGGCTTACAGAAACCCTTGATATTCCTGCCTCTTTCATGCCTTGGGCAATCCCGGGGGTGATGAGAGAACCGTTCGTGGCAAGGGTCATGCGTAAGCCGAGCGACTTTCCGAACCGGGCAAGATCGAGCACGTCGGAACGCATCAGCGACTCGCCGCCGGAAAGGATTACGAGTTTGGTGCCTGCAGCTGCGACCTCTTCGAGAAGCGCATATCCCTCGCCCGTGGTGAGCTCACCCGGTTTGGGATCCGGGGTGGCGGAAGCTCTGCAGTGGAGGCAGTCCAAGTTACAGGATGAAGTGAGCTCCCAGGCGAGTATCCGCGGTGCTTTCATTTGAGAATCCCGGCTATCTCCGGTGCAAAATAGGTGATGATCATATCGGCCCCGGCTCTCTTGATGGAGATAACGCTCTCCATCATGCACGCCTTCTCGTCAAGCCAGCCCATGGCCGCCGCAGCCTTGATCATGGAGTATTCTCCCGAGACCTGATAGGCGCACAAGGGCTCGTCGAACTCATCGGCAAGGCTCCGGATCACATCCAGATACGGCAAAGCAGGCTTGACCATAAGGATGTCCGCACCTTCCTCCACATCGAGTCGAGCCTCCCGGAGGGCTTCACGGACATTTGCAGGATCCATCTGGTAGCCTTTCCGGTCACCGAAGGCAGGTGCCGACCCTGCGGCCTCCCGGAACGGGCCGTAGAAGGATGAAGCGTACTTGACCGAATAGCTCATGATCGGCATGTACTCGAACCCGCCTTCGTCAAGGGCTTCGCGGATAATGCCCACGCGGCCGTCCATCATGTCCGAGGGCGCGACCATGTCAGCGCCGGCCTTGGCATGCGACAGGGCTACCTTTGCCAGGATCTCGAGCGTCTCGTCGTTCTCGACCTCTCCCTTGGGGTTGAGGATTCCGCAGTGACCGTGGCTTGTATATTCGCACAGGCAGACATCGGTGATGACGAGGAGATCGGGCGCTGCATCCTTGATCCTTTTGATTGCCTGCTGGACAATCCCGTCGCTCTTGTGCGCTTGGGTGCCGTAGTTGTCTTTTTTTAAGGGGATTCCAAACAGCAGGACAGCAGGTATGCCCAGAGAGACGATGTGTTTGGCTTCCGATGCAAGCTTGTCGGGCGAGTACCGGAACCGGCCGGGCATGGCAGCTATCGGTTCCTTGACGGCCTTCCCCTCCTTTATGAACAGGGGATAGATGAGATCATCGGCCGACAGGGCAGTCTCCCTTACTATTCTTCGAATAACGGGCTTCAGCCTCAACCTCCGGGATCTGTTCTCAGGAAACATCTCGTTCTCCCTTCAATCGGAATAATTATATTGCTTATCGGATTAGATATATAACCTGTTTTCAGGCAATGCAAGCTATGGAATGGCGAACAGTACCGGGAGAAGCTCAAAACCATGGAGGCGTTCGATCACGAGCATGACCATGAAGATCAGCGGGAACCACATGACGCTGAAGAATGCCCTCCTGAAGAGACGCGTGTCAATGGTATATGAAGGCTGCTCACGATAGATAGAAAGTTTTGGGATGAACATGGGGGTCTTCTTCCGGTATTCCTCGAAGTCTTTGCCGTGGATCCGGTATAAATGCTCTTCTTCCCCGCGGATGACGAAGGGATAATAGAGGCAGAAGAGGATGACGATCAGGATAAGGACCAGGGTATTCTTAGAAACGAGGCCGATGCCGAGGGCGCCGATGAGGCTGAACAGGTACAGGGGGTTCCGGACCATGGAGTAGGGGCCGTCCGCAATGAGATCTTTTGTCTTGTGGCCGCTGATGTATGCCAATGCCCACAGCCTGCCGAATGTGGCAAGGAGGATGAGTGCAAAGGCGATCAGATCGATTGCGATAGACAAAGCAAAGCTCAGCCTCCAGGAAGTTTTGGAGAATATGACGAGAAAGACGATCAGCGCACCGAAGATACGCGAAACCGCTATCCGGTATTTCTGGGAAAAATGTTCAGTCAGCCCCATATGTACTGACAGTTTCTAGGATACATGCATCTCTCCTGTCAATCTTTTTCAAAGATTTGATTTGTTCAATGGTATTGAGTGTTGTACTAAAATCGTAATAAACAATTCCATACAAAATTATCGAGGTGGGAGCATGGCGATACATGCGGTTATCATGGCAGGGGGAAAGGGAGAGAGGCTTTGGCCGGTTTCCAAGCCGGGCATGCCCAAGCAGCTCCATTCGTTCGGAACCGGGAAAAGCCTTCTCCGGAGTACGTTCGAGCGGCTGAACGGTATCACCGGCAGCAGCAACATCTATATCGTAACCAATGCGGAAATCGCGGGAAAGGTTCAAGAACAACTGCCGGAGCTTACCCCCGGGAACATCCTGGTTGAACCCGTGGGCAGGAACACTGCACCCTGCATCGCCTATGCGGCGCTTCATATTTCGAAAAAAGATCCCGATGCCGTCATGGCGGTGTTCCCTGCAGATCACCTCATAGGCAAAGAGGCTGATTTCCATGGTGCCATATCCTTCGGGATCAATGCCCTTGCCGCATGGCCGGATGTCCTCATCACGCTGGGTATGGTTCCTGATCACCCGGAAACAGGGTACGGGTACATCGCGCCTGGAAATATCATCGATCACGACGGTGATTTCTCGCTCCGCCGTGTTCTCACATTCAAAGAAAAGCCTGATGCGGCAACCGCCCGGGAGTACATCGACAAAGGATTTCTCTGGAACGCGGGAATGTTCATATGGCGGGTGGACGCCATACTGAATGCCTTCAGGGCGCATATGCCCCGGATGTATGGCCAGCTTATGTCCATGGGCGTTGGTGGGGAGATAACTGAGGGAGAGCTCCGGGAATTCTATGAAACGGTCGAGCCGATCTCCATAGACTACGGCATCATGGAAAAGGTCTCTTCCGCAGGCGTTATCCCTGCAGAGTTCGGCTGGGACGATATCGGCTCATGGGATGCACTGGGGAAAATCCTCCCCCGGGATGAATCCGGCAATGTGATCAAGGGTGACGCCCTGCTTGAAGACTCGACGAACAATGTGGTTTGGGCAACCGACAAAAAAATCGTGCTTATCGGAGTGGAGGACCTTGTCGTCATCGAGGGCGAAGAGGCAATACTCGTCTGTCCACGAAAAAAATCACAACACGTAAGCAAGATAGCGAAGCGGATGAAGTGAACAAGAGGCCGGCTCATCTCCCGGCATTCCATGCGGTGGCTGGTTCAGCCGTGATCCAGGTGTAAAACAAGGCGCCCCCTGACCTGCCCGTGAGCCATATCCTACGAGGAACACTTCGCTCGCGTGCAGGCTCCCCGATCCCGATTCAATATTGAACTACAGTTTGGAATTACGGTTACCGATGAGATAAGATAATTTGCAGGTTGCATGTGCGCTGGACGGTCAGCAGTATGGGGTATCTATGAAGATAGAAATTCTTGGTTGCAGCGGATCAGTGATGCAGGGATTCAATACCACCAGCATCCTGGTCAACGGAGACATCCTCATCGATGCAGGCTCGGCCGCTTCCGTCCTGCCCGAATGACGGGTATCCGCGCCATCAAGCACATCCTGATCACCCATTCCCATATCGACCACATCAAAGAGCTGCCTTTCATCCTCGATACGCTGCTGCAACGGTCTCACGGGGTAACGGTCTGGGGAAGCAAGAATACGATCAGTGCCCTCAACGGGAATATCTTTAACGGCATTATCTGGCCCGAGATCAGGGAGCTGAATAACCACAAGGATTTTGTGAAATTCCAGGAAGTCCCGGACAGGTGAATTCTCCGCAGGCAATGTCAGGATCAGACCTATCCCGGTCGAGCATATCCCGGGTTCTTTGAGCTATCTGATCTCCGAAGGAGATGGCTATGTCCTCATCAGCGGCGATACCGGGTATAATCAGGCCCTTTTTGACCTGGCCTGCTCTCTTGGCACCGGTCTCAAGGCTTTTTTTATCGAGGTGTCGTTTCCAAACAGGATGAATGAGCTTGCACGAGCTCACGCGGCATATCACGCCCATGCTCCTTCAGAAGGGGATTGCAGAACATGTGTCTCCTTCCACCCGCGTCATTGCCTACCATATCAAGCCCAAGCATATTGACGAAGTAGTTGCAGAACTCCCCCCGAATGTTGCATATATAACAGGCGGGGAGGTGTTCGAATTTTGAGCGAAGTACTGGACATTGCAAAAAAAGACGGAAGATGGATCGAGTGTCGGAATTGCTCCGAAATCATCTTGACCAAAAAGCTCGTGGAAAACCTCTGGGTTTGTAATCATTGCGATCACCACTTCAGGCTTGGCGCCAGGGACCGTGTCAGGATAACATGCGATGAGGGGAGCTTTGTCGAACTCGGCATGGATGAGCAAGACGATGAGGGCGTTCCCGAAGAAGCGATTCTGTGCGGGAAAGGGGCCATCGACGGCAAGCAATGCTTCTTAGGCGTCATGGATTTCTCCCATAAAGGGGGCTCCATGGGGGTCGCCGTGGGACAGAAGATCGTGAGACTCATGAAAGCCGCCCAAGAGGGCTGCCTTCCTCTCATTATCTTTACCACTTCGGGTGGGGTTCGTATCCAGGAAGGAATCTGGGGGCTGTTCCAGATGCTCCGCACTGTCCATGCGCGGGATTCGATTGAGAGCTCCCCTGTGATCACGGTTTTTACCGACCCAACCACCGGAGGGGTCAGTGCGAGCTTCTCAGCCCTTGGCGATATCCTCATTGCAGAGCCAAAAGCCCGTATCGGATTTGCCGGGCCCAGAGTCATCCAGTCTACCGTACAATGTGCGATTCCTCCGGGGTTCCAGGATGCCGAGACCCTCATGGCAAATGGTTTCATCGACAGGATCGTACACCGCCGTGATCTTCGCAGCACCCTTTCATTCTTCCTGAAATGGTTCTGAAAGACATCTCACCGAATGTCTGGTCTTTGGGCCTGGAACGGGTAAGGATTGCCCTTGACCGTCTCGGCCGTCCCGAGAGATCCTACCCGCATGTTCTCGTTGCAGGCACGAACGGAAAAGGCTCAACCTGCATCTATCTTGAGCGAATCCTCTCCGCCATGGGGTTTCGTGTGGGGACAACCATTTCACCCCATGTGACCGATTTTACCGAGCGGTTCAGGATAGACGGCCATAACGCCGCTGAAGAAGAACTGGCGAGCATACGCATGGAGATCGAACCGCTGCTGGAAGATATCGGGCTGACGTATTTTGAGTGGTGCGTAATCCTCGCAGTCATGATCTTTGCACGGCACCGTGTCGATTACGGCATTTTCGAGATAGGTCTGGGCGGCAGATATGATGCGGCAAATGCACTGGATCCGTGCGTGTGCCTGATTACCGAAATATCGCTGGATCACGTCAAGTACCTTGGATCGACCGTTGAGAAGATCGCTGCGGAGAAGGCAGCCATTGCACGCACGGGCATGCCTCTCATCACCATGGCAACAGGTCCGGCTTTGGAGGTAATACGGTCTTGTGCAGCAGAATCCGGGGCCATATTCCGGGAAGTGAACGCGCCGTCCCCGCACAGGACATCTCTGAAAGGATCGAGCCAGCCCATGAATGCAGCCCTGGCCGTGGAGGCTGCTCGTGCACTGGGCTTCAACCCGAGTGAGAATCAGCTCTCCTATGCCCTGTCGACTGCTTTCCTCCCCGGTCGGATCGAGGATATCGGGGGAAAGATTATCCTCGATGTGGCCCACAATCCGTCGTCTCTCCGTGAATTGATAAAATATCTTGATCAATCCGGTTTCCATGGGGTAGGGGTGTTTGGTGTTCTTGCGGATAAGGACTACCCCTCAATGATCGAGATGTTAAAAGATGTCTGCTCACGCCTGTATATAGCACCGGTGCAATCGGAGAGGTCGTGGAGCCCCGCCGACATGGAGCCCTTTCTCGAGGCAGGGAAAATCATTCGGTTCGGCAGTGTTCGGGAAGCCTTCCAGAAAGCGCTGTCCGAAGGGGAGACCATCGTGGTAGCCGGTTCTTTCTATACCGTGGGAGAAGTGCGGGAGTCCATTGTATGTACAGGATTCTAGCGTGTCTCCTTTTCTCCTTCCTCATAGCTGTCCCCTGTGCTGCAGCAGTCCTGGATGTGGAGGCTGAGAACGTCCAGAAGCAGGGGCAAAGGGTCGAGGCGTTCGGAAATGTGATCATCAGCGGGCAGGATATCACGCTGAAATCGAATTATGTAGTCTATGATACCCTTACCGAGGATATCTGGGCGGCAGGAAATGTCTTTCTCAAAGAAAAAGGCGGGGAGATCACTGCCGAGAGCCTCTATTACAACACAAAGAGAAAGGATGTCCGCCTGGAGCAGGGCTCCATCTTTGTCTATGCCGAACCGGTCATCATCTCGGGAAAATCGATCACCCGCTACGGAGAAGATGAGTATGAGGGCGACGATATCGTGTTTACCCCGTGCCTGGGAGACAAGCCCGCGTGGTCCATTGCAGCCGGCAGTTTCGAAGCCCCTTTGGAAAAATACGGGCATGCGGCCCATGCGAGGTTCCAGATCAGAGATCTCCCTATCTTCTATCTCCCCTACCTCTATTTCCCGGTCAAGCTGCAGAGGCAATCCGGACTTCTTATGCCCTCTTTCAGCAATTCAACCGATTACGGCTACCGGGCAGGGGTACCACTCTATCTGGTGCTCGGACGAAGCGCAGATGCGACTGTCACACCCATGAATCTCTCCAGCAGGGGCCTGCTCCTGACAGGAGAGTTCCGGTATCGCCTCAGCGAGCAGGAGGATGGGGGGCTTTACCTCGAAGGCCTGATGAGCGACAAGAAAAGCGGTGAAGAGCTTCCGGGAAGTGTTCTTGGAACGATTCCCGACAGCAGATGGCTTTTCAGGGCTTACCAGGCCGGCGGAAACCTGACCTGGGATGTCAAGCTCGCCAGCAACCCGGACTATTTCAGGGACATAGGCTCTTTCTACGCCGACGAGGCAGTCTGGAGGGATTTCTACACCAACGAGCCGGACGACGACCTCGAGGAGCTCGTTTCACGGGCTCAGTGGAACGTGCAGCGGAAAGGTTTTACAGCCAACATCTCCGGCATATGGACCCAGGATCTTACTGCTCAAAATGATGACAGGACATTGCAGGAACTCCCGAGGATAGCCCTGAGGACGAATCAACGTAAAATTTCCAAGACTCCGGTATTCATAACCTCGGAGCTGAACTCGGTACATATCTATTCACTCGACTGGGTCCAGGCCCTCAAGAACGATGCGCAGGTCGGCTTCTCGCTTCCCCTGTCCTATTTCCCTTTTTTCACGCTCATGCCTTCATTTACCCAGTACTATCGCGATACATACATCAACGACAACCCGGATCTCTTCCAGAGCGATGCTATCCGGAATCTCTGGGAGAACAGGGATAGTTCCCTTACCAGCCTCTACAATTCTCAGTTCTTCGGCGACAACCCCGGCATTCTCGAAGACGACACATACCGTGAACTCTGGCAGAGGCGGGAGGTCTCTCTCACCACCACACTCTACAGCCAGAGATTTTTGGGCGGGTTGTACCACCAGATAGCCCCGAGCATATCATGGACTCATTTCTCCCGCGTTGGTGGGAACTACGATCCCGGCGATGTGGAAGACGTCTTTCCTGAATTCTTACCTGAAGATGACTGGAACAAGGAATTCCAGATGCGGATAGCCATCGAGAATTACATCAGAAACTCCTCCGGATGGCCGCTGGCTGATTTTTCGTTGAGCCGCGTATATGATTATCTGATAAGGGAATGGGATTACTATGAGGCCAATATCGTGCTCCAGCCTGTTCCCTGGTTTACTGCCAGGCATTTCAACAGGTTCGGCCGAGAACCGCACCCTTATGCCACCATCGAGCATTGGAGCCGGCTGACGGTTCGCGATGCGAGGGATGATGAGCTCTATGCAGCGGAAGAGTACAACAAGGTGGATACCAAATCCGCCCTCATGGGCATGAAGGTGAACCTTGTTAAGGGCTTGTCTGCCCGCTTCGAGCTCGAGTATGATTTCCTGGACGACAGGGTCGAGAACTCCCGGCAGGCGCTTACCTATACTGCCCAGTGCTGGAGCGTGGACTTCTATCGGGAGGTCGAGCCTAGTGAAGATAGCACCCCCAGGGAAACAACCATCGGAGTTGCCGCCAATCTTCTGGGAATTGGACAAGTGGTTCGCACAAAACGAAGCATGACAGGATCAAGCGGACAGTGATACCCACAAGGCAGTGGATTTATCGTCTCATGGAGCAGAAACGGATGCCCCTCCATATCATCCGGCACAGCTGCATGGTAAGGATGGCGGGGGTAATGCTGGCAAACGCCCTCCGGGAGGCCGGGTGCGATATCGATCTCAAGATAGTGGACAGGGCTGCCCTCCTTCATGACATCTGCAAGATGGACTCTCTGACGATCGGCGGTGATCACGCTGCAATGGGGCGGCAACTGATGGAAAGCCACGGATACCAACGCATCGGAGAGGTTATCGGACAGCACATCCGGCTTCAAACGATAGAGCCTGGCGAGCCGATGATTGTCAACTATGCGGACAAGAGGGTTATGCATGATCGCGTGGTATCCCTGGAAAGGCGCTTCCTCGACCTTATGGACAGGTACGGCACAAGCGAGCAGAGCATGCTGCGCATCCTGAGCCACTACATGCTTGCCTCCGAGATGGAACGGGTTCTTATAAAGGTTTCGGGTATTGATCCTTCGATTCTTGAGAACTTAAATCTGATACCGGGAGATCACGCGTTCTATGCTGTTGATGGTCTCCTGAGTCAGAACGGCACGGTTGAAGAGCAGGATCATCACGTAAATCTTGAAAGGGTACACGAGGACGAGCCGGTTTAGGTCTATGAACGAGACTTTCTTCGGTGTCGAAGAAACGATTTCTCCGAGATTTTCCGCGAGATTCAGGAAGAACTTCGTAACCATGGGAAGATCTATCTCGTTTGTGATCCCGCCACTCTGGTACAGAACCTCGTTTTCGGATGTGATGACAGCGATCCCGCTGCATTCCGGAAGCGAAGAGAGGTTCTTTACTGCAATCCGGGTCGACTCATCAATAGATGCCGCCCCTGCGTCATCGACGTCATCGCCCTTCTCCAGAGCGAGGGTCATCTCGTCAGCCTTTCTCATGCCTTCTATGAGGAGGTATTCCCAATTTGTATTGATGCTCATCCTCGGTGCTTTTGCCCCGCCGACGAAGCGGAAGCTCCCGCTGGCCCAGGAGAGGATACTGAAGAGCGCTTCTTCTCCTTCGATGGCTCCGACCTGGGCATGGGTGATCTGTCCGTCGTCGAAATAGATACACCCCTCGCGGTCGCCCTTGCTTACATACAACGCAGTTGTTATCTGACTCAGGCAGTTCATCTGGATGAGATCCGGCAGCTGCAGGCCTGTTATACTCCCATCAAAGCCGCGAACCGAGCCCTCGTTGAGGGCTTTGAGGATGAGTTCCCTCATCTGGTCAATCTCGAACGGCTTTTCGATATAGAACAAAGAGCCCCTTGCTTTAGCCTTTGCCTTGATCTCTGACGATCCGTAGGCTGTCATGATGATGACCTTAGTAGAAGGCCTTTTCTCCTTGATCTTCATAAGAACATCGAGACCGTTGATTCCGGGCAGACGGATATCGAGCACTACCACGTCGAATGGCTTTTCCCTGATGAGAGCCAACGCCTCTTCCCCGGAGTTGGAGGTGGTTACCATATAGGTCTCGCGGTCGCTTGCCAATGATTTTGCAAGTGACCAGGTCAGCGTCTCTTCGTCATCAACGATTAATACCTGTTTATGCATCTTATCTGCTCCCGAGCTTTTCAAGGGCTAATATAAGGGATGTCTTGAGCCGGAAGAACGAGTCCGAAAGGCTCACCATGACTTTCCCCCCGGATCTGGGGAGCTCTTTATCAAAATTTCCTAGACTGAGCTGCTCGAATGCCTTTGCAGCCCTGGTAACGGGCATGGTCAGGATGAAGACGATGATCAGGGACAACACAACGGCGCATGCCAACCCCCCTGCCACATAGAATATCAGAATGGTCGTGATGGACCGGGTATTGCGCTGTATCTGGTCGTTCTGCTCCGAAATAAGGCCTCTCTCCCACTCCTTGGGCTTGAAGCCGATAATCGTGCTGTTTTCGGGCAGAGGAGAGAGGGCGATCATGTAATTTTTCGTTTTTACCGTCTCATCCCGGCCTTTTTTCATGGCATCGATAACCGGTGATGCCTGATCCAGGAGTTGGGGAATCTTGTAGAGGCTCATCCCGGCATGCCTCTGGTCGGTGGATGATTTGATGGTAAGGCTTGTATTGTCCACGATCAGGATTTCTCCCCACGATGAAGGGAGCGGCATCCGGCCAAGCTTCTCGAGATCGACATTTTTCATCGACCAGGCAAGTATGCCGGTATTCTCGATGTAGAGCTTGTTTTCCAGAACACCCAGACGAAGGTTTTTGATCGTCTGCATCTGCAGGTAGATAAGAAGAGCCGAGCAGAACAGGAGAACCATGAAACTCAAGAAGGTTACGAGGAACGTCTTTGTTCTCATGGATTATGCTCCCTCCGTGTTTATCCAGTCCGTCATGGTGTCAAGAAACTGTAACGACATGGACTCGCTCGGTATCTTGCTCGATATCGTCTCTATGAGTGCGGCCTTCTGGCCGGCGTCGTCCGAGAGGAGGTCGACGCCCATCTCCTTTGCCGTATCCAGGATCACGAAGGGTGCTATAGGCCCGATCGCTTTGGTGAGGTCTTTTCCCAATGCATTGAGAAAAGAAGTCTCGGGCAGTCTTCCGGAGCCTTGAGAGATCTCCGTCTCCGATGTGCTTGCATCCCTGAGCAGGCCTGCCTTGATCAGCGTATAAAAAATTTTCATGGTATCCGATACGCCGAAGCCGATTTTCTGTGCGATGTCGGCTATGGATTTTTTCCCATCGATCTGTACCAGGGCTTTCCATTGAACGGACTTGATCAGGACTTCCTTATCCTTTAGATCCGGGTCGAGCTCATACACTTCCGAACTCGAAGAGATCAGGGAGGTAATGCGATCCATCTGGCGGATGCGATTTGCTGCCTCAGCCAGAATTTCATCCACCGGTATGTCAACACTCACGATATCCGGTGTGTCATCCACGAAGAACCGGTATTCTCCCGAGGTCCATATCGCGAGCTCGTAAATGGCTTTTATCCCTTGCAGGGCTCCGCATTGTGCATGAATGATCTCGCCGTCCCTGAAGAAGATATTGCCGGTTTCTCCGCCGTTATTTAAAAAAAGCTTTCCGGAGCGTTTGCCCAGAGAGAGGATCTTGATTATCTCCGAACATCGGGTGTTCTCAAGACCACCACTGATATCCTGGCCCATTCAGTTCATCTCCTTCACAATATTCGCAATGACCAGCTTGCCTGTCATCCTCACCAATGCGAGATTGACCCGGGGGTTCGATAACACCATCAGCATGATCATGCCGTTTATGAAAATCGTCAGCACCATATCGTCGAGGAAAATCTCTACGATATTACCGGGCCTTTTCTTTGTCTGAACGAGATCCTCGTAGAGCTGCTTGATCCGGCCTTTCGAACCTGCAAACCTGTGCATGGAGGGGAGCTTCATCTGGATGTTCTTCTGATTTGCAATGACATACCCCTGGACGCCGGACAGCTTGATAAGATCTTTTATCGTACCCTTCATATTGCCCTATCTATCGGCCAAACATATGCGATTCTTTACCATATTGAAAACAATTCTTGACCTTCAAGCTTTATATGATAAGTCCGATAATATGGGTATAAAGATGTGCCACAAGGAGCAGGGATGCGATATATTCGTAACATATTCAATAAGCTGATCGAAATGTTCACTATACAGTTCAGTTTCCTTGAGAAAAAAAGCTTGAGAACCATTGATCTGTCGGATCTGTTCAACGAGGATCTTGAATCCATCCCCGAGCTTGAGATCATGACTGACGATTTCAAGAGTTTTTCCTCTACGGATGATTACAACAAGGAATTTCTCTGCGTGTTTCAGAATTTCAAACGGGTTTTCGTCCTCGACCATTCTCACGGAGACGGTCATTTCCGAGTATAGAAATCCTTTAAACAGATACAGCCCGCTAATAATCCGTTTGTTCAGAAGCTCCTGTCACGGTAAAGATTATAGGCACTCTCCGATTTCCCCTTGTGTTGACTGAAGATATTTTCTATAAAGCCAGGCAGTCTGTCTGACTGAAATACATGTGCCGGGTGGTAGCGATGGAGGACCGTATCCAGGAGATTATCGAGGAGAGCCTGAGGCTCCACGGCCGGCTCAGTGTGATCGTGCCCATGATCGGTCGCGCCGCCGCTCTGATGTCTGCAGCCCTTGCCAGGGGAAACAAGATCATGTTTGCCGGCAATGGAGGATCTGCTTCCGATGCCCAGCACCTCGCAGCCGAGCTTGTCAACCGCTTTCGGAAAGAAAGGCAGCCTCTCGCAGGTCTCGCGCTCACAACGGATACGTCGATCCTGACAGCGATCGGCAACGATTATGCTTTCGATGATATTTTTTCAAAACAGATCAGGGCTCTGGGCAGGGAAGGCGATGTATTCGTGGGCATTTCCACGAGCGGTAATTCGCGCAACATCGTCAAGGCCATGGATGATGCCCGGGCAATGGGCATCCTGACCGTCGCCCTTAGCGGTGAAGGAGGGGTGATGAAGGAAAAGGCGGACCTTGCCATTGCGGTTCCTGACGGGAATACGCCCAGGGTCCAGGAAGTGCACATCCTCATCGGGCACATCCTGTGCGAGCTCATTGAAAATGAATCTTTGAAGTCGGTTTGACATCGAAACAAAGAGAGACTACTATCAATAAACCCGGGGGCGTATTGGGTTCGACGGGGGTAGTTGAGGCGCAAGGAGCATGTCGAGGTCTGCTCCCTCGTAAAACAGGCAGAAACACTACAAGTGCCGACGATTATTCATACGCACTGGCTGCTTAGCGCAGCCCATCTCTGCATCAGCCCGCCTATCGGCTGATACGGGGGTGTCAAATTAAGATAGGCAACCCTGACGGCTGTGGCCCCTTCGGACGCCGGGGTATTTACAGGGGATGGAACACGGGAGGCCTGTCTATGGGCAGATCGTGTTCAAAGCTTTGTACATAGACTAAACATGTAGCTGCCTTGTGCTGAAGATCTTCGGACGGGGGTTCGATTCCCCCCGCCTCCACCATTAACTTGTTGTAATTATTAGATAAAACCAATTTAGGATGCCCCTAAATTGGTAGCGGATTGGTAGCGGGCAACATTGGTTATTCAGCACCTTTCTTGCCCTTTGAAAAGGGTATCACTTTGGCTTTTTTCTTCCTGATAGCTGTCACAACTTCAAACGATCCTTCATTCTCAACTTGGCGGTAACGGTCAAACGCCTTGTTTGTCAATCCTGATGCAACCCTTGCCTTATCAGTACCAAGCATCTTTGCTGTTTCCGTTGCCGTGGTATGCTTCGTTCCAGGATATAGCGGAACATCTCTTAAACCTACCTCATTTGCAGCTCTAATTTTAAAAGCAATCGAGAATGAACAGCTTAAGGATACACAAAAAAACTTAGATCTACAGAAGAGGTAGCAGAAACTTTAGAAAAAGATATAGAGGATATTCTTGCTAGAAATTCAAATCTGATTGGGAAAGACTTAAAGTTAGTTGAAAGACAAGTTCCTATAGATAGCGGAAGAATAGATCTTATCTATGAACATCTGGGTGGGAGCCTTGTTATTGTAGAAGTTAAGATGAACAAGATTGGGCGTGGAGCTATACAGCAGATTAATAGTTACATCAAGGAATTTAAAGCTAGAGAACCTAGGAAAAAGATCTTCGGGATTATTATTTGCGCTGGTGTTATGCCAGCCTATGAAGATGAGCTGAGGAAACAAAAGGGTATTAAGATAATGGTATATGGCTGGGATATAAAAGTTCAGCCATTGTGAAAATGGTATAAAACGATTGTTCCCCCTGTATTCTGTGCAGATTTAATCATGCAAGACGTGGGGGATTAGACACAGAAAACTCCTCAATATATCCAGGCCTTTTATCAAGAACTGCCTGGCAAACTGCCAGCGTGGATCATCGATGAGGCTGCCCGCCCACGTGATTCTAGATGATCTTCTAGCCTTGTTCTTATTAGGCTTTCCAAGGTTTTAGTTGCATCTACTTTTAGGTTCACTTCCCGAACCAAGACATCGAACTGTGCTGCGGCAATGTTTGTCCATCGCTTCGATAGACTTTGGATAAGGGACATGTGGTTGTTAAGTCGTGTTTGCTCGGTAGTATCGGGTGAATATAGTCTTGGAATAGAGTTTCTTGGTGTTCCACTGAGTGATATGTGTACTTGAAGTGAAGCTGGTCTAAAAAAGGGATGGAGCCAGTCGTTTGTTGAATTTGGTGGACCTGGCGTGATGGCAGCTTTATTACCTTTTGCTGTACCTACAACATTACAGGAGTGACAGGCTGGAATGAGATTCCATGGTGAGCAAGAGAGCAGAGGAAATCCTGATTGGGATAGATAGTGATCCAGCTCAGGTGTTCCGATCTCTCCATCACAGTAAGGGCAAATTACCATGGTAGGGTAGTAGCTGCAAAAGTCATCCTTGTACTTGCTGTTCGTGATGGATCGGTCTCCACCAAACATGTAGCCGTTCCACTTTCTATCCTTATTAGTGCTCAGGAGTTTATAACACTGCTTAAAGAATTCTTTGACTTCGGTTGCTAACTGGGTGTTGAAGCCAGGCAAGTTATTAAGGTCTTGGAAGTTGCCGCCTGAATAAAGCATCGCCTCTACTTTGTTCTGACGGCAGAATTCATCATAGAGCGCCTGCCGCGCAACTGGCATTGCCTGGGCGATGGACTTGATTCTGTTCTCCTGTCCTCCAAGACAAAATTGCCTCACCCATTCTGAATCCAACATGTGCCATACATTCTGAACCCAGGCTGTGTTCACCATGGCTGAATTCAAACCCGGGTCTGCCAGCGCTTTCAATAGCCTTTTTTGGAGGACAATGATTTTTAAAAGCTGAACCGCGCTCTTCGGTAATTTAACTTGATGTAGTGCCATCGTTGTTTGCTCTTAGTTGTTTTAGAATTGCCCTCAACTCTGCCCGGTGGAAACTGCTGCCAAGGATTGTTAGGATTGCCTCCAACTCACTCTCTCGATATTTCCATTCTGTCTTCATCAGCTTGTCAAGCAGCTCTACAGATCTGCTGCCGATGCTGCTTTCGCTTCCGAAGAGGTTCATGGTGACCTCGCCGGGGTCAGTGCCGAAGAGGCCGCCGGTGACGCCTCGTGCAATAATGCCATCATCTGTCTTGTCCAACACAGTCACCTCCGCAGCAAAGGCATCGGTAAGCGCTATACTCGTGTGGGTTGAAATAATGACATTGGCATGGGTGTTCTCCAGCAGGCCCAGATCCACCATTTCAACGATCTTTTGTTTCCACACATCGTTGAAGTGTGTTTCCGGCTCGTCGAAGAGGAGCAGAGACCCGTCTTGGCCGCGCAGGAGGTAAAACAAGCCCATTCGGCCGAGCAGCATCTGCTCGCCGTCGCTGAGCTGGTCATAGGTGATAATGATATCGTCGGATTCGCCATCAAAGGACTCATGCTGGTGGAGGCGTTTCATGGTGAGGGTAATGTCTTCCAGCAGACCGGTGCGCTCCCAATCCTTGAGGCGGGTGAAGACGTCCATGGGCGTGGAGTCGATTTCCTGGTCTGAACTCAGAACGCGCAAGAATGCCTCCGCGCCTGTTCTGCTGCCATCCACCCGTTCGGCGATGAACTCGATATCCTTACTCGTGATGCCGAGGGGAAACGCATCCTTGAGTCTCTCGGTAAGGCTGATCTTCTCGAACGGGCCGAGAGAGAAAACGGCGCGTCGGCGCCCAAACGGCTGGTCGAGAACTTCATCGGCCAGGGCTATAAGGCAGAACAGCTCCAGGTGCTGGCGCGGAGTAACGCGGTCGTCGTCGTGGTAGGTGAAACTCAGGTGCGTTGGCCAGAACCAGTCTATTTGTTCGAATACAGGGCGGGCATCTGTCAGAGTCCTATCTTTGGAATCATACCTCCCCAGGAGATAGTTTCTCAGGGATTCACGGCTGCTCTCTGATGTGCAACCGCTCAGTTCCCTGGCTGCTTGCCAGAGGGCAAGGGTAATGCCTGCGAAACGTAAATGATGCGGTTCGATGAGGAAATAGGAGTCATCCTGCGGTCCCTTGAGTGTCATGTGGTTGGCAAGGAGCTTCTTGAATATATCCTCCACCTGTCCCGGCTCTCTCTGCAAGAGCTCAAGGCTCTCCCTGATCATGCCCTTCAGCGCAGAACCTGGGATAGTCGGCCTGGTAACGCCTGTTGGCGGCGGAGTGGTCGTTGTACTGGTAGTAGTCGTAGTCGTGCTGGTTGTCGTGGTGCTTGTCGTATTGCGGGTAAGTGCATTTGAAATAAGGATGTGTTGTGCTTCTTCCCATTCCTTATCCATGTCCCAGCCATGCGGGCGTTCATCCTCAGAGCTGTATTGACCTTCTTCTTCATCCAGTGGGTGAAAGATCGGATGATCGATCTGCATCCAGGGGTAACAGTCGCCCGAGGTATAGGCGATGAGACGCTTTGGCAACCGGGAAAACAGTAACGGGCTGGTGATGGCGTCTGGGCCGGTGATCATTTCAAGCCCCTCAGCCAGGGGGTGATGTTCCCCTTTGCTCATGGTGGCAATAATCCTCTCCCAGTCGGGACGCCGTGCGCTGATGGGCACGGGTTTGCATGTGGCAAAAAAGGAAAGGGCATCCTTCCTGTTGGTACTATGGAGGAGCGCGGTCACTGCTTCGACCCCAAGGGTACGATCCCATGACAGCGTGACAGGCAGTGTCGGCCATTCTCTGCGGTTCAGCGCACGGAAGACATGGTAAAGCACCCGCAGTAATGTTGACTTGCCGCTTCCGTTCACGCCGACCACGAAGTTTAACGCACCTTTGCGCGGCAGATTCAGGGTATTGGTGATGAGGTCCTCACGTCCGAAAATGACACTGACATCATTGAGCGGGCCGCAGCGCGGGATATGGAGGTAACGTAGTCTCATGTCAGTGACCGATCCTTCTCCAGTTGCTCGACCAGCCGCTCCAGCTCTCTAAGGCGCGCATGATCGCCGAGTCTAGGCTCGCGTTCCTCGCCTTCACGTGGTTCATAATCATCCAGTGTCAACCGGTATGTATTGCCGAAAACAAACTCCCCTGTGTCTCCTCTCTGTTCCTCACGGCTTATGTGGATGATCAGGCCTCGGGCAGCAAGGACGGCCAGGTGACCTTCAATTGCCTGGGGGTTTCTTCTGAGAGGTCCTACTTGGAGGTATTCGCTCAATCGCTGTGCAGTGAAATAACGGGCATAAGAAACACCGCCCACCATGCGTTTGATCTCGCTGAGCAGGAGCCTCTGCTCGCGGTTGAGTTCAGCATAGATACCGTCCGTACGATCCTGTAGGAGTTCTTCAATCTCCTGAATCATCGTACGACGCCAACGGGACAATCTGGCTCCTGTCTCTTTAAGGACTGCGTCACGCTCACGTGCCTCGATAACGAGCTTGTCTCGATTAGCTTCCCGCCATTCAGCGGTGAGTCGGCCGGAGAAGGCGTGGGCGGAGAGGGATTTATTCATTTGTATTATCATTTGATTACTTGTAGTAGAAGCTTCTTTGATGTTACGGATTTCTTCGCAGGAAATTCGGAAACGTTCAATTAGCTCCGTTGAAAACTCTGGCATATCGAGAGTCTTTAAAGCTTCTAGCGTGAGTCCTTCTGTGTTAGCGCCTCGAGCACGAGAAAGAATGCGACCGAGCTGTGCTTGTAATGAGTATACTATTAACTCTGGAGTTATGCCAGAGGTGGGCATCAGTCCTTTGATGTCTTGCCCAAAGCACATTGGAACTTGAGTAATAGCAATAGGAAGTGTGTGTGCCAAAATTTTACTTTTTACTACAACCATCACGGTTCCTTTGGGCACAACATTTGTTGCACTTGACTGCACAGCTTCTTCTGTGACGTGTTCCTCTGTATCATCAAGATAAAGCCTCTTAATATCCTTAGATGTTGCCCAAGGAATTTCCCCTGAATAAAAGTGTTCAATTCTCCTGCTGGGGGTTCCCCCTCCTACAATCTTCACCAAATCACCCAATTTAGGGCCACCCTTCCATTCAGATGGGGCGCCGAAAATTGCATCAAACATTGCCGGGAGCAAGTTCGGCGGTTTTGGCTTCAGCTTCTGTGAGGAGGCGGCGGATTTTCTCGACCTCTTGTAAAATCTCCACAATCTTTTGCTGCTCACTTAGGGGCGGAAGGGGGATGCGGAGTTTTGCTAGATCTGACGTTCGCAAGGATGGATAGGCTGGGTCCAAAGCCAGCTTCATCATATCCAGTGTGCATGTTAGATGATAAAGGTACTCGGGATTGATCAGTGGGCCAGACACAAGCACTGCAAGATGGCTCACCACATAGGATGGCTCGTTTAGCAACGCACGTTTGTTGAGCGCAACGGATGCTCCACTTTTTGGAATCAGCAGAGATCCAGCGGGCCAATTACGGAGACGATGCTTTTCTAGAGCTAAGTCGTTTAAGCGATCTGCTGTTGTCTTGATGTATGGGATTTGACAACGCCCAACATCCTGCATGCGCACAAATGGGTATGTTCCCCCTGCAAAAAAAGCGCCGCCCTGTGGTGCTCCATTTCCAGCACCTACTTCGCAAATGGCTCCAAGGGCAACTAACGGCCAGGTTGAGGGTATGGTGTTCTGAGACGCCTGCATCACTTCACCTCAATAAGGTTAAGAAGTTTTCCAAGCCTCTTCTGCACCTCACCGTGGATGGCCTGAAGCTCACCGATGAGTTCGGCGGGCGGGCGATGCTGGCCGGCGTCGAAGACGAAGGGCTTGTGGCGTCCGGCGGAGAGGTTGAAGTCAAGGGCTTCGAGGCAATCGGGATCGAGGCGGTCGAGGAATTCTTTCTTCACCGTGGCATCGTCATCGAAGACCTTCAGGGTGTCACGTAGCCAGGAGAGATAGTCGGGATCGATGATGCCGTCCTGGTGCGTGGGTCTGGCGATTGGTTCTTGGGTCTCGGGGTCTTCACCCCAGCTTTCCAACTCCGCCCATTGGCGGACAGGGACGATCCAACTGAGCAGCGTCGGCTCGCGCTTGGACTCGCCCTCGTCGGACGGGGTGAGTTTCCCGCCTCGTGGTTGGATTCGAGGCTGCGCCGCCAGACATTGTAGCCATCGAGCTTGGCGAATTCGGTGAGAAGCGGCGTGAGGGCCTCGGCGGCCTGATCCACATCGGGCTCGGCAGGCGGTCTTCGGCTTCTTGTCTGGGAACGGGACGGCGGCAGCCCATTCCTTTACCTTGGCGGTCATTTCCTTGAGTACGGTCTTGAGGGCGTTCTGGCCGAACTGATCGAATTCGCGGTCGAGCAGGCCGCCATCGCGGACCTTCTTGTTCAGTTGGTTGGCCACTGACTTGACGTTTTTCTCGGCGGCGGCAAGGGCTTTTCCGCATCGGGTTTGCGAGCGGTAGCGTAGGCATGTATGATAGTCTGCTCGACAAGGGTTGCTGATTGTCTTCTCGAACTTGGGTCGGACGCGGGCGAGCACGACATCGTCATACTGGCGTGAGCCGCGTGAGTCAGCAGGGTCGAAGCGGAAAGTCCTGCGGCCATAGTTCGTGCAGCGGATAGGTATGGCCTTTGTCGCCGGACTTGTCAGGGAAGATTTTCAGGAATTCGTCATCCACGCTGCGCCAGCGTTCCTCCCAGTAGTCGGGCTGGTGGTAGTCCTTGGCTGTGGCGGCGGCACGGAGGGCGGCAAGGGTTTGGCCTTTCTTGTCCTCGGCCTCCCCTTGACGGTAGCGGTTCCAGGCGTCGAATTTGACCAGGGCATCCCAGAGGTCGTTGTCCTGGCCGTAGAGGGCCTTGCGTTTCTGGTCAAGTGAGAAGGCTTCGTCAGTGACCTCGTAAAACCAGACTTCGCGGGTGCGGGGTTCGGACCCTGCAGCCACGGGTTCGCCCGCTTTCTGGAAGAGCAGGATGGAGGTCTTCACGCCCGAGTAGGGCTGGAACATGTTGGCCGGGAGGGAGACGACGGCTTCGAGGGTGTTCTCGAATAGGAGCTGGCGGCGCAGCTCCCGGTGGGCCTTGGTGGCGCCGAACAGGACGCCATCCGGCACGATGACGGCGGCGCGCCCGCCGATCTTGAGCAGGTCGAGCATGAGCCAGACGAAGAGCAGCTCGCTCTTGGTGGTTAGTGGACCGCTGCCTTTGCCGGAACGCGGGAAACGGCCTGCGGTTCTCGCTGAGGTCGCCTTCGTCCACACTGCCGGTGAAGGGAGGGTTGGCGAGGATGTAGTCGTAGGTGCCGCTTTCGTCGTCTTTAAGCCGCTTGCTAAGCGAGTCGAGCTGATGGATCTCGGGTGACTCCAAGTCGTGGAGGATGAGGTTCATCCAGGCGATGCGGACCATGGTGCGGTCGTTGTCGTAGCCGTGGAAAAGGGAGCTGAAATTGAACTGTTGCGCCTTCGGGCCAGACGGGAAGGACATCGTGCGGTGTGCCGTCCCATTCGAGGCGGAGTACGTCCTTGTCGGTGTGCTGGGCCTTCCAGTGGAGAAGTGAGTTGAGCAGGAAGCCGCCGGAGCCGCAGGCTGGATCAAGGATGGTCTTGCCCAGCTCAGGCTTGAGCAGCTGCACCATGAAGCGGATGACATGGCGCGGGGTGCGGAACTGGCCGTTCTTGCCGGACTCCTTCACCTCTTCGAGCAGATACTCGAAGATATCGCCCATGATGTCGGAGTTGACCGAGCGGGTGTCGAGCTGGCGGAAGAGATCATCGATAAGGCTGACGGCGCGCTTGAGGGTCTCGGTCTTGTTGACGTCGAGGATGAAGTAGGCATCGCTCAGACGGCCGGATATGCGGCCGAGGGTTGTGTTACCGTTCTGGGCAGGGCCTACGCGATCTTCCAGGCTGCGGAGCCACGGAAATACTGTTTCATTGAGCAGCGGGAAGGAGGGATTCTGCCTGATGTAAGACCAGCGGCATTTCTCGTAGTTAGGTGGTGTTGTCTTTTCTTTCTCGTGCTTTTTCTTTTCCTCGTCTGTTAATGCGTAGATGGAGGTCCTTCCGGCTCCGACCCTTGTTCGGTCGAGGGCTTCCAATTGCCTGATGAACAGTAGATAGGTTATCTGTTCAATGGCTACAAGCGGGTTAGACAGACCTGAGGACCAGAAGAGCGACCAGAGGTCGTGGACTTTACGTCGAAGTTGGGGTGAGAGCATATGCGTTCCTTATGCGGCAATAGCCGTGACAAGTTCGAGGAGCTCGTTAAGGTCTGATTTTTCGAACAACTGTTCAGGATCTCCGATTGTAGAAAACGGCGGTTTCCGTCAGTGATACAAGGGAAGTTATCCTTGCCTTCTGCATTACGGCTTTCCGCAATGTCCGCACGAACATGAGCTGGGTTGCCGTGAGCTGGGGATGACTGCGAACCCACTCGTCAAAAGCCTGAGAGATAGTTTCCTCACGTGATGGAAGTGAGGCCACATTGAGTATATGGCGGAGGAAATCGGCCAGGCTTGCCTTGGGCTGGTGATAGACTTCGCGCAGTCGTTCCTCAGTTACGAAGAGATCAGGACCGTTCAGTGCTGCGGCGATGGCATCAATGTCTTCGGGTGTGAGCTCCTCGCCCCTCCGGAGTCTCTGCAGTGCCGGGTTATCACCAGCGATGTCCTTGACAAGTGCCTCCACCTGGGCACGGTATGTTTCTGCAAAGGCACCCTCCCCGGATGGTCCGTAGATAATCCAGTGGCGCCTCTTGATCTGATCGGGAAGAGAGAGGCGAACAAAGGTGCCGGGAGGGCGACGGTTCCGAAACCTCATGAGCGGTGCAAAGGTTTCCTGCAGTTCCATGATGCGGGGGCAGGAAAGATTGCCCCAGAATGCAGCTGTCTGAGCAGCGGTGAGGGATTCAAGATGCCGTTGCACTTCAGGGATGTTTGTTGGGAGTAGCGAAAGGTGTTCTGTAATTCGCTCACGAAGCTTATCGATTTCTCCGGCATCTGCCTTGAGATATGCGAGTGCGAGATGCTCGGTTTGATTTTCAAACTGAAGCTCCGGATACGAGCCGACAGTGGAGAAGCGTAACAGAGGCGCAATAGTGTGGGAAAAATGCGATATCCTTTCGTCTGTCAGGTCTTTCCATGGTTCGTCACTGCCTGCGAGAAACCGAATTTCTTCCGCATGCGGGGCAACGTTGATATTATCGAGGGGCAACGTGCCTACAAGATCACGAAGCTGGCGGACAGTGTATTCCATGGAAACGATGTCAGACCGGCCGGTGAGGATCTGAAGTTTTTCCAGGCGAAGACGGAACAGACGGGAAGGCAGCGGCTCGGAAACAGAACCAGTGCGGCCGTCTTTGTTTACCTGGAAATAATCAAAGTTGTTCCAGTGGTCGATGACGAGAAAGTCGGCTTTCTTTTTGCCAGTGAGAGGATCAGTCCAGGTGCGGGTGCCGCGGCCGAGCATCTGCCAGAACTTCACCTTGCTGAAGACTGGTTTGGCAAAAACAAGGTTGCGTAAAGAGGGCACATCAATGCCGGTATCGAGCATGTCAACGGAGACGGCAATTCGGGGAAAATCCTTGTTCTTGAAATCGTCGAGGGTTTTTTCAGCACGCTCCATCTGACTATCAATGACCTTGGCAATGCCCTTCCGTTGCAGGTCAGGGTAGAGGCGGTTAAAGCTCTTATAGAGTTCCAGGGCATGCTTGTGGGATACGGCAAAGATGATAGTCTTGGAAGGTAATGTTCCCACGGCATCTTTAATGGCATTATCCATAAACTCCCTGACAATGGCGTCATTTGTGCCGGTGTTTGTGACCTTCCGCTCAAGATCGGACCCCTCAAAACTGAACTGTTCAGGATCGACGCCTTGTTCAAGAACCTGCTTTTTCACTTCGTCGGGCAGGTCGCCTGGTTTCATGCCCTCGATCTGGAATCCGGTGCGGGCGACATGGACGGGACGATAGGGGACCAAGTATGTGTCTCGCACTGCTTCATCGTAGCCATAGTAAAATGTCGGGCTGTCTTTTGGGCATTCGAAAAGCTTGAACGTATCATGGTCGATGAAGTCGGTCGGTGTAGCAGTAAGCCCAAGAAGCAGGGAATCGAAGTGATCGAAAATCCCACCGTAGCTCTTTTTCTCATAGATCGAACGGTGACTTTCATCTGCGATTATCAGGTCGTAGTAGCCAGGTGAGAGCCGTTGGTAAAGCGACATCATTCCGGGGTATGTAGCAAAATGAATTTGTGCGTCTTTGTCGATAGCCCCTCCTTCTATCCATGATCTGGGGGCGCCGGGCAGGTGCTCCTTGAATGCGCCTAATGCCTGCTTCACAAGCTCACGGCGGTCAGCGAGAAAGAGGACACGCTGGATTCGTTCCTGGCGTTGGAGCAGTTCAACTAGGGCCACAGCGACGCGGGTCTTACCGGTCCCGGTGGCAAGAACCATGAGGAAACGCCTCTGGGAAGCTTCTATACGCTCGGCAATGGTCTTGACCGCCTCTATTTGATAAGCACGATCGATAATGCGATCGAGTGGCATTGTGCCAGTGAGCTTTTGTCCGAACTTGTCGAGGTGGGCAAGTCGCAGGAGGTCTTCCTCTGCAAAGAATCCGCTTACCTTTCTTGGAGGATAGAGATTCCGATGCCAAAACCAGATTTCATCACCGTTGGCCAGAAAGACAAAAGGGTCAATGCCGTGTTTTGTTCGAAGCGCATCAGCATAGTCTGCTGCCTGACGTTCACCTTCAAGGGGATCTCTGCTGGAACGCTTTGCTTCGACAATGGCAAGCGGTCGGCTGAGATGATCCAATAATGCGTAGTCAGCAAACTCATTTTTGATGCCGTAAACGCCTTCCGGTTCGCGCACCATGGAGGTAGTCTCGATGAGGAACTCTTCAATCAGGCGCCGACTTCCTATGGCCCAACCGGCACGACCGAGTTGACGGTCGATTTTTTCCTGACGAGTCTTGCTTTCAAAGTCCATTGATTAGAATACCCTAATATTAAACATATCAAAAACTGTAATGCTTATTTCATTCTCATATCTTGGTGAAAGGAAACAATGCAGCAATCTAAATACAACTTACCACAATTCTCTTATTTTATCACATGCAGATCTCTCATTTCAGGAATGGATTATATTGAGATCATAGTACCCAGTTAGGATCAAAATAAATAAGGAGCTTACTGTCATTATAGATATTGAAAGAATTTGTGCAAAACGTGTGCAACCTACCTGCAAACATAGGCCAGGCCATGTGAAGAGGGGGTTCGATTCCCCCCGCCACCATTAACCATTTATTATCATTAATCTTCTCCAAGAAACCTGCGCCGCAAAGCAGGAACATATGAAGAGCACTGAATATTGGCTATGCCGTAGTCTGTTTTTGATCTCTACAGACATGTTCAGCCGGTGTTTACCGGATCGGGTTTTCCGCCAGGGATATGGCCCATGCTGCGTTGACCAGGCCGATATGGCTCAACGCCTGAGGATAATTGCCGAGGGATTCGCCGGTGCGTGGGTCTATTTCTTCGGAGAGGAGGCCGACGTCGTTTACAAATACGGCTGCCCTCTCGAATACCTCTTTTGCGTGTTCGACCTTTCCTGCCAGGGCAAGTGCGTGGGAAAGCCAGAACGTGCAGGTGAGAAAAGTTCCTTCCGCGCCCTCCAGGCCGTCGGGGGATTTGTAGCGGTATACAAGCCCATGGGAATCGGTTAATCCTTTTTCAATCGCCTCGATCGTGGAAAGCATGCGCGGATCATCCCCTTTGAGGAAGCCGACAACAGGCATCATCAGGGTCGAGGCATCAAGATCGTCACCGTCAAAGGTCTGGGTAAAGGCACCTAATTCATGATTCCATGCATATGATAAAATGGAGTTTTTAATAGTTTCTCTGGTCTTTTTCCAGGAAGGCACCCGGTCGTTCGCCCCGATCAGGTCTGCCAGTGCGATGGCCCTGTCAAGAGCGACCCAGCACATCAGCTTGGAGTAGGTAAAGTGTTTCGCCGGGCCGCGGACCTCCCAGATTCCCTGATCCCGTTTCGTCCATGCGAGAGAGGCGATATCGGCCATGTCGGCGAGAATGCCCTGTGTAGCGCTGTCCTGATCCTTGATATAGTCCCGCAGGAGCAGGGCTGCATCCAGAAGCTCACCATAAATATCAAGCTGCCTTTGCCTCCAGGCTTCATTGCCGACCCTCACAGGAGCACTGTTCCGCCATCCGGATAGATGAAGCAACTCCCGTTCGCTTAAGTCATGTTCTCCGCCTATCCCAAATACTGTCTGGACATCGAGACCCCGTTTGATATGGGTAAGTACGGCATGGGCCGTAAAATCAAAGTACTTGATGGATTCATCGGGACAGGCAGCAACCCAGAGTGCATTATGGGTGAAACTTGCATCTCTGATCCAGCAGAACCGGTAGTCCCAGTTCCTGACTCCTCCTATTGTCTCGGGCAGAGATGTGGTCGGTGCTGCAACGATGGCGCCCGTGGGGTAATAAGTCAAAGCCTGCAGAATCCTGCCGGAATCTTGCACCATCTCTTTCCAGAGACCCTGATAGTTCTGGTGGAGCTTAGACCAACTGTTCCATGCCCTGAGCGTGCCTTGGAAAAATCGTTTGATCTCTTCCTCCGGCCAGGGTTGAGGAGACATTCCGGAAGTGCTGCCATATTCCAGAAGGAAAAAATACTCATCTCCTTCATTCATATTGACGTCTGCATGGGCTGTAAATTCAACATGCTGAAAATCTAACGGCGAGGTAAGGAAGAGGACCGAGGCTCCTCCCTGGGCAAAGATTCCGCTTCCGGTGCCCCGCAGGAGAGGCATGACCAGGCCGTACTCAGGACGGGGTGCATACTCGATATGGACAGCGGCACCGCCTTTCAAGCATCGCAATCTCCGGATTAATGCATGGGGTGAACCGGCGCCGAGTTCATGACCGGTATTGTTCAGGCCTACTGCCAGGAGGTCTTCAAGAACCATATCCCCTCTGTCAGTTTGAAAAGACGTCTGGATGCACATAGTGTTCTCCAGATACCGTCTTTTTGTCGCCTTTACCCCGATCGGACAGATGCTGAAGTGCCCCCCTTCATGGTCGAGAATCCTGGCGAAAACCGAAGGAGAATCGAAACGGGGGAAGGGAAGCCAGTCAATAGAGCCGGATCTGCTCACCAATGCCGCTGTATGGCAGTCGGAAAGGAGTGCATAGTCCGATATGGGAAGGTGACCCATTCATTCACTCTTGGGGATTCCTATCCCCCGGATGCAAAGCCCGGATAAAGCGTCATGCCGCCGTCTACGAACAAGGTGGTGCCGTGGACATAGTCGGATTCGTCAGATGCAAGCCAGACTGCCGCAGCTCCGATATCCATCGGATCTCCGATGCGGCCCCAGGGGATGAGCTTGATGAGTGATTCGGCCGCCTCAGGGGTTTCCCATGATTTCCTGTTGATAGGAGTCTTGATCGCTCCGGGAGCAATACTGTTCACCCTTATCCTGTCCGGCGCAAGCTCCTGGGCCATGCTTTCCATGAGCAGATTTATCCCGCCTTTGGATGCCGCATAATTGCAGTGGTGTGCCCAGGGGATGACCTGATGTACTGAACTGATGAAGATAATTTTCCCTGCACTGAGTGATTTTTCCGGTTGGATGCCTCTGCGCTTGAATTCACACGCTGCTTCACGGGAACAGAGGAACGTGCCTGTCAGGTTCACATCGATCACCTTCTGCCAATCCTCAAGGGTCATCTTATCAAATGCTGCATCCCTCTGGATACCGGCATTGTTCACTAGAATATCGACCGTACCGAATTCCCGGACCGCCTGCCCGAACATTCCCCGGACCTGGTTTTCATTGCTGACGTCTGCTTCGACGGCCATCGCCTTGGCTTTCTTTTTCCCTATTTCCCCGACTACTTCCCCGGCTGCCTCTTCCTCTCCGCTATAATTCACCACGATATGAGCGCCTTCATCAGCCATGGCGAGCGCAATCCCTCTGCCGATCCCCGAGGATGCTCCGGTTATGAGGACCACCTGGTTTTTTAAACGGCCGGCACAGGCCGGACGGCTGAAACACGGCATAGATACACCTTTTTCTGGTACATAAATGTTGGAGCACTGAAAAAATGAAGCCTTCGGAGACAGTATGCGAGTGCTCCCTAAAAGACGGTTTTAAGCCTCTCGTAAGAGTGATGATAGGCGCAGATGAGGAATTCACAAGGCAGGAATTATATTTCCTGCGGGTGCTTTCGAGAGATTGCCTGTTCTATGGGGTCAAGCGGCAGCCTCGGCAGGAAGAAAGAAAATGATGAGCCTTTGCCCGCGGTGCTCTGTGCTGTGATGACGCCATGATGGTCCTTGATGATCCCATGTACGACACGACAGCCAGCCCAAGACCCGAGCCTTCTCTGAATTTCCTGGTGGTAAAGAAGGGATCAAAGATGCGGCCGAGGATCTTTTCTTCGATACCTTTGCCGGTGTCGCTTACAATGATCCGGATATAGGGGCCATGGACAAGGTCGGGTGATATTTTCAAAGTGTCATTCTGATCAAGCTCGACGCACGAGAGGTGCACTTCCAGGAAGCCTCCCTTTTCCTTCATGGCATAGGCCGCATTATTGCCGGGATTGATCAATACCTGTTTGATCTGGACAGGATCCGCAAGGATTGTTGCAGAATCATCGTCGATAAGGTAATTGATTTCGATGTTCGAGGGGATGGAAGACCTGAGAAAGGCCATCGTTTCCCTGATGATGGCGGATATTGAAGCAGGGTTCTTCTCATGAGTAATCCCTCCTGCCATGGTCCATAAAGCCTCCATCTTCTGTATCCGGCAGATATGGTTCTGAAGTTTCTGCTCACGGGTAGTATCCCGTACGACCGATACATAATTGGTCACTTCACCGTTTGCATTGCAAACCTGAGAAGAGCTCAAGAGGACATCCAGGATTTTTTTGTTTTTCTGCCTTCTCTTCGTACAGCCCTTCCATGATCGTTTCTGGGGGGAGATGATATCGGTAATCAGCTCGCAGAGCATGCCCTCGTCATACCTGTCAAAGAGTATATCCACCTTTTTCCCTATCAGCTCATGCCTTTTACATCCGCTCAATTCCTCATACGCCGGGTTGACGTATTCAATAATCCCGGAGGGACTGAACAATATGATGCCTTCTCCTGCCTGATCTATAACAGAGGCTAACTGCAGGAGGTTGCGCTCCAACTTTTTCCTCGCGCTTATGTCTACTCCTATCCCGATATAGGAGCCGTCAGAGAGACGGACGTTTGCCCAGGAGGTTGATACAGAATCCCCCGATCGGTTTGTGGCTTCAAAATCCCGCCATCCGGGTTCTGCTCCCGCCATATACGAATTGGTCTCCTGGCATTTCGAAGGTTCAGGGAAGCATACGGACAAGATATCCCTGTCTTTGAATTCCTCCAGGCTCCACCCGATGACCCTTTCGAATTCCTTGTTGACCAGCTTGGCCGCACCTGTCGAATCAAATAAGCAGAGCATGACAGGGATAATGTCGATGATCTTCTGCAGCAGCTCCTTCTTATCTTCGAGCATTTTCGTTGTTCTGCGCAGATCTTCTGTAGGGATGATATCCGGCAATGACTTGAACATCTCGGGGGGCACACTTTGGAGAACCAGCGCAAAACCCTCTCCGCAAGGCATGCATCTGCATGAAAATGTGATTTCTGCCGGTGCAGGGTATTGTGCCTTGAAGGTGACGGCTGTGTTCTCCCTCGATGCATGATCGAGCTCTTTTGAGAACAGGGACACAAGAGAGTCCGGGATCATTTCCCTAATGACCCGGCCTGTCACTTCTCCCCTGGGCTTGGCCAGGAGCTTTTCACCTGCAGGGTTTACATAGGTGACCAGGTATGAAGGGCTGAGGTGTATGATGACTGAATCAAGATTATCGAGCAGTTCTATCGCTTCGAATGCATGGTATGTTCTGCACTGTTCTGTTTACACATACTCATTGTCCGTAGTTCCTGCCTTTAAAGGATATTGAGTTTCTTGGGGAAACTCCTGAAAAACGGAGCGAGTTCCAGAGATGTGCGTAAACTCGGTTTCCTTTATACAGGAATACGTGAAAAAGCCAAAGTGGTAAATGAAAGAAGCAAAGTCTTTACAGGATATTGATCCGGATCGATCTGGGTATAGAAAGTACTTGTAAGACTTGTCCCGGCCGTAATCCGGGCAAGGCATTTAAGAGATTGTGGTGATTTTCATGTGAATTGAATATGATGATCTTGAGGAGCAAAGGAGGAAGCGAATGAGAGATCACTCCAGGATCGTGGTAGTAGGGGGCTCTGCCGCCGGCCCCAAGGCAGCAGCAAAGGCAAGGAGAATAAACAGCGGGGCAGAGATCGTCATCCTTCAGAAAGACCCGGATCTGTCCATGGCATCCTGCGGCTATCCATACTATGTGGCCGGCGTCTTTGATGACAGGAATATGCTCGTGAGCACCGGTAACGGGGTTACCCGGGACCCTGTGTATTACCATGGAGCAAAGGCAATCGATGCGAGGACGAACACCGAGGTGACCGACATCTCCACGGTCGAGCATGTCGTGTTCTCCCGGAATCTCCTGACCGGAGAAACCGATGCCATGGACTATGACAAGCTCATCATTGCAACCGGTTCTCTTCCTATAATGCCGCCCGTCCCGGGAACGGATCTCAAAGGGATTTCAACGTTGCAGTCCATGAAAGATGCCGATTTTCTCCGCGGGGTACGGGACGAGCGGAAGGTGAAGAAGGCTGTCGTCGTGGGCGGCGGGCTCATAGGGATAGAGACCTGCGAAGCCCTCCGGATTGCAGGAATCGAGGTCACCGTTATTGAGCTCGCTCCCCAGCTGGTCACCTTCCTCGACTGGGAGCTCGCAAAGCTCGTGGAAAACCATGTGCGGAGCAAGTCGGTGAATGTGCTCACCGGTAGCCCTGTCGCCGCTTTCCTTGGGCAGAACGGCATATTGAACGGGGTCAAGCTCGAGAACGGCACCGAAGTACCGTGCGATATCGCGGTGGTTGCCGTGGGAGTCCAGCCCAACGTGGAGCTTGCACGGCGGGCAGGCTTAACGATCGGCATCACCGGCGGGATCGAGGTCAACGAATACATGCAGACCTCCGACCCGGATATCTATGCTGCAGGAGACTGCATCGAGACCGTAAACCTGATCACAGGCAAAGAGGTGTTCGCTCCCTACGGCGACCTCGCAAACCTCCAGGGAAGGGTGGCAGGAGAGAACGCGGCTTCCGGAAACAGGGCAGTCTTCAGGGGCACGATCCAGACCGGCATCTGCAAGGTATTCGATTTCTCGGCCGGTTCAACCGGGCTCTCGCAAAGATCTGCGGGAAAGAACGGCTTCACCGATATCATCTCCGTCATTACCGCAGGCCCGGACAAGCCGGGGTATATGAGCGGCAAGCTCCTGGTAACGAAGCTGGTTGCTGACAGGACCACCGGCAAGATACTCGGCGCCCAGTGTATAGGTCCGGGAAATGTCAGCAAGCAGGTTGCCCAGTGGGCAATGGCCATCCAGGGCGGATTATGCGTCGAAGACCTTATCAACGCAGATCTCCCCTATGCCCCGCCATTCTCTCCGGCGATCGATCACTTCATCACCACGGCGCATGTCATGCAGAACAAGATGGAAAATCGGTTCAAGGGCATATCATCCCTTGCAGTCAAGGAAAAGCTGGATAAAGGCGAGAAGCTCTTTCTCCTGGATGCGAGGGGATCGGATGAGTTCGAGTCCACCCGTCTCGGCATCGGCGAAACTCTCATGCCTCTTCACGATTTGAGGAAAAGGTCCGGAGAGTTGCCGGAAGACAGAAATGCGGAAATCATCTGCTACTGTACGGTTTCGCTGCGAGGGTATGAGGCTGCTCTTGCCCTTGAGGCATTGGGCTGGAGAAATGTTAAGGTCATGGAAGGAGGCATAGCCGCCTGGCCGTTTTCAAAGGAGAAATAGGAGCTTCCGCCTCGATGGGACCCAAGGCTTCGGTCAGGACTTATGCAATCCCTTCCGTCCCTTGAGCGACCCTCTTGAAGGCCTTGCCTTGGACAAAACAATAGGGGCATTCATCAGGGGGGGTATCACCGAGGTGGATGTATCCGCATATAGGGCACCGCCAGGCCACCTGAGACCCTAGGGCCTCGCTGAAATCACCGCTCCTGTCTTCCCACGCCATAACCGGCACCTCATTCAGCGGGGGCATGACCGGCCTGTATGCGCTGAAGAGCTGTCCTGCAAGGATAAGGTGCTGGATCTCAGAGGTGCCTTCATAGATCCGAGCAGCCGATATCCCGGAATAACTTTTCTATGGGATACATCTTCGTATATCCGTACCCGGCAAAGATCTGGAGCGCATCGCTGACCACCTCGAACGCAGCCTCGGTTGCATAGAGCTTTGCAATGGAGGAAGAAACATTGTCTCGGATGCCTTTATCGACTTCGTACGCAGCCTTCCAGGTCAGAAGCCGGGCAGTCTCGATCTTCATATACATGTCAGCGAGCTTGAACTGGATGGCCTGGTAATTTGCGAGCGGAGAGCCGAAGGTCCGCCGCCTTTTGGTATAGTCGATCGCAAACTCCATGGCCGACCGGGCTGCGCCGACTCCGAATGACCCGATGGTAGGACGTGTCCTGTCAAAGGTCTTCATGGCGAGGAGAAAACCCTCTCCGGGTTCTGCAAGGATATTTTCCTTCGGCACCCTCACGTCTGTAAAATTGCACGCCAGCAGTGTTCGAACACCTCTGGCCCAGCTTTGGGATGTGTTTCCCGGCTGGAGACGCCGTCCCAGTCCATGTCCACGACGAAGGCGCAGATCCCCTGATGGGCGAATTTCGGGTCTATTGTGGCGAAGACGCTCATGTAATCGGCAATCCCGCCGTTCGTTATCCAGTATTTCGTGCCGTTCAGGATATAGTCGTCACCGTCTTTTTTCGCATAGGCACCTCATCCCTGCGACATCAGACCCCATCGTGGGCTCGGAGGTGCCGAAGCAGATGAGCTTGAACTCCCTGGCAATCTTGCTCAAATATCCTTTCTTGATATGTTCTTTGTCCGAGAGCAGGATCGGCGCCATCCCAAGGGAATTATCAAATATCGATGTGGCGAGCCCTGGGCATCCGGCAGCGATCTCCTCCACCCGATGGTTCCTTCGACCATGCCGCAGCCCCTGCCCGCCGTACTCTTCAAGGGGATATCCCCGTTCATGAGGCCTTCATCAAAGGCCTTGCGGAGTACGGTAAGGGGAGTTTCATCCAGCTCATCATAGTACCAGGCTACCGGCAGGATCTCTTTTATGGTGAATTCGCGGGCTCTGTCCCGTATGGCGAGCTGCTCGGGACTCAACGTGAAATCCAGCATACCTCTCTCCTTTTAGCTCCTGTATGTACGGCATTCAAGCAGCATGCCGGTGCCGTTTTAAGGAACACATTCTTCCATTTTATGTTGAAAGGATAAGATGAAGGGTAAGCGTGGGCATTACAGACTCAAGGGCTTGCAGTCGGAGGAAAGGAATGCCTCGAATAGCTGTTGCTTGTTACATGAATATCACCCGGTAATCAAAGCCCTCTGGCCTCGGAGAAGAGCAAAGGCCAGGACCTTGCATTCACGGCAGATGGGATTATATTGTTAACTACCTGATTAACTGAACGTTCAATACATTGTCAAAGAGGAGAAATGAGGTATGACGACAAAACCATGGCATCAGCATTACGACTACTGCGTACCCACATCCATCCGTTATCCCAGGCTCCCTGCCCAGGATCTTTACCTGCTCTCCGCCGGCACGTTCCCGGATAAGCCCGCCCTGAACTTCTACGGCACCGAGACGACCTTCTGGGAGCTGCGGACCCAGGTGCGGCGCATGACCAATGCCCTGGCCGCAGCAGGTGTGAGCAAGGGCGACAGGGTAGGGATTCATCTTCCCAACTGTCCGCAATTCGTCATTGCGTACATCGCAACGCTTTCGCTTGGTGCGGTCGTGGTGAACATGAACCCCATGTACACTGCGGACGAGCTCAAGTTCATCATGCAGGATACCGGGATGAGCACGCTGATAACCTTTGATATGGTCCTGCCGAACGTCCGACCTGCACTGGCGGACACTGAGGTAAAGAGGGTCGTGGTTACCAGGGTGACGGATTACATCAAAGGGTTCGGGGTGAGCACGGCAAAGGATCTCGAACTCAACGAGGGGTGGTATCATTTCTCGCAGCTTATCGAGAATGCATCATCCGACCGTGTTCCGAAGGTCGAGGTAATGTATAACGATCCGGCGCTTATCCAGTTTACCGGAGGCACGACGGGCGTACCCAAAGGTGCGGTGCTGACTCACGCGAACATCATTACCGCCACTTTTCAGGCATCGCTCTGGGGCACACCTACCACAGGCAACGTCTCCCCCGAGAAGCGGGTTACGCTGTGCCTCATTCCGTTCTTCCATGTTTATGGAAACATCGTTGCCATGAACTGGTCGCTCTTCAACAGCTCGACCCAGATCTTAGTGCCTCGTTTCGATGTGAACGAGCTTATGGGGATCATCGGCAATTTCGAGAAGATCACCTTCTTCCCTGCGGTGCCGACCATCATCACGGCACTCGTCAACCACCCCAAGGCACGCGAGCTGAACCTCGACAAGAGACTCGGCCTCCTCAATTCCGGAGCAGCCCCCATGGCTGTGGAGCTTATCGACCAGGTCAAGGATATGGGGATCTTCTTCAGCGAGGGGTACGGCTTGAGCGAATCCACGTCTCTGGGAATATCAAACCCGATTCTGGGTCTCAAGAAAGCAGGCAGCATCGGCATTCCTTTCCCGGATATGGACGTTAAACTGGTGGATCTCGACGAAGGAAAAGTTGAGGTGAAGCAAGGTGAGCCGGGCGAGCTCATCATGAAGGGTCCGCTCATCATGCAGGGATACTGGAACAAACCCGAGGAGACAAAGGGGCAGCTGCGGGACGGCTGGCTCTATACGGGAGACATCGCCCAGGCTGATGAGGACGGCTACCTTTTTATCGTCGACCGCAAGAAGGATATGATCATCGCAGGCGGCTTCAACATTTATCCGCGCGATATCGACGAGGTGCTCTACCAGCATCCGAAGGTCCTGGAGGCCTGCTCGGTCGGTGTTCCCGATGAGTACCGCGGGGAGACGGTCAAGTCCTTCGTGGTCCTTAACCCCGGCCAGACCGTGAGCGACAAAGAGCTCATCGACTTCTGCAAGACCAAGCTGGCTCCCTACAAGGTTCCGAAAATCATCGAGTTCCGGGATGCCCTTCCCAAGTCCGCAGTGGGCAAAATCCTCCGAAAGATTCTGCGCGAGGAGGAACTGGCCAAAAGGAAGAAGTAATCGAAGCGATGAAGGATGGGCGGGAAGGGCTTCACCAGGATATCTGGTAAGGTTATGTATTGAACTTGGCTGAGAGCTCTTCCAGCTCTTCCCATCGCTGATATGCCTCGTCGAGCTGCTTTTCAAGCGCCTCCAGCCTCTCGTTGGCAGAGATGATCGTATGCACGTCACTGCTTTTCTGGAACTCAGGCGCATTCAGGGTTGCGATCAGGTTATTCTTGTCCTGCTCCAGGGCCTCTATGGTTTGGGGAAGGATCTCCAGTTCGCGTTCTTCTTTATACGAGAGCTTGCTCTTTTCCCTGGCGGGCTTCACGGATTTGATCTTATCAACCTGATTTTTCCGTGTTGCCGGTTCGATCTGTGCCGGTCTCTGCCTGAGCCAGTCGTCATACCCGCCGACATACTCCGCCAGGCTGCCCACGCCCTCAAAGACAATCGTGGAAGTGACCACGTTATTGAGGAATGCCCGGTCATGACTCACCATAAGGACCGTACCGCTGTACTGCACGAGCCTGTCTTCAAGCAGTTCCAGCGTTTCGGCGTCCAGGTCGTTGGTCGGTTCGTCCAGCACAAGCACATTCGACGGCATGCTGAAAAGCCTGGCCAGGAGCAGCCGGTTGCGCTCCCCTCCCGATAAGCTCTTCACCGGTGACATGATCTGCTCGCGAGAGAAGAGGAAATCCTGGAGGAAGCCTATGATGTGCCGGGGGGAGCCGTTCACGAAGACCTGATCGTTGCAGCCTGCGACATTTTCCTTCACGGTCCTGTCTTCATCGAGCTGGGCCCTGAGCTGATCGAAATAGGCTATCCTGATGTTGGTGCCCAGGCGGATCTTCCCCTGAAAGGGCTGGAGATCTCCCAGGAGGAGCTTTAAGAGCGTAGTCTTGCCCGATCCGTTCGGGCCGATGATGCCTACCTTGTCGCCCCGCATCACAGTGGTGGAAAATGACCTGATGATATTTTTCTCCCCGTAGGAAAAGCTGATCTTCTCGGCACTGATCACGAGCCGGCCGCTTCTCTCCGCTTCCTGAAGAACGAGATTCACGTTACCGGCCTGGTTTCGCCTGAGGGCACGCTGCGTCCGCATCTCCATCAATGCGTTCACCCTGCCTTCATTCCTTGTGCGCCGGGCTTTGATACCCTGCCTGACCCAGACCTCCTCTTTCGCAAGCTTTTTATCGAAATCCTGGCGCTGTTTCTCCTCAGCCTCCAGCATAGCTTGCCTCCTCTGGAGGTACGCCGGGTAACCGGAGGAAAAGGACAAGAGCCTGCCCCGGTCGATTTCGACAATGCGCGTTGAGAGCTTGCGCAAGAATTCCCGGTCGTGTGTTACAAACATGATCGTATGTTCATATGAGAGCAGAAAATCCTCGAGCCAGAGGATCGAGCTGATATCGAGATGGTTGGTGGGCTCGTCCAGGAGCAGGATATCCGGCTCGTTCACCAGGGCCCGCGCGAGGAAAACCCTTCGCTTCATCCCGGCGGACAGGTTCTTGAAGAGGGCATTTTCATCCAGACCGGTCTTGGTGATCACTGTCTCGACCTGCTGGTGGAAATTCCAGGCCCCGGATGATTCCAGCTTGTGCTGGATCCGGTCGAGTTTTCCGAGCAGTTTCTGGTCGTGTGCTTCAGCCACGCGTACTGTGAGATCGTGGTATTCTTTCAGCCTCTCCAGATGCTCAAGCCCGCCGGATGCAACGATCTCATAGACCGTTCCCGGCATTTCGTCCGGGACGTCCTGGGGGAGCAGGGCGATCCTGATGTCCCCGTTCGGGATGATCCGGCCTGCATCCGGAGCCAAGTCTCCATGTATCGTCTTCAGGAGCGTGGACTTGCCGGAGCCGTTGCGGCCGAGCAGTCCGATCCTCTCTCCCGGCTCTATGCTGAGCACGGCGCCTTCGAAGAGCGCAGGACCGCCGAAGCTTACTGAAACGTCATTTATGATCAAAAGGCCCATATTGTCACTCGTCCGTGAACTTCCCCATCTCCTTATGGAAGAATCATCAGATTGTCCATGACATTTATCAGGCAAACGATTTTGGGAAGCATATATGCATCGATATTGCCGTAATAGGTGGACAGGCGATTCATAACTTGTTAAAATATTACCGATACCTTATGGAATGTCAGGGGTAAGCAGGCATCCTTGATACCCGCGAGGGGAGGGAATGAGGGGCAAGAAGAAATCATCGGGCATCCTGGTCTTTCCGGTCATACTGATCCTGTCGCTTCTCCTCGCGAGCTGCGGCCCGAGGTGGAAGAACGTACAGCCGTACCAGAGCAAAGGAGTGCATCAACGCCAGGCAGCCACGACCATCCGGAAGATGGGGTATACCATCCAGGTTGGTGCATTTGCCAAGGTGAGCAATGCAGCCAGGCTTACAAAATCGCTGGAAGGACAAGGGCTCAATGCATTTTACTTTGCCCATAAATCAGGTCTCTACAAGGTGCGTTTCGGCAACTACGATACTTTGGCCAAGGCCCGGAAAGAGGTGGGCAGGCTTCAGGGGCTCGATATCATCGATGAGTACTACATCGTGAATCCGAGCGAATACACCATCTCACGGACCATTATGCTCGCGCAGGGAGGAAAGGCCCTGAGAAACGAGCTCGTCAAAACGGCACATACGTATATCGGGCTGCCGTACCAGTGGGGGGCGTGCACGATAAACGGCCCCAATGACTGCAGCGGGCTTGTCATGGCAGTGTACGAGCTCAACGGCCTGAACGTGCCGAGGACTTCCGAAGAGCAGTACCAGTATGGCATTTCCATCGGTAAGGAAGAACTTAAGAAAGGCGACCTCGTCTTCTTTTCAACGAACGGCCCGGGCCATGTCAGTCATGTGGGCATCTACATCGGCGATGACAAATTCATCCATGCGCCGGGCACAGGCAAAACCATCTGCGAAGAAACACTTTCACGTGAATACTACAGCAGCCGCTTCTACGGTGCATGCACGTACCTTCGGTGAGCACGGCCAGTGAATAAAAAGCATAAGTCTTAAGGGGCAATGTCCGCGCCGGAAGCCACTCCTGACGGAATAGATCTTTTCCGTATATCCTGCGGTCATCCGTTCGCCGTGATACGTACCGGTTCATACATGCGAGGTTTTCAGTTCGATGAGGGAAAACCATTTCTTCGGATCAGTATACCAGTTTGATATGTGAAGTCCTGCCTGAGGGAACAGCCTCTCAATGCCTTCTCTGCTGTATTTCCTGCTGATCTCGGTATGGATCGTCTCCCCTTGACCCAGATGGACCGGCATGCTGAGATCTGCTATGTATGCGCTCACACTCCTCCGGGCGCGGAGGTGCATCTCGATCTGTTCCCGATCAGCATTGAAAAAAGCCTTATGATCGAAATCTTCCTCATGGAAGTCAGCACTGAGCTTGTGATTGATGTGGTGAATGATATTGAGATTGAATTCCGCAGTAACCCCGAATCGATCGTTGTAGGCTGCCTCTATGATTTCGACGGATTTAAGCATATCCATGCCGATGAGCAGGCGGTCTTCCCGTTCCATGCTTCGGGCAAGTTCCCTGAGGAATACAGCTCCTTCGTCATCCGGAAAATTTCCGATGGAGCTGCCGAAGAAGGTTATCAGCTTCCGGGTTCGAGGGATATGCCCCATGCTCCGGATAAAGTCACCGATGATCCCGTAGATATTCAAGCCGTCAAAACTCGCAAGAAGGCTTCGAGCTGACCGGAGAAGGCCTATTTCGCTGATATCCATGGGTACATAACGTATCTTTTCCAGGCAGTTCGGCTGCACCACTTGCAGGAGTTTCCTGATCTTGAGGTCCGATCCGCTCCCTATCTCGATGAGGTCTCCGCCGTCTTGGGCAAAAAAATCCATGATACGCGGTGCATATTCATCGAGGATGCTCAGCTCGGTACGGGTCGGATAATACTCGGGCAGGCAGCATATTTCATCGAAGAGCATTGAGCCTCGAGCATCGTAGAGGTATTTGCACGGAATGGATTTCCGGGAACCTGACAAGCCGTTTCCGACATCATGTTGCATTTCCGAGTGGAAATCATGATCATTGCAGTTCAGGAGGCTAAGCCTTTGCTCGGGAGGCGATGCTCTCCTTGGGGGCGAAACGGGCATGTCACTCGGCATGGTAAAGGGGCTTGTGCTGCATGCAAGGCAAGCTTCACCCTGCACACTGCTATACGCCTCGCTGCATTGAGGGCAGAGGCGGCAGCTCCGTAACCGATAGGTTTTATTGTCTTTCGCACCCAGTCTGGGGTTTGGTTTTTTCATACGACAGCCTTTCTTAGCAAGATTCATCAGCGGCAGGAGACAAAACGGACCGTCTGCAAGGATTCCCTGATTATCCGGTCCATTGCACTCAGGGTCCTGTCGATCTCCGCTGCAGTGGTTTCTCTGCCCAGAGAGAAACGCAAGGCGCAGTGTGCCTGTTCTTCCGTGATCCCCATGGCCAGCAGAGCTTGGGAAGGTTTTGGAGAGCCTGACCGGCAGGCCGAGCCTGATGACAGGGATATCCCTTCAGCATCGAGGGCAAACACCATGGATTCCCCGCGGATTCCGGGCAGAGAGATGTTGAGTGTATTGGGAAGCCGGTCCGCACTATCGCCGTTGATCACGGCCCCGGGAACCATGGACATGATGCCTTCCTGGAGCCTGTCGCGCAGCCGTGCCGTTTCCGAACCCATCTCCCGGAGGCCTCTATCAGCGAACTCTGCCGCTTTGCCGAGCCCGATGATGCCGATGCTGTTTTCTGTCCCCGCCCGGAGGCCGTGCTCCTGTCTGCCGCCGTGGATAAGAGGTTCGACCATGGCGCTGTTCCGGACATAGAGCGCCCCGACTCCTTTCGGGCCGTGGAATTTATGTGCCGAAAGGGTGAGAAAATCCGTTCCAAGGGACATGACATCCACGGGGATCTTCCCTACGGCCTGGACAGCGTCCGTATGGAAGAGCGAGCCTCTGCCATGGGCTATGGCTGCAAGCTCGGCTATGGGCTGGATGGTTCCGGTCTCGTTGCTGGCAGTCATGATACTCACGAGGAAAGTGTCTTCCGTCATGGCCTCTTGGAGGCTTTCAGAGCTTATCATGCCGCCGGTGTCGACCGGGAGATAGGTCACCCTGAATCCGAATCTCGCCAGCCATGCACAGGCCATGAGCACCGACGGGTGCTCAATCAAAGAGGTAATCAGCTGTTTTTTCCGGTTCCAGGGAGCCAGGGCCGTGCCCTTGATGACCTGGTTGTTGGCTTCGCTGCCGCAGCCGGTGAAAACAATCCTCCTGGCCGTACTGCCGATGAGTTTGGCAACTTTGCGCCGTGCATTCTCTATGGCGACCTTCACCTGCCTGCCGTCCTGATGGAGGGCGCTGGCATTCCCGAAGAGGATTTTCATGGCGTGATGCATCTCTGATACTACTTCCGGCGCAGGGGCAGTGGTTGCGTTGTGGTCAAGGTATATCCTATGTTGCGATAGTGCTGCAACATACCGCCTCCGGGGAACCCGGCCGGCCTCCCCAGTATCGACATGGACCGCATTACCGGATTGTTCAACCCTGAGCACATCGCACAGCAGCGACTTATAAATGGGGAATCCGGAAATCGGATCATAGCGGAGGTCGGTAAGGTCGTTGATATTGCAGCGCTTCCAGGCTTGAGGGCCGAGCGGCCCGCCACCGCCCATGTTTGCGTCGATGGCGCCGCAGACGATATCGTCGGTGACGATGGCCCGCATCCTGACTTCACCCCGCGGGCTCTTCACCAGTACCTCATCGCCGTAGCGTATATCCCGTGAAGCGGCATCACGGGTGTTTATCATCACCGTGGGCTCCGGGCGCTCTTTCACCAGGCCTTTGATATGGTGGAACTGGCTTCTGAAGTCGGTAGTCACCCGGGAGCCGGAATTGAATACCAGGGGATAGGAGGCAGCCAGCTCAGGATTTGCCAAGGGCCCCTCTTGGGGCTCGGTGTATACTGGCAGGGGATCATAACCGTGTTCCTCGCAGGATCGTGGAGGCAATCTCGAATCTGCCCGTGGGAGTGTCGAACCCGGGTTTGTGGTCGGAACGGAGCAGGCCTTTTTCCCATTTTCTGTATTCCATGATCGATGTTTCTACCCGGACCGTTCCGCCTGCCGCACGCACGTCTTCGAGCGAGAAGGGCGAATCTTTCAAAGCGTGGCGGAGAAGCGCTTCTTCATTCTGCGGATAAAGATGCCCATACCCGAGGCGGCCTGCAAGCTCGCTGAAGATAAAGAAGGCGTTCCTTGCCTCGCCGACCGGCTCGATGACCTTCTCCCGGATGCGGAAAACCGGTCCGTAGCGCATGTAGGACTCTATTTCGTACCAGGTGGCGGCCGGCAGCACGATATCGGCATAGGCGCAGTCCGCGGTAAGATTGACATCGATGCAGACAAGGAAGTCCAGGCCGCTTAAGGTCTGCCGCCATATCTCAGGCCGGGGCCAGGAGGTAATGATCGAGGCCCCGAGAATGATCAGGGACCTGATCCTGTAGGGATTGCCGTGAAGCACGGCTTCAGGAAGGGCATTGGCGTGTGACTCCCCCCGGTAGGGGCTGTACACCGGGAAGGTATCCCGCCCGAGGGCCTTTTTCATATCCGGGTTCGGGATGAGCCCGTCGCGGTTGATGGGAAACTCGCTTCCCGGCATGGAGAAGCAGCGTCCTCCGGGCACATCGAGCTGTCCGGCCAGAGCCCAGAGGACAAACGTCGCCCGGATGGCCTGGACGCCGCTGTCGCTGTACTCGAGCCCGGTATACATGACCGGCGAGGCACCCCGTGCTGATGCGATTGTCTCTGCAAGCCACCGTATGGTCTCAGCCGGAACGCCGGTAATGGATTCCACCAACTCGGGCCGGAAATGGCGTACATACTGTTCGAATTCCTCAAACCCGTGGCACCAGTCTTTTGCAAAGGCCTCATCATGAAGCTCCTGGGCAATCAGGACATTGCAGAGCCCCAGGGCAAGCGCGCCGTCCGTACCCGGCCGGATGGGGATCCACTCGCATCCGCGAGTTTTGCGGTCCTGGTGCGCCTCGGGTCGATCACCACGATCTGCGCGCCGCGATCATGCGCCTTCAGGATACGGTCCAGGTCAGTGGCGGGCAGTCAGTTGCAGGGTTTGCGCCCCACACCACGACGAGTTCGGCGTTTTCGATATCGGAGAACATGTTGATGAGCATGCCCCCCATGGTGACATGGGGGGCGATCATGGCCATCGAAACGTAGCACAGGGCGCCGACTCCCATGGTATTGGGCGATCCGAAGGGAAAGAGCACGCTCGATGCGGAGGAGACGGCCACTCCTGCCGGCTGGAAGACATCGCACATGGCCAGCTCGAAGCTTCCCCGGCCCGTATAGATCGCAGCTGCCTCCGGTCCGGACTCCTCTTTGAGAGCCTGCAGTCTGTCCGTGATCTCCTCAAAGGCATCATCCCAGGAGATCTGTTCAAACTCGAAGCTCCCTTTCGGGCCTTTCCGCTTCAAAGGGGCTTTAAGCCTGTGTTCTGAATAAACGATCTCCGGAGCATGCTCGCCGAGCTTGCATATATTACCGAGCCTTGAGGTATTGTCCGGCCTGACCGAGGCGAGATCACCATTTTGATCATAGCCCACAATCACCCAGCAACCCGCAGGACAGATGCCGCATATAGCTTTCACCCCATCCGCCTTTGCTTCCATATGAACCATATGTATTAGAAGTAGAAAGCGAATGGCGAAAAACCAGGCTTGAAGAAAACCTTTTGAGCCCCTGGCCTCGTTGGATTTACACTACTGCATCCAATGGTTCCTCGCTATAGAATATCCAAATGCACAGACGAAAAGGCAGAGCACTGCAGAAAATGTTGAAGGAAAAGAAGGCCGTTACTCCAGGCCGAAACCTATCTTGAGAGTAACCTGATAATAAGAGACTTTTCCTTCTTCAATGAAGCCCCTCATCTCGGTTACCTCAAACCATCTCATTCCTCTCACAGATTGGGATGCTTTGCCGAGTGCATTGCCGATGGCATTTTCTATACTGGTTTTAGATGTGCCCACGACTTCCAGTTTCTTATAGACCTGATCCATTCCCCATCATCCTTTCGCTCTCCGTCAGGAAGAGCTTTGATTTCATATGCCGGCGGATCTTTCCGTATGGGCATATCTCTCTTGGGCCACACCTCTTTGAAAGTATGGCCGGGTGCAAGGCAGTACGGACATTCTTCAGGCGGAGTATCTCCGTGATGGATGTCTCCGCATAGGGTGCATCTCCAAGCATGGGTATCGTCCATATACTCTTTGTATCCGTTCGTCTCATATTCCCATTTCTCAAACGACATATTCTCTCCTCCTGCTGCAGCAGGTAATCACCCGGCAGGGGCAAAGGCCTGCGGGTTTTTAAAAAACGTGCACGTGTTTTTTCCTGGACACCTGCTTTTTTTGCCTTTCTTGCCATCGTGTGCCGCTTTCAATAATCCTCCGGAAGAATGCGTCCTCGCCGGCGATCGGCCCTGAAAAAATAGGAAAACTGCAAGAGTAATAAATACAGCCCTGCAATGCAGAATCAAGGGGATCTACGATGGCTCATAACCAGCATTCATTTCTTGATTAATGAATATTTTTGACACGTTATTTGTGTGATGGTATCTTTTGATCACATCAGCTTGTATCACGTGCTGTTTCTTAAGGAAGGAGTCTTAAGGTGGCTTCCAAGATAATCTACGAGAGGTTCCTCTGGTTCCACAACCAGGCCAAGGAGGGCAGGTACCCGAACACCGGCATGCTTGCCATGCAGTTCGAGATTTCCCGCAAGACCGCGCAAAGAGACGTGAGCTTTATGATCAACCGGCTTTTCGCCCCACTGGTCTACGTGCCGGAAAAGCGCGGTTTCATGTACGAGGATGCCTCATATGAGCTTCCGGGCTCATGGCTCAGCGAAGAAGAGCTTACGTCTCTGATCGTCTCCTGCAGGCTTGCATCCACTATCCCTGATAAAGCTCTGAAGACATCCCTGAAGGGCTTTCTCGGCCAGATCCTCTCTTTGCACAGCAGGAAGGGATCGATTTCGGTAACCGGCTTGAGTGAAAAGGTCTCTGTGAAGAACATCGAGTATTCCCTTTCCGAAGGCAGGATCTTCCAGCAGGGTCTCGATGCCCTGCTGCAGGACAGGCCGGTGAGCATAGAATACTACTCCCCTCACAACAAAAAATCCACGCTCCGCGACATCCTGCCCCTGCACCTGCTCCACTACATGGGCAGCTGGCATATCATCGCCCACTGTGCCTTAAGGGGCGAAATCAGGGATTTTGCCCTTTCGAGGATCCGGATGATCAGGCCTTGCGATGCCGTGATATCAGCCGAGGTATCTGCTTCGTCCATCAAGGAGTATATCAGGGAGAACTTCGGCATCCTCTCAGGCAACGAGATCAGCGAGGTATGTATCCGCTTCTCAGCCGAGATCGCTCCGTGGATAGCAGAGCAGGTCTGGCACCCCAGGCAGAAGGCAGAAAAAGCCCCTGACGGCAGCCTGTGCCTGTCATTCCCTGTTGCCGATTTCCGCGAGATCAAGCGGGAGATACTCAAGCACGGCTCACACGCCGAGGTAGTATCGCCGGCGGGCTTAAGGGACGAGGTAAAAGAAGAAATAGAAAAAATGAAAGATCTCTATTGGTAGGACACGGGATGGGGGACCGGATATGGTAAGCCTCGCAAACAAGGAGAGAAACTATGGAAAGAAGAAAGTTCATAAAACTCGTTACCTGTTTGCCGCTGTTTGCCCTGCACCCGCTTTCACTGACCGGCACACAGGATATACCGAAATTTGACCCGAAGAATATCCTGCTCCTCCAGTCCAACGTGGCCGGATTCCGGTATTACCGTGGCGAAAACGTATGGCTGAGAATCAAACCCGGCGACCCTGTCACCCTGAAGAGGGAGCCCCACAACCCATACGACCGGAAGGCAATAGCGCTCTATTGGTTTGATCAAAAGCTCGGCTATATTCCAAGGGTCGACAATTCGGTCATTGCCAATCTTCTGGACCAGGGTGCAAGTTTGGATGCATGCATCAGAAAGAAGAAGGAAAGCCCGCATTTTTGCGAGAGACTGGAAATCGAGGTGAGATGCAGCACCGGCATGGGGAATGTATGAAGCCGGTTCTGACTCCCGGGCTTTCATTCAGAGGATACAGGAGAGGGTTTGCTTAAGGAGTACTTCCTTTGTACGCAGGCACCGGCAATCCGGCATGGTGCGGGTCAGGCTCCGCAGCCGGGGTGCCCTTCATCCCGGCAGATTCCTACTTATCCTGACTATGGGAAGGCAAAGGGGTTGAGAACCTCGGCACAGGTAATTAATTTAAATAGTAATGGTACAATTAATTTTTTTTACGCTTTCTCCTCATGACTTCAGGCACTGTTGGGTGATTGGTACTGCTGCTCGCGGGTTGTCCCTTTAAAAAGTTTCCTGTTCGTGATTATTCCTGGCGGCCGTATATCTTTTTGGGTTCGGGACAAACCGGGTACAGAATCAGAGAATGACAGGGGGCGAGATGTTTCGCTATTTCGTGAAGAAAATCTCATTTCCGTTTATCGCATCCCGGGAGGGGTATCCGGGAGTATTGAAGCATCTCCGTGAACTGGAGGCAAGCCAGAATTGGCCGTTGGAGCGCATCCTCAATCTGCAGAGGGCGAGGTTGAAGAATCTTCTGGTACATGCCTATGAGAACAACCTGTTTTATAATAAGAAGTTCGACGAAGCAGGATTCAACCCTTACAAATTCAGGCACACCGATGAGATGAAGGGTCTGCCGGTCCTCACGAAAGAGGAGATACACAATCACCTTCTCGATTCGATCGCCCGGAATTACCGGGAAAACGATCTTCGCGTCGCCAAGACCGGTGGAACTTCCGGGGAGAAGATGGTCTTTTACCGGGATGACTACTGCCTGCCGAAGAAGGAGGCAGCGCTGTACCGGTTCGAGAAATGGTCGGGATGGGATATCGGTGAGAGGATCGGGCTTGTATGGCCTGCCCGGCAGGACCATGTGGGTCATTGGACGCTCAAGTCCAAAATAAAGAACGGACTATACCGGCGGGAAGTGGTTTTCCCGGCGGCAATCATCGAAGACGATCTGTGCATGGCGGATGTTCAGAGGCTGTTGGCAAAGAAACCTGCCGTCATACGGGGATACACGACCCCGCTATTTGAGCTGGCACATTACATGGAAAGAAAAGGAACAGATGATGTCGCGGTAAAAGGCATCATTACTACCGGCGAACCCCTGTATCCGCATCAGCGGAAGCTCATTTCACAAGTATTTCACTGCCCGGTGTTCAATTCCTACGGAATCAGGGAAACAGGGCCGATAGCACAGGAATGCCATATGCACAGCGGCCTCCATATCAGTGCGGAGTCCGTATACCTCGAGACTGATAGAGCTTCGATGTCTGATGAACCGGAGATGAGCGATCTCCTCGTAACTGACCTGTTGAATTACGGTATGCCCCTTATCCGGTACCGGATAGGTGATGTCGGTTCACTCTCTATGAGAAAGTGTGGTTGCGGCTGTGAGCTGCCTCTCCTTGAAAAGGTTTTGGGGAGGGTATCGGACACCTTCTACACCCCTGACGGCAAGAAGATCATGCCGGTATCCCTGCTCCAGCGCATGCATATGCACACTGATCCGGTCGGACAGATTCAGTTCGTCCAGGACAGACTCGATCACATCCTGATCAATCTCACCAGGGACCCTGCTCCCACACAGGACCTCATGGATTATATGAGAGATATCATCAGGCAGATATTCGGTGACAGAATGAACACTACCTACACGTTTGTCAGCGAGATCCCTCGGGAGGCTTCCGGAAGGTATCAATATGCTAAGTGTATTATTTCGGACAGCGGATCTCGGGAGGGGGCCGGAAGCATGCTGGGGATGAGTGCCTCAACAGCAGCGGTGTGAAAGGAAGGATCGCAAGATATGATATGTATCTCTCTGGATTGCTGCCGTTGGCGATAGGGGCACTCCGCGGTCAATCGTTTTTCAACACCCGGGCGAGCTCATTGCGCAGCACGTTCAACTCGAAGGGCTTCTTGATAAATCCTGCAGGCTTCTTGCCCTGGAGACGGTGCTCGACTTCCTGCTCGCTGTAGCCGCTCGATACGATCACCTTGATATCGCTCCGGATGCGCTTGAGTCGTTCAAATGCTTCAATTCCGTCCATCCTCGGCATGGTCAGGTCGAGGATGACGCAGTCGATTTCACCGGCATGCTTTTGGAACACATCCAAGGCCTCTTTGCCGTCCGATGCGTTAAATACCCGGTAGCCGAGGCGTTCCACCATGGCGCTGCAGAGATCCAGGACCATGTCTTCGTCATCAACAAGCAGAACGGTTCCGGTCGCAGGCCCGTCCTGTTCTCCTTCCGATTCACTCATACCTGCATCGTTTCTTCCTGAATCCGACAACTTCATGGTCGTGATCAAAGCAGGGAACATGACCCGGATGGAAGTCCCCTCGCCATGGGTGCTCTCCACGATGATGGCGCCTCTGTGGCCGCGTACAATGCCGAGGACGGCAGCCATTCCAAGCCCTCTGCCGGTGAATTTGGTACTGAAAAATGGATCGAAGAGCCGTTCTTTGGTCTGTTCGTCCATCCCGCAGCCGGTGTCCCTGACCTTGATGAAGACATACAAGCCGGCTGGAGGCTTCTCTTTGAGACGGCTCTGTTCGAGGCAGGCCTCGTCGCACTCCTTTACACCCGTGGTGATGGTGACGACGCCCGGCCGATCGCCGATAGCCTCTGATGCGTTGACGATGAGATTCATGATGATCTGCTGTATCTGGCCGGGATCTGCAGTCATGTACGGAATATTTCGCCCCATCTGGAGATTCAGGGTGACGGTCTTGGAGATGGAAGCCTTGAGAAGCCGGGCCATCTCTTCCACGAGCTCGCTCAAGTCAAAGGTTTTCAGGTCGAATCTTCCCTTGCCGGAATACGCGAGCATCTGGTTGGTAAGGTCAGCGGCGCGCCGTGCTGCAAAACGAGCCTGGTTGATGAAGTGCTTGGACCGGGAATCCGGGGGAATATCGATCTGCGAAAGGTCCAGATTCCCCAGGATCGCCATGAGAAGATTATTGAAATCATGAGCTATGCCGCCTGCCAGGACCCCCAGACTCTCAAGTTTCTGCGCGTGCTGGAACCTCCTTTCCATCTCGATCCGCTCATCCTCCACTTTCTTGCGGTCGGTTATATCACGGGCGGTAATGACGATCCCATTGATACCGGGGAATCCCATGAGATTTTTGCCGATGGCTTCCAGATGTACCCATGAGCCGTCTGCCTTCCGAAACCGGATCTCGGTGGGCATTCCGGGGTTGGATTTATCAAAGACCTCCAGTAGGCCGGTCTTTGTTGCCTCGATATCTTCCGGGTGAATGAAATCATACGTTGCTCTGCCGACGAGATGTCCCGGCTCATAACCGAGGATACGCGATACAGAAGGAGTTTCATAGGTTATGATCGCTTGCTCGTTCATGATGACGATGATGTCCGATGAATTCTGAATCATGGACCGGAAGCGTTCTTCGCTCTCTTTGAGGGCTTCCTCCGCCCTTTTCTGGTCGGTGATATCCAGAAGGACGCCGTTGAATACGATTTCATCCCCAGGAGGTTCGGGCTGTGAAATGCCTCTGACGTAGATCTCTTCACCACTCGGTTTTATGTATCTGACTACGAAATCCCACTTGCTGACCGTCCGAATTGCCTGATCGATCGAAGCAAAAAAGCCTTCCTGGTATTCTGGGATTATTTGGGAAACGGCATAGGTGAAAAAGTTTTGCACATTGTTGTCTATCCCTAAAATATCCAGTGACCGGTCACTGACATAGTTGAGCCCCATCTCGCCGTTGCTGCGGGCATAGAACTGGAAAACCACGCCGGGAAGATTGTTGGCAATGCCTTTGAACCGCTCCTCGCTTTTCCTCAGGGCAGCCTCGGACAGCTTTCGCTCTGTTATGTCCTGAAGAGCACCGACGATCATGGTTGTCTTTCCATCCACGACAACGGGCGATTCATTTACCTCTACCCATACCTTCCTGCCGTTTTTCGCAATCAACTCGAGATCGTAGGGGCCTTGGGATTTACCGGTACGGATCGACTTCTCGGTCGCTTCCAATCCCTTCGCATTCAAAGGGTTGTCTGAAACGAGTTCCGTCCATCGCCGCAAGGCCTCTTCTGGGGTGTACCCGAGGATCTTCTTTATCTGCGGGCTGAAATAGGTAATGTGATGATCCGTTGTGTGAGAGTAGAAGGCATTGGTGCTGTTCTCGATAATGTTGCGAAGCTTTTCTTCACTTTGCCTGAGGGCCTCTTCTGCACGTTTGCGCTCGGTAATATCCCTGAACTCGGTAACTCGAACAACTCTTCCATGAAATGGAATGTTTTTCACGCGGATCTCAAGCGGATAGATGGATTCGTTTTTCCTTACTCCTTCGGCATCATAGGATTTTTCGTATCCGCTCAGAATTTTCTGCAACACAAGATCACGCCAAGGCGGAGCTATGAGATCGAGGCCGTTCATGCCGATGAGCTCATCCCTTGAGAAGCCGGTGAGGTTGCAGAGCCCCTGATTACAGTCAAGTATCAGCCCCTTATCATGGATGCCGATGCCGCCGAACGACGCCTCCTGAAGGGTCCGGAATCGTATCTCGCTCTCTCGCAGTTCTTCTTCGGCGAGTTTCCGCATAGTAATGTCGCTTACCACTCCGTCATACGAAATCATCCCGCCTGACAGGTCTCGATGGATTACCGGCGTGTTGGTAACCCACCGCACAGTACCGTCTTTCCTGCGGATCCGGTGTTCGATGGGCAGCATGTCGTTATTGGAAAGAACTTGCTCGATATGGTCGTGAACCTTATCACGGTCTTCCTCGTACACCATGGAGTACCACAGGTATGGATTCTTTTCGAAATCGTCCGGCGTATACCCGGTCACGGCCTCGCAGGCCGGACTGTGGACGGTGCGGACCACGTTGCCTTTTTCGAGAAGGACCGTGTAGATATAATCCGTTATGGCAGAAGTGATCCTGCGATATCGCTCTTCGCTTTCCTTCAGGTATCGGTCGATCTTTTTGCGTTTCGTGATGTCCAGCGCCGTGAACGTTACACCTGCACGGGGGTTTTCGGGGTCAAGCGGCGAGAATCTCAAAAAGACGTCGATGACCGTTCCGTCCTTCTTTCTCCACCTGGTCTCCATGGAGCCTATACCCGTTTCCTTGAGCAGGCGGTCTCTCTCGATTCCAACCTGCTTGAATTCCTCTTCCGTAGGATAAAGGATCTTGGCTGACTGTCCCAACAGCTCCTCTCTGGAATAACCGCTTATCTCGGAGACGCGGTCATTCACATCGATGAGTCTCCTTTGAATTGCTACGCCGATGCCGGTCGGCGCCGCACGAAAGATGCTGTCGAGCTGGGCCTGACGCTCGCAGAGCTCGTTTTCTACCCTTATACGGTCGGTGATATCGCGGATCGTAATCAGGTCTGCCTCTTTGCCCCGGAAGGAGATTTTTTTTTCAAGGGTTTCAACCCGGCTTTCGTGGCCGTTTAAGCTCAGGATCTTATAGTGTGTTACAAACGCGTCCTGGCCGGTTTGTACAAGCCGGAGGTTTTTCAGTGCCTTCTGATGCTCATCCGGGGCCAGGAATTGGAAGATGTTCAGGCCGGAGGTGTCCGGCACGGGCTCCAATCCTACCAGACGGAAGGCTGCTGCATTAGCGTAGAGCACGTTTCCGTCCCAATCAATGATGATGGCGGGATCGAGCCGGCTGTCGGTAAGGATTGCTAGGAAGTTTTGTGACTCCTCAAGGGTCTGTGCGAGCTTGCTGCGTTCGGATTCAGCCTTTTTCAGTACCTTAAGTTCCGATTGCAAAACGCGGAGCTCATTTTTCAGCTCCTGCAGGTCCTTTTCATGCTCCTTCATTCTTATACTACCTCGCCTGTGCGTTGCCGTATTCCCACGTGGCCTTGGTAAGCCCATTTCCAAAACGAATGGTTATTTGTGAGTAATAAGGGTGATGAGGGCATGTGTCAATGGAAAGACAAAAACAAGGGTGAATGACCGGTATCTGTAGATAGTTCACTGCCTGTATAATGGTTATTAACCTTTCCACCGAAAAGATCGGAGAATAGGTTAAAAAAAGGATGCAGCGATTCATGGACATGCAGGCATTGATGAAAGAGTATGCACATTTTGTCAGGACGAGTGCGGACGAGTGCATCATTGCCGAAGGCAGCTGCGGAGATTCCTTTTTTTACATCCTTTCGGGCAAAGTCAAAGTCACCAAGCGGATCGGCGAAAAAGAGGTGACTTTAAGGGAACTTGTCCCGGGTGAATTCTTTGGTGAACTCGCTTTGATCCATGACAAGCCACGCGCGGCATCGGTATTGTCCGTAGAGAAAACCGAGCTGTATGAAATGGGACGTGAGAGCTTTTACAAGCTGCTGAGGAACAATCCCGAGATCTCCATGGAGATACTGTGTACCTCGTCCAACTGGCTTCTGGAATCCCACAGGCAGTACATAGAGGAACTGCAGCAGCAGACGAGGGAGCTTGCCATGCTCCTGCAGCAGAAGGATCAGCTGGCTGTTTCTCTCGAACACGAGAGCCGCCTCCTGGAGCAGGAAAAAGAAAAGTATCAGTCTCTTGTCGAGCATTCCCTCGTAGGTGTTTTCGTTGTGCAGGGCGGCAGGATCATATTTGCTAACAACACGTTCATCCGCATGACCGGGTACCGGGCAATGGATGAGATCTATCGCTTGCCTCCCGATGAGCTCTTCCTTCAGAATACACATGTTTTCATCAATGATAAAACCGATGCAAAAGGCCTTGAACACTATGAAATCAAGGTGAGAACAGCACACGGCGAAGAGAGGATCTGGGAAATCCGGTCTGTCCCTATCATGATGAACAATGAACGTGCAATGCTTTCCAATGCGAGCGACCTGACGGAAAAGAAGCGGCTGGAAAAGGAAAATGAGGATACCAGGATGCAGCTCATGCAGGAATCCAAGCTTGCCTCCATCGGATTCCTTGCGGCAGGAATCGCTCACAATCTCAATAACCCATTAGCCTCCATTTACACGGTGGCCCAGTTGCTGAAGCAAGAACATCCGGAAATGGTAGAGGCGGACCGGATCGTTCAGCTTTGTCAGAACATGATTAATATCATCAAGAATCTGATGATCAAGAGCAGGATGGATCAATCCGACGAGGTGATAGCCATCGATTTGAACAAGCTCCTGGAAAATGAACTTAAATTTTATGAGGCAAACCTCGATTTCAAGCATTCCATTACCAAGGAATATGACTTCGAAGAAGGCCTGCCGGACATATACGGGGTATACAACGATTTTTCCCAGGCGATCATGAATATCGTCTCGAATGCCGTGGACGCGATGTGTGACAGCCCGCGTAAGAGGCTAAGCATCAAGACACGCTCCGATTCAAAAAACATCTTCATAGAAATAGTCGATACGGGCTGTGGTATCCCCCGGGAACACCTCGGCAAGATTTTTGATCCCTTCTTCACCACGAAACCGATGATGAGTGAAAAACATGAGGGAGAGCCGACCGGAACAGGCCTGGGAATGGCATCAAGCTTACAGCTGATTCGCAAATATCATGGCAACATCAGGGTGAAAAGCACAGTGGGCGAAGGCACGTCCGCGACCCTGGTAATACCGATCGCTCCATGACCCTCAATCACTCCGCAAAAGGCATCCTGTCAAACCACGGCTGAGCTTTTTCGAGCTGAGACGCAAGCCTGAAGAGCACGGCTTCTTCTCCGGAAGGTGCAATGAACTGCACGCCCAAGGGAAGATTATCTCTATTCCAGTACAGCGGTACCGACATGGCAGGCTGACCGGTAATGTTGGCAAGCTGGGTAAACGGCGTTTTTGCCAGCGTTTCGACCGCAATCCTGTCCGGGATGCCGGACATGCGCATGAGACGGCCCAAGCCGAACTTGTTCGTGATCTTCATGAGGACCTCCTCGATCCCTGAGACCTTGAGCTCGCCGATTCTCACGGGTGGTGACGCGGTAGTGGGGGTGAGGAAAAGGTCATATTTCTGATGGAAGCTTGCCATGGCCCGTGCGGCACGGTTCCACTGACGCAAGCTCTCCACGAACTCGCCCGCCGAGTATGCATTGCCGAGGAGGCCGAGCGACCAGGTAGGCCCTTCCATGTCTTCCGGCACCGCCTTTCTTCCCAGGACCTGCTTCAGTTCCATGATATCCGCCGCTATTTCACCGAAATACATCATGAAGTAGCTTCGGGCAACAGCCAGGCCGTCTAGAGGTGGCTCTTCCTCCTCCACGGTATGGCCGAGCCCTTCAAGAAGGCGAACGGAATGTTCTACCGCGGCTCTGCAATCCGGATGCACCTCCGTCTTGAGCGGAGACAGAACCGTGTAGCCGATTCTGAGCGATCCGGGATCCCGATCGAGCTCATCGAGGAACGGGTTTAACGGCTTCGGCAGAGAATACTGCTCACCGGCTGCCGGGCCGCATACCGCATCAAGCATGGCAGCGCAGTCACGGACCGAACGGGTGATCACGTGCTCGGTGCATGCGCCCTGCCAGATCTGACCGAACTCGGGGCCTGTGGGGATCCTTCCGCGGGATGGCTTCAGGCCGAAGAGCCCGCAATAGGCCGCCGGGATGCGGATGGAGCCGCCGCCATCGCCTCCCGAGGCCATGGGAACCATGGAGCTTGCAACTGCTGCAGCCGATCCGCCGCTTGATCCTCCTGGCGTACGCTCAAGATTCCATGGGTTTCTCGTGGGCCCGTGAAGTTCAGGCTCGGTGATCCCCATGAGTCCGAACTCGGGGGTATTGGTTTTGCCCAGGATCATTACCCCGGACTTTTTAAAACGCATCATCATCTCACTGTCAAAGTCGGGGATGTAGTTCCTGAAGGCCTTGCTGCCCTTTGTCATGGGCACACCCTTGCAAGCGGAAACCAGATCTTTGATCAGGAAGGGCACACCGGTAAAAGGGCCTTGGGGAAGTCCCTTCCTGATGCAGTCTTGCGTCTGATCGTACATCCTGCAAATGACGGCATTAAGGGCGGGGTTAAGCTTCTCGATCCTCTCGATCGCCTCATTGCAGAGCTCTGTGGGGGAAATCTCTTTCTCCCGCACGAGCCCGGCAAGGCCCAGGGCATCATATTGATCATATTCCTGGAATTTGCCCATGGCGTGGATCTCCTTTTTAGTAAGATGATATGATCATATTATTTACATTCTATTTTGAATAAAGCAAGAGAATGGGCAATCTCCCGATGCCTCTCCGGCCCGGCCTTTCACTCGGGTTGCGGGTTTGTCGGCAAGCCCTATGGCCGGTTCCGAACCACCTATGAAAATCTTCTTTCACATTAAATTTACAAGGGGTTTCTCATCTTCCATGGTATCAATACACACTTTTAACCATCATGAGAGGAGCAGTCCCATGCAGCATACGGTATTCGACACCCCGGTCGTCAGGACGTTTCTTCGCTGGATATCACTTGCTTACCTGAAGATTTTCGGATGGCGTTATGAGGGGCGGATGCCGGATATTCCAAAATATGTAATGATTGCAGCCCCGCACACCTCAAACTGGGATTTTCCCATCACCATGTTCTTGGCCTTTGCCTTAAATTTGAAAGTTTACTGGATGGGAAAGGATAAGCTGTTCAAGCGGCCGTTCGGTTCTGTCATGCGGTGGCTGGGCGGTATCCCTGTCAACCGCAGCAAATCAAATAATGTTGTGGCGCAGACCATCGATGCCTTTAACAGCCATGAAAAAATGGTCATTATAATCCCGCCCGAGGGAACCCGGGGCAAAGTTGCTTACTGGAAAACCGGTTTTTACCACATCGCCCACGGCGCCCGTGTTCCCATTATGCTTGGATACGTCGATTACGGGCGTAAGGCCGGCGGTATCGGCCCGATTCTCATGCCGACCGGCAATATCGAAGAAGACATGAAGACTATCCGTGCCTTTTATGCCGGGGTCACAGCAAAGTACCCCGAGAAATCCAGCATGGCCGCCGTCAATCCGGTTCAGTCGAGAAAAGTAGCCTGAGTACGCTTTTCATCATCCTCGGCGCTCTTTGCGAACCGCAGGCACTTTCTGCGGTTCTTCCCTGTTATTCCTTCCAGCCGATGTCACGGTAAAATCTCATGGATCCTATCTGTCCCGTGATATGGTCGGAGGAGCCGGATGCAAGGAATACGGCCAGCTGCGCCACCTCGTCAGGATCTTTGAGGATGCGGTTCTCCTTGTATTCCACAAACTGGCGATGGATCTCTTTGCTTAAGACTTCCTCGCCCATCCCCCGGATGGTATCGTGCATGGAGGTGTCCATAACACCGGGGTTTATGGCATTGACCTGTATCCCATGCTGGTCAACCTCGGAGGCAACGGACCTGGTAAGCTGGATATCGCCTGCCTTTGACACGGCATAGGCGCAGAAGCGAGGGAAAGGCATCTGGCCCAGTCCCGACACGATATTGATGATCTTGCCGCTGCGGTTTTTGATCATGTGGGGAAGGGCTGCGCGGGTGAAGAGGAAGTATCCTGTGAGGTTGATCCCTAACGTGATGTTCCAGCCGGTGAGGTCGGTATCTTCCAGAAACCGCGGTGGTCCTATGATCCCTGCATTATTGACCAGGATATCCAGTGCATGGAAGCTGTTCAGCGTTTCATTCACCGCCTCTGCCGCGTCACCTTCCTTGGAGACATTGCCCGTAAAAATCATGATCTTTCCCGCCTTTATCTGCTCAATCTCCTCGGCTGCCTTCTGTAGTTCGTTTTCATCAAGGCTCATCATCATGACATCCGCCCCTTCCCTGGAAAAAGCCTTGGCAATTGCCTTCCCCAATCCACGGCCTGAGCCGGTTACGATTGCCGCTTTGTTTTTAAGCCTCATCATATACTTCCCCCTTCATATGAATATAGAATCAGAGAGCCGGGTATACAGGGGAGGGAGTGACAGGGACCGTCTGAAGCAGGATACAGTGCAGCTGCTCTCCATGCAAACCAAAGATTTGCTGTGTAAAATATTAAAATATTTCGACCTATTGCATAATCAATGTGAAAAGATTAAGGGTATCATCATGTGCAGGGTAGACTCTTATGTCTCCCGGTAGTATATTGGAGAAAAGCGGGGCCTTTTTCATAACAATACTTTCACGATGACGGCTTCCTGCCGGTGAATACACCGAAACAGAAATAATTTCAGGACGGCAGAAGATGTATAGTCTTTTTGGAATAATAGCGGGATTTCGAATTCAGGATATTTTCGATATCCTTATCATCACTACTCTGATTTACGTTGTGCTTATCTGGTTCAAGGACACGGCATCCAGGTTCGTTTTTGCCGGGATAAGCCTGTTGGGTGTAGTGTACATCGTTGCCCGCCTTTTCCACCTCTACCTGACCTCCCTGGTCCTCCAGGGCTTTTTCGCCATCCTCCTCATTGCCCTGGTAGTCATTTTCCAGGAAGATATCAGGAGGTTCTTCGAGCGTCTTGCCACCTGGGGGGCGCTCCGTAAGTATAAGACAGAAACAGGCGACAGGAGATGGCCCATCGATATCGAGGTGCTCATCGAGAGTGTGGCTGATCTCTCTGCACGCAAGGTCGGTGCAATCATCGTTCTTCAGGGCCGCGATCCCCTTGAAAGACATCTCAAGGGAGGGTATGAGCTTTCCGGAAAGCTCAGCCACCCCTTGCTTGCAAGCATTTTTGATCCTCATTCCATGGGGCACGACGGTGCAGTCATTATCGATGACGATAAGGTGATCAGGTTCGGGTGCCATCTGCCGCTCTCTCTCGATACCAGTAAGTTCGGTAAGTTTGGGCTCCGCCATACTGCAGCGATAGGCCTTTCCGAGCGCTCGGATGCCTTGTGCATCGTCATTTCCGAGGAAAGGGGAACCATTTCCCTGGTCCAGGAAGGCAAAATGATAGCAGCAAGGAAACCGTCCGAATTAAGCTCGATAATCAAAACCTATTATGAAAAGGAAACGCTCTTCGAGAGCGCCCAGACCAAGTCGAACTGGCTCAAACGGAACACCATGGAAAAGGCGGTTGCCGTTATGCTCGCCTTCGGCCTCTGGTTTGCTTTCGGTTATCAGAAAGAGTCGGTGCAGAGAGATTTCATGGTGCCAATCGAATTCAGGAATGTATCGCCGGACTGGGAGATCGAGGAGAGCCGGCACAGGGAGGTGACGCTGACGCTGACCGGCCCGGACCAGGCTTTTGATCTCCTCGATCCGGCAATACTGAAAATATCCGTCTCCCTCTCCAACCTTGTTGAAGGAAGACAGGACATCCCGTTATCCGGCCAGATGGTGAAGATCCCTTCGAACCTCTCCCTGGAGAGAATCAAGCCGGAGCAAATAAGGATTACCGCCTACAAATTCTATTCCTACAATGCCCCCATACAGGTGAAAACATGGGGTGAGGTCCCGGAAGGGTATGTGCTGAAAGGCATCTCCGCTCACCCGGATAGCCTTGCCGTGCACGCTTCCAAGGACTTTATCCGAAGGAAGAGCCAACTGCTAACGGAGACCATTGACCTGTCACATATAAAAGAAAACACCACACTCGATGCAAGGCTGCTCATGCCTTCCGAGGTGCGGTCCAAGTATGGCCAGGGACAATCGGTCAATGTGACCATCAACGTGGCCAAGAAGCGGGTTTAATGATGGTGCTTTCCCCCATTCTTTTCCTGGGAGAGATGCCGCGATGCATGATATAGAGATCTAAGTTTTGGCCTCAGAGGCCTGTGCAAGGATGTGCAATATGAGGTGCACCTGGGAGTGATACACCGCACCTCCAGCCACACATATGATTTTTATCCGATGAAGGGGGCTTTATGGGATACAGAAACGATACTCTTTGCGGTATCTTCCACAACCAGGCTTTGCGTTATCAGGATTCGTATACCTTTTTAATGGGAAGGTTCGACGAGCACGGTTCTCCCATTTCCGGCTACCGGAGCATCACATGGAAACAGGCCCGCGACAAGGTTTTGAGTCTGGCACGGGGCCTGGTCAGCCTGGGGTTGGAGCCGAAGCAGACCGTTGTCGTCTTCTCGGAGAGCAGGCCGGAGTGGATCATCGCCGACCAGGCGATTCAGGCCTGCGGAGCAGTGGGAGTGCCTCTGTATCCGACTGTTTCCAGGGATGAACTGGCCTACATGATCGTGGACAGCGAATCGAAGATCGTGGTGGCGTCAACGAAGTCCAAGGCGAAAGAGGTGCTGGAGATCAGCCGGGAGGATAAGAAACTAAAAAACTTGATCATCATCACGATGGAGCCATGGGACGATCCCGGCACAGGGAATATTCACAGCTTCTCCGATCTCATGGAAAGAGGATGCAGGGAGGTTGCCATCGAAGCCGTCGAGGAAAGGATCCAGAGGGTTATCCCTGAAGACACGGCTGCCATCATTTATACTTCCGGCACCACAGGCAGGCCTAAAGGGGTTGTTCTCACCCAGGGCAACTTTGTCTCGAATATCTATCAATCCACCCGAAGCGATCTTATGCAGCGCATGAAGGATCGCGATCTGCACCTCGTTTCACTCGTGCACCTGCCTTTGTGCCATGTGTACGGGAGGACAGCGGAATATCATGTCGGGGGCCTGTATCTCGGAGGGATCCTCGCCTTTGCAAAAGATTTCAATTCAATTCCCCAGGATATACTCGAACTCCGGCCAAATATCATCGTCTCGATACCCCGTTTTTTCGAAAAGACCTATGATATCATACAGGCGACTGCTGCGCGGCAGAAGGGCTTCAGGAAGAAACTCTTCGCCTGGGCACTGGAACGGGGAAAGGTGTACAGCCAGGCAATGGCAGAGGGCCGCAGAATCTCAATGATCGAGCTCAACCTCTTCGGCCTGGCGAATATGTTCGTCATTGACGGTCTGAAAAAAATGATGGGTATGGACCGGCTCGTCATGGCGCTATCCGGTGGGGGGAAGCTTTCCAGGGAGGTCTGCTCATTTTTCAGGTCGCTCAATATCCAGCTGCATGAGGGTTATGGTCTGACAGAGACCTCTCCGGTAATCAATTTCAACCAGCCCGAGATCCTCGACGGCCAATCCCACGGGCTCCTCTATAAGAAATTCTATAATACGGTAATGGATGTCGCAGTGGGTCTCCTCATTGAAAAACAGGCAAAGGGGACATCTCCATTCGCAAATCCCCTTGCTGCAGCCCTGCTCGGTTTATGCTACCAGACCGTGCTCTACAAGCTCAGGGTCAAGCCGGGGACTGTAGGCAGGTGCGCAGTCTGGACCGAGGAACGGATTGCTTCAGACGGCGAGATCCTGGTAAAAGGGCCCCAGGTGTTCAAACAATACTGGAAAATGCCTGAGGATACGAAGGACGCCTTCACCGAAGACGGATGGTTCAAGACAGGTGATATCGGTGTTTTCGACTCCGAAGGATTTCTTACCATTACGGACCGGAAGAAAGAGCTCTTCGTCAACTCTGGAGGAAAGAATATCGCCCCCCACCCCATCGAGGTCGCACTTCTTACGAAGCCGTATATCGACCAGGTCTGTCTTGTGGGGGATGGGAGGAAATATATCACCGCATTGATCATCCCGGACTTTAAAGAGCTTGCGCGGTTTGCAAAGGAAAGGAATATCCAATACCAGACTCCGGAAGAGCTTGCCCGGACTCTTGAGGTGTACGAGCTTATAAAAGCTCAGGTGGATGAAACCAACAAAGACCTTGCACGCTACGAGCAGGTCAAGTACTTTACCATACTCGGACAGCCGTTCTCCGTAGAGACCGGAGAGCTTACTCCGACCTTGAAGACCAAGAGAAGGGTTGTCTGCGAAAAGTATAAGGATGCCATAGAAGCCATGTACTCCCAGCCTTCCGGCAAAGGGGCATCTTAGAAAGAGACCAGGGTGACAAAGGAATGGAAGAATGCGTCATTATTGACGGGATACGAACAGCGAATACCAGGGCCCATCCGGAAAAGGGATGGTTCAGGAAGGCGAGGCCCGAACACCTCCTCATTGCGGTGTACAAAGCCCTGTTCGAGCGAAACCCCAAGATCAGGCCGGAAGATGTGGACGCGGTGTTCTGTGGCTGTGCGAACCAGGCAGGGATGCAGAACGACATTGCGAGGCTCTCCTGGCTGGCAGGCGGATTCTCCGATACGGTCCCCACAAACGGGATAGGCCAGCAGTGCCCCTCCGGGATGGCTGCCGTAGAGCATGCCGCACGGGCGATCATGTGCTCCGAAGGGGACATCTTCATCGCATCCGGGGTGGAGGATATGCTTCACGTACCCCTGGCATACGATTTTGAGCCGCCGCCAGGCCTCATGTGGAGATACCCCATGCATGAGATGCCCATGGAGGCCACTGCTGAGAAGGTGGCCAGGCACTATGCGGTCAGCAGGGAGGACGCGGAAAATCTGGCATTCTGGAGCCACCAGCGAGCCGCCTCAGCCAGGGATGCGAAGAAGTTCTCCCATGAAATTATCCCCTTAAAAGGGTTCGATGAGCAGGGAAACGAGTTCCTCGTGGATCAGGATCAATGGATACGGGACAATGTGTCCCGCGAGCGCATGGCAGCCATGAAACCGTTAATCAGAGATGACGGCGTAGTGACGGCTGCCGTCTCCTCCCCGGTCTCCACCGCCGGCTGTGCGCTCCTGCTCATGAACAGGAAAAAGGCCGATAAGCTGGGTCTGAAATATCACCTGAAGTACGTTGCCGGTGCAATGGCGGGGTGCAATCCCACGATGATGGGCATCGGTCCGGTTTCTGCGGTGAGAAAGCTTCTTGCCAGGGCAGGGCTTGAGGTCAAAGACATCGGTGTCTGGGAGGTGAACGAAGCCTTCGGGGCACAGACACTCGCAGTGCTGAGGGAATTGAAGATTGCAGAAAATGCACCTTTCGAAAACATCAATGTATGGGGAGGTGCGCTGGCATTGGGCCACCCGCTCGGTGAATCGGGCGCACGAATCATCGTAACCCTTCATTCCATCATGAAGACTGACTTCCGGCATGCAAGATACGGGGTGGCTGCACTCTGCGGCGCGTTCGGCAATTCAAATGCAAGCCTGTGGGAGAATGTCGGGGCCGGGCGGAGCTAACCGGAGTAATCATACCTGTCCTGTCGGAGGCCGTCGGAGTACCTGCCGGCTGTCCTTGATATAGTCTTTGTACATTTGTATCATCATATACTACGCATACAGTTACATTCAGGTATAGGCAATTCTTGACTATTTCTTATGAATCAGGGTGTGCCATCATTGATAATCGTGTCAAATAACCATTGACTCTTTTGTCAAAGAGTGATTGATTTTGTCCTTGGGATGAATTTTTAATCAATTGGATGAAAGGGTTGCCGATGCTGTCCATCCTGAAGACCATACAGGGATTCAGAAGTGAAATTGATGGATAGTCGTCACCGGACTTGAGCGTATCATTCTTCATTTTGAGTTGCAGAAGCTTTCCAGTATCTGCGGGAACCTTTGAAAAAATTCCCGGCGGGTGCATCATATGAAATACCGGATGGACAGGATGCATGTCCTCCATGAGTTCTTGTTTGGGGGTAGTATCATGAATAATAAGAATGTTTCAGGAGAGC
>CAVVYZ010000003.1:0-28824 GCA_963752595.1 uncultured delta proteobacterium
AGATTGCAGTGGCCGAGAGTGAGCGGAGGTTCCGGGATATCGTTGATAACGTATCCGATGTCCTCTTTTTCCCATGACCTGGAAGGCTACCTTAATGTGGACCAGATCAACAAGGCCGGACGAACCATGTGGGGGATCGGCTCTGATCAGGACGCCAGGATAAATATCAAGGATGTTATCACGCCTCAGTACCGGCATGAGTTTGAAAGATATATCCAGAGGGTTCGCTCCAAGGGAAAGGATGAAGGCTATGTAACCATCCTTGACAGCAAAGGCAGTGAGCGGGTGCTGGAGTACCGGAACTCCCTGGTCTATGAAGGGGGCGAGCCCATCGGCGTGCGTGGCTCTGCCCGGGATATTTCGGACCGCATCCGTGCAGAAACCGCCTTGAAGAGGAGTGGCGAAAAGTACCGGAACATCCTCAAGGAGATCGAAGACGGGTATTATCGAGGTAGATATAGGCGGCACCTTCACCTTTTTCAATGACTCCATGTGTACCCTGCTCGGATATTCCAGAGATGAAATGACGGGCATGAACAATCGTCAGTTCGCGGATAATGAGAACGCGGAACAACATATACAAGACATTCAACAGGGTCTTCAGAACCGGCAAATCAGACAGGGGATTTGTTTGGGAACTCGTAAAAAAAGACGGAGTGAGAATCCATGTGGAGACTCCGTCTCACTGATCCGGGACAACGAGGGTAATGTGGCCGGCTTCGGGGGATCTGCCGGGATGTCACCAGGAGAGTGCAGGAAGAGGAAGAGCGGAAGAAACTTGAACACCGGCTCCAGCAGGCGAAGAAGATGGAAGCCGTCGGGACATTGGCCGGGGGAGTGGCCCATGATCTCAACAACATCTTGAGCGGTCTCGTGAGCTATCCCGAGCTCATCCTCATGGATCTGCCCGATAATGATCCCTTAAGAAAGCCAATTTCCACTATCCGGCAATCCGGAGAAAAGGCAGCTGCGATTGTCCAGGATCTCCTGACATTAGCCCGAGGGGGGTATCTACTACCGAGGTGATAAGCCCATACTCCATCATCTCGGAGTAGTCGGGATAACCCGAACTCATTAAACTCAAAGCCGACTATCCAGGTGTACGGATTGATGTGCACTGCGAACCTGACCTGCTTCCCATCCTCAGGGGTCTCCCCTTCCATCTCGGTAAAACCATCACGAACCTGGTCACTAATGCTGCAGAAGCCATCTATGACGAAGGCTCAATCATCATTACGGCGCCGAAAATGTTGTTATCTGGACGACCTCCCCAGGGGATATGACAAGGTGAAAGAGGGAGGAAGTCTTGCGATCACGATCTCGGACACCGGGGTAGGCTGCGTATGCAACCGAAGGTCGGAGAGGATATTCGAGCCCTTCTATACCAAGAAGGTTATGGGCAGGAGCGGAACCGGGCTCGGAATGACCGTGGTATGGGGAACCGTTCAGGATCATCACGGATACATCGAGATCGGGAGCAGAGAAGTGGAAGGCACTGTGCTCACCCTCTATCTCCCTGTCACCAGGGCCGCAATAAAAAGCTCGGCCCGACCAGGGATATTAAGATTTTATAGGCCGGGCGACACCATTATCGTGGTTGACGATGTCGACCTCCAGAGAGATATAGCGACGAGAATCCTCACCCGGCTCGGGTACAGCGTCCTCTCGTTCACAAGCGGGGAGGAGGCTGTCGAGTATATGAAGGATCGTTCCGCAGACCTCATGGTCCTCGATATGATCATGGACCCGGGCATTGACGGCCTGGAAACCTACCGGAAGGTCCTGGAATACCATCCAGGCCAGAAAGTGATCATTGCAAGCGGATACTCCGAGACAATGCAGGTGAGGGAATTGCAGAAGCTCAAGCCAACGCGTACATAAAGAAACCCTACCTTATCGAGACGCTCGGCCTGGCCATACGGACCGAGATGGACAAGCGTAACGCCGGCGCATTCTGATCGCTGCCCTGACCGGAATCAGGCCCTCCCCGAAGAGGGTTGCATCGAAAAAGTCGATCAGGGGATTCCCCGGGAAAGATTGAACCTGCAGATACCTATGATAATCACAAGGAATATTACCCGTGAGGAGCCAGGCTTCAACATCTCACGACATACGATAAAACTATCATCATGAAAGGGAGGAATGTGTATGGGCAGCTACCAGGAATCTTCAATGGCGTCAATCTTTCCGAATAGAGTCAGGGAGTTGGGTAACAAGGCCTGCGTTGCCTATAAAAATGCCCAGGGGGCTTATGTTGATAATGCATGGAATTCCATGAACGAGATGGTGAGGAATAGGCATAATATCTCATCTCCAAGGGGATAAAGCCCGGTGAAAAGGTTGCTCTTTTTCTCCAAACCGGTACAAATGGTGGGTTGCGGACCTTGCGATACTTTCGGTAGGAGCGGTAAATGTCCCGGTTTATGCCACCAATTCTGCCCTGGAAACCAGATATATCATCGATAACTCCGACTCCGTCATGTGCTTCGTGGGAGGAAAGGACAACCGGGACAAGGTGCTCAAGGTCAAAGACACTGCTCCCCGGTTTAAGGGAGATCGTCATATTCGATGATTTCAAAGAAGCCCCCGGGCAAAGCCATAGACCTGAAAACAGCGATGGCTGAAGGAAGCAAGGCGGCGCAGGAAAGAGGAATTCGAAAAAGGATCAGCGGCATCCGGCCTGCAGACCTGGCGACCATCATCTCGACCTCCGGCACGACCGGCGACCCGAAAGGCGTGATGCTTTCACACAACAATTTCATTTCCAACGTCAACCAGATCTACTCGGTAGATCCCGAACTCTTCAAGGAAGAACACTCCCTCATGTCATTCCTGTCTCTGTCCCATTCGTTCGAGCGGACCGTCGGGTACTACTCGGCCCTCAATGCAGGAAAGACGATGGTGTTTGCACAGGATCTCTCGAAAATACTCCAGAATCTCCAGGAGGTAAAACCGACTCCGATCGTCAGCATGCCTAGGCTCTACGAGAAGATCCATGCAGGTATTCTTGCCAAGGTTTCCGATGCGCCGCCTCTCAGGAAGGCCATCTTCACCTGGGCCATGTCAGTTGCCGGGAAGAACCTTCCCTATACCATCAATGATGTTGCCCAGAACGGGCCTTCTTTGCCCTCCAGTATGCCATTGCCGATAAAATCGTATTCTCCAAGCTTAAATCGGCGCTGGGCTTGGACGGCTGCGTTTCGCCCTCTCGGAAGGGGGGCCGCTGTCCGTTTCCGATGCAGAGTTCTTCCTCTGCATGGGCATCAAGATCGGCGATGGCGGAGAGGTTCTCATCAAGGGACCCCGGGTCATGATGGGCTACTACAAGAACGAGGCTGCCACGAAAGAGGTCTTTACCGATGACGGGTTCTTCAGGACAGGCGATATCGGCGAGATCGACAGTGATGGGTACCTCAAGATCACCTGCAGGATCAAGGAGCTCATTGAACGCGCCGAGGTGCAAAATCTTTTTGCGGCAGAGATTGCCGAAAGCACCAGGCATTTTGCACGCGTGGAGCAGATCCGTAAGTTCAGGCTCCTCGACTGCGAATGGTCCCAGGAGACCGACGAACTTACGCCAACGCTCAAGATCAAGCGCAGGGTCATCAATGCCAAGTATGCAAAAGAGATCGAGAGCATATATTCCAGGGAGAAGGAGTAAGATTAAATAAAAAAGAAAAAAATACGAAAGAGACAAATAAAGGAACTAAAAGCATTGGATACTGCTCTCATGCATAATAGAGCCTTTAGGGATGACAGATGAGCAATCCGCAGCCTTCGATCCTCGTCGTAGACGATGAGTTGCTGAATATCAAACTCATTGTCCAGATCCTCCAGAAGGAGGATTATAAAATTTCTGTGGCCATGAACGGCGAAGAGGCATGGGATCTCCTGCAGAAGTCGCCCCTTGCATTCGATGCAGTGCTTCTCGACAGAATGATGCCGGATATCGACGGGCTCGAAGTCCTCAGACGCATGAAGGAACACGACGAGCTGAAAAGCATCCCTGTCATTTTTCAGACCGCCATGACCCAGGAGGATGAGATCCTCGAAGGCATACAGGCAGGTGCTTATTACTACCTCACCAAGCCCTACCGGAAAGAGCGGCTTCTCGCCGTAGTAAAAACCGCAGTAGCAGACCACATCCAGCACAAGACCCTCCAGGAAGAAGCCCATCACACGGTCGATGCCCTCAATCTCCTGGTAAAGGGAGATTTCACGATCCAGCGCCTCGATGAAGTCGACAACCTCGCAACACTCCTTGCCAAAATGTGCCCCGAGCCGGACAAAGTCGTTCTCGGGCTGTGGGAGCTCCTTATCAATGCAGTCGAGCACGGGAATCTCGGCATCACCTATGAGGAAAAGTCCGAGCTCCTGCAACTAAATATCTGGCGTGAGGAGATCGACCGCAGGACGAGGATGCCGAATACTCTGGCAAGAAGGTGCTGATCCATTTCGAGAAAACACCTGAAGAGATAATCTTCCTCATTGAAGACATGGGTCCAGGTTTTGACTGGAAGCCCTTCCTTGAATTCAGCCCCGACCGCGTCTTCGACTCCCACGGCAGAGGCATTGCGATTGCAGGAAATTACAGCTTCCTGCGCATCGAGTATCTCGGCAACGGGAATAAGGTCAGGGCCGTGATCAAACCCTCCACCGATGCGTGAGGATCGTCGGATTCATCATAGGGGCTCTTTAAAAATCGCACAGCCATTCCGTCATCTTCTTACATCCCTGCCTTGAGCGTACTTTTCAGGACGTAGTCGTATGCGGAAAGTGCTGCCTTAGCACCAGCCCCTGCAGCGACCACGATCTGTTTTTGCGGTTCATCGGTGACATCGCCTGCTGCGAAGAAACCCGGGACGGTCGTGGATTGATCGCGCTGTACAGGTATCTCCCCCTGCCCGTTGAGCTCTATCAAACCCTTGACGGCATCCGTATTGGACGCAAGACCTATTTCGAGGAAAACGCCCTGCACCAGAAGGTCAAAACGGATCTTGCCGTCATTGGACTCGATGCGGATCCCCTGAAGCTTGTCCTGCCCGAGGAATTCTTTTACCTGCATGCCCGGATGGAGCTGCACATTGCGGGCATTCGATACTTCATTGATCAGGGGTGGATCTGCCTGGAAGTCATTGAGGATATTGATGATATGGATCTCTTTTGCCATGGCGATGAGATCCCTTGCCGCGGTAAAGGCCGAGTTCCCTCCCCCTACGACGGCAACCGATTTACCCCGGTAGAGCGGGGCGTCGCAGGTGGCACAGAAGGCAATGCCCTTGCCGATAAACCGGTTCTCGCCCGGGACACCCAGCTTCCGATAATGCTTCCCGGCACAGAAAATCACGCTGCGTGCTTTGAATGTTTTCCCGTCAGAGGTCTTGAGAAGGAAAAGATCGTTTCCCTTTTCAATGGTTTTTACACTCACATCAAACCCCTCTGCGACCGAATAGCGCTCGACATGATCTCTGAAGAGCTCGGAGAGGTCCTTACCGCTTATGCTCGGCGTCCCCAGCCAGTTCTCAATGCTCGCGGTATCCGTGACCTGTCCGCCGACATGCTCCCCGATGAGAGCTATATTCAGGTCTTTCCGCGATGCATATACGGCAGCCGACATGGCGGCAGGTCCTGCGCCTACGATGATTACCTGGTATGTCTCCCGTGGATCGGCCTCCGATGCAACCATCTCCCCCCGTGACTTGCGCATTTCAGCATCGATCCGGTCGTATACTTTGGGCTTGACGATTTTAAGTACTTCCATGACTGCATCCACGGGCGGAAGAGCGCCTTCGAACGCAGCAAGCTCATTGATGACCGTGCGGGGAACCCCCTGTACCGAGTACCTCTGGACGAGCTGGGGGAACTCGGCGGCATCGACCATGTCTGCGCCGATGTATTCATTGGCCATGGCCATCTGGTGGGCGATATGCACCATGTGGGGGCAGTAGGGGCAGGTGAGAGTAATCATGACCTCCAGGTGTACGGGAACATCGATGAGCATCAGGAGGTCTTCGAGTTCGCGGCTCAAACCCGAAGTGCCTCGCGATACCATGAGTATGGCCTCGATCAGAGAGCTGAACTCATAGCCTGCAGTAATGCCGTAAAAGCGGATCCCGTAGTCCTTTTCACCGATAACGGCAGTGGCGGGGACCTTGTTTATGCCATACCGGTGCGCTATCTGAACGTCTTTTACGAGGTCGTGTATTTCCAAAGTAATTTTATCGGATATCCCGGCTACGCTCTTCAGGAGCTCATCCTGCCTCTGGCACGCATCACAGGCAACCTCCTGGGTGAAGAAGACAAGCTTGACCGGGTTCTTCAACCCGGCAAAGATAGCGGTTATATCCTTTCTCAATTTGTCATTGATCAGTTCTGCCATATAGATCTTCCCCCCTTACAGCTCGGCATGAAAAGGCAGGCTTTTTGCCATTCCATCACCTGTCTTGGAAGGTACGCCCTTTACATTCTTTGCCTTGCCCTCTTCATTACATAGTAATGTCATCTTGGCGTTTGCCTACTCTTTAATAAAGACTGTCTGCCTGACATCGAGGAAGGCCATACGGTTGTAAAGCTGATGCTAGCAAGGCATTGCGGAATATATGGATTAACTTTGTTCAGGCATGAAGCCAAGGCCCATTATTCAGGGCATGCCTCCCCAATGCCCATTCAGGAGAGAATGGATATGCCGAGCTTCTCCTGCTTGATCCTGGAGACATTGCCGGCAATGCGCATCGAAGAGGTCAGGTCATTGGCCAGGGAGGCAAAACCTTTGTTAAAAGTTACCCCTGTTTTAACGATGATGTCGTTCAAGCCTGCCTGTATCCCCTGCGCAACCCGACGCATGAAGATCACGAGGGAAACGAGGCCCGGGTGGTCGATGCCGCTCGAGTCCAGCTTGGCGGCTGCCTCTCGTGCAAGGATCTCAAGGGAATCCGCCGAAGAAACGACTTCACCGAGGCTGGAAGCGATGTCTTTGCCCGGCTGTATTCCCTGCTCTTTCAAAGAGGACGCCAGCAGGGTGATCTGAGCCCGTATTCCTCCCACGAGCAGACCCATCACCATGACATCCTCAATCTGCCTGAAGGGGAGCGCCATATCGGTATAGGCATAACCTAAACGTCCAAGAATCCGGCCCCGATCGACCTCGCACCCGTCCAGGATGATCCCGCCGTGGGGGCACGGCCTGAGGAATCCGAGATCCAGAGGACCGGTCTTCTTGAGCCCGGGAGTCTCCGCATCGACGATGAACGCGGTATAGCTCTTCCTCTGCCCTTTCTCAGCGGTTATGGCAAGTACGACGAACAGGTCGGCAATGGGGCCGTTGGTGAGGTATGCCTTCTCTCCGGAGAGAAGGTAGGCGCTACCGTGCTCCCGGGCAACGGTTGCCAGGCGTTTGGGATGACCGCCCACCCCGGGTTCGGAGATGGCCAGACAGGGAATCTTCGCCCCTGCCGCAATCCCAGGCAGAAAGTTGTTCTTCTGCATGTCCGACCCGAAGCCGAAGAAAAGGAACCGGGCGATGAGGGTATGCATGAGCCAAGAGAGACCGCATCCGAGGTTGCGGCCGTTTTCCACAAGGGCCTGGCCGGCGACGCTCATATGCAGCCACCCTCCCCCCATTCCGCCATGTGCGACAGGGATGCCGATCCCGTACAGGCCTTCTTTTGCCATGGCCTGCTGCACATCGGGGGGCAGCGACAGCCGGTCGTAAAGATCGGCATGCGGGGCAATATGCTGCCCGGCAAACGTGGAGGCCGTTTCTTTCAGAGCGAGCAATTGCTCATCGGCCATCATGGCAAAAAAGTCTCCCCCATTAGAGAATAAGCTCCTCGACAAAGTCCACAAGCTGATTCAGGTTTCTGCACTCCCGGAGCTCATGACAGTGGGTTTTATATGCGAACATCTCACTGTCGCCTGTGTTCCACGAACTCTCGGGCTCGGGATTGAGCCAGATCAGCCTCCGGCACTTTTCCCTCATCTCTTCGAGGATCCGGTCCTCGGGATGGAAATAGTTGGACCTTGCATCCCCGATAATGATGAGCGTGGTCTTTTTGTTGAGGGTTTCCATGTGATTTTTCTTAAACTGCCGTAAGGTCTCGCCGTAGTCGGTCTGGGCCAGGTAATCGATGTCCACCTCTTTGAGCACCTTCTCGATGGCGTGGTTGATCTCCTCTTCCTCGAGGATCTTGGTCACTTCTGCCACGCCGGCAACGAAAACGAAGCTGTTGACCTTGGTGAAACACTCCTGGAGGGAGTAGAGGATGTTGAGCATGAAGCGCGCAGCAGCCCACACGGACGAAGAGATATCCACCAGGGTGACGATCTTGCCCTTTCTCGGAGGCCGTTTGCGGAACATGATCTCCATGGGCACGCCGTTGTACCGGTTCGCCTTTCTCAAGGTTTTCTTCACATCCAGAAACCCGTGCTTGTTCGATGCATAGCGCCGGGAAATGATGTCCTTGAGCTTTCTTACGAGCCTCTCGATGATCTCCCTCACCTGCTCGATCTCTTTGGGCGTCAGCGAGGTAAAAGGCCTGTCGCCCAGCTGGCGCAGGTACTGCTCGTGGGTACGCACCTGCCTGATCCCCTCGTTGTTGGGCCTTTGCTCCCTCAGGAGCATCTCATAAGCCCTGTCGAGCTGGCCGTCAAATCGCCTCGCAAGGGTGTGCCTTGTCTCTGCTGCAAAGTGAAAGGGGTTCTCCTCAAGGGTCCTTTCGACGCGGCTCTTGACGTCGTTGAGCTGAACCATGACCAGCAGCCTGCTCGCAACAGGGCCTAAATTGAACTTCCTCCCCTGGCCCACATCGACTTCTTCGGTCTGGAGCCTGCGGATCATCTCCAGAAAGCCCATGGGATCACCCGAGAGGAAATCGAGGATCGCCTGGTGGTTCGGGCTGCCGCTCACCTGCTGCTGGAGCCGGCCGAGCACGTCATCCATCTTCTCGATAATGGAATCCGTATCGTCAAGGTCGATATCCTGCCGCATCTCATGAAAATAGAGGTGGTAGAGACGGTCGAACTGGGCCTGCTCCCGCCTGCTTTTGGCGAAATTCGCCCGCAGCACGGACCGGAATTCATCCTCCTTGAGCATGTCGACAAGCTGGAGCTGCGAGATGCAGTCGATCACCTCCGAGGTGGAGACGCGGTACCCCGCTGTCCTGCAGCATGCCGTGAATTTCAGGATGGCATTCACCATATCGTTCTTTTATACCTGGGGCAGGATTTTTGCCGCGTTCGCCTTGACCATCTCGGAATCGGCCTTGTACTTGCAGATCACGTTCAGGGTGTCCAGGAGAACCTCGGGATTCAGCTCATCCACGGAAAGGGCAATGAGAGAGCGGGCCCAATCAATGGTCTCCGAGATGCACGGCCTCTTCTTCAGATCGAGGTCCCGGATAGAACGGATTGCATCCACGAGCTTTCCCGCAAGGCCGACTTCGATGTCCGGCACTTTGAGCCTGACGATTCCTAGCTCCAGGTCGCGCTTGGGATAATCGATATAGATGTGGATGCAGCGCCGCTTCAGTGCATCGCTCATGTCCCGGTAATTATTCGAAGTGAGGACCACGAAAGGGATATTCTTGGCCGTCATTGTGCCGATCTCGGGGATGGATACCTGAAAATCACTCAGGAGCTCCAAAAGAAATGCCTCAAATTCGGGGTCGGCTTTGTCCACCTCATCGATGAGGAGCACGACCGTATCGTCGGAGCTGATCGCCTGGAGCAGCGGTCTAGGCTGGATGAAGCGCTCCGAGAAAAAGGCATCCTCCTGGGATGCGATCTTTTCGACCGCATCACCAAGTGTAGTCGCGCCCGAAATCACATCACCGATCTTTTCCTTGACCATCTGGGTATAGAGCAGCTGCTTTGCGTATTCCCATTCATAAAGCGCCTTTGACTCGTCAAGCCCCTCATAGCACTGGAGCCGGATGAGCTTTAAACCCAATGCCCTCGACATTGCCTTGGCCAGTTCGGTCTTGCCGACACCTGCCGGCCCTTCAACCAGGATCGGCTTCTTCGTCACGGACGCGAGGAATACCACGGTGGCTACTTCCCGGGAGGTGACGTATCCGGCCTTTTCGAGCTTATCCTGTACATCAGCGACATCATTGAATCTCATGGTGAGCACCCTCTTCAATAAAAAATATTGTAGTATATTCTAGCACAAATTTGAGCACGAGCATAGGAACATGCCGTGGACTGTGTAATATAGCGTGTAAATGGAATTTCCTGCTGTTTAATTCTCAATAATAGCATACGAAATTCCGATATCAATCATTGAATCATGATCCACGGTTTCTCTCGGAAGGAGGCAGTTCCATGAAGAGATTCATCCTTGCAGTAGTGGCATGCATGGTGTTTCCCCTCTTTTGCCGGGCTCAGAACATCACACTTGTCACCCTTGACTGGCCGCCCTACGTTGCCGGCGATATGAATAACAAGGGATTCAACGCAGAGATCGTCACCGAGGCATTCAAACGTGTGGGGTATACGGCCAGGATCGAGTCCACTGAAGGATGCAGAGATCAATTATACGTCACCGAAAAATCTCCATGAGCTCGCCCCCTACAAGATCGGTGTTGTGAAAGGGTATATCAACACGGCAGAATTCGATGCAGCCCAATTCCTGAAAAAGGTCGAGTCCGATAGCGATGAGGCGAATCTCAAAAAGCTCCTGAACAAGGAGCTCGATATCATCGTGATCGACAAACTCGTCGCCCAATACCTCATTCAGAAACATATGCCCGTCGTTGCCGCACAGCTGGAGCCCATGGATCCCCCCATCCCCTCTTCCTGCTTTTCCCCAAGAAAAACCCCAACTCCAGGAAGACCTGCGATGACTTTACCAAGGGCTTCGACATGATCGCCAAGGACGGCATTGCCAATACGATCATGAAACGCTCAAGCCTTCAATGGAGCATAGAACAGGCCAAATAGATCCTTAAGTGAATTACCCCGCCTACAAGGCGGGGCATCAAAACAACTCCAACTGCTTTGGCTTCTTTTCTTCTTCGCGATGATACCTGATATATTTCCTAATCACTTCTGCAGTGACTTTATCTCCAACCGTGCGCGCAAAATATCCATCCTCCCAAAATTCACCACCCCACAACTCCCTCTTAACCTCAGGATGATCCCGAAACACGACACTCGCACTGATACTCTTGAGCATCCCTACTACTCTCGATATGCTGTACCTCGGTGGAAATGATAAAAATATATGAACATGATCTTGGGCTACTTCCATCGTATCTATCTCAAAATCATGATTCTGGGCTATCTCAAGAAACATGGCTTCTACCTTCTCCCGTATGTCTCCTCGTAATACCCATTTCCGATACTTCGGTGTCCAGACCAAATGATATTTCGTGTCATATACCGCATGACTCGTTCTCTTCGGTTCCATCTTTCCAATATATCATATCTACCCGCCGCTTACAGCGGTCGAACTTTTCATCCCCGTTTACAAAACGGGGTATTCAAGTTCGATGATTTCATAAACGGGATCGGAAAAAATACAGGCCGGAGGCGGCCTTATCGGTGTATTTTTTCCGGGAAAAATCAGTGGAATTTTCCTGTTGATCTTTCCCGGAGTGTATGATCATCTTTTTGCCGACTGAAAATATATCCCTTCTGGGGCGGGCCGAGCACCAAGGCATCGTCTTCCCGGGAAAAGGGGCCGGTATCCTTGAGAAAAAAGCTTGTCCTTACTGCGCTCCTGCTTCTCCTCGCAGGCGCTCTGGCAGGGTTTTTCATCCTGCGCACAGACTCCAGGGACAAGCGTCCGGAATTTCTTCCCCGGCCCCAGGGAAACCTTCCTCATGAGAGCTGGACGTTTGCTTTTTACCTGGCAGGAGACAACTCCCTGGAGAACGACCAGGTGAAGAACCTCAAAGAAATCTGTGAAGGAGCCCCTGCCTTATCCGGTGCCGATATCGTCGTGTTCTTCGATCGTAACGACGACACCCGGCGCGACAATATATTCACTACCTGGCGGGGCTGCAGGGCCTTCAACATCACCGGAAGCTATGAGGAATCCCTTAAAACCCCGCTGACGGTTGACATTCCTCCTTCGGTGGATGCCGGGCGTTTCGAACGTTCCATTCTCAAGACCCTCTCCGACCCGGGAGACAAGGAGCTCATCCGTAAGAGTTACCGGAAACAAGGTTCGAGATATGTCCTCACGGAGCGGAAGCCGGGAGCCAGAGCCCTCATCAGAAAAATCCTCACGGATAAGGCGCACTATCTCCTGCCGCTGAACGGGAAGGAATACGCCAATCTCGATGCAACCGACGCCGGTACCCTGAAGCGATTCGTATCGTTCGTCAAAGACAACTTCGTTTCCGACCGCTATTTTCTCTGTATGACCGGCCACTCGAACGGCTGGCCCGTCGAAGGAATCACCCCTCCTCACCATTTCCGGAAGCGTTCGCCGGAATTTTACCGGGACTTCGAGGGCCCTTCCCTCAGGCAGGCACTCAAGGAGGACCCGGTCGATGTGCTCGTCCTCGACACATGTTCCATGGCCGATATCGAGACTGCCTGGGAACTCCGCGGCTGTGCCCGTTATCTGGTGGCCTGCCAGACGCCCATCCCCACCATGGGCCTTGATTACACACTGCTTCTGGAGAAGATGGGAAAGCTCAACGCACTGACCCCCCGGGATATAGCCTGCGAGGCCGTGGAGGCATACAGGGACGGCTATGACGGCACACAGTTCCGACTGTCCGTCTCTGCCCTGGACCTCGGAGCCGGCTTCAATGCCTTCGTCGAAAAGTTCCAGGAACTCGCGGGTGACCCTTCGCATTTAACCGCTCTGAAAAGGACGCTCGAAGTTGCCCGCTACGCCCCGTCCCCTACCCGGGGAAAGCATCCTATGGCAGACCTGTTCCCGATCGCCGCCGCCCTCGGCGATAAAAACCTCATGCAGCAGACCTCCGGCAGGACGTTCATGGTAAATCATGTATCCATCCACACAAACCTCGCCGGGCTTTCCATATTCCTGCCGGCTTCCAGGGAGGTCTACCTCGAATATGAGAAGAACTATGAGGCTACTTCGTTTTCCCGGGACTTCCCCCATGGATGGGGGCTTACGCTGAGACAGTTATTCAAGGCGAAATTACTTCAATAAAATCGTCAGAAAAAAAAGGATGGCGATCAGTTGTTCCAATCCAGATCGCTCACCTGTTCGGGATACTCGTTGATATTCAGGAACCCAAGGCAGTCCGAATCGTCTTCATTGATATAATCCAGGACATCGCTCCCGGACAGGGAAGCACCTGCCGCAGCAATAACCGTCTCCTCATTCCCATCCAGGAGATCTCCGAGGGAAATGGTAATGTAATACTTATCTTCAGAGCTGTTGGTGGCGTCATTGCGGGTCATGAAGGCCATCTGGGAGCTCTGGGCAGCGATACTTCCGCCTCCCATGACCTGCCAGTTCGTTCCGGAATCCGTGCACTCGGATACTTTGAATTCTCCATTCCCGATATCGCCTTCCCACATGAATTGGACCTTACGATCCCCTACACCGGCATACCAGATCCTCAAGATATTTCCGTTGCGCTCGGTATAGAACACCCCGGCCTCGGTACTGCCGATCCGGTACTGCTCTACGATGATTTCACTCGTACCGTTGATGCGGAAGGCCATGTGCAGAGTAAGGTCGCCGTTCTGTATGGTCACTTCCCTGTCCACGGCAACATTCTTCAGCCCCGGATAGGAGATATCCAGATAAGGAACACTCACGGACCTTACCGAGGTATCTACCGTAGCTGTTATACTGTCGATCGTATGCCCGCCTGAGCTGTCCCAGTCATCCGTGAATTCGTTGACCATATCGATGTGGTTATCCAGAGTCTGGATCTGCGTATAAATGCTTTCCTCCAGGCCGTTGTCAGGATCAAAGAGCTTTCCCAGAACGCTCCCCGGGTTATCCGGATCCCAGTCCGACCACTGGTCAAGGGTGCTGGCGCCGAGATAGGGTGTGCATTCTTTTACGTCATCGATAAACGTATGAAGGGTCGATCCGCTGAGCGAGCGATCGCTGTCCGTATCACCTTCCTCCGTCGTCTCCGTACCGCACGCAGCAAGGCATAAAACCAGGATGATTGCCGGGAACACCACTAACCTCTTCATACAATCCTCCACGTCGTTATCCTCTCAATCTTCCTTGGGGGTAACCTCTTTGCACTCGTTAATCAAGTATTAATTGACATGGATGCCGGGGATAGGCGTTTGATTACTGTTTCGGGACGAAAAGCTCCATCTGGGGAAAGTCATTGAGATCTTTCGCGATGCCTGCCCGGAGGAAGGAATTGACCCATTTCACGATATCGTTTCTCTGAATCGATGCCCGGAGCCTCCTCATCATCATCCGCCTCGTTTCCTGGGGCATGGTAAAGGCTTTGTATATAGCGTCAGCCACCCCTTCAATGTCATAGGGATTCACGAGCAGGGCATTGGGGTAGAACTGGGCTGCTGCTCCTGCAAACTCGCTGAGGATCAGAACTCCGTTTTCCTCGATATTGGAGGCGCAGTATTCCTTTGCCACCAGGTTCATACCGTCTTTGAGCGGGGTGATCAAAGCGATCTCGCATGTCCTGTAGTATGCAACGAGCTCCTTGCGGGGGATGGAACGGAAGATATAATGGACGGGCGTCCAGCCGACCTGGGTATATTTGCCGTTGATCTCTCCCACCAGCCGTTCGATCTCCTGTTTGAGCTTCTCATATTCACCCACGTCCTGCCTGCTGGGCACCACTACCTGGAGCAGTGTTATCCTTCTCCTCATCTCGGGATAGCGGGCGAGCGCATTATCAAAGGCCATGAAGCGCTGGATGATACCCTTCGTATAATCAAGCCGGTCTACGCCTAAGATAATCTGCCTGCCGGGAAGATTGGCATGGATGATCCATGCCTCTTCCGCGACTTCCTGGGTTTTTGCAAAATCAGCGAACTCCCGGTAGTCGATGCTGATGGGAAAGGCTCCGACAATGACTTCTCTGGAATCGGTATGGATGGAGTTCACATACCCCCTTCCCGTCACCTGGTACCCGTGCAGAGCCCGGATGCATCCGATAAAATTCTTCCGGTCCCTGACGGTCTGGAATCCGATCAGATCGTATTCCAGCAAGGCATCCATGATCTGGAATCTCCAGGGAAGCTTGAGAAAGATATCCAGAGGCGGAAACGGTATATGGAGGAAAAAACCGATATGCCGCTCCATTCCCATTCCCATTCGCCTGAGCTCATTCGCAACCATGATGAGCTGGTAGTCGTGAACCCATATATAGTCGTCTCCATCAGTATTTCTGACCACTTCTTCAGCGAATTTCCGGTTGACCTTCTGGTAGACATCCCAATAGCACTGATCAAAGTTACAGTGGCTGAAGAGATCATGGAAAAGCGGCCAGAGAATTTCATTGGAGAAACCTTGATAGTATCTGTCGATCTCCTCTTTGCACAAGTGGATATGATTGAGAGAGTAGCCGGTCTGATGCGTGCCGGATGATATGAGGTCTTTCAGGTATTCTTCACTGGGGCAATCGCTCTCGGGCAGTCCGAGCCATCCGATCCACAACCCTCCGCGGTGCCTCAATACAGGCCCGAGGGCTGTAACAAGGCCTCCCGAGCCCGGCTGGATTTTCCATTCACGATGGCCTGTTCTGTTCAATACGATCGGCAGCCTGTTGGAAACAACCACTAACCTTTTAGGCTTCATGACACCTTTCCCTGCTGCTTTTCAGCGGCAGGTTCACCCATGCCTCCAAGAACCCCTTCACCGTATGGATATCCGGCAATAAGCCCCTTGCAGCGGTAGGAATTTCCCTTTTCCCCACGCGAATACCGATGCCCGACGAACGTATCCTCTGAAATGCGTCCTCATCAGTGCTGTCATCGCCGATATACACGCAGAAAGTATCTTGCGGTTCATCCCGAAGGAGCTCTTCAAGGGCATCCCCCTTATTCCAACCCTTGGCAAGGACTTCCACCCCTCCCTGAAATTTCCTCACCTCCAGCGAGCATCTCGATGCAATCCTGCTCCATTCAAGAGCTACTTCTTCTTCGAGCCTGCCCGCAGAGCTTTCTCCAAGGCCTCTGGTGTGGAAGGCAATGCTCGCCGGTTTCTTCTCGATATGCATCTCAATTCCCATATCCAGGATCATGCTGTGGGCATACGAGAGGCCCTCCTGCTGCCGAAATGAAATCTTTTTTATGAAGATCTGGCCGGTGGAGAAACGTCTCTCGAACCCGTGGCTCCCGATCATGATGCCTTTCCATGGCTTGAGCAATATCTCCAGCTCGTCAAGGGGACGGCCTGATATGACGGCAAGCGTAGTATCCTCCCGCAGCGATATCTTTTTCATGAGATCGGGTATGCCTTTGAGAGGCAGCGCCTCCATGCGGTGAACATGGAAAGGCGCTAACGTGCCGTCATAATCAAGGGCGAGCAGTTTGCTTTGCCGCAAAGATATCATATCCCAGAAACGGGGAATGTGCCGTACATCCGGTTGAGCTAATCCTTCAGGGCTGTTCATAGTAACTCAATCCTGTCATTGGCTTCATATACGATTGCTACCATAAGCGTCAGGTATTCCCTCAAGTTCCGTGTGATAAGGAAATTTTCCCGGACGAACTCCCGTGCCTTCTCTCCCATCTCTTTCAACTGCCTCCTTCGCTTGAGAATGTATCGAATGCGTAACGCGGTACCTTCAGGGGTATTAACCAGGAAGCCTGTATGATAGTTGATCACCTGGAGTCTGATCCCCCCCGGTATCTCCTCCGATCACCGGCTTGGCTTTCCACATCGCTTCGGTTACGGTAAGGCCAAAGCCCTCCTTGAGGGATTTCTGGAGGACGATATCGGAAATGCGCTGGATGGCATTGATGGTGAGATTATCGTCCGGAGGCAGCATGAGGACATGGATATCAGGGTCTTCAGCCGCGCTTGACTGGGCCTCTTTGTATACCTCCTCTCCCTCGGGGTCGTCTGTGGCGCTCCCCCCTGCCAGCACGAGCTGGATAGGAACGAATTCCTTCACCAGATTGTATGCATGAATCACCCCCATGGGGTCCTTGAATCTGTCAAACCGGGATATCTGTGTTATAATCGGCCTGCCCGGGTCGAGCCCGAACCGTTCGTAGGTTTTATCCAACTCTTCCCTGCTCAACTCACAGTTCTTGTCGCTCAAGGGATCGATGCTCGGGGCCATGAGATACATGGGATGCGGCAGCCTCTGGGTAAACTCCGAGAGAGACCAGACGCTGGCATCATAAGCCTGGACAAAATTCCTTAAAAATTTCCATACAGGACGGTAAGGATGGCTTGCATCGATATGGCATCGCCATATCCATTTTCCCTTTCTGGAGGGAATACTTTCTATCAGGGCTGCCGGCTGCGGGTCGTGGATAAAAACGATATCCGCTTCTTCAAGACGATTCTTCAGTATGCCGAAATTCTGCCTGTTGATGATCTCATAATGCCGTAAAAGAGACTCCCGTATGTCGACACGCTTTCCCTGGAGGGCATTGTGCATATCCTTTGTACATTGAAAGAAATCGGCATCTCCGGAAATCGTCTCCCAGTGAACATCCAAACCCAACTCTTTCTTCAACGGGATGAGCCTTTGGAGAATCTCGGCAACTCCACCCCCTGCCTTTGTGGAATTGATGTGAAGGATCTTTTTCCCGACAAGAAGCTTGGCCAGCTGCTTCAGCTGATCGATTACCTCCGATCCCACTACGTTTTCATACTGTTTTAATAATGCCGTCATCTCACACCCCGGGCTTAAGCATTCCGCTTGAATAGTTTTACAAGCTCGTCTCTCAACTCCATTAGGGTAATGAAGTAAGGATCAATACTGGAAAGCTGTTCGATGAGCACATTGTACTCATTGCCGAAACTCGATAACCAATAGGTGAAATCATCTGTTCCCAAAGAGGTACGCCTCCTGGCGTCTATGAAGTGATAGAATATGCTGCCGAGAGACATATGGGGCATGTATGAATACAGTTCTTCGGGTGAATCCAGAGTCTTGTCGGTATCAAAGATTACGATCTGGGAACGTACGAAATAGAAAGTGTTCAAGGCCTTGACCCACGGAAGATTGTCACTTTCATCCATCCGCTCTTCGATCGTATCGACGAGCTCCCTCCGCAGCATCTCCATATCGGAAAAATCAGTCGGATTAACCAGAGCCATACGCTCTGCAAGGGTTTTATCATGGATACTGTGGCGGACCCATATGGCAAAATCGTTCTGGTATTCGGGATCAACGAACCGCGGCCTCAACAAACCGCCCCAGAAATGGTAATAGATTGAACTTTCAGGAACGATCTCGAGTCTATCCCTCAACTCAACCAGGGTGTGGGCATTCTGGCCTGTGGCGATAGCTATCAGTGCACAATCTCGTATGGAAAACGATCCACCCATACTGCTATCTCCTTTCCGAATCATCTTTGATTCTTGGTGCTAAGCCTTAAAACCTTTTAAGGATATCCATGGATGTTGAATTGAATAAATCAATGAAAGGGGTCATTCTATTCAAGAGAAAGAAGTAATCCACATGATTTAACAATATATTTATTGCCCTGATTATCAAGGATGCAGCGCTTCGGATGGTCTCGTATCAAGGATTTTCGAACCTTGAGTTTACAGGCGCACTGCCTATTTTATTATTTCAAGGATGCCCTCTTCGGGCAGAGAAATAATGGGGGTGTAATATGAAAAAGGGTATCATCGTAATGATAGGAATATTGGTTGTTATGCTCGCCTTTGGCGGCATGGCGTATGCCCAGGATAAATCAGGACAGGGAATGCAGCAGCAGAAGCAGGTTCAGGGACAGTCACAGGGGAAGGGACAGATGCAGGCGCAGCAACTGGGCGCTAAAAAGCTCAATATAAACACTGCAACGGCTCAGGAGATCCAGCGGATACCCGGCTTGAACCAGAACCTGGCGCAGAATATCATAGACTACAGGACTGCAAACGGAGCGTATGGTTCAATCGATGCTCTTACCAAGGTAAGCGGCATCGAAAAGCAGAGTCTCGATACATTGCGTCAATATCTCATGGTGAAATATGACCTGAATGCTGCAACGGCACAGGAACTCGCAAGGGTACCGGGTATCCACCAGGCATTGGCGCAGAATATCGTGCGGTACAGAGAGGCGAACGGTCCTTTCGGCTCCGTTGACGATCTCAACAGGGTCTCCGGAATGAATGATTTCAAAATAGATATGATTAAAAAGTATATCCAGGTAGGCAAAGAATAGTTACAGCCCTGGAATAAACCCCGCCTTCGGGCAATCGGACACTCTCTTTAAGAGACCGAGACAGATTGGGTGAACTTTAATCAAACCCATTGCCTTTAATCAGGGAGGATTAAGGCCTAATGCAAAAATCATCGTTATAACCAAAAAATTCCGCACCAAGACTGAGAGCTCCCTTAAAGGGACCTCCCAGGCTATATCTGAATAATGCCTCAGGAAGGCAGACAAACTATGGAGGATAAACTATGAAAAAATCTACATTATTGTCTATAGGAATCCTGGTCCTTATGCTTACCGTCGGAGGTATAGCATACGGCGAAGGAAGCATGGACAGCTCTTCCGACCAGCAGGGAACCATGGGATCCGACCCGGGTATGAGCAGTGGAACCGGCGGGATGGGTCAGTCATCCGGCCAGCAGGGGACAGCCGGTATGTCGCAGTCAAAGATCGATATCAACACTGCATCGATAAAGGAACTGGAAAGCGTACCCGGCATGACCAGTTCCATGGCAAAGGACATTGTGAAATACAGGGATCAGAACGGGCCTTTCGCATCGGTTGATGACCTGACGAAAGTCAAAGGCGTCGATAACAAAAAGCTCGACATGATAAGGAACAATGTCACGATAGGCCAGCAAGGCATGGGCGGATCGAGCGGAACGGGCGGCACTGGCATGGGCACCGGCGGGACTGGTACTGACGGCATGGGTACCGGCGAATCCAGCGGAACTGGCGGCACCGGGACAGGCTCTTCGGGTTATTAGGAGCTTTCGTCGATGCCTGACAGATGAGTATGTATAAGAGAATGCCGGTGTCCAACGCACCGGCATTTCCATGCCCCTTAAAGGCACTGCGCTCTGTTATGCATTTTGACTCATTCAATTACTGCCATGAGAGAATTGAAAACAGACAAAAAGGAGGTAAGCAATGAAAAAAATTACTATTATTATCGGGATAATCCTCGCTGTTATGCTGACCCTGAGCGTTACATCCTGTGAGAAGAAGCAGGGCGCAGCAGGAACTGGAGCAGGAGCTCGACCAGCACACAGCCGTCAGGACAAGGAGCAGGATCGGAATCCCAGATGGGAATGGCACAGAGCACAATCGATGTGAATACCGCATCGGCAACTGAACTGCAGCAGGTGCCCGGGATTGATCAGACCCTGGCTCAGAATATCGTGAGCTACAGAGACGCAAACGGTCCTTTCTCTTCTGTCGATGATCTGAGCAAGGTCCAGGGCATGGATCAGCAGAAGCTCGATTCACTCAGGAATTACCTGACAGTCGGGAAGTCATCAGGTACGAGCGGATCCAGTGGCCCCAGCGGGACTGATATGAGGACAGACGGAAACGGATCCAGCGGTAGCGCCGGATCCAGCAGCGGAGGGTCAGGATCGTCCGGATATTAATACGAAAATTACCTTTTAGTACCGTGTATAACGAAGGTAATGCCGGTATACAAGTATCGGCATTACCTTTCAAGTCAAACCAAATTTTTATGGAATGGTATTAGACACTGACGCAGAAACATTCTGTAAGGGCAGGCCAACAAGGAGGCAGAGCATGAAAAAATTAACTATCCTAGCAGGAGTACTACTGTTAGCTGTGCTCATTTTGAGCGGAGCAGCATTCGGGAAGGATACAGCGGGACAGGGTACAAGCAGTGACGGGACTGCATCTCAGGATGCAGCAGGACAGGATCAAAATGCAACCCCTCAGGGCGTGAGCACTGACGGAACAGCAGGACAGGAGGAAAGCGGAGAAGCCGCAGGCCAGGATGCAGCAGGACATGGAATAACCTCTGAAGATTCAGCCATAGGAGAGCACGGAGGCATTAACGGAGGAGATGCAGCACGTCAGACAACCGAGAACGCATACGGTCAGGGAAAGGTCAACATAAACACAGCTTCGAAATCAGATCTCATGTTGGTTCCGGGGATGACCAGAACTCTCGCCGACAACATCCTCCAGTATCGGAATTCCAACGGGCCATTCAACACCGTTGACGATCTTGCCAATGTCCAGGGCATCGACCGGAAAAAGCTCGACGAGATTCGATATTACACGAAGATAAAAGGCCTGACGGATATTCAGCCTGACCTGATCCGGTCAGAGCAAAGCGCCCCGTTCCCTGACTATGCTCCGGGTTCATCAGGCTCCCCCAATAAATGAGGAAGCCCGGATCAACCGGGGAATGATGTCTTTTTAGGCTTTTCTGAGAAAGCAGAAGCCTCCTCTCTGCTGAATACGGTGCCTGTGATAATTCGGCGGCTTTTTATTATAAAGAAGCCTGAACAGGCATCCGGACAAGGAAGTGAACAATGAAGAGGTTAACCATGATCACCGGAGTGATCCTCATGGTGATTCTCGTTCTTGGCTTCACATCGTGCGGGAAAAAGGAAGAAACCAAGGCGGAGGGAAAGGTCAATATCAATGCCGCAACAGCTCAGGAGCTTCAAAGGGTACCCGGGGTCGATCAGGCCCTGGCTCAGAATATCGTAGCGTACAGGAACATAAACGGTCCATGTATCGTCGAAGATCTCAACAGGGTCTCCGGAATGGATAAGGATAAATTCGACTCGATGAGGAATTATATTACTGTCGAAGACAAATCAAGCTCCCGGCAGGGATCACCGCAAGGCTCAGCACAACAGAGTCCGTCAGGGTCTCAACCGAGTCAGGAACCAGGGCAGCAGGGGTCGTCACGATAGAGAATTATCGATCGCATATACCGGGACTGATACGCGCTTTGGCGATGCCGGTGTCATGTGACACCTGCATTTCATTATAAAAGGAAATTTTCTTAAGGGGGGCTTGAATCATACCTTCCTCAAATTTATATTATTAGACCATACAATGCCCTTAGGGGTAATAATCCATGAGGAGGTGAACAATGAAAAGGTGTACCATTTTGGCAGGAGCGATCCTGATTGTCATGTTCTTTGGCAGTATGGCGTACGGACAGGGGAAAACGGGACAGGGAAAGATCAATGTGAATACCGCAGCACTGGAAGAATTGCAGCTGCTGCCGGGAATCGGCGAGGCCACAGCAAAGAATATAATAGCTTACCGGAAAGCCAACGGTGCCTTCAAATCCGTATCCGACATCACCAAAGTAAAAGGTATCGGCGAAAAGAAGTTCAAGTCATTGCAAGGATACGTCAAGCTGGATGGAAAATCGGACTTCGAGCCGGCAAAGCCTAGAGCTGAGCGCGGGAAGCCGGCCTCCTGACAATCATCCTGGCATAAGAAGAACGCTGGTCTTAAAAAGATAAACATTTGCCGAAGATGTGATGCCGGTGTTTTTATTCCACCGGCATTTTTTCAAAAATACCCTATCACATCCCTTGCGGATTGAAGTTCGATACCTTCTTCAGCTCAGTGAACAATCTCTTTTGCTCATCAGTAAGGTCTTTGGGCATGACGATCTTGATCTGTGCAAAAAAATCCCCTTTACGGGCCAGGCCTCTGCCCTTGAGCCTGAGCCTCTGGCCTGAGGAAACACCCGGCGGAATTTTGAGACTGTATGTGCCGTCCGGCGTATGGATTTCTTTTGTGGCCCCAAGGGCTGCATCCCAGGAGAAATGGGAAGATCGGCAACGATATCGTTGCCTTCCAGCTTGTACTTCCCATTGGATGAGAGCCTTATCCGAAGGTACAGGTCGCCTGCACCGCCCGGCCCGGGATTCCCTTGTCCTGTGAGGCGAATCTTCATCCCGTCATAGGCACCGGCAGGAATCTTCACATTCAGCCTTTTCCCGCTCCCATGCCCCTGGAGCCGGATCTCTCTGTTCGCTCCGGCATGCGCCTCTTCGAGGGATATACTCACTTCGGTCTCCAGGTCGCCGCCTCTGGCTGCTTCCGGTCTCTGCCCTGCCTGGCCTCCCACCCCGAAATCTCCGAAGAGAGACTCGAAGAAATCCGAAAATCCGCCTCCGCGTGCGGAGCCGGTACCGAAATCAAAGGAAAACGTATGTGATCTCCCGGACCTCGATCTTCCGGCGAATGGATTTTCGCCGAAGATGTTCTCAAACCCCGGAGGCGGCCTGAACGACTGCCCTTCCTGCCAGTTGCTTCCCAAGGCATCGTACCTCTGACGTTTCTCCGGGTCCTTGAGGACCTCATAGGCCTCGTTGAGCCCCTTGAAACGGTTTTCCGCAGTGGGATCATCCTTACAGGTATCAGGATGGCAATCTCGCGCAAGCTTCCTGTAGCGTTTTTTTATCTCTTCCTGGGTTGCGTTCCTCTCTATACCCAGGACTTTGTAATAATCCTTGTATTCCAAGTGTATGTCCTCTTTACTTGTATCTAATCAATCCTTTAGATAGGATCCGGTACTTGGAAAATCAATAGCATCAAAAGCGATGATCAAGCTGGGAGGCGATTGCCGCAGGTATCCGGGCAAGTTCTCAACCATGAACCCGGTATGACGAATGGCCTCCATGGCCTCGTCGAGATACTTCACGGCAACATCCTTGCTTTTCTTCAGAATCGGCGGGGTAATATGGGGGATAAGGTATTTTGCCTTTCGACAGGGTCGACGAACCCTGCCATATCTGCCAGGAGTTGAGGACTGTTCTGGAAGAGAAGAACAAGGGGCAGGGTCGATTTCCCTTCGAGGATATCGTTGAAGGGATCCTTGTTGTCGTCTTTGCTCGGGGTGAGGTTGATGATATCATCCACGATCTGGAAACCCATGCCCACAGTCCTCCCGAAGGAGACCAGCGCGTCGAGGATATCCGGTGCGAGCCCGGCCAGTATCCCTGGAGCATAGGTGCAGAATTCGAAAAGCGAAGCTGTCTTGAGATAAATGATATCGAGATAGACATCCATGTCATCATGGAACTCTTTGGCATACTGGAGTTCTTTGAGCTCCCCCTCCGCCATCTTTTTGATGGTCTGAGCCATTCCCGTCACGAGATCCAAGTGGCCCATCCTGCAGAGGGTCTCCATCGCCGAAGCCGTAATGAAATCTCCGGCAAGTAGTGCCGGTTTATCCCCGAAAACCTGGTTTGCAGTGGGTTTTGCACGCCGTATGGACGTACAGTCGACGACATCGTCGTGCAGAAGACTTGCCGTGTGCATGAGCTCTACCGTATATGCCACGGGCATGACCTTCTCTTCCGGCAGGCCGATAGCCCTGCCGATAAGCATAACCAGTTTGGGCCTAAGGCGCTTCCCGCCTGAACCGAGGATATATTCGCCGATCTCCGTGGTGAATCTCGTCGAGCTCTGAAAGATCTCCCTGAGGCCCTTCTCGAATGCTCCGTCCATAGCGTGACCTATACCAAAGAGTTGGTTCAATATCAACGCAAACATCAACGTCCCTTTTTGTATTTCCCGTGTCTTATCGTCATGGGCAAGATATCGGAGCTTGGTCTTTATTCCGACAGTTCCTGCCCGTACAATGTCAACAATCGTTCGCTGCCCTTAGATTTGTGACATGAACCGAACCATGTAAAATCACGTTCAGAAACAGGACTGAGCGTGGCCCAACCATACTCTCTTTCCAATCCGTTCATCTCTTGAGCTATTATTATTCCCCGGGCATCCGCCGATTTTTATCAAACGAGGGCAAATCTGGAATCTGGCAAGAACGATAGGGGAAAAAAAATGAAAAAAGCATACTCATTATCTTGCTAACTTATCCTCTTTTTATTCCTTGTGGGCTGCGAGAGCAATGTCTTCGATTCAGTCTCCGACGATTCAGGTGACGCAGGGCAGATATCGAAGCTGCACAGATGGCTCTTGACGATGGCAATTACCAGGAGGCCATCGACATTCTCGAACCGGGATACGACAGGTCCAATCCCGACCCGGCGGCGGCCAGAGTCCTCGCATCGGCATATATGGGCAAAGCAGGCATCGACCTCACCTACATCATCGAAAATGCCTCGGACGATCATGACGACGAGAGCTTCGATGCCATCGCATCGGCCTTGTGCCTCGACATCGTGAACAGCCACCTTCGGGCGGATTCAAGGGAGCAGATACTGTAGAAAGCGAAGCCTCGGGCACCCCCAGGTACATATCCTATGCTTCTTCAGCAGCCTTCCTGGAAAGCATCGAGACAGCCAGGGAATATCTAAAGGAAGCCGTCGTCGGACTTTCTAGTGAAAACGACGACGACAAGGTCCGGCTTGGAATGGCCTCGGCTATTCACTTCATCCTCGAGGACAGGCTACCAGGCTGCCACCGTGAGGGGCGCCAACGTCCCACGACGGAGGAGGCCTACCGAGAAGTCTTCCCGAAGATAAGATGCGAACCTGGACACCAACCTGAGCCAGGTTCGCGGACAGCATACCCATACGGGGGAGAAATCGCCGAATCTCTCCAGAAAGATCTAACGTACGTCTCCGAAACGCGATCGTCGTTCTCATGGGGAGAATGGGATCCGACGAGGACATTGCAGCGAGACTTCAACGAATTCTTGACGGATCTCCTGGGAGGATCCAGCAAGATCAGCGACTTCGACGGACAGGAAACAGCCGACTCTATCGAAACGCACCTGCTTGAGTATGCCCTGTGAGGAGACAAACCAGAGTGAGGAAGAGGATCCTGTTCATCACGATATTGATGGTCGTCACGTCGAGGGAATCGTTTTCGGAAGCGAGTATCCTTACATCTATAAGGGATTACGTCCTATGGGAATGGAGGGAGCTTTCGTCGCCGTATCCGACGATGCGAACGCCCTGTTCTACAATCCTGCAGGCCTTGCCCGGATACAGAACGCCAGGGTATCCATAGTGCCGATCGAGGTCGAGGTGACGGAGAACACCCTCGGACATCTACAGAGACGCATCGGACGTGGATTTCGACAACGAGGAAGAGACAGCCGATTTCCTCAGAGAGAATACGTCGGCGATCGATCGCACCTCGGCATCAGCCTGTTCCCGTCCTATTCCATGCCGAGATTTGCATTCGGTCTCATCGGAACGGCACGGGCGGACCTCGAGGTGAGCGATCTCCAGTATCCCAAGGTGAATGCCCATGCCATAAACGATTTCGGGGGAGGATTCGGGTATGCCCAGCCTCTCTTCGATGACATCCTGTCCATCGGTGCCAATCTGAAATATATCAGGAGACAGAGCCTCGAATGAAGAATACACGGTCTTGGACATCACCACGGGCGACTTCAGCGACAAGGTCGAAGATGACCTCGTCGATGGAAGCGGGTTCTTGGCTGACGTGGGAGTGATGGTTTCCCTGGACGGAGTAGGCCTTGAGAACGTACGGATCGGCGTCAGCGCGAACAATCTCATCGGAAATGATCTTGGCGATGCCGAAGACCTGGACGACCACATCGACGTAGGTTTTGCCGTCGAGAAGGAGCTGTGGATCACGAAGGCCACCCTTGCCGTCGATTACGTGGATGTCTTTTCGCAGATCGATGATGACGACGACTTTGCGAAGAGGGTTCGCCTCGGGATCGAGCTCACGTTTCCGAAAGTTCTTTCGGTACGGGCAGGCATCTATCAGGGGTATTTCACCTCGGGTCTGAGCCTTGATGGAAGAGTCGTTCAGCTCGATTTCCTCACCTATGCCGAGGAGATCGGGGCGTATGCAGGCCAGCGGGCCGACAGGCGCTACGATCTGCGTTTCGTCCTGGGGTTCTGAAGGAAGGCTACAGAGACCTGATCTTTTCGATGATGCCGGTGGTGGAGTGCCCCGGCACGAAGGCGAGCGAAAGCGCCTCACCGCCGTGCGACCTCACGACGTCGGAGCCGACGATGCTGTCCGGGCTCCAGTCGCCCCCTTTGACGAGAACATCAGGGGGATGATTTCTTTGATGAGCTCATACGGGGTATCCTCTCCGAAGATGCAGACGTAATCGACGCAGCCGAGTGCGGAGAGGACCGCCGCCCGGGAAAACTCATTGTTGAGGGGCCTCTCCTTCCCCTTTCAGCCTCTTCACCGATGCATCCGAATTGAGCCCGACGACGAGTGCGTCTCCCAGCGCCCGTGCCTGGCGGAGATACGAGACGTGCCCCTCGTGAAGGATGTCAAAGCATCCGTTCGTGAAAACGACTTTCATCTCCATGGCTTTTTCATGGATGCGACCCTGGCCTTCAGGGTGGCCTTATCGAGAAGCTTCTCGCCTTCGAGTTCAGTCCTTCAGGCCATGTCCTTCGAGGCGAGCTTCGCCGTATATCTCCCAAGGCAAGGTAGGAAGGGGGTTGTTTGTGCGGGAAACCCGCTCCAGGAGCGAGCCGATATGCGCTTTCACCGTGTTCCAGTCACCCCTCTGGACAGGGCCGGTCAGAGCGGATCTGCCGTGGGCCTGCAGATTGGCGATCGTACCGCGGATGAGGGGAATCAGCTGCTCAATACCGAGACCAACCGTCTCCATGAGCTCCGACGCCTGCGATGAGATGGCCACGAGGTAATTCGAGGCAATGACGGCAGCAGTGTGGTAAACGACCTTGTCCTGCTTCGAGATCGTAATGAGCTTTGAGGAGAGAGACCGGGCAGGAGGTCGGAAGCCACCTCCTGCGCCTTGGCTGAGCCTTCGAATATGAAGTATGCTTCCCCGGATGGGGACCCGTTAAAGCCCTGTCCGCATCCATGATGGACTGGAGAGGGTGGAGGCTCCCCACCTCGGCGCCGTATCCTGCAACGGAGAGCCGAGAAGATCGGAGGTAAGGAGACCGCTCAGGTGGTAGAAGACGATCCCCCTGCAGGCGTTTCCAGCCACTTCGCCGCGATGTGCCGGGCCGTCTTTTCGGGAATGGCACCGTCAGGGACGGCAAAAAAAACGACTCCGTGTCCCTTGAGGCCCGGGAGGAACGTCGGGATAACAGGGAATGTCTCCGCTGCCCGCCTTCGAAGACACCAGCCAGGACGGTGAATGCCCGGACCCTCTACAGGAGCGCGAGCATGGCGCTCCCCACCTTCCCCGAGCCCTATGACGGCAAAATCATATTCCATCTGCTATCCCCTGCCCCTTCAGGCTCTCGTACTTCTCCCAGTCCATGGTGAAGGACCTCTCGCTCATGGCCGTACTGGCCATCTCCTTGTATTCCCTCTGTTCGAAATACCGGTGCAGCTTGCCGGCGATCGGATAGATCTGCTCGGACGGCTTCCAGGATGCAGGTTCACCGGTATGAGCATTGCGCAGGCAGTCGAAGGTAACTGCCGAGGATACATCGGCAAGCGGCACCCCTTTAAAATCCCTGATCATGGCCTGAAGCTGGCCTGCATCGATCGGAGAGAAAAATGAATACACCTGGGAATAAATCTCCGAATACAGACGGGAATATATGACGGCGGCATGATAATACTCCGGGATGTCGATGATGGCGTCTTTGCCGGTTGCTTTGCCGAACGCATAGAGCATGCCCTGCATATTCTTCAGTCCCCCCAGACCCGGATATGCCTGGCCCGGAAGCCTCGGTTTGTCAGGTGGAAATGATGCCCTCGGGTCCTGCAGCGCCAGCCATTCAACCAGGAGCATGGAGAGGCCCTCCTGAAAATCAAACCCCTTCACGAAGCTTTGCTTCGGCCTGAATACCCCTTCCCGGAGGATAAGCTCGATCAGCCTTGTTCCCC
>CAVVYZ010000004.1:0-16004 GCA_963752595.1 uncultured delta proteobacterium
AAGACAGGCAGTAGCGGCGGAAACGAGCTGGCCGTCACCTGTTATCCATCGGAAGCTCTGGTCGATTCTCTGAAAGAGGGCGAGCAGCCCCCCCAGCTCATCTTTGCCTTTTACACCGGGAAAGACAAGCTCGTAGGCATTTCCGACAAGGATTGCACGGGCAAGGGGCCTGCAGATCTCTTTCATGCATCGAAGAAGGGTACTGTTTTTGTGGGAGAGCTCAAGCTCATCGCGTATAAATACGGTGACGGACCTGCCTATAATTATTTTCAGCAGGCGAACAGACTGCAGGTTCATTGCATCATCGAGAGGCTGACTCCGGTATCGGGCAACTAAAAAGGAAATCAAAGGGCCGGAGAAATCCTTGGTGCATACGGGCGGATAAACCAACAACGATGCACCTTTTGTGTATCCGGATCATCTAAATTTTCATTGATAGAGTATTCGCTCAGTGAGTTCGTCCTGAAGGGCTGTACTTCCGGAAGAACGTTATTTCCGGTCGAATGATACATGCAGCACAACCCATGCCCATGCATGCCTACATACACAAGGATGGTGTCTATGAACGATGAGAAAAGGCCGAACGTACACCTGATCCGTAATCAGGCTGAAACAAAGGAAAGCGACTCGGGAACAATCCTGCTGATCGATGACGAGGAAATCATCCTTTCAAGCCTGCAGAGAGCGCTACAGCGGTCAGGCTATCAGGTGATCACAGTCAAAGACAGCCTGGAGGCTCTCGAGATGTTCCGCAGGGCGCCCGACGAATACGATCTTGTCATAACCGACCAGACAATGCCGCAGATAACGGGTGTGGAGCTGGGGAAGAAATTCATGGAGATACTGTTTCGACATCCCGATCATTCTCTGTACCGGGTTCAGTGACACCATCGGCGAGCAGGAGGTGAAAGATATGGGCTTTCAATCACTCCTGATAAAACCCGCCGGCACAAAAGAGCTGAAAGCGGCTGTCCGGCAGGCGATGCAAGGATGACACCCGGGAATAAGCCCCCGGAAGAAACAGAAACCGTGCCCGGTTGAAGGGTATCATTGCCGAGCACCATACGGTCTTGGAGATCAACCGGATGTTGATTTTGATCTCCTTCAAGCTACCATGTATATATGGTCTTCAAACCGAGAGACGACATATCCATCGTATTTTCCGGACAGGCAGGCCAGGGTCTGCAGACTTTGGAAGCGATCGCCGCCAAGCTGTTCAAACGATCCGGCTACCACGTATTTAGCGACAGCGAATATATGTCCCGCATCCGCGGCGGGAACAATTCCACACAGATACGGGTATCATCCCGTAGGGTTGCCTCATATACCAGGCGGATAGACATCTTCGTGCCCATGCAGAAAGAGGCAATGCAGCGGTTCCATGACCGTATCACCCATGAGACCGTGATCCTCGGGGAACGGGCATACATCGAGGAGAGATACTTCGGGGGAGATTATCCCGTGATCGAGGTCCCCTTGAGCGGTCTCTCACAAGAAGCAGGCGGAGCCGTGTATGCAAACACGATCCTGCTCGGGCTCTTAGCCGCCCTGTTTTACGTAGACAGGCAGCTCATGGAAGAAGAGCTGAAAGCCTTTTTCCCAAGCCTGGAAGAACAGCGCCTGCAGAAAAACCTCAATGCAGCAGCCATCGGGTACGAGCGGGGTAAAAAGCTTCTGAAGCCCGGACAGGCGGCAATCTCCATCGAACACTCCGAAGATGTCAAAGGCGAACTCCTGATGGACGGCATCAACGCCGTGGGCCTTGGAGCACTTGCAGTGGGATGCACATTCGTATCCTCGTATCCCATGTCGCCCTCGACGGGCGTACTGGTATTCTTCACGCAGAAGGCAGAGCGGTCCAGCGTTGTCGTGGAGCAGACAGAAGACGAGATCAGTGCGGTAAACATGGCCATAGGTTCGTGGTATGCCGGCGGCAGGGCGCTCGTTACCACCTCTGGGGGAGGGTACGCCCTCATGGTGGAAGGCATCAGCCTTGCCGGGTGCGTGGAATCCCCTCTGGTCGTTCATATCGGCCAGAGGCCCGGACCTGCAACAGGTCTGCCCACGCGGACCGAGCAGGCAGACCTCCTGTTTGTCCTGCACTCGGGACACGGAGAATTCCCCAGAGCCATCCTCACACCCGGGAGTATGGAGCAGGGTTTTTCGCTCACCAGGCACGCCTTTTACCTTGCCGATAAATACCAGGTGCCGGTGTTCATACTCACGGATCAATTCTTTCTCGAATCGAGATACAACTTCCCGGACATGGAAATCTCCAAGGTATACGACCAGCCTTATATGGTCGGACAGGCAAAGATTATCGCCGCTATGCCCTGAGTGAAAGCGGATATCGCCCCGGGGCATACCGGGCTTCGGCAAGGGCAGGGTCCGTGCGACAGCGACGAGCACGACGAGCAGGGGTTCATCACGGAAGATTTCGGCACGAGAACCGCCATGGTACGGAAAAGACTCATGAAGCTTGACGGACTTCAAAATGAGGTAATTCCGCCGGTGCTTGTCGGCCCCCGGGACTATAAGAACCTTATCGTATGCTGGGGATCGGCCTACCACCCGGTGAACGAGGCCATGGAGATGCTCGGCAGGGATGATACGGCATCTTTGCATTTTTCGCAGGTCTACCCCCTGGCCCCGGCGATAACCGGATACCTTGCACAAGCCGGGAAAAAGATCATCGTGGAAAGCAATGCCACCTCCCAGTTCGGCCGTCTGATCAGGAGCGAGACCGGCATTGATTTCGACCGGAGAATCCTCAAGTTCGACGGGCTCCCTCTCATGCCCGAAGAGATATACGATGCCCTGAAAGGCGTGCGCTGAAAAAGGAGACCTGCCATGGCTTCTGAATATGATTTCGACCATGAGATCGATATCGCCTGGTGCCGGGGCTGCGGCAACTTCCATATCCTGGCGTCGCTCAAGGCTGCGCTTTCCGGGCTCGGGCTCGACCCGGATGCCTTGGTGCTCGTATCGGGCATCGGCCAGGCTGCCAAGACCCCCCAGTATCTGAATGTACATTATTTCAACGGTCTCCATGGCCGGAGCCTCCCCGCAGCCACTGCCATCAAGGCCTCGAACCGGAACCTGACCGTCATAGCGGAAAGCGGAGACGGAGATACCTACGGGGAGGGGGGCAATCACTTTATTCATACCATCAGGCGTAATCCCGGCATCACGAATATCGTCCATAACAACATGGTGTACGCCCTTACCAAGGGCCAGGCATCACCCACAACCAGGGAAGGTTTTGTCACCCCGGTACAGCCGCAGGGTGTCACCGAAGAGACCTTCAATCCCATGGCTGTAGCTGTTTCGCTCAATGCGCCGTTCGTGGCGCGGGCTTTTGCCGGAGATGAGCAGCAGACCACGGATATCCTGAAAAAGGCCATCGCGCATAAGGGCTACGCCCTCGTCGATATTTTCCAGCCCTGTGTGACGTATAACAAAGTAAATACCTACCAGTGGTACAAGAACAACACCTATTATCTTGACAACAGCCATGATCCGTACAACCGCCAGGCAGCCTTCGGAAAAGCTCTGGAAACCGGGAAATACCCGCTGGGCATTCTCTATATCAATGACGGCAGGCCCACCTTCGAAGACACACTCGCTGCATACGGGCACGATACCAGGCCGCTGTATGAACGCACCATCGATATCGATGCAATAAAACGTCTCATGGATTCCATGAGGACATAATCATATTCCTTCAAGGATGGCAGGATTGATGCCGGGAATGCCGCACTTATACCCTGGGATAATCCGGATAATGTACAAATAGGATGAATTGGTTTATAGTCTTTTAAGAAATGTGCATTGTATAAAATCGATTGAGGGGGATACTTATGAAAGACGGATACTGGCTGATGGGGTTTCAGTACGAGTTCACGGGCAGCCTTTACAGCCTGGGACAGATACCCAAGTGTAAAGTCGCGATGCTCGATAGCTTGAAGCCGGATGACAAACTTCTCATCGCAGGTGTGGGCCACGGAGTGGAGGCAGTCGAAGCTGCCAGAAGAGGGGTGAATGTCACGGCAGTCGATATCTCCAAGACTATGTTGAAATACATGCAGAAGAAGATCGACAAGTCAAATCTGAACAAACCCATAGAGATGATCAATAACGATATCCTCGAAGTGAAGTACCCGCAGCAATTCGACATGGTCATCGCCAATTATTTCCTGAACGTATTCCCACGGGAAAAGATGCTGAAGATCCTTACCCATCTCACGTCATTCGTAAAGCCGGGCGGCTATATGGTAATCGGTGATTTCATGTTGCCCAAGGAAGGCGGGACTTTCTACAAGTCATTCCAGAATATCTACTGGTACATCGCGGCAACGCTCTACTGGCTTACGGCGGATAATGCAGTCCATCCCATTTACGATTATCCTGCCCTTTTACAATCGCTCGGCTTTGACATTGATGAGATAAAGTGTTTCAAGATGTTAACGATGAACTGTCACTGGTCCATCCGGGGAAAGAAAAGAACGGCATAACTTTATGGTCTTAAGTGCGTAAAAACAACAGGCAAGGATTCAAGGAGAAATACGCATGAGCGTACTGGATGCAATTGGAAATACCCCTCTCGTCGAGATGAGGAATATCTGGAATTCCACGGCCACGGGCGTGCGGGTCATGGCCAAGCTGGAAGGCTCAAATCCGGGCGGCTCGGTCAAAGACCGGCCGGCATATTTCATGCTCAAGGATGCCGTGGCATCAGGAAAGCTGACCCAGGGCAAGGTGATCCTGGAGCCCACATCCGGCAACACCGGCATCGGCATGGCAATGGTGGCGGCGGCCATGGGCTTCAAAATCAAGCTGACCATGCCCACCTGCGTGAGCACCGAACGGCAGGCAGTTTTGCAGGCCCTCGGTGCGGAGCTCGAGCTGACCCCGGGCTGCGACCGGACGGACGGTGCCATAAAGAGGGCACACCATATCATGGATTACGACGGCGACCGTTATTTCATGCCCAACCAGTTCGACAACCCCCACAACTATCTTGCACATTATCAGACCACCGGGCCCGAAATCTTTCAGCAGACAAAAGGCGAGGTCGATGCCTTTGTCGCCGGAATGGGAACCACCGGCACGCTCATGGGATGCTCGATGTTCCTCAAGGAAAAACGTCCTTCCGTAAGGATCATCGGGATCGAGCCCACCATGAACCACCGCATCCAGGGCCTGAAGAACATGCAGGAGGCGATCGTGCCCGAAGATCTATGACCCGTCGCGCCTGGACAGCATTATCAGCTGTTCCGATGAAGATGCTTTCGAGACGACGCGCGATCTCTCCATACGCGAAGGCCTGTTCTGCGGGATCAGCTCGGGTGCGGCCATGTGGGGCGCGCTTCAGATCGCCCGCGACCTCTCGCGCGGATCGACCGTGGTGGTCATCCTGCCCGACCGGGGCGACCGCTACCTTTCCACCGAGGTCTTCCGGTCCTTCTGCGCCATGTGCCCGCCGTGATGCGGCTAGAGGAGTTCCTTTGATTTGCTTTTTATTAGCAGGCGATTACAATGAACGAAGAGGCTTGTATATGGGTATTCTGGTCAACTGGCTGGTAATGACCGCCGCGATCATGATCTCCGCCTACCTTCTGCCGGGGATCGCGGTGAGGAGTTTCTCGGCAGCCTTCGTCACTGCCCTCGTGCTCGGGCTCATCAACGCGATCGTGAGGCCTGTCCTCATCGTTCTCACGTTGCCGCTCACCATCATGTCCCTTGGATTTTTCATTTTCGTGCTGAATGCTCTCCTCGTGCTTCTGACGAGCGCCATTGTACCTGGATTCCATGTCCTCAACTTCTGGTGGGCGCTTCTGTTCAGCTTTGTATTCTCCATCGTAAGCTTCACGCTGCACCGGATCGTCCCAGGCTGATATCCGGTCTTTTCAGGCCAGGGTCGCTTCCATCATAAATCCCTTAGGGGTCCATAAGGTTTTGCAGGGGATATTCCTGTCGGTTATCGGGCCGGATCATCTCGTTCACGACACTGCTTGCGACGTGCTCGGGCGTTGACAGGACATTTGCCGCGATCTCTTTTTTCAGTTTCCCAGGTACACGGCCTTATGGGCTTTCCGCTGATGCCGTGCCCAGGGAGATCGATGGCGCTGACACGACAGCTTTTGATCAATCAAACCTTCAAGTTGTCTCAATCCGGTTTGGAATTGGGAGAGGGACGGGCAGAACCCTGTCCCTCTCGCGGTGTTTTTTTGACTATTTATTACACGAAGAATGATGCCTCGGGGACATCCATTACCGAGGAATCGCCTTCCTTGATGACCCTGCAGGATCGTTCCCACCATGGGCAGGATGTTGTGGCAGAAGAACTTTGCAGATGCCACCTTGCCTGCATAGTAGGGATATTCGAAGTGCTCCGCGCCGAGTTCGTCGATCTTTTTCTGGGCGATCAGCGGCATGCTCGAGCAGGAGCTTCGCGCCGTAGAGGTAGCCGGTGGCATGCAGGATACGGGTGGCATAAAAGCCGATCATGCCGAACTTGCCCTGGCCGAGGTATCCGGCCATGGTCATCTGGATCTCCTTGTAGTTGTTCAGTGCCTCTTCCAGCAGGGCGAACTGGGCGCCAACGCGGCATGGGCCTTGTTGTCATGCACGAACTTCTCGATCTCGGCAAGCCATGCGGCGAAGACCTGGCCTCCGGCCATCATCCACTTGCGGCCGATGAGGTCCATGGACTGGATGTAGTTGGTGCCTTCCCAGATGGGATAGATCCGGCAGTCGCGGAGCTGCTGGGCAATGGGGTACTCTTCGGAGAAGCCGTAGCCGCCGTAGCACTGCATGGCTTCGGAGATGCGAAAGGAATGCCATGTCCGAGCACCAGGCTTTGAGGATCGGGGTATTGACCTCGATGAAGCCCTTGGCCCAGCTTCGTTCAGTCCTCGTCCGTGGTGTTCTCCGCGATGTCCATGGCATAGTAGGAGCACGGCGATCATGGCGCGGGAGGCCTCGGTGATGGACTTCTGGAACATCAGCATGCGGCGCACATCTTCATGGTTGATGATGGGCACCCGGCCCGCCTTGGGGTTGGTGAGCTGGCGGCCCTGGATGCGGCCGGCCGCGTACATGCAGGCGTTGTTGTAGGCCACCGTTGCCGCGGACATGGCGGCCAGGCCGGTTACCGTGCGCTCCTCGTTCATCATCTGGAACATCTGGGCCATGCCCTGCGCCTTTGCCGTCCACGGGGGCGTCGCCCAGCAGGTAGCCGCGGCACTTGCCTTCTTCGCCGAAGTTGACGATGGCAGTGGCGGAGCCGCTGATGCCCATCTTGTGCTCGATGCCGCCGCAGTTCACATCGTTGAACTCGCCCTTTTCGCCGTTGGCGTCCGGCCAGTACTTGGGCACGACGAACAGGGAGATGCCCTTGGTGCCCGGGAGGCAGCCCTCGATGCGGGCCAGGGTCAGGTGGATGATGTTCTCGGTGATGTCCTGATCGCCGCCGGTGATGAAGCACTTGGTGCCCACGATCTTGTAGACGCCCGGCTCATCGGTGGGGATGGCCTTGGTGGTGATGTCGCCCACGTCGGAGCCGCTGTTGGGCTCGGTGAGGTCCATGGTGCCGGCCCACTGGCCGCAGAACATCTTGGGCAGGAAAAGATTCTTGACCTTCTCGCTGCCGAAGTCGCGGATCAGACCTGACGAACCGGTGGTGGCCATGGCATAGGGACCCAGGGCGGCGTTGGCTGCTGCCAGGTACTCGTTGGTGGCGCCCATGACGCACAGCGGCATGGAGCTGGGGTCGGTATGGTCGGCGTTGCTGGAGCCGAGGCCGTTTTCCTGGATAGCCCAGTAGGCCTTCTTGAAGGACTCGGGCGTAGTGACCTTGCCGTCTTTGTACTTGGCATGGAGGTTGTCGCCGTCATCATTGGTGGGCGCTATGGCCTCTTTGGCGATCTTGAGTGCGTTTTCAAGGATGGAGTCGATGTCTTCAACGCTGTAACCGCCTTCGAAACGCCCTGCTTCAAAGACCTTGGTCATGTCGAGCCATTCTTTCAGGATGAACTTGTGGTCACGGGTGGAATACAGAAAATTGGATGCCATTTTTTGATTCTCCTTCAATTTTGATTTACGTTCGGGAATACGGAAGGAGTATAGATAAAAAGGCTTATAATGTCAACAAATTATAATCATTCCGATTTCATGTGAAGAGTACGCGGACAGCGAAAATAAGAGGATGGGTATTTGTCTTCACAAAATAAAGGGTTATGTATTTTAAATTACTTTATAAGGAGATACTTTTTAACAAAATATCAATGGGTTGACATGAGTGATATGCAATGAAAAAGTATTACAATAATATATCAGACATTATTACTATCAGCCGTAAATAAATGAGATGTTTCACGTTGCAACCAGCGCTGAATGTTCCGGGTGTAGTAAAAATGATGCCGTTGGAATAGATATTTTGGGGGCATGCACGTTAGAAAAGAATCAATCGGAGTTCTTCCTATATTTCCTCATTTTGTGAATGTTCCTTTCCGGGTTCGTTTCCCTGCCAGGGGATCACCGCCCAGGCCAGAAGAAGACCGACCCCGAGGGCGAGTATCGCCCAGGCACGCATGAAGGTATGCCCTTGAGCAGACCACCAGGTGAGAATTCTGCCGAAGCGTTGTACTCCGAAAAAGGGAGTAACCAGGCCTGATACAAAGGTTGTAATCCCGAAGGCGCGCAACACCTTGGGTATGCGTGAAGTGATCGCGGAATAGAAAAGGGACGAGCCCATGATCAGCCGCAATGCCGCTGCAGCGTAGAGCCCTTTTTGGCTTTCGAATTTCCGCGCGAAAGAGAGCAGTTTCAAGGGTGATATGATACCTTGCGCGCCTAAAGCAGTAATAAAGAGACTGATCAAGAAAGCGATACTCTTCACCTCTCACCTCCTTAAAACCGATATTTTTACCTTGCCTCTCCGAACCGACCTCTTTGACAGTATGATTGCAGGTGCTGTATATACTATTCTTTTGATTCGATCAGTTATCAAGTGCATGCGTCCAAAGGTTACTTTCCGTAAATCTCTCTTACCCTGCTCCTCAGTACCTTGCCCACCGGACTCATGGGAAAGGAATCTGCAAACACCACGGACTTCGGCCGCTTGTATCCGGTCATCTTGTCCCTGCTCCAGGCTACGATTTCTTTTTCGGTGGCATCACAGCCGGCTTTAAGAACCACAACGGCACGCACGGTGTTGCCCCATGTCTCGTCGGGCACGCCGATGACGCACACCCCGTCGATCTTCTCATGGCCCATGAGGATTTCCTCGATTTCGTGGGGAAAAACCTTCTCCGCCCCTGTAGATATGCATTCTCCCTTACGGTCTACAATGATAAGCTCACCGTCGGCATCGATGTAGCCAAGGTCGCCGGAGTGGAACCAGCCATCCTTGATCACCTCGGAGGTTTTCTCCGTATCACCGTAATATCCTTTCATGATCGTGCCGCTCTGATAGAATATCTCACCGGTTTCTCCTGCAGCCGCATCCTCTCCTTTTTCATTTACGATGCGCATTTTTATGCCTGACAGGGGACGCCCCACGGATTTGTTCTTGATCGTGTCGGCTGATGCATCGATTCTGATCGTCGTATCAGGCGTCATCTCGGTCTGCCCGAATACGTCCACCACGAGGGAGTTGGGGAACTTTTCCAGGATCTGCTTCTTGCGGTGCGCAGGATTTGCCCCGGCGCCGGTCATAGCCACGAGAACCGACGTACGGTCATATCGGTCGATGTCCGGGTAATCCAGGATCATTTTCCACTGGGTCGGCACGAGCAGGAGTACCATGGGCTTTTCCCGGGCTATGGCCTCCAGCACTTCCTGCGGCTCGAAATGGATGCCTTCACGGAGCATGAAACTGACGATCCCGGACATGGGCCCAATAATGAGAAGCTGATAATTGGCCATATGGAACAGCGGCATGTTCATGAAAATCGACAGGCCGCCGGTGATCCGGCCGAGGACCGGACCGACTGCTCTGCCCGTTGTCTGAGAGAGCAGGGACGGCAGGGCTTGAGACATGAACGATCGGATTTTCGCAGATCGCATGAGTCTGTTTAAAGGCCGTTCGCATCCCGGCATATGAACGAGCCCGGCTACTATCCTGCCGAAGTTCACCTTCTCGTCGGATGCGAGCCTGCCTATCAGATCGCCGAAGAGCGACCCTGCGAGGTTCCAGAAGTTGGAGTAGGTCAGGACCACTCCCTTGGGCAGCCCCGTAGTGCCGCCGGTGTAGCATATAGTGCATACATCTTCCTCTGTAGTGCAGGCAGGAGGCTCTGTTGCCGGATGCGATGCAATCAGTTCTTCATAGTCGAGCATACCTGCCGGTACCTTGCCCCCATCCCGGGTGAGGCAGATGGTGTGCACGATTTTATTGGCATTCCCGATTGCCTTGGACGCCTCTTCAAAGAACAGATCCTCCAGGACAAGGACCGTCGAGTCGGAATGAGTGAGCTGGTATTCGATCTCCCGTGTAACGAACCTGAAATTGATGGGTATGGGCACTGCTCCGAGCTTCTGGAGTGCATAGTTGGCCTCGATGAATTCCGGACAGTCGTGAAACAGGATGGAAACATGGTCTCCCTTCTTCACGCCAAGAGCTTTAAGGGCATTGGCGAGTCTGTTCACCCTGGTGTTGAGATCTCTCCAGGTAATGTGAGCCTCCCCGCAGGTTATGGCGATGCCCCCGGGGTTGAACCGGGACATACCGGCAAGGAGTTCGCCAAAACTTTTCCGACCGGATTGATTCTGAGTACTGCGATTCTTTACCAATGGCATACCGGAACCTCTCATATATTATCAAATTAAATTACCGGGAGTTGCACCCGGCATCTATTGTCTTACCATATGACAATACAATATTCCCTGCATGAGTTCAATGATAATTAGGGGTTAGGTACAAAATAAGGTTATCATGGAGAAGGTCCGGGGTTACTCTGCATCTCCTCCAAAAGCCGGGCCGGCTCATGGCAAGACCGGGTCATCTGATCCTGATCGTTTCAGGGGGAGATGCGTTGCCAGAGTACTGAAAAGCAGCGGATATACAGCCCCGGCCCAGAGAATGACGAGAAAATATCGCACCGTATACGCTGCCGGATGATCTTGCAGCAGGGTGGCGATAGGTGCTTTCAGCAGGATGAGGAGGGCAACGGTACTGCCCAAGCCGAAAGCGTATTTGACTGCCTGCCACCACCAGGGCCCCCGGATGTCATACCTGATGTAACGCTCATCCAGCAGCCAGACCAGGATCATTGCCGACATCGCACCACCCGCCTTGGAAGCATTTTCCAGGTATCTCACGGACACATTATCACCTGATGTGAGGAACCATGCATGCAGGAGCATGAACGCGGCAACCCCCAGCCCGAACATCCGGGAAGCGGGCTTGACCCACGGGTGGACCTGCATCGATTCGAACAGCCAGGCTGTCAGCAGAACCACCACCAGCCCGACTGCCAGCGATGCTGCGACATCCGCCGGAGTATGCACGCCGAGATACATGCGGGAAAAGCCTACCAGCAGCACCGCTGTGATACCCATGACAGTTACCCATATTTTGCGGGAAGCAACAGCAAGCGAGCCGAAGAGACCGGCTGCGGATTGCGTATGCCCGCTCGGGAACGAGTACCCGGCGGCCTTTTCAACAGCACGTCCCACAGGATTGATGGCAGGGTTGATCACCCATGGCCGCGGGATGCAGAAAATGTTCTTCAGGATCTGGTTGGTACAGGCTCCCAGCATGAAGGTGTAAAACATGAAGTAGCCTACCTTCTTGTTCAGGCACCAGAGAAAAAGCAGCACAATCGCAGTGAAGAAGGTTTCATCGCCCAAGAGCGTTATCGCCAGGAAGATGTTGTCCAGAAAAGGGGTCCTGATTTCTTTGAGCATCAGCAGAAAATTCATAAAAGTGTATTCCCCCCGTTCAATCGGCTTGATTCTTTTTACCGGATGCAAGATTTCGCCATTTGTCGAAGACGGCAACTCCTTCAGATTGATTGAAGCTTAAGCCAGGATTTGCAGGAAATATCAAGAACAATGGTTTCCCGAAGGCGATAGAAAGGACGATTGATATTCAGAGGACTTTACAATCGGATAAGAAATCCCACCAATTAGTTAATAGGAGGTAAACTTTCACAATGATAAAAGAAATAGTATATGGCTTCGCCTGCAGTAACTATCCGTGAGCTATCGAAAGTCTATGTGGTAAGCGAGCGTGAAGCCGGCGTGGCGGCTTCTTTCAAGAGCCCCGTTCACCGGCATATGAAGAAAATCCCGGCAGTGGACGGCATCACGTTCGACCTGGCCTCCGGTGAGATCGTGGGTTTCCTGGGCCCGAACGGCGCGGGCAAGACCACCACGCTCAAGATGCTCTCGGGGCTGCTGCATCCGACGGCAGGCGAAGTGGCCGTGCTCGGCTTTGTTCCGTGGAAGCGCGACAGGGAATACTTACGACGGATCACCCTGGTCATGGGGCAGCGCAACCAGCTGATCTGGGATATCCCGCCCCAGGAAACATTCGAGCTGAACAGGGCCATATACAGCATCCCCATTGAAGACTATCGCCGGATGCTTACCGAGCTGACCGATCTCCTCGACCTGGGGCCGCTCTTGCGGAAACCGGTGCGCAATCTGTCCCTGGGCGAACGGATGAAGTGCGAGATCGCAGCAGCCCTCCTGCACCGGCCGCGCGTGGTATTCCTCGACGAGCCCACCATAGGGCTCGACGTGACCATGCAGCGGCGTATCCGCACCTTCATTGCCGAGTACAATCCCTTCCGGCATGTGGTATTCGGTGTTATTCAGGATGTCACCGAGCACAAACGGGCTGAAGAAAATCTGCGCAGAAGCGAGGAAAGATACCGGGTCATCCTCGGTAACATGGAGGAAGCATACTACGAACTGGACATCCACGGAAACATGACGTTCTTCAGCGCCATTACCCTGAAGGCCCTCGGCTATGCCAATGAAGAGATGCAGGGCATGAACTTCAGCCAGTATGTGGATCCCGGGTGCAAGCAGTACGTGATCGATGTATTCAGCAAGATCTTCCTGACCGGTGAAACAATCAAGGGTTTCGAATGGCTGATCGTCGGGAAAGATGGGAGGAGAATACCCGTAGAGACGTCCGCATCCCTCGTGCGGGACTCGGACGGCAATCCGGTAGGGTTCAGGGGCGTAACGCGTGATGTCTCACCTGGCTGAAGGAAGCCGAAGAGGCCCTGCACCGGAGCGAAGAGCGATACCGCACGATCTTCGAGAATACGGGCACAGCCACCGTGCTCAGCGCAGAGGATACGACCATCCTGCTCGCCAATTCCAATTTCGAGGAACTCACCGGGTATACCAAAGAGGACATGGAAGGCCATATGAGCTGGACATCCTTTATCAGCGATACCGATCTGGAACGCATGAAGAAATACCATATGCAGCGCAGGCATGAAGGCGGGGCCGCACCGGAATCCTATGAAGCCAAGTGCAAGAACCGCAGCGGGGAGTTCAGAGACATGTTTCTCACCGTGGCCATGATACCCGGCACCAAAGAAAGCGTAATTTCCTGCCTTGATATGACCGATCATAAGTCTGCTGAGGAAGAAATGAGGAAGAGGGAGAAACTTCAGGGCATGCTCGAGATGGCGGGTGCCGTTTGCCACGAATTGAGTCAGCCTCTCCAGGTATTGATGTCTTCCATTGATCTTCTCGCGACGGATGCACACGCGGACGAGCTTGACAATGAGCTGCCGGAGTAGGTCCAGACAGGAATCGAACGGATCGGTACACTTACGCATAAGATCATGAAGATCACTGAATACGAGGTTAAAGACTATATGGGAGGGAAGAGCAAGATCATCGATATCGATCGCTCTTCCTCCGTGGATTTGTGACATTGTCGAAGGAGGTAGGTGTATGGATGAGAATAGAATTCTGGTAGTGGATGATCAGCCGGTCATCAGGGAAATGTTCAAACGGTCGTTCGAGCGTGCAGGTTATGCGGTCGTGACGGCCCAGAGTGCGGAAGAGGCCCTTGAGATCCTTCCGAAATCGCCCTGCAATGTACTCTTCCTGGATCTCGACCTGCCGGGAATGGACGGGATCGAGCTTTGCCGGAGGATCAGAAAGGAATGGCCTATGGCTATCCCGTATGCCGTGACAGGCTATACGACCCTCTACCAGCTCATGGAATGCAGAGAGGCCGGCTTTGAAGACTATTTTCCCAAACCGGCGAAGATGGCAGACCTGAAAAAGGCCGCAGAACATGCTTTTGAAAAGCTCGAACGCTGGAAGCAAAGATAAGATTCGATCATCTGTTTATGGCCTTTCATCGGCTTCATCACGTTCAGAGATTCCTCAAGAATATTTTCAAAACACCGAAATATTACGTATGCACAAACACGAGGACTATACAGGCCAAGAATTATGAAATGGAACATCCTGATCGTAGATGATTCAAATGTAGTCAAGGCTGTCCTGATCAAATCTTTGACAGAAAGCGGGGCACCCATCAACAAGATATTCGATGCTTCGAACGGCAAGGATGCCCTCACCATCCTCAAATCATCAAAGATCGACATCCTGTTCGCCGACATCAATATGCCGGTGATGAACGGAATAGAACTTGTGGAAAACATCTCACAAGATCCGGATCTCAGAGGGATCCCGATCATCATCATCTCCACGGACGGCAGCACGAACCGCATGGATTATCTCAAAGAAAACGGCGTCAGGGCGTATGTCCGCAAGCCTTTTACCCCTGAGCAGATCCGTACCGTAGTGAAAGAGGTTATGCTTGGAAGATGAAAGAAACCTCTCCAGACAGGCCATGGAACAGGCCGTCATCTCGGTCGTTGCGGCAATGACGGGAATGTCTGCCGAGGTAATCGAGGCCCGGGATATTCCTCCTTTTGAAATCCCGCTGATCAATGCCCGCATAGCATACAGCGGACCCTATTCCGGCGATCTGGGGCTTATGATCGAGCAGCCCCTTGCTGAGTTGATCGGAATGCACATGCTCGGGTTCGGACCGGGCGAACACCTCATCCAGGACATGATCGATGATGCGGTAAAGGAATTGCTCAATGTGGTCTGCGGCCGGTTCCTCACGTTGATGTTCGGAAGCAAGCCGGTTTTTTCATTGAATATCCCCCAGGCCTTTCCCCTTGGCGCCCAGGTGTGCAATGCCCTCGTCCAAAACTCGCCACTCCTTGCTTTCCGGGTCGAAGGGTATACCATCATCGGCAATGTTCGAATGAAGAAAAGCGGGGAATAGGGCTTTTTAGGACAAGTATCAATCTCAGATATACCTTTCATATTCCTTATTTTCAGCTTGAGGGAAATTCCCCGTTACAATTATGATGAACATGGGACAAATAAAGCAAAGGATTTTACCTGTGATTCCACACCCCCCGACCTTACAATCGTTCATAATCGAGACATCTCCGCAAGATACCTGTCTATCTGCTACATTGCCTGATACATCGATACCGATCAGCACATGATAACACCAAATTGCTTTGCCGCAGGCGTCACTCCATCCGAATGTTCTCTCGAAGCTTCCGGATAGGAGAAATTAATTTTATCCCTACATATGGATTCTTTATGAGATATAACTAATTGTTTTATCATTCCATATATGGAATCCGCAGCTCTCCCGACTCCTTCGCGATGCACAATATCCGGGAAAAACTGGTACACTCATTGCTGTTCCATACACAGGATCAGGTTGGAGCAGGGCCGGGAAACTCATTGTTATCCATGAAAACAAAATACCTTTGGCTTGCTGTAAGGTACAAGAAAGAGGGTGCTGAGCAGATGATAATCTTTACCGATTTGGACGGGAGCTTATTGAACCATTCCGATTATTCGTATTACGAAGCGCAGCCTGCCCTGAAAAGGTTACGGGTCGGCAATATCCCACTGATAATGTGCACCAGCAAAACCCGTAATGAGGTTGAGATTCTTCATGAAAAGATGAGCCTCAAGGA
>CAVVYZ010000005.1:0-378750 GCA_963752595.1 uncultured delta proteobacterium
TTATCGCGACCGGTGCCAGATCATTTATCTGCCGGCGGTTGTTGGAATCGTTCGGCGGCCCCATCATCAGCACCAGCGCCAGTCTGGCCGGACAGCCCTACCTTAATGACATAGACGAAATATGCGAAATTTTTCAATATATGGTCGATGTGGTGCTCGATAGCGGTCCCGGCGGCCTGGTGCCTTCGAGCATAATCGATTTGACCGCCGACAAACCGCAACTTTTGCGGGTGGGAAAAGGCGATACCACCGGATTCGAGACCTGATCCTAAAAAACGAATTAATGACGGCGTTATGCTTTCATCCATAATCGGGAATATAAAAAGGAGTGTTTTTCAGTGCGACGATTTATCCTGCTTTTTCTCATCATCCTTTTAATCGGGACTTTTCTTTTTGCCCAAACAGCCTCCCCGCTCGATCGGGTTCGCCTGACCATAAAGCATGTGAAGGAGGAGATGGTGACCGACCGGCGACTCGAGCTTTTTCAAGGTCATACCGCTCGTTCGCAACGATTCGCTGTTTCTACAGGGAGAGACCACTCTGCCGGCCGCGGACGACACCCTCATGCATCGGCTCTCCGGCCTCGTCGGCTGGCGTGTGGTAAATGAGATAATCACGCGCCTGACAGTTCTGCCGGCAACCGGTCTCATGGGGTCATCACCATCAGCACGGGACATCTTCGCCGCGGCCCGGATGTGGATCACGAAATGATCAGCCAGGGAATCCTAGGAGAACCGGTGCAGATCCTGAAGAGGGATCACGATTTTTTCCTGATCAAACTTTCGGATGGTTATATAGGCTATATGATGGGGGCTTTCATTTGCCGGATGACCGGTGAAGAGTTTCGCGGATGGCAATCAAGATCCAAAGCGGTTTATTATCACCAGAACTTTGGTGAAATTTACAGCGAAAAAAATACGGACTCTATTCCAATCAGCGATATCGTGCGCGGGGCGATCGTGGCTGTTGTCAAAAAGAGGGTAAATGGTGGCAGGTGCAATTGCCCGATGGCCGCAGGGGGTATGTGAAAAAATCGTCGATGATGGATGAGGCGGCATTCCGGTCGCAGCCGAAACCAAAGCCCGGGCAGTTGGTAAAACTGGCCCGCGAGTTCACCGGCCATCCCTACCTCTGGGGCGGGTTGTCGACCAAGGGATTCGATTGCTCCGGATTCACCAAAACCATCTATCGGCTGCACAGCATCGATCTGCCGCGCGACGCCAACATGCAGGTGAAAATGGGAAGCCCGGTGCCGTTCGATTCCACCTTCAGCACTGTGAAGCCCGGCGATCTGCTCTTTTTCGGCCGGGCGTTGGATAAAATCACCCACGTCGGCATGTACATCGGCGATTACCGTTACATGCATAGCGACGGGATGGTCAAGATCAATAGTTTCCATCCCAAACATGCCGAATACAGTCCATATCGATTTAAGAGTCTGAGGGCGGTGCGCAGGATCCTGTAAATTTACCTATATATTGCTTGACTTGTTTGGCGAAATAGATTACATTTATCATTACGTGGTTAAGCGTGTCATACTCCAGTTGAGCACCTTTGCCAGGCCTCTTTGCCTCATCAGCCAATTTCCTGTTTATTGATTTTTCTCACATTTAATCTCCCGATAACTGCTATATTGAATCGGGTTTATCTGTCCTGCATCTTTTGTCCGGCATCGATTATTTTCTGCAATAACAGCCATTTTCCGTATGTACCTATGACGGAAATTTTAGAATAGATTCCCTCTCTTTATTGTTATCATTAGGGAGACTGGGGGATTAAGCGGTTTTTGGTCAAGTCGGTTCGAGTTTAAAGTTTTGAGTATAATTTATAGGCTGACGATAAAGCTTCTATCAACAGGTTTTGGAACATTTTTTTAACCAGGCAAATTCTCATCAAAGGAGGTGATTGAACGGTTGAATTGATTCTGAAAATTTCATGCTGATTGAGATGAGAACGGTGAAAGATTGAGTGCGAATCGATCGGCATGATCCCTAAAAGACTTTTATAAAAAGGAGATAAAGATGAAAAAGATTACTTTTTCCAGTCTGCTGCTGGCGTTGCTGTTGCCGGTATTGGTCATTTGCGCTCGGGCAGGCGGGATCTAATCTGGATTTTCAGACGACCAGATAGTCATTGTTCCGGATAATGCCTGTTGGATAATCTGGGTCAGGAATACACCATCGAGACTTGGATTAACGTGCCGGTGTTCAACGCCGCCTGGAGCTATCAATACCTGGTGGAGCGCGAGGATGTTTTCGCCTTTGTCATTAACTCCACTACCGGTAATTTGGAATTCTTCCGGCGTGGTCCGGGCACCAATTTTGCCTCGACGAGTGCCGTCGGGACGGGCGCGTGGCATCACGTGGCGGTGCGGCGTCAGTTGACGGGGATCGCCACCTATACCACCACGCTTTTAATCGATGGTGTGGCCAGTGGTTCCTCCACCAGCAACGATTTTGATCTGACCCCCGGCGGTGTGAAGGATTTGACCATCGGCAATACGACCTTTACCGGTTTTGCTTACTTATATCCTTTAATGGGCAAAATGGATGACGTCCGTATTTGGAGCGTTGCGCGCAGCGATGGGCAGATACTCGCCAATCGCGGCGTGCCCCTCAGCGGTGGTACAGCCGGTCTGCTGGCGTACTATAAAATGGATGAGGGCGCCGGTCAATCCGCCGGAGATGCCACAGCCAACGCGCTCAACGGCACGCTGGGTTCCACCGGTGGCGCCGATGTCAATGATCCGGCCTGGGGTGTCTCCGATGCGCCGGTGGGATTCAATCTGATTGCGCCCAACGCAGGTATCTTGAACTGTGGTGCGCCGCTGATCGTCAATTGGGTGGCCAATCCTGCTGTGGCGAACGTCAACATCCTCTATAGTCTGGATGCCGGCGCCAACTGGACGTTGTTGGCCGCAGGCGTACCCAACAGCGGCACGTTTAATACATTCGTTCCGGGTGTCGCCACCAATAGCGGGCTTTTCCGCGTCGCCGATCCGGCCAATGCCGCCGCTTTTGACGACAGCGACGTCAACCTGCAATTCAATGCGGCTGCGTTCGTGCCGGTTTATCTCAGCTACGAAGCTGAGGGCGCCACCGGAAACGGTGGTAAACGAAGATAAATGTTCCCAGAGGATAGCTATCGTATCCGTAGATCGCCGGGTTGTTGCTCAAGCTCAAGATCGCGATGATAATAAAGCCAGTAAGGACCCGCTTAACCGTCTTTCTGTTGTGGATATCCGTCTTCCTGGAGGCATTGACGAGCAGGTAGATGCCGTAGCCGATTCCTGCGCCCCACAGGGCGCTCATGACATCGTACAGGATCGCCTTATGGGCGAAAAAGCCCCAGGAATACTCGTAAACACCCTGAAAGTAGTAGCTTGTCTGGCTTAAAGGGGCCATGACGAGCCCGACGAGGTACCCGGCGTAGACGATCCACCACTTATCCTTTTTCCCGATAACAAGATAAACCAGATGCAGATTCACGCCAAGCATGAGGAGCGCCAGGAAAAAATGGTCGATCCTGGATATGAACAGGGCGAGTTTCGGGTCCTGGATTATCCCCAGGATGCATATGTCCAGATTCAGCAGGGCATAGCAGAAGCAGATGAGGCTGAAGAGCTGGCTCTCGGGACGGTTCTTTTCCAATCCCAGCACGAACAGCGACAGAAAGGCTGCACTCACGAAGGAGAGGAGCGGTGGAATCCCGTAAGGGATTATGCTGCCCAAGATGAACCGGGACGAAAAATCTTTCAGGATTTCCATAATGCCCAGGAGGATCAGGATGTATACAAACACTAGGAGCAATCTCAGGCCGTTTGAGAGAGACTGCCTTCTCGTATACGTGTTGATCCTCTGGATATCCCGATAGAAGATACCGTAGCCGACAAGCATGAGCGAGATGAAGCTCAGGTTGTAGAACGGATAAGAACTCAGGCCTATGCTGGTAATCATACTGCCAGAGAAAACCACCATGATGAATACCATGCCCGCGAGGATGAAGGCGAGTTCCTTTCGCCTGACCGGGTCGGTCCTTGTCTTACGCTCCTTGTACAGCAAAAGGACATTGACGGTGAGCATGACCAGGAAAAGGACAATGAAAAGAACATGGCCGAGGCCTTTGAATGCGACAGGGTCGTATATAAACAGGCTTCTTCCCAGGTATGATTCATACAGCATCACCGGGACAAGCATCAGACCTGCCCCATAAGACAGGAGGATTTTCCATAGGTCAGCCTTCCGGGTCAGGATCAATGTCATGTGCCCGCATATGCCGATGAGGTTTACCAGGAATATGTCGTTGATGGGGATGATCTGCCGGGAGAGATGCTCCGGCAGGCTCGTGATGATGAGATCCCGGAGGTTGAGAATGCACGTCAGCAGGCAGATGACTGTATAGAGGAGCATTTCGGACCTCTTCTCGACCCTGCGGAAGCTCACGTAAGCGCAAAGACCTGCGATCACGAGCGATACAATGGTGATAATGGTATGGTGGAACAGCCAGGAGGTGATATCGCCGATGTACAGGCTCTCGAAGTGATACAAGATGAAGAGCAGGTTGGAGAACACGGGCAGCAGGACGAAGGAGATGATGAAGGTGTAGAGCAGATTCGTCCTGTTGGGATATAACGGCTTCGAATCATGATCCAAAGCCGTTACCAGGCCTGTTGAGATCAGAATGACGGGCACGAAGCAAAGGCTTAACAAGGGAAAGGGAACTCCTGCGAGGGAATCTGTCCCCAGGAACAGAAGGATCAGGGGTATGCCCGATGCAACACATAGCCTCGGGATGATACGTGGTGTTTCTTTCTCATGTTTTGTTGCATGCATAAAACAGAATATACTGTATGCCGCGCCCGTAAAAACGAGAAGGGCGGCAATAAGGTTTACCTGGGGAAAGGTTTCCTTCACCAGCCAGGTAATGCCGATGGTCAGCGACACAAGGACATAGGAGATCCATACGAGAGGCGCTCTCCTCTGTATCCCCAGAACGAGGTGCGTGAGGTGGATCATCATGGGGAGGATGATGAACGAGACAGGCAGGAGGTATGAAAGCCATGCAACGATTCGGGGATATGGAAGTATATAAGAGCTCACCTCTGCCACGCCCCAAAGAAGCAAAGCAATGCACGATACGGCCAGGAGCCTGAAATCCTCCCTGACATCCCGGGACCCGGCGATGAGGAAGACAAGAGAAATGCACGTCAGCAGGCTCGCCAACGGAAAGAGTACATAAGGAAAGATGTGCTGAAGATCCGCTCCCACCGTCACCCTCTCTCCGTTATCGCTGACTTATCCATGATGCGGTCACCCGTATAGCCATAGAGTTCAGTATCGGTTTTCTTTCGTGCTATATTGAGGTGTTTCCCGAATGATATGTGAACTATGATCATCCTCCGAGAGCCCATCATTTTTCCAGTTGAGATCCCGGTGCATATCTGACTAGATAAGACTCATCATGGCGCACAAAGACTACCGGCTAAGGGCCCTGTTTGTCGATCTCCATTCACGGAGTGCGGAATATGCCCAGCTTTCAGGCGATACCTCTAAAACCTTTCTTGGCGGCAGGGGTATCGGTGCATGGATCATGAGCAGCTGCCCTACTTTGGATCCCCTCGATGAGCAGGCCCCGCTGATCTTCGCCGCCGGGCCGTTGACCGGGTCGCGTATCCCCTCTTCCGGCCGTATGGTGATTTCCGGGTTCTCGCCGCTGACCGATACGGTCTGCAGCGCTTCCGTGGGAGGAAAGCTCGGCCTCTCCATGAAGCACGCAGGCATCGACCTCATCATTGTCACGGGTCGTGCGGAAAAACCTGTCGTACTCACTATTGATGACCGGAGCGTGCGGTTCGAACAGTCGGACATTCCACTGGATACACCCCTCCATGAGGTGTTCAGTCGTTTGAGCTCTTTCGGCGGGTCTGCCGCAGCAATAGGAAGGGCTGCATTCCAGGGATGCAGGTACGCCTCGGTCATGATCGACGGCTCCTTTGCATCGGGCAGGGGTGGCCTGGGCCTGGTCATGGCGTCCAAGAACCTCCAGGCCCTCATGGTCCGCGGCACCGGGAAAACAGCTGCCCATGACCGGCAGAGAGAGGATATCGCCCGGAGCGACATCATCCGGCTTTTTGACGCCTCTCCCGCAATCATGGGCGGATCGGGCATTGCGAATCACGGGACAGCCGCCCTGGTCGACCTCATGGCCTCCCGCCGCATGATGCCCACCGCCAATTTTCGTAAGACCTATTTTGAGGAGTACCGCACGTTCTGCTCTGCCCGGATCAAGGAAAGAAAGAACCCGAAGCACTATGCTTGCCCCGGCTGCCCGATCGCCTGCAAGCAGAAGGCGCAGAGCGAAATCCCGGAATTCGAAACCCTTTCCCACTTCGGGGCTCTTAACGAAAACACCGATCTGGATGCCATCATCGAGGCCAACCGTATCTGTAACGAAGCCGGCATGGATACCATCACCGCTGCATCGACCATTGCATGCCTCGCGGAAATAAGGAACGAGCGGTACACGGGAGAAGCCCTCGTGGACAAGGTACGGCAGATCGCCTCGTGCACGGGCGACGGAGAACTTCTCCAGCTCGGCTCCGCTTCTCTTGCCAGGCAGATGGGGCAGCCGGAGAAGTCCATGAGCGTCAAGGCCTCGAGCTGCCTGCCTACGACCCGCGGGGGGCATACGGCATGGCGCTCGCCTACTGCACCTCGACCCGGGGGGCATGCCACCTGCGGGCATACCCCATCGCCCATGAGATCCTGCGCAAGCCCGTTGTCACGGATCGGTTTTCCTTCTCGGGAAAGGCCCGGATCATCAAGATATCCGAAGACCTAAACGCCGTGATCGACTCCATCGGGGCCTGCAAATTCGCATTTTTCGGCGCCTCGCTCGAAGAATATGCCAAGGGCTTTTCTGCCGTGACAGGCCTGGACTGCGACACCCAGGACCTCCTGGCCTCCGGGGACACCATTTATGCCCTGGAGCGCTACATCAACACCCTGCGCGGGTTTGCCAGGAAAGACGACGTGCTCCCGGAAAGGTTCTACACCGAGCCGGGCACCTCAGGGGCAGGTATCGAAGTACCTCCCATCGGCAGGGCAGCCTTTGAAGAGGCCCTTGACCGGTATTACCGGGTCCGGGGCTGCAACTCTGACGGCACCCTTACCTCGGAGAGGATACAGGAGATGGAATCGTGCAGGAGCAAGTAGAAAAATATCTGACCAAACTTCAGAGGCACGGCCTCGTCGAGGGGCAGGAGGGAGCCTTCCTCTACGGGCTCGATGACGAGATCTATACGAATGCGCCCTCGGTCAGGCATGAAGTCCATGCCCTCTTCAGGCTCCTGAACATCAACAGCCTTATCATCGCCAGGCCCGAGCCCGTGCTCTGGAGCATCATCAGCCGTCTGGCCGACCAAGAGCAGCAGGGCCTCATCTGTCCCTGCGACTGCGAGAGCCTCACCTTCATCCACGACATCCCGGTGGTGCCTACCCTTGACGCATCTTCTGTAGCCCGGGCACTGAACCGACGCAAGGGCTGCATCGTTAAAGACACGGGTATCGTCACAACCGGGACCGTAACCCTTGAGCAGGCCTTCATCGTCTTCAGCTCTATCTGTTTTGCAAGCTTCGTGAAGTTCTTTGCCGATGCTCTCAATGGACTGCACGGCTGCGGATGCACACCGAAGCCGGATTCCCGCACCATGGATGCCGTGTCCGAATTCCTCGGAAAGGCGGCGCCGCTTACACCCGGAAAGCTCCTTTCCCGTGAAGTCCCCGTGGAGGAGGACCGGATTCTCCATGCCATGGATGAGGCGGGCAAGGCGGTTGTCGAGGCAAAGCTCGTCGATTCCTTTTTCGGGAACATCTCGTACCGCCTGGATGACGTCATCTTCATCTCCCAGACAGGGTCCTCCCTGGACGAGCTTGCCGGCTATATCGACCGCGTTCCCATGGACGGCTCGTCCACCTGCGGGATCACCTCATCTTCCGAGCTCATGGCCCACGTGAAGACCTATGAGCTCACCCATGACAATGCCATCCTCCACGGCCATCCCAGGTTCTCGGTGGTCATGTCCATGTTCGGAGAGCCACTTGCCTTCGGGCAGAAACGCTACATCGAAGACATACCCGTCATCTCGGGAGAGGTAGGAGCAGGAAAGCACGGTCTCCTGCACACCCTGCCCGCAGCGATGCAGGAAACTCATGGTGCAATCGTTTCCGGACACGGGACCTTTGCGGGGTGCACGGGTTCTTTTTTCGATGCGTTCGACAGGCTTTCATCAATCGAGCTCAGGTGCTACAGAGCATACAGAGATGCGCTGCAGGGATCAGGCACCAGGTGACCGATCCGCTTGTCCTTATAGTTTCGCACGATTAACCAGTGGTAAGGCGGTTCCGGCCGTTCTGCTTGCTAAGGAATGAACATTTTTTCGATGAGCACGCGGTATCTGTTTCCGACTTTTGCCAGGGCATCTTTCTTGACATGGGGCGGATGATTCCCACGAACTCTTCGCCGCCCCAGCTGCCGACCAGGTCAAAGGGACGGGACGTATGCGTGATGGTGCGTGCAACGGTCTGCATCACCAGGTCTCCGGAAATAAATTGAGTATGTATTACAGGAGAGTGCTTTGGGAAAGACTTAAAGGACGAGCAGGATCTCCTGGTGGGCGCTCAAGACTTCGTAGATACCGAGACGATCTTCATCATTCACGACCGTGAGCTCCAGGTTCATGCAGCAATACCGGCTGTTCCTGCTGCTGCGGGATAGGCTTAAACGATACTCGCTGCCGGGCATGATCATGGCGATTGCCTTGTGCAGAACCTCCTGATCCTTTCCAAAAATCTTATAGACCCATGTGCAGGGGTATTCGATGCGAGCTTTTTCACCGGAAGGAATGCGTTTCATGGAGAAAGCGTACCAAGCTCCTGTCCCGGATGCAATACCGAATGTATGTTGCGTATATAATTGACAAAGATATGTCGCCTCGATACATGAAGTAATACCCTTGTGATACCCGCAGGTCACTTCAGGATATGAAGGAGGTTCGTTTCATGAGAGTGCTTGCCGTCAATTCGAGCCCGAGAAAAGATGAACACAGCAATACCAAGCAGATGCTGAATGCCCTCGTTGCCGGGATGCAGGAGGCAGGTGCCCATGTAGACGTCATTGACCTGAAAGAAAAGAAGGTCAGGAACTGCATCGGCTGCTTAAGCTGCTGGACAAAAACACCCGGCATCTGCTCCATTAAGGATGACATGACCCGCGAAATCTTTCCCCTCTGGCTCGAATCCGACCTCGTGGTCTATGCCTCGCCGCTCTATCACTTCACGGTCAACGCTGCCATGAAAACATTCATCGAGAGAACCCTTCCCGTGCTGCAGCCGTTCTTCATCACTTTCGGGAAGGAGACTGTCCACCCCCTGCGCCATAAACATCCCAACGTCGTATTCCTTTCGGTTGCGGGATTTCCCGAGTATTCGGTCTTCGACCAGCTCTCCTCCTGGGCTCGGTTTATCTACGGCCGGGTGGGGATGCTGACGGCAGAGATCTACCGGCCTCTTGCCGAGGCTCTCACGCTTCCCTCCCTGAAGCACAAGGCGGACGAGATCTTCGCGGCCGTACGCCGGGCAGGAAAGGAGATCGTGGAAAACAGGATCGTGTCGGAAGAAACCATGGCACTTATCACCCAGGACATCGTCAAAGACGTGAAGCTTTTCCATGATGTGGGCAACATCATGTGGAAGACATGCATCAATGAAGGCATCACCCTTACAGAGATGAGGGAAAGGTGCCTTGCTCCTGTCCCGGATTCCATTGCAGGCTTCCAGAAGGTGATACAGTTCGGTTTTATCCCTGGACCTGCAGGCGACATGAAGGCCGTATGGCAGTTCCATTTCAGCGGAAGCCAGCAGGGATCGTGCTACTTCATCATCGAAGCCGGAGAGATCGTGGCCTTTGACGGCGTGGCCGCTTCACCGGATATCACGATCAAAACCGACTTCGGGCTGTGGATGAGTATCATTGCCAAAAAGATAGACAGCCGGGAGATGTTCATGCAGCAGAAATATACTGTCCAGGGTGACTTGAACCTCCTCATGCGGATGAACGAGCTTTTCGGGGGCTGATGCTTTCACGAAGGAAACCTTTCCCCGGGCGAGGTGAGAATGATACTTTATCCTCCAGGGTCCGCCGGCAGGAACGCCGTGCTCTCGATGAAGGCAGGTAATCGCATGATTCAGTGTAGAGAATACTGGCAGAACCGGCCGCATATTTGACGGGATGCATCCTGAAAACCTTCCTTGTATGCGTTCAAACCCGGCATTTCCCCTCATCCGGCATTCTGGCATGGTATTTGTTATATTAAAGAAAAACATGCGTGAGGAGCAGGATGAAGATAAAGACCGACACTATCCTGGAACAATTGGGGCAAATCCTCCCCCTTGCCAGAGAAAATGCACCAGCTTCCGCTCTCCAGCCGCAAACTTCGTTTGCCGATGTGCTCCAAGACCTCGTGTCCAAGGCTGCCGAAGGGAAACCCGGCCTTGCCTCGCTGGATAAAGATCAGCTTTCCACCATGGTGGAGATGATGAGCCTTAAGATGTGCTATTCAGCGATGAACGCGCTCGGCAGGCTCGATCAGGAATCCGGAGAAGACTTCGCAGCCCCTGTTTCTCTCTTTTCGTCTCTCTCATCTTCCCCTGGGATCAATTCGCCGGCACAGCCGGGAGGGATTGCGGGAACCGGCATCCGTCACCCGTCTTCTTCCCCTGCCCGTGGATCCGATTTCGATTCCATCATAGACAAAGCCTCGGAAACCTATCGTGTCGACCGGGACCTCATCCGGTCAGTCATCCGGGCGGAAAGCGGTTTCGATCCGGACGCCACCTCCCCCAAAGGAGCCATGGGGCTCATGCAGCTCATGCCGGATACGGCCAGTGGCCTCGGGGTGAAAAATGCATACAACCCTGAGGAAAATATCATGGCAGGGACACGCTATTTGAAGTATCTCATCGACAGGTACGATGGCAATGTGCCCATCGCCCTTGCCGCTTACAACTGGGGCATGGGGAATGTGGAACGCGGCACCGGAAGATACCCCGAAGAGACCCGCGGCTATGTCGCAAGAATCATGAGGGACTTCCGCCGCGGCAACGTCTAGGGTTGCTGTTCTTTTCTCAATCAGTCTTCGGCGTTGCAATCCCCGCTTCTTTTCTGATCTTCCCGATATCGAGGCCGTTGATCCACGGCGCGAGATTGATCCATACCTCGTGGAACCCGAACCCACCTTCGGTCATCTCCCGGATTGCCTCCTCCTTGGTCCATCCTTGGACCGCAATGCGATAGAGGGCGACCATCGCGCCGGTCCGGTCGGAGCCGTGAAAACAGTGGACGAGAACAGGCTTCTTCCCCGGATCGGTGACGATCTTGAGGAATCTTACAGCCTCCCCTTCCGTAGCATGCCAGGCTACCATGGGGATATGCTCGTACAAGAGCCCGGTATCGCCGATCTCATCACGGTCCGAATGGAAGGCACGCAGGTTGACGACCGTCTTTATCCCCATTATGTGAAGATTCTTCATGCCTTCGGCCGTGGGCTGCCCGCTCCGGTAGAGATCATCCGATACCTTGTGGAGGTTGGGGACCCCTTCCATCATGATCGGCCGAGCCCACCCGGCAGGCCTTGGGGCTCCTCCCGGCAGCTCCTGAGACCAGTTTGCAGCGCATGAAGACATGCCGCTCAGAAAAATCGAGCACAACATGACAAGGACACACACATACCTTCGATTCATTACGCCATCCATATCCCATCTCTCCTGCCGGGTTTGCATTCCTTTAATATCCGGCAGATATCAGAAGAATCTGATGGGAGAATACCATCAGCATGCAGGCAAAGCAATGCGGGCAAGAGCTGAAGACTTCCCCGAATCCTTTTTACTCCATTATATCTATGAGTTATCATGGTAATCTCTTGCCACTCCTGTCCCCTATGCCTAATATTATTATTAAAAGTCTTTTATACTGTTCTAAACAAAAGGGGGCGGCCGTGAGAAAATATACCTGTTGGTTTTCAGTATTGACAGTGATCCTTACCTTGTCTGTCATTGGATGCACGAAACAGGACATTACATCAAACAAGCCTGAGATAACGAAAGAAAATCCTTCCTCCCAGGGAAGACCTCTCCTGACCGAAAGAGATTTCCGCGAGTCCATCATCGATGTTGCAAAGGCAAACATCCCGGCAGTGGTGCACATCGAAGTGACGCAGCGCCAGGAGATCGAGAACCCGCTGGCACCGTTGTCTCCCTTTGAGAATGACCCGTTCTTCAGGCGGTTTTTCGATTTCCCCCAGATGCCCAAAAAGTTCAAACGGGAGCTCCGGGGGATCGGAACAGGTATGATTATCAACAAAGACGGCTATATACTCACGAATTACCATGTGGTAGCAGGGGCAAACGAGATACAGGTAATCCTCTCTGACGAGAGGCAGTATACTGCGAAGGTTATCGGCTCCGACCAGAAAACGGATCTGGCAGTGATAAGAATTCCTTCCAATGAAATACTCCCCACGGTCATCTTCGGCGACTCGGATAAGGTCGAGGTCGGGGAGTGGGTCGTCTCCATCGGCCATCCCCGAGGCCTTGACCAGACAGTGACCCAGGGCATCATCAGTGCCAAGCACCGGCAGGGGATAACCGATCCGAGCACCTATCAGGATTTTCTCCAGACAGATGCGGCAATCAACCCGGGAAACAGCGGCGGCCCTTTGCTGAACCTCGACGGACAGGTGATCGGGGTCAACTCAATCATCGCTTCGCAGTCGGGCGGCTTTGAGGGGATCGGGTTCGCCATACCCAGCAATATGGCCATCCACATATCCAATTCACTGATGGCTTCGGGCAAGGTAGAGCGGGGCTGGGTCGGTCTCACTCTGCAGGATATCCCCTTTGAAAAGCTCAAAAAGCTCAAGCTCGAGTCGACCAGGGGCGCTTATGTCGTGGATGTGGTGAAAGGCGGCCCTGCGTATGGTGCAGGGATCAAGTCCGGAGATGTCATCCTTTCCGTTGATGGGAAAAATATCGCGGATTCAGGCGAACTGAGGAACCTGGTTGCCGGTACCCCCATCGGGAAAGAGGTCAAGCTCGGGATCATGCGGGGCGGCAAGCGGATGAACGCCCCGGTAAAAATCGGGAACCCGGCAGAGGCGGCAAAGATCATGGCCGCATCCATACGGGAAAGGCTGGGAGTGGACGTGAGGCCGGTCAGTGAAAATGAGGCGGGCAAGTACGGCATTCAGCCGGGAGTGGGAGCCGTCATCACCCGTCTTGACCCGAAGGGACCACTGGCCGCTGCGGGCTTCGAAACCAACGATGTACTCCTGCAGGTAGAAGACCAGCCCATTGACAGCGTGGAGGGATTTGGGTCCATCGTGAGTGTCCTGAAACCGGGACAGACGATCGACGTGATCGTCGCCGATCACCGGACCGGCCGTCTCGGCAGCATCAAGGTGCAGGTGCGGTAAGAATACTAAGTCGATCAGCGTGATGCAGCCTGCGGAATGAGCGCCTTCTGCGGGATCGTTCGCGGCTTGTCCTGGGCGCATGCGAGTTTTTCCAGTTCGAGTGCCCCGGCATTCTTCTCGTAGAATGTGCTGGGCTCATACGTCCACCCGCTCTGGAGCCTTTTCTGCTCTCTGCCGATGGCGTAATATCCGAAGATTCCCATCAGCGGGGCAATGATCCGGGTTTTCCAACCGAACTCTGCATAAATGTCGCTTAATATCGCTCCGATCTTCGCATGCATCCTTTTATCGCCCCGGTACCACCTCTTCATCGCCCAGAGAGCTGCGGCATAGGTTGTCTTGAGAGAATTCACTTCCCTCTGGAAGCGCTTGCGGATGTTCTTGTCCGGATGATGCTTATACCGTTTCCACCCCGTGATCATGGTGCGGATCATCCTGACAAGACTCGGCCCGTTGGTCTCGAAGTCTCTGCGGAAGGCGGTGCGGAGGAACTCTGTCTCGAGGCCGTCCCTTATATGCCCATGGCGATAGTTGAACCGGTACTGGCCGTGGCTGTCGGCAGCAGGGACTTCGTCTTCGCCGAGCAGGGTGCCGTTTTCCCGGTGATACTCGTACAAGGGCGTGCCCGGGATGGGTGTATAGAGCATGAACTGATGGAATACCGTGTCGTGGCTCACCGCATAATCGATGACCTTCTCGATGTTCTCAGGGGTGTGGTCTTCCAGCCCGATAATGGTCGATCCCAGGACTCGGATGCCGTGGGACTGAAGCTCCTGCACAAGAGTCCTGGTCTGAACACCGCTGAGCTTCGCGTATGCGCTTTTTTCCCCTTCGAGCCCCATCCAGACCCAGGATATGCCCAGGCGTACCAGTTGCTCGATGGTGTATGACCGCAATACCCGTGCCGAAGAGAACACGAAGAGAGACCAAGACTTGTCGTTCTCCTTCATGAGATCCAGGAGCCGGAGTGCCCTGCCGCGCTGGAGGAGGAAATTTTCATCCATGATGAAAAACGAGCTCACTTTGAGGTTCTTCTCGATATCGCACATGACCGTATAGAGGTCGTCGCCCGTTTCGTAGAAGTTGATGAACTTGCCCTTTCCGCCAAAGAGCGCGGAGGTGGAGCAGAAGTTACACCCCATAGGGCATCCGACCGAGGGGATGAGGATCGCCGCCGTGTCTCCCTGCTTGTTCGTTGGGGCCACGCCCATGATGCGGGTGCCGTATCCGGACAGCTCGTGCGGGTGCTTCACCGGGGCATTTTCATCCAGGCCTAAGAATTTCCGGAACCAGCGGATGCCGTCTCCCTTGCAGATATGGTCTGCATCGATCCTGTCTTTCAGACCGGGCATGCTCGCAATATGGCCCCCCACGACGATCGTGGCCTTGGGATGATAGGCCCGGATGAGCTCGCACATCTTTTTCACTTTGCCGACGTTCGGCATGATGGCGCTGATACCGACGATGTCATACGTATGACCGGTGAGCTCATCGACAAAGCGGTCCTGATCGGGAAAATCGAGCAGGGTGCACGGTGCATCGAGGTTTTCCTTGATCATCATCAACCCGAACGACCTGTGAAACATACGGAGAGAGAATGGTCCCTGCTCCCTCGTGACCTGGTTATGGTAGAGCTCCATGGGATTGATCTTCCGGCTTCCATACTCATCATCCTGCGCATATGGTCCGAACACGCTCGTCAGCAGGATATTCGCCTTTGATCCGAGGGAATGTACAGGGGATTGTGAGTTCATCTTGAGCAGTTCTCCTTCGTGATGTTCTGATGATTTCATTTAAGGTACCATAGAGCAGCCCACATGCTGGAAACAACTTAAATAATTGATTTGATATTAGAATTACACTTTGCTTACAAATATTTTACATTGGATGCATAACCTGCCGGAAACTCTGCTTCTTGCCTTTCAATGTTTCTTCCCATGCAGATAGCGGCCGAACAGGACATAGCCTGCCCAAATAAGCGCTGCGGCCATAATGATATCCCCTATGACAAGGGATGAGAGTGCGATTCCATGGCTGTGCCCGACAAGGCCGATCTCGGTGAGAATGTATTCCCAGTCGTGAAAGCCATAGGGTGCGGTGCTGCCGGTGTTCCCGCCCAGCAGGGGCAGCTCCAGCCGGTTTGAATCATTGATATAGGGAGCGATGTCCATGAAGTTCACACCCAGCCACCAGAGGCATACTGCAGCGCCGAAACTGTCCCGTGTCTTGACGAGAAACGTGACCATGCAGATAACGGGCATCAGGAGCTGGCCGAGGGTGCCGCCCAGCGAGGTCATGAACCGCCCCAGCACGCGGAAGAAAATATGGCCCGCCTCATGGAACGGGAGGTCCACGAGGTGAAGGAAAGTGTTTAACCCGGACAAGTCCTCAAGAGAAGCGAACATGAATTTCAAACCCAGAGCCAGGATGCCGAGAAACACGATCACTCTGCCCCCGAAGTAAAAGGGGTTCCCCGCATCCTGATCCGGCAAGGACGAATTCTCAAAAAGACTCTGCTCTGAAGACCGACCCAGGCTGTTCATCTGCCCTGTCTGTATCTCTTGATCCGACCCGGCTCTTTTACCGGCGTCACCCGCAAGCCGTCTCAGGTATTTTTCGAACACGATGCCGCAATGCAGGCACTCGGCAACGCCGTCGGCCTGCTCAAAACCGCATTTCGGGCATTTCATCGAATGCCCCGGTGGTAGATATTATTCATTATTCGTTCTTTTCGTATTACCGGTTAGAAAAAATGAGTTTGTCAGGGAAACATTTCCGATCCGGCAAACCGGCATACCAATATTCCCCAACCCTTTACAGCTAAACAACCCTCACCTGTAAGTGAAATATTTCAATGACCCCCGCCAGAGACAATAAAGTATGGCCCCTGGTTCTCGTTCTTCTCATGAGAGGGATATATAGATGATCCATAAGCAAAAAATGAAACGCTCCAATTGATATGAGCGAATGTGGAAGAAAGTACTGGACAAGTACCTTGAGATATTAATTATAATAGAATTATTGTCGATTAATATTCATTCGGGCACCACACAAAAAAAGCACTCGAGGAGATTTTATGGTTGAACGCAATGAATATGTGATGGAAGATCCTGAAGAAGCTGTAAGGCTTGACATCAAGATGGACGCCGAAGCTGTTAGAAAACAGGCTTTGATGTGCGGAATATTCCCCGGTGCACGAGTTCTCGATGCCGGATGCGGTTCGGGAAAGGCTTCATCTGTTTTCCATTCCTTGACCCAACCCGGAGGCCAGGTAATAGGAATTGATTTTTCGCAAGCCAGGATCGATTTCGCAAAAAGCCATTATGAAAATGAAGGCACTCATTTCCATCTGATGGATCTGAGAAGTTCTTTGGAAGAGATCGGCTCTTTTGATTTCATCTGGATGCGGTTCGTGCTTGAGCATTATCTGAATGGAGCAACGGACATTATAAAAAATGTCGCCTCCTCACTGAAACCGGATGGCATCATGTGCTTGCTTGACCTTGATTACAACTGCCTGAGTCATTACCCCATGACCGGAGATATGGATAAAACACTGCATAAGCTCGTTGAGAGGATGATGGAGAAACACAACTTCGATCCATTTGTAGGAAGAAAGATGTATTCTTACATGTATGATCTTGGGTTCAGAGACATTCAGATCCACATGGCGCCGCATCATCTTATTTACGGTGAGCTTAAGGATGTTGATGACTTCAACTGGATAAAAAAAATTCAAATGGCATCCAGAAAAGCCCATGACCTTTTTGAGAATTACCCTGGGGGATATGATGCTTTTTTTCATGATTTCAATACCTTTTTCCATGATCCGAGACGTTTTACCTACACACCACTCATAATCTGTACCGGCAAAAAACCTTTGTAAGCAGAAGGCGCAGCCTGTGGACTGGGGGTTTGATTATATTTTTTAAAGAATCCCCTGCAACTGGCCGAAAAGGAGCCAGAAGATGAATACCAGGCCATCCATCGTTTCATTGTTAATTAGATTATGTTATAATTGTATTACAATATAACTACCATGAAAAAACGTATTTGAATATTAGCTACTTCCATCAGGGGGGAATGCTTTAATGACTATGCGCTTAAATTACGCCAACTGGAAAACTGATAATAAATCCATCCTCGAAACGCTTTCTGACAAAAAAGTTTTGATGGCATTCTCCGGGGGCAAGGACTGCTCTATCGTGCTGCATTATCTATACCTGGCTGGAAAGGATTTCGGTTTTGAGTTTGAAGCAGTCGGCGCAACGTATCCTAATCATGTATATCCCCCTGAAGAAACAAAAAGGCTCAGTGATTACTGGCATTCACGCAATATAGATATTAATTGGATAAGCCCCGGCCAATCAGATTCGGTTATGGAAGAAGCCGAGCAAGAAGGGAAAAGCGCGTGCCGTGTCTGCCAGAACAAAAAAAGAACCATGTTGGGCAGTTACTTAAAAAGGTTTGAGCAAAGTAATAAAGAAATTGTGATTGTTATCAGCTTCACATTATGGGACATAGTTACCTACTCTGTTGAATATATGCTGGGAGGGATATTCAAGCCGGATGACAAAACCACAACCTCCGGTGACATGATTACCGATGACAGGATTAAACAGACATCCCATCGTTTTTACCAATTTTTTAAAATACAGGATGGTCTTTCCATCTTCAAGCCTTTGATCAAATATAACGACGAGGAAATTCGAAAAGCAGTATCGGAAGCAAATGTTCCATTTTCAGATATTGATTGTAAGTACAAAAATACCAGAACAAAACGGGTTTTATTTGATTACTACAAACAGATGAACCTGTCTTTTGATTATGACAAGGTCCTCAACTTCTATGAGAAGACCCTTAAACTCCATGACTTGTCATTTTATACAGGGTTGGATAAAGAAAATCTCATTAAGATTCTATGAGCGACGTTATTAAAATATTTCAGGTCTTATTCTAAGTGTCTAGGTTAATGATATTGTTATTGTATCTTGTTGATTATATCAATGCGCAGATAAGGTTGACCATGTCGGACGTTTTATAATTTCCTAGGAGACGTGAAATGCCACATAAAAAACCTGCATTTGAATCATTTCTAGATGAACCCAAAAGTACAAAAGATCAATCTTCCGTTCCTGTAATCTCTTTCAGTCGCAATAACCTATCGAAGTATTCTTCAGAATCGGTGAGCCAGAAGAAATTCATAAATGTTCTCAATTATATTCATTTTTCAGAAGGACAGCTCTTCCTTCAGGCAAACCCTAAAGGCAGTAAGCACGACTTTCTGATACGAGTACTCCCTGATCCTTGCCAAGGGGATGAAGTGACCTGCAGGTTCCTTGAAGAGTCTATCGATGAAGTCAAGGATCTTACTTTGAAAAATCTAATTATCGATGATGGAAAGTCAATACTCTGCATGCCGATAAACATACTCGCTGCTTCGAATAAGAGTATTACTGCTAAGATGAAAAGTAAATGCTTCGCCTTCAGTGATAGGCAATCAAAGAGATTTCGTTCTCTTATGGTAAATGTGAAGATTCAGAACGGTAGCATTGAAGCAGAGGGAAGCATTGATGATTTCAGTTCCTCCGGGTTTCGGATACATATAAAGGATATACCAATCAATGCATTTAATCTGGCAAAGAATTTTACAATAGAACTCTCTAAAAAAGGTGAAATAATATTTTCAGGAATTTGCTGGTCCGTACGTACAGATACAAAGGTAAATTCTATTGTCCTTACCCCTTACGAAGACCAGAGAAATGTATCCAAGAAACGAAAGTTGCGCAACCCTCGTTTGAATCTTGTACCAACACCCAAGATATCATTTATTCATCCAGTTACAGGTAGAACAGTTACCTATGAAATTTTCGATATAACAACAGCCGGATTTTCTGTCTTCGAAGATACCGAGAGCTCTTTATTATTTCCGGGGCTGATCATCCATGATGCAACAATTCAATTTGCGGGGGGATTTAAGCTAAGATGTACAACCCAGATAGTTTATTATTTAAAACATAAGAAAAAAATCAAGCGCCATGGCTTTGCAATAATCGATATGGACATGAAAACTTATAATGAATTGTTCGATATATTGAGCAGCGCACATGATATACATGCAAATTTTACTCGAGAAATCGACATGGAATCTCTTTGGAGATTTTTCTTTGAATCAGGGTTTATATATCCTAAAAAATACTTATCACTTTGTAAATATAAAGATTATTTTAAAAAAACATACGAAAAATTATATCGCAATAGTCCAGATGTATTTGGCAGCTTTACTTATCAGAAAAATGGAATGATGTATGGCCATGTATCCATAATTAAAGCATATCATCGCACATGGATGATTCATCACTTAGCAGCAAAATCAATGGGAAGAAAACGTACGGGGTTGTATATACTCAATCATGTACTTAATTATTTTGATGGTCTCTATCGCATGCCTTCCGTTAACATGGATTTTATGATCTTCTATTTTAGACCTGATAATAAATTTCCAGATTATTTCTTTGGTGGTTTTTGCAGGGCACTTAAGAATCCTAAGGCATGTTCGATGGATCAATTCGCTTATCTTACATGTGCAATCCAACATAATGATACACTTCCGAATGGATGGGAGTTTTGTGAAAGTAATGAAAGCGATGTCGATGAATTTGAGCAGTGGTATGACGACTTTTCTGGTGGACTCATGATTAAGTCCTTTTGCCTTAAAAGTTCGGATGCTGGTGAACCACTGGAAGATATGTATTCAAGAGTAAATCTTAAAAGGAAGTATTACCTCTCAAAGCTGACCCATAAGAGAAAGGTCAAGGCATATTTCCTGGTTGACCTATCTGATCTTGGAATGAATCTTTCAGATCTCTTAAACAGCATAAAAATATTTGTAGTCGACAAGACATATTTATCTTGGGACACTATCAGGAAGGCAATAAATCTCGTGGGAAATGAATGCAATGAGGAGAAAATGACTGTAATGGTGTATCCGGTCTCTTTTGCAAACGACTCAAAGATTGAATACGAGAAAAAATACAACCTTTGGGTACTCAATTCGCAATATGGGGATGATTATTGTGAGCATCTTAAAAATAAAGCTAAGTTCAGTACTGGTAAATATATTCTTGGTTATCTGAAATCGAAAGTGACCGGAAGATCCTAATATTATAGCACTTCACATATAATTTACTGCGTAACAATTTTTTATCAACTTCCCGATATAATACAGGAGAGTTGTAACACTATGTAGAAATGCTCCTGTGCATTTAATGGGAAAGTTAAATGGTTAATGTTAACAGTATATTAAGATAATGACAAAGAATGATAAACATTATGATAGGCTTTATCATGGTAGGCTCCTTAGGACCTACCTAGAATATATTAAAAAAAAATACCCCACCCTTGATATAGATGCACTTCTTGATTTTGCTGGGCTCTCTAAATTCGAAATTAATGATGATGGTTTCTGGTATACCCAAGAGCAAGCCGATCGGTTTCACGAAATACTGAATAACCTAACAGGTAATGAAAACATTGCAAGAGAGGTTGGACGTTACGGTGCATCCTCAGAATCCCTGAGCGTTATAAAACAATATGTAATATCATTAATGGATCCATCAATGGCATATGAACTCCTCGGGAGAATAGGGTCGAAACTCACGAGGGGAACGAAGATTGAAATCAAAAGATTATCTAAAAATTCAGTGGAAGCAATATATACCTTAAATCCAGGGGTAAACGAAAAACCCTATCAATGCAAGAATCGATACGGACTCATGGAAACCGTAGCAACGTTTTTTACTGGTGAGTTTGCTAATGTAGATCATAAAGAGTGTATCCATGAGGGATATAATTTCTGCAGATATATCATTTCTTGGGATAAAACATTATTATCCAGGTTAAGACGGTTAAGAAGTATTCTTATGCTTGTTGGAGTTATCGCAAGTATATTCTTTCTGTTTCTTCTTCCTCCTACCAATTTTTTAATGTGGCTCCTTTCATATTCAGCGGGTATTCTCGCCTTTTCATTATATGACAGTAAATTGGAGGTAAATAGTTTAAAAAATCAAATTCAATCACAAGGTCAGGCAGCAGAACAATTGATTGCTGAGTCTGACAAAAGATACAGGGATGCCGACCTGGTCCAAGAGATCGGACGAATTATCTCAACTGTATTGGATATTGACGATCTTCTCTTAACAATAATGAAAACGATTGAGAAGTACTTCGATTATGATAGAGGAATGGTACTTCTTTCCGATAGCAATAAAAAGCATCTCGTGTATCAAGTGGGATATGGATATTCATCTGAACAGGAAGAATTCTTCCGACATTCTGCTCTTCATCTAGACAAGCCCAAAGCAAAAGGACCATTTGTTTTGGCTTTTAAGGAACAAAAGCCTTATTTAGTTAATAATATAAAAGAAATAGTGAATGAATTATCTGAAAGAAGCAGGAGTCTTGTTGAGATAGCAGAAACGCATTCTTTCATTTGTGTCCCCATAGTATATGAGAACGAGTCATTGGGTGTGCTCTCGTTAGATAACAAAAGATCAACAGGTCCCCCAAAGCAGAGTGACCTTAATCTCCTCATGGGCATAGCTCCACAAATAGCTATCAGTATCATGAATGCCCGCTCGTTTGAGCGGCTCCAGGCAAGCGAGGAAAAGTACCGGGACCTTGTGGAGAGTGCGAACAGTATCATCATGCGCCTGGACACGAAAGGGAAGATTACTTACATCAACAAGTTCGGCCAGGGATTCTATGGATATAAAGAGAGCGAGATAATCGGGAGGGAAGTGCTTGGTTTTCTCATGCTCGATGTAGATGAAAGTGGGAATGATCTATCAAGAAGCTTCACCTACTTTCTCAACCATCCTGATTTTTTCCGGTACTCTACCAATGTGAATATCCTCAGAAATGGAGAGCCTGCGTGGATTTCCTGGAGCAACAAGGCCATTTATGACAAGGACGAAGTCCTTGTGGAAATTCTCTGTGTCGGAAACGATATCAGTGCGAGGAAAAAGGCTGAAGATGAAAAGCAGAAGCTGGAGATGCAACTCCAGCGGTCTCAGAAGATGGAGGCAATCGGGCAGCTTGCCGGCGGTGTCGCTCATGATCTGAACAATATTTTGAGCGGAATTGTAAGCTATCCGGAGATCCTCATGATGGAGCTCCCTAAAGACAGCCCCCTGACACAATCGCTTGAGATAATTAAAAAATCTGGCGAAAAAGCTGCAGCCATTGTTCAGGATCTGCTTACACTTGCGAGAAGAGGGGTGAATGCGACCAATGTGGTAAACATTAATAAGGTCGTGAGCGACTTTTTGAGCAGCCCTGAATACAATAAGATTATGCAATACAATCCGAATATCCATATAGAGGTTAACCTGGAGTCCCATCTCATGAATGTTCTGGGATCTGAGCTTCATCTTTCGAAGACTGTCATGAATCTCATATCCAATGCTGCTGAAGCAATGCCCGATGGTGGAGTACTGGCCATAACCACTGAAAATCGTTATATAGATATCCCAACTCAGGGTTATGACCTGATCGAGGAAGGCGAATATGTTATATTGCGTGTCAAGGATACGGGCATCGGAATATCCCAGGAAGACCTCAAGAGGGTATTCGAGCCATTCTATTCCAAAAAGGCTATGGGCAGGAGCGGCACCGGCCTGGGAATGGCGATCATCTGGTCCACGGTAAAAGATCATAACGGCTTCATCGATGTGAAAAGTACTGTCGGAGAAGGTACCTGCTTAGAGCTTTATCTCCCGATTACCCGTCAGGAAGCGAAGACTCAGGAACCCAAGCAATCTATCGAAGCTTTCAGGGGTACGGAGAAGGTCCTGGTGGTTGATGATGTATTCGAGCAGCGGGAAATTGCGAGAAGACTACTTGAAAATCTTGGATATACAGTTGGGGTATCATCCAGCGGGAAAGAAGCTGTCGAATACCTGAAAAACAACAGTGCTGATCTTATCATGCTGGATATGATCATGGAGCCCGACATGGACGGCCTGGAAACCTATAAGGAGATCCTCAAGATACACCCAGGGCAGAAGGCGATTATTGTCAGCGGCTTTTCCGAAACCGATCGGGTAAAGGGTGCCCTAAGTCTGGGCGCAGGATCATATGTCAAAAAGCCCTATCTCCTCCAAGATATCGCAAAAGCTGTGCGAAACGAGCTTGATAAAAAAGATAAAAAGTTCAACCCTGCGATCTTTTTTCCCTCTCAAGACTCCAGAACTCTCAGAAAGAACAAAAGAATGCTTAGGTTGAAACGCTTTCCTTGAACCGCGCTCGCACAGGTGACAGCCGTCGGTAAAAATCCATAGTGCCCATTGTAATCCTGAACAACATGTAACCTAAATTCCCGTGTTATTGTAACGAGGCAGGCGGCGTGACGCCCAATTTGGTGTAGAGGTCCATCTGCCGTTTCGTTGTTTCGCCGACCTGAGTTGCTGACCCGGCACTTCAAAGCATTCAATGACATCGAGCTCATCCAGAACTTCCTGCATGGTATGGTCCTTGAACAGGTTGTTTTCCTGCATTTTCCTGGTGATATAGGATAAAAAGATGAGAGCGATGAACTGCACAAAGAGCTTGCCATCCAGACTTTGTTCCGATGAGACGGCCAGCCGGCGCAGATTCAGCCGTTCTTTCAGATTATCGAAGGCCTTTTCCACCAGGTCCTTGTTCCGGTAGATCGCAAGCGCCTCCACCGGGTCCTTTATTTCGTTGCTCAAAAGGGCAAAATACCCGTAATTGCGTTTTGCCTCCGCCAGGGCCTCTTCTTTGGCAATAACCTTCGTGCCTCGAACCGGCGTGCTTTTCACCTCAAAATATTTGGCATACTGCTTCTCATGATCCGGATGGCGCTGGCCGCTTTCCAGTTCTTCCTGCCAATCGGCCAGCCGGCTGTTGAAGGCTTTTTCATCCTCCAGGGCCCGCTCCGGGGAATAATACAGATGAAGATACATCCGGCGATCCGCTTTGATGGTGTCCCCTTTATAGGGGCGATCCTGGACATAGTCCCAGGTGATCGGCAGGGAGTAGGTATAGAGTTGGTAGGCCTGACTGTAATGGGTCCAGCTGCGCATCTTGTCCCGAACGGTGTCCAAATGTGTCTTCACGAGTTTCAGGGACAGCTTGGCGGCAATCAGGAACTTCATATGATGCCTGTACATGTCGTTGATGTTGGCCGCACTGAAGAAGCCCCGGTCCAGGACCACCTTGATCTTCTCATAGCCCAGCGTGTTCATGTCGGCCAGCAGTTTCCTCAGCGTTTTCACATCGGGAATGTTTCCTGCCAGCTTCCGGTAATAAAACGGCAGGCGGGATTGTTGCCCGAAGAGCAGGGTCAGATTGATCTGTGCCAGATGCTCATGATCTTTGTTTTTGCCGTAGCGGACCTGCCTGAGGCATTTCGAATAACTGGAGATGGACGTGCTGTCATAGGCCAGGTATTCCCTCTCCACCCGGCGTTTCCCCTGAAGCCGGAAAAATCGCTGCCTGGCTTCCTCGGTGATGGAGGCAAAGAGTTCGCTGCTTCTCTGGGAGGAGATGACCTCACCGTGGGGATGCCGATGGAGTGCTGCCCAGCGGGGAAAACGGCTCAGGGGGTTCCTATCCTCCAGGATCAGGTAATAGGCAATGGACAGGATCTGCCGGTAACTGTCGGGAAAGCATGTCTTCAGATCCTCCGTCACTCCGGTATCCTCCCCGATGCGGTCGAAGAGATAGGTGGCCCCATAGAAACTGCGGGCCGTCCATGTGATCGGCACCGGCCCTCGCTTGGCTTTCTCCCCGACTATCGGCGTGTTTTCTTTTCCGGGTGGGAATGATCTTCTGTGTCTCGGGATCCACCCGCCCGATGCATTTGCGTTTTGCCCGGGACTGCTGCTTATCCTTATCCCAGTAAGAGATCGACTCGTACGCATAGGTGATCCCGGTCTTTTTATTGGTCTGATACACGATAGCCGCCATATACAACTCCTCCTCACCTCGTTACAATAATATATATTGTAACGAGGTATAATGCAAGAGAAATCGTATTTGTTTATTCTTTATTAGAGACTTATCTCCAGTTTCATCGTTATACTTTTTCGGGAACTCAGGATCTACCGCAAGCCCAATACCAGCAGGCGTCACCCGGGTCATCAGATCTATCCCTATCTGCTACGTAACCTGAAAATCGAGAGACCCAACCATGTCTGGGCAGCTGACATCACCTATATTCCGATGAAAAGGGGCTTTGTCTATCTCATCGTGGTTATGGACCGGGCATCACGGCGGGTACTATCGTGGAGGCTGTCAAACACCCTGAGCACAGATTTCTGCATGGAGGCGGTTCAGGAAGCCTTAGATCTTTATGGCACCCCGGAAATCTTCAATACCGACCAGGGCAGCCAGTTTACCAGCCTGGAGTTTACTGAGCTTTTGAAGGAAAAGGGTATTGCCATCAGCATGGACGGGAGAGGATGCCGGCGTGACAATGTGTTCGTAGAGAGGCTCTGGAGAAGCATCAAATATGAGGAGGTCTATCTGCATGCCTATGATAGTGCCAGTGAAGCCAGGAGCGGATTAGAACGCTATCTGACGTTTTACAATAATCGCAGGCCACACTCGACGCTTGACAGATCAACCCCGGATGAAGTTTATTTCGGTTGTCGGGAGGAGATGCCCGATGCGGCTTAATGGGAATAGTGGCAAGACTCCACTTATAAATCGCCATCTCCTGTCTAAACAACCGGAGCCATCTCTCTGAATTGATTGAACCATGAATGGCAGACTTCAACAACCCAGCGTTTTGCATGATATCCCGGGTTATGAGCTTTTTCCGATTTTTCTTTTCTGCGGGATCGGACGTGAGGAATGTAGCCGTGAGCACGAATGATCTCCTCTGCAGGTTTCCCCGCATATCCGGCATCGGTACACAAGTTGGGCTGAACCTCTCCTTTTGCTGTATCAACTTTAGATCATACGGGCATCCAAGACCGCTTCAAGCTGGCTGACATCGTGACGATTCGCCCCGGTTACGATGATCGACAGCGGGACTCCACGTTCGTCTACCAACAAATGTCTCTTGCTTCCCTTTTTTCCCCGATCAGTCGGATTGTTTCCAACCGCTTCTCTCCACGGGGCGCCTTCATCATGGCCCCATCAATGCTCTGCCATTCCCAGGCTATCCCTCCCATGTCATCATATTCCGCCAGTCCACGCCTCCAGAGTTGCTCGAAAAACCCAGCTGCCAGCCACTCACAAAAATACCGATGAATCGCACTTCCGCTGCCGAACACCTCTTTGGGCAAAGCCTTCCATTGTATGCCGGTCCGGAGCACGTATACGATGGCCTCGAATACCTTCCTCGCGGGCAATGGCGGTCTTCCTGCTCCAGGTCGCCTCTCATAGTTGCGTTTCGGATCCCTCTCCTTGTGAGGTATCAACGGCTCTACTATCTCCCAGAATTCGTCAGATACTTCCCATGATTGTACTCTCTTCATTGCTGTCCCTCGTACTGTGTTTGTTCGCAATACGTAGGGTCATCTTATATCCTTTCAACCCCAATTAAGGGATTGGTTCTAAATACCATTTTCCAGGGGCAAAATGAGGCTCCTAAGCTCCTTAATGGCCCGCTTTAAGCCCCTTCTAACATCATTTCAATCACTTACTTTGGTCCGACCCCCGCCCGCGTCCTTAAGGCCTCTCACAGCCCTTAGCCGCCTCCTCGTTGAGTGTTGGTTCTCCTCTCGCTTCCTTAATCAGGACCCGTCCCGGATTTCTCCTTAATCGTGACCCGTCTCTAATTTCCATCTATATCTCTATTAATTATAAGCCATTGCTAACATGAACGCTCCGAAGACTGCTCCCAGATGAACCATAATCAATATGTATCCTGTTCTTTTCAATTTTCTTCTATTATTACTGGCAACAAGGATAACTCCATACATTGGGTACTGAATGAGTAATACCAAATAATGTAAAACCGATTTCAACTCTGCATCTTGTGAAATAGCACGTATGTCAATGGGCGTATAAAAGTTTACCAATTCTGGGCGTGAGAAGTTTACCACCCTTATGCAATACTGCCATGAGAATCGACCCCATCCTTTGAGATTTTCCCCCGTAAACGGAAACTGTTGCCTCTGATGTTGATCACGACGCTGTGATGCAGAAGCCGATCAAGGATCGCCGTGACGATGATCTGGTCATGGAAGAGCTCAGTCCAGTCGGTGAACGCCTTGTTGGAGGTCAGGATGGTGCTGGCCTTCTCGTAGCGGTTGGCAACGAAGCGGTAAAAGAGATTGCACTCCTGCCGGTCGATGGGCGTGTAGCCCACCTCGTCAACGACCACGAGAGCGGATTTGTAATAGCTTCTCCCCCTGCCGGAACGGCCCGTCTCGTGATCTTTCTTGAGCTTCCCGATGAGGTCCTCCATGGTGGTGAAGTACACGCTCAGGCCCGACTGGCAGGCTTTCACCGCCAAAGCCACGGCCAGGTGGGTCTTTCCCACCCCCGGAGGGCCTAAGAAGATCACGTTGCCCTTCTGCCGGATGAAGGTCAGGTCGAACAGCGACATCACTTTCTGCCGGTCGAGCCCAGGCTGGAAGGTGAAGTCGAACTCGTCGATGGACTTGATGAAGGGCAGGCCCGAGATCTTGAGCGTGGTCTCCACTCTTCGCTGCTCCTTCTGGGCCACTTCCTCTTCGAGGAGGTCGTCAAGGAAGGAGAGATAGCTCTTGCTCTGCTCCTCGGCAGCATGGATGGTGCCGTCGAGGACCTCCCGGATCCTCGGGAGCCTTAAGCGTGCGAGGTTGGCTTCGATCCGTTCGTACACCAGGATATCGCTCATAGCGAAGCCCCCGCCGCATGGTCATAAACCGAGAGCGGCCTGATCTGCACGTCCATGTCGTATAAAGGCTTTACCGGAGAGATGGTGAGCTTCGCCCGTCCCTTTGCCGGTCTGGCGTGATGATACTTCCGTGCATTCATCGCCCGGTCCTTGCGCAGAGCCTCGTAGAATCGCCTGTCCTGCACCAGGTGGCCAGAGCCTTCAGGGATTACATAGGCAACGATAAGCCGGTCGTCGGCAAACACCCGCATGACCTTGTCCTTCACGCGAAGCACAACCCCTTTGCCCACCAGGGTATGGGGAACAACGTAGCTGTTGCCCTCGAAGCGCACCGTGCAGTCCTTGTGCACCTTCCGGTACACCCGGTACGAGGTATCGAACTCCCTGAGAGGCACGGGCTTCAGGTATGGCAGCTCGCGCTCGTACCGAACTCGCACCACCTCATGGGTCGTGCCGTGCACTCGCTCATCCTTGATCTTCAGCCATTGGGCCAGATCCCGGTTGGCAGTCTCAATGCAGGTGAACCCGTACCCTCTCCAGAACCCTTCCCGGATGTACGAATACGGCCTCTCCACCTTGCCCTTCACCCAGGCGGCATAGGCTGGCGCCACCCTCGGCTTGAATCCATAGTGGACGGCAAAGCCCTGGAGCGTGGCGTTGAACCTGGCCTTGCCACCGACCTTGCCGATGTAGACGTTCCTCATCCGGTCGTAGAGAATCTCCCCGGGCACGCCCCCGAAGGAATCAAAGGCTCGGATGTGGCAATCCAGGAAGGTGGGCAGGTCACAACGCTCGATGAGCTCCCCGTAGAGCTTCCTCGAATATCCCAGGATCATGGAGAACAGGTAGTACTTCAGAACCGTGCCGTCTTCACGCACCACCTGGAACTCACCGAAGTCTACCTGCGCCTGGCAGCCCGGCTCACTCTCAAACCGCATATAAGCAATGCGCTGCGTTTCCACCTTGAGCTCATGAACCTTGCGCTTCACAGGATCGTAGCTCCCGGCATACCCCAGCGGCCTGAGATGGTCGTATATCCAGGTCGCTTTGTACTCGGGGTCTTCGCTCAGCCATGCCCGGATGTTGCCCTCATAGGGGTCGAGCTTGCTTTCCCTCACCACTGGCCGCCGTCCCCGCTCGCATGTTTCGGGGGCATCGAGGTACTTATGCACCGTCGGCCGGGAGATCCCCAACCTCTTCGCTATCTGCCTCTCTGACAACCCCTGCCTCTTGAGCGCCACGATGTCCATCACATCTCCCAGTCTCTTCACCCACGCCCCCTCATGCTTCCGCTTCTGCACTCCATTAAGTGCTCCTCGGAAACCACGTCGGGGCGGCTGACTACTTCGAGGGGGACACATTCCCCCTCGACCCCTTTGAAAACCGTTCTACACTCCTGAAAATGAAAACCCTAAAGACTCTCCGGGTGGTAAACTTTCACGTGCCCATTTTTGGTAAGATTTATCACGCCCAAGAACAACGTATTAGAACCCAGAATGGGAACAATACTTTCATGGGAACATATGTCCCATCACCTCCTGCTGATAAAAAGGACTCCAATTGCAATGGCAACTGGAGTTACAATGATTGACGATATGATTATTATCCAATTTTTCATCCTTATTCCTTCCCTTATATTTTACAATCATTTACAAGGCTTTCCACATCTCTTTTCCCATTTCCCAACCCATTTTTCTGTCCAGTCATTAGCTTTGTACCAAGCTGAGATATCTTTATCTGGTTTTGTAAAATCTTCAGCATGACCAAATTGACTTGATTTAGGATTCCAACGATATCCTTTATCATAATGTGAAAAGCTATCTTGACCTTGGGGCATTAAACTTTCAAAAGATCTCTTATAACAATTGTTAAGTGCTATTTCCAAGTCTCTTTCGACTGAACCCCTGTCTCTGAAATGTCTATATGGATCTCCCCAAGGCCATGGACTAGGTACTGTACGCAAAGTCATTACTGTAACCATAGGAATATAGCGCCAATGATCCAGAGTGTTTGATAGCTTGAAGCTGATTTATCATACCGGGTAGCGATGGCCCTGAAGTGCTTCATGCGATGAATGAAGCGTTCGATTCGGTTCCTAAGGCGGTAGATGGTCTTATCGAACGGGCCTGTCCTGGCTTCATCCCTTCTCCGAGGGATCGTGATTCTGATATGATGGTCCGCAAGGTACTTTCGTATTGCGCCGCTGCTATAAGCCTTGTCGCCGATCAGTCGGCCCGGCCTGATCTTGGGGCGACCTCTTCCTTGCCGCTTTACCGCGCCGGTCTCCATGAGGCGATAAAACGCAGTCGTTTCATGCCGATGTCCGGGAGTAAGCGCAAGGGTGATGAGCTTGCCGTTTCCATCTGTTCTCAAATGGACCTTGGTTGAGTACCCGCCCTGGCTGTAGCCGAGTGCTTCGCTTTCTTGCCCCTTTTTTTCAGCCCTGAGGCATGCTGATGGGCACGGATGATGGTACTGTCAACATAATGCGTATCCCAATCCAGACACCCGCGTGCATCTTCCTGGGAAAGGATGGAAGCGAAGATCTGGTCCCAGATGCCTTTTCTCTTCCATCTGAAAAACCGGCTATATATGGTGCTCCAGGACCATATCTCTCAGGGATGTCCCTCCAGGAGACACCTGTCTTCATTCTCCAGAGGATACCATTAATGACCTTCCTATGGTCTTCAGATGGTCTGCCTGTTTCCTGTTTCTGGGGCGGAAGCAACGGCTCAAGCTGCTCCCATTGCTTGTCGGTTAACTCATGACGCTTTACCATTCATGTTTAGATGCACCCATTGCAAAATGGTTTGCGTACAGTACCTAGTAGGCCCATGATCTTCTCGAGAAAAATCATACCTTACACCACCATAAAAATCACTATGCCCAAAAACTCCACCTCCCGCTCTATAACCATCTCCAAATAAACCTTTAGGATCAATTAAGTTAACGGGATCATTGACACAATACCTATAATAATTCTCATCTCCACTCTCAAACCCAATCAGATCTTCAGTAATGTATCTCCCCGTTCCCGAATCATAGTATCTATTGAGGTTATAGTGCATCCCTGTTTCTTCATCATAATATTGGCCGGGGAACCTAAGATTGTTCGTCACGCTGGACGACGAATCCACCGTCGCTTTTCCGAACGCATCATACTTCGCCGACCACACCACGGCCCCACTCTCACTCGTCAGCTACTGTGGCGTCCCGAGATGATCATTCTGAGAAGTAATACTGCCCGTTGTGCTTCATAAACAACGGGTCGGTGGTCCAAGTGGAGTTAGGCCTGTACCCATACTCTTTTGTCTGGTTCCCGCTCGCATCGAATTCCGCCACCAATCCCTCATCGGCATCTTACCCCGGACACATCCTTCTACAGCCTCCTGCCGAACGGATCATACGTGTACTCCGCTATTTGTGAGCCTGAGCCGTTTGTTACCCTGATAAGCCGGTTGTCGATGTCATAGACAAAGTTCGTCACGGTAGAGCCTTCCTTCTTCCTCGTCATGTTCCCGTTGTCATCGTACTCACAGCTTGCGCCGGAGTTGCTTGCCAGCTCGTTGTTGGTATTGTAGCTCCAGGTCCCGCTCGTCTGTGCAGAGGTCAGCCGGTTGCCCACCTTGTCATGGGGTTTTTTTCTCACAATAACCTTCAGGAGCCCGCATCGAGAAAGTGAACAGCCGTCCTACTCCCCATTGATTAATTCCATGTTTCCCGGTATGGGAAATCCATGTATACATGCAAAGAAAATGCATGAGCTGAGTTCCCTTAAAAAGACAGTGCACCAGCACTCGGCCGGGGGAAAGAAGTACCCTTCCCGGCTGATAAAAAACAACGGGAAAGGATGGTCACATGGCAAGAGTAGCATTTATCGGTTGGCGGGGCATGGTCGGTTCGGTCCTCATGGACCGGATGACCTCCGAAAAGGATTTCAAAGGTTTCGAGCCCGTGTTCTTCACCACCTCCCAGGTGGGGCAGAAAGGCCCCGGATAGGGCTGGACACCCTGCCGCTCAAGGATGCATACGACATCAAGGAGCTCAAAACCGCCGATATCATCGTCACGTGCCAGGGCGGCGACTATACGAAGAAGGTCTACCCCCAGCTGCAGGAAAGCCCGGCTGGAACGGCTACTGGATCGATGCAGCCTCGGCCCTGCGCATGCAGGACGACAGCATCATCGTGCTCGACCCGGTGAACCGCGAGCGTCATCGACAAGGGCCTGAAGAAGGGCATCAAAAACTATATCGGCGGTAACTGCACCGTGAGCCTCATGCTCATGGGACTCGGCGGTCTTTTCGAGCAGGGCCTGGTCGAGTGGATAACCTCCATGACCTACCAGGCTGCATCCGGCGCTGGGGCAAAAAACATGCGCGAGCTGATCGAGCAGATGGCCTACATCGGCAAGTCTTCGCAAGAAGCTTCTGGATAATCCCTCATCGGCAGCGCTGGACCTCGACAAGCAGGTGCACCGGCGCGATGCATGAAGACTCATTCCCCACGGAGAATTTCGGGTTCCCCCTGGCCGGCAAGCGTGCATTCCATGGATCGACTCGCGCCCTGGAAAACGGCCAGAGCAGGGAAGAGTGGAAGGGGTATGCGGAGACCAACAAGATCCTCGGGCACAAAGAAGCCCATCCCCGTAGACGGCCTCTGCGTGCGGGTAGGCGCCATGCGCTGCCACTCCCAGGCGCTCACCATCAAGCTGAAGAAGGACCTGCCGCTGGACGAGATAACGGATATCATTCAGAAGGCCAACGACTGGGTGAGGGTGATCCCCAACACCAAGCAAGAAACCCTGAAGAATCTCACCCCCGCAGCCGTGACCGGCGGGCTCGAGGTCCCGGTGGGAAGGATCAGGAAGCTCAACATGGGCCCGAAGTACCTCACCTGCTTCACCGTAGGCGACCAGCTGCTCTGGGGAGCTGCAGAGCCGATCCGGAGGATTCTGAAGATCGTAGTGGATTATCTCTCCTGAGATTAGATCGATTATGTTTCAAAAAAGGGTGGATGGGGGTTATCAAACCTCCATCCCCTTTTTATTCAATCAGAAAATTTCCGGCAGCTTGGCCTAAGGGGGTTGCCCTTTCTCCCTCTCCACGGTGCACCCGCAAAGGGAGTCTTAGAGAGGACTTAAGAGGCCCCGGAAATAAATACGCCCCCTCGGAAGGGGGCATGCTCGGGCCTTCCCTGGGCGGCCCTGATATATCGACTCCTTTACTTCTAAAACGCCATGGAAAACAGCATTGCAATCCAGTTCGGCTTTTTTTCATCAGCCGACTTGATAATTTTTAGGTCTTCTTCCAATGCAGTGGCCGGGATATAGCCGATAGCCCCATCCGTCCTCTCGATGAAATCGATGATCCCGTCCGAGGTCGAAAATGCCTTCGGGGTCCCGGCCCTGCCGGTGAATACCTGTTTCTTCCAGTATAAATCAAACTGCATGGCTGTCTTTCTCACGAAAGTTTCCAGGAACGTCTCGTGCGCCTGTCCGTCTTTCATGGTAACAAAGCTGATCTTCTGCCCGTCATCCCACACGGTTTTCCTGCCAAGGAATATATCCCTGATGTCGTCCTGGCTTAAAGAACTCGCCGTGACCGACTTGTTGCAGACGATGATGACATCTTCCGCATAAGCAAGACCGCCCGAGATGATGAAGAGAAGGACGATTATTGCTAAAATACCGATTAGCGTTCGTTCTTTTCTGCTTTCCATGGCATCCATGCTCCTTACACGTATTTATTCAAATCCATTTGATTCCAAGTCCAGGGAACTACGGGTATTATCGGGGAATGGAAGGTGAAACTTTACGGTCTCTTCGTCTATTGTGCAAAGTCACTGGACAGTCAGGGAGTGATGACGGAAACAGCGTCTTCATATTCAAAGATTCACCGGCAGAAAAGAAGCATTGATAACCCTTACTGCTGGACGGGCTTGTATCCTTTTTGCCGCAGCAGGGCCGGTACACCCTGCTCTCCCACCAGGTGGCCGGCGCCAACGATGATGATGGTGTCTCCGTCCTTCTTCATCAATTCTTCAATGTGGGAGGCCCAGAGGGAATTTCTCCTGGTGAAAAGCGCATTCCTGATCTCGGGATATTCATCGAGGCTGATATTCACGAGTGATTCCATCTTTGCGGTATCACCCTCTTTCCAGGCGTTCATCATCACGGCCGATTGTCCGGCGATGACTTCCAGTTCCTTCAAAGCCTGTTTCAGAAGGTCTTCCTGCATGTCCCCGAGCGTCTTCGACAGGAGGCCGATCTGATACCGGGCAGACTCGAAAAAGATCGTCTCCTTGCCGTCTTTCTTCGCTTTCGCAGAGAAATGGGCATCGATGCCCGACCCGGGGTCATACCCCAGACGCTTCAACTCCATACCGCTCAGGCTGACTGCGCACAGCCAGGGCTTGCACCCGGCAAACCGCGATGCGGGGATGCCTGCCGAGTTAAGCCTTTGTTCGAGGAGGCCGTAAGTCTTTTTCGAGATATGGTCTTTCAGGGAGGTCTTATCCTGATACATCCCCTGCGAGATCAGAGCCTGCTGAACCTCCCGGCTGCGTGCCTCCTCCATGTCCGCCTCGAAAACGACCCTCCTGCTCCTCCTGTACGCACGCTCTATACGGCTGTCTAAAGGATATGCATCCGGCTTGAGCACATGAACCGAGCCCAGCAGGTGCACGGTTCCTCTCGGCCCTTTCACGGACCAGAGGAAAACGGGTTTTTTTTCCGCAGCCTGCACTGCCCCGGCGAAAACAATAACTAAGCAGAAGAGTGCGAGCGCCTTCATTATGATACCGGCTTTGGTAAATTCCTTTCTCTTTCCCGGATGCATCATGTGAATAAACCCGGCATTCACTGGGAAATCATGATCACCGGCTCTGACTGCCTGCCCTGTACGACCCGCATACCGGGAGGGACGTCGCTGGTGAGCCACACGTTTCCGCCGATGACGGCCCCTTTGCCGATGCGGACCCGGCCGAGGACCGTAGTGCCGGAGTAGATGATCACGTTGTCCTCTACAATTGGATGCCTCGGGATGCCCTTGACGAGCTTGCCTGTCTCGTCCTTGGGGAAGCTCACCGCGCCGAGGGTCACCCCCTGGTAGAGCCGTACGCTGCGCCCGATCTCGCATGTTTCGCCGATGACCGTGCCTGTCCCATGGTCGATGAAGAACCGCTCTGCGATCTTGGCGCCGGGATGGATATCTATGCCGGTCTGCGAATGGGCCATTTCGGTGATGATACGGGGAATCATCTCGACACCCAGGGTATGCAGCTCGTGGGCAATGCGGTAATTTGTCACGGCCTTGATGCTCGGGTAGCAGAAAACGGCCTCTCCGGGGCTTTTCGCCGCCGGGTCGCCCTCATAGGCGGCGACCACATCGGAAGACATGAGCTTCCTGATCTTTGGTATGGCGGCTATGAAGCGCCGGGACAAACTCCGGGCCCGCTCTTCACACTCGATGGAAGCCTGCCAGTATGTCATCTCATGTGAAAAACCGATCCCCCGTTTGATCTGTTCGGAGAGGAGGCGCTCTACCTTTTCGAGGTGGTTCCCGATGATATACGGCATGGATTCGAGCGACATCTCGGAATCGCTGAAATACGCGGGGAAAATGACCATCCTCAGACGCTCGACAATCTCGGTCAACGCATCGAGGGAGGGCATCACCCTCTCCTCAGTGGGCTTGTGGTAAACGTCCTCGTATGATTCGGGCTTGCAGAGTTCGTCGACCACCTTGTGGATGGTCCTCTCTGTCCGGCACATACCTACCCTTCTCTCATCCTCCATTATGGTAACCTCCCGGTAAATCTCGCAAAAACCGGCTGATCAGCGAAACAAACCGCCTATTCGATGTCTCTGCCGCCCGGGGAAAGCGGCGTGACAGGCTGAGTCGGGTCCTTTCTCTTGTTCCTGTCACGCTTGCGCTCCTGGAGAAGAAACAGGAGGGCTTCAGTGTTGGTCTTTATATGAACAAAAATGCTCTCCAGGCCTTCGAATTTGCTGTGGTTATCCAGATTGAACTGCAATTGGTCAATAAGCTTCCTGAGAGTCTCCTCATGGAGCTCATGCTTTCTGTTTACGAATACCTTTTTGGCCTCAAGATCCATTTCAGAGTCCATGGCTCTCCCCCTTTTGTTTTTATCATCTATAGTGTAAAAAAAATTACCCCATATCCATGCTTTGGTCAACGGATATCATCATTGACATGATGTCCTATTTAGGATAGTTCTAATTAGTACTATAAATGAAAGGAATGCTATCCGGATAAGGAGCGGAAATGAAGCGGAAAGGTGCTTTCATCATTGCACAGATGCACCGGATTTCCGGGCGTATCTTTTCCCGGATGCTCAAAAAGTACAAAGTCGATACTATCAGCCCTTCCCAGGGGAGGATCCTGTTTGCCCTGTGGAACAAGGATGACATCCCTATCCGCGAGCTTGCGGATAGGACTTCTCTGAAAAAATCCACGCTCACGACCATGCTTGATGCCCTCGAAAGCTCGGGACACGTAATTCGGGTTCCATCCGGCACTGACCGGAGGAAGATCCATATCCTCCTCACTGATAAAGACAGACGATTCAGGGAGACCTACCACCAGGTATCCCGGGAAATGGCCTCACTTTGCTATGCAGGCTTTTCTGAAGAAGAGATCGATGCATTCGAGGGTTTCCTGGAGAGGATTCTCGGAAACCTCAAGCGTATAGAATCCGGACATGACACCTTTGCCTTCCTTCCTGGAGGGACAAAACAATGATAAAGGTTCGTACATCAGGAGAGGTTACCGATTTCTGCATGGGCCGCAGCATCGGCCCCCTGGTACCGTATGCCGTGCATGCCTTCCTGATAGGAGACACCCTTATCGATACCGGAACTGCATATGCACGCCGGGAATTCATGGGCGCACTCGTTGGAAAGCGGGTTTCTGCCGTCATCAATACCCACCACCATGAAGACCATATCGGGAACAACAGGATCATCAAAGATACCTTCGGGGCAGCAATCCATGCCCATAAAGATTCCCTCCCGTATATGGCTGACCCGGTAACATTAGGGCTCAAAGCCTACCAGCGTTTTGTATGGGGCCTGCCCGAAAAATCCGCAGGCTCTCCCTTAAGCAGCCGGATCTCAATTGCGGGCACCACGTTTGATGTTATCCCGACTCCCGGGCATTCGCCCGGCCATGTCTGCCTTTATGACCGGGAGACCGGCAGGCTGTTTACCGGGGATATCTTCTGCGGCCGGCTCGTGCGGTACCTGCGGCAGGATGAAGATTTCCCGCAGATTCTCTCCTCTCTCAAAAACCTTGCCCGCCTTGATATATCAACAATCTTCTGCGGCCTGAAAGGCATCGTAAATGACGGCAATGCAGCGCTGACCGCAAAGATCGCCTTCATGGAGAACTTGAAGCAGCAGGTCTGGGAACTTGCCGGCAAGGGCCTTCCCCGGCGGCAAATACGGATAAGCCTTCTCGGGTATGAAGACGCCATGTATTACCTGAGTACCGCCCATTTCTCCAAGCAGCATGTTATAGATTCCATTCTCGGCGAGTAAACGCAATGATATCCGTGCAGAAGAATCGACATCTCCCTTGAATCTGCCTACCGAGGACGTTATTATTCATACATCTCCATCCTTCCAAGTCAATACGACCGGCAGGCAGAGAGCTGCTGCCTGGCTGTGGGTACAGTTCTGCGTTTCGAAGACCGTGGATCTAAAAAAAGTTCACCGTCGGAGGAACGTCGACAGGGAGGTCCACCATCATGTCCGATTATCTCACCGAACACAGGGACGATTACGGCGGTAGCACCCGGCGATGCCGTCACGCCCTTCCGGGTAAGAGTATGTCCCGCAGGCTGAACCTGCCCACAGGACCAAGCGAGTAGGGCTTTCCGGTTGCGATCGCCCTGGCTGCGAGTATTCCGCTGCGTACGGCCGGCCCGATGCCTTCACCCATGTCAATGGTTGCGAGGCCTGCTGCATCCCCGACGAGATACGCGTTATCCAGATTGACCGGGCCTGTATCCTGCCTGGTATAGTATGCATAACCTCTCGGCGGACAGTCTCCCTGGACTTCGACCGAGAGGTTTTTCAATTTCTCTGCAAAAGAATTCCAATGGCTCCTGATGCTCATGTGCTTTTTTTTCATCCGGGAATAGTTCCCGCCTATCCCTGCGTTGATATATCCGCCTTCTTTCGGTACGTACCAGGCATATCCGGGAAGGCCCTGCTCGAAGAACCAGAGGCGGCTCAAACCGTCTTTCCCGCTGTACGGCAGTTCCTTCTCCAGGGCAAGGATGAGAGAATCCCCGGCCCTCGGCCTTTTATCCTTGAAAAATGCAGCATGGACAGGGCAGAAAGTTCCTCCTGCTCCAACAAGGTGTTTGCAGGCAAAGGCATTGTCGATAATATAGGAATTACCTTCCTTTCGGATGTCACGAGCCCGGTGCGTGAATACGGTAACGCCGGTACGCCCGATGAGCCAGGAGTCGAATTCATCTCTCCGGATGGAATACTGCCTGGTGGGAAGAGTGAGCCGCTTCCCGAAAGCATTGATTTCCAGCTTCTGCATCGTAAGCATACCGTATGGGTACTCCTGGGGCCGTACGCCGAGATCTCTCAGGACTGACGGTGTTATCCAGCCCGCACACTGCTTCGCTCTCGGGAAAGATTCCTTGTCGAGAATAATGGCCTGTCTGCCGTGAGATTTGAGTTTCCATGCACAGCTGGCGCCGGCCGGACCTCCGCCTATGATGATCACCTCTGACTTGACCACTTCGGTCCCCTTTTAGATTAACCGGCATTCCGGCTGATGCATGCCCGGCTTGGTCATCACCACCTGCCACAGCTGTATATCGCGGGAGCGGAATGCTCCGGCCGAGCTGAGCAGATAGAATCGCCACATTCTGCGGAAGCGCTCGCCATACCGGTCTTTCAAACCGTTCCAGCTTTTTTCGAAATTTTCATGCCAGGCCATCAGGGTCTTGTCATAATCCGGCCCGAAATTATGCCAGTCTTCCATGACAAACAACCCTTCCATTGCCTCGCTGAGCTGAGCGATGGAAGGGATCTGGCCGTTCGGGAAGATATATTTGGCGTACCACGGGTTTGTGATTTTCATGCTCACATTCCCGCCGATGGTATGGAAAAACCCTATGCCGTCGGCTTTCAATGTACGGTCTACCAGTCCCATGTAATCCCGGTAGTTTTTATACCCCACATGTTCGAGGATCCCGATTGAGACTACCCTGTCATACTTCCCCTCGACGTCCCGGTAATCCTGCAGCCTGATATCGACCGGGAAGCCTTGGCAGAGCTCTTTTCCCAGCTTCACCTGCTCTTTGGAAACCGTTACGCCTGTTACCGACGCCCCGTAGCGCTCTGCGGCATACCTGGCAAACGCACCCCATCCGCAGCCGAGGTCCAGCACCTTCATCCCGGGCTCTATTTCGACTTTCCGGCACACCAGATCCATCTTTGCAACCTGTGCATCATCAAGGTTATCCGATGCCCTCCAGTAGCCGCAGGTATACACCATCCGGGAGTCGAGCATTAGTCGATAGAGATCATTCCCGATGTCATAGTGCCTCTTTCCCACTTCATAGGCCCTGCCGGTGCTCTGGAGATTAAAGATCCTTGCCTTGAAATTTTCCCAGACAAATCTGAAATCCCCTTTCACCGTTCTTTCAATCCCGGCACGCAGGGCACGGTCAAAGAACTGATCGATGGACGGGCAATCCCACCACCCGTCCATATATGACTCACCCAGTCCAAGCACGCCTTCACGCAGGACCCGCTCATAAAATTCATTGCGGTGCACGGTTATATCCCAGGGGTTATCACCATTGACGCGTATGCCCGATGAAGACAGCAGGTCCTGGATGATATGCTCTGCACCTTGCTTCGGCATGTACCCTCCTTTTTGTCCACAGGCCATGCAGTATTTCATGATAGGGCAGGCAGGACGTTTCTCAAGACCGGGCATTCAGGAAGGTTAATTAAACTATCTTAATATATCAATAAGTTATGAAACATATCCTTGTATATACTTTAACGTTTTGAATTAATTAAAGATATTGCTGTACTTTGCCGAGCTATCCGGTACTCCAGTAGTTTCATTACATCGGCCGGGCGGCGCTCGATGTTGCCCGGCTTTTTTTCCCAGCGGTTCCCCAGGTCATGGGAAAATGAGTATCATACGGGTCTTGGGCTATGAATTCTCTGGTATCTCTTTGGATTCGGGCTATTGATACGTAGCCCTGAAACGGATTACCAGCCTATGGCCGAATCCATCGGCTGATGACCGGTATAAAATCTGCTCGTTAACATTGAATGACCAGGATATCCTCACCATATTCTCATCGAGGGGCTCGATTTGGGCATATATTCCCCCCGCTGCAGGGTCCGCCCCCAATGAAGGTATCAATGCATCATTCATTACTTCGTAATCTTTGAGATAGGTGTGCTCTTTGACAAACTCGCATACCCAGTTCCACTGGGATGCATTCCCCGATGCCAGGACCTTGCTGAATCCGCTGGAGGCGTCAAAGGTAGCCGAATCGCCCTCAGGGCTTATGATTGCGGGGATTCCTGTCTGAACGAAGGTTGCATGCCGGTCGATTATCGCAAGAAGACCTGTCGGTCTCCGGGTGATGGTGAGATTGTAATAGAAGCACGAATCCACACTCCCCTCAATGATGTTGCCATTGCCTATAAGACAGTCCCCGGTTGTAAACAGAGGAGCCGAGCCATCCGTGGTATTTGTCGGAACACTGGAATCCAGTGTCTGGGAATCTGATGTGTTGATATAGACGAGATAGGTGCTGAAGTGTGTTGTGTCAACGATCGCCAGGTTCGTCTTTTCATCCCTCCCGCTTAGCTCCAGTTCCTCCCACCGGCCTGTCCGTTCGTTATAATAAAGGACACCTGTCTTTGCTTCATTGACGGCCTTGCCGTCCACGATCCCGTCGTTGTTCACATCCGCATAGGGAAGATAGAGCCTTACGGGCTGCTTGAAGGTAATGCCGTCAGGGCTGAAGCTGATGCACCGGCCTGCTGCCCTGTACCCGTTCGGAAGTGCATGGGGAAGGCCGGTAGATGTAAGACTGATGCTCTGATTGCCCTCCAGGGCATTGCGGGGGATGGATACTTGAGCGCCGGATAAACCGCTTCCTTGTTCAGATGTTGCAACGATGCCGCCTTCAGGACCGATATTAATCCCGGATATTCCTTCCACACCTCCGGTTGAGCTCGATTTCTTGCATGCAGCCTGAAACGACACAAGGATGAGAAGGCCTATGAGAAAACAACGGCATCCGGATTTCATGAAAGATTCCTGCACCTCATTATGTATTGAGTATCCCTGTTCCTGCCGATTTCTTTGCGTTGATGCCCTTATCGTCATAAACCCGCCTTATCATGAAGCCATGAAAGGCGGGTTCACTGGGTCATGCGCCCGAAGGCATGGGGATATCCGGCTGCGACACTATTCATTCAGCGGGAAGGTATCGTTCCTTTCTCTTCCTCTTTTTTCGCGAAACTCCCTGGCGGTCGTCATGAGTCTTTTATAGCGGTCATGACCAAGGATCTTCCGCACATCGAGGAGATACCGGAAACGCTCCATCGCAAGCTTTTCCCTGCGCAGCTCCAGCTTCTTGAACTGCTCCATTGCCGCCCGGTCGCTGGAATTCTGCTTATCAAGTATGGTATCCAGCTCGAAACGTTCCTTTTCGAGATCACCTTTCATCTCCATCAGGGTTCTCCGGCTCTGGACGTAAAGGGTATCGAGCGCATCCTTTTCCGTCTGGCTTAAACCTAGACTCTCAGCGAGCTTGGGCATCTGCCACCACCTCCCGGGGGGCGCATCGTCACGGGCCCATGCCGCGACCGGATAGAGAAACAACGCAATCGCAATAGTATATAACCAGGCTTTACTCTTCATGATATCTTGCCTCCTTTTCTCTTGTGCCGTACATCAGACCTTTGTCTCGTCGACGGGCACGATGAAATCCAGGGTGTCGTCGATATCGGCCGTTGACTCTTCCGGAGATATCTTCCGGTAATCCTCGGGCAGAGGGTCTTCTTCCAGGCTGCTGACCTGGGCCATGAGCCTTTCGTCTTCCTCCATCTCTTGAGCGATGCTTATCTGATCAGCGACCTTGAAATGCCCGCTGTGGTGCGTCAGGGAGAAGGTCACCAGGAGAAGGGCAAAGGCGGCTGCAGCGCCGAAGGCAAGCTGCCGGCCGAACGGCCGCACAGGGTGCCTGACCGGTTCCTCAGAGGGCAGAACCACCTTACGAGACAGCTCCGGAGCATACCTCTTCGCACGCGCCCCCAGCTGATCGAGCTGCTCCAGGATGAGCTGTCTTTCTCTCCGGCATACCGTACATGCCTGGAGATGATCCCTGCTCTGCCTGTCCAGATCATGCTCGGCAATGACAGAGCGGCTCAGTTCTTCTCCACTCAAATGTCCTCTGCCGTCCGTACTCATAGCTTTCCCTCCTGCAGGAATTCGTGTACGCCCTGCTCTTTGCGGAACTTATCCACGGCACGGTACAGGTGGGTCTTGACCGTGCTCTCGTTTTTTCCCAGCACCTCCGTGATTTCCCTTATGCTTAAGTCATCAAGGAACTTAAGCCTGAAGACCTCGCGTTCGGAAGCAGACAGCCGTGACATAAACCGGCCGAGGCCGTCCCAGAACTCCTTCCTCTCCAGATGGTCCTGCCCGCAGTCCTGCGCCGGAACGTGCTCCTCATCCTTCTCACGGGAAAACAGGGTGATGATGGACCGCACCCGCTTCTTCCGGTAGAAATCACGCACGGCGTTGAGCGCGATGCGGTACAGCCACGGCTTGAAAATTTCCGGGTCTTTGAGGGAGCTTACACCCCGGTAGGCATTGATGAAGACCTCCTGGGTAATGTCTTCCGCATCCATGCGCGATGATGTCCGGTAATAGACCATCCTGAATATCTCTCCCTGGAACCGGTTGATGAGCCCTTCAAAAGCGGCTCTGTCACCTGCGGCAGCCATACGTACGGCAGCCTTCAGGGAAGAGTAATCATCCGTACCCTTTTCTTGATCTTCTTGGTTCAAAGATCCGCCCATCTCTTGTCAATCCTTTAAGGGGTTTGTTGCTTCACCCACGGCCTTCAGCACTGCCTTTGCTCTATCGCGTACGGATGATCGCCTTTTTCTCATCATCAGTTCCGACTATACCCTACAGATGCCCGGGCGTGGGATTTTGTCTACACGAATTTCTTTTAAGATACGATCATCCTCCTGATTCTACCCGCCCGGGTACCGGGATCACCAGGGGATGATGCCCGGTGAGCTCGATGACCCGCATGACATCATCCATTGAGATCACCAGAGTGCTCGTATTCACCAGCGGATGGCACTGCATGGCACTATACGCAAGGAGGTCCCGGTCCACGATCACTTCGACGCTGCCTTCATGGTCGTTGATGACACCGAGGAGGGTAACGGAACCCGGCCTCAATCCAAGATATTTCTGCATCCTCTCGGCAGAAGCGAAGCTCAAGGACTTTGCATCGATGAGTGCCTCGAGTGCCCTGATATCCACTGCCTTGCCTGCTCCCACCGTTACCAGGATATGCCTTCGGCCTTTCCTGTCCCGTAGAAAGAGATTCTTGGTCTTGGCAGATCCGCCCGGTATATCGAGCCTGTCTGCCTGTTCACAGGTATAGACCGGCTCATGGTCATACCTCGTATAAGGTATCATGTGGAGATTCATATACTCATAGATGTCCATCCGCACTCCTGTGAAGCAACTGAAGGTCATACATGGCACATCCTATGTCCGGGATCAAGGATCATGCCGTCTGGAGCCTTCATGGAGCCTCATCTCCTTGGGATGAGGCTTCTGATCTGGATAATCCAGAATCCGAGAAAATAGGTGAGGAGAAATATCACCCCTATGATGAAAAACCGCCTGAACTGCTCTTTCACGAGCCTGTCCGGCTCATAGTCCGCGTTTGCCGAAGATCTCCCCACCTTCCATGCAGGGATCTCAGCAAGGCTGCCGTACGTGCCGTGCGGAACAATCCGTTCAAGGCCGTATCGCGCTCCAGGGATCTGCCCGGATCCGTAATGTATTTCATAAGACCTGCCCTGTTTGGGCATGAAGAGCAGATACCTGCGGGCACACCTGAGGGAGACCCGGTCAATGGCAAGCGGAGGCGCCTCTTTGTTCATGATGCGTATCCGGAAAAAATGCGCCTTTTTCATATCGGCTGTAACGGTATCCATGCTGAGATCAAGCCCGGGAATTCTGTAAATGACTCCTGCGCCTTTGCGCCGGTACAATGATTCCTCGGACATGTCGGCGGTATTGAGCTCCACCTCGCGGTAAAAACACCCGTCTGCGGCCTGGATCGATACCTGGTCAACAGGAAGGTCAACCTTACCGAGATCGATAATGGTATCACCCTGATCATCCAAGCTGCATTTGGGCTCCTGATAAACCGCCTCGTCGATGTCCGGCCCTTTGCCTCGGAAGGCTCGCAAAGCCGCGTATGCCGCTCAAGGGATTGAAGCCCGGTCCGATGTCATCAAAAAGCCTGCATGGTTCAAGCCTTGGTTCTTCTTTGACGGCAGGCTTTTTCAAGAGAACTCTGAGCCGCTCCGCAAACGTTTCCGGAAGGGCGACACCCATCCGGTAGGCATTGTATGAAGGCCTGAGGTCCGCCACCCTGCCTTTGGCGATGAGCTGCCCTGCTGCCCCTTCAGCAGCGGAGAAGATCTCGATATCGGACCAGCCCGGTCTCTGGTCGGCGATGATCTCCAGATTGTTTACAAAATCTGCCCCGTTCGGGTTGCTGATGAGAAAAAAGGCCCCTTCCCCGGTTTCTTGAGACTGTACGATATCCCACCTGACTGCCTGCCTTTCCGGCTCGCGGACCGTATCGATGGAAAAGGGCACTTCTTCCCCGAGATCATCGAATATTCTGCAATCCGTAAGTCCAAGGCCCGAGCGGGTGAGGATCTCGGAGGGAACGGCAACCTTTACCAGTCCCGAAGACGCCCCTCCCTCAAGGGAGGCGGAAAAGGGGAAGTCTTCGGTCTTTACCTGGCGTGCAGAAGCCTGGCTGCATAAGATCATCCCAATGCCCACGAGGATGCCGCACCATAGTAGAGTCCTTGTCCTCTCTTTGGGCATATGTTTACACAAGGGGGTTCATGAAAAGATGATATCATCCAGTCCGCGCTTGGGAACATGATGGACTCCCTCCTCATCCCGCCAGTACTCGATGCCTTCTTCAGGGCCTACCTCTTCTATCTTCACCTTTTCCAGGGGCTTGCCCAAGGCAAGGACGAGGAGGATCTCAAACTTTTTGGGGATATCGAGTGCTTCCCTGAGCCGGTTACGCTTGATCGATGCGATCATACAGCCGCCCAGGCCTTTGTCGGCTGCTCCGAGAAGAATGCTCTGGCCGGCGATCCCGTGGTCGCAACCGAAGGATTTGGTGATCGTTGTGTCTCCCAGGACAATGATGTATGCAGATGGCCGCTGACCAGCCTCCGGCCCCGGCCAGTCTTTTAAATATCCTGCCCACCCCAGATTGGGAAAGATGAGGTTGTTCTTCTTCAGCGTACACGAGAGGATGTACCGCAATGGCTGAAGGTTCGCTGCCGACGCCGACAGCCGGGCAAGGTCGACCAGTTCCCTCAATACGCCCATCTCGACAGGCGTATCCTCGTGAAACCTCCTGTACGACCTGTTTTTTTCCACGAGCTCCCGTATCATAGCCAAATCCTCCTTGGTCACGTTCCATCCGGCTCAAATCAATTGTTCATGCAAAAGCCCTGTCGTTTTCTTCTATCACCATAGCAGGCTTAACTCAAAATGAGAAATTACCTTATGCCCATTGCTTATGTGCTCCGCATGGAAACATCGGCCCGGGCTTTTTTGAGGTTTCTCAAGAAAGGTTTGAAGAGAAAGCTTTTTTCATCAAGACTGCAGAGCTGTTCGAACATAGGTTTTGTGACCGTAAAGGCAAGTATCTGCGGGGGGAGATACTGCCGCATGGCGATGTCTGTTGCGCCGATGATGGCCTGGGGCCTGTCCAGGTCCTCGAACAGGGGCAGGAGTTCCATGCACCCTGATCCGAAGGGCGAGATTACGGCAGGGGCATCACCGGGGATGCTCCGGTAGTTGGCCCCTATGATGAGCATGCTCAACTGGTCGGGGTTGACGAAGAAAGTGATTGTCTTGAGGTATTGGTATTTATCGGGTTTCAGAGGACCGATGAGGAGATAAGGATGCTCCATCTTGTAGGCTTTCCGCTTGTCAAACCATTGCTCCATGATGGTGCTCGAAGCCTTGAGCCCTTCCCCTTCATAGAGGAAATGCACATAATCTTCCCGCGAGCGCGTCTGCACATCGCACAGGCAGCTGCCTGCTCCTCCGCAGCCGAAATTCTCCCGGGTGATGACCAGCGCCTCGCCCTTTCTGAAATTCTCGTAAAAGCAGTAGATGCACATGTGCTTCCCCGGTTCCGGACGTATGAGCGGCTCGAATCCGCTCGTATCTGGTGAGTCATACAATCCGACCAGGGGAATGGTAAGGTCGATCTGCATGGTCAATCTCTTTTGGTCAGACATTATGGGCATCTCCTTTTTTTATGATATTCCCGTCTATGGGATATATTCTCTATCATTGCCTCAACCTGAGGCATATGAATTTTCACCTCTTATATGAGAACATCGGAAGGGTCGAAAAGCCCGGCAGCCCCCTCGAATGTGGATGGGATCCAGTTCGGATGGTCATCCCTGTCAATGAGCCTCGCCCGCACCCCTTCACGGAAATCATGCCGGGATGTGAGGTAACGGGAGGCTTTGAGATCGGTCTTGAACACTTCAGCCAGGTCCCGGCCTTCATTATACCTCAGCAGCGCAAGGGTCCAGATCGTGGCCGAGGGAGAGCGCTGCGACAGCCGGTCGAAGACCCCCTTGCACAGATCCTGCTCAATGCTGCACTGCTTTAAATGAGAAAGGATTTCGGGTACGGAGCTCAACCCCGAGAAGTATGCCCTTACCCATGCATCCATGTCCGGCCGGCCCGGAATATCCTGGGTGAGCAAGGGTTTCAGGAGGCCGGAAACGGCCCGCACATACCCGTCCTTCTCAAAGCCGAGCTTTTCCGCATTGTCTTCGACCAGGTTCACTATGTGGCTTATCTTGCCGGAAGGGGCAAGATGAGTGGCCAGGCCTAATCGCAAGCACTCCGACCCTGAAGCCTCATAGCCTGTGAGTGCGAGAAATTCGGGGTACCCGGAAGGACATTTCCGGAACAGCCACCCGGTAGCCCCCACATCCGGGAAGAAACCGATCCGTGTTTCGGGCATTGCCATACGCGTAAGCTCCGTGGCAATCACCAGGTCGGCACCGGCAGAGATGCCCAGCCCTCCGCCCATGGTGATCCCGTCTGCAATGACCAGAACAGGCTTGAGAAAACGGTGAATGCGGAGATCGAGACAATACTCGTCTTCGAAGAACTGCATGGCTTCATTCCGTGAGTCATCGGCCACTGCCTTTGCAATGAGCCTGATGTCCCCGCCTGCACAAAAGCCTTTCGGCCCGGTGCCGGAGATGATAACGAGCCTCACCTCCTCTAGGCTTTCAGCCTCGTCCATGGCTTGATCAATCATATGAACCATGTGTACATTCAAGCTGTTCAGAACCTCCGGACGATTAAGCACGATGTGCATCACGGCTGGTTTTCTCAAGACAATTACCGGATCGTTCAAGGAATCAGCCATGCTCTCCCTATGCCCTCGTACAGCACTCCTCTGAATAAATCTTCCTGCACCCTATCTTAAAGATAAGGTCCTACCTCATGCATGTCCAGAGTGTTTTCCTTCGATGAATGACAAAGATCTTCCCGGAGCTGATATCATGGCCGGAATCGAACACTAAAAAAAGGAATGCTGCCTTACTCGAGGTGTTGCCGTATACTCTCCATCTGATCCTTAACCTTTGACTTGATGGAGGCAATTTTTTCGGCATCCATCTTGAGCAGTACGGCGGATTCGGTATTCTCCAGATCGACTTCGAACGGATCGGACTGACCGAAGCCCATATTCTTGACGAGCAGATTTGAAAAATGCACGACCTGAAGCTCTTTCGTGATGTTGTCGGCGTTTGCAAGGGAATGATGATGATTGGAGATCGAGACGTATCTCTCCGAGAATCCCCATTTTTTCAGGAGTATGCTGCCGGTTCTCCCATGATATACATCCAGGGCTTTAAACATCTCCAGGACCTCATCCTGATCTGCTGCCTGCGTCCTCTTTTCCGCCTCGCCCACTACCTGGATCAGGATCAGCTTCCCGATGTCATGAAGGAGCCCCAGGGTGAAGGCGTCTTCTTCGAGCCTTGCCTGGGCAGCGCTTGCCGTAATCTGGGAAGCATAGGCGCACGAGAGCGAATGCAGCCAGAGATTCTCCACGATCTGCGTATATTTCTTGTTGTTGATCGTATACATCCCCCGGTTGGCGATAGCGCTGACGGTCTGCTTCGTGGTTTCGAGACCGAGGCGCGATATGGCGCTCTCGAGGGTCTTATTCTCCGTCAGGCCACGGTAATAGGAAGAATTGGAGATGTTGATGAGTTTTGTCGTGATGGCGGCATCCTGCCTGAGGAGTTCGGCAATATTCTGCAGGGTAGCTCCTTTGTCCACCAGTTCCTTGAATTTCGAATGTATCTGGGGCAGCGAAGGAAGATCAATTTCTCCACGCTTAAAGCGATTGATGATATTTTCGATAAACGCGCCCTTTTTCTCAAGCCCTTTGGATTCTTTCGCAGCCTCTCCTGATGTGCCGTTTTCGGGAAGGCTGCCCTCGACCTTGAATCCTTTGTTTATCAGTTTTTTCGTAACAGTCTCACGGTTAAAGGGTTTGGTGATGAAGTCATCGCAACCGGACCGGACACAAGCAATGATAGTGTCCTTCTCAGACTGGGAGGTTACCATGAATATATTGACTCTCTTATCCTTGGGAATTTTCCTCTCCTCTTCGATCCGTCTTATATTATTGAGCACCTCGGTTCCGTCCATGTCGGGCATGACGATGTCCAGGGTGATGAGATCGAAAGGAACCCAAGATTCCCATGCCTGCGAAAAGGCATTCAATGCCTCTGTACCGTTTTCTACAGCCAGGCATTCGCCGATCCCTTCCATGATCATCTGCATCTTTTTCCTGCTGACGAGTTCGTCGTCAACCACTAGGATCTTCATGGCAACTCCTCAGAAGATATGAAAAAGATCAGTGCTTGCATTTTTCTCGCCTTTAATACCGGGAAGCATCTATAAAAGTGCTCACAGCTCGGTCTTATCGAATACATCCAGACGGACATATTCCTTTTCCATCCTCTGGAGCATCTCCTCGCCGCCATCGACCTTACCGGATTTCCCCAGATTCTCCATTTCCATGGCCGCCCCTGAAAGATCGTCGGCACAAATGTTCGCAGCCCCTCCCTTGATGGAATGTGCCTCTTTGCGTACCGTTTCCGCGTCCCCCTGCTGAATGGCCTTGCGGATGATTTCTATCTGCTTGCCTACATTCTGCAGAAATCCCCCCAGAATCTCCCTGAGAAAATCCCTGTCGGCATCGAATTCATTCATTACCCTTTCCAGATCTATGGGACACCCATTTTTATCCATGGACTTATCACCTTTCCCTTCCTCTGGTTGCAGTTGTCTGGCAGAGTCACCTTTCATCGTGTCCTTCTTTTTTGTCCATCTGTCTACCATTTCAATCAATTCTTCCCTCCGGAGAGGCTTGGCTATGTAATCATCCATACCGGCTTCGATGCATTTATCACGGTATCCGGTAATGGCGTGTGCGGTCATCGCTATGATCGGGATTCTCTTCCGATGCTCCGATGATCCCGGCGGCAACTTGGAGCTTAGTTTCTCCTCCCACCCTCGAATCTGCTTTGTAGCTTCGTACCCGTCCATGATCGGCATCTGGATATCCATGAGGATGAGGTCATAACGTTTTCGCTTGAAAGCAGCTACCGCCTGCTGGCCGTTCTCCGCGACCTCGGCCTGGTACCCTGCCTTGAAGAGATGCCTCATGGCAACCTGCTGGTTGGTGGGATAATCTTCTGCAAGAAGGATCTGGATATCGCCTCGATAATCCTCCACCACGGTATGCCTGGTAATGAGTTTGGAGATCTCTTCCGTATCCTCTGCCTTGGAAATACCCATGACGGACAAAATGGCCTTTTTGAGGTCGTCCCTGCGCATCGGCTTAGGCAGATAACCCTGGATGCCGATATCCTTGCAATACTTACCGTCACCGAGGTCTCCGAGTGATGTCAGGATAATGATGGGTATCTTCTTCAAGGATTTTACCGCCCGTATCTCTTTTGTTAATTCGAAACCATTCATATCCGGCATATTGAAATCCAGGAGGATCAGATCAAAGGGCTCATTGAGGATAATCCCCGCCCTGAGCAGGGATACAGTCTCCTGTCCTCCCGGATAGTCGACAGGGATACAGCCCCATGTTTTCAGGTACTCCATGAGGATGAACCGGTTTGTCTCGTTGTCATCAACCACCAGCACCCGCATGCCTTTGATATCCACCTCGTCAAGTACGGGATATATTCTCTGGTCTTTCTGCTTTGGAAAAGCAGCCGTGAAGAAAAAGGTGCTCCCCTCACCCTCGATGCTATAGACGCCGACTTTCCCTCCCATCATCTCAACGATCTTTTTCGAGATTGCAAGCCCTAGGCCGGTGCCTCCGTACTTCCTCGTGGTAGATCCGTCCGCCTGGGTAAAGCTCTCGAATATCCTTTCCTGTTTGTCCTTGGGGATTCCGATCCCGGTATCCCGTACACTGAACTTCAGGGAGACCTTATTTTTATATTCCCTATGCTTTTCCACCTTGATGAAAATCTCGCCCTTTTCGGTGAATTTCAGGGAATTGCCTGCCAGGTTGGCAATTACCTGGCGCAGCCTCCCCGGATCCCCCATGAGGCGCGACGGTACATCGGGGGAGACGAAGGAAATGAATTCCAGCCCTTTCTTTTCCGACCTCATGGCAAAACTGTGGGCCAGATCCTCGATCAGAATTCTCAAGTCAAAGGGAATCTTCTCCAGCTCATACCGGTCGGCCTCTATTTTCGAGAAGTCCAGGATATCGTTGATGAGATTCAGCAGGATCTCTGATTCTCTGTTGATGACACGGACAATATCTCTCTGGTTCTCATCCAGGCTGGTATCCATGGCAAGCTCCGTCATCCCGATGATGCCGTTCAAAGGGGTGCGGATCTCATGGCTCATATTGGCCAGGAATTCGCTCTTGGCTCTGTTCTCGGCCTCTGCTTTGAGCTTAGCAGCCTTGAATTCCTCAGTCTGTATCCGCTCGGAGACATCCCGTATCAGACCCCTGAAACCCACTGGATTTCCATTCGAATCCCTGATGAGGAGGATCGAGGTTTCCGTAAGGACCTTGCTGCCGTCCTTCCGGATCAGCGTCCAGCCGAAGGCCTTCTCGGGCTTCCCTGTTTCGAATACCCGTCTGAATGTCTGGAAGACCGTGCGAGCGCCTTCCTCGTCCATTAATATTTTGTAATTCCGACCCTTCATTTCTTCGGCTGTAAATCCCATATTCCGGCCCAACGAATCATTAAAGAAGGTGAGATTGCCCGCAAGATCGGTTTCATAGTAACCCTCTTCAATGCTCTCGAGGATTGACCGGTACTTGGCCTCGTTCTTCCTGATCTCTTCGTCCGCATTGATACGGTCGGTGATGTCCCGGGTGATACCGACAAAGCCTATGGGCTTGCCGTTGTCATCGAGCTGGATCGATGCAATGGTATCTGCCCAGAACTCGGTGCCGTCCCCGCGGGTATGCTCGAACTCGAACCTTTTCACAACATGGGATACATCTTCACCTTGATCGACCAGGGCCATGATCTCGCCGAATTCGGAAACAACCCTCTTGAACAACTCCCGGCTCATGACATGTCGGACATTCAGTTTCAATGTCTCCTCGACTGTTGTCCTTGCGACCTGCTTCACCGAGGGGCTGACATAGGTGAAATTGAAATCAAGGTCTGCCGTCCAGATGATGTCATTGACGTTCTCTGCCAGGAGACGGTACCGGTGCTCGCTCTCCATGAGTGCCCGCTCTGCCTGGACCCGCTTCGTGACATCCCTGACTATGCCCCGGAATCCGACGCATTCGCCGCTGCGGGACAGTACTCGGGAAACAGAGATCTCGCAATTGATCCTTTCACCGCCCTTCTTGATGAAATCCCACGAAACCGGCGCAAGATCCCTGCCTGTCTTAAAGACCTCATGAAATGCCGCGAAAATGACATTTGCCTTGTCCCCATCCGCCAGGTCCCGGTAATTCATGCCCACGAGCTCTTCCCTTCTGCAGGCCGTGATCCTGCATATGGCTCCGTTGCAGAAGGTAAAGGTTCCATCAAGATTCACCTCGTAATACCCCTCCTCGATGCTCTCGAGGATGGTGCGGTACTTTTCCTCGCTTTCCTTCAGGGCATGCTCGGCATGGACACGGCGTGTGACATCCCGGCCCATTCCCCGGAAACCGATGACTTCCCCAGTCTTGGAAAGAATGCGCGACACCGAGACCTCGATAAAGATCTGCTCGCCATCGTTTTTCCTGAAGAACTCCCACTGAGTGGAGCCCAGATCCTTGCCTGTCTTAAAGACCGTGTTGAAAGTTTTAAATATGACATTGGATGTACCGCCCTTTACAAAACTGCTGTAGTTCGAACCTATGAGCTCACTACTCGTACATCCGAAAATCCGGCTCATGGAATCGTTAGAAAAGGTAATTTTTCCATCCAGGTCCACCTCGTAGTAACCCTCCTCGATACTCTCGAGGATGGTGCGATATCTCTCTTCGCTGTCCTTTAATGCGCGCTCGGCCTTTACGCGTTTCGTGACATCCCGGACAATCCCCTGGAAGCCTCTCAATTCACCGCTCTTGGTTAGGGCGCGCGACACCGAGACCTCGATAAAGATCTGCTCGCCGTCGCTTTTTCTGAAAAATTCCCATTCGGCAGACTCCACATCCTTGCCGGTCGTGAACACGTCATTAAAGGTCTTATAGATGCCGCGTGCCGTGTTATCGCCTACAAACGAACTATAGCTCATGCCGATGAGTTCTTCATACGTGCATCCGAGAATCCGGCATAGGGAATCATTGGAAAACGCGAAGTTCCCCTTGAGGTCCACTTCATAATAACCTTCTTCGATGCTCTCAAGAATGGTGCGGTACTTGAACTCGCTCTCTTTCAGCTTGTGCTCGACCTGGACCCGCTTCGTAACATCTCTGGTAATCCCTCTGAACCCCTTGCATTCACCTCCGCTTGACAATATGCGGGAGATGGAGAACTCGACGTAGATCCTCTGTCCATCGTTCCTGATGAATTCGAATTCGACGGATTCAAGATCTTTTCCTGTATTGAAAACCGTACTGTACGTATCTGAAGCAACCTTTGCTTTATCTTCATCCGTGAAACGGCTGAAATTCGACCCGATGAGTTCCTGCATGGGGACCTGGGTGATCCTGCAAAGGGAATCGTTTGCAAAGGTGAAGTTTCCCGTGAGATCTACTTCATAATACCCTTCTTCGATGCTCTCGAGAATGGACCGGTACTTCTCCTCGCTCTTTTTGAGCTGCCTCTGTACCTGGATGCGGTCGGTCACATCCCGAGCAGACCCCTGCACCCCTGTAGGCACGCCGTTCTTGGAAACGAGGAGGTTTTTGTATTCCAGGATGTGCTCTTTCCCATCATTCGTAAAAATTACCGTGAGCAGGCCTTCATCCAGATTTTTTTCCTTGATGCGCTTCAGGTATTCGCCGAAGAACGGCTTGTGCCGTTCCGGGATCAGGTCAATGAGGTTCATGCGGCGGGTCATCTTTTCCCGATAGCCCCATGCATTCTTGGACTGCTCGTTCGTTTCTTCGAAATCAAAATTCCCGTCAAGGTCGTGGAAGTAGAGAAAATCCGATACATTGTTGAAGATATTCCGGTAGCGCTGCTCGCTTTCTATGAGGGCATGCTCGGACTGGATCCGGTGGGTGACATCCCGGATCATCCCGCGGAACCCTATACACCCACCATCCTTGCTCAGGATGCGGGAGATCGATCCCTCAATATAGATTTTGCGGCCGTCTCTTTTCCTGATAAACTCCCACTCGGCCATCGGCTTGTCTTTCTGCGACTCGAATACCTCATGAAAGGTGTTGGAGATCTCCTTCACTAACCCATCATCCATGAATGAGGCATAGTTCGTGCCTAACAGTTCCGTGCTGGTGGTCCCTAAGATCCGGAACAGGGAATCATTGCCGAAGGTGAATCTGCCCTTGAGATCTATCTCATAATAGCCTTCCTCAATACTCTCAAGGATAGTCCGGTACTTCTCTTCGCTCTTCTTGAGCTGCTTTTCGGCATGCAGACGATCCGTGATATCACGGGCAGAACCGCGTACACCGACCGGATTGCCTTCCTTATCATATGTCAGGGTATTCCTGTATTCGAGGATACGTTCTGCTCCATCTTTATCAATAATGCATAAGGGTCCCTCATCCTGCCCTTTCTGTATTATTACCTCCAAGTATTGATCCAACTGGCCACGAAAGCGCTCGGGCATGATATCGCGAAGATTCGTCCTGCCCTGGCTGTCCCTCATGTCTTTCCAGTTATCCCTGACCGTGTTGTTGCATTCATCATATCTGAAGTAGCCTTCCAGATCGTGGAAGTAGAGATAGTCGGATACATTGTTGAAGATATCCCGGTAGCGCTGCTCGCTCCGTTTGAGCTGTATTTTCCCCTTAATCCGGTCCGTGATGTCGCTGGCGATCCCCCGTACACCCGCCGGGACGCCGTCCTCGCAAATGAGAGAATTCCGGTATTCAAGGATACGTTCGCTGCCATCGGTATTGATGACAGAGATAAGCCCTTTGTCTTTGCCTTTCTCTTTAATCCTCTTAAGATATTCAGAGAACAGGGGCTTATATTTATCGGGCATGAAATCCTTGATATTGCTGTAACGGTTTTCTTCGCCCCTGTAGCCCCACGACTGCTTCATCATATCATTGGTTTCTTCGAAATCGAAGTTTCCTTCAAGGTCATGGGTAAAGACATAGTCCGAGATGCTGTCGAAAAGGTCGCGGTACTTTTCCTCACTTTTTACGAGGGCCTCTGTGGCATTGAATCGCTCGGTAATATCCCGGGCAAGCCCACGGGCGCCCATCGGGCCGTTTTCACCGGAAATGAGGAAGGACTTGTATTCAAATATCCGCTCGCCGCCGTTAATGCTCAAGAGCCTGATGATGCCTTCGGCTTTACCTTCTGCCCTGACCCTCTTTACATACTCATCGAATTCACCGCGCACCCTTGCAGGGATGAGGTCTTTGAGGTTCAGCCGGAGAAGGTCTTTCTCGGTGTAGCCTTCCACCTCCTCATCCACCAGCTTCATCTCTTTGATGAAGCCTTCCATGTCATGAAAAAACATGAAGTCGGACGTGTTCTCGAATACGAAGCGGTACTTATCCTCCAGATCTCTGATCTCCCGACTGAATCCCTCTCCCCTCACCAGCCCTTCCAGACATCCTTTCACTGCCCCGTGCATCAAGCCCTGAACATCTGCCTCCCCTCCGGGAACGAAATTAGTATTATCTATGAGCCTTTCCCCTATGATCACGAGGGGATAGATCGAAAGGGATTCCATCAGAACATTTGGAGGAGTCTTCTTCATACATAGAGACACAAGATAATGCATGATTCCGCCCTGTTCAGCGAAAGTAGCTTGCCCATGAAGGACTTGAAAGATCCATGGGAAAGGAATTGTGCCGGAAGGCTGCTGATATCGAGACAGATGCGCACTCCTTTCCATACGCTCCCCAGGACCTTGTTTACTTCCGAGCTGAGAAACGAGATGAAGGAATCTCCATCGGCAGGGATGTCTTTGTTTGCAAAGCGGGAAAAGCCGGTAATGTTGGAGGCTGCCTGGTTGATTTCCCCATGTGCGCTTGATTCGGGAATATCTTGTGACTCATGCCCGTTGACAAAGGTGATGAGCTTGTGGCCTTTTTGCAGGGCATTCGCTGCAAAGCCCTCGATTACGCTTTTGCATTCGTCGTCGCTCGCATAGTAGCATCCAAGATAATCCCCGACCCTTACATGTTTCAGCTCCGAGGTAATCTGTTTGTAACTCTCGGACATATGGCCTCACCTCTCTGCCGGGTATGACTTCCCATAAGGCAGCTTGCAGGGTAAATACCGCCGGTTTGCTCGGATTCATTCTGATGGAAGGGATGGAATCTGTACGTCCTGCCGTTCATCATCGCCGTCAGGCCGCATATCGTGCTTGATCTTCCTACGTGCTTCCTCTTGGACGATACTATCCCCGCCCTCATCAAAGCAATACCCCCGCACACCTTATCTGTCTCTTCATACCATCGGGTTTTTTGAGGAAATTAATTAAGGTAATATTATGGAATCAGCAGACAGGTATCTATCATGCGGGAAATGGATAAACAGGAAAAGAGCTTTCTCCGGTAAAAAGATGTCCTTCCTTGAGAAACAGGAATCGATACTATTGGATCCTTTTGTCCATTATCCTTCGCCACACAGAAAATGCCGGGTTGAGGAAGGGCTATCTCTTGTACTTGGTAAAGGTAATGGCCTTCTTCATCGATTCGGTAAATAGCTTCTTGGACCTTTCCTGACCATCAGGGGTAATATCGCCTTTTATCCACTCCCTGCAGGAAGACGAGTCGTCGATATCCATGAGATCTTCGAAATAATACACGCACAGCCGGGTGTCGTTTCCTGCTCCCGCCCTTATTCCAAAGGCCTCGACCATGAAGCACTTGGGAATGACGAACCCGCTATAGGCCAATTTATCGCCCCGCATCACGGGTTTGACGTTCTTCATGCCTTCTTTGATGACATAATCCATTTCATCATTGGTGAAAATATCCGAACGTACCGCCATAAAATGCTCATACCGGTCCATGTTGATATCTTCATAATCGGAGACCAGCTTGTTCTTCACATCTGCGAACATATCCGTGTCCCAGTAGCTCTTGCTTATCTTGTCCACCCTGATGATGACGCCTTTTCTGAGAACATTGTCATCGCCTACCTCTGCAAAGAGGTAGGAATTGTAGCTCACGAGGAGCCCGCGTGCCCCGTGAACACTCTGATGGTGACTTGACGTGCTGACCTGACCGATATACCGGAATTGAGGGTTTATCCGGATCTGCACCTTCGGGTCTGCCATTGAGGTAAAGGTGTTGTTTTCCACCTTCCTCTCAAAGGTTATGGCGGAGCAGCCGGAGAATACCACGAAGCTCACAGCCAGTATTCCGAACCATTTTTTCATGTCTTACCCCCTGCACCCGTACAAACATCACACATCATGATGGAAGTATGGTCCTATATCATTTACAATCGACTGAAATCATATCACAGTTTATACATTTTCACCAGGAGCGTTAATTGCACTCTGTTTTATCCCCCCCGATTACTCTTCATCTTATGAGTACTACCGTGCTTCCAGCACCTCGATCCTGAGCTTGCCCATCACGTTCACAATGGGTACCAGGGATTGCATTGTTTCGCCTTCCACGAACTTGATATGCGTTGCATCCGCCGGCATCTGGCTCATCGTGGGATCTACGGCCACCCAGCTTCCCTGCACGAAGCTCTCGGCCCATGCGTGGTAGAGAAAGCCTTTGAAGTCACTGGAATAAACGATGCCGTTTGCAATGCGTGTCGGGATTCCCAGACTGCGCGCAAATGCGGCATAGAGATAGGCATGTCCCTGGCATTCGGCTTTCTTCCGGGAGAGAACGTCAAGCGCGGTGAAGGCATCCACAGGTTCCTGCTCGATATTTTCCCTGATCCATTTCAACAGAGCATGGATCTGTTCTTCCCGGGTGGATGCCGCACGGACGATCTGCCCGGCAATCGTACGGATCTCGACGTTATTGCCGGGCACGGTGTAGCTCGGTTTGAGATACATCCCGGGCAAGGCTCCTTCCTCCTGCGGATTCCGTGATTTTTCTTTCACTCCCGAAACCACGCGGCAGAAGATCCTCTCGCCCCTCCTCTCGATTTCCTGGCGATCTCCCGAGGGCAGTGTCATATCGCCCGGGAACCCATCGATGTATACTTCGAGAAAGGTCGTTGCCGGCGGATCAGGTATGGATCGAGCGACCTTGATGAGGCTGAACGCAAGAAGGCTCTCGTCTTTATTGAGGCTCGATTCCACAAGATAGCGTCTGGCCTCCTGCTCGCTCTCCAGACCTGATACGAATGCCCCGCCCATCGCTGTCTCAAGCAGCGGCAGGCCTTTTCCGTCGATCCAGGAGGTCACCTCCTGCCCCTGGTAGCCCGTTTTCATCTTGAATGCCTCCCCACTGAACAGATCGCTCCGTTGATACGCGAGGATCTCCTGGCTAACGCCGGTTATACATTGAGACTCGCCGTCATAGATCTGATATTCATACTTTTCCCCTACTCCCAGACCTTTGAGAAGCGGATAGAGGTACAGGACGCTCCCGGGGTAGAGCCTGGCCGGTGCTTTGATCGCATCTTCAGTGTTCACCCCTCTGGAGGATCTGACGACCTTGAGTTTCCCTTCTTTGACCTCACCGGTGAGCCCGAGCCTGTTGCCGTCTATCTCATACTCATAGGTAAAACGGAGGAGACATAAATCCCTGTCCACCAGGTCGTAGGAGGTAAGCGAGACGCTTTTATCCATCATGAGGAAGCGAAAGTGGAAGAATGCCTGGCTCCGGACCTCGAAGAGATCTTTTTCCTTCGCCGACGGCGTGATGACGAAGTGAGTGAATCCGATCTTGCTGCCGTTGAATACGACACCTGTCCAATATTCGTTTGCCGGGAGCTTATCGAGCTCGTAGTGAGGAGGATCGTTCAAGGGAATATCCACGTCATGGAAGTGCCGGCCGGCGCACCCGTTCAAGAGAAGCATAATGCATGCCGCAGCCCACAGGTAGCTCACACTTCGGTACATACTCCCTCCTCGATATCGATAAAAAAAGTATCCTACCATACCTTGGAGGTTATAGGGAGTACCTGAGAGATCGAAGCGGGTACTTTAAGGGGAAAGAGGTTCCATGCAAGGCATCAGGAACCCTGTCTCAGATAACCCTTCCGCATGATGTCTCCCGCTTTCTTTCCACAGTTGAAAAGGAGGTCATAGATTGAGAGGTTGGAGATAAAATCACCCCAGAGCTGAGGATAGACGAGAACCGGAGGGTTTATGAAGGAGATGGCGATCCCGGCCTCATGGAACAGGCCTTCATCGAGGTATTTGCGGGCAGAAGAAAAGGCCAGAAATCCGGATGCCCCGAGGTCGCGGCAGATTGCGACGAGGAGGCCGGTCCCGGACTCACGGATGCCCAGGTCGGAAAGGAGCACGAGCCGGGCCGGAATATCGAGACAGCCCATGACATGGGCTATCATGTCCGAATCGATGTCCCTGATCGTCTCGTTTTTTTCGGCAAATGCCCTTTGAAAGGGGGGAAGATGGTCTTCGAGGTAGGGCGCATGGGCATATGCAGTCCTTATGCTTTCGATGTGCTTTCTCTTCCAGCTTCCCTCGTTGCACACCCTTACCTCGTCTATCTTCTGAAGACCTCTGCCCTTCTTCCACACGGGCACAGCCATCCAGAAAGCACCGGAATCGTTTTTAAACCGGTTGCGGGTGATCCATGAACCGCCCCTGGGGAACTGGACAGAATCGAGGATAACGAAGACCTCGGAATTCATGGCCTTCGCGAAATACCCGGGATAGGGGCAGAAATAAGGCTGGTGCGCGCTTATTATCATATGGGCGGAATAATAAGCGGCATGGAGCGAAAAACAATTCTAGAGATCGTAGAGGGTAGCGTCCACCTGTGGTTTCGGCTTCTTCCCGGCCGATGCGGATTTCTGTTCGAAAAGGAAAGGATCTTCGCCTTCCAGCAGATCGCCCATCTCCTGCTCGATCCTGTCCGGGTCATCGCCCCTCTCCATGCGGCTCAAGGCCTCTTCCATGCCGGACCCCATCCTCAAGCCGGTTGCCTCGGAGAGCTTGCGCATGAGGCGGGCTGCCTGCCGCGGGTCGTCCTCGTTGATCTTGCCTGCTTCGGATGCCAGCATGGCAAAAGCCTTTTCCATCTTCGACTCGTCCATGGGAGGCATACCGTCTTCCCCATCGCCTTCGCTTTTGCTTTTACCGGTAATGGCTGCGAACAGGGAAACCTTCCGTCTTAAGGCAGTATCTTTGCACTTTGGGCAACTCGGGACCTTCTCGGTATTCACCGATTTGGAGAAAAAGTTATAGATCGTATTGCAGTTCCCGCAGTAGAATTCATAGATCGGCATGGCACATCCTCTTTAATCTTTTCTCTGGCATATATATGGTCAAAACGGCACCCGAAATCAAGAGGGTATTTCCTGAAGAAAAAGATCATGCTACGATGGGGAAAACCTGCTTTGGGAGAAGCGTATGACAAAAGACGAGATCCTTCAGTTCATCAATGCAAACCCCGCATGCTGCCTTGCCACCGTCGAAGATGATCGCCCGAGGGTCCGCGGGATGCTCATGTACCGGGCAGACGAAACCGGCATCCTGTTCCATACGGGCGAATTCAAGGATCTCTTCCGTCAGATACAGAAGAACCCGCACGCCGAAGCCTGTTTTACCAGCCCTGACGGCGGCATTCAGGTCCGGGTGAGCGGCACTGTCCGGATCATCGAGGACCTGGACCTGAAAAAGGAAATCGTAGCCGCCAGAGAGTTTCTCCAGATGTGGGTATACGAAAACGGTTATGATACGCTCAAGGTCTTCCGTTTATCGGACTGCACAGCCACGGTCTGGACCTTTGAGACGAACTTCATGCCCAAGGAATATATGGAGCTTACATGACCGACATGATCTTGGTCAGCTTGGTGAGCTTGATGGGGTGGGAGAGCATGCCCTCCACCTTGAGCTCGCCGCTCAAGATCTGTTTCAGCACGGTCATACCGGTCTCATCGAAGTAGTACGGCAGGCCGAACTTGATGCTGATGGAATTAAGCCCGATGATCTTGTCCGAATCGGTCCTTATGACGAGGTCCGGCTTTCCTACGATGCCTTGTTCGATCGTGGCTCTGCCGCCCTTGAAGATAATCGTTACCGTGGCTTCGATATCCTTGAGGTCTATGGCCACGATACTGTAAAGGCTCTGAAACGTCTTGAGCTTGGCAGGGTTCTGCTTGAGGTTTGATTCCAGCAGCTCGCCCAGGACAAAGGAAAATGGGACCTCCCCTGCATTGTTCTCAACGATGTCGCACATATTATACTCCTTTGTAAAAAAACGGCAGGGGAGGACAAGGGCACCCTATCCCCCTGCCTTGGGGTTATTAAAACGTCTTCTGAAAGATGCCGAGCACCTCAGAAGAGTCCATAACGAGTCTCGGGTTGTTTACGATCGACCCGTCCGAGAGGCTCATATCCGCAGCTTTTTCGAGATCCGCTATCTTCACGCTGAACTCGGAGAGCTTCTGGGGATGAGCTATCTTCCGGGTGAAGTCCCTTATGCCGCGGATGGCAGCATGTGCCGCATCCAGGTCATCCATGCCTTTTTCGCGCACTCCGATGGCTTCAGCGACCATGGCATATCCGTCGGCTGATTCCTCAAGGTTGAATTCCATACAATCGGCCAGGAGGATCCCGTTGGCGACGCCGTGCGGGACATGGGCTACGGCGCCGATGGAATGGGCCATGGCGTGCACGATACCGACCATGGCATTCCCGAATGCCCAGCCGGCGATGGTGGCTGCTATCTGGACCTGACCCCGTGCATGGAGGTCTGAGCCGTTCTCCACGCAAACCGGAAGAAACTTGTACAGCAGCCGTATTGCGTGGAGCGCCAGTGCGTCCGTTATGGGCTCGCGCGGGATGGAGTGGATGGCCTCGACCGCATGGGTCATGGCATCCATCCCGGTGCTTGCAGTGAGAAGGCGCGGGAGCTTTTCCGTCATTTTGGGATCGAGGATCGCGAGCCGCGGGATATTGTTATTTTCCACCAGAAGGCGTTTCTGGCCCATCTCTTTATCCATGATCACCGCTACATTCGTCACCTCGCTTCCGGTTCCTGCAGTCGTAGGGATTACGATATGAGGCATCTGAGGCCGGCTCAGGAGCTGCACGCCGTTATAATCCCGCAACGTTCCGCCCTCGGTCATGAGGATGCACATGCCCTTGGCAGTATCGATGACGCTGCCGCCGCCTACGCTGATCACGATATCGGCGCCGTTCTTCCCGGCGAACTCGGCCCCTGCATTAACCACCTCCACACCCGTATCCTGAGGTATGTCGCTGAAGACACCCACACACTTATTCCCCAGTGTTTTGACAACGGGATCCACGAGCCCGGCATTGATGATGCCCTTGTCGGCCACCACCACGGCTTTTGTGCCGCCGAGTGATCCCATCTCCATCTCGACATCTCTCGATGACCCTACCCCGAAGACGATCTTGGTCGGGCCGAAATAATTGAATGATAAATCCGCATCGTATCCCATGAGCTTTCTCCTTACTTCGGAGGCCCTTCAAACATCCGGTCCTTAGCACTTACGATCAGCCGATCCATGTAAAGTGAACCTTATCCTTCACGTCATCAGGCCATTCGGTGTCCACTTTGCCCAGGATATCGATGACCTTGTTGACCGTCTTGATATTTCTCACCACATAGGGCAGATCGCCCTTCATCTTGAGCTTGCCCTGGAGCAGTCCCTTGGTGGCATCGAGCTCCTTGAACGCAACCTGCTTCCAGCGCATATAATCTCCGGTCATGACGAACTTGGCACTCTCGGCCTTCTCTTTGTCGCAGACGGCGAATTCGCCCACGTCGCCGTGCCAGTAGTCCATGTAGACATAGACAGGATCGGGTACGTTCTTCGAAGGATCCGGGTTGCAGATGAGGGAGACGCTCCCTTCCCAGTCCTTTGCAATCCCCTTGTACTCCGGATCAGCCTGGATAGCAGCCTTATATGCATCCATCCATTCCTGTGTCAGTGCACGCTTACCCATATCGTTACCTCCTGATTCATATTTTTTATTGGTAGAGTCTTTCTTTCAGCTCATCGAGACCGAGCTCTACAAGCTTTTCCTGTCTGGGGAACCCCCGCTCATCAAGCCCCCGGATGGCATAATATTCGCTGAGGAGCAGATTCATATCCGGCACCGATCCTGCGGCGCCGCCCTCTTCCAGGGCCGTCATGATCCGCTTGGGCAGGACATCGTCTTTTTTCGATACCCCGAGCAGGTTGTTGAAACCGCGCTTGAGCGTCCAGTCGCGCATGCCGGACCGGAGGAGATCATCGAACCCGAACTCGGAACCGGTAACGGCGTTGAAGGCTGCAAGAAGGGTTTCAGGCTTTATGGAATAGGCCACGTAGTGGCAGATGGCCAGCGAGTTGGCCAGAATGCCGTAGTTTTCTGAATTGTAGACCAGGGCTGCCTTGCCTTCACTGGTCGTCCCCTGATAGTCGTCCTTCATGTCGAAGAGCTCCGGCCAGGAGGCCATCCCCTGCTCGGTTGCCAAGGCAAAGTGCTGGAGATGACACGCGCCCCGGTTGGACATCATGTAGGCCAGGCCCATGCCGTGGAAGCCTCTGGGGTCGTGCATCGGGGCTTCGAGGCCCTTGACGTGAACCACGGCATCGATGGCATCGCCGCCTATCTTTGTGGCCGCCTTCACTGCACCTTCTGCCAGGATGTCTCCGAATCCTTCCCTGAATGCGATCTTTGTCACGAGGGCAATCACTGCATCCATGTTTCCCCAGGTGAGCTCCAGTCCGTCAAGCTGTTCCTTCGTGACCCGTCCCTTTTCATAGAGCTCCATGGCAAGAGCAATGGCGGAGCCGCAGCTGATGGTGTCCATGCCGTAGCGGTTGCAGAGCTCGTTGGCCTTGATGACTGCCGAAAGGTCTCCGTTCATCAGCATGGTTCCGAACACGGCGCAAGTCTCGTACTCGGGACCGGGGCCTTCAACCGACCGGTACGGCCCGTCATCCACCTTGACCACCCTCTTGCAGGCAATGGGGCAGTTGGCGCAGGCGTGCGCCTTGGTCAGATATTTCTCCCGCATGGTGGGGCCGCTCAAGTTATTCGAGAGATCATATGCACCTCCCGAGGTCCAGTTCTTCACCGGGACGTCGCCGGTTACCATACCGAGGTCCATATTCGCATCCGAGCCCATCAGATGAAGTCCTTCGGCAAGGGCCGACTCCTTGATTTCCTGCATGGCCGCCTTCTGGGCCAGCTTGAACTTCTCATCATCGAACTTCTCGACCTTGCCCGTGCCCCTGACCTGGATCGCCTTGAGCTTCTTTGATCCCATGACGGCACCGAGCCCTGCCCTGCCGCTGAAATGGCCCTTGTCATTGCCGATGGCGGCGATCCTCACGAGGTTCTCACCCGCAGGCCCTATGACGAGGACTTTTAATGACTTATCCTGGAGCTTGAGAATGTCTGTCGTCTCGTAAATATCCTTGCCCCACAGGTGGGCTGCATCGAACAGCTCGGCCTTGGAATCTCCCACCGAGAGATAGACCGGTGAGTCTGCCTTGCCTTCGATGACGATCCCGTCATACCCTGCCCGTTTGAGGTCGGGGCCGAAGGTGCCGCCGCAGGCCGATTCCGCCCAGATACCCGTCTGAGGTGATTTTGCGCAGATGGAAAACCTGGATGTACCCGGAAAACCGCTTCCCACCATGGGGCCGGTCATGATCATAAGCGGATTGTCGGGAGAGAGCGGGTCGACCGCCAGGGGATAGCGATCGAGGAAAAACTTTGCCGCCAGGCAGCTTCCCCCGATATACTTCTTCAGATCTTCGGAACCGATGGTGAAGTCCCTGCATTCCTTTCGAGAAAGATTTACCAGTAAAAATTTCCCGGCATATCCTCCGGCCATGGGCTACCTCCTTTTTTACAGAGCAATTCTAGATTAATGTAAAGCATGCGGGTGTTTTCTTCAATCGAGGGGGAACTGAATCTTCTGTAACAGGCATCTGCATATCGTTGTACGATAATATATTATATTCTCATAAACAGAATTCAAAATTCTATGATCCGGTTGTCGAGCGAGAATCCGGGATACGGCATCGTCTCCACGAGGCAACCGGCTCGTGATACTGTTCATCCAACCAAAATTGTGTATTTTTCATACTTAAGTAGGATGAGAAAGGGATCTCTTTCCTGAATAATCTATCAACTCAGAATTCTATGAGTAAAGAGAGAGGAGACGCACATGGCTAACCTTATTATGGATGAAAGGGACCAGAAATTCGTTCTGTTCGAGATGCTCGGGGCGGAAAAACTCTGCGATGCTCCGAAGTATGCAGAGTTCTCCCGGGATATGTTTGAAATGATCCTGAGCGAGGCTCAGAAATTCGCTGTCGAAGAAGTGCTGCCTACACTGGTGGAATCCGACAAGACGGGCTGCAAGCTCATAAACGGGCAGGTCCATGTCCCGGAGTGCTTCCAGCGTCCGTACAAGCTCTTCTGCGAGGCCGGCTGGAACTGCATGTCATTTCCTCCGGAGCACGGCGGCCAGGGGCTGCCGTTTCTCATGAGGGTGGCAGCGCATGAGTGGTTCACGCACAACTTTTCTTTCATCTCCTACCCGGGTCTCGGCGAGGGTGCAGCGCACCTCATCGAATCGTACGGCACGAAAGAGCAGAAGGAAAAATATCTCCCCAACATGCTCACCGGCCAGTGGGGCGGCACCATGTGCCTGACCGAGCCCGGCGCCGGCACCGACGTGGGCAACCTGAGCACCAGGGCGATCCGTCAGCCTGACGGGACGTTCCTCATCAAGGGCACCAAGATGTTCATCACCGGCGGCGATCACGACCTGGCGGAGAACATCATCCACCCGGTGCTCGCCCGCATCGAGGGCGACCCGGCCGGGACAAAGGGCATTTCGATCTTCCTCGTTCCCAAGTACCTCATCAATGAAGACGGCACTCCCGGCGCACGCAACGACTTCGAGATCGCCAAGATCGAGGAGAAGATGGGCATCCACGGGAGCGCAACCTGCGTCATCAATTTCGGCGACAACGGCAAATGCAAGGCCGAGCTCATGGGACAGGAACGCGAGGGCATGAAGATCATGTTCCAGATGATGAACGAAGCCCGGATCTCCACGGGGCTGCAGGGCCTCACCAGTGCGAGCATCGCGTATCTCCACGCGCTCCAGTACGCCAAGGAACGGCTTCAGGGCGCATCGCTGATGAATTTCAACAACGCGGAAGCACCGCGCGTGGCCATCATCGAGCATCCGGATGTACGCCGCAACCTCCTGTGGATGAAGTCCAACGTCGACAGCATGCGCGCCCTCATGTATTACGCGACCATCTGCGGCGACAGGGCATTGACCGCGACCGATGAAGCTGAAATGGATAAATGGATGGGCATCTTCGAAGTGCTCACGCCTATCTGTAAGGCATACACCACGGATATCGGGTTCAGGGTCACCGAAACAGCCATGCAGGTATACGGCGGATACGGCTATTGCAGCGAGTATCCCGTGGAGCAGTTCATGCGGGATGAGAAGATCGCCAGCATCTACGAAGGCACCAACGGCATCCAGTCCCTGGACCTCGTGGGAAGGAAGCTCGGCATGAAGAAAGGCACCTACTTCATGCACATGCTCGGCGAGATGAATGCAACCGTGTCAGCAGCCAAGGGAAACCAGGCCGTCAAGGACCTTGCCGACGATGTGCAGGCAGGGATCAATGCTTTGACCGACATGAGCCTCTATTTTGCATCCTGCGCCAAGGCCGGGAAGTTCCTCATCCCGGTGGGAAACGCGTATCCGTTCCTCATGATGATGGGCAAGGTCATCTCTGCCTGGATGCTGCTCTGGCAGGCAGACATCGCATCCGGCAAGCTTGCCGCCCTGTGCAACGAGAAGGGCGTGGACATCGCCGACCAGGCCGCACTGGGGAATCTTGCAAAGGATAACAAAGAGGCTGCCTTCTATGACGGCAAGCTCAAAGGCGCACGCTACTTCATCAAGAACGTGCTGCCTGAGATCGAGGGCACCATCAGGTCGATAAAGAGCGAAGATCTCTCCATAATGAACATCTCACAGGAGAGCTTTGCTTAAGCCCCTGAAAGGTCCTGCCGGAGCCGTTATCATAAACTGGTAAAGGCTGCCTCCTCTTCCTCTCCCCCCGTTTCCGGGGGAGAGGGAGGAGAGAGGATGCAGCCTAATTTTTTCAAGCACAACAGCGCCGGATACTCGTTAATCGGGGTTAAAACCACCCCCTCATTCCCCCTTCCTTGATAAAATTCAAGCATCAGTATAAATAAATAGTGTTATATGGTATATGATTGAAAAAAATCTGCCGGGCGGAGTATGCCTTTATGATCAGCAGCGTCCTGAAAACGAAGCTTGCCATCCCGCCTGCCCAGGCCAATTGGATGAGCAGGCCCCGGTTGATAAGGCTCCTGAACTCCGGGTTGGAACACAAGCTTACCATTGTTACCGCACCCGCGGGTTTCGGAAAGACAACGCTGCTGGGCGAATGGGCAGGGAGCCGGCGAAATATTTTTTCCTGGCTTTCTCTGGATGAGGGCGACAACGATAGTTTGCGTTTCTGGATTCATTTCATTTCATCCCTCCGGATGCCGCGGCCGGGGCTCGGCAAGGCAGCTCTCGAAATGCTCCAGTCTTACTCTCCCTCGCAGCTTCCCGTGGAAACGTGCCTGACAACCCTGATCAATGAACTATTTGAAGAGAACAAGACCTTTGTCATGGTTCTCGACGACTATCACCTCATCAGCAACCCAGCCATACACACCGACTTGAAGTTTCTCATCGATCACATCCCTCCCCGGTTCCATCTCGTCTTCTCGACCCGGGTAAAAGTCCCGTTTCCCGTCGGGCGCCTGAGAATCAAAAACCAGCTGACCGAGCTCAATGCCGATGACTTACGCTTCACGGCCCAGGAGATATCGCTCTTCGCCAAAAAGGTGATCGGGACCAAGCTTGCCGATGCAGATATACCCGCGCTTGGCGCCTACTCAGAGGGATGGGCTGCAGGATTGCAGATCGCTGCCATCGCCATAAAAAAAGACATGCCCGGAGATGTCCCGCTGGTTTCCAAAGGTTATGAGCACATGATCGAGTATTTCATGGAAGAGGTGTTTTCCTCCCATCCTGAAAGGATCCAGACATTCCTGCTGGAAACTTCCATTCTCGAACGATTGAGCGGACCGCTGTGCGATGCCGTCACCGGGCAGAAAGACAGCGCGGCGACACTCGAAGCGCTCTGTGCAGGAAACATGCTCATCGTTCCTCTGGACCACGAGCGCCGCGAGTACCGCTACCATGTCCTGTTTGCCGACACGCTGAAAAGCCGCCTCCGGAAACTCGATCCCGGACGCATCCGGAGCCTGCATGCCTTAGCTTCAAGGTGGTTTGTGGAGAACGACATGCCCGATGAGGGCATCCGCCATGCAATCGAGTCAGAAGACTGGGATCGGGCGGTGGATCTTGTGGACAAATACGCGGGGATCGCGCTGCTGCGGGGTGAATCGTCGACTGCTCTGCGATGGATGAAGTCGCTGCCTCCGAAGAATATCAGCTCCCACCCCGGGCTCTCCACCGGGTATGCCTGGGCGTTGTTCTTAAGCAACTTGAGGAACAGGACGGGAATACCCTATGAGGTAATCGGACAGTTCTTAAGGGATGCGGAGAAGGCCTACCTGGAGAAGAATTATGCAGCAAGGTCGTTTTCCGTGCGTGAACGCCAGGTCATCGGACATGCCAATGCACTGCGGGTATATCTGGCCTATGAACGGGGAGAACCGGCCAATAAGATCATCGACCTGTGCAAGCGCAGCCTGACAGGCACGGAAGGAGACTTCCCCATCGTGCGGGCCGGTGTCTACAACATCCTCGGGATGACCTATATGAACATGGACGAGCCCGAGGCCGCTGCGAGGGCACTGGAAGAAGCGAGGACCATCGGGTTCGTCGAAGGATTGTGCTTCTCGGTCGTCACGATCGACTGCTTCCGGGCGTATCTTGCAAAAATCCGCGGAAGGCTCCGGGAATCGGAATCCATGTGCCGCGAGTCTATGAAGACCATCAACGAATCCTTCATAAAGACCCGAAGGTTGCCGCCTGAGATGCTCGGGCTCATCCAGCTGGTGCTTTCCTATATCCTCATCGAGAAAAACGAACTCAAGACCGCGGACCGGATGCTCCATGAAATCATCAGGCCGATCCGGCTGCTCAAGGAGACGTTTACCGCCATATCGCACTATACACTGCTCGCCCGCACCAGACTCAGCCAGGGAGCAGACCTGAAGGATGTCTTTTCCCTGTTGACGGAAATCGGGCTCATGGAGCAGTCATGCCCCGGAGCCGGGGCGCATTCCGCTGCGCTGCGCATCCGGTTCCTGCTCCAGCGCTACCGTGACAACCCTTCTTTCCTGGAATCCGCCTTCCGGCTGGCAGACCAGTACGGCTTTCAATTAAGCAGCCAGGCAAGGCCGTACATCAATCCTTTGGCAAAACAGTGGTATCACACGGAGCAGCTCTCCCTGGTCCGGCTCTCGCTTGCCGAGGCGGACGTGAGGCCCCGGAGCCGGTGCCGCCTCCCCCTTGAGGAGGTACTCCCTTTTCTTGAAGCAGTCTTGGCCAAGGCAGGGAAAGAAGGCTGGGGTGAGCTGGAAATCGAAGCGCTCATGCTGACCGCACTGGTGCATCATGCACGAGAGGACGAAGGACAGGCAATGGCTGCACTCGAAAGCGCCTTTTCTCTGGCCGAGCCGGAAGGATATGTACGCATCTTTGCCGAGGAAGGAGCGCCCATGGCCGGGCTGCTTCGCCAGGCAATCGCCAAGGGCATATATCCTGGTTTTGCCGCCAAGCTGCTGGAGGCCGCACAAGGGGAATCCGGAAGCGGCCGGCCTTCATCAGCCATTCCGGATGACCTGTTCAACGCGCAGATAGAACGTTTGAGCCGGCAGGAAAACGCCATCCTCAAACTCATTGCAGACGGCCTCTCGAACCAGGAAATTGCCGATGAGCTCTGCATTGCCCTGACAACGGTCAAAACTCACAATTACAATATCTTCAGCAAGCTCAACGTAAAAAAGCGCTTCCAGGCAGTAAAAAAGGCAAAACAATTGAATCTTCTGTAACGCTCTCTTGCACCATCTTTCCGTATTGAATCCTGGGGGTTTCCCCGCAGCAGGAGGGATGCTAAAAAGAGTCTGGCATTGCCGTATCAGGGAAATCAATAAGTTAAAGCCAGCGGCAAAAGAGATAGTCATCGAGCTGCCCCAGTCAATTTGATGGGAGATGCCATTCATTCTTATGAAACCGATCTTGGTAAGCTGAGACGACTTATGGTGATTGATAGCGGTGGCCGCCTCATCTGGGAGTGAAGATAGTGTAATGATATTTCTAAAAAGAAGATAAATCGACTCCGCCCCAGATTTTTTCGGCCGGCTCCATCATACAGGTTTAATGTTTTTAATGAGCACCTGTCCGAAACTATCCGGGTAGAAAAATCATTGGATTCATGCCTTGTCCTTATGATCCTGCACATTATTTTCTTAATTGTGATGAAGAATTCATCATCGGGCAGTGGGAGTTCCTACTCGATGCGATGCATGCTTTTCATCACAACAGCCTTTGAGGAATAATGATGAGCTATGTAGTCCTGAATAAAGACCAGCTGAACAACTTCATCGTACAGCTCTCGGCAAGGCAGAAGGTGGTTGCCGCGGTCCATAAGGGGAATAACCAGTATGCATTCGAGGAGGTGCGGTCCGGGGACCGGATCTCGATCAGGTATATACCGACCATCCTGCCTCTAAAAAAGTATTTCGTGCCCCAGTATGAGACTCTGCTCGAGTATGACGTCAGGGAAGTCCCGAAGACCAAGGTGGTCGTGGAGTACGAGCCTCTGGTGCTGTTCGGGGTCCATACCTGCGACCTGGCAGGGATCCAGTGCCTGAACATCGTCCTTTCGGACAGGCCCAAGGACCTGCACTACCTGTTCCGGAAGAACAAGCTGATCATCATGGGCCTGGAATGCAACGATTACTGCGACGGCTATGCCAGCTGCTCACTGATGGGCAACCATCTGCCCTTCGGCGGATACGACCTGTTCTTTACCGAGCTCGACGAGTCGTTCATCATCCATGTTCAGACAAAGACAGGCGATGATCTCATAGAACAAATGGATTTCATCAGGAAGGCTGAGCCGTCCCACATGAACGCCCTCGAAGAGGTCCGGGCCCGCAAGAGGGAGATCTTCAGAAACGAGGTGGATCTGGAGCGGGATGAAATACCAATTCTGTTCGACAAAGGCTTCGACCATCCCGTGTGGAAAGAGATCGGGGAGCGCTGCCTTTCCTGCGGAAACTGCACCAATGTCTGCCCCACCTGCTACTGCTTCGATGTCATGGACATCCCGAACCTCGATCTTACCACAGGCAGGAGGGTCAGGGTCTGGGATTCCTGCCAGAACGAGCCATTTGCCAAGATAGCCAGCGGAGAGAGCTTCCGGGCCGAGAGGAGCGACCGGCTGCGCCACCGCTTCTACCGGAAGTTCAAGTACCACAACCAGCGGTTCAATCGGTATTACTGCACCGGATGCGGGAGATGCACCCGCACTTGTATGGCAAAGATCAATCTCAAGGAAACCATTACCGCGCTGAAGAAGGTGCCGCTATGAGCAGGGAGAAGGTGATCATCAGGAATTCTTCCTATGAGATAAAGCCTGCCGGGATCGTCCGGAAAAGGGTGCTCACGGACAAGGAACAGCTGTTCGAGATAGCGTTCGACAGCGGAGAGCTCCTCGACCACGAGCCGGGCCAGTTCGTCGAGGTGTCCATCCCCGGGGCCGGAGAAGCCCCGATCTCCGTCTGCTCCTCGCCCACGCTGCAGGGGAGCTTTGAGCTCTGCGTGAGGAAGATCGGCAAGGTGACCACTGTCCTGCACCACCTGGAGGTGGGCGACGAGATCGGCATCAGGGGGCCGTTCGGCAAGGGCTTCCCGGTCAGCATCCTCGAAGGTAACGACCTCCTGATGATAGCGGGCGGCCTCGGGCTGGCCCCGCTGCGCTCGCTCATCAATTACGTCATGGACAACCGCCGCGACTTCGGTCATGTTTCCATCCTGCTGGGCTGCAATACGCCAGGGAGCATCCTGTTCGGCGACGAGGTCGAAGCCTGGGGCGAGCGCACCGATGTCAGCTTCGAGTGCACGGTGGACAGGGCCGAACCCGACTGGAAGGGGCATGTTGGGGTGATAACCACGCTGATACCGGGTATCAGCCTCGACCCCCACTATACCTTCGGCATCATCGTCGGCCCGCCGGTGATGTACAAGTTCGTGATAAAAGAGCTGCTCGGCAAGGGCGTTCCCGAGGACCAAATCCTGGTGTCCCTGGAGAGGCACATGAAGTGCGGCCTGGGCAAGTGCGGCCACTGCCAGATCCATAATATCTACTGCTGCCAGGACGGGCCTGTCTTCCGCTACAGCCGGATAAAAAACTTGCGGGGTGCTATCTGAATGGAAAAACCGAAGACCGCCTTCTTCGATTTTGCCTGCTGTGAAGGGTGCCAGCTTCAGGTGGCCAATCTGGGGGAGACTCTCCTGGATCTGCTGGGCTCCATCGAGCTGGTCGAGTTCCGCGAGGCGATGTCCGAGAAATGGGACAAAAACTATGACATCGCCGTCATCGAGGGGAGCATTACCACCCCGCATGCCGCAGAGCGGATACGCAGGATCAGGGAGCGATCAAGGATTCTGATTGCGTACGGATCGTGCGCGACCATAGGCGGGGTAAACGGGATCAAGAACTCGTTTGACCTGGATGAGATACGCCAATACGTCTATACCCATGATTACCGGTTCTATCCCTCGGAAAAGACCAGGGCCGTGCATCAAACGGTGCAGGTGGATTATTTCGTGACCGGCTGCCCGGTGTATCCGCCCGAGTTCCTCGAGGTGCTGAAGGCTGTCCTCCTGGGCATCCCGTACCATGTGCCGGATAAAGCCGTGTGCGTCGAATGCAAGCTCAACGAGAATATCTGCATGTACGACCGCGGGGTCACCTGCCTGGGCCCGGTAACCAGGGCCGGGTGCAACTCCTGGTGCATAAATAACGGGAACATCTGCTACGGATGCAGGGGCATGGTTTCCAACCCCGCCGAGAACGCCATGAAGCAGGTGATCGAGATGTACCGGATCCCCCTGGATCTGATCATCAGGAAAATGGACATGTACAACAAATGCAGAGAGATCGACGAACATGGATCATAAGACCATAAAGGTGGATGTCGAGTACCTGACCCGTGTGGAAGGCCACGGCAACATCGTGGTGGATGTCAGGAACGGGGTGCTCGAAAAGTGTAACCTGGAGATCGTGGAAGCGCCAAGATTCTTTGAGGGCATGCTCCGTGGCCGGTCCATATTCGAGGCCCAGCATATCACCTCCAGGATCTGTGGCATCTGCGCATGCGCCCATACATTATCGTCGGTTCAGGCTGCCGAGGATGCCTTAAGCATCAGCCCGAGCCCCCAGACCGTGAAGCTGCGGGAGCTCCTCCTGGACGTGGAGATTCTCGACAGCCATATCCTCCACATCTACCTGCTGGCCCTCCCGGACCTGCTGGGCGTCAAGAGCTTTGTCCCCCTGATCGACACCCACCACAAGGTCGTCCGGAGGGCCCTGCGGATGAAGAAGACCTGCAACGACATCTGCGACATCCTGGTGGGCCGGCATGTCCACCCCATTTCCTGTATCGCTGGCGGCTTCACGAAGCTTCCCGCGCCGGATGACCTTGAAGAGATGCACGCTCTCTTAAAGGGGATGCGGCCAGACATGGACGCCACCGTGGACTTGGTGCTTCAGCTCTCCTTCCCCAAGTTTGAAAGGAAGACCGAGTATGTGGCGCTGGTGAACGATTCGCCGGATTATCCCCTGCTGTACGGAGATATCGGGTCATCGGACGGAAAGCGCGTGCGCAAGAAAGACTTCCGGAGTGTGACCAACGAGTTCATGGTGGAGCATTCCTCTGCAAAATTTGCAAGGTTCGCCCGGGACTCGTATGCGGTGGGCGCCCTGGCAAGGATGAATCTGAACTTCGACAAGTTGAGCCCGGGCGCGAAGATGATCGCCCATGCCGCAGGTTTCAAGCCCCCGGTACACAATCCGTACCTGAACACCGTTGCGCAGCTGATCGAGTGCGCCTATTGCCTGGAGCATGCAATCCGCATCGTGGAGCACTTCCGGGGCAGCGGGGTCGATCAGGACGAGCTGATCCTGGTTGGCCTGAACGAAAAGCATGAGATCCCGGTGCGTGCGGGGGACGGAGTCGGCGCCGTGGAGGCTCCGCGCGGCATTCTGTTCCATAATTACGCAACGGACGAACAGGGCGTTATCGTACAGGCGAACTGCATCATCCCGACCGCGCAGAACATCAACAACATCGAACACGACATGCGCAAACTCGTGCCCGAGATCCTCGACAGATCACAGGAGGAGATCACCCTGGCGCTCGAGATGCTGGTGAGGGCCTATGACCCCTGCATATCGTGCTCTGCGCACTTCCTCAATGTGCGCTTTAAAGACTCCTGATCATGGAGCTGTCTAACGAGGTGGAAAAGGCGCTTTCCCCATCAAAAACCGGAAAGACCATCTATGTCCTTACAGGGAATACGCTACGGGGAGATGACGGCGTCGGGCCTTACATTGCAGGCAGACTTGGGTCGGATGAATCACCCGGCAGGGAACTGCGAGATATCAAAAACAAAGGCAAGGAATATAGCGAGCTGCGAAGAATGAACCCGGCCGAGATTCAAAAGTGCTCAGTCATTCTCGATGCAGGCGAACGGCCCGAGGTCTTCATCGACCGGATCATCCGGGAAAGACCGTCGAAGACGATCTTCATAGATGCCGCAGATTTTTATGGTGAAGCCGGCGAAGTACGTGTACTCCCTTCAAGCACCCTGGATGATTCCTCCATGAGCACCCACCGCTTTCCGCTCAGTGCCGTGGCGCGAATTATCCAAGAGGATACCAGGGCCGAAGTGATCATTGTCGGAATCCAGATCCGTACGGTTCATTTCGGCAGTCAGATGGATCGACGTATAGAAGCGAGTGCCGAGAAAATCATCGAATTGCTTCTGCCTTGATGTTTCTTAAGCCCTTCATATACATTCGGATTGTTAAAATTGACAAACAGATTGAATCATTTCTTAGGGAATGATCATCTCTGGCTATAAGAGATCATTAATTCGGGAGAAAGATGCGTATGGAGGAGATAAAATAGACAGAGAATCTTTTCCTGATCAACGTCAACTATTATTTCCGGTCGGGAGTTTTAATTGTCGCTCATCATTTTCCGTTTACCGGAATTACTTGTGGTTCATTTATATTACATCTGCGATAGATGATAGTTTTCAGGCCTTCCTGAAAAGCTACGATTATCAGATGATATCTATACTATCATGGCCTTATGTTTGGACTATAGATTATGTGGCACGATCTCTATCTATCAGGCACCCTAATTTCTATTCGGATCAGTTGCCCCCGTTATCTCTATACATATTGTTAATTTTCGGACATTGGTTCAGATTGTACTGACATATTATTGCCGGTCAAGTCATCTTCAATAGGGTAATAAAGTATGGTAAACGATACAGCGATATCGAATTGTAAAGTACGAAAGCAGGCATGGGGAAAAATATGAGTGGTAAAACAAAGGGTACCCGAGGGAGGGATAAGGCTACTTCACGTGATACGATTGAAGAATGCGCAATCGGGCTATTCCAATCCAAAGGGGTGGAGAAAACATCAGTCAACGAGATCGTAAAAAAGGCAGGGATCGCCAAAGGTACTTTTTATCTGTATTTCAAGGACAAGGACGACCTTGTAGACACCGTCATCAGCCGATACACCAGAGAATTCCTCGACCAAGTAATCATCCCCTTCCTGAATGTACCGAAGATCATTATCCTCTCGGATGCTATCATCAATTATTTTTCTCAGAACAGAATGCTGCTCATCGAGCTTCGGAAGAACCTCCAGAGCGGCAAGCCGTACCCTTCGACACGCCGGACCATCCGGGGTTTTTCTGAGCTCATCCTCAATTATTTAAATCAATACGAAGACTATAAGATCGACAACTGGGAACTCTATACCAAAGTCCTCCTGGGGCTCATTCTGGATGTCTGCTATAAGGCCCTGATCGAGGAGAACTTCTCTTCGATCCAAGAAGCGAAAAATATGCTGAGCGATCTCCTGAAGCGTTTCTTCAGCTGCGATTAAATTTTGCCTTGCCTTTTATGACCAGCGGTCATATTATTGCTTGAACGACCCTGGATCACTTTCCAGAGAACAATGAAGGCGGGTTTTTACTGCATTTAAATTGACCGGAGGTCATTAAAGAAAGGAGAGCCTCGATGAAAGCAACGTGGGATATCCCGGAAGTGATGCTGGATAATCGAAACGATTTCCTGAACGATTTCTATCAGCGCTTTACCCTCCGCAAGGCGCGGCAGCCCCTGAAAATGACCGAAGAGTTGACCAAGGATTATCTGTTCCCCACATTCTACGGTGATGTGTCCTGCGCTATGGCAGTGTTCATGTGCTCCTATGATAAAGCTGCAGCCTTGGTGAGCGAGCAGCTGAGCCCTCAGATCGTTCCCGTGAGAATGCCCAGGGGGCGTGCCCTGGCAGCCTTCTCCTGCTACGAGTATAAAAAGGTCATGGGGGTACGGCCGTACAACGAGATTGCCATTGCTATCCCGATCATGGTCGATCCGGACTGCAATATCCCTGTCCTTCCCATGGTCACCAATTCCTTCAGCCGGTTCGGATACTATATTGCCGGGATGCCGGTTACCTCGAAAGAAAACACGATCCGGGGCAGGAAGATCTGGGGCCTGCCCAAGGTGACTCAGGATATCGATATCTATCACGAAGCAGGGAATTGCATAGTAAAGGCAATGGATGAGAGCGGAGATGTGTACCTGTCGCTGCGCATCCCCATGCAGGGCACGCCTACCGAGTTCGATGTCACTTCCTACCTGTATACGCAGCTTGGGGGAAAGTTGCTCCAGAACCGGACAGACTTCAAAGCTTCTTTCAATGTAAAGAAAAACATGCAGCTTCTCTTGAAAAAGAACGAGAGGCCGGACCATCCTTACATCGAGCTGGGCAGCACCTCCTTTGCCCCGCTGCTCAAAAGGCTCGAGATAGAAGAAACTCCCTTCCAGACACGCTATGCCGAGCATATGTCATCCTGCTTCGACCTACCCAACGAGCAGGCGCCCAGCTGGGCTCAGACCATTCATGTAAGCGGCTATACACTGGATGATGAAGCCGGCATGAAGCTTGAATCCAAAGATATGAAGATCGCTTTTTTCGGGGCCGGTTCCATCGGCGCTTCTGTAGGCGGCTGGGTCGCTCCCTTCCACGAAGAGACCTACTTCATCGATCAGGGGAAAATTCTCGATGCACTGAAATCGAGCGGTATAACGCTCTATCAGGGGGATAAGAAAAAAGAGACGACAGCGCATGTTCCGGTCAAGATAATTGAAGACATCTCGGATCTGAAGTCCATGGATGTAGTCGTTGTCGGTGTGAAGAACTTCAGCCTCGAATCGGTTGCCGGGCTGATCAAAGCCAATTCGAAAGAAGATGTGATCATCGTATCCATGGCCAACGGGATAGATAATCAGTCGATCCTGCCCAAGTACTTTTCTAAGGTGATCTACTGCATCGTCAGCTACAATGCATGGATGGACCATCCGGTAACCGTGGGATACCAGAAGCGGGGGCCGCTCGTCCTGGGAACGCCCGACAACAGCCTGCTGACCGAAATGAACACCATTGCCGAGATCTTCAGCCAAGGCGTGGAGACCGTGGTTACCGATCATTTCCAGGATGCAGTACACTCGAAGATCGTGGTGAACCTTACCAACCCCGTGACAACTCTGGTGGGCCATGGGTTCAGGGAAATCTCGGATTTCGATACCTTTCAGAAAATCCTCAGCAATACGCTGTACGAAGGAGTACGGATCGTTCATGCTGCCGGGTTCAAGGAGTGCAAGCTTGGCGGCATGCCTCCGTGGTTCCTCCTGAAGGCGTCCGCCCTTCTCCCGAGGTCTCTCACCAGGCCATTGTTCAGAAAGAATGTGGCAAAGATGGTCATGTCCAGCATGAGCCAGGATATCATTCAGCGCGGGGGAACTGACTCCGAGCTCGATTCACTGACCGGGTATATCCTTAAGCTTGCCGGGCAGAACAGAATAAAAGCGCCGTATAACGAAACCATCTACGAGCTCGGGAAAGAGCTCTTCAGCAAGCCGGGCTTTTCCCCTATGGATGTGCGGGATGTATGGGCAAAGATACAGCAGAAGCTGTGATCAATATGGGCTGAAAAAAGGATCCAGGTGCTGCCGCGTTGAAAGCGAATATCTTAAAAAGATCGTCAGCACGTGCACGTTGCGTACATAGGTCGGGTGACAGAAGTATCTCATACCTTGCTTCATGGAAGCCTCATGGCTTTGAAGAAGGTGAGCTCTGTCCCCCATTGTGACCCTGAGCCTTCAGGCCCCAAGTCCTGACAAAAAAGGCTCCTCCTCAATCGTCCATGAGGTTTCTCGGCCCGTAGAGGATGGCCTCCATCAGTGGCATGTACTGGAAGAAGAGCGGCTTTTCGCTCAGTTCCAAATCTTTAAGCTGCAGGGCGATGCTGTGTTTGTCGCCGAGGCTGAGCTGCGCTGCGCTTCCGCTCATGCTTTTGCCGAACTCGAGGGGATTCATGTAAATGTTCGCTGCCAGCGGAACGCCGTCTTTCACTGAATAGGTCTTGAACCTGTTCACCTTCTCCTGGGATGTTTTCAGCTTTTTGCCTTTGAGCGTGAGGATCTTTTCCCCGCCTTCGGAAAGCGTGCAGGCCGGCATGGAGCCTTCATGGGAGAAAGCGATGTCTGCGAGGAACTTGGGATATCCGTACATCTCGACACCGCCTTTGCGTGCCCGTTCGGTGGTTACGGGAAGCTGCCAGACATATGCCGAAAAGTATCTCCGCGCCATCATACTCAACACGGTGAGACCCGGTATGGCTTTTTTGCGGAAAGTTATGGGGAAAGAGATGGAAAATTCGTTATAGGGGTCGATGTCTGTCCTGCGGTACTCGAAGGCCGTAAACGCGACCAGCGCCCTGCCTTTCCAGACCTCAACCGGGTGCATGTCAGGCAGGGGAAGATGTCTCCGGACTTTCTCGACAGGGGCGGTGAAGATAGCCGTCATGGCCGTGTTGTCATAGTAGAATACGGGGAGCTTGCCCTCGAGAGACAGATCCTTTGTCATCATATCCCACTGAACAACGCCTTTGAAAAAATCTCCTTTTTTCATACATCCTCCTCGATTATTTTCATGGATACTGTTCTTTTTTGAGCTTCCCGCTACAGGCATGGCCTGCTCAGGTTTTTCCTCTCAATCCTTCTTCTCTGCGTAAGTCCTCGCAACATACCTGCTGAACAGGCCGCTTAAGCTGACTGCGGTTACGGGGAAGAACCTCGTGAGCAGGTCAAGGACCTTTGCATCGGTGCCTATCAGGATGCGCCTCCTGTTCCGCTTGATCCCTGCAATGATGATCTTTGCAGCATCATCCGCGGTTGTCCTGAAAAGCTCGTCCTCGTAGAGCCTCTGGGCCTTCTCCTTGGACAGCGAGTACATTGCCCGGTTCACGCGGGCGTTCTTTGCGATGTTGGTCTTGATCCCTCCTGGATGCACGCAACTCACCCGGATATTCGTACCGTGCATCTCCTGGGCAAGGGTTTCCGTGTATCCCTTGACCGCAAACTTTGCAGAGCAGTAGGGGCCGTTATTGGGATTGGGCATGATCCCGTTGATGCTGGAGACGTTGACGATGTGGCCTTCCGGCTGCTTCTTCAAGTAGGGAAGGAATGCCATGGTGCCGTGCACGACGCCCCAGAAGTCGATGCCCATGAGCCACTCGAAGTCTTCCAGCGGAACGGTTTCCAGGAAATCGCCCAGGGCGACTCCTGCATTGTTTATGACCATATCTATGCCGCCGTGGTTCCGGGCAGCCTCTTCGGCAAAGCCGAATACCTGGTCTCGCTTCGACACATCCACGATATGGGTCGAAACATTCACCCCTGCGCCGACGAGCGCGGTTGTCTCCTGCAGCCCTGCCCCGTCGATATCCGCAAGGGCAAGGTTGCATCCTTCGTCTGCAAGATTGACGGCAAGCATCCTGCCGATACCCGAAGCAGCACCTGTGACCGCCGCAGTCTTATTTTTCAAAATCTTCATGATCGTCTTTTCCTCCGGTGTGTACTACCTGCCGCTTCCGGCAAGGCCTGCAAGATCCCGTATCAAGTCGAGCTTCTTCATGGGTGAGCTGCCGAGCAGTGCCTGCACCTGCCGGGCATCACGGAAGCGCTTCTCCTGTCCGTAGTCCTTCATATAGCCATTGCCTCCCAGAACCTGCACACCGTCGGTGACTGCCTCGCAGGCCAGCTCATGAACATGGAGACCGGCCGCGATACAGTGAGAGCCCCATGCTTTCCCTTCCTGCTCAAGGGCCAGGCAGGCCTGGGCAACGCACATCTCAGCCACGTCGGCCTTGATTGCCATGCCGGCAAGCAGCATGCTCACCTCGCTCCACTGAATGATCTCGCGTCCGCCCTGGGAGCGCTCTTTCGAGTATGCCAGCGCTTCGCCCAGCGAGCCCTTCATGATGGCTGAGTTCATGGCTGCCGCAGCCACGTGCATCTTCATGGAGGCCTGCTTGAAATAGTCCCTGCCTTTGCCCTTTTCCCCGATGAGCTGTGTCTCAACTCCCTGGAGGGTGACATCTATGGCAGGGCATGCGTGCATCCCAAGGCTGAAGATGGGATCGCTCTTCGAAAGTCCTTTGTCCGAGAGATCGACCAGAAAAAATGAATAGGAGCCTCCCGTGCCGGTGCGGGCCGGGATAATCGCCTTCTGCGCCAGGCCTCCCAGCACGAGGAATTCGAGCTTGCCGGTCAACGCATAGCCTTTGCCCGACTTGGTAGCGCTGGGGATTTTATCCGTGTGGGAGGGGTCGGTGTAGGACGGGAACGCGACCAGGAATTCCCGTGCGGTTGACGCCTTGGGAAAGATGTCTCCTGCGAGCCCGTCTGCCTTTGCCGCAAGCAGGATCTCCTGAGCCAGGGCATTGGTGAATACTATCCCGCCCAGAGAGCTGTCGGCCCGACAGATGTTGTCGAGGATGACGCACAGTGTGCTTATGCTCCCGCCGATGCCGCCGAGCCCCTCGGGAAGCATGACTCCAAGGAACCCCACTTCGTAGGCCTTGTTCAGGACGTCTTCGAAGAAATCACCAAAGGGGTAGCGGTCGTTTTCCTCGGTCTTTTTTGCGAGCTCTCTGGCCGCAAAGGACTGCGCCAGCTCTTCAAAGGGTTTCAGATCGCTTTTGAATGAGGTCAGCATTGGTTCCTCCTTGTATGATTAGTCTTCAAAGACGTTTGCCTGCGGCACCTGGGGTGCGATAAGGCACTTGAAAGTATTGAGCCGGTTGAGCTGGTTGGTGCCCTCGTAGATCTGCAGAAGCTTGATGTCGCGGAGCATCTTCTCTACCCCGGCATCCTGACGCAACCCCGTAGAGCCCATGAGTTCGATGGCCATCTGGCAGTTGTGTACGCCGATGTCCGTGCCGGCGAATTTCGCCAGAGAAGCCCAGCCCGAGCAGCACAGCTGGTCCTGAGGCTTTGCCCAGTCATAGTAGAGCTTCCGCATGAACTTTCCGGAAGATTCCGTATCAAGGGTCGGCGCGACCACTTTATCGAAGTAGGCCTGGGGCATGAGACGGAAGTAATAGTAGAGGGGCTTGAGCTGGAGGAGCCTGTACATGCCGCGAAGGCTGTTGGCGTAGTTCGCTTCCACATAGGCGAGCCTTCCCAGTGCGACGTTCTTGTACATCTCGGCAAGCAGGCATTGCACCCACTCGCTTTTTACGAGGAGCTTACCGTTTACCGTAGTCGTCGATGCATAGTTCAGAGCTGCCTCAAAGGCTCCCCGTGCGACGCCGACCCCGAAGGCGCATACGCCGGGACGCGTTGCCGAAACCACGTAGTCGATGTAGCGCTGGGAGAGGTCCTTCATGGGCTTTTTCGAGATCTTCTTCATCAGATCCGCACTGAAGAGCACCTGGTCGTCCGGGATGAAGCAGTCTTCGAAGATGAGCACGCTGGCAGGGCATACCCGCTGGCCCATCTTGTTTTCATGGGTACCGAAGGAAAAGCCCTTGGTGCCTGTCTTTACCATCATGCCCACGCCCGACACAGAAGGCTTCTTGAGGTCGGAATATGCAAGGAGTACGGTCCAGGTCGACACGTGCCCCATGGAGATGAATACCTTGGTGCCGTTGACGATATAGCCGCCATTGACCTTCTTTGCATGGCAGCTGACCTTGCCCTTGTCTACGAGATCCACCTCTTCCACATCGGTTCCCGCACCGGGCTCGGTGGTGGCAAGGGCAATGAGACAGGGCTTGCCGGTCTTCTCACCTTCCACGACCTCGCTGATGACCTTTTTTGCCAGGGCCGGGTTGGCCGAAGCGATCAGCCCTGCCACGCCGAGGTAGTGGACGCCGATGACGTTCATGATCCCGACACAGACAGAACTGACTTCTTCGGCAAAATAAGACATGGAAGGCATGCTGCTCCCCTTGCCTCCGAACATCCTGGGTATCCACTTGGTGTAGAAGCCCCATTTATTGGCGATGTCGACGAGCTCCAGGGGCATGTAATCAGGGTCTTCGTGGGTCTTCCGGTCGAGTTCGAGGGCCCTGGGCCTTGCCACTTCTTCATTGAACTTGCGGGCAAGGGCAATGACCTCCTGTATCTCCTTGATCATGTGCTTCGGCATGCGCGGGGCATACGGCAGGCTCAAATGGATGTCCTCGAACTTCGGAAAACGGGACAGTCTGGCCGATACTTCAGATCTGGACAGCATATTACCCTCCTCTTTGTCGGTCATTTCCTAAAAACGGCGGTGAGGCCGGTTGTAAACAAATATTTCAATATTTTAAGGCGTTGTCTTCATCCCCGTCATCTCCCGCCATCCGGGAGCATGGGAACGATCATGTCGCCGATTTCGGCCCTGCCCATATCCGTCAGATACATGGAGACCATGGAATGTGTAAGGGCCATGAGATTGTCGATGGCTTCGTCCCGGGTAAACCGGCGGTCCACCAGATAGCTTAAGGCCACATGCAGGCACATGCCTATGATAATGTGCCCCAAGAGCGCGCCGTTTACGTCTTTCAGGAAGCCCAATTCTTCCCACTTGCGGAAATCTTCTTCGATATCGGATGCGAAGCCCTGAAAAAATTTCCAGAGGACGATATCCTGCTCTTCATCCACACCGAAGCCGCCGCGCAGGATCAGGAGGACCTGATCCGGGTTCGCCTCCACATAGTCGAAGAAAGCGGCATACGCCGGTCTCCACTGCTGAATGCGTTCGCGGGCGTCGCCGGGCTTCCTGGTCCGGCTCAGATCTTTGAGCTTTGCCCTTAAGCTTTCGAGCGTCTCGCGGGTGATCTGCTCGAACAGGTCCCGCTTATCCTTGAAATGAGTGTAGATGCTTCCCGTGGATATGCCTGCAGCCTTGACGATATCCGCAATCCGGGCCTTGTGATACCCCTTTTCGCTGAATACCTTGATGGCAGCCTGGAATATCATCTCCCGTGTCTCGGCCTTGCGCGCCTCCAATGGATTCGACATCGCTTCTTTCCTTGAGAATATTATATAGCATAATAAAAGTGAATCAAAATTTCTAAGCTATAAATAATTACACATGTTATCTTTCCAGTCAATATAATATATTGAAAGAAACTTATCTCGATACTTGAGAAGAGGGAATCTCATAAAAAAAGGGAATGGGATACAAAATCCCATTCCCTCACCTTTTGATTGCACAATAGGAGGTTATCTTTTTTTGAAGTAGTACCGGCTGCTTTTATACACCTGGCCGCTTGACGTAGTGCCTTCCACGTACCAGTATACCGTGTTGCCGGAAGAAACATCATATCTCCACCAGGATGACGGGAAAACGCACGAAGTGCCGGTTCCGTTGTAGATATTGTAATAGTTCCTGGCATCCTTTGAGACAAAGACCTTGTACCTCGCCATGCCGGTGCCTTTCCAGGTGAACGTGGGTGCAGTGCTCAGAACCGCGCCGTTTTGCGGGGTGAGCGGCGAGAGAGTGGGTGTTGTGGTCGGCGCAGGAACATACACGCTCGTCTCGCTGGAGTATCCCGATTCATTGCCCGATGTGTCATATGCAGTTAAAGCCAGATAGTAGGTTTTCCCGGTTCCCACGTTGGCGAACTGATAACTCGTGACCTTCCCAACATCTACTGCCGTGCTGTACACGCCCGACTGGGTCCCGGTATAGATGATATACCCTGCGAGGTCGCTCTCGGTGTTCGCACTCCAGTTGACGAGAATCGATGCAGCACATCCCAGGGCCGGATAAAAAAATAATAATGAAAATATGACAAGGACTATATTCCAAGAATGCTTCATAGGTTGCCTCCAGTAGTTTTATTGACTGTGGAAAGACTCAAGGCAATTGGTGAGCCAAGTTGGAAACGGTAATGATACTGCAAAAATAGAGGATTGATCAGCTGAGAAGAACGACAGTTTCGTCGAAAATCGTACAATTTTTGTAATTTGACTTTGTTGAATATGCGGGACGGGGCCTTATGTTCTATATAGACCCGGTTTCGCTCATAACGGGCATCTCCAGCCGGCATGCCCTTAAAATATCCAAGGAGGCTTTATGAACTCAGGGGATGATAAGCTTCATCCATCAGGAATCGGAACGGGCATGGATCGGACTGAGAATGTACCCATGCCGACATGGGTGGATGTCGCACTGACACGGCGAGAATTTCTCGAAGCTGCTGCAACCGCTGCCTTTGTTGCAGGCGTAGGCGGGCCTGCATGGAGTGCCGTTACAAAGGGCTCGATCCCGTACCGTACATTGGGGCGTACAGGCGAGAAGGTCTCCATAGTCGGATTGGGAGGCGCTCACCTTGGGGTACAGGACGATGAACAGGAAAGCGTCCGCATCATCCGTACTGCACTCGACAGCGGGATCAATTTCCTCGACAACTCCTGGGACTATAACAGCGGCAGGAGCGAGATCCGCATGGGCAAAGCCTTGCTCGACGGATACCGGCAGAAAGCGTTCCTCATGACCAAGATAGACGGCAGAACCAGGAAGGAAGCTGCTCGCCAGCTCGAAGAATCGCTCCAAAGGCTCCGGACCGATCACATCGACCTCCTGCAGTTCCATGAGATAATCCGTATGGAGGATCCGGACCGCATCTTCGCACAAGGAGGTGCACTGGAGGCAGTACTGGAAGCTCGGCAGGCGGGGAAAGTCCGGTATATCGGCTTTACCGGGCATAAGAGCCCGGATATCCACCTGAAAATGCTTCAGACAGCCTCCCGGAACAATTTCCGTTTCGATGCCGTGCAGATGCCGCTCAACCTGATGGATGCCCATTACAACAGTTTTGGGAAAAAAGTCCTGCCGGTTCTCGTGAAGGAAGGGATAGGCGTTCTCGGCATGAAGCCCATGGGCGATAAGATCATTCTGGAGAGCAAGACCGTGACGCCCATCGAGTGCCTGCACTATGCGATGAACCTGCCGACCAGCGTCGTGATTACCGGCTGCGACTCGTGGCCGATCCTGCAGCAGGCACTGGATGCCGCAAGAAGCTTCCGGCCCATGGATTCCGGTGCGGTAGATACGCTCCTGAGGAAAACCGCACATGCTGCTGAGAATGGTCGGTTCGAGCTCTACAAGACATCCCGCACCTTCGACAGCACCCACAGGAATCCCGAATGGCTCGGATAATTTGACACTTCCGGCACCGGATACTATTAAAGAATCATTCACCATCTTGGGAGGTTTGGCAATGAACATCATATCAGAAAAAGAAGAAACAAAAAAAGCCATCAGATGGATTTCGGAGCACCTGGAAGAGAATCCCGACCAGCCGGTGAGGAAGCTCATAGACAAGGCTATTTTTGAATTCAATCTTTCCCCTGCCCATGCGGAATTCCTGACACGCTTTTTCCATGAGCGGGCAGCAGGAAAGTAGCTGCCGGAAGATTAGCGGGCCCGGACGGTTTTCCTTTGCATACTTACCCAGGGTAGAAGGGCGTCAAAGGGTATTCTGAGGAATTCCAGACTGCCCTCCCCGCTCATACGCCCGGTATACCAGGGTCTCCCTCCTGACCGGTCCATGAAAAATCTCTCTTCGTTTTAAATTCATCCTTTTTCATACCTTAGTATGATGAAAAGTGGTGTCTTATAATAGTATAATCATATGATCAAGCCGGAAAGATCGTTTCCGCTTGCGATATGATTTGGGAGGCTTTCAATGGAATATCGAGATGATACACTCTGCGGTTTCTTTCATAAGCGGGTCCGGGAAATGGATGGAAACAGGCCCTTTCTCATGGGGAGATTCGACGGGCGGGGAGACCCCGTATCCGAATTCCAAACCATTACCTGGGGCGAGACGAGGAGGCTTTCCCTCGAACTTGCGTCAGGATTGACGGCGCTCGGCGTGAGCCGTGGTGACAAGATCGCGATCTTTTCCGAGAGCCGTCCGCGCTGGATCATTGCCGACCAGGCCATACTGGCCATAGGCGGGGTCGAGGTGCCATTGTACCCCACTCTGTCGAAAGAAGAATTCTCTTACATGATCGGCGACAGCGGCTCGAAGGTCGTCTTCTGCTCCACGGCGGAAAAGGCAGAGATGGCCCGCTCGGTCCGCCCGGATACCTCGCTTGAGATCATCATCACCATGAGTTCGTACCGGGGGGACCCGGGCGATAAGGTCTACCACTTTAACGAGATCATCGAGATGGGGAGGAAAAACTTCGACCTCCCGAAGCTTGAACAGGAAATTGCTCGTGCAAAGCCCGAAGACCTCGCCAGCATCATTTACACCTCCGGAACAACCGGCATGCCCAAGGGTGTGATGCTCACCCACGCAAACTGGATCGCTTCCATACACCAGTTCAGCGACCCTACCCTCATCCGCCGCCAGGCCCTTGATACGAATTCCCGCCTGCTCTTCCTGGTGCACCTGCCCATATGCCATGTCTACGGCCGCACCTGCGACTACCACGTCGGCGGGATCAAGCAGGGAGGCATCCTGGCATTCGAACCCGACTTCAGCCGTATTCCCAAGACGTTGAAAGAGCTTCGGCCCAACGTGATCATCAGCATCCCGCGGTTCTTCGAAAAGGTCTACGATCAGATCAATGCGATCATATCGCGGCAGCCTCCGCGGGTGGGCAAAATCTTCGCCTGGGCCATGCGCCAGGGGCAGAAATACACCGATGCCATGGCAAAAGGGACCCGGCTTGGCATACTGGACCTGTGGCTGTTTTCCCAGGCCAATATCCTCGTGTTCAACAGGATACGCAAGGAGGTGGGCATCGACCGCCTCGTCATGGCAGGCTCCGGCGGCGGGAAGCTCTCGGCAGAGGTCTGCACCTTCTTCCGCTCCATGGGGGTCCAGCTCTGCGAAGGCTACGGCCTCACGGAGACTGCAGCCGTACTGAACTACAATGCCCCGGAGTTCTGGGGACTGGACAGGGACAATCTCACCAGGTTCCAGAACAGGATGATCGACTGGACCATCGACTGCATGGTCCGGAAGCAGGCTGAAGGCAAGTCTCCTTACACGAACCCCTTGCGCTCGCTCAAGCTCATGGTCGCTTACCTGTCCCTTGCATACCGCCTCCAGGTCAAGGCAGGGACAGTGGGCAAACCCGTCATCCGGACCGAAGAGAAGATCGCGGACGACGGGGAGATCCTCGCAAAGGGCCCCCAGATCTTCAAAGGCTACTGGGGCATGCCCGAGGAGAACGAAAAGACCTTTACCCCTGACGGCTGGTTCTGCACCGGCGACATCGGACGGTTCGACGAAGACGGGTTCCTGGAGATAACGGACAGGAAAAAGGATCTCTTCGTCACTTCCGGCGGCAAGAACGTTGCCCCGCACCCGATAGAGCTCGCCGTCATATCCCGCCCTTATATCGACCAGGCATGCCTCGTGGGCGACGGGGAAAAATATCTGGCGGCACTCATCGTACCGGACTTTCCCGAGCTGAATCGATATGCAAAGGAATCGGGGATCTCCTGTAGAGAGCCGGAAGAGCTCATCCTGAATGAAAAGGTAAAGGCCCTGCTCCAGAGCCAGGTGGATGAAGTGAACAGCCACCTTTCCCGCTACGAGCAGATCAAGTATTTCACCCTGCTTGCACGACCTTTCAGCGTGGAGGGCGGCGAGCTGACGCCCACGCTCAAGCTCAAGCGTCGGGTCATCAAGGAGCGCTTCCAAGATCAGATCGCATCGATGTTCCGGGTTCAGGCGCAGGCTGCCGGAAAGCAGGAAGCAGGCAGATAAGGCTCGTGGACTTTCTCAGGGCAAAGAGGACGTTGTCATGAAAGAATGCGTGATCGTTGACGGTGTACGGACTGCGAATGCCAGGGCTCATGCGGGAAAAGGCTGGTTCCGGAACGTGCGGCCGGAAAGCCTGCTCATCGCGTGCTATAATGCCCTTTTCGAGCGGAACCCGGATGTCAGGCCGGAGCACGTCGAAGCGGTTTTCTGCGGCTGTGCAAATATAACAGGCATGCAGAACGATATCGGAAGGCTTGCCTGGCTTGCCGGCGGGTTTCCCGAGACCGTTGCCTCCAATACTCTCACCCAGCAGTGCCCTTCGGGCATGTCTGCGCTGGAGCACGCCGCAAGGGCGATCATGTGTGGAGAGGGCGATACCTACATCGTCTCAGGCATCGAGGACATGCAGAAGGTCCCCATGGCCATGGGCATGGATTTCGCGCCTGTGCTCTTCGAACGGTATGATGCTTTAGAGATTCCCATGGGATCGACCGCCGAGAAGGTGGCCAGGCTCTACGGCATCAGCCGGGCAGACCAGGAGAACATGGCGCTCTGGAGCCACAGGAAGGCTTCCGATGCCACAATGGCGGGCAAATTCAAAAGCGAGCTCGTGCCAGTTGCGGGACACAGAGAAGACGGCACGCCGTTCATGGTCGAAGAAGACCAGTGGATCAGGCCCGATATATCTCTGGAAAAAATGGCAGCCATGCAGCCGGTTTTCGACCCGAGCGGCGTGGTGACCGCTGCCACATCGTCTCCTCTGACCGCGGGCGGGGCCGCGCTGCTCCTCATGGAGCGTAAGAAAGCGGACAAGAGGGGCCTTTCCTACCATCTCAAGTACGTCCACGGCTCCATGGCAGGCTGCGACCCCACCCTCATGGGGATAGGACCTATCCCTGCCTGCCGGAAACTGCTCGAACGGACCGGCCTCGCCGTCCGGGACATCGATGTCTGGGAGCTCAACGAGGCCTTTGCAAGCCAGGCGCTCGCCTGTCTGCGGGAGCTCGGCATCGCACAGAACGCTCCTTTCGAGAACGTGAACGTCTGGGGTGGAGCGCTGGCCCTGGGACATCCTCTGGGAGAATCCGGGGCACGGATCGTCGTGACGCTGAACAGCATCATGAAGACCGACAGGAAAAAGTCAAGGTACGGCATCGCCACGCTCTGCGGCGGTTTCGGGAACGGCAATGCCGTACTGCTGAAAAGGGTGGGATAGAAGCTTTTGCCTCGCTGACAGACGATTGAATCCGACCCGGCAAGGGAATGTGCCCGGCGATATTCGGTACGCTATTATGTAAAAGGAGGATCATATGAACTTTGAAACATTGCTTATTGAAAGGCACGCATATGTGGCGGTACTTACCCTGAACCGCCCGCCGAACAATGCAGTGAGCTACATCATGCTGCAGGAGATCGACAAGGCACTGACAGAGGTGGCAGCGGACAGGGAAGCGCGGGCACTGGTGATTACCGGTGCAGGAGAGAAGAGCTTATGCGCAGGCATGGATGTGGTGGATGCAATCAACCACCCGGATGTAGGCGAAGTGGGCAGGGCCTTATGGACAAGGTGGACCTCTTCGAGAAGCCGACCTTTGCGGCCATCAACGGCCACGCCCTGGGGGGCGGGTGCGAGCTGGCACTGGCCTGCCATTTCCGGTACATGGCGGAAAACCCCAATGCCAACATAGGCTGCCCCGAGATCAACCTGGGCATTATGCCGGGCTGGGGCGGGACACAGAGGATGACACGGCTCCTGGGCAGATCCAAGGCACTGGAACTCATGCTTAACGCAAGACGCCTGAGCCCCCGGGAGGCTTTTCCGTCGGCCTGGTGGACGGCTCTTTGCACCTGAGCAGCTCATGCCCCAGGTCATGGAGATCGCCGCCGCCCTTTCCGAGAAGGCGCCGCTTTCCGTCACGCGCCATCATCAAGGCCTCTACCACGTTTGTAAACAAAGGGATCGAAGAAGGACTCAAGGCCGAGGAAGAGGAGAGCAAGATCTGCTCGCCATCCAAGGATGCCATCGAGGGGTTCACGGCATTCATGGAGAAGAGAAACCCGAGTTCAAGGGCGAATAAGAATAGTTTCCTGGAGGAGAATATGGACGTAAAAAAGATTGCAGTAATCGGCGCCGGCGCCATGGGCAACGGCATCGCCCAGGTTGGGCTCATGGCAGGGTATACCGTTCCATGCACGACATGGAGCAGCGCTTCGTGGACAGGGGCGTGAGCACGATCAAGGAGAGCCTGGCTAAGTTCGTGGGCAAGGGCAAGATCACCGAAGACCAGAACAAGGACATGCTTGCCCGGCTCCTGCCCACGACCGACCTCAAGGCAGCGGTGGCGGATGCGGACCTGGTCATCGAGGCCGTGTTCGAAGACCTGGGCCTCAAGAAGAAGATCTTCGCCGAGCTGGATGCCTATGCCCCGGAGCGAACCATCCTGGCGAGCAACACCTCGTCCATGAGCATCACCGAGATCGCCTCGGCAACCAAGCGGCCGGAGAAGGTCGTGGGCATGCACTTCTTCAACCCCGCGGTGCTCATGAAGCTCGTGGAGGTCATCTACGCAAAGCAGTCAGCGGATGCGAGCCATCCAGACCACCTTTGACGTGGCCAAAAAGATGGACAAGATCCCGGTCATCGTGAAGAAGGACTCGCCGGGATTCATCTACAACCGGGTGAATGCGCCCACCGCCCTGCTGCTCCAGCTCATCCTGGACAAGGGAGCCCCACCCCCGCCCAGTTCGACGCGGCATTCAAGGCCTTCATGCCCATGACCCCCTTCGAGCTCCTCGATTATGTGGGTCTCGACATCGTGCTGCACACGCAGAAGTACTATTCAGAAACGCTCTCGAAGGATTACACCCCGGGAAAGGCGCTGGTCGATCTGGTATCAAGTCCGGAAACCTCGGCAAAAAAACCGGCAAAGGCCTGTACGACTGGTCTGCAGGCAGGCCCGCCATCGACACCTCGAACCCCACCACCGAGTACGATTCACGCACATGGTTGCCCTGCAGGTGAATGAGGCCACCAAACTCCTGGAGGAAGGCGTGGCGAAGACCCCAAGGATATCGACCTCGCCATGGCCAACGGAGGCGGCGGCATCGGCCCTTCGCGCTGGCCAAGGGCATCGGCTACGACAAGCTCGTGATCCGAAATGCAACGAGCTGGCCGACAAGTTCGGCATCGAAACCTTCCGGCCCACAAAGACCATGCTCGAAGGCAAGGTCGGGGTGTAACCGGCCCGGCCCGGCAAAAGGCAGAAGCCCAGGGATCATCCGTACCCGGCGATGAACCGCTTGTCTTCGCTCATAGAAGGGTCGCAGAGAACATAATTGCCGGTTGGACGTTTTTGAAAAAGGGGAAGAGTTCCGGAAACTCTTCCCCTTTTTATTATGCAGTCATAACTTCTGCCGCAGGAACCCTTTCTTCCGATATCTGTCCGGTGTGATCTGCCGCGAGGAAGAGGTACATGGCCGGCACAACGAACAGGGTGAACAGTGTCCCGATAGCTATGCCGGTCGTGATCACGAGTCCCATGTTGAATCGGCCTGCAGCTCCGGCTCCGGACGCGAAGACGAGCGGCATTACGCCCAACACCATAGCTGCCGTGGTCATGAGGATCGGCCTTAAGCGTATGGTCGCAGCCTCCTCGATGGCCTCGCGTTTTACCCTTCCCTCCCGCTGAAGGTCATTGGCGAACTGGACGATGAGGATGCCGTGCTTGCTGATAAGGCCTACGAGCGTCACCAGCCCGACCTCGGTGTAGATGTTCAGGCTCGCGCCGCCGATGCCCAGGCTGATGAAGATCAAAGCCCCGCAGATGGACATGGGCACGCTGACGAGTACGATGACCGGATCGCGGAAGCTCTCGAACAATGCAGCCAGAGCCAGAAAGATGATGATGAGCGCAAAGGCGAATGTGACGAGGAGAGCACTCGATTCCTGAACGTACTGCCGCGACTCGCCTCCGTAGTCGATGCTGTAGCCCTGGGGCAGCACCTCACCGGCAGCCTTATTGAGGGCATCCAATGCCTGGCCCTGGGTGATGCCGGGAGAAGGAACTCCCGAGATGGTGGCGGAGTTGAGCTGCTGGAAGTGATTGAGCGACACCGGCACCACACCGGTCTTGAGATGCGCAATGGTGGAAAGCGGTATCGATTCACCTTCGGCAGTATTGACATAGTAATTGTTCAACTGGTCGGCCGTGAGCCGCTCGCTCTGCATCACCTGGGGAATCACCTTGTACGAACGGCCGGACATGCTGAAATAGTTCACATAGCCCCCGCCCAGCATTGAGGCAAGGGACCCGCCCAGATCAGCCATGGTCAGGCCCAGCTGTGCGGCCTTGTCCCGGTCGAACTCCACCATGACCTGCGGCTTGTCGATCTTGAGGTCGGTGTCCACGAACATGAACATCCCGCTGGCGGCCGCCTTATCCTTCATGGCCTGGGAGACCTCGTTCAGCCGTTCGAAGGAGTCGGTGGTGCCGATCACAAACTGCACCGGCATTCCATGTCCGGATCCGGGCAGGGACGGAGGCGGGAAGGCCACCCCCCGGGCCCCGGCGATGCTCCCGAGCTTGGCCTGTATCTCGGGCTGGAGCTCGCCGGCCGAACGGCCCCGCTCGCCCCAGGGTTTGAGCACCAGGCCCACAAAGGCCGAGTTGAGTCCGGAGAATCCCTCTACCTGGAATATATGATCGATTTCCGGTATGGGTGCCAGGGCATCATAAACCTGTTTGGAATAGAGCTGCGTCTGCTGCAGGCTGGCATCCGGGGCAGCAGACAGCATGGTCATGAAGAAGCCCTGGTCCTCCTGTGGTGCGAGCTCGCTCCGGGCGCTGACAAACAGGAAGTAGTTGCTCAGGAGGATGACGCCTGCGAACACCCCGACCACGGGCAGCGAGTTCAGCGCCCCTTTGAGCAGCCGGGCATAGCCGGACCTGATGCGGTTGAATCTCTCGTCGATGAAATCCGTGAAACGGTGCCGCGAGTCTTGTCCCGGGTGCTTGAGGAACCGCGAGCACATCATGGGCGAAAGCGTCAGCGCGATGACAGCCGAAACGAACACTGCGCCTGCCAGCGTGTAGGCGAACTCGGTGAACAAGGTCCCGGTGAGGCCTCCCATGAATCCGATGGGTATGTATACCGCGATCAGAACCACGGTCATGGCGACTATAGGCCCGCCGAGCTCGCGGGCACCCCGGAGAGCGGCTTCCTGGAGCGGGACGCCCTCTTCCAGGTGGCGGTGCACGTTTTCCACCACGATGATCGCATCGTCCACCACGAGGCCGATGGCGAGCACCAGTGCCAGGAGCGTCATGAGGTTGATGGTGTAACCCAGGATGAGCATGATGAAGAATGCACCGATCAGCGATAACGGTATGGCCACGGTCGGGATGAGCACCGAGCGTACCGAGCCCAGAGAGAGGAAGATAACCAGAGTCACGATGAGCAGGGCCTCGATCAGGGTAATCACCACCTCATGGATCGAGCTGTTCACGTAGTCCGTGGCATCGTAGACGATACGGCCGTCCAGCCCCTGGGGAAGCTGATGGGCAATGGCCGGGAATACCTTGCGCACTTCTTCCACGACCGAGAGCAGGTTCGCGTTCGGAGCCACCTTGATGGCCATGAACACCGCGCTCTTGCCGTCGAAATGCACCGCCGAGTCGTAGTTCTCCGCACCGAGCGTTACATTGGCGATGTCTCCGAGGCGGACGATGGCCCCGTCAACCGACTTGACAGCGAGGTTGCGGAATTCTTCCACCGAGTGCAGGCCTGTTGCTGCGGTGAGATTTACGGTTACCATCTGTCCCTGCGTGCGGCCCAGAGCCGAGATGAAGTCGTTGGCCGAGAGCGCGTTCCTCACGTCCGTGGCGGTCAGGCCGTGGGCGGACATCCGGGCCGGATCGAGCCATGCCCGCAACGCGAACTCCTGCTTGCCGAAGATCTCGGCCGTCTGAACTCCCTCCACTGCCTGCAGCTTCGGCTGCACGACCCTGATGAGGTAATCCGTGATCTTGTTCGTGGGCAGGTCCTCGCTGTAAAACCCCATGATCATCGAGCCGATGTCCTCGCCTGTAGACAGGCTGATCACAGGCTGCTGGGCCTCCCTGGGAAGCTGGTTCACCACCGCGTTGACCTTGGTGTTGATCTCGGTGAGCGCCTTGTTCGCATCGTAGTTCAGACGCAGGTTCGCCGTGATGGTGCTCACGCTCTGCGAGCTCGACGAGGTGAGATAGTCGATGCCGTTCGCCTGGGCAATGGAGTTTTCGAGCGGGGTCGTGATGAAGCCGGACACGAGCTCGGGATCGGCCCCCGTATACACGGTCATGACCGTGACCACGGCATTCTGGGTTTCCGGATATTGGCGCACCGGCAGCAGATTGATCGACCTCAAGCCCAGGACCAGGATCAGGAGGCTCATCACGGTGGCAAGAACGGGCCTGCGCACGAAGATATCTGTAAATTTCATAGGTCAGCCTTTTTCCTTACTTGTCCATGGGTTTCGGTGCAGCATCGTTCAGCGGCCGGACTTTGTTGTCTATGATGACCGGGCTCCCGCTCCTGAGCTTGAGCTGCCCGCTCGTGACCACTGTCTCCCCTTCCCTGATGCCGGAGAGAACGGCGATCTGATCGCCCCGGGAAGGACCCACGGTGATGAAGGTCTGCCTGGCAAAGAGGGCGGGTTTCCCGTCCTTGCCTTTGTCATCCACGAGATAGACGGTCTCGCCGTAGGGATTGAAGACCACTGCTGTCCTGGGCAGCGTCAGATAGCTCTGCGCCTGACCGGCCTTGACCTCGACCGAGACAAACATGCCCGGCAGAAGCTCGTGCCCCGGATTTGCGATCTTCGCTTCGATGCGCACATTGCGCGTGCTCGTCTCCACCTGGGGATTGATGGCGCTCACTGTCCCGCTGAAAGTCTTGCCCGGGTAGGCATCGGAGGTTGCGGCAATAGTCTGGCCTTTCATGATCCGGGACAGCTCCTGCTGAGGCAGGGAGAAGTCCACATACAGATAATCCAGAGACTGGAGGGTAACGATCCTGTCTCCCGGGTTAATATACTGACCCGGATTGACCGAACCGATACCGAGCCTTCCGGCAAAGGGCGCACTCATTGTCTTTTTATTTATCAGGGCGGCCTGCTGGGCAACGAGAGCCTGCTTGCTTTTCAGTTCGGCGGAGTCGATGTCCAGGGCAGCCTGGCTTATGGCCTGGGCTTCGAGCTGTTTTCTGTCCCGCTCAAAAGTGGAGCGGGCAAGCCCCGCAGCAGCTTCCAGTGCCTGCAGCTGCGCGATGTCGGAATCCGCATTGAGCTTCACCAGGACCTGGCCCGCCTTTACCTCATCGCCGGAGGTGAAGTGAACGCTTTTGACGAGGCCTGCGATCTCACTGGCCACCTCGACTCCGCGTACGGCCCTCAGGCTGCCCACAGCCTTGATTTGAGGCTGCCAGGTATCGGTCGACGCTTTTTCCGCAGTCACGGTAACCGGCGGCATCTGGCCGGAAGACATGTATTTCTTCATCATGTTCGCCATGAAGGCCTTGTAGCCGAATATGCCGCCGAACAGAATCACGACGGCTGCCAGCATAATCACCATACGTTTGGTCATCAGAAATCTCTCCGTATCCTGGAAAATGAACCTCTACCGAGGTCCTTACACACTATGGACATGTTTCTATTCCTTCTTTGCCGCTGCCGGAGCCGTGTCTTGCGGGCGGTTCCACCATCCACCGCCGAGCGCCTGGAACAGGGCCGCGGTATCGGCATAACGCAGGGCCTGGGCCTGAACGAGGCCGATCCTTGCCTGCTGCTCCTGCCGCTGGGCGTTGAGCAGCGTCAGGTAGCTTACCGACCCGAGCTCGAACTGAATCCGGGCAAGGTCGAGGGTTTCTTTCGCTGCAGTCTCTGCCTCTGCCTGGGCCTTCAGTGCCTGGGCATCCGCATCAAGTGCCCGCAGCACATCCGCCACGTCCTGGAAAGCCAGGAGAACGGTCTCCCGGTACTGCGCCTCTGCCTGGTCATAGGCAGCGATAGAAGCCCTGCGAATGGCGGTGAGCTCGCCGCCGCGGAATACCGGCTGCAGCAGCCCTGCCCCAAGGTTCCAGAATGCCGAATTGGCGCCGAACAGATTGCCTGCCTTGATTGCCTGCGAACCGTAGGTGCCGCTCAAAGTAATCTGCGGGTAGAGATTCGCCGTGGCCACCCCGACCTGGGCGCTCGCACTGTGCAGGAGTGCTTCCGATGCAAGGATGTCGGGCCGCTGGCGTACGAATGACGACGGCAGGCTCACCGGCAGTTCCCGAGGCAGCGTAAAATCACTGAGGTCGAACTCGGGCAAGCCTGCCTGCCCGGGCAGGAGGCCTGCGAGGACAGAGAGCCGGTGGCGAATCTGATCGAGATCCTTTCCCAGAAGAGGAAGCGAGGCTTTGGTCTGGGCGAGCTGCGCCCTCTGCGCGAGCATATCGGCGCGCGATACAGCTCCAAGCTGCAGCTGGCGCTCGACGACGGCAAGCTGCTTTTCCTGGACATCCACGATGTCTCTCGTTGCCTTGATCTGTGCCCGGATTGAGGCCTCCTGCACCGCGGTAGTGACTATGTTCGAGGTGAGTGCGAGGTAGACTCCTTCGAACTGGAATGCCTGGTAGTCGACCTGGGATTGCAGCGACTCCAGCTCACGCCTCATGCCGCCGAACAGATCAAGCGAATACGAGATACCCACCGACGCGTTATAGAGGGTAAAGGGACTGGTATCGGCATTCGGCTGTCTCGTGCCGGCACTCGAGCTCTTCTGCCTGGCGGCCGAGGTATTTGCATCCACACGGGGGAGGTAGGATCCCTTCCCTGCAATCAGGTATTCTTTGGCCTGGCGCAGCGCCGCCTTTGATGCAGAAAGGGACGGGCTCCCCGCGAGCGCCTGACGGATCAGCCCATCCAGCTCCGGCGAACGATAGAGTTCCCACCACTGTCCAGGGATATCTTTTTTGAGGACAAAGCGCTGCTCAACGCCGCCGCCTGTGGGCGCTGCTGCGGTCTTTTCCGGCAGAGGCTTCACCGTGTAGGAGGAAGTGTCAGGGGCGGCAAGCGGCTTGAAATCAGGACCGACGGCACATCCGGCCAGGAGGGTACCTGCAAGTACAACAACGAGCCAGGATCTCAGTAACCAAAGATATGTTCTTTTCTTTCCTGCCAAGAACTACTCTCCTCTTATCTGTGATGGATCAGCGATCGGGAAGGGCCTGGAAATCTTCCGTGTAATAACGGCGGATAACTTCTTCCTTCAGACCGATGCCGCGCAGCAGAAACCATACGATTTCCCTGACGAGCTCTTTGCGTGCAATACCATAATCGATGACAGGGGTAGGCGGCAGCAGATCGGCCATGAGTATGAAGGTCAGACGATCCGCGAACCAGGCGCGCAGATGAAGCGGCACCGGGCTGTCCACGATATCTCCGGATGCGACGGCTGCTTGTATATTTTTTTCGAGATTCGGGATCAGCAGTCTTTGAGGTTTCGAGAGTACCAGGTGCGCAAACTCGCCATCCCCTGCCAGGCTCCTGAGATAAATCCGGGTTATGTCATCAAGCTCATCCGGGTGATCGGACAAGAGCGTGGAGACCAGGTTGTGTATAATCATGATGAGATTCGAGGTCGAAGGTTCGGATGACAGGTTTTCCCGGATCTTATCCGGCAGCTTTGCTTCGATGGAAGCCAGCATGGCACGGTGGATGGCCTCTTTGTTGGGGAAATGCTTGAACAGCAGGCCCTCCGATATTCCTGCAGCCTGAGCCAGCTCGCGGGTCGTGGCACCTTCAAGGCCTTTGTGCGCGAACAGCTCCCGGACCCGCGTGATGATCAGCTTCTGCCTTTCATCTGATGGCATTCTGGTTTTAGTGCCCATGGAACCGGCTATTTAGCAAGTACTTACTTACCTGTCAATGCCGAATGTTCCCCCTTAAATTCTCTCATAAAACTTATGATCACACCCAATAAGGGGTAACCCCTTAAGCCGGGATGCGCGGAATCATCTGATTGAGGTATCTCAATCAACGTCAATGATAACACCGCACTGTTCACACCGGTAGCGGGTCTTTCCATCCTCTGATGTGCCGGTTTCTTCAAAGTCGAAATTTTTCCTGCCGTGCGCCTCATAGCACTCAGGGCAATGACTGCCCTTAAGTTCTTCAGCAGTGATGGTCAAATGACACTGCCGGCACCGCAGCTTGTGTGTGGCCTGGGGTAAAAGAACCAGGTGTAGATGCCTGCAGGAGCTCATAACGTATCCCTTCTGAAAAGAATCACTCTCGTGATCAAATAACCTGTCTGAATACCTGATCGCTGTAACTTTCTATTATGCATCTTCGGATTTTTCAATATTTGCGCCCTCAGCGACCTCAAAGAATCATATTTGTCTGAGCTCAAATTCGAAGGTGCTGACAACCCGGTTTTTTCAATGGCATACTGGTAGGGCTATAGGGTGCAGATTCATCATTTCCATCACTTCCGAAAATCCGGATTGTACCCTGGTTGGCAGAGCGGATCTTGCCGACTCGTGCACCGGAATCTGAGGCAAACTGCTGGGCCGTCATGCGTGCATTCTTTGTAGCGTCGGCGAGGAGCTGAGGCCGCAGGGCATTAAAGGCAGTGATGACATATCGGGGATCGGCTGTCCCTCCTTCCTGTTGGCCGTCCAGGACTACGCCGGACTTGAGCAGCTCTTCGGTTGTCCCCACTGCTTTTGTCACGAGGTCGACCTTTGAAGTTGCCACAACCAGATTGCCCGGTCTGCCTTAACCTCTTTTTCCACCAATCCCTTGACAGTAACCGTTCGAGTATCAGACTTAAAGCGTGCAGCGCCCTTCCCAATGAAGTATCCTCCGAGCGTAAGCCCGGCGAGAAGACATACACCCACGATCATTGCTGCCACCAGCATGCTATGGTTTCTATCAGATGTCATACTGTTCGCTCCTCCTTCCGGAGTTATCCCATGTCCAACGGCACAGATCACCCGGCACCTGCAAGCATAAATTATTTGTTAAGATCTCAATATACACTTTTCACAGGAACAGGGAAACGCCCGTCTATCGCAGCTATGTTCACTCTCAACGCGGTGAATCTCAACAGTTCTACAGCTTTGCCACATATACAATGTGCCGCAATCCTCCGTGGCCCGGCCGCGAGGTGCTCACGCGAAATCCGGCCCTGCACAGACGTTTGTCGAACGCGCTGTCATAGTTCTCGCCCCACACAGCAAAGACACCGCCCGGTTTGAGCGCGGTGCGCGTCCACTCAATGGCGCGGCTGCCGTAGAACGGGTCGTCGCGCTTGTGGGACGCGGCGTGGGGACCGGTGTAGAGGTCCAGGATAATGGCATCGAAGCCTTCGGCGGCCTTGCGAATGAGGTCGGTCACATCGGCAATCTCGACATTGACGCGCGCATCTGATACGGCGCCCTGTGTGAGCCCTGCCAAAGGACCCCGACACCATTTCAGCACCACGGGATTGATCTCGGCCACGATGACCCGGGCCGTGGCAGGCAGCGTATCAAGAGCAGCTTTGAGCGTGAACCCCATTCCCAGACCGCCCAGCAGAACGCGTGGGAACGCCTGCTGCCGGAGATGGCTGCATGCAATCCGGCCCAGGGCAACCTCAGAGCGATTCGCCGCACTGTTCATCAGCACCTGAGTGCCGAGCTTGATGAGAAAATCCCGTTCACCCCGTTGGCGCAGCTCAAGGACCCCATCCGTGGTGGATATGCTCTCGATGGTTTTCCAGGGTTGTGTCATGGGCGTTCCTGATACCTTTTTCACCCGTTATACACGAACAACAGGCATTGTAAACATCCTGCCGGAGCACATAAAAACACTCTGCAGTGGAACCATTGGGGGCCGCGACTGGTTAAGTCTCTATAGTTCTGTAAAAAGGTAAAACGAGCCAAGAGCAACTCCGATAAAGCGAAGTGACCAAACAAACGCTTGAAGGAGGAGCAGATGGCTCGCAGGGAAGATGATAAGGATTTATTGGGTATTTGGCAAGAGGCGACGGTGCAAGGAGACGATGGTTTGCGGAGAGTAATGGAATCGGCAATACAAAGGATCCTTGAAGAAGAACTGACCTCATTTCTCCAGGCAGAGACTCAGGAACGGGTACAAGCCGAGGGCATTGATGACCCGGCTGGGACGGATGGAGCTTCTGGTGCCCAAGGACCGGGAAGGCCGGTTTCAGACCGAACTCTTCGATCGATATCAAAGGAATGAGAAGGCATTGATGCTGTCATTGGTAGAGATGTACGTGCACGGGGTATCGACCCGGAAGGTCAAAGCAGTTACCGAGGCCTTGTGCGGATTAGACATATCGAAGAGTCAGGTATCCCGGTTGGCGAAAGACCTGGACGAGGAAGTAAAGGCATGGAGAAGTCGTCCATTGAAGAAGTCCTATCCGTATCTGGTGGTGGACGCCCGATATGAGAGGATAAGAATCAATCATCAGGTATTACCGCAGGGTGTTCTTCTGGTAGTGGGCATAGGAGAGGATGGGTATCGTGAGATCCTGGGCACCTGGGTAGCCGATTCCGAGAACGAGGCGAGCTGGTCTGAGGTATTCAAGGAACTCAAGGAAAGAGGCCTCAATGGTGTACGGTATGTGGTGTCTGATGATCATGCCGGTCTTGTTAAAGCCATTGGAAGGCACTTTCAGGGTTGTCTGTGGCAGCGATGCCAGGTTCATTTTCTCCGCAACATCATTTCTCAGGTCAGCAAGAAGGATCGGCCCAGGATCATAGAGATGGTCAGGGACATCACGGCTGCACAGAGCTATGAGATTGCCCGTAAGCGGATGGATGAGGTCATCGAGGCCTTGGAGAAGACTCATCCAAAGGTATCTCAGATGCTCGACGAGCATGGAGAAGAGATTCTTTCTGTCTACCAACTGCCTCTCCATCACCGGAGATCGATGAAATCCACGAACATGCTGGAGCGGTACAATCAGGAACTGAAGCGCAGAACTAGGGTAGTTCGCATTTTTCCTCATCAGGAATCCTGCCTCAGACTGGTGACTGCCATGGCCATGGAAATGAGTGAAGAATGGATGGTCCGCCGATACCTCATCTTCGAAGATGGGGTATCGGATAAGAACATAAAAGATCAGCTGGCTGCTTAATGCTTATGTCGGAGATTGCAATTTACAGACAATCGGGGACTTGACTCCGCGACTCAAAATTCAACAAAGTTGATGCCCTCAATCCTACTAAATAATTGTCGCTGAATTACGATTATCATCCGAGGCTGTCGGAAAAGTCCGAAGACTTCTTATGGAATATTTCCTAATAATTTCTTGCTAATGCCATTATAGCCTATTTCATGTGAGAAGGACCTCATCATCTATTTGAGCAGGGGGGAGCAGAGCTTTCGGCGTAGCCGGAATGTGACAGCGGCAGCCGCTCTTGCTGAGGAACCTTATTGAAAGGTATATTAACCGTATGAAACATTTCAGATCCCTCGCAACTCGGTATGATAAATCAGCTTCAAGCTATCGGACCTTGTGGACCATTGGTGCTATACTCCTATGTCTCTAGCTTTTACTTTGCGTACAGCACCTAGATCATTCTGTGAGGTCGTTTTCTGATCACCATTGATCATTTTACTTTTTCGACAGTCTCTATAGATATCTGCACATTATCCTATTCATCCTATTCAAGAAATAGCTCATATCTTCATGGAGGCTGTTGAAAAACTCCGGGAAGTGCAAAAACTATCAAATCGGGACCATCAAAACACAAGCCTCGATCAATAAATTTCCAATGTCGGGCATTCTGTGAGGTCGTTTTTTTGTCACTTTTCAACCTTTTAGTTTTTCAACAACCTCATGGGATATCTGTAGTACTAGTCAACGCTGGAAGGTTCAAAGTATATCAATTTTAATGAATATGTCTGTAATAAGTGTTATACATAAATATATGCAGAATTAATTCTGCATGTCCATTGTTCGAATCATAGGAGTATAGCGTGGGATACACTAAAAAGGACTGGGTAGCACGAATCCGCGAACGTACAGATATGAGCACCCTCTTGACTCATCTGACCAAAGAGGGTCCGGATGGTAAAATTTCTAGGGAGGTCCTTCTTAAGATATTACTTGAGCAACGGCTCATAGGGAGTACAAGTACTCAAGGATTCATTTGCGGTGACACTCCTGCGGTATGCTTCCAAGATGCTCCTCTTTACTCGATTGCTCAGAACACGCTATTCGAGCAGAAGATGCGCCAAGATCGCAAATCATCAGTTGTCCGCTATAGGCCTCTTGGGTTAGCTTTCCCCAAACCATATCTCTACATGAAAGGGGCACGGCCAGTTGTGTACGATGATACCGAAAATGCAAAGAGGTTTCTCCCAAGAAATGAATGGTGGCGCATCGTTCGGCTTGATCTTTCAAATGAGAATGCCTTCGTGGATTGGACTCATGAACGTGAGTGGCGGCTTCCTGGAAATCTTGAATTCAACTTGAGCGAGGTTACTTTACTCGCAGTCGACAATGAGGCAGTGAGTAATATCGCTGCGCTATATATGAAGGAAACTGGCAGGGAGATTAGAGACGAGATCGGAGGCATAGTGACCATGCGAGATGTTCTCTACTGATTAGGACTGGAGGTTCGAACAAGCTAATTCAGCGGACGGCTTACATCCGCCGCTGATCCGCACGTTCGATGCATGAGAAAAAGATACTGCCAGGCTTATGGAGGTGACCAGTGTCAGTAGCCGATATGTTTTCCGAGTTCATTGCCAATCTTGCGATCGACAACTCTGAAACGATCAGCTCACGTTACGGTGAACTGACCACGGCACTAAACAAGGCATTCCGGGACACAGAGTCGAAGACTGCAAACACGCTTCAAGTTGGATCGTTCGGAAGGAAAACTGGCATCAAAGGTATTTCCGACTTGGATATGCTTTATCTCATGCCCAAGTCAAAGTGGGACGCCTACAAAGACTCTAAGCAGCTCAAGCTTCTTCAGGATGTGAAGACAGCCATTCTCAATCGATATCCAAAAACTGACGTTCAGGTTGATCGGCTTGTAGTAACCGTCACCTACACGAACTTTTACGTAGAGGTGCAGCCCGTATTCGAGCAAGATGATGGAAGCTTTAAGTATCCTGACACGAAGAATGGAGGCGTATGGAAGACCACCAAACCACGAGAGGAAATGAATGCTATTGCAGAATTGGACACGTGGAAGAACTCAAACCTTCGTCGACTCTGCAAAATGGCTCGCGCATGGAGGAATAAGCATGGTGCCGGAATGGGGGGCCTCCTTATCGACACGCTTGCATACAATTTTCTTAAGTCGACAAGCGAGTATGATACAAAGAGTTTCCTTTACTATGATGAACTCAGCCGGGATTTCTTCGAATATCTCTCTGAACTCCCCAAGCAAGACCGCTACGACGCTCCCGGAAGCAAGCAGCATGTCAAAGTCAAGAAAGCATTCCAACGAAAAGCAGCGAAAGCATATCGCCTCTGCGTCAAGGCAATTGAGGCGGAAGGCACAAAGGGCGTTAACGATAAGTGGAAGAAAGTATTTGGACGCCCATTCCCCGCTAACGCCGAACTGACAAAAGAGGTCGTCCTCGCGAATAGCACAGCGACTTGGGACGATACTGAGGAATTTATTGAAGACCGATACCCCGTCGACATCCGCTACACACTTAAGATTGACTGCGACGTAAAACAGAACGGCTTCCGCGAGGACCGCTTAAGCGCGATGCTCGCAAAGATGATTCCTTTGCTAGCGAAGAAAACACTCGAGTTCGAGATTGTGCAGATAGATGTGCCAGGGAAGTATTCGATTGAATGGAAGGTTCTTAACAGAGGAGAGGAAGCCCGCAGGCGTAACAAAATAAGAGGGCAAATTGTCCGTGATGATGGATCTCACACGAAGATTGAACCAACCTCTTTCAAAGGCGACCACGTTGTCGAGTGTTATGCAATAAAGAATGGAGTGGTTGTAGCGAAAGATCGAATCCACGTGCCAATCAGTACAAACGGTTAATGCCATGAAGAAAGAAGACATCCTTAGAAACATAGCCGAAACAGGGTATAATGTAGGCTTTGGTGCGAAGAAACACTTCGCTACGTACGACATTGTGGCAAAAGTTCCTGGTCTAATTGGTTTTGCATCGACTGCAGTTGGTATCTTCGCCCTCTTTATAGATTTTCTCTCCACGAAGCATCTATCCGCTGCGTTTATAGTCTTTGGTGTTGCGGGACTTTTCATCAGCCATTACGACCATAAAAAGCAGAGCTATGCGGACGCAGGAAGCGAACTTACCGTACTATTTAACCGACTAAAGGCGCTTTATTTCAACGTAAAGGGGACCGATGCGCGCGATCTCAACGAGTTCGAAAATGAGCTGGTGAATATTGAACATGATTATTACGCTAAATGTATAAGCGAGCAGATCCTCTTTAGTGATTGGTATGCTCACTACAAGTTCTTCTGGCAGCACCAAATTGGTTGGATCGAAGAGCAGAAGCGATTTCGGTTCTTTCGCGATAAGGTACCGCTTAGCCTTATGGTGACGATTCTTTTTGTGGTGATCGTATCTGGTTTGGTTATCTGGTTGGGTTAAAAAAACCATTAACGGTTCATAGAGCGGCATCGAACAAGGCGGCGGACGCCGACAAGTCGCGCCGCTGAGCTTAAACGTTACTCCAGGAGTCTGAAAGTGCCATCTTGTAAAATATGTAGAGAAGCTATTTTCGATGGTATTCATCTTTCCGATGGTGAGATGATCCATGAATCGTGCTTGAAAAACATTCAAGGCAAGGAAAAGGAAGTTGAAAACTACATATATGCACAGAAAGATAAATTGAAAAGGCTTAGGCAAGAAATTGAAAGACGTGAAGGGTTGGGATTTAAGATTATATCAATATTTTCAAAGCCTGACATTGCTACCTTTGACATAGAAAGGGAAATTCCAACAATTGAGAAAAATATTTCTAGTTTGTCCAACAACTTGATATCCTTGCAAGCTTATACCACTTCTATTTACGATTACTTTCTTTCATATCCCCCTGATTGGGAAAAAAGAAGACGTCAAGTAATAGAAAGAGATGGTGAGCAATGCAGTGAATGCGGGAACGGGGGGCATCTTCACTTACACCATATCAAGCCCTTATCTAAGGGAGGCAGTAATAAAATATCAAATTTAAAACTGCTATGTGAAAATTGTCACTCGGAAGAGCACTGTGGGCGAAATTTCTCTGGTGAGTTTAACAGTTCGGAAACAGCATTTTCTAAACGTTTAGCAAATATACGATATGCCATAGACAACGGAAAGCGTATTAAATTTAGCTACATGAAGTATAACGAAAAAAGCTATAAACAAAGAACCGTTAAGCCAGCTGAACTTGTAAATTTAGACCATCATAGAGATAGTGGATCAACTCTTTGTGTTCGTGGATATTGTGAACTAAGGGAAGCGGAACGCGTATTTGCATTAAAGCGAATGAAGGGCCTGAAAGTATTATAGGCATAACAAGCCCATCAACTCGGATAGGGGATTTCCCCCAGGAATAGATCTCAATAAGCACCAAAAAGTAGTTATCGGAATGGTCAAAACAATTGGCAGGGCTCAAAACCCTTCATATTGTTTTTAGTATACACATTATCCTAGAGGCTGTTGAAAAACTCCGGGAAGTGCAAAAACTATCAAATCGGGACCATCAAAACACAAGCCTCGATCAATAAATTTCCAATGTCGGGCATTCTGTGAGGTCGTTTTTTTGTCACTTTTCAACCTTTTAGTTTTTCAACAACCTCTATAGAGGTCTGTCCTTTCGGATGAAAATATAGATGCTTTGATATCCTTTGAACATCAGGGATCAAGATTAGATACGTCCACGCATGATAAGGGACTTTTCTCAATTTTGACCAGATACAGCGGGGAAAGCACTGTCAGGCCAAGAGCGATAATCATTAAGGCCTGACCTAAACCAAGATAGTCGGCCAGAAGACCGATTACAAAAGCCAGGACGGCGGTGTAGAATGCGGTTACCAATGAGCGGACAGACAGCGATGTCGCCAAGATTTCGCATGGTACGGTGTCACTCACGTAGGTTACGCTCATAGGCGACCTCAGGTTTTGGATAATAAAAATGCCCGTGAACAGAACAACTGCCGCAAAGCCATAGCCGAAATGATAAGTGAAGCCACAGAGGATGCCGAGACAGAAGCCTGTGAGCATCGTGAGATTCAGTGGTCTGGTAAGCGTATCGAAGTGCGCGGTAAATTTGCCTGAATACCTGCTGGCCCATGATGTCATTAAATAAATACAAAAGTAGACTATGCCTACTAATACAGCCGAACGCTGTTTAGCTTGAAACATGACCAGCACAGGCAAAGTCAGAGCTAAGCTCTTGATGATGGGCTGCAGGAAATCTTTGACGGCATTGTAAAACCCGTCATAGATGCAGACATTGGTAGTTGCCCTGAAGGCCCCCTGTCCCCTGAACGTAACCTTCAAACTCTGCCATACCATGAAGAAGCTTTCCTTGATACTGTCACTCTTATTAATTTCCCGATCCAGCTCCTGGGGATATGTGAGCATCAGGAATAGGTTCAGGACATAGGGCAGGGTCGATATCAGAAAGATCACATCGTATCGTCCGCTCACGAAGACGATTGCCGCCGCGATCAGGGCTGAAACCGCCGAACCCTTCTGAGACCAGGAACGGGTATGCCCGTAGTAGTCTACCTTTTGATCCTGCCAGCCGTTCATCTTGAGGTATTCGAAAATCATGGCCTTGTGAGTGCCTCCCCTGAATGCTTCACCGAAGGCAAAAAAAGTCATGGCAAGCATCATGAGCCAGAAAGCTGATGCGTAATAGAAGATAAGGAAGGATGTGATGTAGGCCAGAAATGACTGAACCATTGTTCGTCGACGGCCGAGCGCATCAGCGATAACACCGGTAGGTACCTCCATGAGGCTTGTCATGATTTCCCGGTAGGCATAGAGCGTACCGATCAGTGTGTAGCTCAAGTTTTTTTCCAGCAGGAACAGGATCAGAAAAGGCTCGAAGAGCTTAAGGTTTTTCAGGAAACCATAGGCGCTGAACTTGACGAACTGGAGATCCTTTTTGTATTTTTCAGCCATGGGTTGTTGAGCGTCTCCGTGAACCTTTTACTATCCACCCCTAAAAAGATAACGTACACAAAGAATGCCCTCTTGAGTGCCTCTATTAACACGAAGATCATCTGTTATGGAATTGGGTTTAGTGCTACAATTTTCATCATGAGTCATGAAAAAACATTTTTTCTGCATAAGCAGGTTCTCGTCCGCTATCCCAACCCTGTCGGTGTGGGCATCGCTGTTGGAGGCAGTGCTGTATTTTTATGCGGCCGTCAGTCTGATCGCCTATATGATGGAGGATGACCGGGTAGCAAGCGGGAACTCTGATGTCATGGCTGTACACGTTATGGTAAAGGCATGGTCAATTGATGGGGAGATTATAAAGAGCTCTGCCAATCGTTATAGTCTCAAGTATTAAGTAATTTTGTACGGATATATCTTGAAGATCATAAATTTCTAAATATTGTAAAACCAAAAATTTATCGCGAAACTGTCAGTACTTTTAGTAAGTCCCTTACATAGCTCTTGAATAAGTGAAGTGCATCGCTACAATAAATGTGTGGAATGCGCTACAGGTGAGCCTAGTTGATAGTAGAGTTTTATCAAGATATGAATGGAGCTTATTAAATGAAAATTTCAGAATGGTTGGATAAAAAGGAAGCAGAAGGCTTCGATGTATCTCAAATCATATTGCCTGATGCCGTATCTTTTAACGATGATCCCACCGAAACTATTTTTTTTAAGGAGATTAGGCCTTGCGGAATCCTCTGCACAGGCAATCATCCGTTTTCTACTGTTGAACGCTTTGAACACTGGTATTATAGCAGAGGCCAAGACAAAGAGGCCGGTATTCACTCCTCCAAGATGAAGTGGTGGTTGTTTACAAAGGATAAAGATACCGCTGTCGATGCAGCTAAGTCACACATAGAATAATCTGATCTAATTACGTGGCTATATGATCTTTTGAGGAGATCTTCGTCAGGCCTCTGTTTTGATAAAATAGTGCCATGCAAAAGCAAGTGTTCAGTATTTATATTATTATAAACTATAATTATAATAATTGTCGTAACATTCATTATTCTCAAAGCTATATACCTGGACTATAGAGATCATCACAGAATCTATGGTCTTGAAAAATCCAACTCGTTTCGTTGCCTCTAGCACAGGATATTCAATATTTCGGATATTTCGGAATAATAGAGTCCGTGACATACAGTAAATTCTCATATTATCATATTACAAGAAATCAGTAAGCAACATTTTAATTAATAAATGATGTAAGGCAGGGCAGCATACGCTGCCCTGCCTTTGAAGGTACATCTGATTATCAGCCTTTTCCCTTGTCGTGAGGAACGATGATCTTGATGGTTGCCGAACTCTGGTTGCCGGCTGTGTCTGTTGCATAGATCGTGATGGTATACGTTCTCCCGATACCGGACCCTGATCGTTCAGACCTGAGCTGCAGGGTGATGATCCCTGTCTGCTGGTCGATGACCGGGGTGATCCAGTCAGGTGATACATCGCCATCTCCCAGACCGTCTTCCGGCTCATTGCTTGTCACTGTGGCGGACAGGCTTACGGGCATCCCACTCGAATCGAATGCATTGGCCACGATGTCAACGGTTACCATCTTGTGGTTCGGTGGCCACAGGATGCCTGTGTCCGCGTAGGGGGCGAGGGTCGGGGCTGTGGAATCGATGACATTCACGGTAGTCTGCGTGCTGACAGGGTCATTCACGCCATCGCTCACGGAAAGGGTCAGCGTATGCTGGCCGAGCATCAGGCCTGATGCCGTACAATACGGGATCTGAACAGGGCTGCCTGCAAGTATCGACTGGATGGTTCCAGAGCATATAGTCTGGCCGTCCGCTTTCCATTCGTAGCTCAATACATCCCCGTCAAAATCGGAAGCCTCTCCGCTGAGGAACACGTCCGCGCCGTATTCATACGTCCCGCCGCCTCCCAAGATCGCCGCATGGGGGGCTGAGTTGTTTAAGGTAAAGATCATGGTGTCGGAGGCGCTTATCACCCCGTCCGTTACCTCGAGGGTAAGGGTGTAGGTGCCGGGCGGTATTTGGGCGCCCTGCGGGACAGTGAGGATGCAGTCCATGTTCTGGCTGACCGGAGTCCATCCGAGGAGCATGGTCTGCCCGCTATACCATCGGTAGGTGAGCGGCCTGGAGCCGTTGTACTGGGCCTTCCCATACATGGTTGTGCCATAGAGATTTTCACTGTACACGGTGATGTTGGGTCCTGCGTCTGCGGATATCTGAATGACAGGGTCGGGCAGGATGGTGATCGTCATCGTGTCTGTGGAGCTTTTCACCCCGTCCGTCACCTCGAGGGTCAGGGTGTAGGTGCCGGGCGGTATTTGGGCATCCTGCGGTATGGTGAGGTTGCAGCCCATGTTCTGACTGACCGGAGTCCATCCGAGGAGCATTGTCTGACCGCTATACCACCGGTAGGTGAGCGGCCTGGAGCCGGTGTAAATTGTCTTCCCCTGAATGACGGTATTCGGTAAATCCTTTACGTACACGGTCATGTCAGGCCCTGCATCTGCTGTGAGTTCTGTGGGAACAGAGATCGGACTGAGATCGAGCTGTGCGTAATCAAAGGCGATAAAGGGCTCTTCCGGGGCAACGATCTCAATCGTCACCACCCCATCCAGCATATCCGCCCAGGGCACCTCATAATACGCTCGCCAGATGAGTCCATCCTGAAAAGTCCCTGCGGAAGAATTCCCACTGAGAATCACCTGCTGACCTTCCACAACTGCATACATGGTTCCCACATCATAGTCAGCATAGAGAAAACTGACATAGTGATTCTTTCCATAATCCGCATCACCTGGCTCAGGAACAGCAAAGGTAAAGGTGAAATAGGCATCGTCTGCGATTCCCGGGGGATTGTAAAGCAGGGGAAATTGCGTATGCATCAGATCAGCATAAGCAGACAGGGTTATATCCGTCCATCGTGCACCGTTTGAAGGATCCTTTTCCGAAGCAGAACGGTTGTCGAAGACATCCCCGATTTCCCCTGACTCGAGCTGCATATCCCCGTCCTGATCGATGTCCGGGAGCACGTCGCCGGCTCCGAGGATGCCGTCGCCGTTTCTGTCTGCAGGGAGCCCGTCGAATCCGAGAAGGGATGATGCATTGGTATAACCAAAGCCATCGATATCCCCGATTACAACTGATACAGCATGAACATCCATGCAACTTAAAAACACCATGAGTCCAAATAGAATACTGAACAACCTAACTTTTTTCATTGAATCCCTCCTCTTTTGGTTAAGGTACTATCGAAGGTAATCGTTTCTGGAGGCCACCATCGTACGGTTAACGAGTCCCCTACGTAATGTAAATCGCTGCCGTCAGGATTACCCCATGCCAGGACATAATAATTGTCCACACAGATGGTTGCCGTTACGATTTTGGCTGATGCCTGAACTGCATACCCAGCTATGAAAAAGGCCAGGAACAGAAAGATTACTCCCCTTTTCATAAGAAAACTCCATTCAGATATGTAAATTACTTTATTGGACAATGCGCTGAATAATCTTCTTAGAGGAAGGTACCTGAGATGCTAGTTAAACTCATGGAGGAAAACCTACAGTCTAGAAAGAGATGCAAGATCTATGCTATATGTTCACTGATTAAATATCTATTAATATTAAAGAAATAAAACCTAATAGTTGCCCCATAGACCTCCTGTGGAGAAATATTCTTCCGCAAAGGTGGAAAATAATTTGTCAGATCTTTCTGTAGGGGGACGGGTTAGGGGATAGGGGACGGAGGGTAGAGTGAAACTGACTGCGGTACGCCTGTCGGGACTTTCATTAACGCCTTGTCTCACCGGAGTATCTACCTCATCAGTCTCCCCTCATCAAACCGTACATATTGTTCTCCAACAACTGCTTTTCCGAGTGACCAGACTCTTTATGTCAAAATAGGTCTTATAGGAAGTCAATATTCCTTGAAGTTATCTCTAGTCTGCTAATACATATGATCTCATCAGAGGGTGTTGAAAAACCCGTTTTGGAAGATGTACTTGTATCCCTGAACCGACCCATGGGAGGTCGTCATTATCGCTGACTCGTTATCCGTCATGTTGCTCTTGATCTCCTTGCCTTTCTTCCCACCCTTCCCGTCGTTCTCCTCAAGCCATGCCTTTATCCGCTGTGCCTGCTTCGTGAGTTTCTCGATCTGCTTTTCCTTGCTGCTCCCGGATGGGGGAGGCGGATCATCATCCTTCCTGTCTTCATCCTCCTGCTCCTTGAGCATCTGCCGCACCTTCTCTTCGATCCGGGCCTTCTTCCGCTTCAGATCGGAGACCTTCCCGCTCCACTGCTTCGAAGCATTCGATGGAAGCTTGCACCCGTCCCGGGCAAAAAACGTCCCGCCTAAAAGTTCCAACTCCTCACATACCAGCAGAATGTTCCTGAACAACGGCAGGATCTCGTCCTTCATGGTGGGGACAAACGTGGCTATCGTCGTATGATCCGGGCATTGCCCGCAGGATAAGGCCATGAATACGATATTCTCACGGCAGGCCTGCTCGATCTTCCTCGATGAGATCAATCCCCGAGAGTATCCCAGCAGCACTACCTTCAGCAGAATCTTCGGGTCATAGGCCGGACTGATAGCTTCCTTGAGACTTTCTGGGGACTTTTTCAGCAGCTTCTTCGAAGATCTCAACTGGCGGGAGATGAATCCTCAGTTTAAGTCCCTAAAAGAATTAAAAGATCCGAGGGGATCACAAATCGAACAAGCTGTATGTACGATAACTTCTTGACTAAAGCAGTTTTTTTGCCTAATCAAATCTCAACTATTACGGCTTAAGATCCGGTCGGACATTCTTCAGAAAGATGACCACCTGGCGCACTCAGATCGGATCATAGCTGCTACTCCCCCGATATCACGGAGTAAATATCATTCCATAAGGCTTCACAGATGTTGCATACATACAAATGACTTCGTCACAATTACTCGTCGGCATCAAGCTTTCATGGTTGAGAAATGGCGATCCCTGCGTGCTCGATTCACGTCCATTGGGAGTGAATCCTTCAGTGCTCCTCAACCCACCGTACGGCGAAGCGCACCAGCTCTGCGGCGTTCTTCAGGTGGAGTTTTTCCTTGATTCTTTCCCGGTAAGTGCTGATCGTGCGGACGCTCAAGTGCATCTGATCCGCTATCTCGCCTGTGGATCTGCCTTCACCGATCATTCTCAGGACCGTGAATTCCCGGTCGGACAGGGTTTCTATGGGGGATTTTTCCAGGGAGTCCGGGCCTGTCCTTACCCTGTTCAGAAGATTGCCCATGATATTCTGGCTGACATAAATATTGCCCTTGAGGATGTGGCGTATGGCCTTGACTATGGATTTCGAGGTTTCCTGCTTCATGATGTAGCCTTGGGCTCCTGCCTGCAATGACCGCTCGGCATAGAGGAGCTCATCGTGCATGGACAGGACAAGGACTTTCATATTCTGGTAAGAAGTGCTGATCTCCCTGATCAGGTCGATGCCGTTGCTGCTTTTCAGGGTGATATCGATAACCGCCATGTCCGGGTCCAAATCCCTGATCAGGTTGCGCGCCTCGCCCACATCCTCGGCTTCTCCGCATACATGCAGATCCGGCTCGTGGTTGATGAGCTCTTTGATCCCGAGGCGAAACACCTCGTGATCTTCAACGATAAGAATCCTGACTTTGCCTGGTGCACCCATACTTAATCCCTCATCATCTGCACGGGTTCTTTCCGGCCGTCGTATTTGAATGACAGGGTGACCATCGTGCCTTCATCCGGGTTGCTCTGGATATTTAAACCTGCGCTGATCATTTTCGCACGGAATTTCATGATCTTCAAGCCCATCCCTGAAGAGGCATTGCCGGCCATGCCCTTGCCGTTGTCTTCGATGGTGAGCGTTACCACATCATCGTCGCACAGGAGCCCGATATCGACTCTCGTTGCTTGAGCGTGCCGGATGGCATTATAGATGGCCTCGTGCACGATGTAGTAGATATGGGTGCATACGGAGATATCATCCACCAGGATCGATTCGTGGTAGTTGAACGAGCAGGTGATCCCGTACACCTCCTGGATGTTCGATGCCATCTCCTGAAGAAGCGACTCCAGCCCGTGGTCTGCAAGGAACACCGGGCACAGCCCCCGGGAGAGCCTCCTGGTTTTTTGGATAGCCTCTTCAATGAGGCACCTGATCTTTTCCACCTCCCCGGTGGAGGGGACGATGTTCTCCTGGAGCTTCTTCTTCAGGAGCTCGCTCATCACCTCGATTCCGATGAGGTGGGGGCCGAGATCGTCATGAAGATCCTGGCCGATCTTCTGCCTCTCCCGCTCCCCGATGGTCATGATTTCGCGCTCGAGTGTCTTTTTCTCGGTTACATCTTCGATGGTTGCGATCATGCACGGCTCATCCCAGAGCATGATCACCTCGGCAGAGATGGTGGCCATCCGGATATCGCCCGAACACGTGCAGAGCTCCGTATCGAATCCCCTCACCTGGCCCTGACTGACCAGCGCATTGATCATCCGTTCATAATCATCCGACGAGCGGAAAAGCCCGACGCCCTTGATCGTCCTCCCGATCACCTCTTCCCTCTTATACCCGGATATCTTGGTGAAACTTTCATTCACGTTGAGGAAAAACCCTCCGTCTATCTTCCATATGACGATGCCCACCGGAGATGACCGGAATGCCTTTGAAAACATCTCCTCGGAATTGCGCAGGGAATGGGCCAGGATGTTCACATATTGGCTGATGACTCCTATCTCCCCCTTTGTAAGCAACGGGATGGGCTCGACGTTCAAGTTTCCCTTTTCAAGCTCTGCAAGATTCTTAACCGTCATCATGAGCCCTGAGTGAATCCCTGCATTCGATTCATAGACCGTGACGAATATCGCAGCCAGGGATAAAAATAGAATGATGAAGACGTGGGTGGTCAGGTCGGTGAACCGGACTCCCCCCAGATTCGAGAGAAAAAGAAAGTGCCCGAGGGTGACGAGCGGTATGATGAGGGCGGAAACAACGATCAGGGCTGTCCTGTAGGAGACGCTGAAGAGCTTGTACATGTGCCGGGGGATATATACGCCTCTGATCCTCTCGTCCATGAGCAAAGGCGCCAGGAGGTGTTCGGTCGTGCTGTATGAGATGACGCTGTTTATGGGGATGCACAGCAGCAGAATAAAAACGGTCGGCAGCGTTTCGAACCACGTGAGCTCCACGAACGATCGCATCATGAGATAACAGCACAGAAGCCCGAATAACCAGCGGAGCGTGATGATGGTGCTCTCGGAGCGCGGATACGAAAGGAGCCTGAGCTTTATGGAGGTATAGTCCTCCCTTTTCGCCTCCAGATCGGAGAGGATATTGGAGAGTTTCCATATCCTGACGAATATGCCGAAGAGCGTGGCCAGGGTAGCGGAAACGATGGATGCGGCGATGAGGTAGTTGAGCTTCTCACCTTTGTATCTGCCGGCTATGGTCCCATAATACATGGCCAGAGGCACCACGATGAGATTGATGTAGAGCTCGAGCCGTACGGTAAGCCTCAGGATCAATCTCCATGCCGAGATCATATGCACGCCCCGCTGATACAATGCAGCTGGTCCGGAATTGCATTCCTCATCAGCTCCTTTTATACTCTATATTCTCTCAACAGGAAACTCCATGAATATTTCGAAGCAGATGCATGTATCCGCCGCTTCAAAGTAATCTCGTCAGGGAATCACGACCCCGGCGCCAGGGCTCATTTTCCTCTCAATATAAGAGACGATCTCCCTCAGGAACTCAGGGTTATTGGTGTAGATGGGTGAGGTGATGATGTTCCCGTCAACCACCACGGGCACTTTATGCTGATAGAATGCCCCGGCATTGCGGAGATCGGCTTCCAGCGTCCAGTAGGCTGTGACCTTCTTACCCTTGACGACGCCGGCATTGATCAGTACCCACGGGCCGTGGCATATGGCTGCAATCAGCTTCCTGCTCTTGTCCATCTCACTGACGAACCGGACCACCTCGGGCATGATGCGGAGCTTATCCGGTGCTGCAACGCCTCCGGGGATCACCACAACATCGAACTCATCTGCATCCAGATCCTTTACGGACATGGTGGCATCGGCAGGCACACCGTATTCTCCATACGCGATCTCTCCATCCGGCGTAGCCACTTCAACCCGGCACATTATTTCCTTGAGCCGGTAGTAAGGGTATAAGAATTCTTCATCCTGAAAACCCTGTGCTGTGATAATGACAGCTGTAATCATATGGTATCCTCCTTGAGAAGAATCATAGAGAGGAACGGGCAAGGCCTGCATAAGGTCTTGCCCGTAATGATACGTTGGATATGCCGCAAATCGGCAGCCGCTATCTTTTAAGAGAGATCAGGATTCCGTGAACAAGATGGTGTACCCTCCGTTGATGGTAAAAGATCTTCTTTGCTCAGGTGTAAAGGTTCCCTCGGTTTCTTCCTCGATCTCGGTGTGTACGAGATCGGTAAAAATCACACCGCCCGTGCTTACCTGTTCGGGCCCGAAACCGAACTGCGTCATTACATCCACACTGTCCCTCTGCTCGGTATCCTTTATAAACCCGACAAGGTCGATCTGCCCGTTCATCAGATCGTCGATGATCCCTTCATCGGCATTGTCCCAACACTGCACAAAATTCCACCGGAAGCTGTCTCCGGCCCCGAGAAGACCGTCGTTATCGGTGTCGAGCCAGGTGAGCGTACGGGAAGATTCATCGGAAGAGCTTTCGGGGAATGTTCCGCAATCGAATGACACGCTCCCGCTGCTTTCGAGTACATCTGCGCGGGCATTAATGGTATCTGTGGTCCTTGCCACGAAAATGGCCTGCTCGGCGAGTTCTTCGAGGACGAAAAAGGCCAGGCATGTTTTCTGCTGCCAGGGATAGATATTCCCATCCACGAGATCTTCAAAGGCGTCGAAATCATAAAAGACCGTCTCGCCATCATTCCTGCTCATATTTATGCCCACATTGCCATCGTTATTGACAAAGGCAGCATTGACTTTATTCCCATCATAGAAAAGCGAGAGCGAGCCCTGTGTGGGAAAATCATCCTGGACTCCGGGGAGGCCGTCCTGAAATACGATCGGGTCTTCTACAAGGATGCTGAAATCCGTATCTGTCATCTCGCCCCAGAAGTTGCTCAGGACAACACGAAATGTCGAGCCGTCATTGAAGGTCACCTGCCTTGTCTGGGGATCATAGGTGCCGGTTATAGGATTATCGCTGCTGGTCCGTACCTGAAGCGTCCTATCGCCTTGTGATCCAGGAATAGGCTGGGAAAGGGTCAGAAACGGATCGGTTGTATTTATGCTGAGGGTGAAATTGTAGAGATCGAGCATTTCCGGACCTACCGGAGGCTGTTCGCCGTTATCTTCTTCCGACTGGTTTTCATCTCCCTGCTGGTCATTGTTTGCCTGCTCATCACGTGCTGCAGGATCGCTGTTGTGATGATCACTGTGGCTGCAGGATGTGAGCATGATCGAAGAAACAATGAGTAAGACGAACACCACGAATATTTTCCGAAATCTTCTCTCCATGTTTTTCTCCTTTCTTACCGGTTCTGGTATGGTTTTCATCATCTCTTAAAGGCACCATACCGGCCCTTGAAGTAGGTATGCGGGTTTTGTGCACCGGCACGGAGCAGGTACAAAGGTCTCGGAATCGGGTTCGATTGGATTCGTACAGGGATACCCTGCAAAGGAATGGGGGAAACAGGCGTTATAGCCCATTGATTCGAACCTCCTCTCACATGTCGTGCCTCAAAGCCCTGAGTAAATTCTTTCATGCATACCGGCATTCATAAAAGGTGCTCTCTCGATATATTCCAAGGATGTTTCAGATCAGTCCGGGAAAGGAACAGTACGACCCTTGCCCGGTAATGAATCTATTCAGAGGTGTACCCAAGGAATAAGAAAGCTGGAGCCGGTACCTTTACTCGTGATTTTTCCAATTGAAAGTATAATAATGATCAGGTGTCAGAGGCTCAATACTGTGAGCAGAAATCACCTTGATCACAGGGAATTATCAGGCGGACGGAGGGCAACTTCGCACGTGGCGACTATGGAAGGTGCACAGTCGGATAACGGGAAAGCCTGTAAGCTGCTGAGCTCAAGGCCCGGTCTTCCGGTACTTGCCGGGCTCTATGGCCGGAGGGGTCATCATTTCCGGGTATTTCCCGGTGATGCCTGAGTAGAAAGAACTGATCTTCTCCATATCGGCTTTCATATCGCCCGTAGGGAGTCAATACCGGGCCGATGCCGCACGTCTTGCTGCGATAATCGATGAATGCCAGCACAAGAGGAACACCTGCGCCTACAGCGATATGATAGAACCCGGTTTTCCAATAGCTCGTCTTTCTCCGGGTGCCTTCCGGTGCAAGTGCAATGATCAGCCTTTCCTGCTCATGAAAAACCTGAATAATACGATCCACCATGTTCTGCGATCTGTTCCGGTTGATGGGGATACCGCCTATCCAGTGGAATAAATTGACGAAAGGAGGTTTAAAAAGATTATCTTTCCCTATCCAGTAGATCTTGGCCTTCAACACGAATGCTGTAAGAATGCCGATGACGAAATCCCAGTTCGAGGTATGGTATGCAGCGATGATCACATATTTGGGCAAGTCCGGCAGCTGCCCTGTTACGCGCCATCCCAATGCCTTCAGGCACACCCGGGAAAACAGCCGGAAGAAAGATCCGATGACAGGTGTCTCGAATATCGTGTACTGCATGAGATGATAAAGCCCCTTTCTCTTGATGAGTGTACCGGCCCTTATCATACACATCTGCAAGCCGATTGTAAAACCACCTCTTCATCAGACCGTTTTGTCATTTACATATGATTCTCACGTAGCATGCAGCACAAGTGAACAGTTTCGTGGTCAGGTTTTTGATTTCTCTTGATGGACTGACTGCATGATCTTAAAAAGTCCAAGAGCCGATGGGGTTCATCGGCTCTTGGGGTGTGTGGGGGTTAAAACCTTTATCAGTTGCGTATAAGACTAGAGTTGATATCGGTACCTCTTGATGTTCTCCCGTGTCTTGATGAAGTCACCGTACATCCTGCCGATGCAAAGCGCGATGCCCAAGATGAACAGACCGATCATGAACCCGGGCTCCGTCCCTATCTTCTCATCGATCCACCTGCCCGCGAACAGAAACACAAACGAGGAAACAACTATGGTAAAGCTCCATGCACTCATCATCATTATGTGATTGAGGTTCCTTGCATCCTGGACCTTCTTATTCATCCGTACCATACCTGTTCCCTCCTTTCTTCTCATCCCCGCCCATAAGCCCCTTGCTCGGCTACCCTGCTCAAGGGCGGGTCCTCACCAGGTCCTTTATCCCTTCTCCCTTAGCTTACCAGATTCTTTACCGCTCCGATTACCGGAGCCGTGAACATCGCTACCAGCACCGCGTACAGCGCAAATGACCCAACCGCTTCGCTTAAGTACATCCTCGGATACCGGTGCTTCAATGATACGATCGTCATCCCGCCCATGATCAGACACCCAAGATGAAAGTACGGAAAGCTATCTCCTCCTGAGGTCGCATGCGCCGCAAATGCAAAACTTGACGTGATCAGTATTACAAAAAATGCTACGATTGCTGTCTGGACTGTTTTCTTCATGGTAAGGACCCTCCTTATTATTCTCTTTTTGTGTGCTTGCTGCCCCTTCTCTTAGGAAAAACCGTGCCAACTCTCCGCAACCATGATTTTAACCTTCCAGCTTATTGTTTTTACTCGTTTTATCAGCAGATAGCCACTGGCACCCCTAGACAAAATACACCCGCATACTCGCTAAGAATTAAATGGAATGTTCAGCCCGTTCGATGAAACGTTGAATGAAACCAGCTTCGGCCGGTGCTGAAAAGTGAAAATAAAAACTTTCATCCGGAGACATGCACGAAGCAGTAAGCATACTCCCTTTCATTCGCCAAAGAAGTTAACAGGCATATCGCATGCGATTCTGATTACCTGTCGCACTTTTCGTTCAACGAGCGGGGGAGGGATTGAACGATATGTTTAATGGAAGGGGGATGAACCGGGGAGTGTGCCGTGGGTGGGGAGGCTGGAAATTAGGTTGTAAATCAGATGGTTGGTCAGGTTTCAGGAGGGAGGTATGCGATTGGCATATCTATTGCTCAATGGTAGTCAGCATTGAGAATTCATTCACTCGGTGCTTACGGTACGAAAACTATTGCACAATGAAAGGAGAAATAACATGTATCGCAATTCAGCTAAAATTTTATTCTCTTTTGCAGCAACTGCAGCCGTCTGGATACTGGCTTCACCGGTTGCCGCCTTTGCAGCGGATGTCATCCCTCAGCAGGCGCCTTATGTAAAGGTCATCTTCTCGGTGGGCGCCATGATCGGCGCCGGCCTCGCTATCGGGCTCGGCTGTATCGGCGCTGGTGCGGGCATCGGTAATGCCGCGGCAGGTGCTTCCGAGGCAGTGGGCAGAAACCCGGCGGCTCAGGGCAAGATCATGATGACCATGATGGTCGGTATGGCCATGGCCGAGTCCATCGCCATCTACTCCCTGGTCATTTCGCTCATTCTCCTCTTTGTGAACCCGTTCAAGGCTTTCTTGTTCGGTTGATGTGCTGAAAGTGACTGACGGGAGAATATATAATTGTTACCAGTTTCACGAACAACTAAAGTATGAACAAACCGGCGTAAGAGTTTGTAAAGAATACGCTTCAAACAATAAGGGGGAAAAATAAATGCCTGAAACAATCAAAGGAAGTCGCATTCTCACGGTTGCGAGGTTATTTTTCCTGCTCGTAGTCATCCCCTTATTACTGATATCTTCCCTCATTGCCTTCAGCATTGTCCACTTCGGCGGCATGTCCAAGTCAGGGGCCATGCTGGCTCTGGATCAGAAGTCTCAAGCAGGAGATCAAGGTGCGCGCGGTCGATCTGGGCCAGAACATCGCGGATTTCCTGCGTGAGCGCCAGAAAGACGCGCTCATCGCCACCATCATTCCTGCCACTGCTTCCGCATACAAGGATTTCCTCACCACCAAGACGGGCTCCCTGTGGGTCAAAACCGACCAGGGCATCGTCAAGGAGCAGCTGCCGTTGTATGTGGAGATGTCATTTATCGACAGAAACGGCCAGGAGGTCATCAAACTGGTGGACGGCCAGGTTGTTCCGGGAAACACACTCCAGAACGTGAGCAACCCTGCCAATACGACCTATAAGTCCGAAGATTACTTCCTCAAGGCAAAGGGTCTGGACAAGGGTCAGGTGTATCTGTCTCACATGACCGGGTGGTATGTGAACAAGGCTGAATTCGAGCAAGGGAAGAGATTCAAGGGGATCATTCGAATGGCGACACCGCTGTTCGACAAGCAGGGATTCATCGGGGTAGTGGCTCTTGCCCTCGATGCACGGCACCTCGCACGATATACGGACAACATCATCCCGACCGAGTCCGAGTATGTCATCAAGGCAGATGCCTCAACCGGCAACTATGCCTACATGGTAGACGAGAAGGGTTTCGTCATCGCCCATCCGCTCGATTACCACATAGCAGGGTTGTACAAGGACGGCACACAGGTGCCTCCCATCAATCCCACCAACTATGACGAGATGAAGAAGCTGGGCGAAGAAGTGCTCAACCTCATCTCAATCGACGGGATCGAGCCCGGCATGCCCGAAATAGCCAGGGAAGCCCTGGCCGGCAAGTCCGGGATCAAGACCTACAAGTTCGATGAACGCACCAAGATGGTTGCCTATGCTCCCATCCCCTTCTACTCCGCCGATTATCCCAAACCCGCAGGCTTCGGGTTCGTAGCCTTGGGCGTGGATATCGAAAAGTTCAACGAGCAGGCCAAGGTCACTTCCGACAAGATCGAGAAAGAAGGCCAGGTCTGGCTCGCCACCATCGTCATCATCCTTTTCGGCGCCATGATCATCCTGTTCTCCATCGCCGCGATCCTCGCCAAAGGCATCAACCGCTCCATCGCCTCAGAGGTACCCCCCGATGCGCAGAAACCCCATGTATATGACGACGAAGACTAACTGACACATCATAAGCTCATTCACTACGAAAAAAGGGAAAGGCCCCGGCTACCGGGGCCTTTCCCTTTTAAGGATTCACGCTTTCACAAAGAAAGACCCTGACGGCTTAAAGAACAATACCGGCCTTGCGGTTTATTCCTCTTCAATTCTCTGCTAGACTGCAAAGCGCAGACAAAATTCCTCGTTCAAAAGGGACAGCCGCGATGACGACACCGCATATGCTCGGAATCCTGTTCGCACTTGCCTCTGCAGTATCATGGGGCACAGGCGATTTCAGCGGAGGATTCGCCACAAAATCCCATAACCAGTTTCAGGTGCTCTTCCTCATGACTATCCCCGGAATCATTGTATTAACGCTCATCGCATATGCGGTCGGAGAGCCTTTCTCACAGGGCTCAGATGCTCTCTGGGCAGTGTCGGCAGGCCTATTGGGGGCATTCGGCATCGCATCCCTCTACCGGGGACTCTCGATGGGAAATGCTGCCGTTGTCGCACCGACAGCAGCGGTTATCGGTGCCGGCCTGCCCGTTGCCTTCAGCACTCTGTTCATCGGATTACCTGGGATATGGAAGACGCTGGGCTTCCTCACGGCGATTGCAGGGATATGGTGCGTATCGCGCCCCGTGGACGGAAAGCCGCATCTATCGAGCAAAGGCTTTATCCATGCGCTCATTGCAGGAGCCTGCTTCGGAGGATACTTCATCCTGATTGCCCAGGTTGAGCAGGGCATGATCTTTGCCCCGCTGGTATATGCCAAGATCGCGTCTCTGCTCGTCGCAGTCCTCGTCATCTTTTTCAAACGGGAGAAGCTCCCTGCGCTCACGGCAAGCCCGGTTGCCATTCTGGCCGGGGTATTCGATGCAGGAGGGAATGCGTTCTACATGCTTGCCAGACAGCACGTACGCCTCGATGTAGCTGCCGTGCTCGCATCCATGTACCCTGCCGTAACCGTGCTCCTTGCGAGCCTGGTCACCCGCGAGAATGTGGGCCGGTCCCAGTTGGCGGGCGTTGTCCTGTGCCTTGCCGCCATCGCGCTGATCAGCGCCTGAGATTGAAAGCATCTGCTTTACTGGTCGCCGTTCTTCATAAAGAGCATGGACGCATAGGTAACGGCACTGCGTGTGGCTGTTTCGTTATAGACCCTCCGGCGCAGGAGCTTCGGAGTGCAGGGCCGGAGAAGCCATGAGGAGAGCACCAGCGATGGCAGGCCGCATATATTGCAGTAGTCTTTCGTTTCTGCGGCACAAGCAAAGATCTTTTCCGGGCTTCCTTCTTCAAGGGCTGCTATAACGGCCTCATCATATGCCTGCGCCTTCGGCAGAAGGCCTTCCGCAGGTCTGTCGTGTCCGAATTTCGGGCCTACGTGGGAGAAGTCCACCCCGGAGACGATCAGTGTCTTCAATCCTCTCTCGGCAGTCAGATCCTGCACGGCCTGTTTCATGGCAAGGAACCTGTGGTCTTTCAGCGGGTCTTTTTCCGCATGGATGAACTCGTGTATGCTGCCGCAAAGAATAGGTACGATCTTCGGACCGTCGCCGAGATAGTGCTTGAGGAAGACCGTCTGGAACTCCACAGAATGTTCGGTTTTATGGTCGAAATCGCTCGCGGCCAAAGCCCCTTCGGGAAGCCTTGCGCGCAGCCCGGCCACGAAATCCCGGTCTGTATGCAGGGTGCCGAGTGGCGTGAGATAATCCTTGTCGGAGACTGACCAGAGCCCGTGAGAGCCGTTGTGGTTGATGCCGAAAATGATTACAAGGTCATACTGCCTGCCTTCGAGGTAGCGGTACGCGTCAACGTACGTTTCCAAGGCAATGGAGATATCGATATGCGGGGCGAGTATGCCCAAGATATCACCGGAGAGGATCTCCTCATCCGGGGGCGGCAATTTCTGGCGGGCCTGCTCGATACACTCCCGGAGCCTTTCAGGGTCCTTCTCATAGCTTGTGCCCGCCAGGGATGCCGTACGTTCCCGGGCACGGCTGAACTCATCCAGGACAGCCTGTTTGCGGGCAAAAAAGAGCTCACTCTCGAGCAGCAGGGATTCGTCCAGCGTATGGATAAAGTCTTCGATCTCTTGAATGGGGATGATGTTTCCGCCGTTTGCATGCATAAGCTCTATCTGGATATCCTTCACGCTGTGGGTGCCGTCGAGCATCCTCAGGAGCGGTACTACGCTTAAGTCCAGTGCTATCCCGGCCTCTGCAAGATGCAGCGGGTCGAGAAAAAAGATCATGCGCTGCTTCCCTGCAGAGACGGGAACCGGCTGAATATCGCTTCTCAACTTCAGATTGTTCACTTCATCTCCTTTTCTGAGCGGAAGATGACCGGGATTCACAAAGACAGGTATCCGCTTAAGGGCGTATTTCCCCTGCTGTCAAAGACCGGCGCTCTTAAAAAGGTCTGATGAGAAACAAAAAGCTTCGTGTAAGGCTGGTTATTCGGATTCTTCCTTGGTAACCTTTTTGCTCTTGCTCTTAGGCCTGGTCTTTCCGTTGGACCCACGCCAGATCTTTCCCCGCTTGCTCCGTTTATCACCCTTTCCCATGTACTATCCTCCTCACTTCGTTCTTCTTGAGATGTCCTGCGCAATCAATGTCTTGGTTTGGATTCATTCAAAACAAGTCGGCTGGTACGATGAACTCTTCACCTTTTTCCGCATGCGGCGGCATTTGTCAAGCCCTTTGAGGCATGACCGGCTCAATCCCCGCATTGCTGCTCATACTTCCGTTGCTTGTTCATTGCATCTCCGTGAGCATCTGCTCAAGCTCTTCTTTGGAAAATATATAGTTCTTGCTGCAGAACTGGCAGGTGACATCCACCGCGCCCTGATCAGCAATTATATTCCGGATCTCATCACTCCCCAGGGTGATGATGGCCTGCTCGATGCGCTCCCTGCTGCACGAACACATGAATGTAAGATCTCGTTTCTCAATGATGTGATAGGGGACATCATCGAATATCGTCTGCAGAAGATCCTCCGGCAGCTTTCCTTCCCTGATCTGGGAAGTGACGCTGTCCATGCTCTCGATCCGCCCGATGATATCATCGATGAGCTTCTTCTTCCGCACCCGGCAGAGATTGGATAAGAAAGCCGCCTGCCGCAGTCACCCCGGCATCGGGTCCGACAAAAACACCGAGGCCCACGGCCGAGGGGATCTGCTCGGATTCGGTATAATAGTAGGCAATATCCGAGGCAATCTCGCCATTGTAGAGGTGAACCACGCCCCGGTAGGGCTCCTTGAGGCGCAAGTCCTTGGATACGGTGAGAAAGCCCTTCTTCCCGAGCGCACCGGATACATCGAGCTTTCCGTTCTTCGGAGGAAGGTCTACATGGGGGTTCATCACATAACCCCGCACAGTACCGTCCCCATCCGCCTCGGCGATGATCTTCTGCAAAGGTCCGTCGCCTTCGAGCTTGATGGCAACCCTCTGCTCGGAGTCCAGGAGCGATGCCATGAGCTCACACCCGGTAAGCGCCCTTCCCAGGGCTGCCGTTGCGGTAGGATAGGTGTCGTGCCTTAAGGCTGCGTCTCTCACGAGATTCGTAGTCAGACACGCCACCCCGAGCACATCCTTCGCCCGGGTCATGATTTTCACCATATAATCATCCATGATCCGATCCTTTTCTTCTGTTTCGTTATGAGCTCATCGCATTGCCTGTGTGGAAAGTCATGCAAGGAGATAATTTCCGGCTTGTTTCTTTATCACGATGTGCCATATAGGGATATATGCCTTTTCACATTCCGGATCGCAAGGAGATCATGAATGCCATAGGGAATACCTCGGGATTAACGTTGCCGCTCCAGCGCGCACTGATGCCCGGCGATGACTTCGACCCCATTCCCCTTCCCCATCCCGGCGACTGGCTGAGCGTTCAGCAGGAGCCCGGCCAGAGCTTCGATGACTTCGTGAAATCAAACCCCCGGAAGCCCGATAGCCGCAAGCACGTAATCTATCTCACGCCTATGGGAGAATTCACGGAAGGATCGAGCCCGCGTTTAAGGCTGCTCAAGGAATGTGCGGAAGCATACTTCATGATGGAGGTGAGGACGCTGCCCCCGGTCAAGGCAGAGCGTTCGCGTTTCACCACGCGGTCCAATCCCGTGACCGGCAACTTCCAGATCCTCACCCTTGACATCCTCACTTATCTGAAAAAGCATTCCCCGGCCGATGCCTTCTGCATGCTCGGGATTACCATGGAAGACCTCTATCCCGGGGAAGAATGGAATTTCGTATTCGGCCAGGCATCTCACAACAGCGGCGTCGGCGTATTCAGCTTTGCACGGTACGACCCTGCCTTCTACGGCAACGGCCGCGACAACAATTATATCGAGCTTCTGAATGCGAGGAGCTGCAAAGTCCTTGTCCACGAGACAGCCCACATGTTCTCTATCAGCCACTGCATCTACTCCCACTGCCTCATGAACGGCTCCAATCACCTCGCCGAAAGCGATGCAAGGCCCATGCACCTGTGCCCGGTGTGCCTGCGCAAGCTCCACCACGCTGTCGGGTTCGATGTGGTGCATCACTACCAGAAACTCTTTTACTTCTTCCGCAGCGCAGGGTTCGACAAGGAGGCGCGCTGGGTATCGCGGAGGCTGGAGCACATCCTGGGGAACTGAGAAACAAAGGTTTAGCCGATCAGTGCCGGGGACCTTCCGATGAGCTCTTTCATATCTTCGCTCGTTCCCTTGCCCACATGAACGAGAAAGGATGCGATGCTCAAGTTCGCACGGACCTGGGATAGCTTCACTTCCTTCCGGAACCGGTCTGAATCGGCTTTATGCATTGCCGCAAGATAGGTCTCGATGAACTCCTCTTCCTCGTATTGCCTGATCACACCGGTATAATCCCTGAACTGGTTCTTGAACCGGGAAATGCTGATCCCATCAAAGCAAAAGGCTCCGCATGCTCATGCAGGGGAGATCTCGGAGTGGGGCCTTACTCGGTTCCGGTCCTCAGGACGAACTCGCCTTCATACATCCCCTCGATTGCATCGGCATAGTCGTTGAGGATGGCCTTTTTCCTGGTCTTCTGCGTGGGGGTGAGCCGGCCGTTTTCTTCCGTGAAACGGACTTTAAGGATGGTATATTTCCGTATCTGCTCGAAATCTTCCAGCATGCTGTTGGCAGATGCCACATCCTGCTCGATGAGCTCTCTGAGCCTCGGATGGTTTACAAAATCCTCGCCTGCTTCTACACAGACGCGCATGCCGCCGATTTCCGAGTGCCGGAGCCCGTTCTTGTCATACGGGATGTTCTCGCGGTCGAAGAGATCGATGAAGTAATCCAGATTCGGAACGATCAGTGCCGAGATATAGTTGCGCTCATCGCCTATGAAAAAGGCCTGCTCGATGACATGGGACAGGGAGAAGCGGTTTTCGAGCTTTGCCGGCGCGATGTTCTTGCCTGTGGCGGTACAGATGATCGCCTTTTTACGGTCTATGATGCGGTAGTAGCCGTAATCGTCCTTTTTCACCACATCGCCTGTCTTGAACCAGCCGTCTTCGGTGAACGATTCTTTCGAATTTTCGGCAACGTTGAGATATCCGCCGAATATTCCCGCCCCGGATATTTCGAGCTCGCCGTCGGGAGCCACCCGTGCAAACGATCCGTTTGCCTCGATTCCCATATAGCCCGGCTTGCATGCGGTGAGCGGATTCAGGATGCACGCGCTTGCACTCTCGGTTGAGCCGTAGCCTTCCATCACGGCAAGGCCCAGGGTGTAGAAAAACCTGAGCAGGTCGGGCGCAATGCCCGCACTCGCGGAAAAGGCAAATCGGAACCGGTTGCCGAAGAGCGCCCTCACCTGGGAAAAGAGCCTGTCTGCAAGCCGGTACTGCATTTTCAGGAACAGCGGCAGCCTCGCCTCCAGGTCATACCGGGGAGACATGTTGTAGCATCCCCTGTGGTCCCTGCGGTAGTCCAGGGCCTTCCTGCCCACGTGGAACGCCATGTCGAAAAGCTTTTCCTTGAGTGGGTTCTCCGACATCTTTTCCCGGAAGGCGATGTATATTTTTTCATAGAGCCTGGGCACGCAGTTTATCCAGGTCGGGTTGTACTTCTGCATGTCTTGAAGGAGCGTGCCGGGCTTGTCCGCATAGGCAATGCATGCACCCCGGCAGATGGCAAGCAGCTCGCAGGAGCCCCGCTCGAAGATATGGGAGAGGGGAAGGTAACACAAGGTTACATCCTCATGGGTGATCGTCATGCCGGAGCGGGAAAAGAACTCGTTCACCCCTTCGATGCGGGACGAAATACACCGGTGCGTGAGGACGACGCCCTTGCCCTTGCCCGTGGTGCCCGACGTGTAGAGAATCGTGCACCAGTCATCCAGGGTCACGCCTTCCATTCGTTCGAGGAAGAGGGCGTGTTTTTCCTTTCTCCACTTCCTGCCCGTTTCCATAAGCTCCCAGAGCCCTATGGTGCGTCCGTCACAGCGTTTGTAGGATAAATCCATGACGATAATCGTCTCGAGCTTGGGCAGCTTACTCTATCCCGGAGAGAACTTTCTGCAGGTTTTCCTCGGAATCCACGAAGAGACAGCGGCTTTGAGAGTCGCTCAGGATATATGCTGTTTCACTTGCAGAGAGCGTCGGATAGATCGTCACGCTCACCCCGGCGACAGAGGCGATGGCCATATCGGCCTGAGTCCAGTACGGGCTCGTCCGGGACATGAGGCCTACCCTGTCCTGGTGGTCGAGGCCCAGGCTTAAGAGACCGCACGCAATGCTCTCCACGCGCTCGCGCATCTCGTCGTAGGTGAAGCGGCCGTTGTTATCTCCCTGGTAGAGGCCTGCATTGAAACGCTGGGCGGGACGGGACGGGTACCCTGCGCACGTCTGATAAAAATATTTAGGTATGGCCTGCAGGTCGTGATGGCGTTCCTTCATGAAGCGCTCCTTCGGAAGAGTGTTTTCCATCCTTGCGCTTCCTGTATACCAAAGGAGGCAGACTTATCAAGTAAAATGGCTTGGCGAGCGGGCAATGCATTTATTCAGAAGAAATATTACCATTCTAAAGGGCTCGTAGTACATTTTAACCTTGACATGGAGTGGAGGATTACTTATCGATGTTTACGAATACTTTTGGTATTTCTTGATGCTTTTAAGGGGTTGATTGCAGGGCTGTTTGTCTGATCCACTCTTTTCTGCAGGGGCAATGGCAGGTATAATAGAGAGGTTGGAGAACATATGTCCTTGATATCCGGCAATGGACGGCTCATCCATTGAAAAGAACAACTCCTGAAGGTACCTCTATACAAAATCAGGAACTGTTTCCGCACGTTCCGGGGAAAATACCGTCACCAGCATCCCATGCCGGAAAAGTAACGCTGAGGAAGACCGGCATCGATGTTCTGGGGGATATTCCCTGGGGGACGGATTCCTGCCAGTTCTACCAAACCCGTGAAGATCTGACGGATATTCTCGTGCCCTACTTTTCAGAAGGGCTCAGGAACAATGAGTTCTGCATGTGGATCACCTCAGAGCCTTTGACGGAGTATCCTGCGAGGGAGGCACTGCGAAAAGGGCTTCCCGATCTTGACCGTTACCTGGAAAAAGGCCAGCTCGAGATCATTCCGTATGCCGACTGGTACACCCCGGGAGGCGGTTTCGATTCAGAGAAGGTTCTGAACGGGTGGATAGACAGGTTGAACCGCGCTCTGGCTGAGGGTTATGAAGGCTTGAGACTGAGCGGTAACACATTATGGCTCGAGAAAGACAGGTGGGAAGACTTCAGGGCATACGAAGAAGAAGTTGACGATATAATTACCGGATACCGCATGATCGCACTGTGTACCTACCCTCTGGATATATGCGGAGCCCGGGAGATTCTCGATGTAGTCAAATATCATCATTGTGCCGTGGCAAAGCGGGAAGGATCGTGGGAACTGATCGAAAGCTCCAGGCACAAGACAGTGTGGAGCGCGCTCCAGGAAAGCGAACTGCACTACCGCTCCCTCTTTACCGCAATGGCGGAGGGGTTTGCCCTGCATGAGATCATATGCGATGAAAGAGGAGAACCCATAGACTACCGTTTCCTGGATATCAATCCGGCCTTTGAAAAAGAAACCGGGCTGAAGCGGGAAGATGTCGTCGGCAGGCTCAAGAGTGCCGTCCTGCCCGGTGACGATCCTGATTGGCTTCGTATCTACGGCAAGGTGGCCCTCACGGGCGAGCCGGTGCGCTTCGAGAACTATTCTTCTGCGCTGGGCCGGCATTATGAGGTACACTCTTATAGCCCGGCCCCCCGCAGGTTCGCTACGGTGTTCACCGATATCACTCGCCGCAAACGGATAGAGCAGGACCTTCGGGAAAGTGAAGAATCACAGCGGGATACGAACAAACTGCTGACAGCGATCTTCAACAGCACGCATGCATTGATTGCCTGTATGGATACAGAGTTCAATTTTATCACGGTAAACAGTATGTACGCCCTTGCAGATAACCGTGAGCCCGGGTTCTTTGTCGGCAAGAACCATTTCGATCTGTATCCGAACACTGAAAATGAGGCCATATTCCGCCGGGTCGCTGAAACGGGTGAACCATACTACATATTCGCCAAGCCCTTCGAATATGCAGGACGTCCTGAACGGGGTTCAAGCTACTGGAACTGGAGCCTGATCCCGGTCAAGGATGAACTGGGCAGCATCAAGATGATCGTTATGAGCCTCCTGGATGTTACCGCCCAGATCAAGGCCGAGCAGGATTTGTGGGAGAGCCGGGCAGAGCTTCAGAAAATGAATGACGGGCTTGAAGAACGGATCAATGAGCGAACGAAGGACCTGGGCCAAGCAGCTGAAATGCTGGAAGAGCAGAAGGAAGTCCTCCAGAGCATTATCGATAATATCCCGGTCATGCTGGCTTTCTACGACTCAGAAGGCAGGATAAGGCTGGTGAACAGTGAGTTCGAGCGGGTCCTCGGCTGGTCCATTGATGAGGCTCAGAGCATGGATCTCTTAGCTTCCTGCTGCCTTCAATCCAGTGACAGGGAAGTGTGGGACGGTATCCTGGAAGCGAAACCCGTCTGGAAAGATTTTGACATTGCCACTCGTTCCGGTTCAATCATTCACAGTTCCTGGGCCAATGTCCGTCTGTCCGACAGCTCCCTTATCGGGATCGGAATCGATGTCAGCACCCGCAGGAGGATGGAACAGGACCTCCTGAGATTGGCTGCCGCCATAGGACAGGCAGGAGAAGGCATCGTGCTGTTCAGTCCCGAAGGGGTCATCGAATATGCCAATCCTGCGTATGAAATCTTGAGCGGGCACAAAATCGGCGAACTGATAGGCAAAAACACCTGTTCCTTTGCCCATGAAATGAATGTCGATTACAAAGCGATATTCGACCGGGTCAAAACCGATGGGAAGACATGGATCGGCCGCAGGACGATAAAACGGTGCACCGGAGATGTCCTGGAAGCGAACATAAGCGTATCGCCGGTGCTCGGCGCAACGGGCGACATCATCAATTACGTAGCCGTAACACAGGACATCACCCAGGAGATATCGCTCCAGCGCCAGCTTTCCCAGACCCAGAAGATGGAAGCCATAGGCACCCTGGCAGGCGGTATTGCCCATGACCTGAAGAATATCTTCACGCCCATCCTGATCAATACCGAGATCGCCCTGGATGATATCGGCGAAGACAGTCCTGTCCGTCCGCTGCTGCGAGAGGTGCTCGAGGCGACCAGGCTCGGTGTCGATCTCGTAAGGCAGATCGTTACCTTCAGCAGGCGAGCGCCTCTGATAAGAAAACAAGTTGTTGTCTCCTCGATCATCAAGGAAGGCTTGAGCTTTATCAGGGCAGCACTGCCTGCCACCATCGAGATTCGATACCAGCTCAAAAACACCAGGTCCATGATCCTGGCGGATCCGACCCAGATCAAGCAGGTAATGATCAATCTCGGCAGCAATGCAGCGTATGCCATGAGGGATAAGGGCGGAATCCTGGAGATCAATCTCGACAACGTAGACCTGGATACAGGAAGTGCTACCCAGGTATCTCCGGACCTGCCTCCGGGGTCTTACGTCCAGATCATGGTGCGTGACATGGGAACCGGGATGGACGAAAAGACCGCTGCCCGCGTTTTCGAGCCCTTCTTTACCACCAAGAAGGGCGAGGGAACGGGCATGGGCCTGGCTGTAGTGCACGGGATCGTCAAAGATCATCAGGGCGCGGTCACGGTCCGGAGCAAGCCCGGCAAAGGCACCACCTTTACAGTGTACCTGCCGAAACTGCGGATAGAAAAGTCTGATTTCATGTTTTAAGGCGCCGTCAGGTGCATCAGGTGCACAGGCGGTTCCTGCCTTGTTTCTTTGCCCGGTACAGCGCCTTGTCGGCTGCCTTGATCACTTCCTGAGGCGTACGGTTTCTCTCGTCACGAAAGGCCATGCCGATGCTTATGGTCACGGAAACACTTTTTATGGGGTTCCTGCTTTCCCTGATCCGTTTCGGTTTCTTCGGCGGACGCAGGCGCCTCCTGATGATGAAACCAGTTGATTCAATCTCCTGCCTGAGGTCTTCGAGATGCGACTTTGCATGGTCGGCATACCTGCCCGGGAAAATCACCGTGAATTCCTCGCCGCCGTAGCGGAAAGACTTCCCGCCTCCCGATACCCGTGCAAGCTTCGTTGCCACCATGCGAAGCACCTGGTCACCCACGTCATGGCCGTAGGTGTCGTTGAACTGCTTGAAGTGGTCGATGTCCACCATGGCAAGGACATAGTGGTTCCCGAGCTTCAGAAGATCCTCTTTCAGTGCCCTTCGGGCAGGCAGGCCTGTGAGCTCGTCCCGGAACGCCATGGCATGGGAGGCCTCGATGATGGATACCAGGAGGATAAATCCCGCAACGGTAAAGTAAAACTCGCTCTCCATGCCGGGTTTTACGCTCAGCAGCGAAAAGAAAAGAATAAGGAGCGCCCAGAAGAATCCGCTTTCCTTGGCCCCCTGATTAATGAAGAATTTAATCCCCAGGATGAGAAAGGCCAGGATGAAGGCTATCAGCGCGGGCTGGGCAAGAGCCGTACGATCGAGGAGAGGCAGAGGTACGATATGCATCGTCAGGTACGCCAGCATGGGTTCGGAGTGGAGCCTGGCAAAGGCGGCCAGGGTGACCGGCAGGAGGATGATCAGCGATATGCGGAATATGCCGTGGAAGGTAAAGATGCCCCTCTCCTTCATGAGGCTTAAGATGACGAGATTGACCGGCAGGAGGAATGCAATGGCATGAAAAACAATCTGACCTTTTACGCTTATGCCCGGCAGGTCTCTTACCGAGGCGATGAGCGCCCTGTCTGCGAATGCGAGTATGAGCACGGCAAAGACCAGAGAGCTGCGGTTGAACCGCCATCCGATCAGAGCAGCTGATGTGAACACCAGGTAGGGCGCAAAATCCATGATTGAAGGGATCACGTTCCTGAACGAGGATATGTTGACGATCAGCACGGCTGCACAAAAGAGAAAGCCGCCGGGCAGGAAAAACAAAGCACACCTCTTCATACCTTCCACAGGAACCTCCCTGGCCTCTTATGGACCTTTGAGCGCATTGCCCCACCGATCCCCCTATGCATTCTAACGGCCATTGAGGAAGACAACTTGAAAGAGAAATCCCTGCCCCTTACTCGCAGTTCTCAAATCTTGCCGGAAATGATACAACCATCCCCATGAAACCTGCCGGAGATCATGATGTTTTTTTCTACGAGGCCTTTGCCGAAGAAGGAGAGGCGCTTCTGAGGCATCTTCCAACGGGTGTCCGTGCCGGATTCACCCCCTTGACCATCCAGGAATCCGGCCATGAGCATCCCCCCTGCGCTTTCATCAGCACCCGCACCCAGTCCGTGATCCCAATTTCCTGGGCCGGCGAATTGACAGCCGTCCTTACCCGCAGCACCGGCTTCGACCATGTGAAACGCTTCCATGAGGCATCCGGCGCGTCCGTGCCCGCCGGATACCTGCCTCTGTACTGCAACCGCTCCGTTGCTGAACATGCCCTGCTCATGTGGATGGGGCTCCTGAGGAAATTGCCACGGCAGATGCGGCAATTCGGCTCCTTCGACCGTGACGGCCTTACCGGGGGAGAATGCAAAGGCAGGGCACTTCTCGTTGCGGGCGTAGGGAATATCGGCTCGGAGATATGCCGGATCGGCGGTGCGCTCGGGATGGAAACGTTCGGCGTAGACATTGTCTGCAAACACCCCGATATCCACTACGTGAGCCTCGAAGAGGGCATACCGGGAGCCGACGTGATCGTCTGCGCCATGAACCTTACCCATGAGAACCGGGCATACTTCCGCTACGAACGCTTGAGCAAGGCGAAACCAGGTGCGGTCTTTGTAAACATCGCCCGGGGAGAGCTCTCGCCGGCAAGAGACCTTATCCACCTCCTTGATGAACACCGCCTGGGGGGTGTGGGCCTCGATGTATTCGAGAATGAAAGCGAGCTTGGCGTGAGCCTGAGGACCGGCGCTCCGGGTACTGACCCGGAGGTGCAGGCATGCCTTGAACTATTGGAGCGAGAAAACGTCATCCTCACGCCCCATAACGCGTTCAATACGGCGGAAGCACTGGAGAGGAAGGCCGGGCAGTCGGCAGAACAGACGGCACGCTTCCTGGCGAAAGGGTCCTTTATCTGGCAGGTTCCGCTATGAAGGCAGGCGCTTCGCTCATATAGCCTGCCGAGAGGTGATAGATCACCTTGTCGTAGAGGAAGATGATCCGGTTGTTGAGCTCAAGAGTGATATAGATCTCCAAGGGTGAAGAGAGGATCTTTTTCTGGATGACATGCATCCAGATCCCCTTCCTGCTCAGCGCCATGGCATTAAAGATATCCGGGAAATCGATGCCCAGACGCCTGATGTCCTTGCCCGTATCCTTGAACTTGAGGTATTCGAGCATGTCTCCCTTGCCCTGGAGGCCCTTGCGGATGCTTTTGAGCACCTTCCTGTTCACATCCAAGAGAAAATTCATGTGGATGGACAGCGCAGGGATCCCGGATCTCACCTCCCGGGCCCACTCGCTGGTTATCTCGTCCGCATTTTTCTCGATGAGTTTCACGAGAACGTTCGAAAGGAACGCTTTCTGCTCCGTGAGGCCGGGCGTAACCTCTCCCATGGAATGCATCTCGGGGAAGAGCTGCCTGTATGAGTCTATCATGGCCCAAATATCCCGGTAGAACTCGGTATAGATCTTCAACGCCTTTTCATTGGAAGACCATGCAAGCGGCGGCAGTTCCAGGACCGGGAAGAACCTCGCATCCTCGGCATCGTCTCCCGGCGTGGGCGTGCCGCCGGTATGCCTCACTTCATACGTAACGATGGCAAGACTGCCGTAGTAATAGTTATCCACGGTATCGACATCCACGAGGCGCACGATCTCACCCTCGACGCAAGTCTCTTCCTTGAGCTCGCGGAGCGCGGCGTCCTTTACCTCTTCGTCGGCCTCGGCAAAGCCGATGGGCAGGCACCACATCCCCTTGTAGGGGATCTTTGCCCCGCTTGACGAGCAGTACCCCCCTGTCCTCATTCACCACGATGACTGCATGCAACGGGCAGCGGGTTTTCATAGAAGACACTGGAGCACTCCATGCAGAAATCCCGTATTTTGCCTTCCATGTGCCGCTGGACCACGGGCTCTCCGCAATATGGGCAATAGATCCTCTGTTTTCTCATTCCATTAAAGACCTCTTTCCCGAGGCAGGCTGCATCGGAAATACCGCATCATCCTTGGTAACGATGATCTCTCCGTGCAAACGTGCATGATCACACACCATCGCGTTGAAATACCATAGCATACTTCAAGTTTGTGGGGATAGTTTTCTGAAACGTCCTTCATAATGAGGTATCTCTTCTTATCGAGATAGCTGATGCATTCCATCACCCGGTCCAGCGGGAAGAGCAGATCGTTGAGATAAACGATCCGTTCCACACGGCCGAAGTACGGTGCAAGCTTCTCCTCGCCGTCCTCCAGGCAGAACGACTGGAAAAGCCTGTTGATGGCTATCTCCGAGGGCGGCTCTATCCCTACCATTTCCATGCATCTGGGGACGTACCTCGTCACTTCTTTCAGGGAATGCTTGCTGTGGGTGACGGTGAGGAAGATGCCGTCCGGCACTAGAGTCCGGGCAATTTCCCTGATAAGGTGCGGGAAGAAGTACAGGGAATAGCTTGCAATGACCAGGTCGAAGCTGAAATCAGGTTAATGTCCCTGATGAAATCCGCCTGGGCATGGATGAATTCCCCCTGATAGCAGACCGTATCCAGGGTCTGCAGGAAAGCATCCCGGTTATGCCGGTCCACGACATCGATGCCTACGATCCTTGCGCCCTCATGCAGCCTTCCTTTGAGCTTTTCCGTAAAAAAACCGTAGCCGCAGCCGATGTCAAGCACACGCTTGATGCGTGAGAGATCCAGGTCGTAAAGCGCCACCTCCCGGATGTCACGGTGGTTCAGGGCGTATTGCACGATGATGTGCTTCGTACGTATGTGATCCCTGATGGGCTCATAGGTATTGCGGATATCCTCGTGAGAGTACACATTTCCCATATCGACCCCTTCAGACGGACATACATATTACAATCATAAGATATGCCCTTGCCATATGCAAATTTTAATGTTTACTTATCCAAGCTATGGAGGATGCCATGGCCAAGCAAGATCTGTATCGTGAACTTTCGGAAAAATTATTAATGGAACATTCTACGGTACTGCCCAGGATCTGGAGCACGGTCTGCTCCGAGAATGAGGCGGAAATTGTCAATGCCCTGCCCGCTACCGCCGACGAACTGGCGGGAAAGTTCGGCTGCACAACCGATGAGATGCTCTCGATCCTGCAGGAGCTCTTCCACAGAGGTGCAGTTTTTGAGGCAATCAAAGGCGGCGTAACCACCTACCGGATGCCCCGGCACATGGTCCAGTTTCACGATTCGACCATCCTGTGGGAAGAAGCACCGCAGGAGCTTATGGACCTCTGGGTCGAGTTCGACGAAACCGAATATCCCGGCCTGCTCGAGCTCGTCACCCAGATCAAGCTGCCGTCGTTCATGCGGGTGATCCCCGTCGGGGAGACCATTGCCACAAAGAACCAGGTCCTTGCCTACGAGGATGCTCTGAAAATGTTGGAGTCGGCGAACGCCCTAGCAGTCACCACCTGCGTCTGCCGCAAACTCATGAAAAAGTGCGACAAGCCGCTGGACGTATGCCTCCAGCTCAACCGCGGGGCGGAATACACCATCAAACGGGGAACGGGCAGAAAGATCGATCTCGATGAAGCAAAGCAGATCCTGAAGCGCTCGCAGGAGGCAGGCCTCGTCCATCTTACGGAGAATACCCCGGGGAGGTCGAACGTTCTCTGCAACTGCTGCAGCTGCTGCTGCGAGATGCTCCGGTTCGCCCACGACACGAAAACCAAGGGCGTGCTCGCCCCGAGCCGCTACCAGGCCCGACTCGGCAGTGATGCCTGCACCGGCTGCAGCCTCTGCGAGGACATCTGCCCATTGAATGCGATTTCTCTGGGATCGGAAGGCGTTGCGGAGATAAAAGCCGATTCCTGCATCGGCTGCGGCCTCTGCGCAACCGTATGCCCGGGCAATGCGATCAGCCTTGTCGAGATAAGACCCACAGACTTTATCCCTGCGTAGATCGATAATACCCTTGGAAACGGGTAAAGCAATCCTGAGGAGAAGGGGAGCCAGGGGTTCCATGCTGACACGGCGTCGTTTTTTGATGCATCCAATCGGTTCGCTCAAAAGGCTGCCCCCGGAAACTCGCTCCGCTCAAACATCCGGGGTCAAGATGCCTTTTGCCCTTCACCGGGATGCATGAGCAAAAAAAGCCTGAATGTGTCCACATGGAACCCCTGGCTCGCCTTTGAGCCTTTCTGGGACGGCACGAATGTACTTGTGATGGATGCCAACGCTCTCCCGTGTCACTCCCGAATCACTTCATCCGTTCTGCCCTGCAACCTTTCGTCAGCATCATTCCCTTATACGAGTACTTCTCGGAAGTGATTCTATATTTTAGTGAGCTGCTGCAGGTTTTGTTGCTCCGTGCTCAAGGACGATCTCGTGGAGGTCTTCCAGGGAGGCTTCCATGGTTGAGGTGTTGAGCACGTATGCGTCTGCAAGGGCAATGGGGATGGCGGCTCCGTAGTAGATTTCGCGCCGGTCTCTCTCTTCGAACCCTTCGGGAGAATCATCCGGCCTGCCCCGGGATATGATGCGCTGCCTCCGGGTGGGCCGCGGTGCAAGGAAGGCGACGACCACCGCTTCGGCCTGTTCCCGAATCAGCTCGATCTCCTGCCAGGAACGCATACCTTCGAGAAAAACGATTGCACTCTTTTCTGCAAGTGCGGTCTTCAAGGCCACCCTGGTCACGCCCATGCCGTCGGCACCCCTGAGCTCGTCGGAGACTGCCGCCATGATATCCGGCCCGGGTGCCAATCCGCGGGATTTCACCTCGGCCCTCACGATATCGCCCGTTGCATAATAGGAGTATCCTTCGGTCAGCGCGTATTCCTTGGCGATGCTCTTTCCCGAGGCAGGCATTCCCACAATGATAAAAATCTTCATATAAGAACCTCCCTGGATATCAGGCTTTATGGAGCCACTCGTTCATGGCCTTCAGGATCTGCGGCCAGTGGCCCGATACTCGGTCCGAGAGAAAGGCGGCGAAGAGGCTTTCGAAAAGCTGAAGTCCCGTTTCCATGAGAGACATCCGCTCGTAGAAAACCGCGTCTCTCTCCATAGTAGGATCCGTCATCTCGTCCTTTTCGATCTTTACGGGCGGGCAGGTAAAGGAGCCGAAGGCAAAGACATCTCCCTTAAGGCTTATCTTCCATTTGAGCATATCCTTTTCGAAATACAGGAGGGCTTCGGTGATATTCTTTCCGCTCTGGATCGATTTGCGCGCCTCGGAGAAATCCTTCTGGGGGCCGCTGATTGAATTCTTCCGGTTGCCGTCTTCATGCTCTTCGGTCAGAACGAACCGGTCGTAGAGATAAGCGATGAACAGATCACCCGGTTCGGCAGGTCCGACTTCCGTCACCACCTTGTATTCCGAGCTTCCTTCTGCGCTCCTGTACATGAGCCACAGGAAAAAATCCCAGCCGAGCCATCTGTTCTTTTTGATCTGCAAAAGCACATCCCGCGAGGATGCCTGATTCAGCCTGTCGAGAGACTGCCGGTGCTCTTCGGAAAGGACCCTCTCTGCCCGGCGAATGGGATGGATGGGAACAAGCGTCATCCCCTCGAAGGTCTTTTTGAACTGATCCTCGACGAAATCCAGGGCCTTGGTACTGATGCTCGCGATCGAGACGATGTTCGTTTTCGTGTTCCACAGAACGTCGCAGACAGACGGGTCGGGCAGCGATTTTGCGAGAAGGGCTGCATGGATGTTTTCCCTGATCTCCCGCTTCCTCTGAAACGGCACCCTTGAGAGCTTTGGCCGTTCCTTGAGCCACTCGCCGCATTCCTTTTCCACGAGGTTCTTGAGCAGTGCGGCAGGCACTTTGCGCACATCTTTCCGCAACGCGAAGATATAATAGTCCTCAAAAGAGAACGAGGCGAGGGAGACGAAATCCGAACTCATATGTTCATCGAAGCGCACCCAGCCTGTGGACTCGGGGTCAGAGGTAGTGTCGATGGGTTCGAACCGGCTCTTTTCAAGACACTGCCGGACCCACAGTCTTTTATCGTTGCCCGGTATTTCGCCTATGACCTCGTACTGGTAGATGCTTACGGTGTTTGACATTATGCCCATGGAGCCCCTCCAAAGATTGTTTCAAGACAGGGGAGGGAATACACCATTGTCACCCTGGAGGGCAACGGTAAAATCCTTACAAAATACGGTCAGGAGGAAAACGAGCCGGGGTGGCCGTGCGGGCACTGCTTAAGAACCGGTATTTCTCTTTACCGTGTCTGTCACCCAGGGTGCTTCCGGCTTTATATGTCCGGGGAGCGGGGGTGGTTCGTTTATTTTGGCTTTTGAATCGATCACGATGCTGATGCGCCGGTTCTTCGGATCTCCGGGGATCTCTCGGACGAGGGGCCTGGTATCCGCGAAGCCGGCAACCATCTCGACCTGCTGAGGCCTTACTCCGTTTTTCTCGAGCTCGATCCGCGCTGCAGATGCACGCTGCGTGGAAAGCTCCCAGTTGGTGAAGACATTGCTCTTGTATCCAAGAGAATCCGTATGCCCTTCGATAATGATCTTGTTCGGGACAGAGGTAAAGACCGGGGCTATTTCCTGTATGAGGGCCTTCCCGCTCTCGCTGAGCTCTGTGCTGCCCACTTTGAAGATCGACGATCCGGCTGTATCGGTGAGTTCTATCCTCAGGTTCCCGCTGTCTTCGAAGACAAAAACCCTGTCATTGAATTCCTTCGTCTTCGACTGGACCTGCTCCTTGATCTTTTTTGCGATATCGCTGGTCACAAAGGTTCTTTGAGCGATCGCAGGGGTGATGCTGTTGGAATCGAGTACGCCGTCTCCGGCAACATCCGCGTACCGCCCTACGGCTGTGCCGCCTCCCTTTTCAAAGATCGAGTGATTCTGAAAGTATTGAGAGAGTGCGACCTTTTTCTGTGCAGAAGTCATGTTCAGGAGCCAAAGGAGAAGAAAGACGGCCATCATGGAGGTGATGAAATCTGCATAGGCGACCTTCCATGATCCGCCGTGACCCTCGCCACCACCTTTTTTATTCTTCTTGATAATGATTGTCTGGTCCGTTCTGTCGGACATAGCTACTTCTTACCCTTTATGATCTTTTCAAGCTCATTGAAGCCCGGACGCTCACTCTCGGGTATGGCCCTCCGTGCAAATTCGATGGCGATCTGGGGGACGGAGCGCGCCACAAATGAGACGAGCGCAATACGGATAACGTGGTAGTACTCCTCTTCCTCCTTGATCTGGTGCTCAAGGAGGGTTGCGAGGGGTCCTACGAAACCATAACACAGGAGCACGCCCAAGAAGGTACCCACAAGGGCTGCACCGATACTTTCCCCGAGGACCTCCGGCGGCTCGTTGATCTTGCCCATGGTGAGGACCACGCCGAGAACCGCGGCAACGATTCCAAGTCCGGGCAGTGCATCTGCGGTCTTTGCGATGCGGTGAAAAGGAATGCTCTGCTCTTCGGTATTTGCCGCAATGTCCACTTCCAGGAGATTGTCGAACTCATATGGTGTGATTTCAATGGAGAGCAGCGTTTTGATGCTGTCGCAGATGAAATCGAGCGTGCGCTTGTTCTTCAGGATCGCGGGATAACGCTTGAAGATCTCGCTTTTCATGGGATCTTCCACATGGGCCTCGACAGCGATGATACCCTCTTTGCGCATCTTGTTGAAGATCTCATAGAGCAGCGTGAGTACTTCGATGTATTTCTTGGAATCGTAATGACTATGAGAAACGACGTTTTTCAGACTTACGATGAGGGCCTTCAGTACCTTTACTGGCGAAGAAATGATCAGAGCCCCGGTAGCAGCCCCTCCGATGATAAGCAGTTCAACGGGCTGGAAGAGCAGTGAGAGATTCCCGTGCTCCAACACATACCCGCCGAAGACTGCAAAAAATACTAAAGTTGCGCCGATAATTGCGTTCATTCTGCTTAACTATCGGCTGTTTGTAAAAAAAAATATACGCTTTGTAGTTTCAGGATCCTTCCTACAGTGACAAGAAAGGCATGGTACTGAGCAGGAACGGACTTCGCATAAATGCAGGAGCTCCTGTCCATCTGCATTCAAACAAAGAAACAGAAAAACCGGCCTGGGCACCTTGCGAGGTGCAGGCCGGTAGGGATTAAAGATTATTGCTGCTGGGTTAGGGGTGCGAGCTCGAGCTCTACCCTGCGGTTCTGCTGGCGGCCTTCAGGCGTGTCGTTGCTGCCTTTGGGCCTGGTCTTGCCGAAGCCCAGGGTCATCACCCTGTCGGGGAGGATCTGGTGGGATATCAGATACTGGCCGACGCTTCTTGCCCGCCGCTCGGAGAGGCCCTGATTGTACTGGTCGTTGCCGACGCTGTCCGTATGGCCGTACACATTGATGAGCGTCTTATTGTATTCATTGAGCACGAGCACTACCGAGTTGAGCACATCATAGAAATTTCCTGCGATATCCGAGCTGTCTGTCCGGAAGGTGATGTTGCCCGGCATATTGAGGACGATGCGGTCGCCCTGACGGCTCACGCTCACGCCGGTACCCTGGAGCTTCTGGCGGAGCTTGGCCTCCTGCTGATCCATGTAGTAGCCCACACCGGCTCCTGAAAGACCGCCTACCCCTGCTCCGATGAGCGCCCGTTTCCGGCGGGATTCGCTGTCATGGCCGGTAGCCGCACCGACCGCTGCACCGCCGGCAGCGCCTATTATGCTGCCCCATGCCGTTTTGCTCATCTTTCGATCACCTGTGTACGGGTCTGTTGCGCACCCTCCCACAAGAAACGTGATCACGAGTAATACAAAAATCCAATAGAAAGTACTCCTCATATTTTTATCTCCTTTCTTTACCATGGGATAGAACCAAAAGTGTGGACGATAAACCTGCTGCACGTCCGGCCTTTCAGATTTATCATATTCGCACCGGCAGCCAGGTTTCAATAGCTTTTTAAATGTATTGAAACCATTATAGTATATCTCCTGTCTGAAATATCCTCGCTTATTAATGGAACAGCAGGTAGGTAATTGCAGCGACTGTGCCTGAACAGGGAATCGTTATGATCCAGGCCCAGACAATGCGGCCTGCAACACCCCACCTGACGGCACTCAAGCGTCTCAGAGAGCCCACACCCATAATGGCCCCTGTTATGGTGTGAGTCGTGCTTACCGGAACCCCCAAGGCGGTGGTTACAAAGAGCGATATCGCCGCACCGCTCTCGGCACAGAAACCGTCCACGGGCCTCAGCTTTGCAATCCGCTGGCCCATGGTTTTCACGATGCGCCAGCCGCCGAACATGGTGCCCAGAGCGATCGCTCCCTGGCATGATATGACCACCCAGAACGGAATGTAGAAGGTGTCGCCAAGGAGGCCCGCGCTGAAGAGAAGGCCTGCGATGATGCCCATAGTCTTCTGGGCGTCGTTTCCACCGTGGCCGAGACTGAACAGGGCAGCCGACACGAGCTGCCCCTTCCGGAAAACATGATCTACATGAAGGGGGGTAGCTCTTTTGAAGAACCGATAAACGACCGCCCCGATAAGGAGACCGAGTATCAGGCCCACCAGAGGAGAGATGAAGATAAAGGCAACGACCTTGAAGATGCCTGTCAGAACAAGCACATCCGGCCCCGCCTTCATGAGGGCCGAGCCGACAAGACCGCCGATGAGCGCGTGGGACGAGCTCGTAGGCAGCCCGACATACCATGCGGCAATGTCCCAGAGGCAGGCGCCCACCAGGGTCGCAAGGATAATGTAGGGATCGATTATATTCACGTCCACGATGCCCTTCCCGATGGTGTTGGCAACATGCAGACCAAGGAAGAGAAATGCGATGAAATTGAAGAAAGCCGCCCAGATCACGGCCCTCCGGGGGGTGAGCACGCGGGTGGAAACTACGGTGGCGATGGAGTTGGCAGAGTCGTTGAACCCGTTCAGGAAGTCGAATACCAGGGCAAGGAGAATGAGGAAGATGATGAAGGGCGTCATCGCTTCGCTTATGCTTGCTTCACAATAATCGACTCTACCACATGGGCCACGTCTTCACAGATATCCAGCACGGTCTCTGCAAACTGAAAGATCTCCTTCCATTTGATCAGGTAAACCGGGTCCGTAGCCGTTTCGAATAGTTTGGCAAGGATGGCGTCGCGCATGTTGTCGCCGATATTTTCCAGCCTGTTCACCTCGATGCATGAATCAAGCGCGGTCTGGGGCCTTTTCGTATCTTTCAGGCTCTCGATGGCAACGGTCAGAGCTCGGACGGATTTTTCAATGACATTGGCAAACTCCACCAAGTCATGATTGATTTCCTTGATCCGGTAGACCCGCATGCGGTTCGTGATGGTGTAGATCATGTCGATGACGCTGTCGAGCTCTTTGGTGAGTGTAAAGATATCTTCGCGGTCAAAGGGAGTGATGAAGGTCTTATTCAGGCGTTCGATAATCTCGTGGGTTACCTCGTCGGCCTGATGCTCGAGACTGCGCATTTTTCGTACGGTCTCCTCATCATAGGTCCCATTCGATGTAATCTCCACGAAGAAGACAGCTGCACTGACAGCCAGCTCTGCCTGCTTGCTGAATAAAACAAAGAAGTTTGATTCTTTGGGTAGAAAGCTGAACCCCATTCGTTCCTCCTTAAGGCTCGCGTTTCGTTTTGAATCGGATATGTCGAGCCCTTCATAGTAGGATTCCGGCGTTCCGTCAAGGATCGTCACCGGGAGATTTCATCAGGATATGAGAGATAACGGGAGTAATGGGTTATCATTTTTTATCAGCCGCCTCCCCTGAGGCTCCGGTATGTCCAATGGCCTGAGGCACCCTTTCTTCCGCATCCCAAGCATATAGAGGGGATTACCCATAAAAAATGTTATCCATTATCAGGCTCAATCACCAGTTATATAAAATCCCAGAAAAGCTGTGACCTGCTGCATATTTCTCAATAAATCCTTATTAATCAAAGGGATCTTTTCCTGCTTGGAATAGCCACTCGCCCGATCCACGCCCGGACTGGGACCGGTGGATGGGGTGGCCCCCGGGCCAATCTGGACACCGCTCATTCCTTCATCCTTTGATGAAGAAAAGGTTTCGACGTTCGGGCTCAATACCCCATGGGGCGCGCCGGCCAGCCTATTGACGTCGCTCCATGTATTCCTCGCTTCGGACGATGCCGCCTTCATAACCGGGCATGTGCTCCACCCGAACGGTGGAAGGGTCGTAAACGGATAGCCGGCAGTTATTCTCTATATACATCAGGATGAAAGGACTGTTTAGAGAAGGAGTATCACAATGACCAGTACCGGAATCGATGGATTGGAAAGTACCATCCATAAGACAAATGAATGGCTGAATGACATAATGGAAGAAGAAGGGTGGACGGATAAAAATAAGGCATATCTGGCCTTGCGTTCCACCCTGCATGCCTTACGGGACCGCCTTGTGGTTAATGAAGCCATTGACCTCGGGGCCCAGCTTCCCTGCTTATTCGAGGCATATACTACGAAGGATACACGACATCGGGCAAGCCGGACAGATCACAAAAAAAGGGTGATTTTTTCTCTCTCATCAGGAGGGATCTCGAAAGGGCTCCTCATATCGATGCAGAAGAGGCAGCCCGCGGTGTATTTTCCGTTCTCCGCAAAAAGGTATCCAAAGGAGAAATCAACGATATCCAGAGCATGCTGCCCGAGGAAGTCCAAGAGCTCTGGCACTAATCCTTCTTCCATGCGCCGACTGATAGGCGAAAGCAGCCAGCAGAGATAAATAAATGTACCTTTACAGGAGAATAATTATGGCGGGAAAAACAAAATCATCAAGGAGAAGAAAGCTGCTTTTATCCTGCCCGCGGTGAACCTGTTACTGCAGCTTGATCTTGTTTATGTTGATGCCCTTGCCGAGCACCACCAGGATGTCGCTGTCTTTGATGATGAATTCGCCCTTGGGGATGACGGAGAATCTCTCGGGAATGAGCTCTTTGACTGCAATGACCTGGATATTGAAGCGCTGGGGGAGCGCCAGCTCGGCCAGGGACTTCCCGATGAAGCTGCTTGGAGGGGCGATTTCGGCGATCTGATAATCCTCGGACATCTCGATAAAATCCAGGATATTCGGCATGACCAGGCTTTTGGCGGTTTTTATCCCCATATCCTTTTCAGGAAAGATGATATCCGTGGCGCCCACCTTCCTCAGGATCTTCCCGTGATCTTCATCAACCGCCTTCACGAGTATCTTGGTTGCGCCCATTTCCTGCAGATACAGGGTGATGAGCGTGGATGCACTCGTGTTGTCTCCGAGACTTATCACCACGGCATGAACCTCTCCAAGCCCGAGACTTATGAGCGTTTCTTTTTTGGTGGCATCCGCGAGTACGGGATTATTGGTAAAGTCCCTGATCTTCTGGACCCTTTCCTTGTCCATATCGATTGCTATGGTTTCCTGCCTCAGTTCATAGAGTGACTTCACCACCCATGTGCCGAAGTTCCCCAATCCGATTACTGCGTATTTCCTTGCCATCTCCCCTCCAGTCTTACCCGATCAACACATTTTCTTCTGCGAAGCAGTATCGCGGGGCCTCTCTACGGTTTATTATGACATATACAAGGGTGAGGATTCCCAGCCTGCCTACCAGCATCGTAATGATGATGAGCAGCTTGCCCAGGCTGTCCATTTTCGAGGTGATCCCCATGGACAGGCCCACGGTGCCGAAAGCGGAAATGGCCTCGAAGAAATATTCGAGGAACAATCCCCGGCTCTGCTGTATGAGCACAAGACCCTGCTGGTCAATCATCAATAAGGATAGTATGAAGATAATGAAAAAAATTGAGACGATAAAGACGGTAATGGTGCGCGATACGATCTCCTGCGGGAGCGTAGCCTTGAAAATATTATTCGTCTCGCTTCCTTTCAGCCTGTTCCACAAGACGACGAACAGGGTGCCGGCGCTCGTTGTCTTGATACCCCCACCGGTAGAGCCGGGAGATGCTCCGATAAACATGAGGAGAATGGCGAACATCAGCGTAGCGTTTCCAAGCAAGGAGAAATCCATGGTATTAAACCCGGCCGTCCGTGTCGTTACTGACTGGAAATAGGACATGAGAATCTTCTCCCACCACGACATGCCGGCCATATAATGATCGCGTTCCAGAATCCAGAAGATGAACGTGCCGAATAGTATCAGCACGGCCGTCACGACAAGGGCCAGTTTCGTATGGAGCGTCAGCCTTGCCCTTTTCGCCTTTTTCATGGCGGACAGCAATTCCCTTATGACCGGGAACCCGATCCCCCCAAGGATGATGAGACTCGTGATTATTATATTGAGGAGAATATTGTCACGGTAGCCTACGAAGTTGTCGGGAAACAGGGAAAAACCGGCATTGCAGAAAGCGCAGACAGAGTGGAACAGGGAATAGAAGATGTTCTGCCCGAGAGAAAATCCCTTATTCCAGCAGGGCATGAGCAGGAGAGCGCCTGCGAGCTCTGCTATGAAGGTAAATGAAAAGATGAAGATCACAAGTTTTTTGATATCTCTTAAGAAGTCCGAGGAATAGGTTTCCTGGATGAATGAGCGCTGCCGCATGCTGATGCCCCACCCTGTCGTAAGGTAGAGGAGTGCGGCAAAGGTCATTATGCCCAAGCCTCCCAATTCTACAAGGGTCATGATCAGCATCTGGCCGTAGAAGCTGAAGGTGCTGCCCGTATCCACCACGGTAAGGCCGGTAACGCAGAGAGCTGAAGTGGCGGTAAACAGCGCATCGATCCAGGCCATATGGCCTTCCCTCGTTGCCCAGGGCATCATAAGAAGGCTGCTTCCGATGAAGATTGCAACGAGATAGCTTATGATGAAGACCATTCCGGGGCTGAACATAAGGAATCGTCTTGCAAGGGACGCTAAGGGGTCGTGTAGTTTCAGAGCTCAAGAAATCGGCCCTATTCTTACCGGAAGTTAAAGAGATACATATCCAAATAACATAATCTGTTCATAAATTCGTCCATACATTGAAAACCACATTATGTCCAGTTCATAGGTTTATCATGACGCATACGGGATTCATTGATGTTTGGAAGATTCTCTTACGGGGAAAGGGACCGATCCGGGGGATCACCCTGGCCAAAGCACTTCGGGATGATCGTATCCGCTTGACAGAACAAGGGTACCGGCTGGACGGAGGAGTCTTGCACCCTTCCTCCGTCCGGTATGGTGTTACCGCTTGGTATGGCTCGGCTCAGATACCTTCTCGAGAACTTCCCCGCTCATTTCTTTTTTAGCGGAAGACTTTGTGGCAATATCACCGAGAGAAATGATTCCGACAGGCTTACCCGAGGTATCGGTAATTACGAGCCTGCGCACCTTGTTCTTTTTCATAGTTTGTGCGGCATCCCGGATATCGGTATTTTCAGGGCAGGTGAGTACATGGCTGCTCATGACATCCCTGACTGCGGTCATGGAAGGGTCACGCTGTTCCGCGATGCCCCGCACGACGATATCCCGGTCCGTAACTACACCGACAACAGAGTTTTCCCGTGACACAGGCATGACGCCCACATCGAGGTCCTTCATTTTTTTCGCTGCATCCATCAGAGATGTATCAATTGATACCATCTCAGGATTCTTCGTCATGATCTCCTTTACCTGCATACGATTTCTCCTTTCATCTTTTGTACCCCTGGAGGGAAGCCTTAAAAGGCACTAATCCCTGTGCAGGCAGGCCAAGACAGCCATTGCCTGTTTTTGCCTGCCTCAAACGGATAATTACAATGCGGTTGGCACAAAGGTTTATGCATGCATGGAATTCAGCAGAATTGCATCTATCAAGGCCAGGCATTGTGTTTCACTCGATCAAGATATGTCTTTGAGAGTTAAGATAGGCCGGTTACCTTGCGATATCAACCTTTCAGGGCTCATAGAAGACTATGGCACAAAAGTCGGAAACCCTTCCTCTTGAAAAATATGATCGATCCATTAGAGAGAACGCCGAAAGTGCTTATTATATTTTTAGTCACCTATGAAAAAGGCGGAAGCCTTTGAGGGAATAGCCGGATCCTTTTCCCCTCATCTTGGCTGAATCCTCTCCACCCTAGAAAAAAGGGAGTTTTTTTTATTTGGAAAGTCAATTTTCGCAGAAATGTCAATATTTGGAAATAAAAGTAAAGAAACCTTATGAGCCGGATTACTAATTGCAACAACCTGCCCTTTCTATACAGTAGCTATCCTGAACAGCCCAAAGTCATCCTTGTATTTTTCCACGGAAAGAGTATGAAGGCTGCAAATAACATAAATTTTTCGATATTTGAGGGAAAGGGGATGAATATGAAGGATAAGGCAATCGCTTACGCAGCTGCGATTTTGATGATTCTCACTCTCGTTGCAGCAGGTTGCGCCCCTAGACAACCGGCCGAACAGTCAGCCGAGGTGTCAGGTCCACAGGGAACAGTCGGAGGAACTCCGGCAGGTACGACACCTGGTCAGGCTCCTGATGGTACGATCTCTGCCCCCACCCAGAGCGGGTTCAACAAAATAGTCTATTTCGATTATGACAGTTATAATCTCAAGCCGGAGGCGAAGCAGGAACTTACCGAGCTTGTGAGCTATATGAAGGCGAATTCCACCTTCAAAGTACAGATAGCCGGCAATTGCGATGAGAGAGGCACCAACGAATACAATGTCGCCCTGGGAGACAAGAGAGCAAGGGTTGTACAGGAATACTGCGTATCGTCAGGCATCGACCCGAAGAGGATCTCAACGATCAGCTACGGTGAAGAGAAGCCGTTACACCCTGGCCACAACGAGGAAGCCTGGTCAAAGAACCGCAGGGATGAGTTCGTATTCAGCAAGTAGAGACGTAGCAAATAAGTGATGATTTTGCTGGTATTATCTGCTATTTAACTGGGCAGAAATAAATAAAATATAGGAGATAATGAAAATGAAAAAGAGCTTTTTAACGGTTTGTTTTGTGTTATTGGTATTTGGGCTGATGTTCTCCCTTTCCAGCTGCCAGAAGAAGCAGGAAGCAGAAACCGGCCAGCCCGGCGTAGAGAGCACGGACACCGCAGCACCCGCTCCTGAAGCAACCCCTGCTCCGGCACCAGAGATGACCCCGGCTCCTTCAACCGAGGCTCCGGCTCCTTCAACCGACACAGCAGCACCTGCTCCCGGCGCAACAGAAGTACCGGCACCTCCTGCCGCACAGTAATTAGTTCGTTGGAGAAAAGGGTGGGTGCCGGGATAGCCGTCTTAGCTGTTTCCGGCACTTACCCCTGTACTGAGCACATAACAAAGGGAAATCATCAGGACCGACCAATTCCTTAAGCAAAAGAAGCTGAAATCAGCCTAGAACAGCCATCTGACCAACCCCATCTTGAACCGGTACGGGGTATAACGTAAGGGTATATCATACTGCAGGGTGTTCCTTACGATGCTCTTGGTGTGGCTGAAGGTATCAAACCCGGCTTTACCCGTGATACAGTCCCATGCCGCTGTCGCCTACACCCCCAAATGGCAGCAGGGAAGGAGACGCCAGATGGACCATTGCGTCATTGATGCAGAATCCACCCGACGATGTCTCCTTCTTCGCCTGCTCCTGCTTTGGCCTGTCACGGGTAAAAAGATACAGGGCAAGGGGCTTGGGGCGAGAATTTACAAAATCCAGAGCTTCAGAAAACGTGTCGAAGGTAAACGCCGGCAGGATGGGGCCGAATATCTCTTCCTGCATGAGCGGCGAATCAACCGGTACGCCTTCCATTATGGTAGCCGCGATGTAGGGTTCCTTTTGAGAGGGCCTGTCCGCCTATGACTATATCTCCCTGATCCATGAGGGCTCAAATCCGGTCGGAGTGTGACCTGTTGACGATTCGTGCTTAGTAGGGACTCTTTCTCGGGTCCTGCCGTATAACTTGATAACCGCCTTTTTGAGCGCATCTAGAAACGGCCCTTTGATTCCGTTGTCCACCAGGAGATAATCAGGGGCAACACATGTCTGCCCGGCATTGAAAAATTTGGACCAGACAATCCTCCTGCTCGCATAATCGATCTGAATGTCCCTGTCCACGATACAGGGGCTCTTGCCTCCAAGCTTTAAGTGTTACCGGAGTGAGTGACGTGATGCAGCCTCCAGGCAATCTTTGCTACGCGTGCCCCGCCGGTGAAAAATATGTGATCGAAGCGGTGAGAGAAATTTCCCCGGCAACATCGGCCCTCGGGTTGCTACCGACACATAGCCGGGATCGACGTGTCTTGTTATGATATCTTCGAGGGCCCTTGCGGTATGGGGAGCAAGTTCCGAAGGCTTGAGAAGGACACAGTTTCCTGCGGCGATAGCGCTTACAAGCGTCACCATGGAGAGCATGAAGGTAGTTCCAAGAGGCTATTACCAGCACGATCCCCAGGGGCTCTGGAACGGTGAAACAGGATGACGGAAGGAGCGGAATAACAGTCCTGTGCCTGGAGCTGCCTTGCTCAGGAGGAAAGATTCCTGATTGCATGCGTGATTTCATTGAGCGTGATGGCTATATCACTTGCGTAAGCCTCAAGCTCGGGTTTGGCCATATCCTTCTTCTGGGCATCCAGGATGAAGCCTTTCTCTTTTTGTATGATGCTATGAAAGCAGCTTCAACTGCGACTTGCGGCTCTCCACATCCTTCGTAATACCTGTCCTGAAAAAAAAGTCTCTGCTTTTCAACAACCTCCGAAATCATTGCAGACTCCATTGTTCTCTCCTCTCGTTTATCCTATAGATAATTATAGAAGGAGGGATATCCCGGTCTAAGTACAGGGAATTCCCATCATTCTAAGAATCAGAAGATATTCGCCCTCCTATCGAAGGACGATATAATGCTCTTCCTTGACAATGGGGAGAAATAGAACAGCTCTTTGGATGATCGCAGGGGTATGGTGATGCATACATTCATCGGGACATCCGGGTGGAATTACGATCACTGGAAAGAACGCTTTTATCCTGCAGGATATCCCAAAGCCCGTTGGCTTGACTATTACATGAATATCTTTTCAACTGTTGAAGTGAACGCAACCTTTTACCGGCAGATGAACACGGACACCTTTTTGAAGTGGCGGATGAAAGGCCCTGATGATTTCGTTTTCTCTCTCAAGGCAAACCGGTACATCACTCACATCATGAAACTGAAAAACGTGGAGGATTCCGTAAGGACCTTTATTTCATCCGTTTCCGTTCTCGGCCTTAAACTCGGGCCCCTCCTCTTCCAGCTTCCTCCTTCACTCGTTTTCGATGAAAACATACTTGAGACTTTTCTGGCCGTCCTGCCGGATGGTTACCGGTACACGGTCGAGGCCAGACATAAGAGCTGGACCTCTACCGATGCCCTTTCTGTCCTTGGCAGGCATAATATTGCATGGTGCATTGCTGATACGGCCGGACGCTTCCCCTACCTGGAGGCCGTTACCGCCGATTTCGTCTACATCCGGCTCCATGGTTCGAAAAAGCTCTATGTATCTGATTATACCACAAATGAACTTGACGAATGGGCAGAGAAGATCAGGTCATGGGGCGTTGATGCATATGTTTATTTTGACAATGACTTTATGGCACATGCGCCCGGGAATGCATTGCAGCTCCGGGAAATTCTTAAACGATAAATAAATCCTCAGCCAGAAAGGTCGCGTTGTATTTCAATGATCGATAGTTATTATTAAAGGCAATGGAATCATTTAAATATTCGGAGGCAGTCACCATGAGAAAGATCCTTTTCTTATCTTTCCTGACAGGCCTGTTTCTCGTCTGTACGGTAAGCGGCCAGACCCTTGCAGCCTCAAAAAGGGGAAGAGTTATGGAAATACAGAGTTCGGCTTTTCATCAGGGGGGATTGATCCCTCCTCAATATACCTGTACCGGAAAGAACATATCACCTCCTCTCTCCTGGAAGGGGATTCCGGAAGGTACCAAAAGCATCGCGATCATAACCGACGATCCCGATGCACCCATGGGGACATGGGTACACTGGGTCTACTATGACATTCCTGATCATGTTTCCGGCTTGCCGGAGCATGTACTCCAGGGGAAGAAGCCTTCCACCGGCGGTACGCAGGGCATGAACGATTCCCGCAATATCGGATACGACGGCCCCTGCCCTCCATCCGGAATCCACCGGTACTATTTCAAGGCCTATGCCCTCGATGCCATGCTCAATTTATCCCCGGGAGCGAGTAAAAGAGAGCTCCTCAATGCCATGCAGGGGCATATCCTCGGAGAAAGCGTACTCATGGGAAAGTACGGCAAATAGTACAATCGGCCGTGAAATACGAGCAGGGGCACAGCACCCCGGGGAAACTTTACCACTTGTTGTATCTCCAGAGGATCATGACACCGAGAGCTGAGAAAAATGCCATGGCCACGATGATCCAGAAGGCGAACGGATTATCGTGCAACGGGATGCCCACGTTCATGGAAAAGGCGCTCACCACGAAGGTGGGTATCATGATGCATATCGTGATGATGTTCAGGATTTGATGAGGATATTGAGATTGTTGCTCACGATCGAGGCCCGGGCGTCCATGAGGCTCGCCAGGATGTTCGAATAGATCTCGGCCTGCCGGTAGCACTGGTTGTTCTCGATGAGAATGTCGTCGAGGAATTCGGTCTCCTCGGTGAGGAACCCTACTTTCGTGGCATAATTCTTCAGCTTTTCGATGACCACGGTGTTTGCATGGATGGCGTTCAGATAGTATACGAGGCTTTTTTCCAGAGTGAACAGGTTGATAAGATAACGGTTCTCCATAGAAATGTTGATTTTCTGCTCCAGTTCATCCGTAACGAGGTTGATGACCTTGAGATGCTCCATGAAATGATAAGCTGACCGGTTGATGAGCTTAAGAAAGAGGCCTCTCAAGGAGTAGATCCGGTTGAACTGTTTGCCCTCGAAGAGCGAAATATCCTCGGAAAGAATTACGATCAACTGATCCTTGAAAAGGAAAACTCCTGTGGAAACGACCCGGAAAGCGAATTCTTCATCACCTGAGTAGCTCTTGGGCATCTTGAAAATAAGGGCCAGATGGTCCGGTTCAAGCTCGATACGGGATATTTCGTCAGGGTCTAATGCGGAATTTAAGGTATGCTCGTCGATCTTGAGCTCATCTACGAGGTAGCGCCGTTCTTCGATCTCCGGGTTGATGTACACCTGGATGGAACAATCGGAGTCATGGGACATGACGATTCTGTTGTCGCAGACTTTATATTTCCTAAGCATCCTTCTTCCACCGTCTTTTCTCCAAAAGCGACTCAATCACTGGCATAATGACTATATTGAAGCCCCTGCAGCATTGAGGGGTTTCAACCCAAACTTTCCGTCTCGTGTCTAATCCGGGCTGTAATGACTAATACGAACAGACCTTTTCGCAATATGCCCGATTCCGCTGCCGGTCAAGCTAAAATAACAGATTCGTGTTTTTCCTTTCAGTAATATCCGACCTCTTCCTGCCGCTTCTATCGGTGGATCCAACAACTCGCGGGACTAAGCAGAAATCCTTTTTTTGCAATATTTTACCTTTTGCGATCTGGACATCGCTCTTATGAGGATTATCTTTACCAAGCATGATTGCAAGTGTTCATTCAGCCTGTCTGTGGGGTACGGACGGCTTAAGTGTAATGGTGGAGGCCGATATTCAGGGAGGGATTCCGGGGTTTTCCATTGTGGGCCTGCCCGATAACGCGGTGAGAGAAAGCAGGGAGCGCATCCGGTCTGCGATCATAAATTCAGGGCTGGATTTCCCGCCCAGGCGTATTACGGTTAATCTTGCCCCTGCAGATCATAAGAAGGAAGGCGGCATCTTCGACCTGCCAATATGCATAGCCATCCTCGCGGCACTTGATGTTATTCCCCAGGATCGCATCGATGATATCATGTTCGTGGGCGAACTGGGCCTCAATGGCGGGGTGAGGCCGGTACGGGGTGCGATATCTTTTGCTTTCCTGGCAAAGCAGAAATCGTTCAGAGGCCTTATCTGCCCGGCAACGAATGCGAGAGAGGCTTCTTTGTCCGGCGTCTGTATATGGCCTGTCCGCGATCTCAAAGAGATTGTAGCCTTTCTCAAGTCCGATTTTCCAGACCCTTTCCTGACTGACAAGCCCATTACGGATTGCATCCACAAGCATCTCCTCGATCTCTCGGACATTACCGGTCAGGCCATGCCCAAGAGAGCCCTGGAGATCGCTGCTGCCGGTTCTCATAATCTTCTTTTCCTGGGACCTCCGGGGGCGGGCAAGTCAATGCTCGCAAAGCGCCTGCCTACAGTGCTTCCCGATCTCTCTCAAGACGAGGTCCTTGAATGCACCCGTATATACTCGGCTTCAGGGAGGCTCAAGAAGAACTCCATCGTAACCGGCCGGCCCTTCCGATGCCCTCACCATTCAATCTCGGACGCAGGTCTCATCGGCGGCGGATCGATTCCGGCCCCCGGGGAGGTCACCCTGTCTCATAACGGGGTGCTGTTCCTTGATGAGCTTGCGGAATTCAAGAGAGGTGCTCTTGAATCGCTCCGGCAGCCTCTTGAGGACGGTAATGTCACGATATCCAGGGCTCAAAGGGCGCTCACCTTCCCTGCCCGCTTCCAGCTGATTGCCGCCATGAATCCCTGCCCATGCGGATTTCTCGGTCATCCCTCGAAAGAGTGCAGATGCACTCCCGCACAAGTTTCAAAATATCGGAGCCGTATCTCCGGCCCGCTCCTGGACAGGATCGATCTCCATGTCTGGGTTGACCCTGTGGATGCATCAAGTATCCTCTCTCCGAAACACACCTCTTCATCCTTGCCCGTACGAGACCGCATAGCAAGAGCGCGGTCTGTCCAACAGGCAAGAGGGTTTCTGAATGCGCATATCCCCGAAGGGGAAATCGAGAAGATCTGTGAGATGGACTCGAAAAGCAAAAATCTCCTTATCAGTGCCATGAAGACCTGTAATTTGAGCATGAGGGGTTATAAGAGGGTTATTAAGGTCGCCCGGTCCATTGCGGATCTGGAAGGATCAGCTGCCATACGACAGGACCACCTGGCTGAGGCGCTTCAATACCGGCCCGAACTCGCAGATGCCGTATCACGAGGCCTCTGAGTTCCGAAGAGCCGCCCGAAACCGTCCCTGTATCCTTATCTCCTTTATCCATGCCATATCAGATATCCAGACCTGGAATGATTAAACATTTCACGGTGATTAGACGATACGGTTGCTTGTGGTGAACTATGAAACATCTACACCACGAGAAGCAACATCATGGGAGATGTATGCCGGTGAAAAGCAACCGTTTCAAGGTGACCGATCATGTGATCGCATTGGGGCTCATCCTTGCCGTTTTCTTTTGGATAGTCGAATCAACGGCACATGTCATCATTTCCAGAGACTGTGAACTCATCGGCGAAATATTCAATAAAGATCCTCATGAAATATGGACACGTTCCATCTACTTTGCCACGATCATCCTCTTTGCATTATTAGCCCAGTATCTGTTATCCAGACAGAAGAAAATCGAAGTAGAGCTGAAGGAAAGTGAAGGGAAATACCGCACCTTTGTGGAAACGCTTACGGATATCGTCTTCACCCTGGACATAGAAGGCAGATTTACCTATCTCAACCCCATGATTCAGACAGTTTCCGGCCATAGGCCTGAAGACCTCCTAGGAAGGTCATTCCAGGACATCCTGACGCCGGAGATCAAACAGTTCACCGTTGACAGGTTTAAAAAAGAAATGGCAGGCGAAGAGATCCCCCTGTACGAGATAGAGATTTTTGGGGCTGACGGACGGATAATACCCATGGAGATCAGCATGAGAACCATGAGGGATTACAGTGATACGATCACGGGAAGGATAGGTGTTGCCAGAGATATCAGCCTTCGCAGGTCTGTGGAAACAGCCCTGAAGGAGACCGAAGAAAAGTTCAGGGTTCTGGCTGAATCAACGCCGACTGCCATTATGCTCTTCCAGGACGATACATGGATCTATGCGAACCCGGCCGCCGAGAAGATAAGCGGTTACTCAATGGAAGAACTCCGCACCATGTATTTTTGGGAGATCGTACACCCTGATTTCAGATATCTGGTACAGGATCGGGCCGCAAGACGCCTGAAAGGACTCGCGCCGGTCAAGCGTTATGAGTTCAAGATCATTTCGAAAGAAAAAAAGAGATCTGGGTGGATCTCTCCGGTGCAACCATCATGCTCGACGGGCGGCCGGCTGGTATTATTTCCGCCTTCGATATCACCGAGAGAAAAAACTCTGAGCAGGCCCTCAAGGAAAGCGAAATCAAATACCGGACCATTCTCGAACGTATCGAGGAAGGATATTTTGAGCTTGACCTGAACGGGTATTTTACCTTCTTCAACAACTCCCTGTGCAAGATCCTTGAATATCCGAAAGAACACCTGATGGGTATGGATTACCGGGTACTCGTCCCGGCCGCGACAAGGAGGAAGATCTCCAGAACCGCCAGGGCGATCTACGATACGGGAAAGCAGCAGGAAATAATCAATTTTGAGGCAATCCGGGGAGACAAGAACATCGGCACACTCGAAATGTCGATCTCACTCATCCGTGATCAACTTGAAAATGCAGTCGGGTTCAGGGGAATCGTCCGGGATATCACTGATCGAAAGCGCCTTGAAGCTCAACTCCTGCAAGCCCAGAAGATGGAAGCCATCGGCACCCTTGCAGGCGGCATCGCCCATGATTTCAACAATCTCCTTATGGCCATTCAGGGCAATACATCTCTCATGAGCATCGGTATGGATACCGATCACCCCCATTACAAGAGGGTCAAGCATATCGAACAATGCGTACAGAGCGGATCCGATCTGACCAGACAGCTGCTCGGCTTCGCCAGAGGCGGGAAATATGAGGTCAAGCCCGCAGATGTCAACTATATGATCCAGAAGACTTCCGAAATGTTCGGGCAGACAAGAAAAGAGATACGAGTCCACAGGAAATACCAGGAAGATGCCTGGTGTGTGGAGGCTGACAAGGGGCAGATCGAGCAGGTACTGCTGAACCTTTACGTAAACGCATGGCAAGCCATGCCCGAGGGAGGAGATCTTTATATCGAGTCATGCAATATTACCCTTGATGAGAACGATGTCCGTACGCACGATACAAAGCCGGGTCCCTATGTGAGGATTTCCGTTACCGATACCGGTGTGGGAATGGATGAAAAGACCATGAGGAGGATCTTCGAGCCCTTCTTCACGCACCAAGGATATGTCCGGGGATCCGGTCTGGGCCTTGCCTCGGCCTACGGGATCGTCAAAAACCACGGAGGATTTATCACGGTCTCCAGCAAGAAAGACAAGGGGAGCACCTTCCATGTCAATCTGCCCGCCTCCGACAAGGTTGCTTCAGGCGAGGCCAAGGAAGGTTCCCAGAAGATGCTTCCAGGGACCGAGACCATCCTTCTGGTAGACGACGAGGACCATGATCATCGAGATCGGCAGCGAGCTCTTGAAACAGTTGGGCTATACGGTCAATGACAGCTTCCAGCGGCCAGGAGGCCCTTAAGATATTTACCGATCAGAAGGATACGGTGGACCTTGTTATCCTGGATATGATCATGCCCGGGCTTGGGGGCTCGGAGACGTTCGACCGGATCAGACAGGTCCGCAGTGACATCAAGGTGATCCTATCGAGCGGCTACAGCCTCAATGGTCACGCTGCAAAGATCTTGAACAAGGGATGCAACGGATTTATCCAGAAGCCCTTCGATATTGCAGCCTTTTCAAGGAAGATCCGCGAGGTTCTCGATTCACACCCTGCCGGAAACGATCTATCCTAGAACGCGGCCAAGCTCCTCAGTTGTTGATACACAGTTCGTTTAAGGCCGAACCTGTCTACGATCCTTTGGCATCGTTCCAGAGGAACAGCTCGCTCACTGATTCATCATGATAGATCCGTTTGATTGCCTCTGCAAGGAGCGGTGCCACGCTCAAGACCTTATCTTCTTGCAGGTCTGCGGCTTCCCCCTTGAGCGGAATGGTATCCGTGACAACCAGCTCTTCCAGAGGAGAAGCTGTGATCCTGTGGATGGCGGGACCTGAGAGCACAGGATGGGTACAGCAGGCAAGACCTTCACGGCGCCGGCATCTTTCAGATGCAACGGCGGCATTGGCAAGTGTCCCGGCAGTGTCTACCATATCGTCGACGAGCAGGCACACCTTGTCCTTTTACATCACCGATGATGTGCATGACATCGGATTCGTTCGCCCTCTCCCGTTTTTTATCGATAATCGCCAGGTCTGCTTTCAGCGGTTTCGCATATGCACGGGCCCGCTCCACGCCTCCTGCATCCGGAGAGACCACGCAGAGGTGATCCATGAACTTGTCCTTGATATAGTTCAGCATGACAGGCTTTGCATACAGATTATCAACCGGGATATCGAAGAATCCCTGAATCTGGCCTGCATGGAGGTCCATGGTCAGCACCCTGTCCGCCCCTGCAGACCGTGAGCAGGTCTGCGATGAGCTTTGCCGTGATAGGAGTGCGGGGAGAAGCCTTCCGGTCCTGACGGGCATATCCGAAATAGGGAATGACTGCAGTGATCGTCTGGGCCGATGCGCGTTTGACCGCATCGAGCATGACCAGAAGCTCCATGAGATGCTCATTTGTAGGAGAACAGGTAGACTGGACAATGTAGATGTCTTTACCCCGGATGCTCTGGTGAATATCCACGGCTGTCTCGCCGTCGGAGAATTTCTTTACCTCGGCGCTCCCGATTTCGATGCCCAGAATAGTGCAAATGCTTTCCGCCAATTGCCTGTTGGAGTTACCGGAAAAGACACAGATGCTCGTCTCCATTTGACCACATTCTCCTTATTTGCTGATTTGGCTGGGACGGGTGGACTCGAACCACCATAACGAGATCCAAAATCTCGTGTCCTGCCATTAGACGACATCCCAACATATGAGACCACTACCTCATGGTGCTTCGGGAATATCCTATAGTAAAATTACATCTCGCTGGCAATCTTTTGTTGATAGGAATCCAGAATGGATTTCTCTATCTTGTCTCGTGTCTCCATGTTCAATGGATGAGCCGTGTCTCTGAAAGTACCGTCCTTCCGTTTACGGGAAGGCATAGCTACAAACAATCCCGTTGTCCCATGAATGACCCGTAAATCCCGGATAACGAAGCAATCATCGAATACTACCGAAGCATACGCCTTCAATTTGTCGTTATCCTTGACCGGATACACCTTTACCTCTGTAATTTCCATAGCTTACCCCCGTCAAATTGTTGTGGGTATATATCGATACCCCTCATGACGCCTAATTTGGCTCATACCATTGCAAACATGTTCTTCATCCTTAAAAACGCCAAAGACTGATGAACCACTACCAGACATTAAAACCCCCAATGCCCCGGCATCAAGCAGCTCCGCCTTGATACACTTGATCTCAGGACAAATGCCGAAAGCAGGGATCTCTAGATCATTTTCCAGCAACTGCTCCGGCGCATTTCCTTTTTCCACAGTTATATCACTCATTGTAAACGGTTTATGCCCAAGAGTCAATGGGCACTTGAGATGAGAATACACAAGGGCTGTTGAAATCTCAAGAGGCGGTACCACGATGAGATAAAATCTTTTTTCAAGGGAAACCTTCCCCAAGGGGATTTCCCCTCGGCCTCCCATGAGGAACGGTTCCTTCAGGATGAAGAACGGGCAGTCCGACCCTATTTTTACGGCCAGCTCCATGAGATCTTTGACAGAAAGACCGGATTGGAAGAGGTCATTCATGGCCATGAGAACAGCCGCGGCATCACTGCTGCCCCCTCCCAGACCAGCCCCAACGGGTATCCGCTTGTCAATCCGGATGGAAACGCCCCCGTGGATGCCCGTCTCTTTCAGAAACAGCGCGGCGGCTCGAAAGGCAAGGTTTTTTTCATCAGCGCAGTTGCTTCCCGGTGCCGAGACCTTGATCCCGTTCTCTAAAGGATCCAGAACGATCTCGTCAAAGAGAGAGACCGGCGCCATGATAGTGAGCAGCTCATGATACCCGTCAGGCCTCTTACCGAGGACTTTGAGGTAGATATTGATCTTTGCAGAGGCCAGTATCTTCACTTCATATCAACGGCAATGTATAACGGCCGGGAACTCCGTATCACGAGCATGAGCACCGTCTGACCTTTTTTCAGTCCTTGCATGGCGGCAAGATATTCCTTGGTGTTCATCACCTTGACTCCCCGTACCTCTGTAATGACGTCCATTTTCTGGATCTTGCTTCCTGCTGCAATCCCGTTGGGGTCGATATCGACCACGATGACCCCGGAGTCTTCTTGGAGATTCAGCTGCCTCTGGATTTCCGGTGTGATATTCTGGAGCATCAAACCGAGCCTGTCCTTGGTCTTGCCCGTGGAATCCTCCGGGGGAGTCTTCCTCATGCTCGATATATGCTCGTCGCTGCGCTTTCTCGAGCCTGGTGTTAATGGTGACCTTCCCGGAATCCCTCCAGATTGTCATGCTGACCTTTTCTTCGGGCTTCAGGCTGCCGATCGTACGCGTCAGCGCCCGAGGATCCTGGATATCCTGATTATTGATCCTGAGAATGACATCACCTTTTTTCAGGCCTGCCCTGTCTGCCGGATCACCGGGATAAACGTCGGTAATCAATGCCCCTCCGGATTTATCCAGCCCTAAGGCCCTGGCAATTTCCGGTGTGACCTCCTGGATCGCCACGCCCAGCCAGCCTCGTGAAACCTCACCCTTATCCTTCAATTCCTGAAGGATCTGCTTGGCCATGTTGATGGGAATGGCAAAGCCCATGCCCTGCCCCGATGAGATGATGGCGGTATTTATCCCGATTACCTCTCCGTCCATATTGATGAGCGGCCCGCCTGAATTGCCGGGATTGATTGCTGCATCCGTCTGGATAAAGCTGTCATAGGGCCCTGCACCGATTACCCGCGTCTTGGCAGAGACGATCCCCTGCGTGAGGGTATTTCCGAATCCGAACGGGTTGCCTATGGCGATAACCCAATCCCCTATCTCCAGGGAGTCGGAATCCCCCAGGACGGCAACAGGGAAGTCATCCCTCCTTGTCTCGATCTTTATGAGGGCAAGATCGGTATTATCGTCCTTTCCTACGACCTTGGCCTTGTACTCCTCATCTCCATCGGAAAGGGATACATAGACCTCATCCGCTTCCGCAATGACGTGGTTGTTCGTGAGGACATACCCGTCACGGGAAATGATAAACCCTGACCCGAGGCTCCTTTGCTTGATATCCTGGTCAGGATTCTGTTCGAAAAACTTCCGGAAGAAATCATCGAACCATTCATTCTGCCCGCCGGGAGTTTCAAACTTTTTGTACAGATCATCGGAATTGAACTTCCTGGTAGTCCGGATATTGACCACTGTCGGGGTTGCCGTTTTTGCCAGAGTGCGCAAGGACGGCATGAGCACATGGGAGCTGCTCTCCTGTTTTCCCTCCCGCCAGAAGGGAAGCGCCTTGCCTTCCTGGGGAAGATTGAAGGATGTCGCAACGAACATCCCTATGAGGGACGAGCATACGGCTACCAGAACCAAGATGCCTATCGACGGTATGCGTTTCTCCATAATTCATCCCTTCTGTGCTTCGATATAGGCTATGCGCAATTCATAGAGGATATTATCCAAAAGGGTTTCTTCTTCCCTGCTCAGGTTTCCCTTGGTCTTTTCCTTGAGCAAAGAGATGATGCCGATATTCTGCAACCCGACGGCCTGGTTCCTGACAATCTGGCCGGTAGCCGGATCAGGCACATGGCCCAGGCTTATCATCGCGGCGCTTGCAAAGCTCATGATGAGGGTTGAAAAATCGATTTCATGCATCTCTTCTCCGGGAAATGACTGACGGTCTTCCTTCAGGCCCGGTTGGTGATTCTCTTCCGTTCCCGCAGCAGGCTTGGCATCGTCCGTCCTGCCCCGTTTATCGGTAAAGGTATACCGTTTTTTCTCATCTTCCATATCGCCTCCTAAACCCTCATATCTTTATGCTTCTTCCACCCGGGAGAACCTAAGGGACCGCATTCCGGTACCATGCTCTACCTGATGCCGTGGAGAGGGAATATCTTTTCTTTGATATAGGCAACCTTTCCATTCAGATACGATTGGACATCACGCCGTATCTTTTCTGCGAGATGGTACGTGGGGTCACGGAGCTCTTCGGAGCCCTGGCCTTGAGGCAGCATAACGCCGCTGACGAGACCCTGGTAAGGGTCGTACGGCTTGAGATCGTTGAGCACCGCCCAGGCCAGCGTCCATCCCCTGACCACATCGGGTACGCTGTACCCTCCTCCCCCAAGCGCCAGCACCTTAGGGCAGCTCTTTCTTATTTCCTCGATCACCTCGACATACCCGTTATTGGTCAGCCGCAAGTTGGTCAGCGGATCCCGTTTGAGGGTATCGAGGCCGATTTGCGCAACAATGCAGTCGGGCCTGAATGCCTGTGCAAGAGGGGTATATATGGACTTGAAGACCTGTACATAGGATTCATCATCGGTATACTCCGGCAGAGGCACGTTTACGTTATAGCCGAGCCCTTTGCCTGCCCCTGTCTCGTCCTCGAATCCTCCCCAGGGATACAAGGTCTCACCGTTCTGGTGAAAAGAAATGGTCAGAACCTCATCGGTATCGTAGAATGCATCCTGCACGCCATTGCCGTGATGGGCATCGATATCGATATAGAGGATCTTCTTGCAGCTTGACTTGAGGAGCCTCTTGATGGCGATTACGATATCATTGATATAACAGAAACCCTCGGCATGATCATACCCAGCATGGTGGAGCCCTCCCATCGGACTGAAAACCACATCGGCCTTCCCTGAAGAAATGAGCTCTGCACCGAGCAGGGATGCCCCCAAGACCAGCAGGGAGAAGTCATACACGCCCTTGAAAACCGGGTTGTCTCCTGTCCCGAGCCCGTATTCGAGCATGGTGAAATCAAAAGAACCCGAATTCGAATCTTTCAGAACCTCCATATATTCCTTCGAGTGATATTCAAGCGCTGCCTCCTCAGGGGCGGGCGCAGGCTCTTCAATGCTGATCCAGGGTTCGTCGAAAAGGCCGTACCGGTAGCACAGCTCATAAACCATGGTGGCCTTGTAAGGTTTGAAGGGATGGTACTCTCCAAGGCTGTACGTATCGAATTTCGAGGTATAAATGAATGCAGAATTCACTCTCTTAAGCTCCTTAACCGCCCCTCCTCCCTTCACGGCATAAAAGGGATGCTCTCCATTTGCCTTTCCCAAGAGGGAAAGCATCATGGTATATTATATATATTTTCTGCTTTGCTTTTTAAGCACACCCTTCAATATCATAGAATCGCATAACTGCAAACAACTCCCTTCCCCCGGCACGCGAAGGCATGCCTGGTTCATGGTCATGTCCATACTGGTTTATCAGGGTCTTTCATCTTAGATATCATTTGTAGACGGGATAAAGGGTGTATGATACACTTTATAAAAGGAGAGCAGATGGAAGACCGGCGAAAGGAGTCTCTCAATGGCTGATGAATTTGATTTCCTTCAGGGGTTCATCGCCCGGGAGAATGGACAGGTTAAAGTCATGCGGACTATCCGCGACCTCGAGGATGTCCTTGAATGGCTTACGAAAATTCAGGATACGTTCAGGAATGAGAAAGGCTCCCAAAGAGACAGGGCCAAAGACGAACTCGACCACCTGATCCGCATCCTGATCTCCATGGCCTCGGCTGTCTATGCAAGAGAGCTGAAAAACATCTAAGCGGATTCGGCAGGAAAAGAGAGAGCACAAAAATGACCGGCAAGGCTATTTCAGAAGTATCTACCTCCAAGGCCCCTCGCGCCATCGGGCCTTACTCCCAGGCAGTCGTTGCAGGCGGATTTGTTTTCGTCTCCGGGCAGATCCCCCTCGATCCGGAAACTGCCGTCGTTGTTTCCGGAGGAATTCAGAAGCAGACAAGACAGGTCATGAAAAATATCGAGGCTATTCTCAAGAGCATGAATACAGGACTCGAGAGCATCGTCAAGACAGAGATCTACCTGAAGAGCATGGATGATTTTGCCTCCATGAACGAAGTCTATGCATCCTTCTTCACCGAAGGGGTCAAGCCTGCGCGCGCTACGGTTGAAGTTTCCAGGCTCCCCAGGGATGTCCTGGTGGAGATATCCTGTACCGCGTATCTGAAATAGGGGCGCACCGATGGGGTCCACACCCTCTCAAAGGCCATTAATTCCGATGCCTTAGACACTTTACCGGTAAAATTTCTTTTCTCCTTCCACGACATCGATAATCTCGTTGATGATCCCGGGGAGCTTCCGCATCACCCGTTCCCAGGAAACGGTCTTGGGGGTCTCGTAGATCTCGGTTCTCAAGCCCGGCGATGTCTTTTCGATCACGGAGAGCAGGCCTGCATCGATATAGGTTTTAAACTCTTCATATTCGTTTACGTAGGTGCTGAACCTGCGGGCCATGAAGGCAGGCGAAAGCAGAAGATCTCCGGCAAAGAGGATCACGTTTTTAAAGACATTATCCACCATTGCCTCCTCCTGGTTCGTATCGTACGAGAGACCGCAGTAGGCTGCATTGTCTGCATACATCTTGATAAGATCATCGGTTACGCTTAAGTAGGTCGTGGTGAGATCCCTGATGAAGTGTTCAGATATTTCGAGTCCCTCTTCCACCACGAGCGCTGCAAGCAAGGTACTTACGATATCGATACCCATCTTGTAGAGCCCCTTGGTGTGATCAGCCTCGGAAACCGTTTGGTGCTTATGGTCGAATGGTCCATGAGAAATCTCAACCTGTGCACAGGTCGTGGACTTGCGATAGACCTCTATCAGGGTGAATATTTCCACTCCCCAATTTGTGGCGAACTGCATACGCTTGAGGAGCTGGCTGTCAAAGACCACTTCTCCCGAAAGCTGATAATTGAAGTTCAGGAGAAAATCGACCAGCCTTAAGACCCTGTCCTGCTGGGTATCGGTAAACTTCCGTTTCAGCGCGATCAGGAGGGGATCGAGCAGGAGCCTTTTGACCCTCCCGTAGAACTGCGTTTCCCTTATTCTTGCATAAAAGGCCTTACTGAACTGATACCCCAACACCTGGACCGGATAGAACAGCCTGTCAAGCTGGCTTCGCGTAAAGGTCCTGATATCCGCATCGATGGTCCCGATGCTCTGGGCTCCCATGGCAAGGGCAATGCCGAAGGACATGAACATATTCCTGCCTTTGCCGGGTTGGTCCAGCCGGAATCCTGCCTCAGACAATTTTTGGTAGATAGATGAAAACCCCGGCCCATCGTTATGCTGTACCAGGTAATTCTGAACGTTGTTATTGTTGAGAATAGCGGCAAGCTCTCTTGCATCATCCTCAGTCGCCCGGTCCAGGCCGAAAATTATCTGCGAAAGATAGTTCGCACCGGCCAGCTGTTTCGCGATATTTTCAAATACCGGCTTGTTCTCGGGAAGGGTAAACTCGGAGGCCAAAAGCGGGATGATGAGGATTGCCTTTCTCCACTTGGAGTAGTGAAGCAGTTCCAGTTCCATCTTGCTGCTGTCTTCATTGAGCAGGTACAGGGTAGAAGTACCCGTATGTTTTTGGGAAAAATTCGACATGCCGACCCTCCCTGTCTACACGAAAGTCTCTCACGCCCTTGGAAATACCACAGAAAGGATAGGAGCTGACGTTCATGTCCAGCCCGCCTGCTTCGACTGAAGGCAGGGCCGGTAAGGTAATCTTTGTTACCTTTCTCTACTCCAAAACTTCTGCACTGCAGCATCCAGAGAAAAACGGCTGCATTGAGAAAGGGAAAAGACCGTGCATGCCATGCCGAAGAGCACGATATCCCTGAGAACGTACCGCCAGGTTATGGGATTCCGGCCGGCAGCAGAGCTGAAGCAACCGCAATCGATATCCAGCCCCCGTATCATGCTGATCCCCAGAGCGCATACGAACACGAACAGAAGGCTCGAGATGATGAGCGCACCCCCGGGAAGGAACATTCCGATCAGCAGGCTCGTTCCGGCCACAATCTCTATCCAGGGAAGGATGACGGCAATGGAATTAATCATCCAGCCGGGCAGAATGAGGTAGTTGCCGATGGCCTGTGCAAATCCGGCCGGGTCAATGGCCTTCTCCACCCCTGCATAGACGAACAGAACGCCCAGGATGATCCTGAAGCCCAAGGTAAGGATCTGCAGAGTATTATCCATGCGGGCACCTGCCATCACTTCTCTCCTTCAATGGGAAATCCGGCCTCGTACCACCCTGCCCACCCGTCAGGAAGAACCTTGACATTCTTTATTCCATGCCCCGCCAGGGCATCTGCAAGCTCATTGCTTAAGGGGCAGCCCGGGCCGGAGCAGTAGATCACGAGATCCTTGCCGGAAAAATCCCTGGACATAAACCTGCCCCAGGTTTTTTCCCGCTGTACCCGCCGGTATGTTGCATGCACCGGGAAGGTGCGCCGACAGATACTCGGAAGGCTCCCTCGCATCGATGAACCGGACCGATCCATTCCGGTATCCCGCCCATGCGTCATCGAGAGAAATCGTCCCGATCTCTTCGGCGGCACTCCCAGATGGCCCGGGACCGACCCATGCAAGCCCGTCGGGACGATATGTATTTATAATAACCGCTCCTGCCAGACCTACCAGTAGGAGGACGATCGCCTGCAGAAAAGCTGTGCTAAGCTTTGCAGGTAGTATATGATTTTTTCTTGCAGGGCTATTCATTCCCTCATGTCCCCGGCACCCTTATGCACCATGTTTTTTAAGTGAACATAATCCTGTCATGGGGAGAATACTCGATTTCCATCCCATTTCTCAAGAGGCAGATACGAACAAAGGCTCCGGAAGGGGTACGCAAGGGAAGAAATATTACGCGAGAATGCCGAAGTACCAGTTTATGACCAGGTCTCCCCAGAGCACATAGATGAGCGCACCCAGTGCAAGGAACGGCCCGAACGGTATGGCGGCCTGCATATTCTTCTTCTGGGCATAGGCCCAGGGGACGCCCACCAGGGTGCCGATCAGAGAGCCCATGAAGATAGTGAACAGTACTCCCTGCCACCCGGTAACTACCCCGATCATGCCGAGCAGCTTCACGTCACCGCCGCCCATGCCCTGCTTGCCCGTGAGAAAATAATACCCGTAGATTATGGAGATCAGCAGCCCTGCACCCACGCAAAGCCCGATCAGTGCATCCTTGTATCTAATGGGCAGCCACCAGACAAGCACGAGCCCGACGACAATTCCGCCGATGGACAGGCTGTCCGGGATGATCTGGAAGTCGATATCGATGAAGGTGATGACGAGGAGGGCACAGGCCCAGAGATAGTAGATGATGAAAACTTCGGCGTGAGGCCGAACCGATAGAGCATGGCGACTGCAAGAAGAGCGCTCAGGAGCTCGACAACAGGATATCTCACAGAGATCTTCTCACGGCAGCCCCTGCACCTTCCCATCAGGAAGAGATAGCTCAAAACAGGGATGTTCTCCCACGGCTTGATTGCACGGCCGCAGCGGGACATCTGGAAGCTGGAAATACGATGGACTCGTTGCGGGGGATCCTGTAGATGCAGACATTCAGGAAGCTCCCGATGAAAAGGCCTATGAAAGCGGTGATGAACGGTGCATGAGGGATCACCCGATGAGATCCCCTCTCCGGAAACGTAAGACTTCGCCGTACATCGCTGATGCAACCTCGTTCCATGTACCCCTTTCAGAGGATCGTCATCGGAAAGGAATGACTTCGCATTGAGAAGAGAAGTGCGCATGGCCTCACTGAGTTCATCCACCATGGGTGCAATGTCTTTGAGGGAAAGCTTCGGATCGCTCAAGCTTTTCGAGTATGCATCCAGCATGTCGATGGCCTGCTCGCTCAAACTCAGGGCTTCAATCTTCTGGGGATTGGGGCTGATCTGATGGGCAGCGTCCTCGCGCTCGATCCCTCTTGAGCTGCGTATTCTCGATGCCCTTCAGGACTGTCATCAAACCGTTTCCGCTAATACCGTTCGTCGGCCTGACGCCGGATGTCCTGCCCGTCACGGAACCGATTGACCATATTCGGATCAATCTTCATGATAGTCTCCTCCTGCTCTGAAATCAAGCAAGGATGATGCCACTTCTGCCCAGGCTCATCGGCATCGGTTGCAATCCCATGAAGGGGAAATTTCTTCCCGGCCATGGAGGAAAAATACTCCTGCATGGACCTTCCGGCTCGATCCTCGGCAAATGGCTATCCACTGCACCGGTCTGCAGAAGGCTACTTCGGGAAATGAGCTTCTCGATAATCGCCGCGCGGGCCTTCAAGAGACTCGTCGGTATCAAGCTCCATGAGCTCCCTGACATATTGCCTGAGGACCTTGCGCAGCCTCTTTGACTACTGCTTTAGAGTCGTTATGGGCGCCTCCCGTGGGTTCTTTGACGAGATAGTCCACGATCCCGTCGCCGATAGAGATCCTTGCCCGTCCCTTTGAGTGTATCGGCGGCCCGTTCCTTGTTGGAGGCGTCGCCATAGATGATTGAGGAGAAGCCTTCCGGGCTGATGGCACTATAAAAGGCGTTCTCGAGCATGATGATTCGGTCTCCGAAGCCGAGTGCCAGAGCCCCTCCCGAGCCTGCTTCGCCGATGATGCACACGATCACCGGTGTCTTGAGGCCTGCTATGGCCTGGAGATGCACCTGGCAATGGAAAAGGCCTGTCCCTTGTACTCGGCCTCGGGCACGGGATATGCCCCCGGGGTGTCCACAAAGGTGATCAGCGGCCTCCCAAATTTCTCCGCCAGTTCATGAGCCGTATCGCCTTGTAATGCCCGGACGGGCTCGCCATGCCGTAGTGGTAACTTCCTGTAGTCTTTTTGCTTTACCGAGTGCTTCTTATGTCCGATGACCACGACGGGTATATCATCCAGAAATGCGATCCCGCCCATGACGGCCGGGTCATCCTCATACGTCCGGTCGCCGTGGAGCTCAGATGAAATCGCTTGAAGATGCCGTTTAAATAATCGTCAATAACCGGACGTTCTCCATGCCGGGCAAGCTCTACGCTGCTCCACCGGGAGATACCCGCATAGATCTCCTCCCGGAAACACTCCACCTTGCGGGCAAGATCCGATGAATCAACGCCCTCAAGCCGGGAAATGCTCTCCTGCAGCTCCTTCAAGGCATTGTCGACTTCGTCGAACTGATCTTTTTTCTTCATTGCAGCTCCACCCGGGAGGGTCCGATGATCTCTCCGAGTCTTGCGAGGATCTCGGAAGAGGCCGTGACCATGTATTCCTTGCCTGCATCGATGCTCACGAGCGCCTCCTCGGTATTGATTTCAAAGCTCACCTGGCATGATCCCTTACAGCCCGAGATGACATCCTTGAGCGCCCGGATATCGTCCGCCTTGGCCTCCCGGGGCAGCTTGAGGATGATCCTCTTGGCAAGAACCGACTCTGCCTTTTCTATAGGATAAACCTCTTCCGCGATAAGGTCCACCTGCATGTTCTCGCTCTCACCGCCTCCGTTCTCTGCCGATCCGTTGACCTTAGCCTTGACCACCACTGCCTTATCGTCCACAATAACGTCCGAAAAGTCACTGTAGCACTGGGGGAAGAACACGATGGGGGCAGATCCTTCGAGATCTTCTATCACGCCCCTGGCCATGACCGCGCCCTTTTTCGTCCTGGTTATGTTCACACTCGTGAGCATGCCGGCTATGATGGTGGCCCCGTTCGCAGACTGCAGGCTTCTCGTGGTGGCGGTGGCGTATTTTTTGATGAGCTTGGTGTGGCGTTTCAGAGGATGGCCTGAGATGTAGAACCCCATGCCTTCCTTTTCCATCTTGAGCTTCTCGTTTTCAGAGAAGTCCGGGATGTCCGGGAAGCGCGATTGCCTGGTCCGCATTGTCTTCGGAGAATTCCTCGAGACTGAAGAGGGTCTCCTGGCGGCCAGTTTGTCCTTTGCCTTTCTCTGGGCGTCGTCGAGGAGGAGCTCCAGGCTTCAGCAGGGCCCTGCGGTTGGCATGGATGCTGTCGAAGGCACCCACCTTGATGAGGGATTCCACGACCCTCCGGTTCACCTTTGTGAGCGCGATGCGGTCGAGGAAAGTGGCCAGATCCGTGAACTGCCCGTTCTTCTCTCTCTCCTTGGTGAACAGCTCCACTGCAGCATACGCCCACATTCTTGATGCCGCCGAGCCCGAAGCGGATGCCCTCGTCGGTGGTGATGAACTCCCAGCTGCTCTCGTTGATGTCAGGGCTCAAGATGGGGACATTGTGCACCTTGCACTCGGCGAGATGGGGGTGACCTTATCCGTGTTGTTCAGGTCGAGAGTGAGGTTCGCGGCCATGAATTCCTTGAAATGGTGCGTCTTCAGATAGGCGGTCTGGTAGGCCACCAGGGCGTAGGCAGCGGCATGGGACTTGTTGAAGCCGTAGTTGGCGAACTTTTCCATGAGGTCGAAGATCTCCCCGCGACCTGTTCCTGATCGACCCCGTTCTGGACTGCGCCTCCCACAAAGATCTCCCGCTGCTTGGCCATCTCCTCGGGGTTTTTCTTTCCCATGGCCCGCCGGAGCAGATCGGCCTTGCCCAGCGAATACCCGGCCATCTTCTGGGCGATCTGCATCACCTGCTCCTGGTAGACGATGATCCCGTAGGTCTCCTTCGAGGATGGCCTCGAGGAGGGGATGGGGATAGTCGATCTTCTCCCTGCCGTGCTTGCGGTCCGCATACGAGGGGATGAGGTCCATGGGCCCGGGCCGGTAAAGGGCCACGGCGGCGATGATATCCTCGAACTTCTCGGGCTTGAGCTGCCTGAGCATGCTGCTTCATGCCCGAGCTTTCAAGCTGGAACACGCTCGACGTATCGCCGTCGCCGATGAGCTCGTAGTAGCTTCGGTCATCCAGCGGGATCTTTGTGATGTCGAGCTCGATGCCCCGGGCCTTTAGGATCTCCAGGGTCTTCTGGATAACGGTCAGGGTCTTCAAGCCCCAGCATATCGAGCTTGATGAGCCCGACCTGCTCGATGCGCTTCATGTCGTACTGGCTGATGAGCATGCCCTTTTTGTCCACGTACACCGGGACATGCTCGGTAAGCGGCCTGGAATCCGATATGACGACGCCTCCCGCATGGACCGAGGCATGGCGGTTCAAGCCCTCGAGCGCCTTGGCGATGTCCATGAGCCTGGCCACCATGGGGTCGCTGTCCATGAGGTCCTTGAGCTTGGGCTTCGACTGATGGCTTCGTCGAGGGTGATATTCAGGTCATTGGGGATGAGCTTGGCGATCCTGTCCACATCGCCGTAGCTCATGCCCATGACCCTGCCCACGTCCCTGATGACGGCCTTGGCCTTCATGTTCCCGAAGGTGGTGATCTGGCTGACGTAATCCGGGCCGTACTTGTTCTTCACATACTCGATGACCTCGTCGCGCCTGTTCTGGCAGAAGTCCACATCGATATCCGGCATGCTCTTGCGCTCGGGGTTCAGGAACCGCTCGAAGAGGAGCTTCCAGCGGATGGGGTCGATATCCGTGATCCGCAGGCCGTAGGCAACGAGCGAACCTGCAGCGCTGCCCCTGCCCGGCCCCACGGGGATGTCGTTTTCCTTGGCGTACTGGATGTAATCGGAGACGATGAGGAAATAGCCGGCAAAGCCCATGGACTTGATGATCTCCAGCTCTCCCTCGAGCCTTTCCGCATACCCTCGGGGATCGTCTTCGCCCATCCGGGACCTGGAGGCCTTCCCATGACTTCTCTTCGATGACCTCTTCCAGGGTCTTGCCTTCTTCAGCAGGATAAACAGGGAAGTAATAGACGCCCTTGGGGATCTCCACGTTGCAGCGGGCCGCTATCTCGGCCGTGATGTCCACGGCCTCGGGGGCCCATTCGAAAGCTCCGGCCCATTTCCTCGCGGGCTCTTCAGGTAGAGCTGATCGGTCTCGAAGCTCATGCGGTACTTGTCGTTGATGGTGTTCTGGGTCTGGATGCACAGGAGCACCTCATGGGCCTTGGCATCCTCCTGCTTGAGGTAGTGGCAGTCATTGGTGGCCACCATGGGGATGCCGTTTGTCCTTCCCATGTCGAGGATGCAGGGGGTTGACCTTTTCCTGGTCCGCCAGGCCGTTGTCCTGGATCTCGAGGTAGAACCTGCCGTCAAAGACCCTGCGGTAGAAGTCCAGGGCTTCCTTGGCCCTCTCATCGTTGCCCCGAAGCAGCCAGTAGGGGATCTCCCCCTGGAGGCAGGCGCTCAGGGCGATGAGGCCCCCGTTCAGCTCTTCCAGGGTCTTCTTGTCCACCCGGGGCTTGTAGTAAAACCCCTTTGCATGGGCCAGGGACACGAGCTTCATGAGGTTGCTGGTAGCCCGCGTTGTCCATGGCCAGGAGGATGAGATGATAATGCTTGGGCATACCCGGCGACCAGTTCCCGGCTGCTCATGTCTGCCCGGCGGCCACATAGACCTCGCAGCCGATGATGGGCTTGATGCCGGCCTTGTGCGCCTTGTCATAGAAATCCATGGCGCCGTACATGACCCCGTGGTCGGTGATGGCCACGGCTTCCTGCTCAAAGGATTTCGTCGTCTCGATGAGGTCGGCTATCCGTATGGCTCCGTCCAGGAGGCTGTACTGGGTATGGCAGTGGAGGTGGACGAAACCCATGGAACCTCAGTACTCCAGCTTGTAGTTCGGGGCCTCTTTCACAATGATGACATCGTGCACGTGGGATTCCTTCAATCCGGCGGAGGTGATCTTGATCATCTTCGCCTTGGTCTGGAGCTCTTCGATGCTATGGCATCCCGTGTAGCCCATACCTGCCCTGAGCCCGCCCAGGAGCTGGTACACGTTCTCGGAAAGCGGCCCCCGATAGGGGACGCGACCCACGATGCCTTCGGGCACGAGCTTTTCCGATATCGATGACATCCGACTGGAAATAGCGGTCCTTGGAACCCGAGCTTCATGGCCTCCACCGATCCCATGCCGCGGTAGGCCTTGTAGGTCCTCCCCTGATAGATGATCCTCTCTCCCGGCGCTTCGTCGGTTCCGGCGAACAGGGAGCCTATCATGATGCTGGACGCCCCGGCGGCAATGGCCTTGGTGAGATCGCCTGAAAATTTGACGCCGCCGTCCGCGATGACGGGTATCCTATGTTGCTTCGCCTCCTGGGCGCAGTTGATGATGGCCGTGATCTGCGGCATGCCGACGCCTGCCACGACCCGGGTCGTGCAGATGGATCCCGGGCCGACCCCGACCTTGATGCCGTCGGCCCCGGCCTTGATGAGATCTGCGGTGGCTTCTTTGGTGACGACATTACCGGCGATGACCTGGGAATTCGGGATAGAGCTTCTTGACGGCACTCGACGGTCTGGATGACCGCCTTGGAATGGCCGTGGGCCGTGTCGATGACGAGCACATCCACTCCCGCCTTCATGAGGGCATGCACCCGTCTCCTCATCGTCGGGCAGGACCCCGACCGCGGCGCCCACCAGCAGCCTGCCCCGGGAATCTTTTGCAGAAGACGGATATCTCTGGGCCTTTTCGATATCCTTGATGGTGATGAGCCCCTTGAGGTTATCAGTCTTCATCGACCACGGGGAGCTTTTCGATCTTGTACTGGTGGAGCAGCTTCTTTGCCTCTTCCAGGGTGATCTCGCCCTGGACCGTGACGAGGTTTTCCTTGGTCATGGCCTCGCCTATGGGCCGGTTCATATCGGTTTCGAACCGCAGGTCCCGGTTGGTGAGGATGCCGACGAGCTTGCCTTCCACGGTAATGGGCACTCCGGATATCCGGTAGTGCATCATGAGCTTCAGGGCCTCGCCGATCTTCTGGTCCGGCCCCATGGTGATGGGATCGACGATCATCCCGCTCTCCGATTTCTTCACCTTGTCCACCTCTATGGCCTGTGCCTCGGGGGTCATGTTCTTGTGGATGATGCCGATGCCGCCATCCCGTGCCATGGCAATGGCGGTGCGCGCCTCGGTAACCGTATCCATGGCCGCGCTCAAAAGCGGTATGTTGATCCTGATATTCTTGGTGAGCTGGTGCTGATATTCGCCATGGCCGGCGTAATGCTTGACTTTGCGGGGAGCAGCAGGACATCATCAAATGTCAGGGCATCGCAGAGAATCTTATCCATATCGTGTTTACTCCTTATTGAATGCTGTATTCAAGCCGCAAGAACCCACGTCTAATATGCGTGGATCCTTTTCCGAAGGATACCGGGGTATAACTCTCCAGGAAGCGCCTGATTCCTGCCACACACCTTCTTTCGGCTCCCCCTTATGATCCGGGGCTCCCCCTCGATTCCTCCTCTTTTCCTGGCTTCCTCCACGGCTTTATCCAGGCCTCCGAGCTTGTCGATCAGACCGACCGACAGGGCCTGCCGGCCGGTGAAGACCCGCCCGTCCGCATATTCCTCCAGCTTTGTCCTCTGGATCTTCCTGCTCTTGGAGACCTCGTCCTTGAACTGTTCATGGACATCCCGGGCGAGCTCCTGGAAATACGTGCGTTCCTTATCCGTCATGTGTCGGAACGGCGAGCCTGCGGCTTTGAGCTCGCCGCCGGTGATGTTCTGGGAAGACACCCCCAGTTTCTTCATGCCTTCGGTCACATCGAAGAACTCCAGGATCACCCCGATACTGCCGGTGATCGTCCCTGGAAGGGCATAGATCGTATCGGCAGCGCATGCAATATAGTACGCACCGGACGCGCTCACCGAGCCCATGGAGGCGACGACGGGCTTCTTGCTTTTCAGCCTCAGGAACGCCTCATAGATCTCCTGTGACGGGCCCACTTTGCCGCCCGGGCTGTCGAGCCGTATGACGACGGCGTGCATGCGGTCGTCTTCCTCGAACTGTTTTATGATGTCCAGGTATTCCATGGAGTCGTCGATGGGACCCGTGATCTCGATGATGCCTACGGCAGGGGTCATGGCCGTCCCGAAGGGCTTTGATGCCCATGGGGAGTGCGATAAAAATGATAATAACGAAGAGAATGAACTTTGTCTTCCTTTTCATGTCAGTTGATGATCTCGATTTGTCTCTTAGTGCCCCAATGATTATACGACACTATGAAGACACGCAAGTACAAAATCACCTGTCTCCTTCCGCCTTAATGGGAAAAGAAAAGCGCCCTGATCCTTTTTAGGATCGGGGCGCTGTTTTTATCTGTATGTCCGGCCATCTCTCCTTCGCTCCCCAAAAAGGGCATGGGAGAAGACCGCATGCGGTCATATCAACCCTTGTTCTTGCTGTCCTGCAGCTCCTTGAGAAGGTCTCCGAGGTTCGTGCCCACCTTTTCGCTGCCCTTCTCCTGGGTTGCGAGGTCTTCTTTTCCTGGGCCTCTTCAATGGCCTTGATGGAAAGCCCGATCTTCTTGTTTTCCGGGTTGAGCCGCAGGACCATGGCCTCTACTTCCTGGCCCACTGTGAGAACACTGGCGAGGTTCTCGATCTTGTTGCTGCTCACCTCGGATATGTGGATCATCCCTTCGACACCTTCCCGGATCTCCACAAAGGCGCCGAAATCCGTCAGAGAGGTGATCTTCCCCTTCACGATCGAGCCCACCGGGTGTTCGTTGGCAACCTGGGTGCCATGGATCGGGACTCAACTGTTTGAGGCCCAGCGAGAACTTCTCACTCTCGGGATCAACGGTCAGCACCTTGGCCTGGATGACGTCACCCTTCTTGTAAAGCTCCCGGGGATTCTTTACCTTGGGATCCCAGGTGAGGTCGGACACATGGATAAGCCCGTCGATGTCGATGCTCTCATCCACGCTCACAAACAGGCCGAAATCCGTTACGTTCTTCACGGTTGCATTGATTACGGTTCCCGGAGGATAGTAATCATACAGGAGATCCCAGGGGTTCGGAGATGCCTGCTTGAGACCCAGCGATATCCTCCTGTTATCCTGATCCACTCCTAAGACCACGACATTCACTTCCTGCCCCTCTTCGAGGACAGTGGAAGGATGGCGCATTCTCTTTGTCCAGAACATCTCTGAGATATGGACAAGGCCCTCTACCCCTTCTTCGACCTCGACGAATGCGCCGTAGTTCGTGATGGATGTGACCTTGCCGGAGATCTTCTTCCCGATGGGGTAGCGGTATTCGAGGCCCTCCCACGGGTCAGGCGTAAGCTGTTTCAAACCGAGTGATATCTTCTCGGTCTCCGGGTCGAACTCGATGACCTTTACCTGAATCTGGTCGCCGGGTGATACCTTTTCCTTGGGTCCTTCAGCTTGCCCCAGGACATGTCGGTGATGTGCAGCAGACCGTCGATGCCGCCGATATCCACAAAGGCACCATAGGCCATGATGTTCTTTACCGTTCCCTTTACCACATCTCCCTTGGACAGTGTTGCGATGAGCTTTTTCTTACTCTCTTCCCTGTTCTTCTCGAGGAAGTCTCTGTGGCTTACCACCACGTTGTTCTTCTTCCTGTTGAATTTGATGATCGCAACCTCGATTACCTGCCCGACCATCTTTTCCAGCTCTGTCTCAGAAACCGGATTGAGCGTGGCCTGGGAGGTGGGGAGGAAAGAAGGCATACCGATGTCCACGGTGAGTCCGCCCTTGATCCGCTCGATAACCCTTCCTTTGAGGAAGGTATGTTCCTGGTAGGCCTGGATGATGTCATCCCATATCTTGATGCGCTTGGCCTTTTCTTTACTGAGCCTGATTACGCCTCTCGATGGATTGATGCTTTCGACAAGCACTTCGACTTCGTCCCCGACCGATACGGTAATTACTCCGTTATCGTCGATGAATTCTCTGATCGAAGCCTGCCCGTCCATCTTCCTGCCGATATCGATCATGATATGTTCAGTTCCCACTTGCACGACCGTGCCTTTTACCACGGACCCCGTGGAAACGCGCTTATCAATTGTTTCTTCATAGAGAGCTTCCAGCTCGAAGTTCTTTGCGAATTCTGCCGAATCATCTGAAGTACTACTGCTCTCCGTCATTTCCTCCTTGACCTTAGGCTCGTCTTTTTGATTTGTTTTAATTTCTTCTAGGTTATACATAGTTCCAAATCCCCCTATCCGTCGTTCCTTATTCCTCGTTTTTCATAAGTTGGCATCCTATACAATATAGATATACAAAACACAAGCCTTTAATGGGGCGTTTCCTGGGCGCAAATGTCCTTGGGAAATAACTTTCTTAAGGCATATGGAACCGGCTTTCCCTGATATGCTATGGTATCCCTTGAATAATCGGCAGAATCTCTTTTCTTTGCTGCCTGATACAAGAAGAAATCAGTCGAGAGGATTCTTTTTCTTCTGCAGACTGGAAGGGTCCTTGAGCGCCTTGTCCAGATCGCTGAACACACGCTGCTTGTCACGGTTCTCACCCAGGGTCTTTTCGAGCTCCTTGAGCTTCGACTGCTGTTTGTTCTGGAACTGGGAAATCTCATCGGCCATGCGGGGGGCCTCACCTTCCCGCGGCAGTGCTTCGATCCGGGAGTAATCAGCGATGCCGTACCTGCATTCCGCCCCTGACACGATCATGGAGATGATTTTCTCGTCGACTAGTTTTCTCGCCATGAGCGACAGCTCTTCCTCTGAAATTTTCAACATGTCGGAAAGGTCCTTCAACGTCGGCGGCCTCTTATTGACATGTTCGAAAACCCGTATCCCTGCGACAAAAACATGGGCTGTTTCATAGAGGTTTTTCGCAATCATAATCATTATGTATAGCAAAGACCCTCATGATGCAACTACCATTCAAGATTACCCTTGACCACGCCGATATATCATTTAAATAATGCCGCTTTAAGGAGGACAGGAATTGAAAAAAACAGCCTCTCTCATCATCGGCCTTCTCTTCATCATGTGCGCCATGACGCCTGTTTGGGCAGAAGATACCGTCCATCTGGTCAAGAAAGGAGACACACTCTGGGCAATCACGAATCATTATCTGTCGAGCCCATGGAAATGGCCCATCGTGTGGTCGAATAACCAGGACATCACAAACCCCCATCTCATCTTTCCCGGAGACAACGTGATAATCTCCCGCAAAGGCGGGAAAACTACGATTACGATCGTCCCTGTCAAGCAGGCGGGAGCCTCAGCAGAACCCGCGATCTATACTCCGAATGAAGCAGCGAGCGTGAAAGAGAAAAATTTCGTGATCTCCCCACAATTTTCCACATACATCTACAGCCCGAATATACTTACAGGCTCGGGCACCATTCTGAAAAAGCAGGGGATAGGCGACCTCGCATCGAAGAACGAGACGGTCCTCATCAAGTCCTCCTCGGGTCTTACCCTGAGCAAGGGCATCACCATCGTAACAAAGGTCGCAGATGTTAAGGACAAAGACGAAGTCGTAGGGTACCTCTACAAGGCCGTCGCAGTGGCGCTGGTGGAAGAAGCTCAAGGAGACGTGTACAAAGCGACCGTTGCTTACTCCAACCAGGAAATCCGCTCAGGAGACCTCATATTTGACGACCTTAAACCCCTCCAGCCGCTGAAGGTAAAGCTCTTCGAACCGACCCTGAAAGAGAGTGCCCGGGTGATAGACCTCTTTGGCGGGGTGAGCGGAAGCAGCTATCTCGACCTCACTTTTATCAACGTCGGCAAGGCAGATGGCGTAGACCAGGGAGCTCTCCTGAGTTTCTATAAGGAACTCGACCTGGATGAGGAAAAAACCTCGATGAGGGAGTATGAAGGGATGGCCGTTGTCCTCCAGTCTCTGGATAACAGCTGCCTGGCCCTTGTCATAGAATCCAAAGGACCCATTCAGAGAGACTTCATTGCGGTAGGGGTCCAATAAAAAAGTCATCCGTTCATCCAAGGCCCCTCACGAGGGGTCTTGGATGCATGTCCGAACATTTCAGTAAGGAATGCCCTGATACGAGAGGAGAAGGTCAAGCCCTTTGTCGTCTGTCCGGGTAAAAGCGACAGCCATACCCGAATCCGTCTTCCGTATGATGCGCCCCTGGGTCCATATGATCTTGCCGAATTCCGCTGCATCCAGGCTTGCAATAACGTACCCGTCTACATTATCAGGAGGGTTCTCGGTGAAAACGAACATGCCTCCTCTGCTGATGTTTCTCACCGTGCCGACCTTATAAGCATATCCGTTATCGCGGTATGCCACCTTCAAATCTACCCTGGCCCTCTTGTGCGCCCTCAGCTCTTCCATGTACTTTAAGAATTCTCCTATCAAGGATAAAGGGAAACAAAGCCGGTATCCCTGCATAGGATAAACGGCGGATTTCCCTGCCACAGCATCTTATAATAAAAGCATATTTTCATCCGATGAGTCAAGACACGTTCAGCCCGGCCTCCCGGCAAGAAAGGATGAGAGCGTTTATTGACTAAGAAATGAATACTGCTAATATCTTGATAATTTAGTCACTTAAAACATCATACACTGCGTTGACACCCTCTGTCCAATAGGATATAGACGATTCTATGAAGGTTTTATATCCTGCCAGCGAAATCACAGGAAGGGTCCGGGAACTGGGAGAAAAGATAACAGCCGAATATCAGGGGAAGGAGCTTTTCATTGTCGGTATACTCAAAGGCGGATTCATATTCGTATCCGATCTTGTCAGGCACGTGAATCTTCCCCTCAAGATCGAATTTGTCCGGCTCTCCAGTTACGGCTGTTCGGACAGCCCCCAGGCAGAAGTGAAAATCATTGACGATGTAAGCGACGCTGTGAAAGGCAAGCACGTCCTGATCGTTGACGATATCATGGATACCGGGAACAGCCTCTTCTGCTTTAAACAACACCTGGAAAGCAAAGGCCCGGCTTCGGTAAAGATCTGCACCATGATAAACAAGACATCCCGCAGGAAGACCGCTGTCGAACCTGATTATTACGGTTTCAGGGTAACGGACGGATTCATTGTGGGATATGGGTTGGACTATGCCGAAGATTTCCGCGGACTGCCGGATATATGCGTGCTGGAAGGCAAGTGACAGGAGGTATCCCCTTGACAGTGGTTGAATGCCCGGAATGCAGAAGCAAATTTAAAATCAATAAAGATCTCAAGCCAAAAGAGAAAGTGAAGATGCGCTGCAGCGTATGCTCCCATGTCTTTTCCTTCTCCCCGGCTGAGGAAGATATCACCGATAAAGATTTTGACCTCCTCATCGGCACGAATGATGGAGAATTGGAAGAAAAGCCTCGCCAAGAACCACCCCAGGCACAGCCTCAGGAGTCCCTCTCTCAGGATATGAACGAGGAAATTACCGAGACTGCTGAAGAAGAGACCCCTGAAGAGGCTGATGGGAAGGCGAAGACTGATGAAGCCGAGATCGAGCCTGAATCCGTTATACGGGAAATCGACTCCATTCTCGGGTGCAGGAGATGAAGTCCCATCCAAGGATGAAGCAGCGGGTCCGGAGATAGGTTCCGAGGAGAGGATGCCTCTCAAGTTCAAGATTTCCCTGGTACTTGTCATCCTCCTTTTTATAGGGATCGGCCTCTGGGTCATGAGGGATTCTCTCCCGTTCTTCCGGAACTCTCAAGGAGATCTGAGCAGCCCCGTCCTCGAGAGAGGCCCCTTCTTTTCCATCCCGGATGAAGGGGTTACGTATGAAATCCTTGCCAATAACAGCGAAGGATCTGTCCTGGTCGTGAAAGGTGTAATCAAGAAACTCAGTCCCAAGCCGTTGAAATCGGTCTTGATCGAAGCGCGGGTATATGATCAGAACAACAATCTCATCGAGAGCCGGAGTGCCTATGCCGGTATCGTACCCGAGTCGGCCGAGCTGATGCGGCAAAAGAGCTCGGATATCGATACCCTGCTCACTGCCGAGCCGAGGACACTGGGCGTCTTGGAAACGTCTCCTGACATCCCCTTTGCCGTTGCGTTCTTCGGCAGGCCGGCACGGGAGGGATCTTCTTTCCAGGTAGAAGTGAAGGAATTTCACTGGAAATAAAAAGGGGCAGACAGCATCCGTGATTATGTCTCCCGAATTGCAAAGCTTCCCGATGCCCCTATCTATATACCTAGGTGCTCGATCGGTCATGGCACATGATATTTGTCCGTCCATCATAATCTCATCAACCGGTTGAAATTCCATGAGGATAATGGGTATCGATTATGGAACAAAACGGATCGGGGTGGCGATCAGTGATCCGTCGTGTACTATGGCCCACCCCCTTGATACGATTCTCGTGCGGGAGGATGGTTCCCATATGGAGCTGCTGAAAGGGATCGTCCGTGATTATGATGTGCAGAAGATCGTGGTGGGCCTTCCCTACAACATGGACGGCAGCGAGGGCGAGAGCGCGAACAAGGTGATGCAGTGGTCCGGTGAACTTGGGATCTCGCTTGGTCTGCCTGTGGAACTCTGGGATGAGAGGCTTACCACATCCGAAGCCCATGAATTCCTCATGCACTTCAAGGTCAAAGGCCCCAAGAGAAGGCAGATCGTAGATAAGATCGCTGCGAGCATCATCCTAAAAAGTTATCTGGATGCGACACACTCATGAAGACTGCCTGGCACGGGATCATCATCCTCATCGCTTCTGTTCTGGTTGTCATCACAACCCATACGTACATGTTCATGATCACCCCGAAAATCCCGCCGAGGCCCCTGATGATAGACATCAAACCGGGCACGAGTGCATGGAAGATCTCCCGCGAACTGGAGAATCAGGGTATAATTACCAATGACGCCATGTTCATGACTCTGGCCGTCCTCACGGGCAAAGTTACCCGTCTCCAGGCCGGCACCTATGTCTTTGAAGGGAAGCATTACCCCATGGATATCATCCTCATCCTCTTCAAGGGCAGGACCATGCGGTACCGGATCACCATCCCGGAAGGGTCGACCGTTTACGATATCGGCGCCATCGTCGCTGAAACAGGGCTCTTAAGCAAAACCGACTTCATCAGCAGTGCACAGGACATCAAGACAACGAGATTTTTCGGTATCGATGCACCGTCCATGGAGGGCTTCCTCTATCCCGATACGTATTATCTGGCCCCCCATATGACGCCGCTGGAGATCATGGCGAAAATGGTAAGCCGTTTTCATGATGTATGTTCCCCGGATATGAGGGAACGGCTCCGGGAGCTGGACATGACCTGGCACCAAGTCCTGACCCTGGCTTCTATTATCCAGAAGGAAGCGGTTTCTCCAAAAGAGAAGCCTGTCATCTCATCGGTATTTCATAATCGTCTCAGATATAATATGCAGCTCCAATCGGACCCGACTGCGGTATACGGTATTGACGGGTTCCGCCGGAAAATCCTTCCCGAAGATATCAGGCGCGATAATCCTTACAACACCTACAAATGTAAAGGGCTCCCTCCGGGGCCCATCTGCAACCCGGACCTCGGGTCTATCCGGGCAGCCCTGTGGCCTGCACGAACGAACTACCTTTTCTTCGTTTCCAAGGGCAACGGCACGCATTATTTCTCCAGGACATACGAGGAACACAGTCGGGCAATCCAGATGGGGAAGACCGTATTTAAATAGCACGTGATCCTTCGTTTCTGAAAGGTTAAGCGGAAGCGGTTATAAATATCGGACGGAAATTCAGAAGCCTAAAAACAATACGTTTTATCCCTAAAGTAAAATCTCCCCAAGTACGATAGAAACGTTCATGAATCGCTTGCGTGCAGCCATCATCGACGATGATGCAGGGATACTGGACCTTATTGAGCAGATACTCAAGGAAGAAGGTATAGATGTCAGACGTTATTCCCAGGCAGAGGAATTCCTGACTCATCTTGAGGCATACGATCTGGACATCATTATCTCAGACCTCATGCTTCCCGGAATGTCCGGGCTCGACCTGCTCGACGATCTCAATTCCCGGGGCAAGGAAATCCCGGTAGTGATCATAACCGGTTACGCGTCACTTGATTCGGCTATCGAGGCAGTGAACAGAGGCGCATTTCAATATATAAAAAAGCCGTTCAATATCGAAGAAATACGGTTCGTGATCAACCGCCTCAGGCAGCGCAGGGATACCATGAAGGAGATGGAGAGGCTTAAGAGTCAGGTAAAATCATTGCAGGAAAGGATCGGGGAAGAAGGCAAAGAAGACCCCGGAATATCCTTCCGCTCTCGCCCTTGAGCCTTATCCAGGAGACTACGGATGTAAGCAAAGCCCTTTCCGCCATCGAATTCCTCGGGCGGCTGAAATCAGACGGGTTCATTTCCGAAAAGGAATTCGGCGATTATAAGGGAAAGATTCTCAAAAGGATCATATAATGCATGATAAAGTGTTGATCGTCGATGATGATCCGGGAATCCGCAGCACAATTTCAGAGTTGATCCAGGAACTCGGGTACGAGTCCGAGACTGCATCGGACGGTGTGGATGCTGTGGGCCTCCTTGATTCCGGGCCCTACCTGTGCGTGTTTACGGATATCATGATGCCCAACATGAGCGGGCTGGAGCTCATACGGAAGATCAAGGCGCGGGATGTCTCGCTGCCCATTATCGTCATCACGGGATACGCATCGCTGGAAATCGCCATAGAGGCCATGAAATACGGCGCTTCAGATTTTATCTCAAAGCCGTTCAAGGTCAAACAGATCGAGCTCCTGCTCAATAAGGTGAAGCGAGAAAAGCTGCTTCTTGAAGAGAACAGGCGATTCTCCGATACCCTGCACCTTCACCGGCTCATCGACAACCTCGTGGGACAGCTCGAAGACAAAAACGAGGAGATTCTTTCCCTGCAGGAGATATCGGAGAAGATCATCAGCCTGAAAGGGATCCGGGATCTTGTCGGTGCGATCATCGATGTTTCCAAACAGCTCCTTGACGAAGCAGATGTGCGGTTCTTCCCGCTGAGCAGAAAGGAAAACAAGCTCATCGACACAGAGAGCGGGAAAGAACTGCCGGTTGATCCCGTCCTTCTTCAGGGGAATATAGTGAGGAAGAACAGCTCGGGAACGCAGCTCGTGGATAAATTCGAAACCATCTTCCCGCTCATGATCGAGGGGCAGGTCTTCGGAGCCCTTTTCATAATTTCATCCACCATCCTGGGTGAAGATAAGGAAGGGAAAATCCAGTATCTCCTCAACCGCTCCGCTGAGAGGCTGGAGAATGTGGCGCTCTACGAAGGCCTCTATGAGAACATGCTTTCCACCTTGAACAGCATGGCCAAGATACTCGATGCACGGGATCCCCATACATCCCAGCATTCCACCCGTGTCACCACCCTGTCCATGTCCATGGCGGAAGCGCTCGAACTTACGGAGGAAGAACGCGATACCCTTTTCATAGCGGCTTCACTGCATGACATCGGGAAAGTGGGTATCCCCGACAACATCCTGCTGAAACGCGGCAAGCTCACCGACGAAGAATTCGATTTCATCAAGAGACACCCGGATATCGGGGCCGATATCCTCAAACCCCTGCCCCCAATGGCTAAAGAGACAGAGATCATCCGGCACCACCATGAGCGGTTTGACGGAAGAGGATACCCTTCGGGATTGAAGGAAATAGAAATTCCCTACCTGTCACGGATCATTTCCCTGGCCGATTCATTCGATGCCATGACCTCGGACCGGCCGTACAGGAAAGGCATGTCCGTAGCAGAGGCGGTTGCAGAAATCAATCAGTGCAAGGGAAAACAGTTCGACCCTGTCCTTGCAGATATTTTCATAGAAAAGGTTGCAGGCAGCTGATACATTCAAACGAAGGGCAGATGCTAGGGCACCCGGCCGGTGGTGTTCGTTACCTGGGTGAGGTTGCGGACCTGCTGCCTCAGGCGCTGGTTTTCAGCTTCAAGATTTCGCACCCTCTGTGACAGCGTCGAGACCATCCCGGAATTATCATCAGCGGGTTGCTGGTTCTTCTGCCTGAGCATGCCCACTTCCGTCTCCAGGCTGTCCACCTTGGCGCCGAGTTCCTCATTTTTGTTCTCTATGGTTGCAATATAATTAATCGTGTCCTGGAGGTTCTGCTTGTAGTCCTCTTGCTTGTGCCTGTCCGATCCCCATATCAAATAGCCCAGAATCAACCCGACCAGCGTGGGTATCACGACGAGAATCAAAGGCGTGTAGGATCTTTTTTTCTCTTCCGTCATAAACCGCCTCCCCTTTCATACTTCATCTTCAAGAATCTCAATATATCATATAACCATTTTACGATTTATTCTCACCATCAGATACAGGACGGCAAGCTTTCTTTGTCTGTATAATGAACCACCTGGGTAGTTCTGTCCAGGATTTTAAATCCTTTTTAGCTTCTATTTTGACAACAGGGGAATATATGATAATGAAACGCCATGAATATAGCCATAATCGGTGCCCGGAGGTCGAGAAACGGCATCGGCGAGTACATCGGGAAGTTTTTTCATCGGAATAGCGTAAACATTCTCTGCGTACTCGGGACAACCATGGAGACCGCCGCGGAGGCATCCGAAGCCCTGAAAAGGCATGGGATTGACGCCAGGCCGTACCGGGACTTTTCCGAGATGACAGCGACAGAAGACCTCGACGCCGTTGCCGTAGCTTCACCTGAACAGACACACCGTTCATATCTGGGTGCCTGCCTCGAGCAGGGCTTGTCGGTGTTCTGTGAAAAGCCGTTCCTCGATCCCGGCCGGAAAGATTCCGCTGATATTCTGAAAGCACTTTTCGCGCTTTCCAAAGAAAAAGAGGCGGTCGTAGCCATGAACTCGCAGTGGCCCTTCTGCCTTCCTTCCTACGAGCAGCTGTGCGGGAGGATCGACCCCGGCCGTGCCGGACGTTTTTTCATGCGTCTGTCTCCGGTCTGCGAAGGCATAGATATGATCCCGGACTCTGTCCCCCATTGCCTGAGCATCCTCCACACCGCCCTGGGGAAAGGAGAGCTTGCAGACCTTTTCTTCGATGAGGAGCCGGGCCGTATGGATATCCGCTTTGCCTACATATCACCGAACGGACCCTGCGAGGTGTCCCTGTCCCTCGTCAGGGAAACGGCCCAGCCGAGGACGATGTCTTTCGGTTTCAATGACAGGATCGTCCGGAGGATCATCGACAAAGCGACATACGATATCCGCCTCGCCTTCGAAGGAAATGAGGTGAGTATCCCCGATCCTCTGGAACTCTCCGTGAGAGATTTCATCCACGCATGCGAATCAGGCAGGGAGCCCATGATCGGCCAAGACCATATTACTGCTACGACGCTGCTTTTAAAGCAAATATATGATGCATATGTCCGACTGAAAAGAGGTTGAAATGGAAAAATTGACGCAAAGAGAGCATGACTTCAGCGCAAAGCTGCGACAGAGGTCGGTTATCGAAAACTTACGGCAGTACATAACCTGGCAGCGCGAAGTGAGAAATCAGGGATCTCATAGCTCCCTCCCGCCAAAAGGCCCCGTATCGGTCAATATGGACCTTACCTCGGCGTGTAATTTCCGGTGCCCCCACTGTGTGGACTCCGGGATCATCAACACAGGCGAGTCCCTCGATCTGGACACCATCAAACAGAGCATCGATACGCTCCAGGAGAAAGGCCTGCTCTCGGTGATCCTCATCGGCGGCGGCGAGCCCACGGTTCATAAGGATTTCGAGGAGATCGTCCGGTTCATCCGGGGAAGAAACATCCAGGTGGGAATAGCCACGAACGGCTCCCGGCTCGAACGCGTCGAGAAAGTAGCCGGGCTGCTCAAGGAGGGTGACTGGCTCCGTCTTTCCCTCGATTCGGCCCGCGAGGAAACATTCAGGAAATCCCACCGGCCGGCGGGCAGCATTACGCTCCGGAAGATATTAGAAGATGCCAGCCGGATCAAGGAGTCCAATCCCATGATCTCGCTTGGCTATTCCCATGTCATTGTCTGGGAGGGCATCCGGTACAACGGCCATGAGCTCACCCCGAATATCGAGGAAGTACCCGAATCGGTGCGCATGGCAAGGGAGTACTCCTTTGATTATGTCTCCTTCAAGCCATGCCTGCTACGGCTCGAGGGGTCGGGAAAAGAATCCCTGTTCGACCCGCCGGACCCGGAACGTGAAGACAAGATCATCAGCAAGGTCCGGGAAAAGATTGCAGAGGCGGAACACCTGAGCGGGCAGTCGGTCAATGTGCTCAAGAGCGTCAACCTCCAGGCCATGATGGAGAGAACGCTCCACGAGCTGAAAAAACAGCCAGTGGTGTGTCATTCGCAATTTTTCAGGACCGTGCTCGCACCTTCGGGGATCTTCCAGTGCCCGGCATTGCGCGGGGTCAGCAACGGGCGGATCGCCGGAAACGAGGGCTACCGGGGGCAGCAGCGTTTCCTTCAGACGCAACAGAGCCTGGAGAAATCCATCAAGGGGTTCGATGCGGCGCATGAGTGCAGCGTGGTCGTCTGCTTCTACCATCATGTGAACTGGTGGATCGAACGGTTCATCGAATCGTCCAGGGACGTATCCGAGATCGTCATGGTGGAGGATAACAATTTCTTTCTGTAAGGGGATCATTGCACGATGAGGATAGGAGTTATCCACCTCAACCAGATCGGAGACCTGGTGTTTTCCCTGCCCCTGCTCAAGGGCCTTAAGGATCACTATCCTCATGCTGAAACCCATTCGATCCTGAAACCCCATCTGAAAAGCCTGCTCGACGGATCTGCCTTTGTGGATACGATTATCCCCAGGAAGGGAGGCATCAAGGAAACGTTTCTGCTCCTGAAAAGCTTGCGGCAGAACCGGTATGACCTCCTCATAAACCTTGCCCGCTCGGAAGAGGCATTCGTGCTCACCTGCCTCAGCAGTGCCGGGAAAAAGGCAGGATTCGAGCGGTTCCTGTGGGATGCATGCCTCGATGTAAAGGAGATCGTGAAAGGCCACAACAGCTGGTACAACAACGCAAGGCTCCTGGCAAAGCTCGGCATCAAGCCCTCTGCAGAAACCTATGTAGGCCTGCTGCCGATCCAGCCGGGAGAGTGCAGCGTGAGCGTGCCCGAGCCTTATGTGGTGATCTCTGCCGGGGCATCTCCCAGGAGGCTCATCAAGGCATGGGATGAGGAAAAGTTTGCGCAGCTGATCGTATCCCTTCACGAGCGGTATCATCTCCGGCCTGTCCTGGTCGGCGCCGGCGACACCATGGACAGCAATTCCCTGATTATGAAGGAGGTGCATGATCATCCGGGGGGCAGGGACATCGACGTCCGAAACCTTACGGGCAGCTTAAGCTTACGCTCGCTTGCAGCGCTCCTGACGAAGGCACGGCTGTTCGTGGGAATCGATTCCGGGGTAATGCATCTGGCGTCAGCCGCAGATATCCCGGTTGTGGCTCTGTTCGGCCCGACCGATCCGGCCTATGTGGGCCCCCAGAACAGAAAGAGCGTCGTTGTCCGCACCGACATGGACTGCATGCCCTGCTACATGAAAAAGACCTGCACCCATGTGGATTGCATGAGGAAGCTGACGGCAGGACAGGTCATGGATGCATGCATCGGGCTCATGGAATCCTAAGGGGCTATGTTACATACAGATTTTTTAAGGATACGAAAGATCCTTCGTCCACAGAAAAGACACCCAGACTCATCGATAGGAGAAAAAGAGATCCATTATGGGAAATAAGGCATTACGAATCATGATTGAGAATATCTCGTCCAAGTATCCCGACCACAGGTGGGAACTCGTCAGCGAGAGGTCTATCAGATGCATTTACCGGCTCTTACGAAAGGATTCGGTAGAGTACTACGTAAAAATCTACAACCCGAATACATGGCTGGAAAAGATCAGAAATTTCCTGAGCCCGAGGACGCTTCACGAAGCTGTCCTGCTCAAGCAGCTTCAGTACTCAGGCATTCCTGTGCCCGAGGTACAAGAGCATATCCGCTTGAACCAGGGGAGCGCACTCATCACGCGGGCGATCTTCCCTGCGAAGGGGCTTCATGAGGTCGAAAGAGACACCCAGATCAGGATCATGCTCGGGATGTGCATAGACCTCATCAACCACGGCTATCACTTTACCGATATGCACGCAGGGAACATCATCCTCGATGAAAAGGATAAGCCTTTCCTCGTCGATGCCTATGAGATCATCCCCTGCAGGAGGATCACCCCGAAAAATGCCGCTTCCCTCATTGCCCAGGCGGCGAACATCTACGACCTCTCGGGCAAGGATCTCGACCCCTACTTAAGGCGGATCGATGCGATTACGGACCAGGGCAAGCTTAAACGCAAGATCCGCTCTCTGGCCCAGTCATTCCGGAATGCACAGGTGAAAAGGAGAATCAGGAGAAGCTTCCGTGAAGGAAGTTTCTCCTGCACCTGTGATAACGGGTCGTACCAGGCACTGTTGCGCCGCGGGTTCCCGCTCGATCTCGACAGCATCATCAATGAGCACTTCGCAAACGTCTCAACGCAAACCAACATCTACAAGTTCCAGGGCAAGACCCAGCTGAGCAGGGTTGGAGATTACTGCATCAAATCGTATAAAAAGCCGGCTCCTTTCACCATGCCCTATGCAAAGCGCTCATGGAGGGGGGCGTTGACGCTCCTGTTCAACGGCATTCCCGTTGCCGACCCTGTGGCGCTGGTGCTTTTCCGCGACAAGAAGAGCATGCTCATCACCAAAGCCCTCGACCAGCCTGACCTCGATAAGTTTATCGAGTGCGAATACGACCGCATGTCCTTAGACGACAAGCACCGCATCGCGAAATCTTTGGGATCGCTCATAGGAGACCTCCATAAAAAGAAAATCTACCATGCGGACCTCAAGGCTTCCAATATCAAGGCCGACCTGTCAGGGTCGAAATTTTTTCTCCTGGACACGGACCGCGTGGAGCAGAAACGCATCCTCTCTCTCCGCAAAAGGCTGAAAAACCTCGTGCAGATCAATACGAGCATCCCTTTACGGGTGAGCCGTCAGGTAAGGAGGCTCTTCATCGAGGCGTACTGTGCGGTCACCGGTGACGACCCGAAGGACATGTTCAGGAGGGTGTGGAAACTCTCTTCCGGGCAGGAGGTCGTTTATCGCACCGCCACTGGGGACCGCATCGAAAGATGGCGGAAGCCTTAACAGGAATCTAGGACGAATTTCTGACTGTCCCTTCCAGGATGGGCTTGAACTCCTCCATTATATCCTCCGGCCGGATCGAGGTCAGGCATACCGGATTGTTGCAGCTCCGCTTGTTGCAGGGAATGCAGGAGAAATTTTTTCGAATCACCCGTCCACGGTACGGGCCGGTTCTCCGGGGATCTGCGGGGCCGAACAGGGCAATGACATCCTTTCCCAGGGCAACCGCGAGGTGCATGGGCCCGGTGTCGCAGCTCACGACAACACCGGCACCGGAGAGGACCGTGACCAGTTCCATGATCGTAGTCTTCCCTACGAGGTCGATAACCTGCGATGTTGCCTCTTTCATGACGGCATCAGCCATCTCGTGGTCGCCGCTTCCTCCGGTGAGCACGCACGGGATGCGGTAGCGGTCCGTGACAAGGCTCGCAAGGGAGGAAAAGCCTTCGGCTGTCCACCTGTTGGCGGACTTCGTGGCGCCGATATTGAGAACGACATAGGTCTCGGGCAGGAGGACAGGTGGCGCATCTCCCTCAGGGATGGCCCATTCCGGCTGTATCCTGGGAACTCCGAGATAATCGGCGAATTCAAGATACTGGTTGACCATATGGCTCGTGGGGTCGTACGGGGTGATGCGCTCATAAGGCATGATCCAGGTCATCTCTTTGCACCGCGCCCTGTCGAACCCGATGCGCCTGCCCGAGGAGGAAGCCATGCACAGCAGTGCGGATTTTGCAATCCGCTGGAGGTCGAGCGCCACATCGAAACGCCTGCTTCTTACCTCACGAAGGACCTCGGGCAGTGATTTCTTCCATCTCGACCTGTCGAAGAGGATTACATGATCCACAAAGGGGTGCCTGGAGAGGATAGGGAAACTCAAAGGCTCGGTTACCCAGTGGATGCGGGCGCCGAGGTGCTGCTTCAGCCTGATCGCGAGCGGCAGCGTATTCACCACATCGCCCAGCGCGCCTAGTTTGATGATCAGGATATCCATTTTATCTCTGTTATTTCATAATTCATTTTTTCGCAAGTCCGGGGCATTATCCCAATGATTTACATAAAGGAAAACCTGAGGTATGTACGAGTCCGGACAGATCATCTTCGGATAAAAGGGTTTTTTCTATGGTGAGCATAATCATCGTCACCCTCGGGGACAGCGAGATGCTTCGCGGGTGCATTTCTTCAGTGAAGGAGCACGTCCGCGTGCCCCATGAGATCATCCTGGTGAACAATTCCCCTGCCCTGCTTCCTTATTCCGGAGACGATACGATCCGGTGCTTTGAGAACGGGCATAACATGGGATTTGCCCGTGCCGTGAACAAAGGTATCAGGGCTGCACGGGAGGAAATGATCCTCCTGCTCAATCCCGATGCATACTTTACCTCGGATATCATATCCGAGATGGTATCTTTCCTGAACTCCCATGAGCGGGCCGGTATCGCAGGCCCCCAGCTCGTTTTCCCGGACGGTTCTCCTCAGAATTCCATCGACATCATCCCCAACCTCGCAACAGAGTTCCTCAACAAGTCGCTCCTGAAAATCCTCTTCCCCAAGGTCTACCCGAGCAAGCGCTCCGGGTTCACGGAGCCCGTGCAGGTTCCTTCGATCATCGGCGCGTGCATGTTGATCAAGAAGAGGGTGATCGATGTGATCGGCCCTCTGGACGAGGGGTATTTCCTCTACCTCGAAGAAACAGACTTCTGCAAAAGGACAAGAGATGCCGGCTTCGAGATCTGGCACCTCCCTCACCTGAAGATCGTCCATTACCAGGGGGAATCAGCCCGGCAGTCCGACACCAGGAGAAAGATCGAATACCGGAGGTCCATGTACCGGTTCTTCCTCAAGAACAAAGGGCCTTTGCAGGAGATGGCGCTCTCCCTCATCAGCCTTATCAAGCTCATCATCGAGACCTCAGGGTACATCCCTTCTTCGGTAAGCAGGACAGGCAGGCATCGCCTGAAAAGGACTTTCTCGCTCCTGCTCTGGCATCTCACGGGAATGTCGCCCGGCTGGGGGCTCGAAAAGATCCTTCCCCCCTACCGGAAGATCAAAAGGAACGGGTACACCTGGTTCATCCCACAAAACGGCACTATCCCCGACCAGGCAGACGACCCCGAGCGCTTCATGGAATCTTTCGGCGATACGGTGCTGAACCGGTCGAGGACGACCTTTGTCAAATCAGGGGCCTTGGATGGCAAGCCTCTCTTCCTCAAACGATATAACTACAAAGGCCTCAAAGACACAGCCAAGAACCTTTTCCGGAAGAGCAGGGCCCAAAAGGCCTTCGAGGGAGCACTCATGCTCCGGCAGTGCGGGATACCTACCCCGCCGGTTGTTTTCGCCTGCGAGAGAAGGGTGTTCGGGGTTCTTCTGAAGTCCTACATCGCCACATGGGGTGTGGATGCCCGGGATCTTGTCAAGCATGTAAGCACCCATGGATACGACGAACAGCTGCTCGTTTCGGTAAGTTCTTTCATCCGCAGGCTCCATGAGATGGGTTTCATCCCCGTAGACCTCAAAGGAGAAAATCTGCTGAAAAGTCGTGAAAGCTTCTATCTCATAGACCTCGACAGGCTCAAGCACACCTCTTCGCCCGGCCTGAATGCCATCGCCAGGAATTTAAGCTACCTCAATGCATCCTTCTGCAGGAGCATCCCCCACGAAATGAGGCAGCTCTTCCTGGATGAATACCTTAAGGGAAATCCCCGGCTCATGGGAAGGAAGCAAGAACTGGAGCTGCGGATCAAAGAGCTTACCGGAAAGCGCCTCAAAAAGCGGTATCCGGGAAACGGATAGTAATCATCAAACTTTATTTACAGACGGGCTGAGATCCCGGTTTCAGATCTGCCAGGTATTCGACCACTGCAGGGATGTCTTCCGATGCCACAGAGGCTCCTTTGTCTACCATCCTGGTAACGGTCTTATTCCATGCATCCCTGTCCTTCTTTCCAAGTCCGTCACATATTCTCGGGGTTTCATGACAGGCTGTGCATGCAGTCATTACAAGGTTTGCAGGATCCCCCGCCTGCTGAGACCTGGCTTGCGATTTTTCACAAGACACCGCTGCGGCAAGCAAAACAAAAAAAGCAACCGTAAGCCCGAGCATTACCCGAACACTGTTTTTCATAAGACCCCCTTTTAACCTCGGAACACAATATTTTCATAATATGAGGAGCCGATTGCAAAACTCACAATGAGGGATAATATTGCGAATCAGCATATAAGTAATGAAATAGTGAAGAGAAAGCTCTATTCTTTTTGTGCTGAGCAAAAAGAAAGGAGAAGCGATGAGCAATCTCTTCGAGATATAGAATACCACACAGGCGAGACTTTTTCCACGGTTGGAAGAGAGACTCGATCCGTTGAGTGATAAGGAGCAGCAATTTGTGAGAGTTGTCTGTCTGATGGACCTGCCGAAGCACATGCAGGGGTATCGCTGGATCGGGATAGGGAGGAAGCGAGAGGACAGGGTCTCAATCGCCAAGGCGTTTGTGGCGAAGGCGGTATACAGTTTTGAGACGACGAAGGTGCTCATAGAGTGTGTGAGGGGGTGCAAGAATCCGAGGCGGTTATGCGGATGGGAGGCGAGAGGAGATATTCCCTCTGAGTCGACCTTTTGCCGGGCGTTTGGGGAGTACTCCCATGGATGCCTGCCACAGAAGATCCACGAGGCCATGGTGGAGGAGCATTGTGGGGACAAGCTTGTGGGTCATGTGAGCCGGGATGCGACGGCCATAGAGGCACGAGAGACGAGAGAAGACGATAAAGAAAGAAGCGGGTGAAACTGCGTCGGTGCCGAAGAGGAAACGGGGTCGCCCCAGGCAGGGAGAAGAAGTTGTTCCCAAGCCTCCGAAGAGGCTGGATCTTCAGGTTGGCCGGAGCCTGGAGGAGAATCTAAAGGATCTGCCGTATCACTGTGCTGTAGGGACCAAGGTAGACAGCAAGGGATACAAGATGACCCGGAGGGGATACAAGCTGCATATCGACTGTATTGATGGGGATATTCCGGTGAGTGCAATATTAACCTCTGCGTCATTGCATGATTCCCAGGCAGCGATACCGCTTATGCAGATGACGTCGAAGCGGGTGGTGAGTCTGTATGATCTTATGGATTCCGCCTATGATGCGCCGCAGATCAAGGAATTCAGTGAGGCACTCTCGCATGTTCCGATCATTGATCCCAACCAGAGGCGAGGAGAGAAGATCCCGCTTGATCCGGCCAGGAAAGCTCGTTTTGCGCAAAGGAGCAGTAGTGAGAGAGTAAACTCGTATCTGAAAGACAACCACGGAGGAAATCATATCCGGGTAAGGGGGGCATCCAAGATCATGGCACATCTCATGTTCGGGCTCATTGTCATAACCGCGAATCAGCTTTTTCAGATGCTTTGTTGAAAGGTGTACATGCAAACTAGGACATATTCTCGGTACTTCCCGTGCAGTATGGCGGACAGCTACGCCCGAAAATCCGCATTTGGGCAATTTTTAGAATGGTAACATCAGGTAAACAGCTCTCATGACCTTGAACATAGAAAGTAACAGCGGCTTTGGGCTTCAAAATCTAAACCGGCTGAGAGTTTTGCAATCGGCTCTATGAAGCTTCTTTTATACGACAAGATATTCAAACCTCATTAATAGGTAACCGTATCAGTATCCGTATGGAATGAGCGTATCGTGACGGAGACCTTGTTGGGGATGCAGAGAATGCTTTCCGCCGAACGGCTGATCCTGCCCATGTGGATGCAGACCTTGTTCATGCAGGGAGATGACTCCATGAAAACCTTTCCTGAGCGTATCTCCACGATGCTCATGCCCAGGGGGCCGGGCACCTGGACTTCTGCATCTTCGGCAAGAGGGATCTCCCTGAATAGCCCTTGGCCGGAATAAATCCGCACCAGTGACGCTTCCCGGGAACCGGACAAATCATGGACCCACCATAATACGGCAATCACGAGAATAGAGGCTATCAGGATCAGATCCGGCCATGTCATCCCCATAGCTTTTTTCATGGCATGCTTATATCCTTTTCTCCTTGCATTTCAAATACCCTTCCGAAGAAGCATAACCCAGCACGTTATTAAATACATCGGGTGAATATTGACCGGGACCCGGGTATGTGCATATAGTCCCTTTCTCATATGGACAAAGACATACTCCTCACACTGGGTTTCAAGGTGACCGAAATAACCGGGACGATATTCATAGTCCACGGCAACAATCGCGGCCGCTCTCCCTTCTCCAATGCCGTCCTTGTCCTCGACAGACACAGCGCGCTCATGGATGCGGGCTGCGGCCTTGATATATTGAGGCGTCTGAGCGATGCGCTCCGGATCGATCTCGTGGTCCTCTCCCACTCGCACCCTGATCATACCGGAGGTACCTGGCTCCTTAAGGATGCCGCAAAGTCCGATATCATCGTTCCCACCCAGGGGGCTGAGAGCATCGGCGTTGCCGATAAACTCGCAAGGAGGTTTGTAAGTGAAGACCTTGCCCAGCTTTGGGAAGACACCTATCTTCCGGTAACGGGGTTCAGAGACTTCACCTACACCTCGGAATACGACGGATCATCGGAGTTTTCGACCGGCGAAAACCGTTTCGTGGCCATGCATACCCCCGGCCACCTTCAGGATCACTATTGCCTGTGGGAGCCTGATAGAAAGATCCTCATAGGCTTTGATATCGACATGAGCCCGTTCGGACCCTGGTACGGAAATCCCGAATCCGATATCAGGAGCTTCAAAGAGTCGGTCGAGAAGGTCAAGGATCTGCCTGCCGAGATCTATATCTCCTCCCACGCAAGGCCCATGAAATCCCCCCATCTCATAAAACGTCTGGCTTCCTATGAGTCCGTCTTTGCCGAAAGAGACCGCTTGATCCTTGCCGCCATGCCGCCACAAGGATGGATCGGCATCGAAGAGATCGTCGGGCGGTCGCTCATCTACCAGATAGACTACACGCTCCATCCCGACCGCATCCTGAAGTTCGGCGAAACCCAGATGGTGAGGAAGCACCTCCTGCACCTCGCTGCTTCCGGTTTGGTTGCAGCCGATGAACAGGACAGGTATCGGAAACTCCCATAACGTATAGAAGACGCATTTCACCGTTAATCGAAAGTAATACGCAGCTTTCCGCACTATCAAACCAGGCTGTCTGTGCCCTGAAAACATATGGACAGAAATATTCAAGATTTATCATCTATTTTCCGATTCACCCATTACTGTGGAGATAAAAAATATCCTGCAGAATAGACCTTCACCTGCGACGCACGGAGTCTGTCCGGTTCATTTGTTTATGTTGGACAATATGAAAAAGATGAGATAGCTAATGGATATGTCGAATCCGACAAAGAATTATCAGAAAGATGCAGCCGAAGACCTCCCGAATGATGACAAAATACCCTCGAAGATCCTCGTCGTAGACGACAGCCGGGTTGTCCGCACCTACCTGCAGTCGCACCTGCAGAAAGAGGGGTATGAGGTTATCGCTGCAAAGGATGGGAAAGAAGCCCTTTCCTTACTTTCCGACAATATCGGCATCGTACTGCTCGACCTGTGGATGCCCGAAATGGACGGCATGGCATGCCTACGCCATATCCGGGAAAACTTCCCCGATATCCCCACCATCATGATCACGGTGAGTCATGAGATCTCGAACGCCGTAGAAGCAATGAAGTACGGGGCATTCGATTACGTCACGAAGCCTTTCAACCCCAACGAACTCCTCGCCCTCGTCCAGCAGGCCCTGAAAACCAGAATCCAGGCGCAGCGTTTGCGCAAGGTCGAGGCTGAGCTTGCCAAGGCCCGCGAGCATGAGATCTCGATTGCTTCGCGCATCCAGCAGACGCTGCTCCTCGGAGGTGCTCCCAAAAGCCTCAAGGGGGTGCGCATAGGCGATCTCACCATTGCATCCAAAAGGATCGACGGCGACTTTTATGACTTCTATATGGTCGGGGATACATGCTTCGATGTCATCGTGGGTGACGTCATGGGCAAGGGTATTCCGGCGGCTCTCCTGGGAGCTGCCGCAAAGCAGCATTTCATGGGTGTGCTCTACCGCCTTACCCGCATCCCGGAAGGGGCCGGCATGCCCACTCCTGAAGAGATCGTACAGTCGGTCCATGCGGAGATGATCGGGCAGATGAAGGACCTGGAGACCTTCTTCACCCTCTGCTATGCCCGCTTCGACTTGGTCAAAAATCTGATCAGTTATGTAGACTGCGGGCACATGAGGACCATCCACTACCACTTCGAGACAAATTCCTGCACCCTGCTCCAGGGTGTAAACATGCCGCTCGGTTTCCCCGGGCAGGATCATTTCAAACAGATCCTGATCCCTTTTTCCAACGGCGACCTCTTTTTCTTCTATTCCGATGGATTGACCGAGGCAAAAAATCCTAAACACGAATTCTACGGCGAGCAGCGCCTCGTGGACCTTGTCAGACGGCACTCATTCCTTGAGCCGCAGGAACTCTGCAAGACCGCCTGGAAGGAAATCACCGCATTTTCCCAGTGCGATACCTTTTCCGATGATTTCACCTGCGTTGCCGTCAAGATCGAGGTCCCTGAGCCGACGGAACGCTATGATCAGGAATGGAAGCTGGAAGTTCCCAGCGAGCTGGGAGAGCTCGGAAGGATCAGGGCCTTTATTCAGGATATGTGCAAGAGCATGGGAACGAACGTGGTGGACGATGAAAGGATAAAGATGATCCAGATCGTCGCCACCGAGATCATGACGAATATTATCAAGCACGCCTATCAGGGAAGACAGGGTGAAAGCGCCCTCATAGAGGCAAAGACCTCACGCGACGAGATCGTGCTGTATTTCTACGACCACGGGATCGAGTTCGATTTCTCGTCAGCGCCCAAGCCTGTATTCGACGGATCAAAGGATGACGGATTCGGTCTCCACATCATTACACACACAGCCGACTATGTGCGATACTCCCGTGATGAAACCGGGAGGAATTGCGCCTGCGTGACATTCTTCCTTCAAAGGAGGGGATAAGTATGAAATTCACCGTAGAAAACCTTGACGGAATCACGATCATCTCATCCCTGCCCAAGGCTCTCGATGCAAGCAATGCCATGGATTTCAAGGCAGATATAGGCCGCATCCTCGAGGAAAGCTCGCGGGTGATATTCGACATGAGCGATTTGAAATTCATCGACTCGGCCGGGTGCGGCGCGCTCATAACCTCACTGAGGCGTGTCAAAGGCTCAGGCGGCATCCTGAAGCTCTATGACGTTCAGAAGCAGGTACGTTCCGTATTCGAGCTGGTGAGAATGCATAAGGTCATTGATATCTTCAATACGCGGCAGGAGGCCCTGAATTCTTTTTCACAGGACCGGTGAGGATCTTTTTATCCGGAAACCACTGACCTGCGGGCCTGTACCTGATTCCTCCAATTGGAAGTCTTTTAAGATACCCATCGTAGAAATGCTTCGGAAAAACCATACGCCATGAACCCGAACTCCAAGGATTCAGAACGCCCCCTCGATCTACTCGAAGAGCTCTACGAGCGGTACGGCAAAGACCAGGCGCTGAGTTCCTTCCCGCAGCGGTTCCGTCTCTGGCGGAAAAAGACCGCCTGGATAGCTGCAACCGGCGGGGCCAAACTCCTGAAACGCAGCGCCGATATAACAGCCTCGGTCTGGCTCTTTGTCATGCTTTCTCCACTTTTCGCCATCGTGTCGGCCGCCATCAAACTCACCGATGGCGGGCCGGTTCTCTATTGGCAGACACGGGTAGGGAAATGGGGGCAGGAATTCAGGTTTCCCAAATTCAGGTCCATGCGGGTAAACGCTGACTCCGAGAGGGAAACCCTCCTGAAACAAAGCGATCACAAGGAAAGCATCACGTTTAAAATGAAAAACGACCCCCGGATAACGCTCGTGGGCCGGATCATCAGGAGAACCAGTATCGATGAGCTGCCCCAGCTCTGGAACGTCATAAAGGGCGAGATGTCCCTCGTCGGCCCACGGCCCCCCATTCCGGAAGAAGTCGACAAGTATACGCTGAAAGATCGCAGAAGGCTGGATATAATCCCAGGGCTCACCTGTATTTGGCAGGTCAGCGGCCGCGGCGATGTCCCGTTCCCCAAGCAGCTGGAATACGATATACAGTACATCGAGAGCCATAGCCTTATGCTCGACCTCAAGCTTCTGTTAAAAACGATCTCTGCAGTCCTCACCGGCAGAGGAGCTTATTAGAGATGAGCACCATCCTCATAGCAACCGGAGAGACAGGCTGTATGAAGGCACTCGGAGAAACGAGACCGGTACCCATGCTGCCCCTGATCGACCGCCCGTTCATTCAGCACGTAGTGGAATTCCTGGCAGGACAGGGAAGAAAGGATTTGGATATCATCCTCTCTCATCTTCCCCAGCAGATCGAAACCCTGCTCGGAGACGGCAGCAGGTGGGGCTGCACATTCCGGTACCACCTCGTAAGGAACCTTTCGCAAGTCAGCAGGACCGTAAGAACAATCATGGACGAGAAAGATGAGCCCTGCCTCCTGGTCGATGCAACGGCCATCCCCCAGATCGAACTCAATCAGACGGACAGGAACGACATCGGCAAAGGACCGGTTTTTTACTGTCTTGAGAGTGAGAAAAGCAGGATCTGCGACGCTGCCTGCCCCTGGACAGGATGGGCCTGGTTACCGCAGTATGCGATACGGGTCTTTCCCGTGCTGGACAAATGGGAAGACCTGTACCACTGGGCTCATGTCCGGTTTCGCAAGAGATGCAGCACTATAAAGACACAGACCGTGCTTCGTATGGACACTTATTCCCATATGCTCGCAGCCCACAGGCAGGTCCTTGATAAGCAGTTTACCGGCCTGATGGTCACCGGCACCGAGGTGGAGGAAGGCATCTGGCTATCCAGAAATGTAGAGCTCCATCCGTACGCTCGCATCGTCAAGCCTGTCCACATCGGGCAGGACTGCCATATCGGCAAGGGAGTTCAGATCGGGCCTTATGCCGTCATCGGCAGGAACTGTGTCCTGGACGAACGCTCCACCATATCCGATGCGGTGATCTTTCCGAACACGTATGTAGGCGAAGCCCTGGAGCTCAAAGATGTGATCGCGGACAAGAGCCGGCTCATCAATGAGCGCTACTCATCCGAAGTGACCATCACCGATGAGTTCATCCTCAGCAACATCAGGGAGAATGAGGTGAGGAAATGGCTTTCGGGTTTATTTTCGCGTGCATTCGCGGTCATCCTCCTGATGCTCACCTTTCCCTTGCTCCTTTCCACTTTCCTGAACCTGAAGAGAAAAAGACAGGGACAGGTCCTGTATAAAAGCCGGGTAGTAAAGCTCCCTTCCGAATATGACCAGGCCTTATGGAAGACATATTCCCTCCTCAGTTTCACCCCTTTCAGGGAAAAAACCGGTATGGAACCGGAAAGGAGCGACTTCCCTGCGGACCCTCCGACACGAGGCGATATCCGCAGCCACTTCCTCCTTACGGTACTTCCCGGCCTCATCAACGTGGCGCGGGGAGATCTCCAGGTAATCGGCGTGAACCCCCGCACAAAAGACGAACTGTCGAGTCTTCACAAAGATTGGGCAATGGCCTACCTCAAGTCCAAGGCAGGGCTGATCACCGAGAGCTTCATCAATTTCGGATTCCATGCATCCGCCGATGAGGTTTACTCGGCCGAAATGATCTATTGTGCGTCATTCACGAGAAAGAAAGATCTGGTGATCCTGGGCAGGTACTTCGGCCGTCTGCTCCGAGAACTGATCCTGCAGGGTTCGAAAAAGAAATGATCTATTATCTGTGTCCGGACAACAATGAGCCCATCGGGGGCGTGAAAAAGATATATACCCATGTGGACATCCTGAACAGTAACGGCTTCCCGGCATACGTGCTCCACCGGAAGAAAAACTTCCGCTGTGACTGGTTCCGGAATACTACACAGATTGCCTACCTCAAGAAATCCACAATCTCCGAGGAGGACTTTATCGTTATCCCCGAGTTCTATAATCTGGCATATATGAATCCCAAACGGCGTGATGACGCATCAAAAGGCTTTCTTGAGGTATTCGCCTCTGCAGCGCAAAAGGTAATTTTCAACCAGAACACCTACTACACCTTTTATGGGGATTCATTCGACACAGATGACTTGAGGAATATCCATATCGACGACCAGACCGTTGCAGCCATGGTCGTATCGGAAGACGGAGCACTGTTTCTCCGCCGTGCATTCCCCGGGTTAACCGTCATGAGGGTCCATAATTCCATCGATACCTCAATCTTTTCCCATGAGGGAAGGAAGAAGAACCAGATCTGCTTCATGCCGAGGAAAAACAGAGACCATGCTATTAATGTTATAAATATACTAAAATACAGAGGGGTGCTTGACGGGTTCCCCCTGGTGCCCATCGAGGGCAAGACAGAGAAACAGACCTCGGAGATCATGAAGGAATCCCTCATATTCTTAAGCTTCGGGTACCCTGAAGGATTCTCCCTTCCTCCTGCCGAAGCCATGGCATGTGGATGCATCGTCATCGGATACCACGGCATGGGCGGCAAAGAATATTTTAACCCTGACTTCTGTTATCCCATAGAAACAGGCAATATCCTTGATTTTGCCGGAACCGTCGAAGATGTGATTAAAACATCCTGGACCAGCCCGGCGCTCCTCCAGGAAAAAGCCTTGAAGGGATCGTCTTTTATCCGGGAAAATTACTCCCCAGCCATTGAGCAAAAGGATGTTCTCTCATGCTGGGAGACGTTACATGCAGGTATGTTCTGAGGACCCGCGTCAGTTTCTCTGGGGATAGCGCTTTTTCAAGAAAAAAATCTTATGAAAAACAATCTGGAACCATCTGAGAGGAAACCGGGCAAGCCTTTCGATCCCTTCGGGACAGTGCAGAGGCACTGGATGGAGATCGCCGTGTTCGGCAGTATCCTTCTCATTCTGATGATTCCTTTCGCTTATTTACTCAGCAAGCCGTTCTATACGGTTCAGGGAAGGATCCTCGTTGCACCGGCAGTCAGCACATTCATTGTCCAGAACGAAGAAACGCCCATTACCGGCTACTACAATGCCTATGTACGGACGCATGTGAGCAGGCTGAAACAGCGGGATGTGTTCGAGAAGGCGCTGTCCAAGCTCGAGCCCGAGCTGAAGTCTCGGTATATACCCAAGGATACCTCCCTGTCCTTTGCTGCGACCCTGCTGATGAATAAGATGGAGATCGACCACCTCTCCGGCACCCACCTCATTACGCTCACCATGACCGGGGGCATCCCGGATGGATTGGCAGAGGTCATCAATAACGTTGCCGATGTCTATATGGAAGAGATACAGAAAGAGATGGAAACAAAGGATTACCGGCGTCTCATGTATCTCCAGCACGAGAAGGAAAAGATCGAGGAAGATATCACTTCCCAGAACCGGCTACTCCAGGAGATTGCGAAAGAAGCAGGGACGTTCTCGTTCGAGAGCGAGAACAACATTTATAATACCCAGTTCGAGATTCTGCAGGAGGAGTATGTCAGGGCCTACAGCGACCGGGTGTTGAAAGAAAACGCACTCAGCTCGCTCATGAGCCTGGGGAACTATCGTAAAAAAGCTTCCGTCAAGCCGCTGGTTGAAGAGTTCGTGAACCAGTCCTCCTCATCTTCCCAGTTAGGCTCTTCCACATATCAGGAGCTGATCAAGCTCAACTCAGCCCGTGCAGAATATCCACCCGCCCATCCCGGCCGCGCAAAGATAGAATCAAAGATTCATGCGCTTGAAGAAAACCTCAAACAATTTGAGAACGACGAGAGGAAGAAAGCGGAAAATATCGTTGTGGAAAAGCGCAAGCTGGACCTTGATGAAAGAATCATGAACGCCCGCGCCGACTACGAAGCAGCCAAGAGGGCAGAGGAAGATATCCAGTCAAAGCGCGACGAGATCCTGGCCAAAAGGTCCGGCATTTCACAGAAGCTTATCAGTGGGAAGCAGATCGGTGAAAAGGTCGAGCACTTAAGGAGCCTCCTGAACCGGATCGAGGATCGGATCAGCGAGCTGAACCTCGAGTCCAAGGCTCCCGGCAGGCTCCAGATAGAAAGTTATGCCAAGAGGCCCCAGATGCCTTCGGGGAGCAATCTGAAGAAGATCCTGATGGTGTTCTTCCTCTTCTCCTACGGCAGCATCCTGATGATCTGTGTGATCTACGACATCTTCGACAAGCGGGTCCGTGACCGAAAGAACGTGTTCCATGCATTGGGGTCGCACCCCTCGTGGCCCATCTCGAATTACAAGTTCACCGGCACAAACGGCATCCCCTTCTCCCGTGTCACTATGGATGATTCATCCAATGTGGTTGCAAAAGCGATCCAGAGCCTTGCGGTACGCATCGACAAGGAGAGGAAGGAGCATGATGCACGGTGCGTGGTGTTTACCGGCATCGACAGGAAATGCGGCACTACGGAGATCCTCGTCAATACGGCATATGCCATTACCAAGCTCTGCAAGAATATCATTGTCATCGATGCCCACTTTGACCAGCCGAATATCACGAGCCTCCTGAATGCCGCCGCGGATAAGCCGGGCATCATAGACTTCCTCCTAGGGAGGGTATCCATCAAGGAATGCATCGTGCACGATGACGAAAGAGGCCTCGACTTCATCCTTCCGGGCAGAAAGCCTACCTCCGAAGACCTGGGACTGCTCGATCTTTCCATCATCCCCCACATGATCCGGGAGCTCAAGCAGCGGTATGCCCTGATATTGATCGACAGCACCCCGGTATTGACGAGCGATATCACCGAATACTTCATCCTGCAGTCGGATGCCACCATTGCGGTCATCCAGGGAGATAAAACCAAATATGATCACCTGTACCTGGCTGGGGACATCCTCTTCCGCCTGAAAGTGCCCGCCATCGGCGCCGTTCTGAACTGGGGCGCGCCGAGAAACCTGAACAAGGGGCAAATCCTGGTGTCGAAGATCCTTTGGCCCTGCGAGAAGCTCCTTGCGAAAATTACCGGGACAGACCTGAAGTATGTTCGATACTTCATCGAGCCCCCCGAACCCCCGGCGGCCCCAGATGCACCCCCGGAAGAAGAGTCCTCGCTGAACGACACCGGATAGGCCTTCAACCCGGTACCGGCAATTTATGAACAGATCCGTACGCTCCTTATGTGACACTTAACGATGAAATGCCTCTTGATTATCAACCAGTGTACCCCCGAATGGGCTTCCGTGCCCCTTGTGGGGTATAATTTTTTCCATGGGATCAGCCGGCTGGCCGATGTTACCCTTGCTACGCACATCCGGAACAGAAATGCACTCGAAAAGGTGCGGGCGGGGCGGAAGATCGTCTATATCCCCGAGAGTACCGCCGTACAGAACTACTACCGGATCGTTTCACGCGTCCTGAACAGGGGCAACACCAACTGGCCCGTTGCCCATGCCCTGACCTACCCTGTGTATGCCGAGTTCAATCACAGGGTATACAGAGAATTCAGGACAGAGGTATCGGAAGGCCGGTACGATATTGTTCACGCACTGACGCCGATTCTCCCAAGGTACCCGGTAAAACTGATCGATGCCTGCACGAACACGCCTTTCGTCCTGGGCCCGGTGAACGGAGGAGTTCCGTTCCCCAAGGCATTTTCCCAGGAGGCGAGGCAGGAATTTGCACATTTCAATCCTTTAAGAATTTTCTCCAGGCTCATACCCGGCTATGCAAGGACGTATAAAAACGCAGCTAAAGTGCTCGCCGGATCGACGTATACCCTCACCATGATCCAGGACATGTTCCATTTGAGCCCCTCCCGGATCGAGCTTTTTTTCGAAAACGGCATACCCGGCGCATTCTTCTCGCCGGAGAAGCAGCCTCGCCCCGGAGACAGCACATTCAGGCTGCTCTTCGTGGGCAGGCTGGTACCCTACAAGGGCGCAGATATGCTCATCGAGGCGGTGAGCCTGCTGGATGGGGACATAAAAGGACACATACATCTGACGATCGTCGGCGACGGGCCTGAAAAAGAAAATCTCATCACCCTGTCGGCGGATCTTGGTATTGCAGACCTGGTCAGGTTCACCGGATGGATTCCCCAGGCCGAGACCGCATCGTATTACCGGACATCGGATCTTTTCTGCTTCCCCTCCATCCGGGAGTTCGGGGGAGCTGTGGTACTGGAAGCCATGGCCTCAGGGCTGCCTTCGATTGTCGTGAATAATGGAGGGATCGGGGAGTACGTTACGGATGAGACCGGTTTCAGGATCGATCCGGTATCGAGGAGCGGGCTCATCAGCGAGATGAAAGAGAGGATCGGGCTCCTTTTCCGTGACAGGTCACTTTATGACAGGATGTCGAAAGCAGCGGCAAAAAGGGCCGGGACGTTTGAATGGGGGGTAAAGTCAAAGCAGATTCTGGATATATATCAGCAGGCGATCCATGAAAATCTCCCGGCATCGGCCCCCAGAGATGATCTGCCGCCGGTTCTTTCCCGTACAGGCAAACCATGAGTCCTGTTGTCCATATCGTCATGTTCGGATGGATCCCGGTCGTCATCGGGCTCTTCTTCAAACTGAAGCCCAGGCATGCCGTCATTGCATCTTTCCTTATTGCATGGCTCTTCCTGCCGAATGCCGAGTATCCCCTTCCCGGATTTCCGAACTACACCAAGATGTCTGCTACCTGCTGGGGAGTCCTCATCGCTGCAGCAGTGTTCGATATGGAAAGCCTCGCGCGCTTCAGGCTCCGCACCCTTGATATCCCCATGATCATCTGGTGCCTGTGCCCCATCGCATCCTCCCTGTCCAACGGCTACGGCATCTACGACGGCATATCCGTCTTTCTCAGACAGACCGTTACTTGGGGTTTCCCGTATTTCATCGGCAGGGTATATTTCAGCTCACTCGTTGGGCTGAAAGAGCTTGCGATCGGCATCTTCATCGGCGGCATGATCTATATCCCCCTATGCTTATACGAAAGCCGGTTCAGCCCGCAGCTGCATTACAAGGTGTACGGATTCTACCAGCACACCTTTAACCAGACATACCGGTGGGGCGGCTGGCGGCCCATGGTTTTCATGACCCACGGCCTCATGCTGGGCGTCTGGATGATGAGCGCCACATTGGTCGCCTTCTGGCTGTGGAGCACCGGGGTACTGAAAAGTTTCAAAGGAATCGCCATGAAATGGCTGGTCCTGCTCATGGTATTCACCACGATCTGGTGCAGGTCTACTGCCGCCATAGCCCATCTTTTCACAGGCATGGCGATACTTTACATGTCGCAGAAGTACCGGAAACCCCTGTTCCTGATCCTTCTCGTAGCCATCCCGCTCTTCTATCTTCCCACGCGGTCCACGGGCATCTGGACAGGGAAAGACCTCGTCTCTTTCATCTCGGAGAATATCAGCGTGGACAGGGCCGAGTCGCTACGGTTCCGGATGGTCAATGAAAACATCCTGGCGGAAAAGGCCATAAAGAGGCCGCTGTTCGGCTGGGCGACATGGGGAAAGGCGCGTGTCTACGATGATGACGGCAATGACGTCTCCGTAACGGACGGCCTCTGGATCATCACCTTCGGTAATCATGGGCTGGTGGGTCTCCTGTCCATGACATTGAGCATTCTCATGCCCGTATTTTACCTGCTGCGCCATTACCCGGCACGCATTTGGGACGATCCCCGGGTGGCGCCTGCAGCGGTATTGTCCGTGCTCCTTGCTCTGTACATGGTGGACAATCTGCTCAACGCCATGATCAACCCCATCTTTCTGATATTGGCAGGGGGGATCTCCGGGCTGCCCCCGCTGGCGGTCGCGCTCAGAGAGACTTCACCTGAGCTTGAGGAAGAGAATCTCTCATCTTTAAAGCCTGCTTACGCACCGAGGTTTCTCTAAAGAGCCCTTAGGCCCGATGCATGAAAAGATTGAAGGCATATCACTTGAATAAAGGTTCTTTCGTACTTCCTGCTTTCGGATATGAGATGCCCAGCTCATCGAGAAACACCCTGAACTTTAACGCCTCGGTGGTGGGCTGGTCCAGGTATTCGAGATGCCCCCAGGAGCCGGATTTCGTATCCTGTGCCGACACGAATGCAAAGGCCATGAAGAGGGTAAGGTTCATCTCCCTGCAGGAGGCAATGAATTCACGGTATGTCGAGTACAATTCCGGCGATTCCTGGGCGTCCCAGAGCGCCTGCAGGTATGGCGGCGAAGAGCCCAACGGGAAAGGACAGATAGATTGGCCGGCCTCATAGGTAACGTAGCGGATACCATATCCAGACGCGATCTTTGCATGTTTTTCCATTGCGGGGAGTTCGTGAGCCCGCATGTTTTCGTATACGCTCCGCATGACGTCATGTGCCGTCGCCCGGGGGCCGAGGGTCTGAAGGGCCTTGTACCCTTCCGCGCCCAGGCCGAAATAGCCGCTGGATGCAAGGGCGTCGAGACCTCCCCGACCGAGGTATTCAATGATGTCTTCAGCAATACCGGGCCTTACCTGCTGACCACTGACGACCCTGATGATGCGGCCCTTTTGGTCGCCGAATTCTTCCTGCCAGATGCCGAAGGCCTGCCGGGCAAAAGACGCATATTTCCTTGCGTGGGACAGTGCCGGGTCACCGTGGGCTTCCACCCAGCGATACTGGCCGAACATGGCATTCCACACCTCGTTGGAATACTCGATATACATCTTCCGTTCATGCCTGAGAGAGCCCTTCACCAGCCCGGCGAATCCGCGGATATAGTCGGGATCGGCCTGATGGGGGATGCAGAACCAGGGATCGGCATCGATCCGGTTGCAGAGATCTACCAGGTATTCTATTGCAACGCCGGCCCGGTCGGCCTGGGTGTACGAGGAAGGCTTCGTTCTCTGTGCCCACTGCTGCACGCCCGAATCATTGGTCCGCTGCCAGTCCATGAAACGGATGACCTTAAAAGGCTTCAGTCGTTCGAGGAATATGGGATTGAAGGGCTGCAGCTCATAGGAATTCTCGAATCCGGGCATGATCACACGGATATTCCTGATGTGGTCATTCTTTTCGGAGCGCACGATCTTCATGAAGATGCCCGCGTGAGAGGGCGTGACATCGAGCTCGATCCTGCCCGGCGAGCTAGTCGCCACTTTTGCATCGAAAAAGAACCTGATATCTCCTTGTCCTTCATACAGGCAGACATATCGCCCTTTCGGATACCGGCCTTCGATGGCCCTGCACATCAGCGTTGCCGTGATCTGGGGGGCTTCCATCCCTGGGATTTCCACCGGAAGGGAGAGCGGATATCCGTCCGCATCCAGAGGGATTGAATGGATCTTTTCGGTATCCCACGGGTTTCTGCCGCCGGGCACATTCCGATCATTCTGCGTCACCCAGGGCATGGAGCTCTTCATTACATCGACAAAGGGCAGTTCCCGGGTATAGTAGGTCACCGATGACAGGTTCATCCCGATCGAAAACGCAGCGGGCTCAGGGCTTGAGACTTTCTGGGCAGGACTGTCGGAAAAGAACACATATCCCAAGATGAACACTGCACTTACTGCGACAGCGAATATCACTTTCTTCATCCGGCTCTCCATCACCGGCGCTTATCGCCTCTCCATCAGCAGGCGTAAGACCGACCCGGAGAAAGTATACGTGAAAGCATCCTTCCTCACAAGGCATATCATGAGCGGATCATGGTAAGAAAGGCATCAGTTGTGGAAAAATTATATCGCCTGGCAAGCCTGATACTCAAGCCCCAATCCCATTCGCTGAAGCTCCAGAGTATCCGTGCAGCCGTATGGAGCCTCCTGGAGAAAGGGAGCAGCCATGCCTTAAGGATGCTGGGAAGCCTCATCCTCACGAGGATACTCTTCCCCGAGGCGTTCGGCATCATGGCGGCAGCCCAGACCGTCATACTCATGATCCAGCTCTTTACGGACACCGGGGTTAAAACAGCGATCATTCAGAACCCCAAAGGGGCGGACAGGGATTTTCTCGATGCGGTATTCCTCATCAGCACCGGCCGCGGATTGCTCTTAAGCCTTATCGTTGCAGGGATCGCCTGGCCCATGGCCCTCTACTACCAGCAGCCGCAGATCACCGGAATACTCATCATCCTGGCCATCAATCCCTTTATCCTGGGTTTTGAAAACCCTAGCCTTACGCTTCTGATCAAGCAGTTCCGCGTGGAGAAAAAGGTGGCCCTCGAGATCGGGTCCCAGGCGCTCGGGCTTATGACTTCGATTATCCTCGCATACATCTACCGGTCCGTTTACGCACTGGCAATCGGCAGCGTGTTTTCATCCCTCTACCGGGTGGCCGGATCTTTCCTGGTCAGCCCGTACTCGCCCCGTTTCAGATGGAACAGGGAAATCGTGACCGAGATATTCCATTTCGGGAAATTCATCATGCTCAACACCATGATCAGCTTCACTGCCATGAATGCCGACGTTCTCATTACCGGCAAGGTGCTCAACATGGAAAACCTCGGGGTATACAATATCGGGCGCACCATGGGCCTGCTCATCTGGATGGTCTGTCTCCAGATCTTCCTCCAGTCGTACCTGCCTGCAGTCAGCAGCGTATTGAACGATATCCCCAGGATCGTGAAGATGTACCGGGATACAACCTCGTTCATCCTTGCGCTTACCATCCCGGTTTCCATGATCTTTGCCCTTTTCTCCCAGGATATCATCCGGCTCCTCTATGACCCGAGATATCTGGAAGCATCCGTATCCATGTTCTGGTTCAGCATCAGCGGCATCCTGCTCGTCCTGAACGCAGTAAACAGCAGCACCTTTATCGCCCTTGGGAGACTCAAGTATGAAACCATTTCCACGGGAATCTGCCTTGTATGTGTCTTCCTGCTCATTCCATTCGGCGCGAGAAATTATGGTTTGGCAGGGGCTGCAGTCGGGATGCTCGTCGCTATATCTATCATGGTGGTCGCACAGACGTTCTTCCTTTCATCAGGTGTGGGCTTTCCGGTTTCGAAGGTCATGCGACCCTGGTATCAGATGATCGCCGTATCCGGGTCGATAAGCTGCATGTATTATGCCTTAAGGCCGTTCCTTTCGAGCGAGGCTCTCTACAATATCCCCTTCCTCGCAGTCATGAGCACGATAGCCCTGGCTGCCTCGATGTGCCTCTATTTCCTGTGGAATGAAGCCCGGCAAGCCGGAGAGCAGCCCGTGGGCTGAAGGACAATATCGCATGTTCCAGAACTTGAATGACGACTACCGGATGTATCCGAACCTGATGAACCCGGTCCTGTGGGTATTGGCTGTCTACAGGTACGGAAGATGGGTAGAGACGGTCAAACCCGACAGCGTACGCAAGATTCTCGATAAAACGTACTGGATCCTGCAAAACATGGTTTCCACCATCACAACGGTCTATCTCCCGAGAAACGTGACCTTCGGCAAGAACTTCCATATCATACACCCGATCTCGATTGTCATTCACCCCAAGACAATATTCGGCGACAACGTGGGCATCATGCACGAAGTGACCCTCGGCTCCCGCGGGACGTATGCAGCGCCGGTCATCGGGAATGACGTCTTCATCGGTGCAGGGGCAAAGATCCTCGGAGAGATCACCATCGGCGACAATGTCGACATCGGTGCGAATTCGGTAGTTCTGCATGATGTGCCTGCCAATTCCCTTGCCGTGGGCGTTCCGGCGAGGATCATAAGAAATCATGCAAGAAAAAAATGGGCGTATGAACCCGGGAAGTAATTCCATGCACCGGCTGAACGGGAAAACGGTTCATCTGCCCATGGCAAAAGAATCGAACCTCAAAGAATAGCACGCTGCCCGATCCAGGACATCTCCCATGAAAAGAGCCGTGATCAGGATAATGATTCTCACAATATCAATCGTGATAAGAGCCTTTTCCCCCCTCATATCCCTCCTCTTGAACCGCATCTATTATCCGGCATGGCTGAAGGCGGAGATAGGCGTTCTTGACCCTTCCATACAGTGCGATGGCCGGGTGCACGTTACCGGGACAAAGAATGTACGGATCGGCCTGGGGTGCAGGATCGGCAGGAACACGGAATTCGAGACCACCGAGGCCGGCAATATCCGGCTCGGCAATGATATACGGATAAACAGGGGATGCACGCTCGTATCGTATTCCGGGATAACCATCGATGATCACGCCATCATAGGAGAGTACGTATCCATCAGGGATGCAAACCACGGCATGAACCCGGATGAGCCCATGCGCTACCAGAAGCACACCGCCTCCCCCATAACCATCGGCAAAGATGTCTGGATCGGCCGCGGGAGCTGCATCTTGCCCGGCGTGACCATCGGGGAAGGCTCGGTAATCGGGGCAAACAGCGTGGTGAATATCGATATCCCGCCGTATTCCATCGCGGCCGGGATACCGGCAAAGGTCATAAGGAAACGGCAGTAGGAATATCCGTTACGGAAATCCCGGTATGAACAATAACATGACCATAGCCTACCTGGCTCCTGAGATACCTGCCCTATCCGCGACCTTTGTCTATAATGAAATCCTCGAGGTGGAAAAACACGGGATAACGGTCGTCCCCATATCGGTGCATGTCCCCGGCGCAAAGGCACTTGAAGGTCCGGCTCAGGAGCTCGCAGAAAGGACCTGCTATCTCTACAGGCACTCGCTCCATGACTTCCTCCGGGATGCCCTGATCATGTCTTTTACCAAACCGCAGAGATTTGTCAAAGCTCTCCTGTACGCAGGAAGAGATGCCCTGCATGTCGGCCCTGTCAGCCGCACCGCAGCAGGCATTCTCTACCGATTCTTCGCAGCTTCGACCGTTGCCCGCATCCTCATCAGGCAGAACTGTACACACATCCATGCCCATTTCGCACACATCCCTGCCGATATCGTCATGTATGCCTCGCTGATGACGGGCGTGCCCTACAGCTTTACGGCCCATGCAAACGATATCTTCGTGCGGGGATGGCTCCTTGATGAAAAGGTGAGGCGATCGAAGTTTGCCGTTGCGATCTCTGGATTCAACCGTGATTTTCTCGCCGCGCAGGGCGCACCCCGGGATAAGATCCAGGTGATCCACTGCGGCGTGGACTCCGGGTCTTTCACCCGCAGGGAAACAACAAGTATCCGCTATCCTGTAAAGCTCGGATCACTGGGAAGGATGGTGGAGAAAAAAGGTTTCAATGTTCTCATCGACGCCTGCAGGATCCTCAAAAGTTCAGGGGTTTCTTTTGCCGTAGAGATCGCAGGAGACGGACCTTTGAAGCAGGAGCTCCTCATGCAGGCATCTTTATCTGGATTGTCCGGCGAGATCAAATTCATAGGTTCGCTAGGGCATGACAAAGTGCCGGGCTGGCTAAAGGAGCTGGACCTCTTCGTGCTTCCTTGCAAAGAAGACCATGATGGGGACATGGACGGGATCCCGGTAGTGCTCATGGAGGCTATGCTCTCGGGCGTCCCCGTTGTCTCAACCAGGCTCACGGGGATTCCGGAACTCATCGAAGACCGCGTGACCGGCTATCTCGCTGACCCCGGAGACCCCCGCAGCCTCGCATCAGCCATAAAAGAAGCCATACGGGACCCTCAGGTTCCCGGAAACATTATTCGGGAGGCGATCGATAAGGTGCACGATCATTTCGACCTCTCGAAAAATGCAAGCAATCTTGAGGATCTTTTCAGGAGACCGCTGCCATGAATTCAAGGATGCCATGTTACATCATCATCTCTCCGGTCCGGAACGAGGAAAAGTATCTTCCGGACACCATCCGCAGCATCGCGGACCAGACCGTCCAGCCTGCGGAATATATCCTCGTGGATGACGGCTCCACGGACAGCACACTCGAGATCATCAGGGAAGCAGCCGCAAAATACCCCTGGATTCACTCGATCAGGAGGCAGGACCGCGGGGAGAGGAAGGTCGGACCCGGTGTCGTCGAAGCCTTTTACGACGGCTATCACGCCATCGAGACCGGGGAATACGATTTTATCTGCAAGATGGACGGCGACCTCACGGTGAGCCCGCGATATTTTGAGACCCTGTTTGAGAAATTCGCTGAAGACCCGTTCCTGGGTGCGGCAAGCGGCAAGCTTTTTCTGGACCTGAGCGACGGAAAGCTCGTCGAGGAGCGCATCACGGACGAAAGCGTGCTCGGCGGCGTGCTCTGTCTGAAGAAGAAATGCTTCGACGCCATCGGCGGTTTCGTGTGCCAGGTCATGTGGGACGGCATCACCTTCCACCGGTGCCGCATGGAGGGATTCCGGACGCACAGTTTCCGGGACGGCGATCTGAAGATTTTCGACCACCGCATCATGGGCTCTTCGCAGAAGAGCATCTTCCACGGCCGCACCAGATGGGGATGGGGGCAGTACTTCATGGGCACCCACCCCTTGTACATCATGGCAGTCGGAGCCTACCGGATGATCGAGCGTCCGTTTGTCATCGGAGGCATCCTCATCCTCTGGGGATACCTCAAAGGATGGCTTACGAGAACACCCCGGTATGACTTCCCCGGGTTCAGGAAATCGCTCCAGGCATGGCAGATGGAACGGCTTAAGTTGGGAAAGAGGATCGAGGTTATCCCGCCTGCTTGAGAAGGCCCAAGCGGAATTATATGCAAGCATGCAAGAAAATGACGGATCCCGTTGAATTCTCCATAATCATCGTATCCTTCAATACAAGGGAAACGACAAGGGAGAGCCTTTCGTATATCGTGCAGTACGCCCCGGATGCGTCCTTTGAGGTCATCCTCGTGGACAATGCATCGACCGACGGATCGGCGGACATGGCGGAGCATGATTTCCCCTGGGTAAGGCTCATCCGCCTCCAAAAAAACAAGGGATTTGCCGGCGGCAATAACGAGGGGATCAGGAAGGCATCGGGAAGGTATCTCCTGCTCCTGAATTCGGACGCGTTCATCGGCGAAGGCGTGCTTTATTCCACCTTCGATTTCATGGAGAAGAATCCCTCCATCGGCGTGCTCGGCTGTTCACTCACCAACCCTGACGGCTCGCTCCAGGCTTCGGCCAGGATGCTCCCGTGCCTTTTGAACAAGTTCCTCGTCCTCTCGGGGCTCACTTCCCGTTTCCCGAAGTCACGTTTCTTCGGCCGGGTCGATTTTTCATGGTGGGATCACTCGTGCCCCCGCAAGGTTGGGTGGGTCGTGGGTGCGTATTTCCTGATCCGGAGAAAGGTCGTGGAGGACGTGGGCCTGCTCGACGAGAGGTATTTCCTGTATTCCGAGGAGATAGACTTCTGCAGAACCGCTCAAAAGGCCGGCTGGGACGTGGTCTTCTACCCGTATGCCCGGGTCGTGCATCTGGGGGGCCTGAGCGCTGCGTGCTCAGGCGAACAGGTATCGCCTCACGGCAGACAACTGACAGCCCAGCGCATCAAGAGCGAGTTCAGATACTACCGGAAGTGGCATGGCCCGGTCTGGGTCATGGCATCCGCTCTTATGGAGCTTTCCTGGCGGCTGATGATAGTGCTCAAGAACCTGCCTTCACGCTCGCAGAAGGCGCAATTCAAGAAAAGGGAGTCCCTCATGGTTTCCAGGCTCATCGTTGAAACACTTCTCACAGACAGATTCGGCAAGGGGATCGACTGATGGGACCCGTAACGAGGCTGCGTCATCTCATCAACAGAGCTCATCTCATGCTCGACAAATCATTTTATGCCGAATACCTGAGGAGGCAGGGTGTACAGATCGGTCAAAACTCATCCATCCTCTATCCGTCATACATCGACGGCCGACTGCCGTATCTCGTTGAGATCGGAAACAATGTGATCATATCCCTTAACGTGACGATCCTCACCCACGATGCAACGACCGCCTATGCCGGAGACCTCATCAAGGTGGGTAAGGTCATCATTCGTGACAGGAGCTTTATCGGTACGAAATCGACCATCCTGTGCAATGTGACGATCGGTCCCAACTCGATCGTGGGCGCCGGCTCGGTGGTTACCCATGATGTCCCGCCCGACACCGTCTGTGCGGGAAATCCGGCCAGGGTCGTGGGCTCCATCGAGGATTTCAAGAAAAACCATGCAGCAAAGGGCACAGAACGGCCCCTCTTCCTTGCAGGGAACTACATGCATCCTTATATACCTGGAAAGATGAGGGAAGGACTGCGCCGGGCCCTGGCCGAGGATTTCGGATATTTCTGCTCAAGGTTACCCCGCAAATGACCTTACGTTGTGAGCCCGGGGCATAACAGGAATATTACTGATGAGGATGCGGTACCCATGGAAAAGGATCTTCAACCCATAAGCGTCGTGATCATCGGGATCAATGTGGAGAAATACATCGGCGGATGTATTTCGTCGGTCCCCACGCCGATTATCCGAAAGCAAGCCTTGAGATCATCTACGTGGATGGCGGCTCGAACGATCGAAGCATTGAGATCGCGATGGAATTTCCCGGGGTCCGGATCATCGAACTTCAGGACCCTCATCCCACCCCCGGCAAGGGCCGCAATGCAGGGATTGCCCAGGCAGACCATGGTATTGTCCAGTTCCTTGATGCCGATACTATCCTCCATCCCGGATGGCTCCGCACGGCACTCCCGTATCTGAACGGTACTGTGGCGGCGGTGGCAGGGCGGATACAGGAGAAATACCCGGGGAAGAATCTCTACCATGTTGATCGGAAACATGGATTGGGGCATTTCCGCCGGCAAACAGGGCCATATATTTACAGAAGGCCCGAGCGCCACCTTCGGCGGCATCGTGCTGGCACGAAAAGACGCGATCATAGGTGTGAATGGATATGACGAGAGCCTCATAGCAGGAGAAGACCCTGATTTGAGCTACCGGGTAAGGAGGCAGGGGTGGACCATCTACCGGATCACTGCGGACATGGTCGTACATGACCTCAACATGAACTCGTTCCGGCACTACTGCAGGAGGGCCTTCCGGAGCGGTCACGCCTATGCGGAGATCGGGTTGAGGTACAGGAAGGGAAAAGAGAAGTTTTTTCTGAGGCAGCTCCTGAGGATCTGTCTCGGCGCTACGATTCCGGCAGCCGTCATATTCTTCGGAATCCTGATGAAACGATTGGGGTTTGCATTATTTCTTGCAACAGCGATTGCCTGCAGGCCTTTCCGCAAGATCAATCGTTTCATAGCGCCGCCGCTGGGTATGCGGGCTGCCATCCTCTACTGCGCACACTTATCGTTTGTTGTGTATCCTCAGTTTTTCGGCGCCATGAGGTATCTGGCAACCTGCTTCACCGGCATGCCTTTGCAGAATAAAGGCTATGTCCCGCATACCCATCCGGTTGACCGGGATGATACACAAAAAGCGGCCGCTGAATGTCCCTTGAGCGGAAGAACGATAAGAACAGCATGAGCGGCGCCTATATCGTCCAGAAAGAAAACCGAGCGGACCTGCACGAGCTCGCCCGCCTGCTCTCTTCAGCCCTTTCCTATGGCGGAGAATATGTAAACCATTACTGTAGCCATGGGCAAACCGTCATGGGGCTTGTGGGCAATGATAAGTTCAGAAAAGGGGTCATGCCGGTCTATATTCCCTCCGAAAGGCTCTGGGTTGTGCTCATGGGAGAGCTCTACGAAAGTGACGGTTTAACCTCCTTCCGGGAGCAGAATCCTGACATCAGTGATGATGCCGAGGTATTTGCCCGCCTGTTCCGGAGAGGTGATCTGATAAAGGCACTCCCCGACCTCAATGGTGCCTTCTTTGTAATGCTCTTTGATCCCCTCGATGATACCGTTATCGCTGCAAACGACAGATACGGCCTCTATCCCATGTATTGGTCACGGAGTGCAGACGGGTTCTGCCTGGCGAGCAGGGTCATCTGCCCGGTCATATCAGGTGTTGCGGATGGAGAGTGGGATCTCGCGGGGGTAGCCCAGTTCCTTGCCCTGGATGACTTTCTCGGCGAAACGACCCTGGTCTCAGGGGTAAGCACATTCCCCCAGGCATCGGTACTGATAAAAAAGGACGGCTCTCTCTCCTGGCAGAAATACTGGAGTTACCGGTATATTCCCGATGATCATCTTTTGCCTGAGAAAGAACTGGCTGAAGAACTGGGACAACGTTTCCTCAAGGCCGTGAAGGCTCAGACCAGAAGCGCCAGGCGCATCGGTGTGACTTTGAGCGGAGGCCTCGATTCACGGGTTATCGTCGCTGCAGCTTCACATGCAGGAATACCGGTGCGGACTTTTACCTGGGGCAAACCCGGCTCGTACGATAGAATATTCGCCGGCCAGGTTTCACGTCTCTACAGGACAGAGCACCACGACTGCGATTATGCATGTCACAACCTCCAGACAAGATTCTTTGACGGCATCCGGATAACCGAGGGACTCATCAATTACTTTGACTGCCACATGCTCTTTCACCTCCACATCCTCAAAGAGCATGCCGACCTCATCCTCAACGGATATGCCGGAGACCTCGTCCTGGGAGGTTCATATCTGAGAAGCGCCTGGATGTCTCCATACCCGAATGGAGAACTTGCCGGGAAGCTCTTTGCCTGGAGAAATACCCTTGTCCCGGAAAGTTCCCTAGCGGAGGTGATACCCGATTTTCCCCGACTCGAAAGACAATGCCGTCCGTCAATGCTGTATCAGGAAATGATTTCCCGGCTGGGGAGCGGTCTCCCCCCGGCAGACGCTGCAGATACGTTCTTCCTTGAAAACCGCGTGCGAAGATCCACAGCCATGGGCACCGTGCTGATGAGGGAAACAGTCGAATCAGCCTCCTGTTTTTTCGATTATCCACTTCTCGATCTCATAACCGCTATCCCTTATACGCTCCGCCATGAGCACCGGATGTACCGGGAGATGCTGAAATATTCATTCCCCGAATCCTTGAGGGTGCGATGGCAGCGGACCCTGCTGCCTGCATATACACCTTCTGCGATGGATCTGCCTGTCAAGGCATTCCTCAAGGGTTGCAGGATCCTTGAAAACAACTTCCACTGGCCTCACATCTCTTCCCGCCAGGCACCGGTTGATTTCTCCATCCTGGTCCGCGGAATCTTGAGACCCTGGATGGACAGCATTATCTACGATACCTATCCGTTAAGCGATCAGATCCTGAACCCCGATTTCTGCGAGCAGATATGGAACAGTCACCTCGCAGGAGAAAATCATATCCGCCTGCTCGGTGTCATCGCAAGCATCCGGGGATTTTCCTCACACTTAAGGCAGGCTCGCTCTAAAACAACATCCTGCAATGTATTCCCTGTTGAGATAAGATAATGGGAAACTCAAGCATATCCAAGATACGGCCGATGAAATACAATGGAGTATCAAACCCCATCGAGAGAGTATCCGAAGGCAGTGACGCTCTTGGCCGGTGAACTGAGGGAGGCCTGAGAACATGACGATCAGCGATATCCAGAAAAAAAATTGTACGCATTTCATAAGAAAAAATCTTTGCCCTTACAGCAGACCTATCTCCGGAATGATCCGTTCGGCATCCATAGCAATCCTCACCTTGCTCGTCTCCCTATCATCTGCGGCCGCCGCACAGTACTCACCCATCCAGTCCCCTGCACGACCTTTCGGGCTGAATATCGTGGATCAGGTACAGGTGGCAGGCTCGGATCAGCGTTCCGCTGATTTCCAGAGCAATTACCTGTCTCTCATGAGCCAGTGGGGAAACATGGATCTCACCTCTCCCTCGTTTACCCAGCACACCTCTACCATCGCCCTGGACCCTTCAAAGATCAGCCTGGCCACTCAGTACGATTCCCGTGTGTATTTTATTGGCGACAATACCTGGAAGCATAGTGCACTAGGATTCAACACTGCAGGAGGAGGGATCACAGGCGGCAACCCTTTGCTCATTTTTCCGGATGCATCGGAATCAACCACTACCGCAGCGGTAAGACCATCAAAGGTCAAAGTCCCTGTGCGGACTACAACCGATCCTCTCCTGCCTGGCGACTTCGTCAGTCTAGGCACCCTTTCCGGCGGGACGCAGCTTGATTTCTTCCTGATCTCCGAGAGAACAAAAAAGATCACCGATGTCTTCTCTACCGAAGCTTCGATCAATCCCGACGGACTCAGCCATGCTCTGGTCTTTGCAAGGCCTGACAGCCCGTACCTGTTCATCGGGTTTGAAGACCTTTATGGGGTAAGCAACGGGGGGAGCAACAGCGTCCTCTTTGCCCTGGATGTCGGTGCTGGGAATATCCATGCTTTGACCAATATGCCCGAACCTTCGACAATGCTTGTCCTGGGCTCATTCCTAACTCTCGTGATATGCCGTAAACGTACCCTTGATCTTAAACGCAAATCTCAAATGACTTGATGCGGTTATCCTCAAAACAGGCGGTGTTGCTCGGCCTGGGAGTGCTCATCCTGGGCATCGCCATTGTTGCCGGATTTTTCAGCTGGCGCTCCTACGTGATAAGCTCGCAGGAAAAGCGCTCTCTTGCTGCTGCAGAGCGACTCATAGAGCAGGCCCGGCCGAACGAGGCCCTTGCGATCATCAAAACCATGAAGGCCTCATCTCTGCCCGAGAATTCCGGAAAGTGGCTCTCTTTAGAGATCCGGACGCTTGAACAATCACGGAATATCCACAGATTGCTCTATCTTTACAGTCAGTATCCGCTGGAAGTCCTTACGCACGAGAAGGCTTCCCTCCTCGTTGCCCGGGCCCTGCTCGAAACCAAGAAGATGGATCTCTTTACCCAGTTGAGGGATTCATGGCGCCCGCGTGAAAAGAGCCCTGAATTTTGGTTTGCCCTGGATGTAGACGCTCTCCTTACCCAGAGAAGGCAGGATGAGGCCCTTGCACTCCTCACCTCCCGATCCTTCAAAGGTGAGGCGGATTGCGGAAGGCTGGTTCGCCTCGCGCTCTTCAAGGCAGGAAAAAACCTGGACGAAGCATGGAACCTCCTGGATGAAGCCTACCGGGCCGATCCGCGTAATCCGGATGTCCGGTCATTCCGGGCTCAAGTCTTGGAATATGAGGGCAAAATGCCTCCTGCCCGCTTGGAGTATGTTGCCGCCCTTCTCTGCGATCCCAAAAATCCCTTGCTCCGGGATCAGCTTGCAGACTTCTACCGCAGACAGGGCAATTATATCCTGGCGTTGCAGACATGGATTGAAAGCTTTCCCTCCCCGGTCCCTGACTTTTTCTGGGTCAAGGCATTATTCTGGGCCAAGGTAACCCATCCTGTGGAAATAAATTTCGCGAAATCCTACGCCCCTGCCGGCGAAATGGCACCCATGATCAAGATAATGCAGAATCTTAAGAAAGAGACCTTCTGGGATGATAACCTTCTGGGAGAGGAAGTCTCTCTTAATAAATTGGTTGAAAGCCGCCAGGAAATATTCTGGCTTCAGTTGATCCAGGCCCTGCAGGAAGGATCGGAGGCCAGGGCAATGGAACTGCTGAAATCCTCTCACTTTAAAAATTCCTCATTCCATCCTGAACTGGAGCGCACCCTCCAGATCGTCCTCGTCTACCGCAGGTGGGGCGTATTTGTCGAACCAGAGGAACAGACATTTAAACCGTATACATCAGGAAGACTTGAACACCAGCTTTTTGAGCAGATACATCTGCTTACTCACAAGAAGGACAGTTCCTATAAGAATGTCACCGTGCCGGACGATCTCGATGCCCTCCTGAAGAGCAAAGAAGCCTTCAGTTCGATGTTCCTCGCTGCCGGATGGTTAGAAGCTGCGATCGGGCTTCATAAGCTCCCGGTCATTCCCGATGGTTTCCCGGAATGGGTAGCTTATGGATTTACCCAGGCATTGAGATACAACAGGGGAAACAAAGCTGCCCTCGAATTTGCACGCCATCAGAAAATCACTCCTGCACTCGATATGCTAACCTCGGAGATACTGCTCGCTGAAAACCGCGCCGACAAGGCTCTGCCAAGATTGCAATTACTTGCACAGAACGATACCGACATAGGGTTCCGGGCTGCCTGGCTGATGAGCATGGCATCTTTGAACAAAGGCGATCTCAATGAATCAAGGCGGATCGTACAGGATCACAAATCCCTCTCCGGCAGCATCGCAGGCAGGCAGATCCTTGCAAGAATCGCCCTGAACGAAGGCAATGTCCCGGAGGCGGACCATTTATACGGAACGCTTGCCGGTGAGTCCCTTGAGGCCAGATCATATCTTGCCCGCAGGGCCTTCGAACGCAAGGACTGGAAAACGGCCAAAAGATTCACCCAAGAGCTCCTCAACTATTTCCCTGACATGATGGAATTACGGGACAACATGCAAAAGATCGCACGGGAAGAGAAGCATGGCCGCCCGTGATATCTCTTTTCTTTCGCTCCTTTTCTTTTTGGCGATCTATATCTGGTTGAGGGATCTCACAGGGATAACTTCTCTGGAAAACACCCTTCCCATACTCCTGTCCCTGCCCCTGTTCGTCTATATGGGGAGCCCCTGGAAACTGCAGGAAAACCCTCAGCCGATCTCTTACAGCAACCTCGTCATCGGTACGGCAGGGTTTGTCCTGGGCATCCTGATGGATGTTCCACTCCTTCCGGCTGCAAGCTGGACGTATCTTTTATGGACATGGCTCTGCCCACGCGTGAATCCACACGATCTACCCTCCGTACGAAGGCTTATGATCCTACCTCTTTTCGCCTTCCCATGGCTGAATCTCGAAGGGAATTACATTGGATGGTATTTCAGGCTCTCCGGCGCCTGGGTAACTGCGAAGACCTTCTCAGTCATGGGGTTCAATGTGCTGCACGAGGGCACACAGCTCATAGTCCAGGGGTTGCCTGTGGGAATCGGCGAGGCCTGTTCGGGTATCAATGTCCTCCAATCCATGCTTATAGCCGGTTCTGCCCTGGCGTATCTCTATGTCGGCAGGTTGAAGATTTTCTGGTTGAATCTCGTGGCACTGGTAATTATTGCGTGGCTGGCAAATACCTTACGGATCGTTATCCTCTGCATCACGGCGCTGACCATGGGCCGGGAATTCGCGCTGGGAATATTCCATACCTGGGGCGGGTGTCTGGTTCTCTTCCTGATGCTCTGCCTTACCTGGGCCATTCTCTCCCTGCAAGTTGCATATATCCGAAAGCCTGCCGCCTCATCAGCCTGTCCATGAAAAGACCCCAACTCATATCGATTCTTATCTGCATCTATTGCATCCTGAATTCCTTAAATCTTGCAGAGACATGGATGTCAGCGGCAAGAGAAATTGCCGGTCCCATGGCTCTCGGCTTATGGAGCTCACCGGTGATCTTTTTCTGGTATATCCAGCAGAAAACACCACGGCCGACCAAAGAGAGGCCTCTCCTCTTAGGCCTTGCCCTGTTTTTCTCTTTTACCGGCATGCTGGGATCCCTGCGAGTCCTGGGCCATATCGGGCTTGCATGCGCCTTTGGCGCACTGCTCCCCAATTTGCCCGTGCATCTTTTCTGGCTTGCTGCTTCTATCTCCTGGATGCCTGCACTTGACTGGTTTGGCGGAAGATTCTTCCCCGAGTATGTAACCGTTGCCCGTATTCTCCTGGCAACCATCCCATCCTGGTATTTTGTCCGATCGGTCCAACGCGTATCCAGGAATCAATCATGACTCCGCTCGCCGATAAACTTCTCTGGACAGCGCTTATCATGGCGCTCGCTCTCGGAATCCTCTTTGACGCAAGCTCTCTTCCCGAAGACATGAGCAGGGTAAACCACATCCCCGCCCAAGGCCTCGGGTTTACCAGTGTTGACATACCCTTGAGCTCAAGCGAGCTTTCCCTGTACTCAAAGGCAGAGGTAGTCAAAAGGTATTATCAGCTGGGCAAGGACCGGTTCATGCTTATCGCCATAGACGGCGCGAAGAACAGGCATGCAGTGCATGATCCGATATATTGCTTCCAAGGCGCCGGATGGCAGATCGCTGAGAAAATTGCAGTGCCGGTCGAAAGTGGAGAAGCCCTCCTGCTTCTTCTTGAAAAGAACGGTTCGTATCGCGAGGTGGCGTACTGGTTTACGGACGGTAAAAACCGCCACACCTCTGTGGTGCGATACTGGATTCAAGCAACCTTGCGGAGGATAACCATGGGCCGTTCCGGCAAAGAGCCCATCCTGATCATGCTCCAATCCGTTGATGAACACCCGGCGAATTTCAGGAAGATATTCGATCAGTTCGGAGTATTATTTGTACTATAACGTACTCATGTGCTTGATCACACATCCGAATCACCACCAAGACACTCTTTCACCCAAGGAGCCTTACCCATGAGACGCAACCCTGTGGCCATCCTCGGTATACCCATCGACTGTTTTACCATGGATGAGACCATTCAGTACATCTTCCACCTTATGGAATGCTATGCCTCCGACAAAAAGTCCCGGCTTGTCTGTACGGCAAATACCGATTTCATCGTGAACACGTTGAGCTGGGATCTCAAGAAAACAAGCCACCCCGAACTCCTTGACATCCTCAGGAAAGCTGACCTGGTCACGGCAGACGGGATGCCGATCGTATGGACGAGCAAGTTACTCGGCCCGGCAATACCGCACCGGGTCACCGGCTCCGACCTCGTACCCAAGCTTGCCGAACAAGCTGCCCTGCGAAAAAAATCCATTTACTTCCTGGGGGGATACTCCGGCTCTGCAAAGAATGCATCAGTTATACTCAAAGACCGTTACCAGGGTCTTGTCATTGCAGGATGGGATTCCCCCTTTGTTCACATCCACGGCAAAGAACTCGCCAATGCATATGAGAACGATGAAGACATTGTAGCCCGGATCAATGCATCCAAGGCAGACATCCTCTTTATCGCCTTCGGGAATCCCAAGCAGGAAATCTGGTTTGAACGGAACCGGCACAGACTGCAGGTACCGGTATCCATCGGCATCGGAGGCACATTCGACTTCATTACCGGAGAGATAGCCCGCGCCCCGGTATGGATGCGCGATGCAGGCCTGGAGTGGCTGTTTCGGTTCATCCAGGACCCAAGACGCCTGTGGAAACGCTATCTTGTGGATTTTCTCAAGTTCGGCTTCCTCCTCTGGCCGTCAATCATTTCCTACCGGTATGCAAAGGCAGTCGCACCCCATGATTACCTGAAAAGATGCAAGGGCAAGGTATCGTATAAATACATGACAAGAGGGAGCGAAGAGGTTTTCTCCGTGACGCTGCCGGGAGCCGTTGACAGAGAAACGGCTTCCCGCGTGGAAAGTATCATTCCCAAACGTCCCATGGCGCATCTGATTATAGATTTTACCGATACGGCGTTCATCGATTCTGCGGGCTTGGGCTTTCTCATGAAGCTCATGCTCGATTGGAGTGCCGGAGGTTATGATAGTTCTCTTGTAGGTCTCAATCCTTCAATGAAAAAGTGTTTAGCCTATAATCGTCTCCACGATCTCTGCTCATCCAGACAATTTACTGCCATTGAAGACGTCCTTGAGCATCTTGACACCAAGGGTGCGGAGCACGGGCATCAGACATATCTCGAGGAAGAAGAAGGGGTAAGCACGATCAAGATTTCGGGGGACTTAAGACCTGCAGGTATCCCATTGAATGAGATTAAGACTCTGGCTTCTTTGGTGAGAACGAAGACGTGTACGATCGATCTCTCCAAGGTAATTTCAGTAAACAGCTCGGGTGTAATTTTCCTTCTCAAACTGAAATCTTCGCTTAAAGAACTCAGTAAGTCCTGCACTGTAACCGGCGCAACAGGCAGTGTGGAGCAGATGCTTAAAAAAACGAAGACCTGGAGACTCCTTTAATACGGTTACCCTTTAGGATGGCATCATCGAAACAAGACCAAGAGAGGTATCCAAGAAGGAGCCCCCCGGCATAACCGTAAAAGCTCACCATCCTTAAAGAGCGCAAATGAACTATTCTAACCCGGCCGTGGGGCCGGGTTTTTTTATTCTCGTGGGGACACTTCCCCTGTATCAGAAGATGAATCTCCTCCATGATACGTTGAGCACGAGCCCTATACATATCAGGTTAATAAACATGAAGGAACCGCCGTAGCTGACAAAAGGCAACGGTACGCCCACGACCGGGAATATTCCTACCGCCATAGATATATTGATGAAAATGTGCAAGGTGAAATATCCGGCGATGCCGAAGCACAGCATTGCCCCGAACCGGTCTTTTGCCTTGTAGCCTATCTGGATGATTTTCGTGACGAGGACGATATAGAGGAAGATGAGCAGGGCTGAGCCTGCAAAGCCCCATTCCTCTGCTACGACCGAAAAGATGAAATCCGTATGATGCTCGGGCAGGAAACTCAGCTGCGTCTGTGTGCCTTCCAGGAAGCCCTTTCCCCAGAGGCCGCCCGAGCCGACCGCTATTTTGGATTGTGTCGCGTGATACCCGCTGCCGAGAGGGTCCCTGCTGGGATCGAGGAAGGTGAATATCCTGTTTCGCTGATAATCCCTCAAGGCAAGCCAGCCGAAAGGAAGGATCGAAATGAACAGGACGCTCAAGGTAATAAAGGTGGACCGTTTTATTCCCAGGAGCAGCAGCATGATCAGCGCGATCAGCCCCACAATCCCTGATGTGCCGAGATCCGGCTCGGCAAGGATGAGCCCTACCGGGACAAAGATAAAGAAGGCAGGCAATAAGAGCTCCTTCATGCCATACCCCTCAAAGTAGTTTTTCTTTTCTCCCCAATATGCCATCCAGATTATGATAATAATCTTTGCCAGCTCGGAAGGCTGAAGTCCCAAGGGTCCGATGGAAATCCATCTCCTTGCACCGCCTATCTCCCTGCCGATGACCAGGACAAGGAGAAGGCCCAGGACCATCATGCTGTACAGTGGCCAGGCAAGCCTCATGTGCACCCGGTAATCAACGGCAAAGGCGATTATCATTATAACTGTGCCCGCACAGATCCACATGAGCTGCTTGAAGAAGATAGAGATCTGCGAAACCCTGACCGCACTGTATACGCAGAGCAGTCCGATAGCCATAATGGCGAGGGTGGTCGTGAGAAGCCCCCAGTCGATGTTATTGGTTATCTTGTCGTACCTGCTCATCGGAAAGCCCCTTTGAGTAATAGTATCCCTTTATTACGTCCCTGACGATCGGTGCCGCAATGGACGCCCCATGCCCCCCGTGTTCCACGATTGCAACCACAAGAATCTCCGGGTTCTCCACAGGTGAAAATCCGAAAAACCATGCATGATCCCTCCACTTATACGGGATATCGGCCTCATCAGGCAGCTTGGAGACCATACCTTTTATCACCTGTACTGTGCCGGTTTTCCCGCCGATGGAGAACATCGGGTCCTTGATTGCCCGTGCGGTTCCCCTTTCGTTATCCACCACAGACAGGAGGCCTCTTTTGATGACATTGAGCTCTTCGCTGCCGATATTGAAATTCGTCTCCTGCTTTTGAGGAGTTGATGCCAGGATCCTCGGTGTCAGGACCTTTCCGCCGTTCACTATGCCGCTCATGACCTTTGCCACCTGCAGCGGAGTCACCAATGTGAATCCCTGCCCGATTGCCGTGATGACGCTTTCACCCCTCTGCCAGGGCTGGCCGAAACGCTTTCGTTTCCATTCGTCGGAGGGAACGAGGCCTGTTGCTTCGTCTTTGAACTCGATTCCTGTAGGCCTGCCGAGACCGAGTTCTGAACAGAATGCCGACATCCGGTTGATGCCGAGCCTTTCTCCCAAATTATAAAAGTACACGTCGCATGAGATGGTGAGGGCTTCCACGAGACCGATGCTCCCATGGCCTTCTTTGCGCCAGCACTTAAACACGGTATTACCAAGGGTAAATTTCCCGGGACAGTAATACTTGTCCGTGGGCGTAATGAATTTGTTTGTCAGGGCCAGGGCCGATACAAGCACCTTGAACATGGACCCGGGGGAGTACTGACCGCGGATTGCCCTGTTCTCAAGGGGATGCATCGGATCGCTGATGATTCCATTCCAGACCTCCGGGGGCATGGGAGTCAGAAAAATCGTCGGATCATAAGAAGGCGAAGAGACCATGGCGAGGATCTCACCGGTAAACGGGTTGATTGCCACTACCGCACCTGCCCTTTCCCCCAGAGACTGTTTGGCGATGAGCTGAAGCCTTTTATCGATGGTGAGGACGACATCTTCACCCGATATGGGGGACTGTTCGTCTATTACCCTCATCTTCCTGCCCAAGGCGTCCACCTCGAAGGCCCTTGTCCCCTTAACCCCCCGCAATTTCTTCTCGCAGAGGTATTCCACACCGGACTTCCCGATGAGATCACCGGGAGAATAGCCGTCTTCAGGACTTAATTTCATGAGCTGCTTGCGGGAGATCTCGCCCAGGAATCCCAGCACATGCGGAGAGACCTCTTTGGAGAGGTAATCCCTCTCATTCGCGGTATCGATCGATATCCCCGGCAGGGTAAAGAGCTGGCTCTCAATGCTGGCCATCTGGGAAAAACTGATGTCTCTGGCAATATAGACAGGACTGAAAGGCTTCCTTTTGGCTTCCTTAATCTTATCGGAGATCTCCTTCTGGTCGCGATCAAGAAGGTCGGAGAGTCTCTTTGAAACATCGGAAATTTTAACGATGTCCTCGGGTATTACCATGACATTATACGCAGGCCTGCTGTCTGCAAGGACTTCATGATTCCTGTCGAAGATCTTGCCCCTCTGGGCAGGAATGCTTACGACCCGCATCCGGTTATTGCGGGCAAGCCCCTCGTAGAAGGAGGATCTTAATATCTGCATGTTCGTCAGCCGGAGCAGAAGGATGGTGAAGAGAAGGATGACAAAGGCCGTCAGGTACTTCCCCCGGCTTTTAAGTTCCTCTTCGAGAATCTGTCCGGGAATATTATGATCCATACACGTCATATGCCGACTGCAAGCGGCCCACGATCGATCTCATGACCGGGGTGACAAACCCGGTGATTCCCATACCCGCAATCAGGGGAACAGTTGCATCTTCCAGGAAATGGGAGCCGACAATCACTGCTGTGGCAGAGGCCATGAGAGAATAAAAAAAGATACCCAGGAGCGCCTGGGTAAAAACATTTTCAAGATAGATCACATTCTTGAGTATGTCGATGATAATGAAAACGGCAATATAAATAAGCGGTATGAACCCGATCCTAGCTCCGGAGAACGCCTGGAGTATGAGGGATGCGAGGATGATGAATGGGAACCCCTGGGAAAAGGGAACAAAGATGATCTGGCCGATAATCATGCCGATGAGAAAATCGACCCGTAAGGGGGCCCAAATTAAAGGGATGATTCCGACCTCGAGCAGGATGGCCGCAAATAGTATCCCGAAAAGGCTAATCTGAAACTTCCATATTTTGAGCAATGCCGAATATCCCCTCGATCTTATTCATCTCCACGCACGGCCTCACCACGATATCCGCGAAGATCTTGTTCACATCCCTCTTTACTTCCTGTACATATCCTATCTTAAGCCCCTTGGGAAACGTGCCGAGCAATCCGGAGGTAACCACGCACTCCCCGACCTTTACGTCCTCGGTCCTGCGAACGTACTCAAGACTCAGGAGGTTTCCGCCTCTTCCCTTGATAATTCCTTTTACCCGCGAAGATTCGATCACGGAAGGGATGGCGCTGTTCGGGTCCGTGATCAGGAGAATCTGGGCGGTATGGGGCGCGACGGCAACGACCTTGCCCACAACGCCCTCAGGACTCAAAACCGCCATGTCCAGACGGAAGCCGTTGTTTAATCCCTTGTCAATCACAGCGGTCTTGAAGATAAGGGTGATATCGTGGGAAAGGAGGCTTGCCGGGATCAGGGAGAGGTCCTGCCGTTCATTTTTAAACTCGAGCATTGCCTTGTATCGCCTGTTCTCTGATTTGAGCTCTTCCATAGTCATGCACTGGACCCGGAGAACATCGACCTGTTTTTTGAGCTCCTTGTTTTCCCTGCTCGTGTTCACCAGGCCGATATAGCTATCCCAGATGTCGGCCACGAAGGAAAACGGAGAGGTAATGACCTTATCGAAAATGTAATACCCTTCCCGGACATAGTTTATGCCTAGAGCAGATGGGCTGTACTGTCCGGTAGAGAGCAAAACAAGGATAAGGGCTGCTGCGCATGTGAGCAAAAATATCCTTGTATTACTTCTTACCATTAACTGGGAATCGTTACGTCTCTGAGGAGATCGATATCATCCAGCAATTTACCCGCACCCCGGGCAACGGTGGAGAGAGGATCCTCTGCAATAATGACCGGGAGCCCTGTTTCTTCCCTAAGGAGCTTATCCAGGTTCTTGTAGAGCGCTCCGCCGCCGGTCAGCACTATTCCTCTGTCCACGATGTCGGCAGCCAGCTCGGGGGGTGTCTGTTCCAAGGCCACCCTCACTGCATCGATGATTATCCGGACAGGTCCCTGACAGGCTTTGCGGATCTCTTCGGAGCTGATGGTAAATATCTTGGGAATCCCGTCCACCAGATCCCGGCCTTTGACCTCGATGGTTCTTTCAACCTCATCCGAGGCAGCCGATCCGATCATGATCTTGATGATCTCGGCCGTCCTCTCGCCTATGAGCAGGTTATATTCCCTTTTAATATACTGCATGATGGCCTGGTCGATCTTATCGCCTGCCACTCGGACGCTGTTGGTGTAAACGATGCCGGACAGAGAGATGACCGCCACTTCCGTGGTCCCGCCGCCGATATCGACGATCATGGAACTGATGGGCTCCGTGACCGGCAGCCCGGCACCGATAGCGGCAGCCATCGGCTCGGCAACGATGTACACTTCGCGAGCACCTGCTGCCTCTGCAGATTCCTTGACCGCCCTCTTTTCCACCTGGGTAATTCCCGATGGAACGCAGATGATGACCCTTGGCCTCACGCCGAGACGCCGCTGGTGTACTTTGGTGATGAAATACTTCAGCATGGCCTCCGTAGCCTCGAAATCGGCGATAACGCCGTCTTTCATGGGCCGTATGGCCTGGATATTTTCAGGGGTTCTCCCGAGCATCTTCTTCGCTTCCGTCCCCACAGCGACGATCCGGTTCACTCCGCCGTATTCCATCTTGACTGCAACCACGGAGGGCTCTGAAAGGACGATTCCTTTATCCCGAGCATACACCAGGGTGTTTGCAGTGCCAAGATCAATGGCAAGATCGCTGGAGAACATCCCAAAAATCCATTCAAAGACCATAGATGCCTACTCCTTTCCTTCACTCGGCTCTATATTTGTTAAGCCGTCTTAACAAATACCCACCCCTTTGACAAGAGAAATGGAGGCTATCATCTCTTGCTTTACTGTTCCTGGTTATGATAGCAATGCATCCACGATGTATCCAACTTGTACCATAATACTTGCCGCAGGAAAAGGAACTAGATTAAAATCTGCAAAACCAAAGGTTATGCATGAGATCCTCGGCTGTCCGCTGATTTTTTACCCGATCAACCTCGCGCAGAAGATCGGCTCGAGCATTATCGGCGTCATCGGCCACGGAAGGGAGATCGTGGGCCCTTATCTGGATCGGTACTCCGTAACCAAGGTGGTACAGGATCCTCCTCTGGGCACAGGCCACGCAATCCTGATGACACGCGATGCTCTGAAAGAGACGCCTGCCAAAGATGTGATCATCATCCCCGGCGACATGCCCCTGATAGAATACTCGTCGATAGCTTCACTCATCGAGATTTATCGGAAATCGGGCACACCCATCGGTGTGCTCACGGCCTGCCTGCCCGATCCCTTCGGTTACGGAAGGATCATCCGCGACGAGAAGAATAATGTACGGGCCATCGTCGAACATAACGATGCCACAGACGAACAGAGAAAGATAAACGAGATCAATACCGGTGTGTATATCATCGACAAGGCATTCCTTCTGGACGCGGTGAGCCGTCTTTCTCCGGACAATGCAAAACAGGAGCTCTACCTCACTGATATCGTTCAGATGGCGGACTTCGCCTCATCTTTTATCACCCCGGACTTTAATGAAGCCCACGGCATAAACTCGAGAATGCAGCTCAGCCAGGCTGCGGCAATCATGCAGCAGCGCATCAACAGATCCTTCATGGACGAAGGAGTGACGCTCATCGATCCGGGCAGCGTATGGATCAGCCCTCTCGCCACTATCGGAACCGATGTCGAGATATGGCCCCATACCCATATTATGGGCCGCAGCACCGTTGATTCTCAGGTGAGGATCATGCCCAATACCTGGATCAGCAACTCGCATATCGGCACCAGGAGTTTTATCGGGCATTATAACCTGATAGAAGATGCAAAGATCACCCCTGATACCACCTTACCTCCTTACTCCCGTATTCAGGGGTCAAGACCTGAGGCTGATTGACTTTTTCAGCCTTGAAACCTAAATAAACGCTATGGATTGGATTAAAAATATCTTCAGCCGCACCACGGAAAACAAACCGATTTTAGAAGAAGAGCATCCGGGGATTCTCCCCGTTCTCCCGCTCAAGGATGCAGTGCTGATTCCCGCTGGACTGCTTCCGCTGATCGTGTCGAACCCGGCATCCATCTCGCTGGTCAAGGATCTCTATGCGAGCAGCTCACCCGTTGTGGCAGTAGGCATGAGGGAATCAGGGGATTCGGAGCCTGCAACCTGGGACAACCTGTATCACATCGGATGCTTGGCAAAAATCACCAAGATCAGCCAGGCAAAGAACGGTGAGCTGTCCATCATGATCAGGGGGATAACGAAAGCATCTCTTGACGAGAGGCAATCGACCGAGCCCTACCTGCGGGCAAAGGTAACATACCTTCCCGAGTACTTTGAGCCCGATAGACAGATAAAAGCCATGGCTCACTCTACACGGGAGATCCTGGGTCAGCTTGCACGGCTTTCGTACCATAATCTCGAATCAGTGCTCGTAAATCTTTCCAAGCTCAAGGACCCGGTCATCCTCCTAAGCACTGCCACGACCAATCTTCCCATCCCGGTGGACAAAAAGCAGCAGATATTAGAGGAAAACGATTTCTATGAAAAGTACACAGTCCTCTATGAAAGCTTAAGGGAAGAGCTGGACATTCTGGAGCTCTCTTCAAAGATATCTGAGAGGGCAAAAGGTGAGATCAACAATGCCCAGCGGGAGTACTACCTCAGGCAGCAGCTCAAGGCCATCAAGAAAGAGCTGGGAGATTCACAGGGAGACACCGAGGATGAGATGGAGGTTCTGAAAAAGGAAATCGAAGCGAAGAATCTTCCCGATGAGGTAAAACGGGAAGTGGACAAGGACATGAAACGTATTGCTCGAATGCAGCCCGGCTCTTCGGAATATGTCACCATTCGCACCTACCTCGACTGGATCACCGACCTCCCCTGGCAGGAGAAAACCGACGACAACCTGGACATCCAGAACGCGGCATCCATCCTCAACGAGGATCACTTCAATCTGAAGAAGCCGAAGAAGAGAATCCTCGAATACCTCTCGGTCAAAAAGCTGAAAAATGACCTCAAAGGACCGATCCTGTGCTTCGTAGGCCCTCCGGGAGTCGGCAAGACATCTTTAGGGAAGTCCATTGCCAGGGCAATGGGCAGAAAATTCGTACGGATCTCCCTGGGAGGCGTGCGGGATGAGGCCGAGATCAGGGGTCACAGAAGGACCTATATCGGAGCCATGCCCGGCAGGATCATCAACGGGATCAAAATCGCCCAGAGCCTGAACCCGGTGTTCATGCTCGACGAGATCGACAAACTCGCCCACGACATCCATGGCGACCCGTCCTCCGCATTGCTCGAAGCGCTGGATCCCGAGCAGAATACCCATTTTGTGGACCACTATCTCAACGTGCCCTTTGATTTGTCGCAGGTGTTCTTCATTACCACGGCAAACGTAACGGACACTATTCCCTCTGCGCTGCGCGACCGCATGGAGATCGTGCATATCGAAGGATATACCCATGAAGACAAAGTTCAGATCGCCTGCCATTTCCTGATACCCCAGGAGATCGAGGCCAACGGGCTCTCGCTTTGCAAGGTCGATTTCAGAGATGATGGCATCGACCACATCATCCGGTCCTACACGAGGGAATCCGGTGTACGGAGCCTCAAGCGCGAGATCGCTTCCTGCCTGAGAGTGATCGCCTCGGAAGTGGCAAAAAACGGCGGGGAGAGCTTCGTTATCGACCGCTCCTTCGTCGAAGAGGCCCTCGGCCCTGTGCGTTTCATACCCGAGGCAAAACAGCGGGGCAGGATACCAGGGATCGCAACCGGACTTGCGTGGACCCCGTTCGGAGGCGAGATCCTTTTCGTGGAGTCGGCGCTTGTGGAAGGCAAGGATGAAATGATCCTTACCGGCCAGATGGGCGATGTCATGAAGGAATCCGCCAGGATCGCACTGAGCATCGTAAAGGGAGCGTCCTACACCATCGAACAGGGCAAGGGCATCCATATCCATGTCCCTGCAGGCGCCATCCCCAAGGACGGGCCCTCTGCAGGGGTTACGATCGTGTCATCCCTTCTTTCCCTCATTACCGGCAAGGCGGTCCGCGAAGACCTGGCCATGACGGGCGAGATTACCTTGCGCGGCGTGGTGCTGCCGGTCGGCGGGATAAAGGAGAAGGTGCTGGCCGCACGGCGTGCCGGCATTACCGAGATCATCATGCCCAAGATGAACGAGAAAGACCTGCGGGATATTGAGCCCCATATCCTGAAAGATATCGCCATCCATTACGTGGAGAATATCGGCGAGGTGATCAAGCTGGCCTTCCCCGAGGCAAAAGAAGAGGTGACGCCCTTTGTCGACCACTTCGAGTTCTGGGACAACCCTCCGGTCAAGCCGTCTTTGAGAGCGTAGCGATACACGTTCGTGCCGCTTCCATCACGTCGTCCATGACGCTGCTCGTGTGGGCAGTGCTCATGAACAACGCCTCATACGGCGACGGTGCGAGGTATACCCCGCTCTGGAGCATGAGGTGGAAGAACCGGGAATACAGCTTCGCATCCGATGCCATGACATCGTCAAAGGTCTTTACAGTTCCTTCTTTGAAAAAAATGCCCGCCATGCTCCCCAGGTGATTTACGGCCATCGGCAGACCCACTTTCCCTGCAGACTCCTTGATTACGTCAAGTAGGGCTTTCAGTGAACGGGTAAGCCCATCGTAGGGGTCATCCCTTTTGAGGACCTTTAAGGCGGCAATCCCTGCCGTCATGGCCATGGGATTTCCCGAGAGAGTGCCCGCCTGGTAAACCTGGCCTTCCGGTGCGAGCAGGGACATGATCTCGGAAGCCCCTCCAAAGGCGCCCACAGGCATGCCGCCTCCGATGATCTTGCCGAGGCAGGTCAGGTCCGGTCGGATGCCGACCATATCCTGATACCCGCAAAAGCGGAACCGGAAAGCAGTGATGACCTCGTCAAATATGAGAAGGGCACCATGGGCTTGCGTGGTTTTCCGTAAGGCTTCCAGGAAGCCCTTCTTGGGCAGCACCACACCCATGTTCCCTGCAACCGGCTCCACGATTACGCCGGCCACCTTTCGGCCGTTTTTTTCCATGAATGCTTCGAACGCCTCAATGTCGTTATACGGCAACACAGCGCTCGTGGAGGCGATCTCCCGGGGAACCCCGGCCGTATCCGGTATGCCGAAGGTCAGAGCACCGGAGCCTGCCTTGACCAGCAGACTGTCCACATGCCCGTGATAGCACCCTTCGAACTTTATTATGATGTCTTTCCCTGTATAAGCCCTGGCAAGCCTGATCGCGCTCATGGTGGCCTCTGTGCCCGAGCTGACGAGACGAATCTTTTCTATGGAGGGGATCGCTTCGCAGATGATTTCAGCCATGATAATCTCGAGCTCGGTCGGTGCTCCGTAGCTCATGCCTTTGGAAGCCTGCTCGATCACCGCCTGTACTACTTCCGGGTGAGTATGTCCCAGTATCATCGGCCCCCAGGAGAGGACGTGGTCGACATACCTCTTCCCTTCGCAGTCATAGAGGTAGGGGCCTTCTGCCTTCTCGATGAATCTGGGAACCCCTCCCACCTTTCTGAACGCCCTCACCGGTGAATTCACTCCTGATGGTATGGACAGCATGGCACGTTCGAACAGATCGGCATTCTTCATGACTGGTCCTTTCTGATATACTCCATGGATGACTTCTTCAATTCCTGAGTGCTCCAGTAAACCTTATACCTGCTGAGAGTAAACGATGACGCGATTTCGGTTATGATGCCCTCGACCTCGTCATGTGTTTTCCCGTGGATCATGGAAAAGAGGTTGTACTCTCCGAAGCCGGGCCTCTCATAACAGTGGGATACAGAACTCCTCTTGGCGATCTCCGAGCCCGTCTCTTCTACGCTGTCCTCCGGGACGGCCCAGACAACCATGGCGCCTGCCGAAAAGCCCGCCGCCCGGTGGCGGAGAACAGCCTTCATTTCCCTCACTATACCCTGGTGCTTAAGTGCATGTATCCTGTCGATGAACTCACCGGGCTCAAGGCCTAATTCCTGTGCCCATGCATCAAAAGGCCTCTTCTTTAAGGGGAGGTCTCCCTGGATACGAACGAGAATCCTTTTGTCGATGTCATCCGGGAACTTCATGTTAGGCATCTACACATATTATTCTTTTGCATTCAACAGGAAACCTGGAAGGTTGGGAAGAGGGACAGCAGATGCTTAAAATCTGCCGCCCCGAATTATTTTATTACCTCCTTACCAGTAACACAGACACAGGGGAAGGATGTATTGCCGGCTGCTCGGCTTTCAGCCTATAGGAATCATACGATTTCAAATTATTATTATGGATCATTTCAACGACCTTGTTCACATAGGCATATCCCATCTCGGAATATGTGCTTAAGCCCTTCGCAAGCTCGACGGAATCATAAGGGAGCCTCTTCTGTGTGCGAATCTTCCTCAGGTGTTCATAATCCGAGCGGGTATTGATATTCCAGAGGTAATAGTCGACACACGCCTGGAGACTGTCAAAGATGGAAACGGAAAACGTGCTGTCCGATGCTAATTCCCTGGGCACCATACCAAGACCTTTAACCCCTCGCAAACCGAAAAGATTGTTTCCATGCTGGGCAAAACGGGACGTTCCCCATCCCGATTCTATGGCTGCCTGTGCAATCACGAGTGATGCCGGCAGGATATCCACACGGACAAGGAGTTCATCGAGCATGGCACGGTAATCCCCCCGTTCAACCAGGTAACGATCAGCCAGTTCCTCAATGAACAGTATTTCCTTAAGCGACAGGTAGAACGACGTCTTTTTTATTCGCAGCAACTCGCTGCGCTGTGCAAGGATGTCTTCATTTGCCCTGAGGACAAGAGGAAGAAGTATATCTATCAACAACTGTTTGCGTTGCTTGATATCCTGTGTTTTGGTGAACTCCCTCGGGAATGAGGTGGTGCAGGCATAATCTATGAGATAGTATCCGAATTCATCGAGACTTTCCGGATATTTCACCGGGATCATCTCCGGTACTATGACGAACATAGTACAAAAAAGGAATACCAGCCCGAAGCTATTTCTCTTCATCACATCTCCCCGGCAACCTATTTGCCGTTTCTTCTTGAATATTCGATAGTTAATTTTGGTAAACGATGACTATAGCAAAAATAAATAATGAAATCAATCCTTAAGAAATGATCTTGGTTTCTTTTTTATATTCATAGACTTATCTACATGATCATGGAATATCTCATAAAAGTTTCCTTTAAAAAAACCTACTTGCAATATGAATGACTATTCAGTAATATGATATTTGTGATGGAGGATCAGTTGCATGGGGACAGAGAAGGAAGACAGGGAAAAGAAAAGAATATATCTCACGATAGCAGATTTGAGTACCATGGGGATCGCCATGGTACTGTGCATAGTGCTCGGACTGGTTGCAGGTATTTTCCTTGACAGAAAACTCGGCACTGATCCTATATTTACGCTTATACTACTTTTCGGCGGGATCCTTGCAGGATTCAGGATTATGTACAAGGCATACATGAGATTCTTCAATGAAGGCAATTCCGATGGCGGCAATACCTAAAGAACCCGCACAGAAGCGTATCGAGATCATATCGGTAGGCATCTGGGTCGTCATGTGCGTAACGAGTTATCTTTTTTTCGGAGATCGTTTCGCTTTCGGGGTTCTCATCGGAGGGATCTTGTGCCTCATCAACTTTCAGTGGCTCTACCGGCATGCAAAAGCCGCCATCTCGCTGACAACGAGCAAGGGTAAGTCATTTATGGCAAAACGCTATTTCCTCAGGCTGGCAAGTATGGGGGTCATCCTCTATGCACTGATAGCCTTTGCGAAGGTGGATGTCATAGGGCTTCTCCTCGGCTTATCCGTTGTCATACTGGGAATCACGTCATATGCATGCTTCATCTACATATTCGCAGGAGGAGAGTAAGATGGAACACGGTTTTATGGTCTTAAATTTCATTAACCACCCCCTTTATGAATTCTTGCATGAACATTTTCATCTCACAGACGGAAACCATTTTTTGCAGGTTACCTACACATGGTTCTACATGCTTTTTCTGATCCTCGTCTCTTTCCTGGTGGTACGGACCATCAAGCTGATTCCGGGCAGGCTCCAGAATTTCCTCGAGGTTCTGATCGGCGGATTGAAAGGTCTGCTGGTCGATACCATGGGAGAAAAGGGTATGATCTTCTTCCCCTTGATGACGACCCTCTTCCTTTTCATCCTCACCTGCAACCTGGGTGGAATTATCCCGGGATTCTATTCACCCACCGCCAATCTCAACACGAACCTTTGCATGGCGTTGACGGTCTTTTTACTTACTCACATCGTAGGGATCAAGATCCATGGAATAAAGTATGTAAAACAGTTCCTCGGGCCTGTATGGTGGATGGCGCCGATCATGCTGCCTGTCGAACTCATCGGCCACATTGCAAGGCCTCTATCCCTAACCATGCGACTTTTTGGAAATATCTTCGGTGAGGATCTGGTCCTTATCGTCCTTCTGCTCCTCGTTCCATTCCTTATGCCTATCCCCATGCTCATCCTCATGATCTTCACATCCCTTCTTCAGGCTTTTGTGTTCACACTGCTCGCCATGATGTACATCAGCGGAGCAATGGAGGAAGCGCATCACTAAAGGTGAGATTGATATTTTTGGATTTTGCATTCATGATAAACGGCAACAGTATACTGTAGTTAGAAACACAAAAGCTGGTGAGATAGCGGAGTATCATCACCAGCTTTTTCTCAATACGAACTGAAAATTAAAATATAGGAGGATTACATGAAAAAACTTTTTTATTCGTGTGGGGTTTCAGCATTATTTGTTTTAGTGGGAGCCAGCATGGCATTCGCCCAGGGCACTGCGAGTCCTGAGGCCATCCAGTTCTTCAGCTGGGTTGCCGTTGCTACCGGCATCGGCATGGGTATCGCCGCAGTCGGCACCGGCATCGGCCAGGGGCATGGCGTTCAGGGCGCATGCGACGGTATCGCCCGAAATCCTGAGGCATCAGGAAAGATACTGACAGCACTTATTCTTGGTTTGGCTATGATCGAGTCTCTGGCCATTTATGCACTTGTTATTCAGCTTATCCTTCTCTATGCAAATCCATTCCTCAAGTACATCGTAGGGTAACCCCCTTTAAGGGAATAACAGCAGGGCATCCTTGCACGTCTTCCTATTGCAAGGATGCCCTGCTTCGTATCAACATTTTTTTAATCAGTTTTTGATTCCTTCCCCCTTCGATCTACATAGAGAAAGCATCTTCAAGCCCATTCTTGGCTTGCACATAAAAATCCCCTCTGAATATGGAAACCCGTAGATTTTCATCTACCCGTCAAAGATGTCTTCCTTTGGACAGAAGAAGTTGTGACCGGGCAGGAAGATGCGATGGAAAGCTGGGTCTACCTCTGCCTACATGCCGATGAGTGCTTTGACCTTGTTCTTTCTTTCTTCATCAGAGAAGAGGAAAACCAGCAGACCACCGGCAACTGCAGCGATTGAGAGCGGTTTGAAAAAGAATTTGATAATTCCTTTGATGAGAGACAGTGTCCCGCCGATGACCCCGATGATCAAAATATCTGCGACTATGAACTTAATGAGCTTGAAAGGAGCAAGAAAAGACCATTTAATGAGACTGAAGAGAAAACCCATGATAATACCTCCTGTGCATTTTGTTATCTAGTGTTATATAGTAGTGTGGAAATCGGGCTTCAAGAACCTTTCTTTTTTAAGATCAGATCTTCGGCAGCTCCGAGTGAATCCCGGGAAACAAGGGCAGCGCGCCGGTTCTCTTCTTGTATTTTGAGGTAAATCTCCTCCCGGTGAACCTCCACATTCTTCGGTGCACGAATTCCCAGCTTCACCTGGGTACCCTTGATCTCAATGACCGAGACCTGGATATCATCACCTATGGATACGGCTTCTCCGACTTTTCGGGTTAGTATCAGCAATCAGCCTCCCCAAGACAGGGCTATTTTACAAAAGAATATTACATGATTATTTGATTGAAAGCAATGACTGCATCATTTCATCGCATACGGAAATCAGCTTTGCGGCAGACTGGTAAAGACGTTGGAATTTCAGGATCTCAGCCATCTCCTCATCGAGATTGATGCCCGTAATGCCCTCTTTCCTCTGGATATACTGGTTCAGGAGAGAATCATTGAATTTCTCATTGAGTTCGGCATTCTCAACATCCACGCCTATCCGTGCAATGAACGAGCTGTAATAGGAATCGATAGTGGTATTTACCCCTGTGCCTCCGAGGTCCGGGATCACTTCGTCCTGGATAGAGGCGATGGCAAGCGCCACATTGTTGTTCCCAGGTGCTACCATGTTATTGCTGTCGAGATATCCTGCAGCGATCAATTGAGAGTTTGCCTCCAGAGCCGAGTTCAGACCGAGTGACTGGGTGATGTCATCGAGATCCGTTGTAGGCAGTCCTGATTCCTCTGCCCAGGTGAAAAAGGAATTTACTCCCATAATCGCGAGGGCGTTGCTCGATCCGGCAGCAGTGGGTTTTATTGCAAAGGTGTACCCTGGATCAGCCTGGATCTGGAAATGTCCGCTTCCGCCTCCTGTCAGTGAAACGGCTAACTCCCCCCCTCCTGCAGTTGATTCTGCATTGATCTCCGCCATTAATGCCCCTACGGTGTTAGCTCCGGGGTTAATGGTGTATGTATTGGCCACCTCTCCCGACGAGTTGTAGACCACGATATCGAACTGCCCGCCGGCATTATACCGATCGGAGAAGAGGAAATCCGTACTCAAGTCATCGGTCGATGCCGTTATATCAACGGTCCCCACCATGGAGCCTACCGATTGCAGACCGACTCCTTCCGAATGCAGGGAGTTCACCTGCCATACGAGCTCTTCCGTTAACGTATTCATGGAATCGATATAGGTACCTATCTTGTTATCGCGGATGTCCACCCATCCCGCAAGTTTTCCACCTTCCAGTCTGTCCGTTATATCAACGGTCCTGCCCGACTGATCCTTCCAGATCAAATCGGTGAGTCCGGTCGTGCTGTTCCGCTCATAGTCGATGCTGTAGGTATCTTTACCGAGCACTAACGGAGTGCCTCCCAAAATGTACACCATCACCTGCCCGGAAGTTCTCTTCCTCATAGTAGGAGATATCCATGTATTCCGAAAGTTCCTCAAGGAGCATGTCTCTTCTGTCACGGAGATCATTTGCGTTGATGACGCCTTTAATCTCTACGCTCGAGATCTGGTTGTTGAGCCCTGCAACTTGCTCGATGAGAGTGTTTATTTTATCGACAGATCCCTGGATATTACTGTCAAGATGACTCTGGTACTCTCTGAGATTGTAGTCAAGCCCGCCTATAAGCTGCGTCAGGTTATTTGTCTTGGCAAGCAGCGATTCCCGTTCCGGTATGCCGTCCGGGTTATCGGAGAGATCGCTCCATGCATTCCAGAATTCGGCCATAACCTGGTTGAGGCCATATCCTTCGCTTTCATTGAAAATAGTCTCTATCTCCTGCAGTGAATCGCTTTGAGCCTTCCAGTAATTATACTGAGATTTCCTGAGGGTAACCTGCTCGTTGATAAAGGCGTCATACGATCTGGTCACCTCGGTTGCCCGTGCACCGGTTCCGATCTGGCCAGGCCCCATAGTGATAGGATAGTTGGGCTGTATCTGCAGCTGTTGCCGCGAATAGCCCTCTGTATTGGCATTTGCGATGTTATGCGACGTGACCTCGATGGCCAGCTGTGAAGAGTACAGCGTCCACCTGGCTATATCCAATGCTCCACCTACACCTGGCATATTATGCTCCTGTATTCACTGACCGGGGTAAGCCCTTGGTTTTTTTCCCATTTCTATTATACCCGGCCTTTCCCCCGATGAAGAACGGCTCCAGCTGCCGATCGATTTCAGCAAGCCTGTCTGTCACCATGGTTTTTGAAAGGTCATTGAGGCCCGAGGCAGTTTTCCACAGCTTGATGAGATCCTGCTGCAGAGTCCGTATCTGAGATGCTGACTGGCGAAGGGGCTCTCTTTGGATGAGCTCTCTTCCCTTTCTGTTATCCATGATGTCGCTCAGGATTTTCTGCTTCTCCGGCATGGACTCTTCAAGGGCCTCGACATCCTGACGGGTGATGCATTCAAGCTCTTCCCGGAGGAGCTCGGTGAGGCGCCCGACCAGCAGCTTTTCTTTCTCAAGCCTGGTTATCAACTCCGTGTATGCTGTTTCGCCGGATTCCTTCATCGCTTCAGTCTCCTTTCCCTGCCCTCTGCAAGCCGGTTATGCCTTAATTTCTTTATCGGTTTTGCTTGGCTGGGCTTGAACCCTCACCGTCTTCGGCAAGGGACTGCATATGATTCCTGAGCATGTTTCCGATACCCAAGGCGCCCGATTCCGCTATGGTCTGTCCCACTGACTGATAGAGCAAATCCTTATACATATCCGATGCCAGACCCTCTTCGAACAGGCCATCGGGCATTGCTTCGCCCATGACCTGCAAGAGCTGGTGGGCGAACATGGATTCGAATTCCTTGCAGGCTGCGTCGAGGGCCTTACTCTTATCTGTCTGTTTGAGATGATACATTTCATTTATACCGCTGATCATATGACCTCCAGGTCTGCGTACAATGCACCCGTACGCTTTATGCACTGCAGTATGACCACCAGATCCCTTGGGGAAACACCGATCGCATTCAATGCGGAGACCAAAGCCCCTATGGATGTTCCTGAAGGAAGCATTACGAGCTGCTTACCTCCCTCTTCGACCGTAACGTTGGTCTGGGGAGTAACTGTTGTGACGCCTTTGGAGAGCGGGTTCGGCTGAGAGACCGAAGGCTCTTCGGAAATCTTGATATTCAGGTTCCCGTGGGCAATGGCCACTGTGGATATCTTTACATCAGTGCCCATTACCACGGTCCCGGTCCTCTCATTGACAATCACCTTTGCCCTGTTGTCCGGCCTTACTTCAAAGGACTCGATCATAGCGACAAAATCGACAATATTGTTTTTATACCCTTGCGGCACTTCCACCTGTACGGTTGAGAGATCCTTTGCTGCAGCGACCTTCGCACCCAATCTCGAATTGATGGATTCCACCATCCGGTGTGCGGTCGTAAAATCGGGATTGTTCATCACGAGCGTCATGATCTGCCCCAGGTCCAGATCCATCGATCGTTCCACAACAGCACCGCTGGGAACAGTCCCTACAGTCGGGAAGTTTTTGGTCACGCCGGTTCCCGAATCTCCGCCGACGGCAAACCCGCCAACAGATATCGGGCCCTGGGCCATGGCGTAGACCTTGCCGTCCGGCCCATACAAGGGGGCTGATATAAGGGTCCCGCCTGCAAGTGATGAAGCATCGCCGACAGAGGAGATCGTGCAGTCAAGCTTCTGGGAGCTCTTTGCAAAAGGCGGAAGATTTGCGGTCACTATAACGGCGGCCACATTTTTCACCTTCAGGGAATTGGGATCTACCATGATTCCCATGTTTCTGAGCATATTGGCCAGAGACCGGATAGTAAACTGAGATCCCGACTTGTCACCCGTGCCGTTGAGACCGACAATGAGACCATAACCGGCAAGACGGTTCTCTCTGACGCCCTGGATCTGTACAAGGTCCTTGACCCTGACGGCCAGGGCATCGGTGGATATCAGGAAAAGAAGGATGATTATGCATAATAGTCTTTTCATCATATACCTCTAAAAAGGCCAGATCTTGTCAATGGCCCTGGCGATAAACCCTTTGTTCTGCTGATCGCCTATGATCCCCGTCCCGTAGTAATCAAGCTGCATATCAGCGATATAGGTTGATTGTATGGTGTTCATGGGTGAGATATCCTCGGGCCGTATGATTCCCGACAGGATTATATACTGCAGCTCGCTGTTCACCCGTGTCTGCTTCTTTCCTTTTATCACCATGTTTCCCGAGGGAAGAACGCGCTCTATGCGTGCCGATACCACAGCCGAGATCGCTCCCTTGCGGGAGGTTTTCCCGTCGGCCTCGAAGGACGTTGACGTCTCAGCCTGTACGGTGGGTGACAATCCGTAGCCGAGGACTGAGGAGTGGTCAAGGGGGAGACCGAGCAGGTTGGTGACTGAATTATCCACGCTGTTGCTCTTGTCGGATTCTGTTTTTGCCTCTTTGTTGGCGGAAGAGCTCTCAACGATCTGTACTACTACGAGATCTCCAACTCTCCTTGCCCGTGCATCGCTGCACATGTCTGCGAATTTGGCGCTCGGAGACCAGAGGGAACCGGGTGAGGCAAACTTTTCAGAGGCCTCTTCTACGGGAAGCGCAAACTCATCTTCCCTCAAGCCCGGCGTCTGCTTCATGGAGGAGCAGCCTGCTACAACGGCAAATGCGGCACTCATTATAATAACCTGATACAACCTCATGTATTCCTCCTAGAATGTAACCTCAACCCGTGAAGCAGCAATTATAGTGCCAAATATCTGTTTTCCTGATGCGGCATTCCTGACCGGTATGCGCTCATGGAGGTAGCCGTCCTTCAAAGCAATACCCTTATCCCTGATGACCAGGCCTTCTGCGCGGGCTTCGATGGCTACTAGTTCACCTCTGTTGATCACAGGAGGCTGTTCGATATTGGATTTGAGAATGGGTTTACCTGTCTGCAACATAGTCTTGGCGCGCTTCCCGAGGCAATCCCCTTTATCGGTGATGATGAGCGGAGAGATCGATATATCTATTTGCTGCATCTCGATATCTGCCTCAGAGATGACTGCTCCACGGGCAATATTGGCCTTTGCAAGTGGTACCTCTGCAATGACCTGGATCTTTCCGCTTACACGGATGACCGTGGGTGTCGTTTCCAAGCCGAAGGTAATACTTGCCGTTGTCAGACCTAAAAAATCCTCCCGGGGGGAAAATTTTGCCTGGATGAGATCCCTGTCTTTTTCCGGGACTGAGACATATGGAGGGGCCTTTACATCCTTGAATTACAAGGCTTCCCTTTTCTTTCCAGGGGCTGTTCTTCATGACTGCATCCTTATAGACGGCCTCCAGCTCTTCTCCTGGTATTTTCGTCAATTTCTCAGACACATATACATTCGGAGAGCCTTTCATGGTTGCCTGCCATCCCGGATGATATTCCCTGATCTTCTGAGCCACAAAGGCAGAGGAAAGATTGACGCCGATCTGCCCCCTCGGCGATTTCATAAGCGCTGTCAGGCCGAGTTCCAGTTCATTCGGCCCTTGGAGTGCTGCAACATCCTTAAGATATATCTGCTTTCCGGACACAAAGGCCTTCTCACTCAGTGTCACCACATCGGCGCTTTCTGCCGTAATGGGCTTAAACAGAGGCAGGAGCATGAACACGGCAAGACATAAACGTTTCATTATTTACCCTATCTCGTGAGGCTGGTCACGACCTGCAGCATGGAGTCTGCTGTCTTGATGGTCTTGGAATTCATCTCATATGCCCTTTGTCCGACGATCATATTGATCATCTCCTCAATGGCATCCACATTGGACATCTCAAGGTATCCCTGCATAGTAGTTCCGTAATTTTCCGTCCCGGCAACCCCCTGGATCGGGTCTCCGGATGCAGGAGTGGCGACATATGCGTTCATACCGATCGATTTCAGGCCGGCAGGGTTGGTAAACGTATAAAGCGGTATCTGACCGGTAACAAGAACCTCGCCAGCAGAAGACATACAGGTGATTTCACCGTTTTTCGCGACAGCGACGTTGGCCGTATTTGCAGGTATAGCAAAATCGGGCTGCAGTCTTTCTCCGCGGGCATTCACGATATACCCGTTGCTGTCTCTTTTGAAAGAGCCGTCCCGCGTATAGATCTCGCCGTTTTCAGTCATGACCTGGAAAAATCCGTCACCTTCAATGGCAATGTCCAGATCACCTTTTGTCTCAACGTAATCACCTTGGGAGAACATTTTCTGAACCGATGTCGGCTTGGTCCCCATTCCTACCTGAACCCCGACGGGTACTGTCCCGCCTGCTGCAGTGGGAGCGCCCTTGTCACGATACGTGGCGTAAAAGAGATCTTCGAAATTTGCCCTGCTTTTTTTGAAGCCGGTGGTACTTACGTTTGCCAGATTGTTTGCCATGACATCGATCATGAGCTGCTGAGAGCTCATACCTGTTGCAGCTGTCCACATTGCGCGTATCATTTCTGTTCCCTCCTTTGGTTAAGCAACTGTCCCTACATTGCGCATTGATTGCGCACTGATATCGTTGAATGCCTTTATGATTTTCTGATACGACTCATACGCCCTTTGCGTTGTGATAAGACCTATCATCTCTGTAACCGGGTCGACATTGGATGCCTCGATGTACCCCTGGCGGATACCCGGATTTTCTACGGTTTCGGGGGTGTATCCTTCCCCGACAGAAAAGAGTGAATTGCCTTGTCGTACAAGGCCTTCTTCCGGGATCGAGCTTACCTGCAGTACGTCAACGGTATTTCCATCAACCATGACCGTTCCGCGGGAATCTATCGCGACCTTTCCATTCCCCAGGGCGATATCCCCACCCTGCCCCTGTACGGTATAGCCCTGAGGGGTAACGAGTAAGCCCTCAGGTGAGACGGTAAACGTGCCGGCCCGTGTATATCTGATACCGTCCGGAGTGCTGACAGCGAAAAATCCTTCGCCTGCAATAGCTGAATCGAGAGGATTGCCGGTATCACGGAACCCTCCCTGCAGGGCATCGATATATTGTCTGCCGACCACAACATCTACCGGTGTTGCACGGTACTGCCCGGGAGAGAGTTTGGACGTATCGAGATTCTTCTGAAAATCCTCAAAAACGACCGCATCTTTTTTGAAGCCTGCAGTGTTTACGTTTGCCAGATTGTTTGCAATGATGGACAATCTTTCTTCCATGGCCATTGCACCGGCTGCTGCTGTGTAAATGCCCTGATCCATACCTTCTCCTTCCCGCAATCCTATGAGCAAGGGGAATGCCAGGGCCGTGAATGCGCTTTTTGAGCGGTTTATCGAATCCAAGGGGGGGAATTTTTTTCCTCAAACCAGGTTGACTTATGTAATTTCCTGTCTTAAAGGCTTTTCCGCAGTGGTTGATATTTCCTCCTTCACAATACACTAAAGATAATTAGGTACATACCGATCAGTAAGTGTACAGCTAGAGAACGATGAAGGAGTATCTATGGAGGTCAAGAGCATCTTTGTGAATCTCATCATGAAAAACTATGAGAAGCATGGTTCCGTCAAACCGGCGCAAACGCAGCAGGACGCGACGGGAAAGGAATCCGCTCTTGTCATGGTCTCCATATCCCCTCAAGCAAGTAAACGATTATTTGGTGAACTCATGGAGCATAGTTTGAAAAAAGGGTTAAGCGGGGTTCGGAAAGATGAAAATTAATAATAATACCAATATCGAGGCACTCAAGGCATATGGAGCAACAGCTTCGGAGCGTCCGCAGCTTACACGGGAAACAGGCGGAAGCAAGCAGAGTTCGGGCTCAATTATCGACAAGATCAATATTTCATCCAAGGTGAAAATGTTTCAAGACATAAGACAGGCTGCTCTTGACGCACCTGAAATACGAATTGATAAAATCAACGACATCGAGAAGAAGATCACAAACGGCTCCTATAGTCCGGACTACAACGCAATTGCTGATAAGCTACTTAGTCCGAACATCAGCGCCAAGATCTGAAAGCTTCTTTAAGAGTTTTGTCGATTCGATGTAGTCCAGATAAGTACCTATGAACAGGTCTTTCCGTACGCGATATACATGAAGGCTCGTATAGAGCCTGTTCCACTGGTCGGAGCCGGTAATATTTTCGGATATTTTTCCCCACAGGATTGACCGGTCATCTTCTGCAGGATTTTCGAGTACATCCATACGCATCAGATAGTCAATGAGGACGAAATATACGTCCATGTCCAGTGCCCTCGTTCTCCGCATTGAACATTCCTCTGGGGACCATGGCCAAGAATTCGGTAATCCTCTGAAAAAGGAATCTTTCTGAGTTAGAAATCACTAATGGAGTACACGCCTTCCAGGCCTCTGACTCCCTTGCTCAGCGCCCGGAAAAATGGATAGTATATACAAGGTATTTGTGGTAATCAATCATTCCTTGCAGCCGCTGTTGGGGGATGAAAGAAAGGAGCGTTATATTGGTGCCTTGCATTACGATACAGGGTAACACCTATGAAACCGATCTCGTCATCCTCGACAAGGACGGCACCCTCCTTGACTTCAGAGAAACCTGGATCGGGATCTTCAGAGATTTCTTTGTCATCTTGGGGCAGTACATCCCTGTAACTCAGGGCCTCAAGGAAAGGATCGAATCTGCCCTGGGGATCTTTGTGGACAAAAATCATATTGACGGCAACGGTGCCATTGCCATGGGCACCTTTACGGAGTGCAACGCGTTATTGACGTATTCCCTGTACCGGGAAGGCCTCCGGTGGGACAGCGCCCAGGCCATCGTGGAAAAGGTGGGCGGGCAGGCCTTCAATTCAGAGGCACGCAAGAAGCATCTAAAGCCTGCCCGCGGGGGAGTGGAGCTCCTGAAGACATTGAAGTCGCGCGGTATCGGAATTGCAGTTGCTACCAATGACAAGTATGCCGACGCCCTGGTGGATATGGAGTATATAGGAACATTGCCCTTCATCGATCTCGTGGTCGGGGCTGACAGTGTCGAGCACTCGAAACCTGCCCCGGATATGGTTGAAAAGATCTGCTCTATCCTGGGGAAGAGCGCGCACCGGTCGGTCCTGATCGGAGATACGGTCATGGATGCAATGCTGGGAAAGAACTCGGGTGTGATGCTTACTGTCGGCGTATGCGGCATTGTCCCGGAGAAGGAACTGGGAGAGCATATGAACCTGGTAATCTCAAGCCTTGAGGAGATTGCCTGAGCCCTTGCCCTCACGCGAGGGAATTATCTTTTTGATCGCAATGAAAAGCCTTCCCTTCCGTGTAGCAACTGCATCTCAAGACAGGCCTCCCCTGAAATCATATGAGTTCGCTGTCGAGGAAAATGAGGATCAGTTTCGAGAATAGTGCGGCATCGTATTCATGAGGAACCTTCTGCTTGATCTGCTTCAGGGCCTCCACCATGGACAGAGCCTTCCGGTATGGCCTCTGGGAGATCATTGCATCGAAGGCATCCATAATCGCACATACCTTTACAAAAAAATGAATGTCCGATCCCTTTAATGAACCCGGATACCCGTTGCCGTCCAGCCTTTCGTGGTGATCCATGATAATGTGAGCCATCTCCCGGGTGACGGACTGTGAGCTCTTCATGATATCCAGGCCCCAATGGGGATGCTGTCTGATCAGAGGCCAGACGGCATCGGTCAGCGGACCGGTGAAATCCACCACCTTCGCAGGCAAGCGCATCATCCCGACATTATGAAAAAAATATCCAAGAGAGATCTTTTCAAGGATATCCCGTGAGAGGTGTTCGAGGACCTTCATCACGAAAAAGGTGGAGAGAACCCCCACATTGAGCGAGTGCATAATCACACAGTCCGGATGCTCGGAGGTCTTGCAGACATTGTCCTGTATGAGCGAGAAGATCTGCTTCAGCGTTTCCTTATCAGGGAGTATCTGTTCGGTCATGAGGGCTATAAGCTGCTTCATGCTTGCAATGGTAACTCTTTCCGGGCTCTTGTACGCAGATTTAAGCCTCCGGTAGGCCAGATAGTAAAAGATCTCTGCCTTCTCGGAAGGGTTCATCCGGGAATCAGCAATGATCTCGTCGAGATTCTCATCCAAATAATATAAGAATTCCGCCCTGGAATCCTTTTTCAGGAAAACGGGTGGCGGCCCGGCATGAGGGTCATGGTCATCCCGGTCAAATACCCTGTTCGGTTCCAGGATCATGGAGATCTCTCCGGTCGGGTCCTTCCCGTATACGCCGAAGGGGATCCGCCTTCCCGCGCAGATCCAATGAACCGGTATGGAGTAGTAGCCCTGGGTTATCTGTCCGCGCGGACCTTCCTTTAGTATCCGGGCGAAGAGGTTTGTGCGGTTTCCTGAATCGAAACCCTGCCCCCGGGCGGCGTAGCAGTTAGCACCCGGACTCTGGGGCATCCTCATCGGCACCTGAATATCAAAGCCACTTCCCTGCGAGGATTCCATCAGCATCCTCCTCCTGACAAGGTATCATTTCACCGGATCTGCACTTGCCTTTCCGGATAGCGCTGTCCTTTCTCCTTATAGAACATTTACATCTCCCTTAAAGCTTTCCGCCTGAAAGGTCTCCAGAGAATCAGCCCGATCCCAGCCATTGGGTTCGAGGCCGACGGAATTGCCCAGGTACATCCGTATGCCGGAAGCATCCCATCCGTTCCTTGCCGCACTTTGCGGCATCAGAACCGCCTGGCGGAAATCCTTTCTCAAAATAAGGCCGTCAGTACCGATGATGAATTCCGAAAAATCAGCGATACGCCTGGGAACGGTGAGGGCAGAGATTTCGATTGCAGAAGAACCCGTCTCTTCTCGCGTGAGGGGCGAAAAACGTTGATCCCTGAAAGCGGCGTTCCGGGCATTCTCCATAACCGCCTTCCAGAGGGGAAGAATGGGCATGACATATCCCATGGAACCCTTGAGTATCTTATCGGAAAAATGCTGACAAACACCCCGTATTTTCCCTCTAATGCATCAGTCAATAAGTCCGCGTCAACAGGCTCGGGCGGCAAACCGATCAAAAGCTTCAGGATAGTCACCCGGGCAAGCCCCATGAGTGTCGTCTTTTCCCCAGTGGAAAGTCCCATTTGTCTACCAAAATAAATTATATCACGGAAAATTTATAATGACACGGGAAATCCTCTCACTTCCTTACGTGTTTCATCAAGGAATCCCGGGCCGGCCTCCATCCGGAGATAAACCGAATTCGCCATATCATGCTCCGGACACGATCGGATGGGCTTCTTTCCCATGAGTTTGTTGACTCACCGCAGGAAATCCTCTATATAGGCCTCGATTTCATTAAAATACAGGAGCTGCTGATCTTGGAAGATATAAATCGCCTGGTTAAACAAAGAATTGAAAAATACGATTCGATGAAGAGTGAAATGGGGGTCGTTCATTTCCCCAACACGTACCGTAAAGATACCGATATATCGGCCTTTATCGAAACCTACCAGGCAAAAAACAGTGAAGAATTACTTGAAGTGAAGACTGTGCACCGTATGACCGGCCGTATGATGGCCTTGCGCTCCTTTGGAAAGGCTGCTTTCATCCATTTTCAGGATTCCACGGGGACACTCCAGGCATTCTTTGAAAAGGCAAAGCTGGGAGACCAGGCCTATTCGCTTTTCAAAAAGCTTGATATCGGAGACATCATCGGTCTGTGGGGAACGCCCATCAAGACCCGTACCGGCGAGCTCAGCGTGTATGTCCAGGGGTTCGAACTCCTCACGAAATCATTCCGGCCGATGCCGGAGAAGTGGCATGGGCTCAAGGATGTAGATACGCGCTACCGGCAGCGGTACGTGGATCTCATCGTAACTCCGGAGGTCAAACAGACCTTCCTCCTGAGGACCAGGATCATCGGCCGTTTACGGACATACATGGATTCGAACGGGTTCGTCGAGGTGGAGACGCCCATGATGCAGGCCATAGCGGGCGGCGCAACCGCCAAGCCCTTCCTCACGCATCATAACGCGCTTGATATGGACCTGTACTTGAGAATCGCACCGGAACTCTATCTGAAACGTCTCCTCGTAGGCGGCTTCGAGCGGGTGTACGAAATAAACCGCAACTTCAGAAACGAAGGCCTGTCCACACGGCATAACCCCGAGTTCACCATGATGGAGTTCTACCAGGCCTATGCCGACTATACAGACCTCATGCGGTTCACCGAGGTCATGATCTCGTCCATTGCCCGGGACGTGCTGGGCACAGAGGTCATCACCTACCAGGGAACCACGATCGACCTCTCCACCCCATGGAAGCGCTATACGCTCAAAGATGCCACCGTTGAGGTGGGCAGGGTGCCGCGAGAAGTCATGGAGGACCGGGATAAGGCTGCAGCGTTCTCCAGGGAGCGCGGCTTCGACATAATCGGGAATGAGACACTGGGAGAATTACAGCTCATTCTCTTTGAACAGACTACGGAAGACAAGCTTGTCGGGCCGGTCTTCATCACGTCCTATCCGACGGAGGTCTCACCGCTTTCCCGGAAGAACAACGAAGACCCGTCGATCGTCGACCGCTTTGAACTCTTTATTGCCGGCAGGGAGATCGCCAATGCATTCAGCGAACTGAACGACCCCTTTGACCAGCGTGAACGGTTTGCCTTACAGCTTCAGAAAAAAGAAGGGCCGTCTGAAATGGACGAGGACTACATAAGAGCCCTCGAATACGGAATGCCGCCTGCTGCCGGTGAGGGAATCGGCATCGACAGGTTGGTCATGCTTCTGACGGACAGTCCTTCGATCCGAGACGTAATCCTATTCCCCCTGCTTCGTAAAGGAGAGGTATCCTGAGATTTGAATTTCTCGTTGCCAAAAAGTATCTGAGGGCGAAAAAGAGCCAGGGCTTCATCAGCTTCACCTCCGGACTCTCTGTGTTCGGCATCGCTATCGGCGTTATGGCCCTCATCGTCGTGCTGTCCGTGATGAACGGCTTTGAAGAGGATATCAAGACCAAGATCCTCGGGACCCAGTCCCACATTGTGATTTCCACCTATCAGGGAGGCATCGCCGATTCCGAGAGGCTCGAAAAAGCCATTGCCCAGGACCCTGATGTCATGGGCGCAGCCCCGTTCATTCTTTCCCAAGGTCTGCTGTCCGCTCCCGGGGGTATTTCCGGCGTGGTCATCAGGGGCATAGAGCCGAAGAGCGCTGCAAAGGTCATTCGCCTCAAGGAAATAATCGTACAGGGAAGCTTCCAGAACTTAAGCTCCACAGGAATCCTCGTCGGGTCCGAGCTGGCCATGCATTCGGGGATTACTGTAGGAGACGCCGTGACCCTCATTTCGCCGGCAGGTGCCATAACCCCGCTCGGGATGATACCCAAATCCATGCAGTTTATCGTCAAAGGGATCTTTTCCACGGGCATGTACGAGTATGACAACAACATGATCTACATTTCCCTGAATGCGGCCAAAGCACTGTTCATGAAGGATGAGCCGTCAGGGATCGAGATCAAGGTGAGCGATATCTACAGGGCCCAGGATATCGCGGAACGGATCATGTCACGCATCGGCCCCGGCTACTGGGCAAAGACCTGGAAAGACATGAACATGAGCCTGTTCTCAGCACTCAAGCTGGAAAAAACCGTCATGTTCATCATCCTGCTGTTCATCATCCTGGTTGCTGCATTCAGCATCATCAGCACGCTCATCATGCTGGTGATGGAAAAGAGAAAGGATATAGCCATTCTCAAGTCCATGGGTGCCACCACGGCGCAGATTTTGCGGATCTTTATGTCGATCGGCATGGTGATCGGACTCTCAGGAACCATACTGGGGGTCGTTCTCGGTCTGCTCCTGACCTACAATCTCAATCCCGTCATACACTTTATCGAACTCATTTTCGGAATAGAGGTCATGCCCATTGACGTGTATTATATCACCGGGGTTCCCATCAAGGTGGATTACCTCCTGATAGGCATCATCGCCTTCATGTCAACAATCCTTTCCTTCCTGGCCGCCATCTACCCGGCCAGGCAGGCTGCACGACAAGACCCTGTCGAGGTAATGCGCTATGAAGGATAAAACCGCGGTTCTGGTGGAAGGGCTCACAAAATCCTTTACCAGAGGTCCTGCACATATCGACGTACTCAAGGGGATCAACCTGGAAGCATGGACAGGTGAAGGGATCGCCATCTTAGGAGCTTCAGGAACGGGCAAGAGTACCCTGCTCCATCTCCTCGGAGGCCTGGAGCGCCCTGACGGGGGCAGGATTTTTTTTGAAGACAAAGATATCTGCCGCATGAACGACAGAGAAATTGCATCCTTCCGGAATACCCGGATCGGGTTCGTTTTCCAGTTTCACTTTCTCCTTCCCGAGTTCACTGCACTGGAAAACGTCATGGTGCCTGCACTCATTCATTCGAAGAAAGACGACTCCATTCACGCAAGGGCGATGGAGCTTCTTTCGGCCGTGGGATTGAAAGAGCGGGTCGAGCATAAGCCGGGTGAGCTTTCCGGCGGCGAACAGCAGAGGGTGGCCATTGCCCGTGCGCTGATGATGTCACCGCAAGTGCTCCTGGCCGACGAGCCGACCGGAGATCTCGATCCCGGCACAGGCAGCCATGTGATACATCTTCTCTCGGATCTGAAATCGTCCATGGGAGTAACCATGATCGTAGCAACGCACAATATGGATCTTGCCCGGGCCATGGACAGGGTCCTGGTTCTCAAGGGAGGACATCTTGAACCCCATACGTTGTAAAGTTCTCTTATTGTTCGTCCTTTTCCTTGGATTACCTATGACCACCTTTTCAGCGGATCTCATAATGAAGACCTCATCGGACAAGATTGCGGGGTACGTTTCGGATGTCCCCTGCATTTCCCTCAAAGATACCGCTTCCGTCGAGGTATCCCTTGAAGAATCCGACGGCCTGTTCCGTGTGTTCGATTCCTCGGGTGTGACCTACAGCGCTTCATCCTTTCAGGAGGCTTTTGACGGTTATTTGAGGCTGCGGAACACGTGTGTAATCCAGGAGATCAAAGTCATCGGCCACAACCGGATCAGCCCCGAAGCGATCCGTTTCAGGATCAAAAGCGTTCCCGGAAATATCCTGCACAAGCAGGCGATCCGCAAGGACATCGAAGAAATTTATTCCATGGGCTATTTCGAAACGGTGGACGCTTCTTCCGAGAACGGCATCCTGACGTTTACGGTAAAAGAATATCCGGTCATCGTATCCATCGACGTGCAGGGAAATACCGAGATCAAGAGCGAGGATATCCTCAAATCGATCAGCATGAAAAAATTCGATATCCTCAATACCAAGACCCTCAAGACGAGCATCGACCGTATCAAGTCCCAGTATCGTGATGAGGGATTCTATAATGTGGATGTGGATTCCTCCACAAAGCCGACCGAGGGAGGCATCGCGCTGACCTTCACCGTGAAGGAGAATAACAAGCTGTATATAAAAAAGCTGACCTTCGACGGGAACGAGCATATCTCCGACAGCAAGATCAACGGAACCTTGGGGTTTGGGGGTATTCTTGAAACAAAGAACCGCTGGTGGTGGGGGATGTTCGGCCATAACGGCTCCTTCCAGGAAGAAACAATGGATACAGACCTCCTCCGGATCGAGCAGCTCTATGGAGACGAGGGCTACATCAAGGCCCGCGCAGGGAGGCCCATCGTCGATATCAAGGAGGACAAGGGAATCTACATCACTATCCCCATTGATGAAGGGCCCTTGTTCTATGTCGGGTCCCTCGATGTGCAGGGAGACCTGATCAAGCCGAAGGAAGAGCTCATGCAGGTACTGGGGATCAAGCCCGGCGACATATTACGCAAGAGTATGATCCACAAATCTGTGGAAGATATCAGAAACATATACATGGACAAAGGATTTGCCTATGCACAGGTAAAGCCTGACATGACGGAAGGAGAAGGCAACACCTTCAACATAACCTTCCAGATTAAAAAAGGCGAGCCGGTCCATATCGATACCATCCATATCCGGGGCAATACCAAGACCAGGGATAAAGTCATCAGGCGGGAGTTGAAGGTAGACGAAGGTGACCTCTTCTCTTCTACAGCCATCAAGGAGAGCAAAGACAATCTGAACCGCCTGGGGTATTTTACGAATGTCAACCTGGAGACGATCCCCAAGGACAAGGATACCATGTCCATGCTGGTGGATGTGGACGAAACGACCACCGGCGCCTTTTCCTTCGGGTTTGCTTATTCGAGCGTGGACAGGCTCATGGGAACCATGCAGCTGAGCGAAAACAACCTCTTCGGATACGGGGTAAAGACCAAGCTCAATCTCGAATACGGAGGCAGCAGGAAGAGTTATTCCCTTGATTTCGAGGAGCCATGGCTGTTCGATCATCACGTGTCGCTCGGCTTCGGCGTCTTCAACATGGAGCGGGAGTATACCTATTATACAAAGGATTCACGGGGTGCCAACATCCGGCTCAGCTATCCCCTCTTTGAAAATGTACGGCACTCCATCGTATATTCCTATGTAGACATAACGGGCCTCTCCGACATAGACCCTATATACCGGGATAACCTCACGGAAGAGGAGATCAACGGGTATGTAATCAGCTCTGTCACGAATTCCCTGTACCGGGATACTACCAATGACTTTTTTCGTCCGACGAGGGGTTCCGACAGTTCCGTGTCCCTGGAATATGCAGGCTTGGGCGGCGATTATCATTTTACCCGCATGAACGCAAAGTATGCTCAATTCTTCCCGCTGTATAAAGATAAAGTTGCCTTGATGTTGAAGTTCAGATGGGGTAGCATAAACCCTGCTCAGGGCGATAAGCTTCCGGAAGACGAGCTTTTCACCCTTGGCGGTTTGAATAGTGTTCGGGGTTTCAGGTATGGAGAGGTCGGGCCGAAGGACTCTTTCGGTAATGTCATAGGAGGAAGGCGCATGTTCGTATTCAATACCGAGGTTACCTTTCCCATCGCGGATATACCCGGTCTGTCGGGAGTCTTCTTCTTCGACCAGGGAAACGCTTTCGACAGTCGGATCGACTTATCCAACTTGAAACGCTCTTACGGCGCCGGTATCAGGTGGGTTACTCCCATGGGGCCGTTGCGCATAGAGTACGGAAAGGTGATCAGCCCGGAAGAGGATGAGCCCGCAAGCCGGTGGGATTTCTCCATCGGGACGTTCTTCTAAAAAAATCCAGGAGGATGAGGAAATGAAACGCTTTATTCTTATCGTCACAGCTTTTATCGTATCCTTCGGCCTGTCCGCACAAGGATATGCAGCAGATTCCAAGATCGTTTACATGGACTCCCAGAGGATACTGACCGACTCCGTAGCAGGCAAGGAGGCATACAGCCAGCTGGAGAAGCTTAAAAACGAGAGGCAGAAAGACATCGACAAGATGCAGAACACCCTGAAAAAGCTCGGAGAGGAAATCCAGATAAAGGGCCCCACCATGAAAGATGCGGCGAAGCAGGAGCTCCAGGCCAAGTACGAGGGTGAGCTCAAGAACTACAACCGTTTCGTCAAGGATGCCCAAGAAGAGCTCCGGAAGAAAGAGCTCTCCCTGGTGAAACCAATCAGCGACGAGGTGAACGCCATTATCGACGAATACGGCAAGCAGAACGGCATCGACATCATTCTGGACAGACGTGACCCCGGCATCATCTATACTTCAACAAAACTGGACGTCACCGACACCATCCTCAAACTCTATGATGCGAAGCGCCAGCAGAAGGCGAAGGACAAGGGAGGAAAGAAATAATTCCCCATGTTCCTTTCAGAGATCGCCCGGCGCATTCATGGAACCCTTCATGGTGAGGATGGAGAGATATCCGGGGTTTCCACCATCGAAGAGGCGACCGCTGCGGATATCACCTTTCTGTCGAACTTAAAGTACAAGGATAAGGCAAAAACCACCGTTGCGGGCTGTATCATCGTGGGGGAGGCGCTCGACCTCCCCATACCTCAGATCCTCACATCCAATCCCTATCTGGCATTTGCCCGGGCCGTTGAAATCCTCATGCCTGAAAAGAGCCATACTCCCGGCATATCCGGAATGGCGTCAGTCCATCCCGAGGCATCGGTGAACCCGTCTGCAACAATCTACCCCTTTGTCTCCGTAGGAGAAAAGGCGCGGATTTCCCGCAACTGCGTCCTCTACCCCGGCTGCGTGATCGGGGATGAGGCCGAGATCGATGAATCCACCGTTCTCTACCCCAACGTGGTCGTCTATGAGCGGTGCAGGATCGGAAAACACTGCATCATCCATTCGGGCGTGGTCATCGGCTCCGACGGGTTCGGGTTCGTCTGGGACGGCACGCAGCATGTCAAGATCCCCCAGAAAGGCATCGTCATCATCGGTGATTCCGTGGAGATCGGAAGCAACTGTACCATTGACCGAGCAGCGCTCACGAGCACGAGGATCGGGAATGATGTAAAGATGGACAATCTGGTGCAGATCGGACACAACGTAGTCGTAGGCGACCACTCGATCATCGTTGCCCAGTCGGGCATTGCCGGAAGCTCCCGCATCGGAAAGTCCGTGACGCTGGCGGCCCAGTCAGGAATCGGCGGCCACATCACCGTCGGCGACGGCTGTGTTGCTGCGGCCAGGGCCGGGATCGTATCCGACCTGCCGGCAGGAAAGGTCGTGTCTGGGTTCCCGGCCATGGATCATAAGAAGTGGCTCAGGGTGCAGAACATCTATAAAGACCTCCCCGAGCTCTTGAAGCGCGTCCGGGAACTGGAAAGGAGGCTCGATGCCCTCTCAAATGATTGATCCATCCGCCCGTATCTCCCCCGGGGCACGAATCGCGGAAGGAGTGGAGATAGGCCCGTACACCACCATAGAAGAAAAGGTCGAGATCGGTGCGGGCACGCATGTGGGTCCGTACTGCCTGATCCAGGGCCCCACAACGATAGGCACCGGATGCACCATCACCGGCTATGCGAGCATCGGAACCCCTCCCCAGGACCATTCCTACAAGGGAGAGGATACGAGGCTCGTCATCGGCAACGACAATACCATCCGCGAATTCGTCACCATCAACCGCGGCACGACCAAGGACAAGCAGGTCACCACCATCGGGAACCATAACCTCATCATGGCTTACTGCCACGTGGCGCACGACTGCATAGTCGGAGACCACGTGGTCATGGGCAATCTGGCCACACTGGCAGGCCACGTGGAGATCCACGACCGAGCCATCATCGGCGGGCTCTCGGCCATCCACCAGTTCACACGGGTCGGGGCTTATACCATCGTGGGCGGGGGCTCCATGGTGAGCCTCGACATCATCCCCTATGCCAAGGCTTCCGGAGACCGGGCAGGCCTCTTCGGCGTCAATACCATCGGTCTCAAGCGAGGCGGCTTCAGCCCGGAGCAGGTCAAGAACATCGAAAAGGCCTACCGCATCCTCCTCAAGCAGGGATTCCTGCTCAAGGATGCGATAAAGGCCCTTGAAGACGAATTTTCCGATATGGCGGAAGTCATGCGTCTCGTGAACTTCTTACAATCATCTCGCAGGGGGATTGCACGGTGAGCAAGATCAAGGCGGCTGTCATCGGCGTGGGATATCTGGGAAGGTTCCATGCCTTCAAGTATGCAGCCATGGAGGATGTGGATTTCCTCGGAGTTGTGGATGTCGACCGCCAGCGGGCAGAATCAGTGGCCCGGGAGGTCGGCACACGGGCATATACGGAATACAAAGGCCTCTTAGATGAGCTGGATGCAGTGAGCATTGCCGTCCCCACCACCGCCCATGCCGCGGTGTCGATTCCGTTCCTGGAGCGGGGGATTGCCGTACTCCTGGAAAAACCCATCTCTGCGAGCCTCGATGAAGCCCGCTCGATCATCGATGCCGCGTCGAAAGGAAATGCCAAGCTCCAGATCGGGCACCTCGAGCGGTTCAATCCGGCGCTGGTGAGTCTGTCGGACGACATCAAAAAGCCCATGTTCATCGAAGCCCACCGCATCAGCCCGTTCAAGGAACGGGGCACGGACGTGGATGCGATCCTCGACATCATGATCCATGATATCGACATCATCCTTTCGCTGGTTCCCTCGAAGATCAGCTCGGTCGAGGCGGTAGGGGTACCCGTTCTCACGGACTCCGTGGATATCGCCAATGCCAGGATCCGCTTCGAATCCGGGTGCATCGCGAACATCACCGCAAGCCGCGTGAGTGCCGACACCATGAGGAAGATCCGGATGTTCCAGAGCAACTCCTACATCTCCATCGACTTTGCAAAGGCTAGCGTGGATGTCTTCAGTCTGGACGAGAACAGGCAGATCAAGCACACCCACCTCTCCATGTCCGAATCCGATGCACTGGCAGCGGAAATCAGAGCTTTTATCGATGCCGTCAAAGGGATTTCACCCATAAAGGTCGACGGGGAGGCAGGATTGAAAGCAGTCGAGGTAGCTTATAACATTAAGAATTCCATGATCATACCCGAACGATGAAGAAAAAAACGGTATGCATGGTGGCGGGCGAGGCTAGTGCCGACAGGCATGCAGCAGCCGTGATCCGGGCGCTTAAGGGAACAGTTCCCGGCATCGAGGTATTCGGCATCGGAGGCCCTCAGATGCAGGCAGCCGGCATGGAATGCATCTACGGCATCGAGGAATTCTCGGTCATGGGGTTCTCTGATGTCATCCCCCGCATCAGGCGCATCTTTTCGGTATACAAAGGACTGCTTCGAGCCATTGAAGATCGGAAGCCCGGTGTGGTGGTGCCCGTGGACCTTCCCGATTTCAACATGCGCGTTGCCAAAGCGGCGAAACGCACAGAAGCAAAAGTCCTCTACTATATCGCCCCCCAGGCATGGGCCTGGAGAAGGTACCGCGCACGGAGCCTCTCCCGGATCACGGACGGCCTGGCGGCGATCTTTCCCTTTGAAGAGGCCTTCTTCTCCTCGTACGGAGTCAATGTCCGTTATGTGGGCCATCCGTTCATTGAGAACCTTACCGGAGCAGTCGGTAAAGCCTCCCGGCCTCCCCGGAATATTGTCCTGATGCCGGGGAGCAGAAAGCATGAAATCCGCACAATCCTTCCGATCATGTGCGAGGCCAAGGCTATCGTGCAGAAACGGCACCCGGAAATGGTCTGGCATTTGAGGGTTGCACCGGGCATCGACCCGTTAGATATCCGGTCCATGGCGGACGGCGATATCCGCTTTTCCACAGAACTTCCCGCCGCCGACCTTGCGGTGGTGAAATCAGGGACATCGAGCTTCGAGATGGCGGTCCTGGGAATACCGGAGGTCATCTGCTACCGGACGACAAACTTGAACTACCGGCTCGCCAGGACCTTTGTGAAGGTCGATTACATCGGCATGCCCAACATCATCCTGGGAAGGGCTGCGGTGCCCGAACTCATCCAGGACGGACTTACCGGTGAGGCCCTTGCGGGAGAGATCCTGACACTCATCGATGACGAGCGACGATACCATGAAATGCAATCCGCATTTGAAGAGATGCGGGCAAGGCTTGGGACATCCCATCCTTCCAGGGGAGTGGCTGCGTGGATACAAAGCTTGATCGACTGAAGATAACCGACCTCCAGATCTACCGGAGGCTCCTGCGCTATCTCAAGCCTTACTGGCTCATGCTCAGCCTGTCCATGGCGCTCACCCTCGTTATCGCCGGTACAAACAGTGCGATTGCCTACCTGTTCAAATTCGTAGTGAATGACATCTTCATCAAAAAAGACGTGTTCATGCTCAAGCTCATTCCCATTGTGGTGATCATCATCTATGCCGTGAAAGCCCTGGGAGACTACTTCAGCTACTTCATCATGTCGGATGTGGGCCAGCGGGTGGTCATGAAACTCAGGGATGAGCTCTATGCCCACATCCAGAACCTCTCCCTGCCGTACTTTATCCGCACGCCCACCGGCATCCTCATCTCCCGCATCACCAATGACGTGAACATGGTGCAGGCATCGGTCACCAACGCCGTAACCAATTCCATCCGTGAGGCACTGACCCTCATCGGGCTCGTATGCTATGCCTTCTATCAGAATGTCGAGCTGGCCTTGATCTCCATGATCGTATTCCCTGTTGTAGTGTATCCGATCACCCAGTTCGGCAGGCGCCTGAAACGCTATTCGACAAAGAGCATGACCGTCATGGGCAATGTCACGAGCATTCTCGACGAGGCCATCAGCGGGATCCGGATCGTCAAGGCGTACAACATGGAGGAACACGAAAAAGAGCGGTTCTCCACGGAAAACCGCAGGTACTACCGCAACTGGATGAAACGCATTGCGGTGAGGGCCGTGTCCGGACCCATGATGGAGCTCATCGCCGGCTTCGGAGGCGCCTTCATCCTCTGGTATGGAGGCAGGAAGGTCATCAACGGCGCCATGACCCCCGGTGATTTCGGATCGTTCATCCTGGCAGTGGGATTGCTCTATGCACCGATCCGCAAGCTCAACAACTTCAATATCGATATCCAGGAAGGGATTGCCGCCGCCAAGAGGATCTTCCAGGTGCTCGATACCAGGCCCGAGATCGAGGAAAAGCCTGGTGCGGTCACGCTGGAAACGATCAGCGGCGAGTTCGAGTACCGGGATGTCTGGTTCTCATACACAGGAGAAGAATATGCCCTCAAGGGCGTCGACATAAAGGCGGAAAGAGGCATGAGCATTGCCCTGGTGGGAGAGTCGGGCTCGGGCAAGACCACGATCGCCAATCTGCTCCCCAGATTCTTTGAGGTGACCAGAGGTGAGATTATCATCGGAGGAAAAGACATCAGGGATGTCACCTTCGCGTCGTTGCGGGATAAAATCGCCGTGGTGACCCAGGAGATGGTGCTGTTCAACGACACCCTCAAGGCAAACATCGCCTACGGCTCGCCGGGAGCTTCCATGGAAGAGGTCGTGCAGGCCGCAATATCGGCTAATGCCCATGATTTCATCATGCAGATGCCCAAACAGTACGAAACCGTCATCGGCGAAAGCGGGGTCCGCCTCTCCGGCGGCCAGCGGCAGAGGATCTGCATCGCCCGCGCAATCATCAAGAACGCCCCGATCCTCATCCTTGACGAGGCGACTTCGGCGCTGGACACAGAATCGGAGCGCGAGGTGCAGGCCGCCTTTAATAAGCTCATGCAGGGGCGAACCACCCTCATCATTGCCCACAGGCTCTCTACGATAGTCGGAGCTGACCGTATCCTCGTGCTGAACAAAGGAGCCATCGTCGAACAGGGCACCCACCAGGAGCTTCTGGAGAAAAACGGGTACTATGCAAGGCTCTACAAACTCCAGTTCAATCATGCGTAAAGGCCTTTCCGGTCTCTACGGCCTCATTATCAGCGCCAGGAACCATCTCTATGATACGGGGCTGAAAGCCGAACACGATGCAGGCGTGCCGGTGGTGAGCATCGGCAACATCGAGGCGGGAGGCACGGGGAAGACCCCCTTCACTATTGCGCTGTGCCGTGAGCTTGTTGTACGGGGCCTTCGGCCCGTTATCGTGACCAGGGGGTACAAGGGCAGGCTCAAAGGGGTGGTGCAGGTCGGACCCGGCCACGATTTCAGAGATGTCGGCGACGAGGCTCTCCTCATGGCGCATGTTGCAGGAGTTCCCGTAATCAAGTCTCCCGACCGGGTCAGGGGAGCCCTTTATGCCCGTGACGTTCTCAAGGCGGGCATTGTGCTCCTGGATGACGGCTTCCAGCACAGGAGGATCAAGCGGGACCTCGACATCGTGCTCGTATCAGGAGATATCTCAAAAGAATCCCTGCTCCCGCTCGGAAGGCTCAGGGAACCGGTCCGGTCGCTCCGGAGGGCGGATATCGTGGTATATACCAAGGGATCGGGCTGCACCGGCATCCACGCCGAACTCCTCCCCGCCTCCCTGGTGGACGGCTCGGGGAGGATCCATGATCTGACCATGCTGAAAGGGAAAAAGGTGCTCGCCGTGAGCGGGATCGCCAGGCCGCAGCATTTCATCGCGACCCTGGAAGGATTGGGCGCGACGGTCCAAGGTTTAAGTTTCCACGACCACCATGCCTTCACCTCCCGGGATATGGAAAAGATAACGGCTAGGGCTTCCGCTGCAGACCTGATCGTAACTACTGAGAAGGACATGGTGCGTCTCAACCCATCCATGTTTGACGACAGATGGCTTGCACTGCGGGTGGAGATGCACATAGAAGGAATTGAAACGATCGTCAGGGAGATCGAAGGGATTGTTAAAAAAAGCGGTATTCCTCGACAGGGATGACACTATCATAAAAGACAAGGTCTATCTCAGCGATCCGGGCGAGATAGAGATCCTTCCGCAGGCGGCGGACTCCATCCGCCTCCTGAACGAACAGGACATCCCGGTGATCGTCATTACCAATCAGTCTGGCATTGCCCGGGGCCTTCTCACCGAGAAAAGACTGCGGATCATCCATGAAAGGCTGAGCTCTCTGCTCCGGGAACAGGGCGCGCGGATCGACGCGATATATTACTGCCCGCACCATCCCGAAGGCACGGTCGAACGATATGCCGTATCCTGCTCCTGCAGGAAGCCGAAACCGGGTATGCTCCTCAAGGCGGCTAAGGATTTCAGGCTGGATCTTCCATCGTGCTTCATGATAGGCGATAAGCCTGATGACATCGAAGTAATACACAACGTCGGCGGGAAAGGCATTCTCGTGCAGACCGGGAAACATCACGATCATAGAAGGGCTGATTTTATTGCCGGGGATATTCTCCAGGCAGCAGAATGGGTTCTGAAGGAGATAACCGGATGAGACTTTTTTCAGCTTTGGCCCAGAAGGCCCAGGCTTTATTTCTGAAATCGTTCATATATTTCATAAGGGTCATGCCCTACCGCGCAGCCATAAAAACAGGCCGTTTTTTCGGGATGATGGCATGGATATGCATCCCGCTGCACAGAAAGATTTCCCGCATCCAGATGCAATCCGCCCTCGGCTCTGGTGACGAAAGGAAACTCACACGCCGGGTCTTCATGAACCAGGGCGATATCGTCGTGGATATGATCAAGTTTGCCTACATGAGCGCTGATGAGCTTAAAGAACGGGTCATCATCGACGGCAGGGAGAATCTCGCTATGGCCGCTGCATCAGGCCGCGGCGTCATGATGATCACCGGCCACATGAACTGGGAGATCCTCGGGCATCTCCCCAGGCTGACCGGCACCGAATTCTGTATCATGGGGGATGTCATCAAGAACGATGCCATCCAATCGGTTATCGAAGATATGCGCTCGCGGTGCGGGTTTACTCTTCTTCCGCCAAAGGGCGGCATGGTTTCGATGCTCACCGGAGAGCTCAAGCAGGGCCGCATCATCGGGATCGTCATCGATCAGCGGGGCAAGCGCGAGAGCAAGCTCTTCTGCGACTTCTTCGGCATGCCTGCCCCCACGAACCCGGCGCCAGCGTTCATTGCGCTCAAAGGCGATGCGCTCATACAGCCCGTGTCTGCGATCAAGGAGGGAGACAAGTATCGATTCAGTTTCGAGAAACCTATCGATACCAGGGAGTTCGGGGATGACTTCAAGGCAATCGATAAGCTGCACGACTGCTGGAAATCCGAGGCGGTGCAGAAGGCAAGCGATGCCATGCAGACCTGGCTGTGCTCGGTCGTACGAAAAAACCCCGACCAGTGGTTCTGGCTGCACAGCAGATGGCTCAGGAGGTCGGACATGAAGCACGTCCTCAAGTCCGGCAAGGATTTCAAAGAACATGTCATGGTACAGGCAGACTCTTACCTAAAGCAAGGATAGTGTATTATAAGCAGGAATTGTCATGAATCTTGTACAATCACCATTCCTTCAAGAAATACAGTACCGTGTATCCAAGGCAGTGATCGGGTGCATCCGCATCATGCCGTACCTGGCCGCCATCACCCTGGGCAGATTCCTTGGCCTTGCAGGGTATTTCCTCGATCCGTTTCACCGTAAAGCCGCCTCGCTCCAGATGCGCGAGGCCCTCGGAGATGCATACCATCCCGGCATTGTCCGCAGGGTATTCATGAACCATGGCGATATCATGGTGGATGCCGTCAGGTACGCCTACATGGATGATCGGGAAATCCGGGAACGGATAGTCATCGAGGGACAGGAGAACCTCGAAGCTGCCCTTGCAGGCGGCAAGGGCCTCATGATGATCACCGGCCACATCGGCAACTGGGAGATCCTCTCCCACCTCCCCCGGCTGCTCGGTATCCGGTTCTGCGTCATGGCGGATATCCGCAAGGACCCACGTCTGGAATCGCTCGTGGATGAGATCCGCTCGAGATCCGGGGCCACTGATCCTTCCCCCCAAAGGCAAGGCCCTCATGCTCATCAGGGAACTCAAACGCGGCAACACCATCGGCATGATCATGGATCAGCGGGGCAAACGTTCCGAATCCCTTTTCTGCGATTTCTTCGGCCTCCCTGCCCCCACCAACCCGGCGCCCGCCTTCATCGCCATAAAAGGGGATGCAGTCATCCTGCCGGTATATGCCGTCAAGCAGGACGGCCGGTATCTGGTGCGCTTCTCCGAGCCCAGAGAATCCTCCTCGTTCGGTACCGGTAAGGAGGCTATCGTTCGTTTAAGCCAATTCATGCAATCCTGGGTAGAATCCGTAGTCAGGCAGCATCCCGACCAGTGGTTCTGGCTTCACTGCAGGTGGACCAGGCGCTCCGAGATGCGAAGGCTCATCAGATCCGGAGAAGACTTCCGGGCTTTTGTTCTTTCCCAGGCTGAGAAGGCTTCGCCGAACACTTGAGTCACATCGGCCTGAAGCTATTCTCTATCTTGATCTTGACTTTAGGCGCCGCATCTTTGTATAGAATACAGGTCATTCACACGGCGGCATAGCCAAGTGGTAAGGCGACGGTCTGCAAAACCGTTATTCTCCGGTTCAAATCCGGATGCCGCCTCCATTCATTTCATTCATACAGGCATCACGCCGGAGACCTACTCGTTACATCTCGGAAGGAAGAGACTGAAGGTGGTGCCTTTCTGAGGAGCGCTCTGCACCGATATCGCGCCATCGAGCCCGGTTACGATCCGGTGGACGGTCGCAAGGCCTAGGCCTGTGCCCTTTCCCCGTTTCTTGGTGGTGAAAAACGGATCGAAGATATTTTTCATGGTTTCTTCATTCATGCCGCAGCCGGTATCGGATACGATGAGCTTGACATATGGCCCCGGCAATAAATGAGGATGTACGGCACTGATGTCGGCAGCGCTCAGTACAACGGGTTCGAGAATGATACGGAGCATCCCTCCCTTGTCTTCCATTGCCTGGTATGCATTCGTACACAGGTTCATGATTATCTGGTGCAGCTCGGTCGGATCGGCGAAGACAAGCAATGGGCCGTGTTCGGATGTACAGGTAATCTCGATTGAAGTGGGAATAGTCGCCCGCAGCAGGTTGATCGCTTCATCGAGGATGAGGCCTATATGTACCGGCTCCCGCTCTGCCTCGAATTTCCTGCTGAAGGTAAGGATCTGCGAAATGAGATCCTTTGCCCTCATGCCGGCCTTGAGGACCTGGTCGAGACATGCATCTGCCCGTGAACCCTCAAGAATCTCTTTCCTTGCCAGCTCGGCGTATCCGATGATGGCTGAGAGCATATTGTTGAAATCGTGTGCGATGCCTCCCGCCAGGGTCCCGATCGCTTCGAGCTTCTGCGCCTGAGCCAGACGGAGCTCATAACGGTCGCGTTCCCTTTCCGCCTCTTTGCGCTGCGTGATATCGCGTACGATACCCCTGAAACCGACTGTGTCGCCTTTGGAATCCTTGAGCGCAGACACCGATGCCTCAACGTACAGCTTGTCCCCGTACTTATCCATCAGCTCCCAGTCAAAGGCCTTTGTGGTCTCGCCTGTGATGAAGACCCGGTGGAATACATCGAAGACCTTCTTCGCATTATTCTCATCCATGTACTGCCGGTAGTTCAGGCCTTTTACCTCCTCATCCGTATATTTCAAATTCTTGCTCAAGGCCTGGTTGAAGAAGGTGAAATTTCCGGTGAGATCCACTTCGAAGTAGCCTTCCTCGATGCTGTCGAGGATGTTGCGGTATCTTTCCTCATTGAGCTTCAAGGCCAGCTGGGCTTTGATACTGTCGGTTATATCCCTGCCGGATCCCTGCACATAGAGGGGGTTTCCATCAGCGTCCCTGACCACGGTGTTCCGGTATTCGATCACCCGCTCATGGCCGTCTTTGCTCAGGATATTGATGATCCCCTCGCCTTTGCCCTCTTTCAGAATCCGGCCCATGTAATCGCCAAAGACTGCTTTATACCTCTCGGGCATGATATCTCTGATGTTCATCCGGACAAGATCTTCGGCCGTGTAACTGGTATATATCTTCGAAGCCAGATTCGTCTCGATCATATTGCCCTGGAAGTCATGTATGTAGAGGAAGTCGGTCGAATTCTCGAAGAAAGTCCGGTATTTTCCATCGCTTGAACGCTGATTTTCAGGCACGCTCCGACCCTTCGGGACTTCCTGAAAAATCTGGAGGGCTCCGATAAGACGGCCCTGCGGATCACGGATCGGCCTTGCCCTGGTCCTGAAGGTGCGCTGTTTATTGCTTATGCCGGGGAAAGACTCCTCTGCATTCAGGGAATCACCTCCCCTGCTTATTATCCGGCAGTCATCCCCACATGCACAGTCTTGTGAAATCGTATGATCGATGAGCATGGGCCTTGCTGTCCCATAAAAAGGCAGCGCATACTCCCGGCCCGATTTACTCAGCATCTCTGCTGCAGGGATGCCGGTGAGGATCTCTATCGCACCGTTCCACACAGTAATTGATTTGTTTCCGTCAATGGCGAAACACGGGTATTCGATGCAGTCTGCAATCTGACGGAAAATGGAAGCAAGGTATAGGCTCGAGGCTGAATTACTCTGAGTAGTCTTCGTTTTCTGTCTCATACGCTCATCGATGGTTTATATTATTCAGCCGCAAGCCTCTCCCACATGTAATATGAGTTGAACATTAGGACTTGTCGGAAATCAGGGATGAAATATTAAAAAAAGTGATTCCGGTTCCTCTCAAGCATCCGAGCCCTCACTCACGAAGCCGCCGAGGAGCAACCAGGGACCGGATGTTTGCGGGCTTGATTTCTCCATCCGGGAAAAAACGAAGCGTGGTGAAATTTTACCTTCCCGTTTTCACTTGCCTGAATCTCTCCCATCATGATAATCTCCTTGCTTACAGCTCTTTCACTAGCTGGTATTTGATGGCATAGGTCATATGAACCCTGACCATATGAGGTGACAGGGCATCAAAGATAAGCACCAGAGAGAGAAGCGAGCGCATACAAGGGAAGGGTTCTTGTGAAGGGTATACAAACAGCCATCATCCTAACCATAGTGATTTTCAGCCATACCCCTGTCCTATCAGCCGCAGGAATAACGCAAAGCGCCCGTATCGGGCTTACATCCATGTGGGGCGAGACCTCCAACCACACCTGCTTCCGGGAGGGAGCGAGCCGTCTGGAATGGCCTATGGATATGCAGCTAATCGGAACAGCGTATATGATAAACTTCTTTGATGCTGTAGAGTTGGAGGTCGGCATGCAGGCGGCCCCATGGATCAGCAACGGGAAGCCCATGCAGGATTATGACTGGATCGACGAATCCCTTTCCCGCTCCCCGAGAAGGGCTGACCATGAAGGCCTCGATATCTACTCGATGAGCATAGTGGATTCAAAGGCCTTCTCCTATGATGCAACTATGCGGGGTTTCCCCCTCTCCGTTCAGTTTGCCTCTCTGGGGTTCTTCCTTTCCTACCGTAACCAGGAGATGGATTTTAACGCCTTCGATACGAATCAGATCGGTTTCGGATCGTGGCAGGATCAGACAGCCAGAGCCTACGGTCCCACATCTACCTATACCGTAGAGTATGATACGTACCTCATCGGTCTTGCCTGGCGGGTTCATGCAGCCGATTTCCTGAAGATGACCGTCGATACCGCCTATATCCCCTATGCCAAGGCGGTGGATGAGGATAACCATATACGGAGACTGCGCCTATCCCAGACAAAATGTACAGGGACCGGCGGCATGCTTTCACTGTCCATGCAGTTCAGCCTCAGCAAAAAGTGGTATGTTTCCTCATCGTGTTCAAAGCTTCACATCGCTACGGACGGTCACCAGAAACAGAGCTGGTATGGGAACGATCCCGCCTCGGTGGGCTTTGACGACACCGGACAGGTATTATCCGGAATTGATGCCGAGATAGACCAGGATTCCTTTCATGCAGGTATCTCCATCGGCTGCCGCCTGTAGAAAAAAACATCTCTTTTTACATCCTTTAAGCCTGAGAATCGATATGTCGATAGATGCCCTATATGCTGACCCGGTCGCTCATGCAGAAAAATCTTCACCGCTCCAGATTCTCCCTGCCGTTTTTAGATCCGATCCTCAGGGACCTGATAACGCTCATCCCCACATTGCTCGCTGAGGGGAAGCCTTCCATAGGGATATACGAACACCCGAGCTGCAGCCAGGCCGAGGTCGAGCTCCTGGAGAAATATCTTGGCAGAAGGCCCGAGATCAGGGCCGGCAGAATCCCGTACCGGGTATCGGTCGAAAGCGTTATCGTGCTCGTCCGTCCCAGCCTTGCCGGCAGATACTTCTCGAACATAACGATTGTATGCATCGCGAGACGCGATGCATACCCTGATGACATTGCTGCCAAGATCACAGCCATCGGCGATATATTCAAGCGCCATGGGATACCGCTGAGCGGACTGGTATACACGGATACCCTTCCCCAATTTCTCATCTATGAGATCCTCCGCACCGGGATCGTGGTCGGAGGCAAGGAGCCGGTTACAAGCATGGATGCCGTTTCGGAATCATGCGTGTACATCGGAGACCTCCCCGGCAAGATAACCGAGCCGGATACCTCCGGCCGGGCAGAATGGAATCCGTTCCGGTGCTTTCTGGATGGGCAGGTGGCGGAATTCATCGGGAAAAACGATTACCCTGCGGCTGTTTCCATCCCTTCTGCCAATCCGTTTATCGTTCCCTACCTGCATATCCTCCATTACCATGAGGAGCAGGGGGATACCGAAAAAATAGAGAAGATGCGGGTGAGCCTCTTCTACCTCCTTTCCTGCTTCCCTCCCACCCGGGAGGTCATGGTAAATCTGGCACGCAGATGGAAAGCCGGCAGATCGTACCCTCCCATCAATGAGCTCGGGCTCATGGAATCCTTTCGGCTCAGGAGGTGGCTTGTACCTCTTGAGGAAAACGAACTGCCTGTTTTCTCCTGGCCGCCGCTTCCCCACTTTTCGGTCCAGAGGGCTGTCCTTGAGATGAATGACTATGTCTGGAGCATCCAGGGGTTTGGCGAATTCAAACACAAACATGCATGGGTGGTTCTCTTGTGGACCTCTATGGTCGGACTAATCGGAACCCAGACCCGGATTACCGCCCCCGATGTCCTCATGCTGAGGCGTACCTGTAAAAAGCTTCTCTTCGATGCCATGGAGGCGATCCGGCAGGGAGCGGATCGCCTGGTTCCCGAGGACCACCGGCATGGCTCGATACAGATAAAGGACGGAAGGCCTTTCTTCTCTGCAGCGCCCTTTGCCATCCTTGAGCGGGGGAATAAACACAGTGTTGAGCTCTTCGAAATCATCAAGAAAAAGACCTTGATTGACGATAGCGGTTTATAAGAGAAAGTGATAAATAAAATAGTTAAGGGCTCATAAAAAAATGGCAACGAATCCGCTGGATATCAGAATCCTCACTGTAGGTCCTAACTATATCTACCAGAAGACCCTTCGCCAGATGCTCACGAGTCTCGGTTTTCAGAACATTGACGAGGCCAGGGAAGGAACAAAGGCATGGGAGACGATCGGCAGGATCAACCCCGATCTCGTCATCGCCCAATGGGACATGCCCGAGATCACCGGCCTGGCGCTCCTGAAGCTTATCAGGGCAAATGATGATTTCTCCGATATCCCGGTCATCCTGTGCACGGGCGAAGTTACCAAGGCCGATGTGGTAAGGGCCGGAGAGGCAGGGGTGAATGCCATTGTCATGGAGCCGATCAACATCGAACATCTGGATACGAAAATTCGAATCATCCTTGAGTTCGAGATGAGCCCGACTACCAAGCAAGCCAAGACCTTCATGGAAAAAGGCGACCTCTACCTGAGGGAAGAGCGTTTTGAATCCGCCCTCAAGGAGTATGGGAAGGTACTCGATATCCTGGAATCCGCCGAGGTTTACTATAATATCGGCTACATAAGGACAGCGAAAGGCGAGTATGACGAGGCCCTGGCTGCCTTCAGGAAGGCAACCCAGATCAACCAGATGTTTGCCAAGGCATACAAGGCCATGGCGGATGTGTACATCAAGATGGGCAATAAAGAGATGGCGGAGAAATACCTGCAGATGGCAGGGGATATTTTCCTCGAACGGGAGATGCACGAAAACGCGGAGAGCGTCTTCAACGAGATCCTCAAGCTCAATCCGGAGACGATCAATGTCTACAACAGCCTTGGGATCATCTACAGAAGGCAGAACAGGCTTGAGGAATCCATCAAGCTCTATGAAAAGGCAATCAAGATAGACCCCAATGACGAGAACGTCCATTTCAACCTGGGCAGGGTATACCTTGAGCTGAACAACCCACACATGGCAAAAAAGTGCTTTATCAAAGCCGTGATGATCAACCCTGATTTCGACACGGCAAAAGGCATGATCAAAGCCATCGAGTCTGCGGAAAAAAGGTCGGTCTAGAGTACTTTTCGTCCTTTCGCATTCAAAAGCCCGGCACGGATAACCGCTTTATATCCCCTTCCCGTACTTTTTCAGCTCAAACAGTTTCCTGTCCTGGGTGGCCACGATGTGATAGAGCTTGTCCTGGGGCACATAGATGTACGGCACGTCCTCCTCGCGCCTGTAGAGAAAATGCGAGAGGATCATCCGGTTGACGGCCCGGTGCCCTACGATCATGATGTTATCCGACTTCCTGTTGAGGTAGAAGGCCTTCTTGATGCCGATCTTGATCCGTTCCTTCATGCTGTTGTACCCCTCGCCGCCCGGATACTCGTAGTTGTACTTGTCGGCCTTCCTCGCCGAATAGACATCGGGCATCAGCTTCTGGATCTCGTCATAGCTCATCCCTTCGCAGATCCCGCTGTTGATCTCGTTGAACTCCTTGAGATGCACGATGGAGCAGTTCTGCTGGAAGCCCCTGATGGCTTCCGCTGTCTGGATCGTCCGCTTTTTTTCACTGGTGAATATATAGGAGATCCTCCTGTGCTGGAAGTACTTCGCGAGGGCCTGTGCCTGTGCAAGCCCCTTGGGAGTGAGGTCCGGGTCTCCGCCGATCCGGTCTTCCACATTATAATATGTCTCCGTATGGCGGATGAGGAAGAGACTCTTGACCACATCCGTGACCAGGCAGTCCCGAATCCGTGAGTACAGGGGAAGCTGGTCGGAAAGCTTCTCCTCGATGATTTTGTTGTGAAGGGAATCCATGCGGATGTAGTTCCTTTCCCTGTCCAACCGCACATAGATCATTCTATAATAGTCAATCCTCTTCTTGAACTCGTTTATGGCCTTCTGTTCCGACACGCTACCGAACTCCGGCGATTTGATCTTATCGCGGATGCTCATTTCAACGAGCTCGCAGTCATTGTTGATGCACTCTATGAAGAGGATGGGATGATCATCCAGATTGTCCTCGATAAACTTGCGCCTTTCCATGCTCACGTTCGTGGCATCGAGGATGGACACATCCCCCTTGGTGCTCACATATTTCTTTGCCCTCCTGATGTTTATCTGTGCAAAACGCTTCCTCAGCTTCATAGCCTCGATATTGCCGGGGCGGAAGAATTCGGATGTCCAGGAATCCTTTGTCGGCGCATACTGCCTTCTGAGCTGGCCGTTATTGAATATCCGGGTAGGGATGTCGTTCTTGGTGAAGATGTCTTTGAGCCGGTAGGCGATCGTGGACTTTCCCTGGGAAGGAAGCCCCACCATAACAATATAGAGTTTTTCGTCTTTTGATGTCATAACTATTGAATACCATTTGAAGAGAGATGAGACAAGAGCGGTTTCCCAGCACTTCAAAAATACTTGACAACCTCCTACCCAATCGATAGAAGGTCATAGTTGGCTGTTGGGGGATCGTTCAACGGTAGGACAGCGGACTCTGACTCCGTCGATCAAGGTTCAAATCCTTGTCCCCCAGCCATAAGATTAAAGAGATGCGGTCCCATCGTCTAGTGGCCTAGGACACTGGCCTCTCACGCCGGAGACAGGGGTTCGACTCCCCTTGGGACTACCAGAATAGAAACAAGGAGTTGCAGAGAAATCTGTGACTCCTTTTTCTTTACTGGATTCCATTCCCCACACTTCGCAAGAAAAGAATTCAACAAAAAAAATGCAGCTTTTTTGTCTTCCTGGTCTCATAACCCAAAGGGCGAAGGTTCAAATCCTCCCCCCGCTACCAGTCCAATTTCAATAAATATCAAGAAGATTTATAATAAATCTCGGCAAACCATAAGACGGTTTTTTTCTTGCCTATTTAACCTATTGCTAACCTGCTGCGTATTTATAGTAGCGGCAATTATTCATCTGAATCCTAAACGGTTCTTGCCCAGGCTTATGTTCATTTCTTTAATTGCCGCTGCAATAAATGCATTCCAGGCATAAAAAATCCGGGATCAAGGGTCTGGCTTATTTTGTCGTATAGGTTTGTGCGCTGCTCGGTATTTGATCGGAGCGACGCCACCGGCAAATAATTATCAAGCAAATAGGAGTATGCAGCGCATTGTAAAGAAAGTATTTTTTAAAAATCCCCTAAGGCGAGATACTGTTCCAGTCAAACAACAGTCAAGCAAAATTGCTCATAGCATTACGCCCACCATGGCAGATACTTTCTGGCTTTGCTGCCGACGGTATCGTCGTGACAACGGATCAAGTCTGCTTCAATGGTATCCCTTATGATCCGCGAAGCCATTGCGCTGTTCTTTTCTTCTATCCCAAACCGCTCCCGCAGGGTGGTGTTGGTCATGAAGTCCCGCTGCACGTATCTCAGGCAGGCATGGAGATAACAGGCCCGAATTCGATCATCCTTGTCCATATACCTCAACTCTCGGTGCGCGAACAAGACGGCGCGGGTATGTTCATCAGTCGTTTCAAACAGCGGCGCAGGAAGTTGATAAAACTCGGTCTGAGAGACCACTTTGTCCACACCGCTGCCACGCTCTTCACAGACTCCGATTCGGCGCATGAACGAGGCCAGTGCTTCATTGCGCGACTTAGGAGGACTATCAAGAAATCGGTCGGTTTTGACCAGCGGCATGCCAGGGAGATATGGAATACTTCATGGCCTGGGCAAAGCTGACCACTGGGAGCGCCTGAACTTCACTTATACCTTCCCCTTGGAAAGCACGAGCTTTCCAGGGCTTCTGCTTTTTACGTTTCTTTTTTGCACCTATTCCTGAGTTATTCAGCAGAGTTATCAGGTCATTTTATCAATACGCATAGTAAATATTTGGACCGTTTCTTCTGGAATTCAAGAGATTGAGTGAGAATTTCGATTACTATTCATAGACCGTATAATTATGAAAGATACTACGATAGACCAGCTTTATTTTTACCGGACGCTTTTCCATAAGGCAGGCGGTGCCGTCTTTGTCCTGGACCTCTCCGGGACTGTCATTGATGTAAATGATATTGCCTGCAGCTTCCTCGGATACAGGAGAGAGAACATGATCGGCAGGAAGATCCATGAAAACGACTCGGACATCCTGCAAGAAATAACTCCCGGGAAGATCAGCGAGATAACGGGGAAGAAGATGCTGACCTATGAAACCCGCCACAGGGGCCCCGATAACAGAGTTGTTCCGGTTGAGGTAACTGCCCGGATAATCGACATATGCGAAAACCGGTCTGTTATGATCGTGTTCAGGGACATTACCGAGGGGATACAATCGGAAATGCAGCTGCTGAAGACACACAGGGAGCTCGAAAGGACGAACATAGAGGTCGTCAAAATGTATGCCGAGCTGAAATCCACCCAGTCCAAAATGCTGCATTCGGAAAAAATGGCATCCATAGGGCAGCTTGCTGCCGGGGTGGCTCATGAAATCAACAATCCCATGGGATTCATTACCAGTAATCTTGGATCGCTGGATAAGTATTTCCTGAAGATCATGGCCTACATGGACGGGCTGGAGAAGGCCGTCCATGAGCTGGATGCCCGTAAGATCTCAGAAGAGTGCGGGCAGATGAAGCATCAGCTGAAGATTGATTACATAAGGCAGGATATCACCGACCTGATCAGAGAATCCCTGGACGGGGCCGACCGGGTAAAGAAAATCGTGCAGAACCTGAAAACCTTCTCACGGGTGAATGAAGCAGAGATGCAGAATGCAAGCGTGAATGAGTGCCTTGAGACGACTCTTAACATCGTGTGGAATGAGCTCAAATACAAAGCAGATGTGAAAAAAGAATATGGAGAGATCCCCCTGATACGATGCTATCCTCAGGAGCTCAACCAGGTGTTCATGAACTTTCTGATCAATGCTGCCCAGGCCATAAAAGAACGAGGCGAGATAAGAATCAGGACCTTTATGGAAGACGGCTTTGTCAAGGTTTCTATTTCAGACACCGGGGGCGGCATCCCGAAGAATAACATGGGAAGGCTTTTCGAGCCTTTTTTTACCACCAAGGAAGTGGGAAAGGGAACCGGATTGGGATTGAGCATAAGTTACGACATCGTAAAGAAGCACAAAGGTGAGATTACCGTTGAAAGCGAGGAAGGGAAAGGGTCCACCTTTACCGTATGCATACCGGTAACGGAAGGAGAGGCTTAATGACGAGGTTTGATGAACATATCAGGATACTATGCGTGGATGATGAGAAGAATGTTCTCAAATGCCTTCAGCGCCTGTTCTTTGATGAGGAATATGAGATCCTGCCTGCCGAGACAGCTGTTGAAGGTATGGAGATCCTCAAGGGTATGTCTCCTGTCCAGATCGTAATCTCGGACTACCGGATGCCGGGAATGAACGGAGCGGATTTTCTCCGGCAGGTCTATGAGCAGTGGCCTGATACGATAAGGATCGTGCTGTCCGGATATGCCGATACCGCCGTGGTCGTAGAGGCGATCAATGAAGGCCATATTTACAAGTTCATCCCGAAGCCCTGGAACGATGACGAGCTCAAATTGGTCATCAACAACGCCCTTGAGATATACTACCTCCATAAGAAGAACAAAGAGCTTACCGAAGAATTGAAGGAAGCGAACAATCAGCTTCTTGTCGTTAATCAGAACCTGGAGACTCTGGTGGAAGAACGCACCGCCGAAATACGATTCCAAAACCAGGCATTGAAGGTTGCCCAGAACGTCCTTGACGCACTGCCTGTTGCGGTAGTCGGGATGGATAAAACAGGACTCATTGTCCAGTGCAATCAAATGGCAAATAAAATGCTCTGTGAAATCCCCGGGAGCTTGCTTGGCAACACCAGGAAGAATACGCTGCCGAAAGACGTTAACCGTATCGTCGACAAGATCGTCGTGAATGGTTCCGGCATCGGCAGATGGGAAAGGAATGGGGGAGAGATTACGGTCAGAGGGGGTATGATGAGGTTCAATGGCGCGCAGGAAGTGGTGATCCTCGTCCTCTACGAAGATGATGATAAAAATGGGTGAGAGGATACCGGGTAAGGAGCGTCTACATGGATGAAAAAGATATGCGGCTCGGAGTGCTCTTCGTCGATGACGAAGAGAATATCCTGCGGTCCCTGCGCCGACTGTTCATGGACGAAGGATTTGAGATATATATCGCCTCCGGTGGCGAACAGGGCCTGGAGATCGTACGGAATACCCCGGATATTGCACTCATTGTCTCGGATCAGCGCATGCCCGGAATGACCGGAGCAGAGTTCCTGGAAAAGGCAAAGATCGCCCGGCCGGAAACTTTAAGGATCCTGCTGACCGGCTACAGCGACATCAATGCAGTCGTAGATGCCATCAACAGGGGGGGAGCATACCGTTACCTTACAAAACCATGGGATGACGAAGTACTCAAACAGAATATCCGGGAAGCGGTAAAGGTATTCGCGCTCACCAGGGAGAATCAGAGGCTGGGCGAGGTCATCAGGCAACAGAACAAAAAACTCAAGAACTGGAATGCCGAGCTGCAGGAAATGGTGCAGGTGCAAACCATGGAGCTCACAAAACAGAATGACGAACTGAAGAAACTCAATGAGAGGCAGCGATCTGATTTCAAAAGCATGATTTCTGCCATCTCGAGCCTCATCGAACTCAGGGACAAGCGCGTGCGCAGCCATTCGAAGAAAGTCGCCGAGACTTCAGTACGGTTTGCAAAAAAGATGGGAATGGAAAGCAGCGAAATTGAAGCCGTCCTGATAGCGGCCCTGCTCCACGACATCGGAAAGATCGGCATCCCGGATGTCATGCTGATGAAGGACTTCGACGGGATGAGTCAGGATGAGGTGCAGGAATACATGAAACATCCTGTCAGGGGTCAGGCAGCGATCGATCCGATTGCGGATTTAAGACCTGTCGGAGTTCTCATCCGGCACCACCATGAACGGTATGATGGCCGGGGGTTCCCGGATATGCTTGCCGGGAAAGCCATCCCGATCGGTTCCAGGATAATCGCCATGGCCGATTTTATCGATCACACAGCCTCGACTTATGGGGGAGATAATCTCTCGGAGGTAATCCTAAGCAAGTTGGAAGACACTCTGGGGAAGCAGTTCGATCCTCAACTCATCAAGTATCTCAGGAACACGGTCGCCGAGGTCTATCTTGCAGATACTTCCATCAAGGATACTGTTGAGAAAGAGCTTGATGTAGAGCAACTCAGCAAGGGGTTGGTCCTCTCCCGTGATGTGGTGAGCGGGACAGGCCTTCTGCTCATGAGCAAGGGTGCCCGCCTTGACGATAAGCAGATAAAATCACTGCAACGTATATTTACGCTGGACCCCTCAAGAAGCGGGGTATTCGTGTGGTTGGACAAGTAAGACCATGATCCGTAGAAGCAACGATCCGGTCAGACCTCCTTTAAGAAAGGTGACCATCTGCCGGATATCGTGCAGGGTTCGAAGCTTAGGCGTCCCTATATTCGTTATTTCATGATTGCTTGAAGTAATAAGCCTCAAGCGCGATCCTGCTATTAAGCCCTAAAATTATACAGGAATCAGAAATTGATATTAAATATTAAATCTGGTAGCATCGGAATTTCAATAGGGCATTTTGCAACACCTGTTAACTGCCGACAGAGGAGGATATTATGGACAAGGCTTCCAGAAAAATCGGGTACATCTCGTGCGCTGTTCTCTTCTTCGCATCGCTTATGCTGGTGGGCTGGGGGTCAGACCTCACGATCGAGAAATCGAGCACCACGAAAAAGCTCGAAAGCCTGCCCCGTGCGAAAGGCGATAGAAAGGTCGTCACCATCTACGAATTCAGGTCAAGTGTTTCAGAAATCTCGGGAGCGGCGGCAACAGACATGTTCACGACTGCCCTTATAAAGTCCGGATCATTTGCCGTGGCTGAAAGGCATCGTCTCAACCAGGGCGTTGCCATCGAAAAGCAGCTCAACGCCCAAGGCCAGACCACCGGCCAGGTGGCTCAGTCCCAGCTTAAGGGCGCGGAATTTATATTTGAGGGCACGGTCTCGGAAGCAAACGCTAACGAGAGCAAGACCGGCATCGGAGGCGTCTTCAGAGGCCTCGGCCTTGAAACCAGCGGCGAGAAGGCGGTCATGGGGATCGATGTCCGGGTGGTCAGCGTTGCAACGGGAGAGGTTCTGGACTCCGTGAACGTCCGCAAGCCCATCAAAGCCGGAGGCTTCTCCTTGAGCGGCGTCGGTTCGATCGTGCAGAGCTATTCGAAAAGAGACCTCCAGGGTGCTGACGTGGGCGTTTCGCATGAAGGCCGGGAAGGTGTCGATGAGGCGCTGAGGGCCTGCATCGAGGAATCGGTCTACCAGCTGGTGAAACGCTACGGCAAGGAATAGGAATTGAAGCCCTCCTGCAAAGGAACCGGTTTGCTCCTGCTGTTCGTTCTCGGAATGTACGCTCCGGCGGATGCCCAGACGGTCTTCGACATCGGCGGGCCCGGCGAGAGGTATGACCGGTGCGTTGTCGAGCTTCCCTTGGGCGGATATCATCACCACAACCAGATGCTTTACCCGACCAGGGGCTTCCGCTACTCCGGCAGCTACTCGCTCGTGTATCTCGTCAACATCCTGCCCGGAGAATACAGCGTCGTTATGTCGTATCCGGTAGGAACCGTCAATCTAACCCCGGCGGTTTCTATTTTCGACCGGTGGCCGTATGACTCGCAGGCAAGGCGGTTCGATCTGCCCATGGGCCCCACGGTCAGGAGCAAACCGAAAAAGATCGAGTACCGGTGGCACGTCGGTATCTCTCCGAAGAGCACGAGCACGCTGCTCTACATATCCGTAGAGGTGCCTGCCGGGGGATACGGGTCTGCCGCCTTTCCCCACTCTGTATCCATCATAAGCCCCCCGTCGATGCCCGTGAACACCTTGGACAGAGGTGTGACGTTTCTGACAGGACCTACGGACCTTGTCCTCGCCAGCGGACAGGAAGCGGTTTCCTATGTGGTGGAAAGGCCCGAACAGGCCTTTGATACCTCGGCGCTGCCCGTATTGCCCATCCCCGGAGATCTCGTAAAGAACGGCTCATTCAAGGACGGCCTCAACGGCTGGCTCCCTCAGCGCGACCGCATCGCATCGCAGGATGTCGTCTCGTTCTCGCTCCAGGACAAGGCCTTAAGGATAACAGGCGCTTCGGGAAAGGTCCGGGAAGGGGTGATGCAGAAGATCAACGCCGATGTAACAGGCGCTGCTTCGCTTATCTTACGGGCAGACGTGAAGGTGATTGAACAGACCTTGGGGGGAACCGGGACCGATGGCAGTGATGCCCCCGTCGCCTTAGCCGTGGGCTACCGGGATGCCGCCGGCAAGGAAGTGAGTAAAGACCTGCTTTTCTGGAAAGGGTTCTATGCCCTCCCCCCTGAAGAGCCCAACAAGGCAGCAGCTGGACAGAAGGTCCCCAAGGGGGCCTGGTACCGCTATATCTTCGACCTCATGCAGCTCGATCCCAAGCCCGCGACTATCCTGTTCATCTCGCTCGAAGGCTCGGGATGGCCTGCCAGAGAGGGTTGGATAAGGGAAGTGCACCTCATCAAATCAGGTGGTGAAAAATGAGAAAAACACTCGCAGTGTCGGCATTGTCGTGTACATTCGTATTGGCCGTGGCCCTTGCTCTTCCTGCAGGTCCGCTTGACAGGACAAACACCCAGCCTCGCACCAACCCCACATCTCAGTCCATGATCAGGGTCCCGGGCGTGGTAGGTACGGACTTGCAGTCAGCCATGTCATCAATCCAGCAGGCAGGCAAGCGTAAGCATCAAGCCTTCGAAGAAGAAGCCGGAAGGTTTCGAAGGCAAGGTGGTTTCCCAGGTGCCCGGGGCCGGAGGGATTGCGATGTACGGCACATCCGTAACCATATATATTTACAAGGTCCAGAGCACAGCGGGTGAAAGTACGGGCAGCACCGGCACCACATGGGGCACCCACCCAATCCTCAGGCTCGACCCCGTCATACGCCTACCCATCCACCGGGGCGACCGGAACCGCCCAGCCTCAGCAGCAATATTATCCTCCTGCTTCAACCGGGATGCCCGCGCAGGGCTCTCAGCCGTTCCAGGTTCAGCAGTATTATTACCCTCCCCAGGGATGACCGGGACGCCTGCACAGGATCAGTCGGGGGTAAACACGGGCAGCCCGCAGCCGAATGCACAGGGCGATCAGCAGGTTATCCCCGATGCAGCAGCTCCACCACAGGGGGAACCGGGTTCGACTCCTTTAGCGCCACAGCCTGCCCCCTCCGGGCAGTGACGATTCTCCGTATGTTCAGATGACAGCTGGAGTCGGGCCGGGGAGAGCTAGTCCACGATCCATAAGCGCTTGAACCTTTTTTTCTCTTCATACCAGTAGAAAAGGCAACTCTCCCTGCCTTCCTTGGAATAAATTATGCCGGGCAGATTCAGGGAGAACCGGTCAGGCTCTCCGGGATCGCAGTCGAAGTACATCCTGCCGCAGGCCGTATTGTATCTCCCCGGGCAGCAACCCTGACGCCGACCGCATCAAGCCACCAGGTTTCCTCCAGATTATCGAGGATACAGGTTTTATAGCCTTGCTTTTGCGAAACAAACGCAAATAGGGCGGATCCTCGGCCTGTCTTATTCACCAGCACCATTGCCTCATCAAGTATACCGTCACCATTGAAATCTTCACTGATCTTCATGAAATGACGAGGTCCTTCCTTGCGGAAGCCTTGTTTGGATTCCTTCTGTGCAGGGGGTTGCCAGCCATCCGGGACCGGTACGGCAGCCATGCACAGCACAGCCGATAGCATGAAAGTGAAATATTTCAGGTGCATCATTGATTCTCCTGCTGCCGTGAAGGTATGCGATACACTCCTCATGACCGTGATCCGCATTCGCCGAGCTTTATGTTCGCTTTTCCTTATCGTCTGCACAACGGCTATTATAAGATGCTGTTTCATCATCAAATGAAAAGCCCGATACTCTAATACTGAATGTACATGAGGTTATCAAGCAGCCTCTTGGGATGGGAATCTTGAAGGTACAGCAAGCTCCGCAGGGAGCAAAAAAGGGCGGACACCAAAAGAGTCTCGCTCAAATGAAATACCCCTTAAGCAAGCTTAAGAGTATATCTGAATGAACAAAAATCCCATCCGGTTTATTGCGGCAACAATTAGTGTATCTTTGATAGGCTTGATCAGCAGACTTGATTATCGGGGAATAAGAATTTTTCCAGACGTCCCGTTCGTTTTCTGAGAAAAGCAGCATGAAATACAAAACAGCAGGCATCTTAGGTTGTATGGGGGCAAGCAGAACCTGCCCCCATAATTTTTTAGGCTTTGTAGACGTTGGATGCCTGGGGCCCCTTATCACCCTTGGTTATGTCGAAGGTGACTTTCTGACCTTCTTCGAGTGACCTGAAACCGCTTTCTTTGATAGAGCTATGATGAACGAAAACATCGCTTCCATCCTCAGCTGTAATAAAACCAAAACCTTTCTGATCATTAAACCACTTCACTGTTCCTTTTGCCATGATAGTAACCTCTTGTTCCAGTCCCCAAGCTCGGCAAAGCAGGGTCCTGCATTTGTATTTCTGAAAACAAAAGATATCGGTTCTGGAATATTACTTTCAGGAAGGGTGTCTTTTGGGCATCTTTCGGAAAACAAAATTCAAGTTCGATATATTAATGTCTCAGTTGAGAATCAAATAATTCATATAAATATCGTTGTCAAGGAGATTACCTATGTCATTTGAATTGCAGCCCGGAGAATTATAGAGATAAATATGATATGAGAGATGCCGTCATGCTAAACACTCATCTGTTTTTCACCCAGCTGCGAAGACACGGAAATGCCGGCAACCGGTAGCCGGGGCTATCCTTCACACCATGAAAGCCGGCTTACCCTGAAGGATGGCAGGGAGGTCTTCCTCAGGCCCGTCCTGCCTACGGACAATGATCTCGTCATCGATCTATTCAACAGGATCTCCCCCAGGTCTATCTATCAGCGTTTCCTGGCAAACCTCGGTGCCCTCCCGGAAGACATGCTCCATCACTTCACTCACATCAACTACGAGACCGATTTCGCCCTGGCAGCGGTAATCGAAGAGGGGTGCAGTGAGGCAATCATTGCCGTGGGCCGATATGCGTACGATCCCCATGAAAACAACACCGATCTTGCCCTTGCTGTCCGCGACGACTGGCAGAATCTGGGCCTGGGCAAGTTACTGCTGACAAGGATCATTGCCATCGCCAAAGAGCACGGCATCTCTCGTTTCGAAAGCATGATGGACACGAAGAACACCATCATGGAGAAGATTCTCAAGGACCTCGGGTATGAGGTGAGGTATTCCCTGCGGAGCGGTTTCTATCAGGTGGAGATACTTGTCTGAGCGATATGCAAAAGGGCCTGCTGTTAAATCATACAAACCTAAAAAATCCTGTACAAAACAGGGACATCTTACCTGGCGGATGGATGTTTAAAAATGTATAACCTTTGTGCTATAGGAGGGATGCCTTAATTCATTTTTTCATAACAACGTATTTCTGGAGAAAAGCATGGGAGAAACCCGAGACAGCTTAGAGGCAAGAGCCAAGACGCCTGAGGGAGATGCCGGGACGAACGGCTCCGCGCAGAAACCTTCAGACTTTATCCGTGCAATCATCAATGAGCACAACAAGACAGGCAGGTTCGGAGGCAGGGTGCATACCCGGTTCCCTCCCGAGCCGAACGGGTATCTTCATATCGGCCATGCAAAGTCCGTGTGCCTGAATTTCAAAATCGCTGCCGACTACAACGGCCTGTGCAACCTGAGGATGGACGATACGAACCCGGTCAAGGAAGAGGTCGAGTACATCGAATCCATTATCCGGGACGTCAGATGGCTCGGGTTCGATTGGGACGACAGGCTGTATTTCGCATCCGACTACTACGATCAGCTCTATCATTTTGCCGTCGAGCTCATCAGAAAAGGCAAGGCCTACGTGTGCGACCAGAGCCCCGAAGAGATGCGGCAGTACCGCGGCACGCTTACCGAGCCGGGGAAGGAAAGCCCGTACCGCAACCGGAGCATTTCGGAGAACCTGGGCCTGTTCGAGCGCATGCGGGCAGGAGAGTTCAAGGAGGGCGAAAAGACGCTCCGCGCAAAGATCGATATGTCTTCTCCCAACCTGAATATGCGCGACCCCGTCACCTACCGGATCCTCCATACCTCGCATCACAGGACAGGAGACAAGTGGTGCATCTATCCTATGTATGACTTCGCCCACTGCTTTTCCGACTCCATCGAGGGCATCACGCATTCCATCTGCACCCTGGAGTTCGAGGACCACCGACCCCTGTATGACTGGTACCTGGATCAGCTGGAAGCCTACCATCCCCAGCAGATCGAGTTCGCCAGGCTCAACCTCACCTATACGGTCATGAGCAAGCGCAAGCTCCTGCAGCTCGTGCAGCAGAAGTACGTGAGCGGGTGGGACGACCCCAGGATGCCCACGATCTCGGGCATGCGGAGGCGCGGGTACACGGCTGAGGCGATCCGGAACTTCTGCGAGCGCATCGGCGTTGCCAAGAACGACAGCATGGTGGATGTCGAGCTGCTCGAATTCTGCGTCCGTGAAGACCTCAATCTCAAGGCGCCGCGGCGGATGGCCGTGCTTCAGCCCTTGAAGGTCGTGATCGAGAACTATGCGGAAGGAAAAACGGAAGAATTCGAAATCCCGAACCACCCGGATGGTGCGGCCACGGGAAGCAGGAAGGTCCCGTTCTCAAGGACCGTCTACATCGAGCGGGACGACTTCATGGAGGAGCCCAGCGCCAAGTTCTTCCGGCTCGCACCGGGCAGAGAGGTCCGGCTCAGGGGCGCATACTTCATCACGTGCACCGGTGTGAAAAAAGACAAGGATACCGGCGAGATCACAGAGCTCGCCTGCACCTACGACGCGGGCACCCGCGGGGGCGACGCAACGGACGGCCGCAAGGTAAAGGGCACCCTCCACTGGGTTTCGGCAGAGCATTCGGTCGAGGCCTCCATAAAGCTCTATGACCGGCTCTTCACCGTGCCCAACCCCGAGGGAGGAGAAGAGGGATCGGATTTCCTGTCATATCTCAATCCCGGCTCGCTGACGGTCCTCACGGGGTGCAGGCTGGAATCTTCGCTGGCTGATGCGAAGCCGGGCGTCACCTACCAGTTCGAACGCCAGGGGTACTTCTGCGCCGATTCCGGGAACTCTCCCGTAAGCGGCCTCGTGTTCAACCGGACGGCCACCCTGCGTGATACCTGGGCAAAGATCGAAAAAGGGAAGCCCGCTCCTGATATGGGAAAGCAAAAGGCAAAGGAGCAGAAGACCACGCTTTCAGTTCAGCCGGGGAATAACCTTGCCGACCGGATAACGATCGATGACTTCAACCGGATTGACCTCAGGGTGGGCCTTATCCGCGAGGTGAGCCTGGTGGAAGGATCGAACAAGCTTCTGAAGCTCATGGTGGATGTGGGCGAGGAGCGCTTGCGCCAGATCTTTGCCGGCATCCGGCCGGCCTACCCGGACCCCGATGACCTCCTGGGGAAGAAAGTGGCCGTGGTTGCAAACCTGAAAGAACGGCAGATGAAATTCGGGCTTTCCCAGGGCATGATACTCGCAGGCGGCGAGGGAGAGCGCATGGGCATCGTCACCCTGAACGGCGACCCAAAGCCCGGTGATAAGATTTCCTAGCAGATTATCTGCAGAAACGGCATTCAACCGCGATCAGAGCCGATTATCGATTACGGTTCCGTTCGCGGCAAAAAGCTGCTCCTGCACGATCCATTCCGTCCCGGGCGCGGTAGATTTTTCGAATACGAATACATCGAATATTTCTCTCATCTTTTCATAGGCCTCCGGCCGATATCGGCTATATAACGTATTTCTTATCAAGGAGGTTATGTATGAGGAGAGGTATGTATCTTCTCTTTTTCGTATTGATCCTGGCTCAGCCTTGTTTTGCCCAGTCGAACTACCGGATCGAGGTATTGCAGGTAGGTTCTGTGGATGTCTACGACAGCGCCTATGAAGGGATTCTCGACGGGCTTGCCCGCCAGGGTCTCGTCAAAGACTGCAACGTGAATATCAGCAGGACCGTCCTCGATATGAATCCGGAACCATCACTCTGGGAGAAACTCACCCTAAGTATGCACATCAGCGATATGCTTTCTTCGGTCGTCCGGAACCGGCCTGATCTGGTGATCACGCTGGGCACCCAGGCAACGACCGTCTTCCAGGACAAGATCAGGGAAGCAGGCATCCCGGTCGTTTTTTCCGGCGTCTGCTCACCGGTTGTACAGTCCGGGAAGGACAGCACCGGGGTCGTCATCCGGTCCCAGCCATCGGATATGATCAGGACGACGATGCTGGCCCTGCCCGATATCGACCGCCTGGCCATCATCCATTCCTCGGACCTGGAGGCTATAGCCTTTACCGACGAGGTGAGCAGGCAGGCCAGGAGGTTCGGGATAACCGTTATCAGCAAGGAGATCGACCCTGCCGGGCCGATCACCGGAGCGGTCCGGGAACTCATTGCGCAGGGAGCGGATGCCTTTATCATCCCAACGGATGCATATTATGAGGTGCACGGCTGGAAAGCCGGCAGGGAGCTCATTGCCGAGGCGACTCTCCAGAGGATTCCCTGCATCTCTTCATTGTTGAATGCGACAAAGGGACCGCTCATCACCCCGGCTCCGGATTTCGGCGCCGTAGGCGACCTCACTGCAAAACAGGTCAACGCAATCCTCACAGGGGACAAGTTGCCGGGAGATCTTTCGATCGCGAGCCACATCAACCAGAACTTCATCGTCGATCTCAATTCTTCGAGGCGCTTAGGTATACAGTTCCGGCCCAAATCCGACTCACTGTACAGTCTGAACCATTAAGCTTTCATATAAAACAAGGGGCCGTTTTTCTTTTGGGCCGGCCCCTTGCCTTATCTTACGATGGCAACTCCTGCACCTGGTATTCTGCCGGGGAGGTTATAAACCGCTTTTACAAAAAGGGTGTCAGCTTCGGCTTCAAACGCCTGTCCATGATGCTTTCCACGTCCGATTCCCTGATCCATCCCCTTTTACCGTCCGGCAGGCTGATGAGCCTCCAGTCAGGCTCGAAGCGCTCCTGAACGACCGTGGCTCCTTCATGGAGCCTGAAGAGAAGCGTATCTCCGGCTTGGGGGCCGGCTAAGACGTCGGCCTGCTTTGCAACCACGACGCCCCGGTCGTCGGACAGGGCTTCGTAGTATTTCAGGCTCAAGGATACGCCGCTGCCGAACAAGAAGAAAAGCGATGCCGTGAGCAGATAGTAGGTGAGGTCGTTCCTCACCCGCAGACGCAGCAGGAGCACGGCAAATACCGCTCCGTGGAATGCGATGAATATCCGGAACAGCTCCGCAAGGTTGAAGGAGTTCAGCCAGAAGAATACCGAAGAGACGACCTGCCCGGGAGGCGTTACCGCATCCGTTTTCCTGTCCTGCGCATAGGACAGGTTGAAGGTGAGGTCTGCATCCCGCGGTATGAAGAGCTTTGCACGTTCGTAATTCAGGATAGCTGCTCCAAGCCTGTTCATCTTGAAATAGGCATTGGCCAGGTTGTAGTAGAGGTGTCCGCTTGCATGCCCTTTTTCTATGAGGCTTTCATAATCATGTGCGGCCTCGCTGTAACGTGCTTCCCGGAATGCCTGGTTCGCCCTGAAAAAGAGCTCTTCACGCGAAGGCTGTAGGGCGGCATAGGAGAATGCCGGAAACGATAGCATGAACAATATGAGTAAGGCTGTCTTCTTCATCATCTCACCTCGCCGGCCTGTCTATGTCCCGCATGAGAGAGACGAGCTCGCTTTTCCGCTCGAAGGGGCTGTTTCCCCGCCCGGTATACACCCTCTGCGTAAGCTCGTTGAGGAGGGAAACACACCCGGCCTTCGCATCGGCGGCCACCCCCTGCCGCTCGAGGATCGCGCCCGCCTCTTCAGGCGTCAGCGTGCCCAGCGAAGATCCGAAACGCCGGTTGAAATACTCGCGGCTCGCGCTCAACAGATCCTCTGCTGCCACCTGCTCAGAAGAACACTGTCTCATAAAATGCCTCAATGCACCTTTTGATTTGGCCTGCTCTTCATACTTCCGCGAGGGATTCATCCATCTCTTGGCTCCATACCCCCCGAGATACAGAAACGGCGGCACCACGATCAAAAGCCAGAGCACTGCAGGATCCGGCATGGTCCCGTTGCTGAAACGCAATGTATCCAGGTCGGTATGCACGGGCAGGATGTCTCTTCCCACCTCCTCGACCTCTCTCTTTACTTTTCCCGCCTGAGCGGCCTGCGGCGGGAGGCCGGGGGGCGCCTGCTGCGCTGCCTGCCCCGAAGAACCGGGCCGCACGGTCAGCGTATAAGGCGGGGTCCGGATCATCCGGTAGGCCTTGGCTTGTGTATCGAAATAGGTGAGCACGAGCGGAGGGATCTCATAGGTGCCCTCCTTCTGCGGGACAAACGCCCACTTCATGGTTTTGACGCCTTTGTACCCCTGGGCGTCCGTTTCTATCTGAATCGCGGGCTTGTCGGCATAGGTCTTGACGCCTTGAATATCCGGGACAGTCAGGTCCGGGATCCTGCTTACGTTTCCCCTTCCCTCTATGGTGACGGTGAAAGACGCGGTATCTCCGGTGGAAATCATATCCTTATCCAGCCCTGATTGCATCGTATACCGGCCGAGAAGGGAACTGAAATCTGCAGGCCTTCCCTCCGAAGGAAGAGGATACACGTTCAGCTCCAGGGGATTGCTCGCCACGGTTTTCTGCTGCGGGGCAGAGATGCTGAAGAACGGATCACCATAGGGAAAGGCTCTCTGTCTGCCGGCCTGCTCATACACGGCCATGTTCATGGTCGCAGGCGGAAGCTTGAACCTTCCCTTTGACAGGGGCACGACCTCATGCCGCACCTCCAAGACCTGGTACGGCTGCCCGTTGATATTCGTCACGTATTCGAGGGGCTCACCGATCTTTTTAAAGGTAAACGCAGGGTTGTCCGGGATATCGAGGGAGAGGTTGCTCACCTTGACGAGCCGGTAGAGCTTGACGGTGTAGATAGCCGGCTCCTCTGCATACACCGCCTTCTTCGACAGCTCGGCCCTGAGGAAAACCGGGCCCTCTGCACGGGCTTCTTCACCCTCCCCGCCCCTTGCGACGTCCCGCACGGTGAGCGTAACGCTATTGCTCCGGAATACCGAAGACCCGTCGCGAACCTCTGCAGGGCCTATCTTGTAGGTGCCGGTCGCCTTGGCCTGGATAAAGTAGATATATTCGGTATACGAGCTCTTGCTGAAATTGATGATCTCGATGTGGCTCGAGGTTCCTCCTTCGCTGACGGAAAATCCCTGGAGCCCCTGGATCCGGGGAGGGGAATCGAGTGAGCCGGCGCCGCTCACCCTGAGACGGAGCGTGACGCTGTCCCCGAACGCGGCTTCCGGCCGGTCGAGCATAAGCTGAACCGAGGTCTGGGCCATGCTGCACAAGGGGAAGAGCGCCAGCAGGAGAAGGGCAAGACATGCAATCTTTATATCTTTTCTCCTGTGCTTACTTATTACGTATGCCTTATCATTCAGCGAGAGCGGGGAATCCGATCCTCCGGCGAACTGCCGGACCTTTTTCTCCCTGGAAGTGACGGCCTGCATACACACCCCGGTTTTCATACTACCATTCCTTCCCCGAACCCACGACACTGCGGCCGTCTTGCGCCCCCTGGAGCCGGTTCAATCGCGCCCTGTTCTCGTTGATATTATTGAGCAGGGCCTCTGCCTTCTTTCTTTCCATCATGGCTGCACTGTTTCCTGCCTGGCCGGTGCCCTGTGCTTCTGATGCTGTTCCCATGTTCTTCCCTTTCAGCTCGCCGTTTAAGCCCTGTTTATCTTGTCCGGCCTTATTCTGCTGCCCGGACCGGCTTCCCTGGTTCTGGTCCGGCTTCTGCGCGGAAGACCCCCCCTGATTCTCATCGCCTTTGTTCTCAGGCTTTCCCTGCTGCCTGGATTGTTCCGGACCCTGCTTTGTGCCCTGGTCCTTGCCCTGGCTGTTCGGGCCTTTATCTTGGGATTTGTCTCCTTGCTGCTTCGGGTTGTCTTTTTGAGACCCGCCGTCCTGCTTCTGGTCCTTTGAAGATTCCTGCTGCTTTTTCAGGGCCTTCATGGCAAGCTCCAGGTTATGCCTCGTATCCGCATCATCGGTGCGGATACGCAGGGCTTGTTTGTAATAATCCCTGGCCGCAGCGAAATCATTCTGCTTATACGACGTATTCCCGAGATTATACAGGCCCCGGAAACGCATATCGTCATCCGAAGAGCGACGCACCACGCTCGTAAAGGCAGCCCTGGCGGCATCGAAGCTTCCGGACCGGAATGCTGCACACCCCCGGTTGTAGCGGAACTTCAGATCGTCCGGCTTGTCCATGTCGAGTTTCAGGTAGGCTTGTTCCGCCTCCTTGTACTTGCCTTTTGCATAGAGTCCGTCGGGATTCTCCGTCGCGAAGAGGGGCTTCGGGAAGACACCCGGAATAGGGAGTAGAAATAAGAAGATATAGACGACCAGTGTCTTTGTCATAATGCCCCATCTCTTCATCATGACTGCCGGTCCTTTCTCCATGCTATGACCTGTTCGAGCAGGAGCAGGATGAATGCAGCGATGACGAAGATCTGGAACCTCTCTTCGAATACCTGCACTTTCTTTGTCCCCAGCTCTTGAGCCGTCGTGGACGTCTTGATGCCTGCAAAATACAGGAGGTCGAGATCCAGGTCCCCGGTGACGGATCGCACGTACTTTCCGCTCGTCAGCGATGCGATAGTACTCAAGCCCTTTTCATCGAGCCTGGACATGACGATGCCGCCTTTTTCATCCTTCATGAAGCCTCCGGCAGCTCCTGCTGCAGGGACCGGTGCACCCTGATCGGATCCTATGCCGTATACATAGATGCCCACACCTTTTGAAGCCGCTTCACGGGCCGCCTCCACGCCTTTGCCCTCATTGTCCTCGCCGTCGGTGATGAGGATGATAACCTTGTCTGTCGTCGATTTGTAATCAAAGGCCTTGGACGCCGCATCGATCGCGGCCCCGAGGTCGGTCCCGGGTACCGGGATGAGGTCGGTATTCAGTTCGCTTAAGAACATATCGATGGCTGCATAATCGAGGGTGAGCGGGCATTGGACAAAGGCAGCCCCCGAGAAGGCGACAAGCCCCAGCCGGTCCCCTTTGAGCACCCGCAGGAGGTCATACACCTCCCGCTTGGCCCGTTCGAGCCGGTTGGGCGATAGATCCTGTGCGAGCATGCTGGGCGACGTATCCATTACCACCATGATGTCCACGCCCTTGTGCGTGATTTCCTCATAGTGGGAACCCCACCGGGGGCCTGCAAGGGCTAAGATCAGGCAGGCAAACGCGGTCACGAAGAAAAGTGCCTTGAGAAATGAACGGCCGCCGGATATTTTTCCGGTGAGCCTTTCCAGGAGCTCAGGCTCTGCAAAGCGCTCGAACGCCTTTTTCCTGATCCGTGCCTCGATGACCAGTATAAAGCAGATCACGGGTATAAGGGCGAGGAAGCTCAACAGCCACGGTCTGGCGATCGTCACGGCAGCACCCTCACGACCGTCATTCTCAGGACGAACTCCAGGAGCAGCAGGGCAAGTGCGGGTATGAGGAAGAACAGGTACAGCTCCCGGTAATGGAAGAATTCCTTGACCTTTACCTCGCTCTTTTCCAGAGAATCGATGATGCCGTAGATCTTCGAGAGCTCGTCGGTGTTGGCTGCGAGGAAGTACCGGCCCCCGGTCATTGCCGCGATTTCCCGTAAACCGTCTTCATTGAGGTCGACCCGCTGGTAGACGAGCCGGCGGCCGAAGGGGGTATCCACGAGAAACGGAGCCTCCCCTTTGCCGCCCACGCCGATGGTATACACCTTGATGCCGAGGGTCTTCAGGGCCTGGGCCGCTTCCTGCGGGGCGACCGAACCGGTGTTGCTGTTCCCGTCGGTCAGCAGGATCATGACCTTTGAGGGTGCCTTGAGGTCCTTGAGGCGCTTTCCGGCAATGGCAAGGGCCGAGCCGATGGCAGTGCTGTCGCCCGCCATCCCGATCTCCATAGCGTCCACCAGGGAAATCAGGAGCCCCTTGTCCATGGTCAGAGGCGCCTGGGTAAAGGCCTCCTGTCCGAAGACCACGATGCCCATCCGGTCATTGGGGCGCTTCTTGATGAAATCGCTCACCACCTTTTTGACCGCCGTCAACCTGGTGACCGGGTTCCCGTCAAGCTCGAAATCAAGCGCTGCCATGGAACCGGAGGTATCGAGGCTGAGCATGATATCCACCCCGGGCGAGAGCACCTCCCGGGACACATTGTAAAGCTGGGGCCTGACAGCGGTGACCATGAGGAGGATGAGAGCAGAGATCCGCAAAAATTCCGGTATCTTCGCCATGAGGTCTCCCGAAGACCCCGATATCCGCGCAAGATCAGAGGTGAGCGGAAAAGTGACGCCGGCAGGCCTGCGGAAATACCGGCAGACGAGCCAGGCGGCCAGGATGACGCCCAGGATGATGAGCAGTGCCGGGTGGGCGAACCGGAACATCATCCTTTTATCCCTCCCTGCATTTCCTTGCTTTCTCCCTCGCCTTCCTCCTGTGCGGTCACGTTGATATAGGCGAGGAAGCAGGCTATATCCTCATCCTTCCGGTGGGGGGTCGCCGTCCCATCGGCGAATTTCACAAGGTCTGCGAATTTAAGCACCGTCAGGATCGGCCTGTCCTGCTCAAGGATACGCTGGGCAATCTCTTCGGTGGTGTACTCTGCCGCCGGGAACCCTCTCACCGCCTCGAGGTAGCGCTTGATGATCTCGGTCAACCGGAAGTAGAACTCCTTGTAATACCCCTTTTCGAACAGGTTTTCCCTGAGCAGGGCCTCGACCTCCTTCTCGGCCCTGATATGGGGCGGCTCCGAAGGCACCTGGAGGTCACTTTTCCTTCTCCATCTCTTCCATGCAAAGATAAGCACGGCCACGGCCGCACAGACAAGAAGCACCATCCCTACCCTGACGGCCCAGGTTATCCAGGGGCTCCGGATCGGAATGATGTCCCTGATGGGTCGCAAGGCCTCGGCATCCGTGCCCCCTTTCATGTTCGAAACGACCTTGACCGTGACCGCTTCCGACCGCACGTATCCCTTTTTTCCCTCTTTATCAATGAAGCCGAGCTCGACAGGGCCTATCTTCAACGGCTCCAGGGTATCTGCAATGATTGTAAGGACGATCTTTTTCCCGGCAACCTTTTTTTCGACCACGCTCAAAGACTCCATCCCGCGGATCTCGGGCTTATCCCCCGTCTTCGCGCCTTCGGGAAGGAAGTAATGCAAGGTCACCGTCACGGTTCCGCCCACGGCAACAGGAGAAGGCCCGGCAGAGAGGTCCAGACGGGGTGCGTTCGGAGGTGCCTGCATGGCCGGGCACAGCACTGGAAAGAGAATGAAGGGCAACAGGAGCATCCACAGATACATGCGGCTATGCATTCAATCTCTTTCTCCTCCGGTCGAACAGCCGCAGCAGCGGCTCGACTACATCCCCGGATGTGCTGATATCCACGAGATCCACGCCGATGCCTGCAAGCATCCGTTTTAAGTGTTCTTTCCGATCCTTCCGATCTTCTTCGAATTGTTTCCTGATGCGGGCGCTGCCGGTGTTGACCGTGGCGATCTCGCCGGTCTCGGGGTCCTGCAGGGTAATGAACCCCACATCCGGGAGTGTTTCCTCGGCCGGATCGGTGATGCGGAGCACCGTGAGGTCGTGCTTTCTGGCAGTGAGCCGGATGGACTTCTCGAATCCCTCATCCATGCAGTCCGATATGAGGAACACGATCGCATGCCTTTTGACCGCCTTGTTCAGGAAATCAAGGGCATTATCGATATCCGTTGCAGGGCTTGCCGGCTCAAAAGTGAAGATCTCCTTGATCATCCGCCACACATGCTTGCGACCCTTTCCTCGGCGGCAGGAACTTTTCAACTGTGGAGCTGAACAGGAGGGAGCCCACACGGTCGTTGGTGCGGATCGCCAGGAATGCGAGCATGCCCGCCACCTCGGCCAGCAGTTCCCGCTTGAACCGTGATCTGCTGCCGAAGAGGTGGGATTTCGAAAGGTCGAGGACCAGCATCAGCGTCAGCTCCCGCTCCTCATGGAACACCTTCACAAAGGGGTGGCCGAACCGGGCGGAGACGTTCCAGTCAATGGTCCTGATATCGTCGCCCACCTGGTATTCCCTCACCTCGGCAAACTCGATGCCCTGGCCCTTGAAGGCGCTCTCGTACCGGCCTGCGAATATCTCGTTCGCCAGGTGTCTGGTCTTGAAGTGAAACTTTTGGATCTTGGCGAGGATCTCCGGGGGGAGCATCTTACGGTACCTCGATCCGCTCCAGAAGAATGGCGATGATGTCGTCCGCGCTCTTGCCCTCGGCCTCTGCCTCGTAGCTCAGGATGATGCGGTGCCTCAGGATATCGGGCGCAACGGCCTTCACGTCCTGGGGGGTCACGAAGCCTCTGCCCTGGAGGAACGCATGGGCGCGGGCCGCTTCTCCGAGCCAGATGGAGGCTCGAGGAGATGCGCCGTAGGAGATCATGGAGCCGACATTCAGGCCGAAGTCCTGAGGCTTCCTCGTGGCAGCGCTGAGCGAGATGATATAGTCGAGGATCTTCTCTTCCATGTGAATGGACTTGACCGTCATGGCCGCCTCCTGAATCAGCGCCGTATCCACCACGCCGCAGACGTCTTCCGTTACCCCGCTGTGGACACGTTCCATGATGAGCTTCTCTTCCTGTGCCGTGGGATAGTCCACCCTGATCTTCATCATGAACCGGTCGATCTGGGCCTCGGGCAGCGGGTAGGTCCCCTCCTGCTCGATGGGGTTCTGGGTGGCCAGCACGAGGAAGGGCCTGTCCAGGAGAAAGGTCTGCTCGCCGATGGTGACCTGGCGCTCCTGCATGGCCTCCAGCAGCGCGCTCTGCACCTTTGCAGGCGCACGGTTGATCTCGTCGGCAAGGATGATGTTGTGGAAGACCGGGCCTTTCTTTATTTCGAAGGCAGCCCTGTCCGGACGGTAGATCTGCGTCCCGAGGATATCGGCAGGCAGAAGATCCGGGGTGAACTGGATCCTCTGAAAGGTCGTTTTAATGGCAGCAGCCAGGGTTTTCACCGCAGTGGTCTTGGCAAGGCCGGGCAGACCCTCCAGCAGGATGTGCCCCTCGCACAAAAGGCCGATGAGCATGCGGTCGATGAGGTTCCTCTGGCCCACCACGACCTTCTCCATTTCGGAGACGATCTGCCGTGCGGCTATGCTGCTTTTTTCCACATTCCGGGTAATGGCTTGTATATCCATGCTTTTTAACCTCCCAGATGCTGAGCGTCTCTTTTATAGCTCCTGAAGAAAATTTTTCAAGCCCTTTTTCATCAGCACCCTCAACATCAGGAGCCGTTCTTCCGATCCGTGTAATCAATATGTAGGTTATTGCCATAGGTGCATAATTTCTGCAATCCCACGGCAATAATCCTGATGCAAAGGGATTGGGAGCTGGTGAGCGGAAAGATACCTCGGAAGAAAAGCGGCCCGGTTAAGCAGGGTGTTGCCGGGCCGATAACAGGATCACAGATACAGCTGCCCCAGCTCATCGACTTTCTCCCGGACCCCACCTTTGCCGTTGACCGAATGGGGTCGGTTATCGCCTGGAACAAGGCTATGGAAACACTGACCGGTGTCAACGCAACCCGTATGCTGGGGAAGAAAAATCCGGTTTACTCGAAGATCTTCTACGGTACGGTACGCCCTATGCTCGTCGATCTCATCCTCCACGGAGACAAAGAAGCCGAGGAAAGATATGCCGATATCGAGCGAAGCGGTGATGTCCTCCTTGCCAAGGTGGATCTCGAATCACCCGGCCGGGCTTTAAACCTCTGGGCCAATGCAAGCCCCATCTACGATACAGCGGGTGCCGTGGTCGGAGCCATCGAATCCATACGGGACATTACGGAAAAGAAACGCATCGAAGGGGATCTGCACCGGAGCGAAGAGATATACCGGGTCATCTTTGAAAATACCGGCTCATCGACCGTGATCATCGAAGAAGACACAACCATCTCCATAGTGAATTCCGAGTTCGAGAAACTCTCGGGCTACAATCGCTTGGAGATCGAAGGGATCATGAGCTGGCAGTCCTTTGTAGTGGAGGAAGACCTCAAGCGCATGGCCGCCCGGCACCGGAAGAGGAGAAAAGATAAAAACAAGGCCCTGAAAAACTACCAATTCCGTTTCCGGGACAGATTCGGGGTGATCAAGGATGTTTCCCTGACCGTTGACATGCTCTCCGGGACACGGAAGTCCGTTGCCTCACTGCTCGATATAACCGAGAGAAAGGGTGGGAGAAGACCTGAAGGCAAGCGAAGCAAAATACCGTGATATCTTTGAAAATGTATCCGACTTCCTCTATTTTCACGGTCCGGATGGCAGGTTTATCGAGTCTAACATGTCCCTCAAAGGGGAATACGGGTATTCACGAGAGGATATCCAGACGATGACCATCAGAGATCTCCTGCCTGATCGCTTCAAACCTTTGTTCAAGGATTATCTTGAGCGCGTGCTTTCCCATGGGAAAGACGAGGGTGTCATGAGCATTCTGACCAAGCAGGGCGAGCACCGCATCCTTGAGTACAAGAATGCACTGGTTCGCAACGAGCACGGCAACCCGTCATGTATTCGGGGATCTGCACGTGATATCACCGAACGCATCAATACCGAGCGCGAGCTCCGGAAAAGTGAACAGCTCTACCGTCTGCTTGCGGAAAACATCCGTGACGTCATCTGGGTACTGGACCTGAACCTGAAGTATGAATATATCAGCCCTTCAGTAGAGAGACTCAGGGGATATACGGGCGAGGAGACTATGGCTCAGACGCTCCAGGATATCCTCACGCCGGAGTCATTTGCGATAGCAGCGAAAGCCCTCGCCGAGGAACTTGCTCAGGAGATGGCAGGCAGGAGGCACGATCCGTACTGGTCCAGGATTCTCGAGCTTGAAATGGTCCGTAAAGACAAGTCGCCCATCTGGACAGAAGTGACTGCAAGTTTTTTGCGTGACAAAGAAGGGAATCCTAAGCATTTCCTCGGAATCACCCATGACATCACAGAGCGGAAAAAGGCCGAGGAAGAAAGGCAGATCTATGAAGCACGGCTCATGCGCGCTCAGAAGCTGGAGGCCATCGGCACGCTCGCCGGCGGGATCGCCCATGACTTCAACAATATCCTATCCGCCATCATCGGCTACGGCGAGCTTGCACTCGACGACATCCCTGATGGGAACCCGGCACTCGGGAGCCTCCAAGAGGTGCTCAAGGCAGGAGACCGGGCAAAGGACCTCGTGAGCCAGATACTTACCTTCAGCAGGCAGGTCCAGGCTGAAAAAAAGATCGTCAAGATGGGCATCATCGTGAAAGAGGCAATGAAACTGCTCAGGTCTTCAATACCGAGCACCATCAGCATTGTCCAGAATATCGACTGGGAAGCCCCTGCGGTATTCGCAGACCCCACCCAGATCCACCAGGTGATCATGAACCTGTGCACGAATGCTTATCAGGCCATGATGGACAAAGGAGGGGTCATGACGGTAAGCTTGAGCAAGGTCGCGGCCGACGAGGCATTCGCTGCGAGTCATCCCCCTCTGAAGCCCGGCACCTGTTTAAAATTCACGGTAAGCGATACCGGATGCGGCATGGATCCCGGGATCATAAGCCGGATCTTTGAGCCCTTCTTTACCACAAAGGAAAAAATCAGGGGTACGGGACTCGGTCTTGCCACCGTCCATGGGATCGTTACCGGACTCTCGGGGACCATCGTTCCGGAAAGCCTGCTCGGGTACGGCAGCACCTTCGATATCTACCTTCCCGGATTCGAGGGAGAAACACAGGAGAAAGCATCCCCCAATGAAAATATCCCCAGGGGAAACGGGGAAAGGGTCCTGATTGTCGATGACGAAAGTGCTATTCTCGAGTTCGGGAAAACAATGCTGGAAGGGATGGGATATATGGTAAACACTACCTCTTCAAGCAACTCTGCCCTCGAGCTCTTCAAAAACGACCGTCTGCCTTCGATCTCGTCCTCACGGATCAGACCATGCCGGGGCTCACCGGAATCCAATTGGCGAAGAGGATCCTGGAAATCCAAAAAGATATTCCCATCATCCTGGTCACCGGCTACAGCGAGACGGTCTCACCCGAGACAGCTCTGCGACAGGGCATCAGGATATACCTGGAAAAACCCTTCACCAGGAAAGCCCTTGCAACAGCTATTCATCAGGCACTTCACACGCCGCCGGACTGATACCTTGGCTGGTGCGGTAAAATTGCCCGCCCAATACACTTGAAAATTCTCCATTCGGACACTATATACTTTCAGCACTTTCGGTTCTCTTTCCTTTCGATGGAGGCATACACGATCAGTGCAGACCAAAGAAATCTCTCTTAAAGGAAGACCTCTTCATGTCCTTTAAGACACATGCTCCGGAGAGGGCAACGGATGGATAGGACATTGCAGCATAGGTCATCGAATATATGCTTCTCTTGCCATGCACCGGCAGTACTGCCTGTGAGGGTCGAGATGAATCGCCCCCGGCAGATCAAACCCACCCATCACCACAATGACCTGACTACATTTTCCTTGATCACCCCGCAGCACTTTCCCCGAAGCTCTCGATCACGTATCTCAAGAATACAGAAACAGAGAAGGAGGATAGCCGATGGCAAATAAATCCTTTCCCGTCAAATCCGATGACGACCCATCCCTGCCCCAAGGCAAGGGTGAAGTTGCCGATTCATTCGATCCTTTGCAAACGGCTATGAGCCGGTTCATCGATGATTTCTTCACGAGCTTTGACTTGCATCCGTTAAGCGTTTTTGAGGACACGGACAGATTCATCCCCAAGGTCTCTATCAAGCACGATAAAAAATCCATTACCGTAACTGCAGAGCTTCGCGGACTGCAGGCCGATGATATCGAAATCATCCTCAAATGGGATTCCCTCATCATTACAGGCGGGAAAACGAAGGGGAAAGAGCCCAGGACGATCGATTTCATCCAGGGGGAGCCTCATGCAGGGTGTTTCCGGAAGATGATACCTATCCCTTTTTGCATCGAGTCGAAAGACGTACGAGCGACATTCACCAACGGGGTTCTGCAGATTACGCTGCCGAGGAGGACAGAAGACCATATGGCGAGGTTCCGCATACCCATAAAGAAGTCCACGTCCGGCTCCTGACGATGAGACGCTGGTCCGTTGCCCAGCCCGGGTGAGAAAAACGAATAGGGATGCCTCTCAAAAGGACCATTCCTCTGAGGAGGAACCTCTTTTTTGCATATCCCATGGCATCGGCGAGATTTATCTAAAATTTTCTTCTTCCGGGGCCGATATACGGTAAGAAGAGGCAGAGAGAGTATTACAGAGCCATGTAATCTGCCGTAATCCGTACATAAGGCATGGATGCGCTTCACATTGGAGGGGTGAGTTCAGGTGAAAGAGGCCAGGATCCTGATCATCGACGACGAAGAAGGTATCCGGAATACCTTCGGTGCATTCCTGGAGAAAGAGGGATATGCCGTTACAACCGCCCCGGATTACCAGGCAGCCGTTAATGCATTGGCAGCAAGCCCGGTTGACCTTGTGTACATGGATATCCTCCTCGGAGGTCCCCGTTCGGGCATCGAAATCCTCAAAGAGATGAAGGATCGAGGCTACCAATGCCCCGTGATCATGATCACCGGCGAGCCCAATATCGAAACCGCGGCAGCATCGGTGCGGCTGGGGGCCTTTGATTACATCCCAAAACCCATCAAGCGGGAAGTCCTGGTCAGCACCACCAGGCATGCGCTCCGGCATAAGTCCCTCCTCGATGAAAAGCAGATCATCGAATCTCAGAAGGAGGAGTATCGCCTCCATCTCGAAGCCATTTTCAGAAGTGTTGAAGATGCCATTATCACCGTGGACACCGATTTGCGGATAACACAGGCGAATGAGGCCTTTGAAAAGATATGCGGCAGGAAGGCGCAGGATATCATCGGTGAACAGCCGGTGAAAATATGCAACAATTGCTGCAAGATGTGCTGCGAAGTTCTGAAAGAGTCTCTTGCTACAAAACGCTCCATCCAGGAGTACCGGATCGAGTGCAAACGGTCCGACCGGTTCGAACAGGTCGTTGTGATCAGCATATCTCCCTTGAGAAACGCATCCGGCAGGCCTATCGGCGCAGTCATGGTCATGAGAGATATCACTCGCTTGTCCCACCTGGAGAAGCAGCTGCAGGACAGGCACCAGTTTCACAGTATCATCGGCAGGAGCCGGCAGATGCAGGGTATCTACGAACTCCTGGAAAATCTCAAAGACATCGACACCACGGTTCTTATTACCGGCCCCAGCGGCACCGGCAAAGAGCTCGTTGCCAAGGCAATCCATTTCAACGGGATGCGGGCGGCTCATCCCTTTGTTGTCGTGAACTGCTCCGCACTGGCTGAGAACCTCCTGGAGAGCGAGCTCTTCGGCCATGTGAAAGGGGCCTTTACCGGGGCGATCAAAGACAAGATCGGGCGATTCCACCTGGCGAATCACGGCACCATATTCCTCGACGAGATCGGGGATATCTCGCCGAAGACCCAGCTCAAACTGCTCCGGTTCCTTGAAAACAAGGAATTCGAAAGGGTCGGTGATTCAACGCCGATCAAGCTCGATGTGCAGGTAATCACGGCGACGAACAAGGACTTGAAGCACAAGGTCGAATCAGCTGAGTTCCGCGACGACCTCTACTACCGTCTCAAGGTCGTGGAGATAAAGCTTCCATCCCTTGCACAAAGGCGCGACGATATCCCTCCCCTGACGGGTCACTACGTAGAGGTGTTCAATAAGCGCTTCAACAAGCATATCATGGGGATATCCAAGGATGTAGAACGGATCTTCATGGAGTATCCCTGGCCCGGAAACATCAGGGAACTCATTCACACCCTCGAACATGCCTTCGTGGTCTGTAAAAATCACACCATCGAGCCCGAGGACCTTCCTCCGGAATTCCGGGAACGCCTGATGCCCCAGAGCCCCTCACAAAAATCGGCATCATTGGAGAAAGACCGGATCATCCATGCTCTGAGCCAGACAGGATGGAACAAGGCAAAAAGCAGCCAGACTCCTTAAGGTGAGCCGTCAGACCATGTACCGCAAAATTGAGGAGTATGAGATACCTGTCCCTTGAGAGATGATGTGTAACATGTGACGCTTGTGTCTCTGTAACATCCCTTTTCCTGTTACATGTTCCAGCCCGTACTTACTCGCCGAGAAAACCTGTCAGATATTTCTTAACAACTTATTAATAATCATTATATCAGGCATCCTCCCCAGCTTCTTAATCACTGGCACGGGATTTGACATCCTTGATAACCGGAGGGCGACACATGGTGAAACACCCAGGAAGAAAATTTGATGCCATGAGAAAAAAACCTGAAGTATTTCAGATCCGGACGGATACGATTTCCAGGTTCCTGGGTGAGGAAGATCATCCCCTTTTTATTGCAGCGCTACGGAAGGATGCGGATTACGCCAAAAATATCCGACAGCTGTCGGATGTGGCGGAAGAGTTCGAGAAAGAGGGCCTCATCGTATGTTATACCCTGGAAGACTTACTCCCCTATTTCACTATCCGCTTCGGTATTGGAGGCACTCCGACCTTTCTCATGATTGTCGGCGGAATAGTCCTCGGCACAATGCTCGGAAAGAATTCCAGTTCCTCACTCGTTCAATTTATCCGTGAGCATCTATGCGAATACAAAACCGGCGGAAAGACCGGTTAAATGATCGTGAAAAAGCTCAAGAAATGAGGACCACAAGACCAAGTAACGGGTGAAGAAATAGATTGCGGATTTAAAATTCTGTTGATTATGGGGGAAGGGCATGGGAAACCTCGCGGTCTTTGGGTCCCCCCCGTTGGATCGTGAGAGACCATGCCCAACCCCCTTCCCCAAAAAACAAATCGAACCGGCTTTCACTGGAAATAAGGCCCGCAGCGTAACGCTAGTGTTTCCATAAAGATTCTCATGGGAAATCTCGATAGAGTGTCAATGTGCAGATAATGCAATGGCAAGTTTGGGAAGAGAGTGTGGAAAGAAGATTTCGTATCCAGATATAAAAAAAAGGGGGGGATATTATGTTCCAGAATCTCAAGCTAGGACCAAAGGTTACCTTAATAGGCACGGCGATTCTCCTTGTTTCTCTGGCTACCGTGGGCATCGTTGCCGTAAACAAGGCTTCTCAAAGCCTTACGGCAATAGAAAACGAACAGCTCATGGGCATAACCAAATCCATGGCCGAAGGGATCGATCATGTTCTGAAATCGGAAATGAAAACTGTACTGGACCTCTCAGTGAGCGGCCCCGTCATCCGGGCAGCCTCTGCAGTTGCGAAAAGCGGGGAGGTCAACGCCGGGAATGAAATTGAGCTCCTGAAAGGGCAGCTCACGAGGTTCAGCCAGACAGAAGGCCTGCAGGACAATTCCCAGGTGGCATTTATCACGGATGGGGAGGGCAAGGTTTTCGCCGCCACACAGAAGGAATACCTTGGTGTCTCCTTCGCAGACAGGCAGTATTTCAAGGATGCCATAGCTGGCAAACCCAATATCGGCAAGGCCAACATCAACAAGGTGACCGGTGAGCCGTTCGTCCCTGTTGTCGCACCTGTTTATTCAGAGGGCAGAATCGTCGGGATGGTCGCAAACATCCTCGATATCGGATATATCAACACCCTCATCGCCGGAGCAAAGGTGGGCAAGACCGGGTATGCATTCATGATCGATAACGAAGGCCTGTTTGTCGCTCACCCGAAAAAGGAGAATATCCTGAAGCTCAAATGTACGACCCTTGCCGGCATGGAAGAGATATCGAAAAAGATGAGCTCGGGCCAGTCAGGTGTTGAGCACTATGTTTTCAACAACGTTGCCAAGACCGGCGGATTCGCACCGGTGAAGACAACCGGCTGGAGCATCGGACTGTCACTTCCCGACGAAGAATTCCTGGCGACTGCGAAAGAGGTGCGGAATCTCATCTTCGTAATCACAGCGATCTTTACCTTGATAGCCTGCACCGTCTTCTTCCTTTTCGCCAGGACCGTCACCAGGAGGTTGAAAACAGCCCAGGATGCGGCGGATGCCCTGGCACGATTCGATTTCAACCAGGTGATCACCGTGAGCGGCAATGATGAGATCGGGCTCATGCTCGCTTCCATGAAGCGTATGATCGACAAGCTCAAAGAGGGATTCACAAAGGTCAAGGATGCAGCAAATGCGATTGCCGGAGGAAACCTGAATTACGCCATCGACCATACGGGAGACGATGAGATAAGCCTTATGCTCGCTTCCATGAAGCGCATGATCGACAAGCTGAAAGAAATCGTCCTGTCCGTCATCAACGCAAGCGAAAACGTTTCTTCAGGAGCCGAGGAGCTCAGTTCCACGGCCGAGCAGATGTCACAGGGTGCGAGCGAGCAGGCCTCCGCAGCGGAAGAAGCTTCTTCGTCCACGGAACAGATGGCATCCAATATCCGTCAGAATGCGGACAATGCCCAGCAGACAGAAAAGATAGCCGTCAAGTCCGCCCTGGATGCAACCGAAGGCGGCAAGGCAGTGGGAGAGACCGTGACGGCCATGAAAACCATTGCAGGCAAGATCGCCATTATCGAAGAGATTGCACGCCAGACCGACCTCCTGGCATTGAACGCAGCCATAGAGGCTGCACGAGCGGGTGAAGCCGGAAAGGGCTTTGCGGTCGTAGCGGCGGCAGTGAGGAGGCTTGCTGAAAGATCTGCGGATGCAGCCGGAGAGATCAGCAGGCTTTCTGTATCGAGCGTGGAGGTAGCGGTAAAGGCAGGCGAGCTGCTCTCCCGGATCGTGCCCGATATCCAGAAAACTGCGCAGCTCGTCCAGGAAATCACTGCAGCAAGCAATGAGCAGGATTCGGGGGCAGAACAGATCAATGGGGCAATCCAGCAGCTCAACCAGGTGGTTCAGCAGAATTCATCGGCTGCCGAAGAGATGTCCTCCACGGCAGAAGAACTCTCCTCACAGGCAGAGGAGCTCCAGAGCGCCATTGCTTTTTTCAAGGTTGACGATACGAGGAAAAGAAACGGCACACGTCTGCAGAGTACATATGCCGGGGGCGGTGCTCATCAGACCCATGTGGCGCGCATCAATGCCGGAACCCCTGTTCACGGTTCAAAAAAGGAACCGGAATCGTCAAAACCTTCGGGGATAAATCTCGACATGGGGCCGGGTGAACTAATGGAGGACCGGAAGGATGATGACTTTGAGCGTTATTGATAGAGGGAGTATGGTGCAGGCTTTTTGCAACTGATGAGATTATAGGCATCCCGACAGATAAGTACGGATAAAGGTACACGGCTGTTAAATCGGCCATATAAAAAAGGAGAACGAGATGAGTGTTATGGGAATAACCGAAGTGACGCAGTATCTCTCGTTTCACTTGGACGAGGAGGAGTTTGCGCTGGAGATATCCCGGGTGCGGGAAGTGCTCGATTTCACAAAGATCACCAAGGTGCCCCAATCGCCACCCTTCATGAGGGGCGTGATCAACTTGCGGGGTTCGGTGGTACCGGTGGTTGACCTCAAGCACAAGTTCGGCATCGGCGCAACCGAGAAGACCGTCCTTACCAGGATCATCATCTGCGAGATCAACATTGACGAGGGGTTGGCCGTCATCGGTGCTCTGGCCGACTCCGTGCACGAGGTCATGGATATCGAACCGGAGAACATCGAGCCTGCCCCGAAGATAGGGACCAGGCTCAATATCGAGTTCCTGAAAGGCATGGGAAAACGCGATGAAGAGTTCATCATGATCCTCGACATCGATAAGGTCTTCTCCGCCGACGAACTCTCCCTGGCTTCCCAGGCCGGGCGCAACCCGCAAGACCCGGGAAGAGATGAACCGCACCGGGAAACAGCAACTCCAGCGTAAGAAAAGCCCGACATATGCCTCAATCGGCTATCCTCTTGCATGCAAGGGGATAGCCGATTCCATGTAGTACGAAAAGTCCGTGAATGACAAAGCCATACACCCGGGGAAAAGACCGGTCATAGAGTTTCATCCTTATATTCTTCTTTGTTTGTAAAGAATCCCGGCTGAAAATCCGATTTCTATGAAGAGGAAATCTTAGAAATTGAAACTGAACCGGGGGGGAGATTCACGGGGGAGACGATCTTGAAAAAAGCTCATACTCCTTCTTATCTTCTTTCCTGTAATGGGGCTAATAATGAAGCGGAATGCACGGACAAAAAAACGATGGCAGCTGTATGGAAGAATGAGCATAAAGACAACGGCATGACTGCGAACAACCAGGAGAACCCAGCGGCTGTCAGAGCCGGAATGTCGAATGAGCTGTTCAAGCGCCTGAGCGAGTTTATTTATACGGAGTCGGGCATAAAAATGCCCTACTCCAAGAAGACCATGCTCGAAGCCAGGCTGCAGAAGCGGCTTCGCTCCATGGGACTGAGCTCGTTTAACGAGTACTGCTCCTACCTGTTCAGCCCCGAAGGGATTGCCAACGAACTCGTGCACATGATCGATGTGGTCACCACGAACAAGACCGAGTTCTTCCGCGAACCCCAGCACTTCGAGTATCTCATCGAATACGTGCTGCCCGAGCTCATCGATAAAAAAGGCGCAGGCATCCGGAGGCCCTTGATGGTCTGGTCGGCGGCATGCTCTTCCGGTGAAGAGCCCTACACGCTGGCCATGGTCCTTGACCAGTTCTCACGCAGGGCACGGGGTTTCTCCTACCAGGTGCTGGCGACCGATATCTCTACCAGGGTCATCGAAACAGCCCGGGAGGCCGTATACGATGATGAGAAGGTTGATCAGATTCCGCCGGAGTTCAGGCGCCATTACCTGATGCGCAGCAAGGACAGGTCAAAGGGGCTGGTGAGGATCGTGCCCGAACTGAGGGCCCACGTGAGATTTCGCAGACTCAACTTCATGGCCTCGGATTTCGGGATGCGCGAGAAGATGGATGTAGTATTCTGCAGAAACGTGCTCATCTATTTCGACCGCCCGACCCAGGAAATAGTGATCAATCATATCTGCAGCCATCTGCATCCGGGCGGATACCTTTTCACCGGCCACTCGGAAACCATCAACGGCATGAACGTACCCTTGCAGCAGGTAGCCAACACGGTATCCCGGAGACTCTAGATGAAAGGCAAACACGGATCCCATCTCAAGACTCTCTACCTGAAGCCCGGCGAGATTCACCTGACCCGTGAACCTTCACTGATCACCACGGTCTTGGGCTCCTGCATTTCCATCACCATGCACCATAAGGCGACAGGCTTCAGCGTCATATGCCATGCGGTCATGCCGAGCCGCTCGGAAGCGAGGAAAAAGGACGATAACGGCATTGATATCTTCCAGTACGTGGACTCTTCCCTTGAATGGATGATTTCGCAATGCAGAAAAAACGGCATAAAACCAGAATCGGTCGAGGTCAAAATGTTCGGCGGGGCCGCGCAGTTCAATGAGGCCAAGACCCTCTGGAGAGACCTCGGGGTAGGCAAGAGAAATATCGAGGTGGCCATGGAGACGCTCAAGAAGAACACGGTGAAACTCACTGCATGGAATGTGGGAGGAAACCAGGGCCGCAAGCTCATATTCAACACGCTCACCGGAGAGGTGCTTGCCCGGTTCATCAGCAGGACCGATGTATCCTTGATTGATTTAGGGGGGAGAAAATGAAGAAGATCAAAATCCTCATCGTTGATGATTCAGCTCTGGTGCGCCAGACCCTTCGTGATATCCTCTCATCAGATCCCCGCATAGAGGTCATGGGTACGGCACCTGACCCCTTTGTTGCAGCCGAGAAGATGCGGGAATTCGTGCCCGATGTGATCATGCTGGATGTGGAGATGCCCAAAATGGACGGGCTGACGTTTTTGAAGAAGATCATGGGGCAGCATCCGATTCCGGTGGTGATCTGCTCGTCTTTGGCGGGCAAGGGAACGGAAACCGCGATGAAGGCGCTCGAGTTCGGGGCGGTAGAGGTCATCCATAAGCCGGCACTGGGCACCAGGCAGCTGCTCCAGGAGTCCACCACCCTCATCTGCGATGCCGTGGTCGCAGCATCGAGGGTCAGTGCAAAGAAAAAGGCCGTTGATTATTCCCTGGCAACGCCAAAGCTCAGCGCCGACGTGATACTGGCCAGGCCGAAAACCGATGCGGTCTTGCAGACCACGGAAAAGGTCGTGGTCATAGGCGCTTCCACCGGAGGCACCGAGGCCCTCAGAGAGGTTCTCGAAGCCCTGCCTGAAAACTGCCCCGGCATCGTCGTTGTCCAGCACATGCCCGAAGGCTTTACCACCGCCTTCTCAAGCAGGCTCAACGGCCTGTGCAAGATCACCGTCAAGGAAGCAGCCAACAACGATACCGTCCTGCCCGGCCATGCGCTCATCGCCCCGGGCAACAGGCATATCCTCCTCAAACGGAGCGGCGCACGGTATTATGTAGAAATCAAAGACGGCCCGCTGGTCTCCCGCCACAGGCCCTCGGTGGATGTCCTCTTCCGCTCGGCTGCCCGGTATGCGGGAAGAAATGCCTTAGGCATCATCATGACCGGCATGGGTGACGACGGCGCCAAAGGCATGCTCGAACTCAAACAGGCCGGAGCCTATACCATCGCCCAGGACGAATCCTCCTGCGTCGTCTTCGGCATGCCGGCCGAAGCCATCAAACTCGGCTCCGTCGATAAAATCCTCCACTTAGGCGCTATGCCCCGTGAAATTATGCGGATCTATGCTCAAACGTAAGCGAAAAGGAGCTCTTCATTATGATACGAGACCTCATGAATGTTACCCTGAACAGGTTTTTAAGCACAAAACCTTACGGGGATAACGGAAAACCCGGCAGTGAAGCCAGAAGCATCCATGATCTGCAGGATGACCTGGAAGGGATAAACGAGGTCCTGAAAAATCTTGCCTCATCCTCTGAAAAGGGCTTTCTCGATATCGGGACCAAGCTTCAGGATATCTATTCGCGCACCACTACCATGGCCGAACTGGGTGCCTCGGTAGTACAGGTCATGACCGGAGAAGGAATTAAAAATGCCATCGGGGGGCTCGCAACGATCCTCGAAGAGCTCAAAGGCCACCTCGAGAATTCGGAGAACGGCTTTGGTAAAATATCCCATGGGCTTGCCGATTATCAGAAGACCTTGAAGGAGGTTACTTCATACCTCGAAAAATTCAGAATGCTCGTTCTGAACCTGGATATGCTGGGGTTTTTTACCAGGGTGGAGAACGCCCATATTTTAAGCGGAGACACCGGCTTCGCTGATCTCACCAATGACGTGAAGGCGCTGTCAAGAAGGATCTTTGACAAGTCCACCCAGATCCAATCGAAATCAGTAGGTCTCTCCATTCTCATCAACCAGGCGCTGGCCGAATTCTTTAAATTCAAGGAGAGCCACAGGACCCATGCAATGACGATGCTCAATCATTCGGTCACGAATCATAAACTTCTCGTGAATAAACATCGTTCGGCTACTGAAACGGCGCACCAGATATCAAGCAAATCTCACCAGATCAAGGGAAAGGTGGGAGATATCGTCTCAAGCCTGCAGTTCCATGATATCACTTCACAGCAGATCGGCCATGTGAGCGAGGTGATCGAAAGCCTGCAGGACAGCGTCAATTCCAGCACCCTATCCGATGCAGAAAAAACAGGGATTATCAGCGAGGTGTGCGCCCTCCAGATCTCGCAGCTGGGTAACTCCAAGAAAGCGGTTCACACCGCTGTGGAGTCGGTTATCGGGAGTCTGAATAAGATAGCCGGAGGTATTCAGGATCTGCTTGAAGAAACCCGCAAGGTTTCCTGGGCATCGGATATCGAGGGCTTGAGCTTCATGGAAGAGCTTGACTTCGGTATATCGACAGTTATCAAGTGCCTTGATGAAAACATCACCGAACAGACCGGCCTGACCAATACCATGTCCTCGGTAAGCTCCATGGTCTCCGAGATGTCGGGGTTCGTGGGGGAAATTGAAAACCTGGGATTGAATCTCCAGCTCATTGCCTTGAATGCGCGGATCAAGGCGGCACATATGGGCAAGGAAGGCGCTGCCCTGGATACGATATCAGGCAGCATCTATGAATTATCAAAGGACTCCCGCACCGATACGAGCGTCCTTTCCCATATGCTCGCCAGTGTCGTGGACATCGCCAAACAATTTGATTCAATCTCGAAAACATGCACAGTGGCCAGGAGAAGAACGTGGAGGCCCTGGTGGAGAACCTGAAGGACCTCCTCTTCTCGCTCCATGAGATGAATGACTCCGTATTCAAAAGCCTTATAGAGATGAATACCATGGGCGAGTCTCTCATTGAGGACATCGGAAAGATCACCTCCGGCGTCACGGTACACCATGAAATACAGAACGTGATCGGTGATGTGATGGGTGAGTTCGAAGAGTTACGGTGCGAATCGAACGGCATGCACCCGTATGATAGGAGAACGAAATCTTCTTCTTTTATGGATGAACTCCAGAAGTACTATACCATGGAAAGCGAACACAAGATCCATGCAGATTATATGAATCCCCGGGATGTACCGGATTCACCGGCCACATCCAAGGGTAACGCTTCGGAATATGGAGATAATGTTGAATTGTTTTAGAGGAGTTTAAGAGAGTACAGGTAAGGAGTCTGAGTATGGGCGAGATAGTACTGGAAACAATGGCGGGGGGGAGAAAGGTGCTGAAGCTGAGCGGTGAACTCACGATAGAGATCTCGCCGCGATTGAAGGGTGCATTTCTCGAGGCTTTTGAGAGCGGCCATGGGCTTGGGGTGGATGTGAGCAAAGCGGAGATGATCGATCTGGCGTGCGTGCAGGTCCTCTGTGCAGCGCACCGGCATTTCGTAGGCGGCGGGTTGAGTCTGGTTATTGCCGGCGATATTCCGGAGAGCGTTCGCAGGTCATTGAACGATACGGCCATTGATTCTTCCACCTGCAATTCAGCCTGCACTTCACAATGCCTGTGGGCCAAGGGAGGCGGACATGTCTAAGCGCATATTGAGCGTGGATGATTCGGCGAGCATCCGGCAGATGGTCTCATTCACCCTCAGGAATGAGGGGTATGAGGTAATCGAGGCAACAGACGGCAAGGATGCCCTTGCCAAGCTCGGCAGAGGCACCCCGGTGAGCCTGGTGATCACGGACCTGCACATGCCGAACATGGATGGCATAGAGCTCATCAAGCATTTGCGGTCCAATCCGGCACATAAGTTCACTCCCATCGTCATGCTCACCACGGAATCCCACCAGGACAGGAAGGAACAGGGAAAGCAGGCCGGGGCCACGGGATGGATCGTGAAGCCCTTCAAGCCCGATCAGCTCGTTTCGGTGGTCAAGAGGCTTCTGGGTTGATAATTTAAGGGGAGGTAATTCCATGGACGCACCGAAACAGATATACCGGGAAGAGGCAAATGAGCTCCTGGCCGATCTTGAAGAGGCTCTGATCGAGCTGGAGCAGAAGCCCGCTGAAAGGGATCTTATCGACAGGATATTCAGGGCCATGCACACCATCAAGGGCTCGGGGGCCATGTTCGGCTTCGATGATATCGCGGCGTTTACCCATACCATCGAAACGGTCTACGACCTCATCCGGGAGGGCAAGCTGTCCGGTGACAGAAGAGCTCATCAGCCTGACCTTGAAGGCCTGCGACCAGATCAAAGCCATGCTCGAGTGCATCCGAAGGGCAGGCGACGGCAGCCGATGGAGCGCTTACCTCAGAGCTTGTGAACGCATTCAAGGGCCTGATGCCGGGAGAGGGCAACGAGAAGGTTAAGACACCTGAAGCACCAGTCCCGTGCATCGAGAAGCAGGTGTCAGGGACAAGGCAGGAAGCAACCTACCGCATACGCTTCAAGCCCAACCGGGACCTCTTCACATAATGGCACCAACCCTATCCCCTTGCTGAATGAGCTCAAGAGCATGGGCCAGGCCCATGTGCTCTGCCAGCTCGAAGACCTGCCCGACCTTGCCCGATCTCGACACGGAGGCATGCTATGCAGCATGGGACATCATCCTGACCACACATAAGCGATATAAATGCGATCACGGGACATCTTCATCTTTGTGGAAGATATGAGTGATATCACCGTCACCAAGATCGATGACGGCAGTACATCAGAGGAGGAAGAGTACAAAAAGATGGGCGAGATCCTCTTCGAGCGAGGCGACATCAGCCTGAAGCGATCTCGAAGCCATCCTCGGTACGCAGAAGCGGATCGGGGAGATGCTCGTCGAGTCGGGCAAGGTAAACCGCTCGGAAGTGCAGTCGGCGCTCATGGAGCAGGAGCATGTCCGGAACTTGCGGAAGAAACGCACCAGCCGCCAGGAGAGTACATCCGAGCATCCGGGTCGCCTCGGCAAAGCTCGATTCCCTGGTAAACCTCGTGGGCGAGCTGGTGACCGTGCAGGCCAGGCTCACCCAGCTCGCAGCCTCCAAGGACAGACACCGACCTCATCAGCGTGGCCGAGGAGGTGGAGCAGCCTGACCGCGGAGCTTCGGGACAACGCCATGGGCATCCGGATGCTGCCCATCGGCACCACCTTTGCCAAGTTCAAGCGCCTGGTCAGGGACCTGTCCGCGGAGCTGGGCAAGGAGATCGACTTCACCACGGAAGGCGAAGAGACCGAGCTGGACAAGACCGTGATCGAAAAGCTCGTCCGACCCGCTGGTGCACCTCATCCGGAACAGCATCGACCATGGGATCGAGACGCCCGAGGACGCAGAACGTCATCGGGCAAGCCTGCCGCAGGGCATCATCCACCTGTGCGCCGAGCATTCCGGGGCCTACGTGCTCATCTCCGTGCATGACGACGGTGCAGGGCTGGACACGGAAGCCATCCGGAACAAGGCCGTCGAAAAAGGGCATTATCAGTCCGGAGGCGTACTTGAGCGAGAAGGAGATCTTCGAGCTCATCCTGGCGCCCGGGTTCTCCACGGCTAAGACCGTCACCAGCGTATCGGGCAGGGGCGTGGGCATGGACGTGGTTACAAGCAGCATCGAGTCCTTCGGCGGTACCGTGGAGATCGCAGAGCACCAAGGGATCAGGCACCACCATCACCCTGAAGCTGCCGCTGACGCTGGCCATCATTGACGGGCTGCTCGTGACCATCTCGGAAGAGTTCTTCGTCATCCCCTTGAATGCCGTGCTCGAGTGCGTTGACCTCACCGATGAAGACAGAAAGCATACCCACGGAAGGAACCTGGCCAGGGTAAGGGGTGAGATCATCCCCTACATCCCGCTGCGGGATGCCTTCTCCATAAACGGCTGCAAACCTTCCACCGAGCAGATCGTGGTCACCGAGATCGGCGAGAAGCGCGTGGGCTTCGTGGTGGACAAGGTCGTGGGCCAGCACCAGACCGTCATCAAAAACCTCGGCAAACTTCTCAAGCCCATCGAAGGCATCTCCGGCGCCACCATCATGGGCGACGGATCTCTCGCCCTCATCCTCGATATCAACAAACTCACCCACCAGGCTGAAATTGCCGAACACGATCTCGTTGCGTGAAGATAAAGGCTCTTTGCCTTGTGCATCTTCGCTGTGCAAGGTCATCTGTCACCCCCGCGAAAGCGGGGGACGGACAAGTTATTTCACTTCTTCTGCATTGACGAAATGAATTCCCTTATCAGTCATAACCTCCAAGGCTTCCGAGATGCTCTCGGCAGGAGATCCTACAGGTTTGGTAAGGTCCAGGATCACGTATACCCGGTAGCCCAGATCCGCCCCGTCTGAGGCTGTGAAGAAAACGCAGTAGTCGAGCGCCACGCCGCAGATGAAAATTCGCATCACCGCCCTCGACTTCAGATATCCGTCGAGCCCTGTATGGGTCTTCCGGTCGTTTTCCATGAATCCCGAATAGCTGTCTATGCTCTTGTGATAGCCCTTCCTGATGACCGCATCCGCAAAGCCGGTCATCAGATTTTCGTGAAAATCCGCTCCTTTGCTTTTCTGGACACAGTGGTCAGGCCAGAGCACGGGGCCCAAGCCCGGGGATTCATAGAGATCGAAAGGGTTCATTCCCTTATGTGCCGACGCAAAGGAGTAGTGGCCCGGGGTATGCCAGTCCTGTGTCAAGACCACGGGGAGATCCCTTTTCCGGAAAAGCTCCATGACCGTATTGATCCCCGGGACGATACCATCCCCCTCCCTCACTGCCAGGGCCCCGCCCGGCATGAAATCATTCTGCATATCCACCACAACCAGGGCATCCCCGCGTTCCGGCTTTACGCACTCATCGCGCACCAGCTGATCAGAACTCATCGTGTTCTCCTTGGGATTCTTCCTTTGTTTTTAAGGTATGTATTATTGAGGACGGTTTGCATTATCAAGCAGGGTTGACGTTTTTCAATAAGACGGGAATTTTACAGAAGCAGGCGCCTAGTGTCCGGCGGACGAGTTTCCGTTCTCACGGATCCTGCCCCGTGCGAGGGAAGCTACCGCCCCTGCAGCGCAGAAAACGGAAAAGATCAGAAAGCCCGCGTGAAGGCTTCTCATGAACTCCGGATATATTTCAGGCGTGATCTTTTTCTGGCCGATAAAGACGGCAAAGAGCATGAGGGCAACACCCATGCTTACCATCTGCCCGGTGATGCGCATGGTGGCGATCATCCCTGAGGCAACTCCGTACATCTTTTTTTCCACCGAACTCATGATGGCATTCGTGTTGGGTGAAGAAAAAAATGCGAAACCGAACCCGATGAGGACAAGAGCCGCAAGGATCTCCACCATGCCGGTGTCTTCCCGAAGGAAGGCAAACATAAAAAGGCCGAGACATGTCATTACCATGCCCGTCGAGGCGAGGATTCTCGGTTCGATCCTGTCTGAGAGCCTTCCAGCGAGCGGCGAGAAGGCCATCATGACCAGGGGCTGCGAGACCAGGACGAGACCTGCCTCCTGGGGGGTCATGGCCTTTACATACTGGAGATAGAGGTTCAAAAGAAAGGTTGCGGCAAAGGTTGCGCTGTAATGGATGAAGGCCGCCAGGTTCGAAAAGGCGAACGGCCTGTTGTGCGTCATGAGACGCATATCGAGTACCGGGCTCTCTACCCTTTTCTCCCACGCGATAAACAAGGCCAGCCCCGCCAGCCCCGCTATGGTCAGCCACAGCCCGGAAGATCCCGGAACTCTGGAGAATCCGTACATGACGACGATCAGGCTCAGCGAAAAGATGAGAGATCCCGCATAATCGATGCCCCCTGCTTTTGTTTCCCCTTTCTCTTCTACGATACCCTTTGCTGCCAATGCCAGAACGATAATGCCGATGGGCACATTGACGAGGAAGATGCTTTCCCATCCGAAATTCTCGGTGAGGATTCCTCCGATGAAGGGCCCCAGGGACAGCCCCAGGTAGGTGGCAGCCACATTGATCCCGAGCACCCGGCCCCGTTCTTCCGGGGTGTAGACGGCCACGAGAATTGCTACGCCCGTGCCGAAGATCATCGAGCTCCCGATACCCTGCAGGGCTCTGAAGAAGAGCAGGATAGGCGTAGAGGGCGACATGATGATGAGAAGGGAGCTTAAACTGAAAATCGCGACCCCCCGGATGAAGATGCGTTTTTTCCCGTAGATGTCGGCAGCCCTGCCGAAGGGGAGCAGAAAAACGGCGGTTGCGATAAGGTAGGAGGTGGAGACCCAGTTCAGCGTAATCGCGTTCATGGAAAATTCCCTGGCGATGGCAGGGAGCGCGATATTGACCGAAGAGCCCATGAACGGCGTCAGGAATGACGAGAGCGATGCCACGATAAGAATGACCGACCTGTTGCCTGCCGTTTTCATGCCGCCGCCTCCGGAGTGCATTTCTTTCCCACAAGACCCGATGCCGGTATTCAATCACCAGAGGCAACGTAGCAGAAATGAAAGGCGAGAGGAACACCCTTTTTGCCCATGAGAAGTTATCTTTTTATGACATGGACGGACGTGGCTTTGAAAGAAGCCGCCACTTCCGTACCTTCTGAAAGGCCCAGGTCCTGCAGAGCCTGGTGCGTTACATGTGCAGAGAGAAGGAATCCGCAGTCGATACTCACCCGGTAGAAGAACCCCATGGGGGTGATCTTTTCGATCCTGCCCGAAAATACATTCCTCGCACTCGACCTGGACAAGGAGGTATCGATGGTAACCTGCTCGGGCCGGATGAAGCACATCACCCGCCTGCCCGTCTCAAAGCCGCCGACAGCCCTGATAACGATCCCATCCACCGAGATGTCGAGGAGCCCGTCGTTCGATCCGCATACCGTTCCCTCGATGATGGTTTCCATGCCCACAAAGGCTGCTACGGTCTCGTTCACGGGCCGGTTCATCACCGCAGCGGCATCTCCGATCTGGACAACGGATCCCCTGTCCATGACCGCGATCCTGTCGGAAAGCCGCAATGCATCCATCCGGTCGTGTGTCGCCATAACCGCGGTGATTCCCTTTTTCCGCATGACAGAGCTTAAGTCTTCGATGAGCGCTTCCTTGGTGGGAGGGTCGAGCGAGGCAAAGGGCTCGTCCAGGAAAATCATCTCGGGCTGTAGGGCGAAGGCCCTGGCCAGGCTTGTCCTCTGGGACTCTCCGCCGGAGAGTTTCCGGGCCGATCGACCCGAAAGGTGGCCGATACCGAAGAGGGCGAGGTACTCTTCGACAATGGGATGGATCTGTTTTCCGGGATACCCGTGGAACTTCAAGCCCGAGGCAACGTTGTCGAAAACGGACGTATCGAAAAGGAGCGGTTCCTGAAAAACCATGGTGATCTTTCTCCGGAGGCCGAGCATATCATTCCGGCCGGACAGCATGTTCCCCCGGAATCGTATCTCCCCATCATCTCTCCTGATAAGCCCTGAAAGACTCAGGAGCAGGGTGGACTTCCCGGCACCGTTTCCTCCGATGAGCGAGAGGAACTCGCCCTCGAAAATATCGAACGCGGGCACATCGAGCACCGGGACGCCCCCGCGGCTCACCTTAAGGCCTCGTACAGATAAGATGGGCCGAGTGGGGCTCACCGGGGCCGCTCCCTCTGCTGGATACCGGTCAGGATTGCATTGACTATGAATGAGAACAGAAGCAGGAGGATGCCCAGGGCGATCGCGACATCGAAGTTGCCCCTGCCTGTCTCCATGACCGTGGCTGTCGTGAGCACCCGTGTATAGCCCTTGATGTTTCCGCCCACCATGATGGAGGCACCGACCTCGGAGATCACGCTGCCGAACCCTGCCATGACCGCGGCGAGGAGCGGGAGCCTCGCCTCCCTGATGAGCATGACGACCATCTGGAAGCGTGACGCGCCGAGCGCCAGGATCTGGAGCCTCAGGTTTTCCGGCAGTTTCTGCATGGCAGCCAGGCTCACGCCCATGATGATGGGCGTGGCGATGACTGCCTGGGCGATGATGATGGCCGTCGGCGTATAGAGAACTCCGAGAAAACCCAGGGGGCCGTTACGCCACAGGAAGATGGTGACGAAAAGGCCCACGACAACGGGGGGCAGCCCCATGCCAGTGTTGATGAGGCTGATCACGAACCTCCTCCCGGGGAACCGGTTCAGCGCCACGACCGTGCCCACGGATACCCCGAGGAAGAGGCTGATCAGGGTCGCAGTTCCCGATATCTTCAAGGAAAGGAGCGTGATCCCCATCACCTCCGGATCGAAGGTGAACAGGAGTTGAAACGCCTTCTTGATGCCTTCGAGGATCAGCTCCATATCACCCTACAGTCCTAGGTCTTTCGGGTTTTTGCCCGCATCCGGGAAGAAGAGAGGGGACCCGAACTTGTCCACGCCGAAGGTCCCGATGATCTTCTGGACCTTGTCCGATATCATGAAGTCTGCAAATGCCTTACCGCCCTGAACATTGATCTTGTCGAACTTCTTGGGATTGACCTCGATGACATGGTAGATATTGAGGAGCTTGCTGTCTCCCTCCACGAGGATGGCAAGCCCCAGGTTCTTTTTCAGCGCGAGGTAGGTGCCGCGGTCGGCAAGGGTATACCCCTTCTTCTCGGCGGCCACGTTCAGGGTCTGGCCCATGCCGAGCCCGGTCTGCTGATACCACTTCTGTCCCTCGGGATTGACGCCGGAGGCCTTCCAGAGGTCTTTTTCCTTGGCGTGAGTGCCGGAATTGTCGCCGCGGGACATGAAAAGCGAGCCTGTTGATGCTATCTTGGCGCATGCTTCCTTGGCGGACTTCATTCCCTTGATCCCTGCCGGGTCCGATGCCGGGCCTACGATGACGAAGTCGTTATGCATCACGAGCCTGCGGTTCACCCCATTGCCTTCTTCCATGAAATTTTTCTCAGCAGCCGGAGAATGGACCAGCAGGACATCCGCCTCGCCTTTCGCGCCCATGGCCATGGCCTGGCCGGACCCGACGGCAATGGTCTTTAAGAAAAACCCTGTCTGCTTCTCGAAAATCGGGGTGAGCACATCTAAGAGACCGGAATCCTGGGTGCTTGTGGTAGTGGCCAGGATTACATTCTTCTGCGCAGCAAAGAGGCTCGTTCCGCAGAGAACGAGCGAGAGTGCAACCACAAAAAGACCGGTACGGAACAACTTTTTACCCATGAATTTATTCCTCCCCATGTAAAATTAATTTTTTGCTTTTTCGGATTCGATCCACTGCTTTGATTCGGGCAGGAAAGAATCCAGCACTGCTGACTGAATAAGACCTTTTTTCATGATTCACCCTCCTTTATTTCCGGTGATGAATACAGGATCTTGCCGGAACCGGTGAAGTCATACTCTCCGAGGTTCCGCACACGGTCCTTGAACTCAGGAGACCGGAGCATTTCGATGAGGGCCTGTACCGGTTTTTCGAAGAAGCCGGACTTTGAGACGACCATATCGAAACTTTCTGTCGTGATGGGAATGAAATCGAGATTCAGGAGCCTCGCCACTGCCACGGTCGCGATCCCCGCATCGGCCTCGCCGGAGAGAACGGCAATCCCGACATCCAGGTGGGTGGAGACTTTGCGGTCGTATCCTGCAACCGTCTCGGGTCCTATCCCTTCCCTGAGCAGGAGATGATCGAAGAGGAGCCTGATGCCCGATCCCTCCTGCCGGTTCACGAACATCCGGCCATCTTGTACCAGGTCTTTGATGCCCTTGATCTTGAGGGGATTTCCCAGTGCAGTGAGCAGCCCCACCTCGCGGCGGAACATGTTCACCACCACAACAGGGAAGCCGGGGAGAAGGCGTTCGACATAGGGTATGTTGTACAGCCCGGTTTCAGGATCGAATAGGTGGCACCACGCGAGGTCCACATAGCCTCGTTTCAAGGCTGAAAGGCCTTCCATGCTCCCCGTGCCCGCGCTGAAAATGTAGAAGTCCGGGTGAGCTCCCCGGAGGAATGCAATGAGCACGTCGAGGACAGGGTCATTGCTCCCTGCCGCCAGCAGCGAGCCTGCAATGTGGAGCGATTTCGCCCGCGCCTCCTTCATCCCGCTCTTGGCGCTCTTCTGGATCCAATCGTCGATGAGATTTTTCGGGAAGATCCACTTGCCCGTGACCTTGGTGCAGGGAATCTTGTCTTCACGGATCAGGGCATAGACCTGCTTTTCGTGAATATCGAGGTATTTCGCAACCTCTTTTGTGCTCATCATATCCTGTGACATTCCCTCTCCGGCTCGTATTCTTAAGCATAATACCGAGGGTTTGTCTATACCAGGTATCCAAATATGATAAAATAATTACTTATATATCTTTATATATCTTTCAATAGAACCCTTGCTTCATCTATACCGACAATCCTTTTCGGAACGATCAGATATCCTGGCGGGTCCTCTTCTTCGTGAGGTTGTATTTCTCCGCCTTGAGGTAGAACGTCTTGTAGTTGAGCCCTGACTCCCTCGCAGCCTCGGCAATGACCCCGCCGTGCTTTTTCAGGAGATGCTCGAAATACTTCCGCTCGAACTGCTCAATCAGCGTGCTCTTGATGGAATGGTAGTCTGCACCGTCTCCGGCATCGACCAGGATGGTAGGCGCTTCGGTCGTATCCTCTACCGGGATCGAGACGTACTCGTGGAGATTTTTGCCCAAGTCGGGCAGGTATTCGATCCGCTCCGTCCTGCTGGACACCATGGCCCTCTGAATCACGTTTTCCATCTCCCGGACATTGCCGGGCCAGGAATAGCCTAAAAGTTGGTTTACAGCCTCCCGCGATATCGCTGTCACCGGGGAGTTGAACTTCTTCGAGTATTTTTTTATAAAATGATCCACGAGCATCGATATGTCGTCCTTGCGCTCCCGAAGGGGCGGGATGATGATGGGAAGCACGCTGATGCGGTAGAAGAGATCCTCGCGGAACAGCTCTTTCTTGATCATGTCCTGGATCGGCCTGTTCGTTGCGCAGATGGTGCGGAAATCGAGGTCGATCTCGCGGTTGCTCCCCAGACGGGTGATCTTGCCGTCTTCCAGCACACGCAGGATCTTTGCCTGGAGATCAAGGGGGATATCGCCGATCTCATCGAGGAAGAGCGTCCCGGTGTGCGCCTTTTCGAACTTTCCGACCCGCTGGGTTATGGCTCCGCTGAAAGCGCCCTTCTCATGCCCGAAGAACTCGGACTCGAGGAGGTTCTCCGGCACTGCCGCGCAGTTGATGGTCACAAACGGCTTCGCCTTCCTGTCGCTGCGGGAATGGATGGAACGGGCAACGAGTTCCTTTCCCGTACCGGTCTCCCCGAGGATCAGGACGGTCAGGTTGGTATCGGAAGCAGTGATGATCTGGTCGTAGAGTTTCTGCATCTTGGGATTTGCCCCCACAAGCTCATCGAGCCCTTCGGAATACTGGCGTATCCGGCCTTTCAGCTCGATGTTCTCCTGGAGGATCTCCTGCTGGCGGATGATCTTGGTCAGGGACAGTTCCAGCGTATTCATGTTGAAGGGCTTTTCCAGGAAGTCATATGCCCCGTATTTCATAGCCTCTACAGCACCCGAGACCGATCCGAAGGCGGTAATGACCACGACATAGGTGGAAGGATACTTTTTCTGGATCTCCTTGAGCAGTGTGTATCCGTCCATCCTGGGCATCTTGATGTCGGTGATCACGATATCGTGAGGGGCGAACTGAAGCTTTTCCAGGGCATCTATCCCGTCCTGCGCCGTATCAATTTCGAGGTCGAGGCTGGAATACAGCAGCGCCTCTTTGATCTGCTCAAGGAAGACCTGCTCGTCGTCCACGAGCAGGATTCTCTTCTTTGCTAGTGCATATCCTTCTCTTTCGCCCGTATTGGATCGGTTCTTTTTCATGTAGGATCCTCGAATCTGTGCGATGTGGACTTTTCCCCCACGGCCGGGTCCATGGGAATGCGGATGACGAAGCGGGAGCCGGAACCAGGCCTGCTGGACACTTCCACTCCCCCATGGTGCATATCGACAATCTTCTGAACCAGAGCCAATCCAAGACCGGTCCCCTTCGCTTTATTGGTGTAGAAGGGCTGGAAGATTTGCTGGAGCTCTTCCTCATCCATCCCGCAGCCGGTATCCTCGATGCTGATTTCCATGGCATCTGCAACGAATTCGAAGCCTTGGGACTTAAACGTATGGCCTGGGACATGGGATGTCGAAATACCCAGTGTACCCCCCTCAGGCATGGCATCCAAGGCGTTTTCTATGAGATTTTCAATGAGCTGCCGGATCTGTATCCCGTCGATAATGAGCGTGTCATGCTCCGCATCCAGGGAAGTCCTGATTCCGATACCCCGGGCAATGCAGTGATCGGTCCGGTTGAACAGGAGCCCGTCAATGATGTTGCTGATGCTGTACGGCTTGGGTTTTATCTTGCCCGAGCGGGTCCATTCAAGGACCTGCGTAACGAATTTCTCCAGAGTATCGATGCCGCTCGTGACCCCTTCGAGGATCTTCGTCTGCCGTTCCTCCAGGGGATGCAGATTGCGCAGGAGCTCAATGCCCGTTTTGATCTTCTGGAGGGGATTCCTCACTTCATGGGCAACATGGGCCGACATCTCCCCCAGGATCGCCATCTTCCGGGATTTCTCCAGCTCCCTCTCCATACTCTTTTTTTCGGTGACATCGATGATGGAGACGATGCTTTGTTTGGTCCCCGGGATCAGGCCGATGGAAAGGAATGCTTCCCTGATGGTGCCATGCTTGTCCAGGAGCAGGAACTCGTATTCGGACGGCACATCCTTCTTCCCTTCTCTGCGGGCCTTGTGGTAGCCAACCATGCGATCGATATAGCCGGGGTGGACGATCTCGGTGAAGGGCATCTTGCCCTCCATCTCGTCTCTACTGTAGCCTGTGAGCTTCTCCATCTGCCTGTTGACCAGCGATATGATGCGGTTTTCTTCCAGGAGCATGATGGCGGTTCCCGTATGCTCCACCGTGGTGCGGTACTTTGTTTCGGATGCCCGCAGTGCCTTCTGCTGGTTGCGTTTCTGGGTGATATCACGGATGATGTTCTGGGTTGCAGGCTTCTTCTCGTATTCGATGATGGAAGGCGTAATCTCGAAGGCCTTCCATTCGCCGCCTTTCGACCTCAGGGCAATCTCATACTGTTCCGGGACCTTCTCTCCCTTTATCCTCTTTTCATACCGCGTTTCGATGAGCTCGGCGATTTCGGAGCGCATGATGTCCCGGAAGCCTAAAGCGCTCAGCTCCTCGCTCGTATACCCCAGAAGCTCCCGGAACTTCGGATTCGTATACTTGAAGCGGTGGTCCTGATAGACAAAGATCCCGTCGTTTGCTTTCTCTACCAGGATACGGTATTTCTGTTCAGAGGATTTAAGCCTCTCCTGGACTTCTTTCATAGGCCTCAAATCCCGGAAAATGCTGATCCCTGCAATGGGCTTGTCGCCCTGATAAACATAGGATGCGGACAAAGAGATGGGAATGAGCGTTCCGTCCTTGATGTATAGGGAGGTTTCCTCCGCCACCACCCGGTAGGGCTTTTCCACCGTACCCTGGTCGAGGAGCTTGAGGATGCGTCTCCGCTCTCCTTTGCCCATGAAGTCATCGATGTTGATCGTACGGGAGAGCATGACTTCGGCTTTGTAGCCGGTGATCTCCTCGGCAGCTTTGTTGAAAACGAGGGCATTGCCCTGAAGGTCCGATGCGATGATCGCATCGCTCGAGTTCTCGATGAGGCCTTTCAGGAACTGGTTGTAGGATTCGACGGCCTCGACCATCTGCCTTCTCTCGGTAATATCCCTGGCAACGTTTAAGATGGCCGGGCCGCAGCCCAAGGTAATAACCGAGGTCGAAAGGGAGATGATGCGTTCTACGCCGAATTTGGTGACGAAGAACACATCATATCTGCCGGGGATGTCCTCCCCGCGGATCAGCCTGGCATATCTCTCTTCAAGCCCATCGACCGCATCCGGGCGGACGACGTCACGCAGGGACTTATCATCGAGTTCACCGGAACGAAAGCCCAAGTTCCTGCGGAATGCGGGGTTTACGTAGAAAAAACTGCTGTCCTGGTAGACAAAGATCCCGGCACTGGCCTTTTCTACCATAGTCTGGAATATGGCCTTGCTGATTTTCTTTGTGCTCGTATCCTTAGCTGCAACTGGCCCCATATAACCTTGGAAAGATACACGATATGCGAAGGTCTATCAACTAAAAAACATATATTCGAGGAATTACAATACGCTAGAGAAGACGCTATGCCTTGAATTTTCCAAAATCTTCCGGGTTCATTTTTTCCAGGATTTCTTTGAGCTTTTCCTTGTCCTGCTCAAACCCGACAATGACTTTGCCGGCCGATTCTTTGCCGGTTTCCACGCGGATGGCTTCTTTCACGACGTGGTTTGCGACATAAATAGAGCAATTGGCCCGGAGCGCAATGGCAATGGCATCCGATGGCCTGGCATCGATGGATAGCTTGTTTCCGTTATACTCCAGCGTAATCAGGGCATAGAACACGTTGTCCCTGATATCTACCACCTCGATCTTGTCCACGTGGACCCCGAGCGTCTCGATCATTGACTTGAAAAGGTCATGAGTCATCGGCCTGGAATAGTACACCCCTTCAAGGGAGGCCGCTATGGCGCTCGCTTCCATAATGCCGATCCAGATAGGGAGAACATATTTGCCTTCAAGATCCCTCAAGACCACAATCGGGGCGTTATTCGAAGGATCCAGGGCTATTCCGGCCACTTTCATCTCTAAGAAACCAGACATGTGTCTCCCTCCTATACATTAACATTAAGATCGTGCCCCACATTAGTCAATACGCAAAGGTGAGGGATTCCAGAAGCGTCTCCATATCGAAAATCCCCTGCCCGATCACGATTCCTTCTCTTTCAAGCCGTTGCCGGACCGACAGCACCAGCGGGGCGGAAATTCCGGAAGCAGCCAGGACATCGATTTGACCGATGAGGTCTTCCCGCTTGAGATCGGCAACGATCCTTGCCCGGGATATGCCGATGCAGCGGTTTATATGGGCGAGAAAGTCTTCGAGATTGTGGGTTACGATCACGACCGTTGTATCCTGAAGGGTAGCCAGAATTCTTATCAGCTCGCGCCTGCCTTCCGCATCCATCCCGGCAGTCGGCTCATCCAGGATGAGCACCTCGGGCGAAGAAAGGAGCGCGGAGGCAAGTGCGAGCTTTCTCTTTTCCCCGGAGCTTAACCGGAAGGGAGAGATCCGCCTGAGCGCGTCGATGTCCATCCCGAACCTCCCCATCAACGCCCGCGACATCTTCTCGATCTCAGTATCATCAAGGTCGAAGAAGTTCCTCAAGGAAAAGGTGAGCTCTTCATATGCGGTCTCATGGAAGAACTGGTGCTCGGGAAACTGGAACAGCACGCCGATACGCCGCCTGATGGAAAAGAGTTTCTTCCTCTTTGTCAGTGCCCGAACGCTCAAACCGTCAAAAAGGACATCACCTCTCGAAGGGAGAACCAGGGCATCGAGGAGCTGGATCAGGGTGGTCTTGCCGGAACCTGCCGGGCCGATGATTGCTACCTTCTCACCCTGGCCAATGGTCAGGCTGATATCCTGCAGGGCCCATTCATCACCGGGGACCTCGTATTTATAGGATACATCGAGGCATTCTATTTTCATGTCTTCTTCACGAACAGTCCGACATCCTCGATCTCGAAGGTATTAAGGCAAGCCTGTGCGGTCAAAAACCCTTTCCTCGCGATCCTGACCCCGTACTCCATGTCATCAAGCCCTTCCACCGTATGGGCATCAGGACTTAAGCCGATGATCCCTCCTCTCGATACGAATGGTTCGATGAGCCTCCAGTCGATATCGAGCCGTAAGGGGTTGGCATTGAGTTCCAGGGCGACCTTGTTTCGAAGGGCCTCTTCGAGGACAGCGTCCATATCGACTGCATAGGGATCCCGGGACAGGAGGATCCTCCCTGTCGGATGGGCGAATATTGTGGTGAACGGGTTCTGTAAGGCCTTGATGATCCTCCGGGTCATGGTATTGCGGTCCATGTCCATACCCGTATGAATGCTTGCAACCACAAAATCGAACTCCTCGAGGATTTCGGGTGCATAATCCAGGGATCCGTCTGCGAGGATATCGGACTCTATTCCTTTCAGGATCGTAATGTCCTTGAATCCGCCCCTCAACTTATCTATCTCCCTGTGCTGCCTGATTATATCGTCCTGACTCATTCCTCCTGCATAGTATGCGCTCCGGCTGTGGTCGGATATCCCGATCCATCGATACCCCCTCTCCCGCGCTCCAAGGACCATTTCCTCCAGGGTTGATGTGCCGTCGCTGAAGATTGTGTGGTTGTGGATCGTTCCGCGGATATCTTCAAGCCGTATGAGCTCAGGTAAGGTGTGGCTGCGGGCGAGTATCGATCTCACGTCCCGACCCTCGCGCACCTCGGGCGGGAGATACTGGAGACCCAGCATGCGGTATATCTCCTCTTCGTCACGGACAGGTATGGTCTTTCCTTGACGGGAAACACCCCTTTCATCGATCTCGATGTCCATGTCCGATGCAAGTCTTTTCAGCTCTCGATGTGTTGTTCAGAGCCCGTAGTAATCAGGAGCCTGGCCGCCAGGACATCCGGGGAGGCGAACATGAAAGAAGCAGCGGGACGGCCGGCCTTGAGGGCATCACATAAGCGCTTCCTTTGACCTCCATGCCGGGCTCTTTGAGGAGATCCATGATCTTCTCGATTGCGCCTCGGTGCCTTCCACCAGGAACTCGATTCGTTCAACTATCTCAGCATCCCTCCGGCACTGGCCTGTGAGATGGACCTTCATACCTTTTGAGGCGAGCACCGAACGGATCCCTTCCGCATGTGCCAGTGCCCGGTCAATGGTGAATTTTCCCCGGTAGCTCAACACCCGTTCAAGGGCACTTGGAAGGTTGTCGACAAACTTGGCCGGGAAAGCCCTCAGCCCGGCGAGTTTCCTTTCTTTTACCGCTTCCATCAGGTCTTCGATGGTTTTGATGGACCGCTGTTCGTGCAGGATCCTGATCCTCTTCATTCCGAGCCCCGGAACCTTGAGGAACTCATCGAGCCCGCTCGGAATCATGGAGCGAAGCTCTTCAAGGTCCGAGAAATCATGGTCCTTGACCCAGGCTTCGATCTTGGCGGCAATTGTTTTCCCGATACCCGGGATCTCTGAAAGTCCGCTCTTTTCAAGTGTCCGGCTCAAGGGCTCATCGAGCTGCATGACAGCCTGGGCAGCCTTCCGGTATGCCTTCACCTTGAAAGGGTTCTCATCGAGAAACTCTAAACTCCGCGCCGTCTCCAGCAAAGCTGAGGCGATTATGCGATTATCCAAGGGCACTCCCTTTTGCATATCCGTCATGCGCCTCTTCCAGGACAACCCGGGCAAGATCATTCGCCTTTGCCTTGCCCGAGGCTTCCACCTTCAGGTAGTTCGAGGTGATCCCCTGAAAAGTGCCTTCCTGGACGCGGGTGACAAGCACCTCTGCCTCATGCCCCATTTGCGAGAGGATAAACGCCTTCCTCTTGGCATGAGACAGCGCCCTGAGCCTGAATGCCCGTTCCTTCATGGTCCGGGTGTCGACCTGATCCGCATAGGAAGCTGCCGGAGTTTTCGGCCTTTTGGAGTAAGGAAATACATGCAGGTAGCCAAGCTCAAGGTCGGATATGAGCGAAAAGGTCTGCTCGAACTGCTCTTCCCCTTCGCCGGGGAAGCCTACCATGACGTCCGAACCGATGGCGACATCCGGGTTCGAATCCCTGATCGCCGAAACGAGATCCCGATAATACCCGGCCTGATAGGGCCTGCCCATCCGGGTGAGTATTTCGTCCGATCCGCTCTGGAGCGGAACGTGAATGTGTTTGCATACCCTCGGATCCTTCGCAATCAGATCGATGAGCCCTTTCGAGAAGGTCCACGGCTCAATGGAGCTGATGCGCACCCTGGGCATGGGACTGTGGTTGAGGATATTCTCGATGAGCGTCTGCACCCCTCCTTCATAGAGGCCTATGTTGATTCCCGTAAGGATGACCTCCCGGAACCCCGACTCGTACAGCCCTATGGTCTCGCACAGGATATCCTTCAGCGGCCTGCTTCGAGGGACACCCCTTGCCTGGGGCACGATGCAGAACGTGCAGTGATTATTGCACCCCTGCTGGACATTCACGAATGCCCGGGAATGACCGCAGAAGTCTTTGATATGCGAAGGCAAAGGGATGCCGAGGGCCGTGCCCATATCCTCGAAGGCGACGACCTCGATCTTACCTGGCAGGCTCCTTATCTCATCGGGATAGACCTTTGCCTGGCAGCCTGTGACGATGATCCTGGCATTATAGCTCAAAGCCCTGCGTATGAGCTTCCGGTCCTCTGCATCCGAACGATGGGTGACCGTGCAGGTATTGATGATGTAAAGATCGGCGCCGGGACACGAGAAACCCTGTTCGGAAAAACCTCCCGACGTCAGGGCCTCCCTGATGAGCTGACCTTCATACTGGTTTACCTTGCATCCAAGGGTGGTAATGGCAAATTTCATAAAAAAAGAGGGTGAAACCAAAGTAATGTTTCGGGTTACAAGGGAGATGCCTATGCCTCATCCTTGAGAGTCTGTTTGATCTCCTTGGTGAACTCGTCGGAGGCTTCCATGAGCTTTATCCCTGTCTCAACATTGCCGGAAGCATCCACAAGAGACCATACGGCCTTGCCGCGTGCCTTCTTCCCGGAAACCGAGACACGTACCTCCTTATCCACGGCAACCTTCTCCAATGTCTTCAGCAAGAGGCCTTTATCATCGGCATTGAGGAGATTCCCGTTCTCAGGCCCTTCACCTATATCGTATACGACAGGGGCGCTGATCCTGTGCTGCCTGAGCTTCAGGTGCTGCTGGTGGGCGTCCTTGTGTCCCATACTCCTGAGCTGGGAATCCATGTTGTAGATCGTATTGAAGTACCTGACCTTCTGCTCATGCCGTGCGACTCTCGATACATCTTTGAGCAGGGTCTTCTTCGCTCTCTGGAGCGTATCTACGAGGTGGGTAAAAGCAGCTTCGTATTCCCGGTTTCCCTTGTTGGCAAGATACGTGTTGATCATGGAGGGCAACCGTTTTTTTACCTGGACCTCGAAATCTTTAAGGATCGTCTCGAATTCTTCCCTGGTCATGAAATCACCATAAAACAACCCCAGGGTAAAAATCAAATCAATGTTTCATGTTTCCTATTTATTAAGTGAGCTAAAATTTTTTAAGAGACCTGGAAGATTCTTTACCCAAAGCGTATGATTCTGATATGCTATCTCCAATGAAAGTACTTTTCTGTTCGCCTGAAGCGGCACCTTACGCAAAGACCGGGGGATTGGCGGATGTAAGCGGCGCCCTGCCCCAGGAACTGAAGAAGATCGGGGCTGATTGCAAGGTCGTCATGCCGCTGTATAAATCCATAAGAAAATCCGGGATTGCGCTCGATCACGTCACGGATCTCTCCTTCCTTGCCGGCCTCGGGATCGCCCAGGCAAGGATTTTTTCCCATAAGGACCTGTATTTCATCGAAAATAACATGTACTTCAACCGGGACGGCATTTATGCCTATGCAAACAGGGACTTTCCGGACAACCTCGAGCGCTTCGCATTTTTTTCCCGGGCATGCCTGGAGCTCGCGCTCACGCTCGGCGATGTCGACATCATGCACTGCAACGACTGGCAGACAGCACTCATTCCGGCATACATCCATTCGCTCGATATCCACCACCTGTCGACCTGCTATACAATCCATAATCTTGCCTACCAGGGAATCTTCGATGCGATGCTGTGGCCCAATCTCTTTCTCCCCTATGAATACTTCCGCCCCGATCTCATGGAATACTTCGGCCACATCAATATCATGAAAGCAGGGATCGTATTCGCCGATATGGTAACCACGGTGAGCCCCTCATACGCACGCGAGATCCAGACCCCGGAATTCGGTTCGGGCCTGGATGGACTCTTGAGGTCGGTTTCTCACAAGCTCACCGGCATCGTCAACGGGATCGATACCTCGGTATGGGACCCTGCCAATGATCAGCTTCTCGCATATCACTTCAGCATGGACGATCTCTCGGGCAAAGCCCTGTGCAAGAGAGACCTGCAGCAGAGGCTTTCTCTCGAGGGCCGCCCTGCCCCTCTCTTCGGAATGATCAGCCGCCTGGTGGATCAGAAAGGCATCGATCTGGTGATCTCGATTATGGAGCGGATCATATCCTTAGGCGGACAGGTGGCCATCTTGGGCAGCGGCGAAAAATGGCACGAAGAGGCGCTTCGCAACATGGCTTCCCTCCATAAGGGGCAGCTCGGGGCCTACCTGGGGTTTGACGAAAGCCTTGCCCACATCATTGAAGCAGGCTCCGACTTCTTCCTCATGCCTTCACGGTTCGAACCGTGCGGGCTGAACCAGATGATCAGCATGCGCTACGGCACGATCCCCATCGTTACCTGCGTGGGTGGTTTGAGGGATACGGTCACGGCCTTAGGCGAAGGCGATCTGGCGAACGGGTTACGTGTTTTTCAGCCCACGGAAGGCGACCTCTTGAATGCCGTACAGGAGGCCTGTACTATCTATAAGGACAAGCCGGAGCTCTTTGCGGTCCTCCGGAAGAATGCCATGGGGGAAAATGTCGATTGGACGCAATCTGCATTACAATATTACAGTATGTACAACAAAATGAAAGATTTTCGAGAAAGAGCGAGATTAACCGAGCTCTGAGTTTTCTACAAATTGTAGATAATTACTCCGGAGTTAGGGAAAAACATATTCCGGCCTGTCCTGCTCGGATACAGGAGGAACGTGGCTCCATAATATATTTTATTGTTATTGTTTCACTTTTTTATCTTCACGTAAAATTAACAAGGATGGGTATAATCGAACGGCGTTGGGTTTGATCTTTTCCGGCAAGTGGAACATTATGCCGGACATACGTTTTCGAGGTCTTCTTTCTCCTTGGAGGTTGATGTGGATCGTTATGCAATTATTAAGGAATCGATTCTCGCAAAGGTTCCTTCAGCTTCTGAAAGGGCTTTCATCGAACAGATTGACATCATGGAAGAGGACGGGACCGTTATTATTTTCTGCCCGAACAGTTTCTCGCAGAAATACTTGAGCAAGCAGTATAAGGACTCCATTGTCCAGAGCGTCAGGGCAGCGCTTGAACAGCCGGTGGACGTGCAGTTTCAGGTGAGACAGGGGGAGAAACCTGCTCAAGATACCTTTAGCCGGGAATACCCTGTCCAGATGACCCTGCCGACCTTAAGCGCTCCATCTTCTCAGAACGGCCTCAACAGCAATTTCACCTTTGAAGAATTCATCGTGGGAAGATGCAATGCCTTTGCATATGAAGCAGCAATGGCAGTCTCGGATGAAGGTATCAGCAAATACAATCCCCTGTACTTTTTCTCGGACATCGGGCTGGGGAAAAGTCACATCGCCCATGCCATCGGGAACCGCGTGGTCAGATCGAAAGAAAGCGTTTCCGTCAAGTACACAACTGCACGGGACTTCTCCCAGGACTATGTCCATTCCGTCCGGAACAATTGTTTGAACGACTTCAAAAACACTTACAACCCCGGAAAGCTCGACATCTTTTTCATCGACGACGTGCACATCTTCAAGAATAAGGAAAAAACCCAGATGGAGCTCTGTCATGTCCTGGATGATCTGATCAGTGCCGGCAAACAGGTTATCCTCTCCGGTTTCCGTCCTCCGTCATCCATGTCGCAGATCGATAAGGGACTTCGTTCAAGGTTCTCCTCAGGCCTCGTCATAGACCTCAAGCGCCCTGACAAGAATACCCGGGAGAAAATCGTACGCTCCAAGGCAAAGAAAACAGGTGTAACACTCCCTGAAGAGGTAGTGGAGTTCATCAGCACGAATGTGCTCAGCTCCATCAGGGAGCTCGAAAGCGCGGTCATGACCATCACTGCCATGGGCTCTCTCATGAAACGCCGGATTACTTTGGACCTTGCAAAAGAGCTCCTGGAAGGAACCCTGGAAAAGCAGCAGAAGATCACTATCGAGCTCATTCAGAACTTCATATCCAAGAATTTCTGTATTGCCAAAGATACCTTGATTTCTCCTTCCCGGAAAAAGGATATCGTTTATCCGAGGCAGGTGGCTATTTTCCTCTGCAGGCGCTATACCCGTGAGCCCCTTCAGAACATCGGAAACGCTTTCTTAAGAAAGCATTCATCCATCATCCACTCCCTCGAAACCATCGAGATCATGTACAAACAAAACCTCAAGGTAAAACGGGAAATCGACTTTCTCATCGAAAAGTTCGAGTCCGAGACAGCGTAACGAGAGCTGCGATCAGGATTCGATAGTCAGGTTTCAAAACGAAGGTATGGCCGGAAGCCGCGATATTTTATTCAGGATGGGCCTGTTACTCTATAGGACCGGTACTCCTTTATTGTATATTCTTAATCCTGAACAACGGGTCCTGCTTTATGCCCGCTGCCTCTCTGCTGAAGTCTCTGAAATTATCGACACCGGTAAAAAATTCGCGCATCATCACCACCCAGTAATACTGGCCTCTCCTGGTTAATCGCATCTTCCCTCCTTCCCGGCGCACGCCGCCGGCAAGGAAAAAAAACAGAGCCTCGGGCCCGATCAGCCACCAGAGCGGGGCACTGAATCTCTTACGGAAGGATTCCAGGTCCAGGGACAGGCCGAACAGGCCCATGAGGAAGGCGTATCCTGCCAATTCCCGAACGGAAAAGAGCTTTCTGGCAAACAGCGGAAACTTCCCCTGATCGATGAGCCTTCCATATGCCGGCAACGAAAACGTATTGGCATAGATCCCTCCGCCCACGAGACCGAACGCACCGCTGCCCGCACCCACATATTCATCGTTCATGACGATATATTCATCGATCATGGATGTGCCCTTCTTTGAGAAGCACCAGGCAGAGCCGGGCTGATAGGCATCGTCCAGCCTGGAGAGGATGTGCTGAAAGAAGAGCTTTTCCTTCTTGTGCCTAACATTCCCCATGAGTGCCTTCATCCTGTTTCTCGTAATATCCGAGACCATGAGGGGGTAGAAGGTAATCTGGTCAGGGCCGACATCCATTAGGGTATTGAGATCCTGCTCAAGCATCTCGATGCTCTGGATGGGAAAATTGTAGATCATGTCGGCATTGAGCGTATTCACATAGCCTTTTGCCTCCGAAAGCTTCTGCTTCAAGGCCAGGCCGCTGCCGTACTTATCATATCTGCCCACGGATTTTAAGATACGGTTATCAAATGTCTGGATACCCACTGACACCCGCTTAACCCCTGCATCTGCAAGCCTTTTCAGGAGATGTGTATCCAGCCTGTCGGGATTTGTCTCAACAGAGACCTCCCCTGGAGAGAAATCCTTCTGAAGCGCATCGAGGAGACCGAGGAGCTCTTCAGGGAGGATCGTGGGCGTCCCTCCTCCGATATAGACTCCTGAGAAGGAATACCCCCTTTCGTGATACATCCTGAGCTCTTTTCTTAATGAATGGAAATATTCCCTCGCCTGCCCCTCGTGAAACTGCACCCGATGGAAAGAGCAGTACGGACAGAGTTCCGCACAGAATGGGATATGGATATAGAGATTGATAGGCCTGTCAGGTGCCGGAGGAGGCTCCAGGAGGCCGCTGTTTTCAAAGGTGAAGCATCCGGAGGTCTTGCGCTTTAATACCCATGCGATGAAATCTTCTATGATCATGCCTCTACCGGAACATCCTTATGAGATAGAATAACACGCTGAGGATGATGCTGATGAGAAGACAGGTCGTAATGGGGAAATAGATCCGGTAACCGGGCTTTACTATTCTGATATCTCCGGGAAGCTTCCCCAGCCAGGAAAGATTCCCTCCTGCATAGAGAAATATCCCCGCTATCACAAATACGGCTCCAAACAGGATCAGGATCAAGCCGGCGTTTTTCATGCACAGGTATATAGAGGAAACAGGGATAATATTCAAGAAGGCAAGGCAAAGACACACGGCTTTGATTCCTCGAGAGTCGTATAGGGCTGCACTGTGCATTGCATGGCCGGATTTTCCATGATAAAGATCAAAACGTACTGTGTACAGGGCGATTTGATCTTGGAGGGGGGATCATGGCGGTACTTCATTTTTGTGACATTCCTGAGGAGACATCTTTAAAAGGGGCACGCGGCGTCAGTAAACGAACGCTCATCGGCAAGGATCAGTCAGCGCCGAATTTTTATTTGCGCCGTTTCCATGTCGAGCCGTTCGGAAACACACCCAGGCATACCCATCCATGGGAGCACGAGATCTATGTCCTTTCCGGGTGCGGTGAAGTAACCATAGCAGGAGAAAGCTCAGCACTGAAGGAGGGCATAGCCGTATTCATACCCGGGGGTGCCGATCACCAGATTCGGGCTGGAGACAAGCCCCTGGAATTCATCTGTATCGTACCGGCGATCGAGGAAGCATAACTCATGATCCCGATACGGGATACGAGCGTATCACGAGGGTTTGCTCCAGCAACTGCGGTCATCATCCTCATTAACCTGATTGTCTTTTTTGAGGAACTGCGCGTAGGGGACCAGATCTTTCAGCTCTTCGCCGTCAGCCCCTTTGACATCTACCGCTACCTTACCAAGGGAACAGGCAATATACTCGCTATTAACTGGTCAATCCTGGTTTCAGCTTTCATGCATGCAGGGTACATCCACCTCCTGGGCAATATGATCTTCCTCTCGGTGTTCGGCCCGGCTTTGGAAAAAAAGATAGGGGTCATCCGATTCTCGCTGTTCTACCTTGCTGCAGTCTTTTTTGCTTTCTATACTCATACAATAGTATACACTTCATCATCGATACCGGTTGTAGGAGCATCCGGGGCCATCGCAGCCGTAATGGGTGCATACCTCGTCTTCAATCCCAAGGCAAAGATACTCACCATAATCCCGCTGCTGTTCTTCATCGAGGTCATTGAAATCCCCTCCGTGGTCTTCATCCTCGTCTGGTTCCTCTTGCAGGGGGCGAATGGATATTTGAGCGTTCACACCCATACTTCCATCGCATGGTTTTCCCATATCGGGGGCTTCATCATGGGGCTTATCGTGGGGATCCAGATGAAATGGTTCAGATGAGCGGGATAAAAACCCGTATATCATATAAGAAGCAGTCCGAACTGCGTTGGAGCCTTTTCTGCCCCCTGGACATTGTATTTTTTCATAAAAAATTATGACAAAGGAAGTTTAAGGCATGATGAACTTGAATTACCAATTTGTAATCCCGTTGCGTCACCGGTTAGATAAACGAAACCCTCTCTCGGTCTTTCTGCTGCCCTATATGCATATATCTTCGCTAATTATGAATTTTTCGTAAAGATTCATTTTCATGCTCCCGATAGAGAGACTATGTATGAGAAAGAGTCAAATATCAGACACAATCCGGTCTCTTGCAGAGACACTGTTCACTGCGGGGATGTCGCGGGCCTTACCCTATGCGCTGATCATGGTAATTATTCTGCTTTTAATATTTACCGTGCCTGGGGACAAAGGCTTGATAAGGAGTTATCAGCTCCATCAAGAGCTCGAGGATCTGCAGAGCCAGAATGTTATTTTGCGGAAGAAGAATCAGGTTCTCGCCCAGGAAGCGCTCATGTTGAGAGAAAATCTGGCATACATCGAGCATGTAATCATACAGGAAATGAATCTGGTCAAACCAGGAGATATTATCGTGGTTTTCAAAAAGGGAAAGAAATGATCACGGGGTGAGGGAATGTTTTTCGAAAAGAAGACATTATTAGGACTGGATATCGGATCTCAATCGATTAAAATGGTTGACGTTGCAAAGGTCCGGGGAGGCTATGAACTGAAATCCCTTGGCTTGGGGCTGATTCCTGCAGAATGCATCGTTGACAAGGACATCATGGATTCGGAAACCGTAGTTGATACCATAAAGAACTTGCGGGATAATCTCAAGATTCGCAGCCGGGGGACCGCGAGCGCCATTTCCGGCCATTCCGTTATCGTGAAAAAAGCGGAATTGCCACTCATGAGCGAGTCCGAGCTGCAGGAAACACTCATGATCGAAGCAGAGCAGTACATCCCCTTCGACATCAATGATGTGTATCTCGATTCTTATATCCTTGGAGAGAGCCTGGAACGGTCTGACATGATGGATGTCCTCTTTGTAGCTTCAAAGAGGGAACTCGTGGATGATTATGCATCGGCCGTGAGGAATGCAGGTCTGAAACCCATGCTCATGGATATCGACGTATTCGCCTTGGAGACAATGTACGAGGTGAACTACCCCGATGCCCCGGAATCGATCGTTGCCCTTGTAGACGCCGGCGCGTCAATGATCAATATCAATGTGCTCAAAGACGGGATGTCGATTTTTGCGCGAGACATATCCATGGGCGGCCGTCAACTCACGGAACGAATACAGCGAGAATTCAGCGTGAGTTATGAAAGGGCGGAAAACATCAAGGTGGGCTCGGATATCGAGGGCATAGATCTCGAAAGGATAAACCATATCTTCAGAATGGCGGCTGAGACCTATGTACAGGAGATCCGCAGGACACTGGATTTCTTCCTCTCCACCATGGTGAACGAGAATATAGAGCGGATCTACATGTCCGGCGGTTCCTGCAGGATACCGGGGCTGGTTAGCCTGCTGGGACGACAAATGGATATACCGGTCGAAATGGTAAACCCTTTCAATAATATCCGCTGGGACGATAAGATCTTTGATCCGGAATATATGGCCTACATCGCACCCCAGATGGCCGTGGCGGTGGGTCTTGCTTTAAGGAGGGCCGATTACAAATGGTAAAGATCAACCTGCTCCCTATAAAATCGGAACTACGGCAAAAGGCCCTTATCGAGCACATTGTGCTTCTGTCCTTGTGTGTCGTTCTTATCTTTATCCTCTCCTGGTTTGTACAAACTTCGATCACAAATAAAAAAGAATCCCTCCAGCAAGAGATGACGAGTACGAAGCTCGAGATAGCGAAACTCACAGCCGAAGCAGGCGAAATCGAAAAGTTCAAACAACAGAAACAGGAACTGGAGAAAAAGCTCAATGTCATTAAAGATCTGAATGCAAAGAAGTCCGGACCTGTGGAAATTCTTGACCAACTGAGCCTGCTCATCCCTGAGAAGGCATGGGTTACCTCGATGGAAAATGCCGGGAATAAACTCGTTCTCAACGGGGTGGCAGTAGACAACCCGACAATAGCTGCATTCATGAAGAGTCTCCAGGCCTCCTCCTATTTCGAAGGAGTAGAGCTCGAGCTCACTGAGCAACAGGGCATGAATCACAAGTTTACCATCAAGTGCCAGATAAAGCTGCCGAGCTGAGGTGATATATGAATCCTATTGATTTCATATTAAGACAAAAACCAGCCATCAAGATACTCGCTCTCGTCTTCATTCTTGGGGCTATCCTGGGAGTATACTGGCAGGTCTTCTACAAGCCTGTGGTGGCAGAAATAAAGATCATTGAGCCCGAACTCAATAAGCTCAAAATAGAGCTTTCCCAGAAGAGAGATATCGTAAAAGAAAAACCCAGGTATGAAGCAGAGCTCGAACAGACGAGGGCAGAGCTCCACATTGCCTTGAAACAGCTCCCGAACAAAAGCGAAATCCCCACCTTGCTGGAGAATATTTCCTCGCTGGGAATGTCTGCCGGATTGCAGTTCAAGCTCTTTAAGCCCAAGGGTGAGGTTCCGAAGAATTTCTATGCGGAGATACCGGTAGATATCAAGGTCGAAGGAAGGTACAGGGATATCGTCTCGTTCTTTGACGAGGTATCGAAGATGCCGAGGATAGTCAATATTTCCGATATATCGATGCAGAATATCACGAAAAGCGGTGGCGGGCCTCTATACTTAAGCACTTCCTGCAGTGCCACGACATATAAATTTATTGAAGAGACAGCAAAACCAAACGAAACGGCAAAACCAAACGAAAAAGGGAAAGCAAAATGAAAGGGTATCTATCCGTACTTATCATAATCATGTCGGTAGCTGTCGTTTCATGCTCAAAGGGCAATAACCAGTCCCAGACCTCACCGGGAACCTCTTCCAATGCCGGTACCGCAAAGCAGGAAAAGGTAACACCCGTAATGGTACAGGAAGAGCAGAAGAAACCCGAGTACCAGGTAATCGGGATAAGGGACCCCTTCCAGCCGTTTTTGACATCACTGACAAAAGAAGATGAAATGAAGAAAGGTATTATCGATCCCCTCCAGAGGATCTCCCTTTCCCAGATCGGGATAGTAGGCGTCATTCTCGGGCATGATAAACGCGCACTCATCCAGGAATCATCGGGGATGGGATATATCATCAAGGAAGGAAGCCTCGTGGGAGAGAACTCGGGGATCGTGACCGGGATTACAGCCGATGGGGTCACCATAAAACAACATTTCAAAGACTACATGGGGCGCGTGAATACACGGGAAATAGTGTTGTCGCTCAGGAAGGAAGAGGGGGTAACTGGAAAATGAACAAGAAAATCATCCATACTGTAATAATCGGCCTATTGTTGATGCCCGCATGTGGGTTTGGGCTGACCATACAGAGCGTTGATTTCATGACGGTCGAGAATAAATCAAGGCTCCAGATCGGTCTCGACGGGAAGGCCGCCTTTGATGTGACACGCACAGGAGACAAGCTTATCCTCCGAATTGATAATGCAAAAATACCGAAAAATCTCGCGCGTCCCTTTATCACATCGGAATTCGAGACCGCTGTCAAAGAGTTCCTCCCGAAGCAGAAGGGAAAGGATGTCCTGTTCGATGTAACCATGAAAAAGGTTGTCCCGTATTTCGTATCCCAGGACAAATCAGTCCTTATTATGGATTTTGATATTCCCGATTGGGCAAGGAAAGCAAATCAGGAAACAAAAAATCAGGCCGTAACCGTTCAGCAGGCAAGTACGACCAAACAGGTGGCCCAGCTCATGGGTAAAGAGAAGCAAGCCCCTTCACAGGCAAAAGGAGCTTTCCTGTCTGCAAAATCAAATGACTTCATCAACGAATCAACCAGGGAACCAAAGTATATAGGAGAGCGCATATCGCTCGATTTCCAGAATGCGGATATTCACAATGTCTTGAGGATCATTGCTGACGTCAGCGGCCTCAATATCGTTACATCAGATGAAGTAAAAGGCAACATCACCATCAGGCTCAAAGACGTCCCTTGGGATCAGGCTCTCGATGTCGTGCTGGAAAGCAAAGACCTCGGAAAGATGGAAGTGGGCAATGTGGTGAGGATAGATGCCGCAGAAAAGATTAAAAAGGCACAGGAAAGAAAACTCGAATCCCTGAAAACCGAAGAGCAGCTCGAGCCCCTCGTCACTTCCGTTATCCCTGTGAATTTTGCAAAGTCCTCTGAAGTCGCAAAAACGATCAAAGGCAAGGAAGTGGGCCTGGTATCCGACCGGGGCAGCATTACTGCAGAAGACAGAACAAATGTTCTCATTGTAAAAGATATCAAGAAAAATGTCGATGATATCAATGCGATGATCAAACGTCTTGACAAGGCGACACCCCAGGTACTCATCTCCGCACGGATCGTACAGGCAGACGATGACTTCACCAGAGGCCTCGGAGTCCAGTGGGGAGGTTCATGGAGAAACCAGTCGGACAGGACACATTTCGGTCTCACAGGCGTCAATTCCGGAGCTGCAAGGGATCTCTTCAGCTCAACGACCACTCCGGGAGGTAGTCCCACCTGGTCCACATCGGTCGTTCCAAGCCCGTCTCTTGCAGTCAACTTCCCGACCAACCAGGCGGCAGGATTCGGCATTTCTGTTGGAAGGCTTGCAGGGTCATCCTTTGATCTCGATCTCAGACTGGATATCGGCGAGTCGATAGGAAATGCAGAGGTAATTGCACGGCCGAAGATCGTTACCATGGACAACAAAAAGGCCACGATCCGCCAGGGCGAGAAATATCCTTACATTGTAAGGGATAAGGATGGGCAGCTCTCCACAGAGCTCAAGGACATCGAGCTGGTCCTTGAAGTGACACCGCGCATTGCCTTTGATGGCAGCGTCAATATGGAGATCTCGGTAAAAAGGAATGCGCTCGGCTCCATCAAGAACGCGCTGGGAGATCCGAGTATCTCCTCCCGTGAAGCACAGACAGAGGTGCTCGTGAGGAACGGGGAGACTTCGGTCATCGGCGGGATCATCGAAGAAGAGGTACGCCAGAATATCAACCAGGTACCCTTCCTCGGGAGATTACCCGTCGTAGGCTTCCTCTTCAGGGGAAAGACCATCGACAAATCCAAAAAAGAGCTACTGATCTTCATTACACCCCAAGTGCTCGAACCGGTGGCAATTAAATAAGAAAGCCTATCGCATACATCGTGCCCTTCCTCAAAGGGGCACGATGTATGCAAAGTTATCTATAAAAACCCTTCTCTATTCCCAAAACACCTTTCGCGTGACGCGCAAATTTATGAAGTACCCCACGGCCAAGTTACCGGGTATCAGAATTTTTTATTCTACACTCTCTCCTATATCCTCTCACGACCAGCTTTGCGGGTGCTCCGGGGGAGAGGAAGAAGAGGTACCCGTTAAGCCAAGCTGCCGGGAATCTCCTGATTGACAGAACTACTTTATAATTACTATATGGTATTTATCTATCTCAAGAGGAGAATTACGTATGGCAAAGGCTTCGAGAAAAGACCTGCTTAACGCCCCGGATGAATTTATAACCACTACCAGTTACGCGGTAAAATGGATCAAGGAGAACCCGTCGCGGTTTGCAATCATGGTAACAATTATATTCGTTGTCTTCGCAAGCGGGATTGGATTCTATCACTGGAAAACGAGCAGGGAAAGCTCTGCCATGATCGCATACAGCAATGCAGTGAACAGTTCACAGCTTACCTTGGACGTTATCCAGAAATATTCCGATACCAAGGCTGCAAAGCTTTCCAAATTAAGGCTTTCACAAATGGCTTACAATGAGAAAAATTTTAGGATGGCTGTTGATTATGCACAGGAGTTCGTCAATGGATGGGGCGGGGAAGATACCTTCCATTGGCAGGGAGTCATGATCATTGCAGCCGCATACATGAACCAGCGTAATTTTGAGAAGGCGCTGCCTTTGCTTGAAGATTGCATAAAAAGTTCCCCTGCAAACATCAAAGATCAGGCCCTCTTCTCCAAATCACAGGTACTGATTGCACTCGGCAAGAACGCAGAAGCAAAAAAAGCTCTTGCTGAGATTTCTGAAAATTACCGGGATGTTGCCGCACCTTCCCTTGCATCTCTGGAAATGCGCCAAGGAGTGTCTCTTGATGCAAAACAGTAAATCCCCGAAGAGCGGGAATGGTATGATAAAAAATATTGCCCTGTGGGTAGTCATTGCCCTCATCATGGTCATGCTCTTCCATCTCTTCAATAAACCTTCAACCGAAACGACAGCCCTACCCTTCAGTCAATTTCTCGAAACGCTGGATAAAGGAGAGGTGAAAGAGGTTGTCATTCAGGGAAATGACCTTAAAGGGAAGCTGAGAAACGGTGCCCCGTTCCAGACTTACTCTCCGGATGATCCTAAGCTTGTTGAGCGACTGATGGAGAAAAAGGTTCTCATCTCGGCAAAGCCCAGTGATGATTCTCCATGGTACATGTCCGTGCTCATCTCCTGGATACCCATGCTGCTCCTCATCGGTGTATGGATCCTCTTCATGCGGCAGATGCAGGCAGGAGGAAGCAAGGCCATGAGTTTTGGCCGGAGCCGTGCCAAATTGATGACCCAGGATAAGATCAAAGTAACCTTTGCCGATGTAGCAGGGGTGAACGAAGCCAAGGAAGAGCTTGAAGAAATCATCGAATTCCTGAAAGAGCCGAAACGGTTCACTTCACTTGGGGGAAGGATTCCCAAGGGAGTGCTCCTACTCGGCCCCCCCGGCACGGGAAAAACCTTGCTTGCAAAGGCCGTCGCCGGCGAAGCATCGGTGCCTTTCTTTAGCATGTCCGGCTCGGATTTCGTCGAAATGTTCGTCGGTGTCGGAGCATCAAGGGTCAGAGACCTCTTTGCCCAAGGCAAGCAGCATGCCCCCTGCATCATATTCATCGATGAGATCGATGCCGTGGGAAGACATAGGGGGGCAGGCCTGGGCGGCGGCCATGATGAGAGAGAGCAGACGCTCAATCAGCTCCTGGTGGAAATGGACGGCTTCGAATCGAACGAGGGTGTCATCCTCATGGCTGCCACAAACAGGCCGGATGTACTCGACCCTGCACTGATGAGGCCCGGAAGGTTCGACCGGCAGGTCGTAGTGGCAAGCCCTGATGTAAAAGGGAGGGAAGGAATCCTGAAAGTGCACTCCCGGAATATACCCCTTGCCGAAGACGTGGACTTGCGTATCCTTGCAAAAGCAACCCCGGGGTTTTCCGGTGCAGATCTTTCTAATCTCGTAAACGAGGGCGCATTACTTGCTGCCCGGAAGAAACGCACCAAGGTATGCATGGACGATCTCGAAATGGCAAAAGACAAAGTGCTTATGGGCGTGGAACGCAAGAGCATGGTCATATCGGAAGAAGAAAAGAATGCCACGGCATACCATGAAGCAGGCCATGCACTGATGGCAAAGAAACTGCCCAATGCCGACCCGGTATACAAGGTAAGCATCATCCCGCGGGGAAGAGCCATGGGGGTTACCCAGCAGCTTCCCATCGATGACAGGCATACCTATAAGAAGGACTACCTCCTTGCAACCATTTCCGTGCTCATGGGAGGAAGGGTGGCAGAAGAGCAGGTCCTTGGTTGCCTCACAACCGGTGCCGGGAACGATATCGAGCGTGCATCCGACATGGCGCGTCACATGGTGACCGAATGGGGCATGAGTTCCCTTGGGCCGTTAAGCTTCGGCAGGGTTGAGCAGGAGATATTCCTGGGACGTGAAATCTCCAAACGTGTAGACTATAGCGAATTGACTGCCCAGAAGATCGATGAAGAAATTAAAGTGATCATTTTGGACTGCTATAACAACACTAACCACATCATCAAGGAAAACATCGATATCTTGCATAAGATAGCAAAACGCTTGCTTGAGAAAGAGGTTATCGACGGTTCTGAGATCGATAGAATCATAGAGGAAGGGATTGCTTAGAGCCAGACTAGTTCCATATGCCGACGAGCAGACCATTCTTTCGTGCGGAGCCGATCCGGCATCACTTCCCTACATGGTCCCTAAGCTTACTCACAAGAACCTCCTGCTCGAAGGCGTCAGGCCGTTCGCAGCAAATATCCTCAAGCAGAACATGCTCTCGCTGGGTGGAGACGTTGCCGTCCACAGGGATGTAATTTCCGGAAAGGTGGATTCCTCAAACTGCCTGCTCATGGGAGATCTCCGGCATTACAAGCGCCTTGTGGAAAAGATTAAATCCCAGCCGGGCCTTGAAGCCATAGCCGAAGTTATCGAAGAGCAGATCTTTCATGAGATAAAAGGTCTCGTTCTTACCCTGTGTTCAAAGAACTATTCCTGGGACAGCATCCCTATTATCATGGGTATACTCAATATTACCCCCGATTCATTTTCGGACGGCGGATTATGGTATGATCCTTACCGGGCACTTGACCATGCTCTCGAGATGGTAGAGCAGGGAGCCGATATTCTAGATGTCGGGGGAGAATCATCCAGGCCGGGCGCAGAGAGCATCGATGCCAGGGAAGAAACAGCCCGCGTCGTGCCGATCATTGAGAAGGTAGCGCCGCGGGTAAGCATCCCGATCAGTATCGATACGAGAAATGCAGAAACGGCCGAAGCAGCGCTCGGTGCCGGTGCATGCATGATAAATGACGTCAGTGCGCTGTCTCATGATCCCCACATGCTTGGCATTGCAAAAGAAGCGGGTGCCGGCATCATCCTGATGCACATGCGGGGAACCCCCGGAACCATGCAGAACAATACAGGATACCTCGATATATTCCATGAAATATACTCGTACCTTGATGATAAGATCAAACAGTGCCTCGAAGCGGGAATCGATCGGAAGTCCATCCTCGTTGATCCCGGCATAGGGTTCGGAAAAGACCTCAAGGGAAATTTAAGCCTTATCCGTCGTATCTCGGAATTCAGGTCACTACGCGTACCGGTTGTTCTCGGACATTCAAGAAAGTCCTTCATCGGCTCTGTACTGGATGCATCTGTTGACCAAAGGCAGGAAGGTACGGATGCGGTAAGTTCATGGGCAATCATTCAGGGGGTTGATGTGCTGCGCGTTCATGACATCCAGAGAACGGGTCGAATCAAGAAAATGATCCTGGCTGTAAAGGACCTCGTATGATTGTGGGTGTGGGGATTGATATTGTGGACGTGGAGCGGATAGCATCTCTCCTGGAAAGATATGGGGATCGTTTTCTCCGTCGCGTCTTCACAGAAAGCGAAGTTGATTATTGCAGGAGCAAACGCAATCCATCCCCCCATCTTTCAGCGCGCTTCGCTGCAAAAGAGGCAGCCTCCAAGGCCCTTGGGACAGGGTTTGCGGACGGCATGAGATTTATTGATATTGAAGTTTCCAGGAACCATGCCCGACCGCGCATTCTTCTTCATAATAGAGCACTGGCACTGGCAGAAAAGCTCGGGGTACGCCGGATGCACCTCAGCATTTCACATGATCGCCTCTATGCCGCAGCAACGGTTATTCTGGAGGATTCCGACTGATTTTTCTCTGGTTAAAAGAGTGGGTACCCTGATACATTGTGGTGTAACATATCTGCTTCGGTATGAAGGTAAAAATAATAATTACTCAAGGGCACTATTCGTAAAGGAAACAGCGATGCCGGCATACATCAGTAACAGCCCTGGAGAGACAAGGAATTTGGGAAGAAGCATCGGGGAAAGCCTGAAAGGGGGCGAGATCATCCTTTTGCATGGCGACCTCGGGGCCGGGAAAACCCTTCTGACAAAAGGGATCGCGGAGGGATTGGGCATTGAAGGATCAGTCTCTGTGGTGAGCCCGAGTTTTACCCTGGTAAATATCTATAAAGCAAGGCTTGACATAGTACATGTAGATCTCTATAGGCTAAACTCTGACGAGATTTATGATCTTGGGCTGGAAGATTATATGGATCAGGAGCATATCATGGTAGTCGAATGGGCGGAGAAGGCACCCCTTTTCTTTTCAAATCGAACTTTTGATATCACCATAGAATACAAAGGGGAAAATTCCCGCACAATCAGCCTGAATTCTCAAGAACCACTACCCGTCCCGAAACCTGCAGGATCTTCTCAGAAATGATGCATGGTATAAGAAATGGCTGCATCGATGAGAACAGATCCCACAAACCGGTTCTTTACCCTTAAGGGAAACGTCCTATGGGAGTAGTTGTCCAGAAATACGGTGGTACATCGGTCGGCAATCTTGAAAAGATAGCTGTCGTAGCAAGAAAGGTTGCAAAGCGCTACCAGGAGGGAAACAGCATCGTGGTGGTAGTATCTGCAATGTCCGGTGAAACGGACAGGCTCATCGGTCTTGCCAAAGGGGTATCACCAAGGCCCGATCTTCGGGAAATGGACGTGCTGATCTCCACAGGCGAGCAGGCAAGTATCGCCCTGTTGGCAATGGCGTTGAAGGACCTGGGTGTGCCTGCACGGTCTCTTCTTGCCCATCAGATCAGCATCGTCACGGATAATGCGCATACAAAGGCTCGAATTATCCACGTAGAGCTCGAAATGATCCAGAAGGTATTGGCCTTGGGCGAGGTTGCCGTAGTAGCGGGGTTCCAGGGCGTGACCGAAGGAAAGGATATCACAACCCTGGGGAGAGGTGGATCCGATACCTCTGCAGTTGCCATGGCTGCTGTTCTCAATGCGGATGTGTGTGAGATCTATACCGATGTCGATGGAGTGTATACTTGTGATCCTAACATCTGCGATAAGGCCAGAAGGCTGGATAAGATTTCCTATGACGAGATGCTCGAAATGGCGTCCTTGGGGGCCAAGGTGCTTCAGACACGCTCGGTTGAATTTGCAAAAAAGTATAATGTACCGATTCTGGTCAAGAGCACATTCTCAGACGAAGGAGGCACCTTGACCACCACGGAGGACGAGGACATGGAAAAGGAAGTTGTTTCCGGGATTACCTATGATCGCAATGAAGCCCGCATCACGTTGCTTGGGTTACAAGACAGACCTGGGATCGCTGCTACTGTTTTCACCGCCCTGGCTGGTGACAATATCAATGTTGATATGATTATCCAAAATTCTTCCGCAGACGGCAAATTTGCCGATCTGAGCTTTACCGTTACAAAAAACGATTATGACAGGGCCTTGGAGATAGTACGGAAAATGGTGACCGAACTGGGAGCAAGGGACGTAGTTGGAGATACATCCATTGCAAAACTCTCCATTGTAGGAGTCGGGATGCGGTCGCATGCCGGTGTTGCATCCCGGATGTTCGAGGCGCTCTCAGGAGTCGGAATCAATATAATCATGATCTCCACCTCGGAGATCAAAGTCTCATGCGTAATAGATGAAAAATTCATAGAATTGGGCATACGTGTCCTCCACGAGGTCTTTGAACTTGATAAAGCAAAGGAATAGCATTGAGAAAAATTGAGGTCTACGATACCACGCTCAGGGATGGAACCCAGTCCGAAGATGTTAATTTCTCGCTGGACGACAAACGAGATATCGCGTGTAAACTCGATCAGCTGGGTGTGGATTTCATTGAAGCAGGCTGGCCCGGTGCGAATCCCAAGGATGGAATGCTGTTTTCCATGCTCCGGAAAATAAAACTGGACCATGCAAAGGTCTTTGCCTTTGGCAGCACCTGTAAACAGGGCAAGGCACCTGAAAAAGACAAAATGGTCCAGGAATTGATCAATGCCCGTCCTGATGGAGTGACGATTTTCGGCAAGGCTTGGGATACCCATGTTACCGGCCAGGGAGGCCTTGGCTGTTCACTGGAAGAAAACCTGCGTATCATCAGAGAATCCGTGGCTTATCTCAAGTCTCATTTTGCGAATGTCTTCTTCGATGCCGAGCATTTCTTCGACGGGTTCAAAAGGAATCGGGAATATGCGATCGCGGTGCTGAAGGCTGCATCAGAAGGCGGAGCAGACAGGATGGTTCTCTGTGATACGAACGGGGGAAGCATTCCATCGGATATCTCCGCTACCATTGCTTTTATAAGGGATTCCTTCAAGATGCCTCTGGGGATTCATTGCCATAATGACGGCGACCTTGCAGTGGCCAACACGTTAGCAGCCGCACAGACAGGCGTTGATCATGTACAGGGGACGATCAACGGCATCGGAGAGAGATGCGGAAATGCGAATATGTGTTCGATCATACCGAACTTAAGCCTCAAGATGAACCGCATAACCATACCTCTTGACAACATGCGGATGCTCAATGAGGTTTCCCGTTTTGTAAGCGACATCGGCAATCTGTCACACAGCAAGAACCAACCCTATGTAGGGGAATCGGCTTTTGCCCATAAGGCAGGCATCCATGTCAGCGCAGTGATCAATGACCCCGTCATGTATGAACACATTGACCCTGCCCTGGTAGGGAATCAGCGGAGGGTCCTGGTCTCGGACCAGGCCGGAAAGAGCAACATTTTATTCAAGGCCAGGGAATTCAATATTGACCTTGCAAAGGATCATACAACCGCAAACGAAATCGTAAAGATCATCAAAGACCTTGAGAATTGCGGATTCCAGTTTGAAGGCGCCGATGCCTCCCTGGAACTGCTCATGAAGAAGGCAATGGGGATGTATGTGCGCTCCTTTAAGCTGAAAGGGTTCCGGGTAAATACCGAACGCAGGAGCGATGATTCAGACCCCATGTCAGAAGCCACCATCATGATCGAGGTGGATGGAAGTACCGAACATACTGCAGCGATGGGAAACGGCCCGGTCAACGCACTCGACAGAGCACTGCGAAAGGCGCTCCAAAAATTTTATCCGAGCATCAAGGATGTTGAGCTCCTCGACTATAAGGTCCGGGTGATCTCTTCGAGGACAGGGACAGAATCCGTCGTCCGGGTCCTTATCGAGTCCGGCGACAAGAAAAATCACTGGAACACGGTAGGCGTATCCAGCAATATTATCGAAGCATCCTGGATGGCCCTTGTAGACAGTATGGACTACAAGCTCTACAAAGATTCCAAGTGCCCGTAAAAAAGCATAAACCCATTATACCTTAAGACTGCCCCTGGTTTATCCGATAAGATAAGTAGGAAGAAGCGATACAGGTTGGAAAGGGGCAGATATGTATAAAGAAAATCAGAAGATAGAATTCCAGGGGTTGCGGAAATGGATGAAGCAGGGTGAATACATCATATCCACCATTGCAGATGATGGAACCATCTGGACTTTCACCAGCAGAACTCTGCCCATATTCGATTTCGGGAATACCAAGATCTTCCAGGCTCAGGAGTCCGGAATCGCTGAGGTCAGGGGAGTCGAGCGAGGAGACGAACTCTACTTCTCGATTCAGGGAATCAAGGTATCCAAGGTATACGACTTCTTCTATCAGGACGATCTATGATCCGCGTAACTGAAAGATGATTAACACAGGAGAGGAAATTCCTCTCCTTTTTTTATTTCCACAATACTCCCAGGAATATTGTGGCAATCGTCATGCACATAATCCACAAAGGTGTCTTTGATCTATTCTTATCCCGGGAAACCTGACGGAATTCTATGAGGACGAATATTGCGACAGTAATGAATATGGCCCCGATCGAGTATATATTCAATCGGGATATGATCCCGGTTCCCATCCAGATACAAAAAGGGATGTAAAGGATTATCCAAGCCATGAAACCCTGTATACCATAAAGATTATCTTAAGAGAATTCCCAAAGAGGTTTTTACAATTTACCGAAGCTTGAGCATATATATGTAGCTATGTTTTTTACGATGCATCCAATGTGTTTTATCCTTGATATTTTTGGTCATCCATGAGATAGGGGGGCAAATCGGAGCCAGTAGCTCAGCTGGTAGAGCATCGGACTTTTAATCCGGTGGTCGAGGGTTCGAACCCCTCCTGGCTCACTGTAGGTCCCCATCGTCTAGCTAGGCCCAGGACACCGGCCTTTCACGCCGGCAGCAGGGGTTCAAATCCCCTTGGGGACGTTGAGGAGAAAGCCCTGGAGGTTATATCCTCCAGGGCTTTTATTTGTTTCCCTGCTTGATGATGTCGGAGAAGAGATCCACCAGTTCCGGATCGAGGACACTTCCTTTCATGGAAATGAGCATTTCCAGGGCCTTGTCCTTGTCATATGCCTTCCGATACGGCCGTTCGGTTGTCAAGGCATCATAAATATCAGCGACCGCAACAATCCTTGCTTCCAAAGGTATCTCTCCGCTTCCCTTTAACCCCGAGGGGTATCCCTTCCCATCATATCGCTCGTGATGATAAAGGATGATGTTCACGATCATTTCAGGAAGCCTTGCCTTCCTTGCTACATCTGCGCCCCACATGGGGTGGTTCCTCACAATATGGATCTCTGCATCATCGAGAGGCCCTTCATAATTCAGGATATTTTCGGAGACCCCTATCTTGCCGCAATCATGCAGCCAGCTCCCAAAGCGTATTGCCTTGAGATTCTTATCATCGAGGTTGAGTCTGCCGCCTATTGAAATAGCATGCTGCGCAACCCGCTCCGAATGACCTTTCGTGTAGGGATCTTTCAGTTCAAGGGCACGCACGAGAGAGAGCATGGCAGCATCATCGCCTTTGACAATCGATTTGATGAGCCTATAGCGTTTCAGGGCATCCATCACCAGCTCAACCAATTGAGTGTTTTCCCAAGGCTTTACAATAAACCTGAAAACCTCTACGCGGTTTATCGCATCTATCGCTGTTCCAAGATCTGCAAATCCGGTCATGAGGATCTTCACGGTATCGGGAGACATCACTTTAACCCGGGAGAGCAACTCCAACCCCATCATTCCGGGCATATGGTGATCGGAGACGATCACTGCAATCTCGTGGCTCTTTACTTTTTCAAGGGCATCTTCTGCATTTTTTGCCGTGAGTATCCGGATCTCGTGTTGTTCGAACACAGCTTCAGCGATGTCCAAAATATAATTCTCATCGTCAACAAAAAGCACATATTCATCCATTTGAGTATCTTTCTCGTCCAAACATCGGAAAATGTTTAACAGAATCTCTCTGTATGACAAAGAACGCGTGGATATGTCAAATGACTTATGGTAAAAGATCAATATGCTTTCTTCTGGAGATGTGGTTGCCGTCTATTTCGATAATACTCCCTCAGTATATGCACGGATAGAAATGATCTCGTCTGATATTAAACCGCACTGGTACCAGATCCGACTGCTTTTTCTGAGTTTTCCTCCTCAAGAGGCCACTTGGATTCTCAGGGAAGAATATCTGGAAGGCTCAGAGTTTACGATGAAAGACATACCTATTAAGATCATACCCTTGTCTAAACCGAGTACAGGCGAGACATCCGTTCAGAGCAAGCACCATGAGAAATCGAGTACCGGCAGCGTTTTATCGTTTGTAGATTTTCGTAAGAAGAAGCAAGGGGAGGACCCGGAAGATACCTCGTAAGATAAACTCTATTGCAACGATTCAACAATCTATTCTCTTTGCACTTGGGTAATATCATGGAACCCTTTCTTCTGGTCTTCCAAGGTTATCTCGTCTCCTTATCACAAAGAGCGTTTTTTTCCGTTCTATCAAGGCTTGGAGACGATCGTTAAAGTGGAGAATCTCATATGCCGATAGGCATTACCAAGGTGATTTAATGGCGAACGAACGTATAGGCGATCAACTCATAAAGAATGCTTTGATTACCCCGAACAGCTCCTTGAGGCACAAAAAGCCCAGAAGGTATCCGGGACGAGGCTCGGGTCCCAGCTGGTAAAGCTCGGACATATCACCGAAGAGCAACTGGTGGATTTCCTCGGGAAGCAGTATGGCCTTCCGTCGATAATCCTGAAAGAACTCAATCCGGATCCGGACGTTATAAAGCTCATCCCGGTCAATATCGTTCAGAAATACAATGCCATAGCCTTTGAGCGGAACGGCTCCACCCTCAAGGTCGCCATGACGGATCCCACCAATATCTTTGCCGTAGATGACCTTAAATTCCTGACCGGCTATTCCATCGACGTCCATGTCACCTCCGAAGAGTCCCTGAAATGGGCCCTGGATCATTACTATGATCAGGCCGCATCCCTGGACGATGCCCTGAGCAGCATGGAAGACGAGCAGGGCAATATGGAGGTTGCGACAGAGGGAAGCGATGCAGCGGTCGGCGATCTGGAAAAAGAGGCGGATCAGGCACCGGTTATCAAGCTGGTGAACCTTACCCTCGTGGATGCCATAAAAAAAGGCGCGAGCGATATTCATATCGAGCCCTACGAAAAATTCATGCGCATACAGGTTCAGGCTGGACGGCATGCTCTATGAAGTCATGAAACCTCCGATCCGGCTGAAAAACGCCTTAGTATCCCGGTTGAAAATCATGGCCAAGCTCGACATCGCCGAACGCAGACTTCCCCAGGACGGGCGTATCAAGTTGAGGGTACAGGGCGGAAAAGAGGTCGAATTCCGGGTCTCCGTTCTACCCACCCTCTTTGGCGAGAAGGTGGTCTTGAGAATCCTGGATAAATCCAATCTGCAGCTGGACATGACCAAGCTCGGGTTCGAAGAAGGCGCACTTGCCAGATTCAAGGAAGGCATCTATAAACCATGGGGCATGGTCCTCGTAACAGGTCCTACAGGTTCAGGAAAAACAACAACACTATATTCGGCAATTTCCGAACTCAACAAGATCGACAGCAATATTTCGACAGCTGAAGATCCTGTGGAGTTCAACATGCCCGGAGTGAACCAGGTGCAGATGCATGAAGAGATCGGCCTTACCTTTGCCGCTGCCCTGAGATCCTTCCTCAGGCAGGACCCGGATATTATCCTCGTGGGAGAGATCCGGGATTTTGAAACAGCGGAGATCGGCATAAAGGCAGCATTAACCGGTCACCTCGTCCTCTCTACACTGCATACCAACGATGCGCCATCCACAATAAACCGACTTCTCAATATGGGCATCGAGCCATTCCTCGTTGCATCGTCCGTGAATCTCATCGTGGCCCAGAGGCTTGCCAGAAAAGTCTGCCCTGCATTGCAAGGAACGGGATGACGTCGTCGTTGGAGACCCTCATCCAGATGGGTATGGATCAGGAAGCATGCCCAGAAGATAGAGTGCTTCAAGGGAAAAGGCTGCTCCGTATGCGGGAATACCGGATATAAGGGAAGGATAGCCCTCTATGAAGTCATGCCGGTAACCGAAGCGATACAGAGAATTGATTCTCATGGGTGCATCGGCAACCGAGATCAAGAACGAAGCAATTACCCAGGGGATGAAAACCCTGAGACAGAGCGGCCTCACCAAGATTCGTCGAGGGCGTGACTTCAGTCTCCGAGATTTTGAGAATCACCATGGCAGATTAATCATGGGAGGAACTTTTGGAACAACAGCATATACGATCTCCTCAAGACGATGGTGGAAAAAGGGGCTTCAGACCTGCATATTACAACGGGATCACCGCCACAGGTACGAGTCCGGGGAGAGCTTTATCCCCTTGATGCACCCATCCTTGATCCCCAGGTCCACAAGGCAGATACTGTATTCAATCCTTACCGAGGCTCAGAAACACAAGTTTGAGGAAGAGCAGGAACTGGATCTCTCCTTCGGAATCAAAGGCCTTGCCCGATTCAGGGCAAATATCTTCATCCAGAGGGGTGCGCTTGCCGGGGTGTTCAGGATGATCCCCTATGACATCGTCGCCCTTGAAACCCTTGGGCTCCCGAATACGTGATGCAAGCTCACGTACCTTCCCGAGAGGACTCGTCCTTGTGACCGGACCGACAGGGAGCGGAAAATCCACAACACTGGCCGCGTTCCTCGATAAAATCAATACGGAACGCCACGATCATATTGTCACCATAGAAGATCCCATAGAGTTCGTACACAAGCACAAGGATTGTATCGTCAATCAGAGGGAAGTCGGAGCGGATACAAAGAATTTTACCAATGCGCTCAAATATATTCTGAGGCAGGACCCGGACGTCGTATTCATCGGAGAGATGCGAGACCTGGAGACCATGCAGGCAGCTCTTACCATTGCCGAAACAGGCCACCTGGTTTTTGCGACGCTCCATACGAATTCTGCTGTGCAGACAGTGAATCGCGTCGTGGATGCCTTCCCGGCCCACCAGCAATCCCAGGTACGGGCGCAGCTGTCTTTTGTACTCGAAGCAGTAATCTCCCAGCAGCTCCTGCCGAGGTCGGACGGAAAAGGAAGAGCTCTTGCATCGGAACTGATGATATCAACACCTGCCATCAGAAACCTGATCAGGGAAGATAAAATTCACCAGATCTATTCCCAGATGCAGGTGGGACAGACAAAGCATGGCATGCAGACCATGAATCAGTCATTGTTCAACCTTTTCACACGTAAAGCCATATCCCTTGACGATGCACTGGGATGGTCCATGGACCCGGACGAGCTGAGACAGATGATGGCTTCGCCCAACCAGACCAGAGTAACACCCCCGAACCTTAAGGAAAGGAGATAAACCATGCCGGTTTTTGTTTGGGAAGGCAAGCTCGCAAACGGAACCATTAAAAAGGGAGAGATCGAGGCGGATTCAAAAGGATCCGTGCAACTTCTGTTAAAGCGCCAGCGCATAGTTCCCACAAAAGTAAAGTCAAAACCGAAACAGATCACGCTCTTCGACCAAAAGGTCAAGACAAAAGAAATCGTTATCTTCACCAGGCAGTTTGCCACCATGATCAATGCCGGTTTGCCATTGGTTCAGTGTCTTGATATCCTCTCATCCCAGCAGCCAAACCCGACGTTTAAGAAGATCCTCTCACAGATCAAACAGGATGTGGAAAGCGGCAGCACCTTTGCCGATGCCCTGGGCAAGCATCCGAAAGTCTTCGACAGCCTTTTCGTCAATCTCGTTGCCGCAGGCGAGGTCGGTGGCGTACTGGATACCGTCCTGATACGGCTGGCAGTATATATGGAAAAGGCTGAGGCCTTGAAGGCGAAGGTTAAAAGCGCCATGACCTATCCCGATCATAGTACTTTTGAGTAGCCTTCCTCGTGGTAGCCGTGCTCATGATATTCGTCATCCCGACCTTCAAAGACATGTTCGAGCAGTTCGGTGCAGCCCTGCCGGGGCCTACCCAGCTGGTGGTGGATTTGAGTAACTTCTTCCGGAACTACTGGTACGTCATGGTGGTCGTTATCGTGTTTCTCATTGTCGCCTTCAAGTGGATCGGCAAGCAGGAAAAGGGAAGGTTTTATCTGGATACCTTGGCCCTGAAGCTCCCCATATTCGGTTCTCTTATCAGAAAAGTAGCCGTAGCAAAATTCACGAGGACCCTGGGAACCATGATCTCTTCGGGCGTCCCCATCATGGACGGACTTGACATTACCTCCAGGACTGCAGGGAATGTCATTATCGAGAATGCGATCAAATCTGTCAGAAAAGCTATCAGCGAGGGTCAGTCCATGGCAGAACCCCTTGCTCAGTCAGGCATATTCCCGGGTATGGTGGTGCAGATGATTTCGGTCGGCGAAGCGACAGGTGCAATGGATCAGATGCTCTCCAAGATCGCCGATTTTTATGACGAAGAGGTGGATGCGGCAGTCGATGCCCTCACTTCAGCACTGGAGCCCATGCTCATGGTATTCCTTGGCGGCGTAATCGGTTTCGTTGTCGTTGCCATGTACCTGCCAATATTCAAGATGGCGGGCAGCGTATAAGAAGTTTCCCGAGCGATGCCGATGTGCCCGGGGATCGAAGGATCTTCGGGCACATCGCTTTTAATCCCTTCGTCCACAAAGATCTTTTGACGTTATGTCCGGCTGGATGTTATCCGGTTTTTAACACTTCCTCTTTATCCATGATTTAAAGAAAAGGATATCCTTCACTGCCGGGAAATCATTTTCAATAAAGATAAAGAGATGCTAGAGATGCTTTCGAAGGGAGATATACACAACGTGAGTATTTTCGAGGTTATCATGCTGATTTGTTTTGGAGCAGCCTGGCCATCTTCCATCTATAAATCCTATATTTCTCGAACCTCCAAAGGAAAGAGCGTATTCTTTCTTTTTATCGTACTCATAGGATATGGTTCGGGAGTATTTCATAAAATCTTCTTCAGTCCCGATTGGGTCATTCTCCTCTACATGCTTAATGGGTGCATGATCTGTATCGATATTATCCTGTACTTCAGAAACGCTTCTCTGGATCAACTGAGAGAAGGCCCTCAAAGGGAGTCCGGCCCATTCATCAGTTCTCGATAACTGGTGAGGTGAATCGAATTCTTTTCACGGAAAAGACGGTAGCTGCCGGAAAAGAGCATCTCCATCTCTCGGATTCGCCAGGAATCACCTCCCAGTGACGGGTGGACCACAAGTTCGGCCGGGAATACATCGATGTCGGATACCTTACCGGCACCTTCATATATTGCCTTGCAGAAATATATATTTTCCCTTTGTAAGATCGATCTCATTTCCTGATACATCCCCGGATCATAAGGAATGGGTTTTCTCGTTGTCAAACAATAGCCATGGCTGCTGTAACGTATTGCCGGTATATGATATGCTTTCATGAGATCGACGAGCAGGACAAAGATAGGATAGAAACCATGTACATGGTGATGTGTATCGATATGTGTGGGAGTGAGACCGGAGCTTAAAAAATGCTCAATTTGAAGGCATGCGGAATCACGGCAGTTCGAAAGAAATCCCTTGTCCCTGAAAAAATCTCGGAGCCTGTCCCTTGAAAAACGCTCTTCTCCCGGCTTATCCCAGCCCATGTGCACATCCAGGTTGATGTGGAGGCCGATGTGCACGAGTCTTATCTCTTCTAGCCTCTCCAGAGCCTCACGAGAGTAGGTCGCATCGATCAACAGGGAGGTATCGCTGATGACTCCCTGCTGAAGCCCTTTGATTATTCCCTCATTGATCTCCCTGCTCAAACCCAGATCATCGGCATTGGCGATGACCGGATTCATCATTGGTCGCGATGCCAATAGAGCCGGACGAACCTTTCTCCTTCCGAGTACTTCACCTCCAGATCTCCCCGTACGCCTTGTGAAGGGCATCGCCGATATGCCTTGCCAGATGATCGTCAGTAAGGCTGACCCGGAGTATGCCATTTTCGTTTGTGAAATTGATAACCTTTTTGAGCGGTGAGCGGTTCTCTTCTTCTTTGATAATATTCCGGATAAGATTCACAATCTCATTCCGGTGGTTGTTCAGGTACTTTCCGGATACCAGGACTTCCCCTGCAGGAAACCTGTCTCTTATCCTCCTGCAGGCCGAACAGAGATGCGGCTCCCGAAAAGTATCCCCCTGGTTAGGCCACTTCCATCTGCCGTGCTGGTAAAGAGCCCTGCATTGGGGACAATACATTCCTTCCGCGGGTTTTTTCCCTTCATCATACGGGTCATACGTTCTCGGCCTGATGGTTCTATCTAAACGCATATCCCCTCCTATCACGTTGTACAAATAATGGTAGCACTGTAATGATGAAATGCAAGAGTAAATGGTGGGGATAATGGGTCTATGGAATGGGGATTACAAGGAAAGAAAAATTCTTTCAAATTCGTGAAGTATCTTATCTCCAGGGATCCATGAGACCGCTTTTCATGATTGCAACAAGATGGACCCGCTCACGAACTCGCGGATGGATCCGGATACGTTCACCAGAAGATGGCCCTGCATATCGAGATCTGTAATCCTGCAAGGAATTCCCTCTTCTGTGGTTATTTCATGATCATGGAGAAGTCCGTATTTAAGAAAAGCTTTCCTTACCGGAGAGAACCCCTGTGTGGAGAAAAGGGAATACCACGTATCAATGCTGAGGACTGCACGCTCCAGGACGCTCTCTTTATCCAGGTCTTCACCAATAACTTGCGCAAGTGAGGTTGCCCTGCCTTCGAGAAACGGAGGCCAGTTCCTCTGATTTACGTTTATCCCGATGCCGATTGCCGTGATCTTCCTGGATTCGCACAGAATTCCGCAGATCTTTTTTCCCCCGGCAATGATGTCATTGGGCCACTTGATTTCAACAGGAACAATACCCTTGGTGAGATAGGAGGATACTGCTTCATGGATCGCAACGCCGATCACGAGAGGCAGCCTTGAATCCGAGCTGCCTACCGTGATGGTCATATAGATATTCGATCCCCTGGGTGAGAACCAGGAGCTGCCCAGCCTCCCCCTCCCGGAAGTCTGCTCGGACGCAGTGACCAGAAGCCCGACCTTCCCGGAATCTAGGGCAAAGGTATTTGTGGAGTCTACCTCACCCAGCTCGATTGCTTCCCGGACGATTCCTGCAATGGGCTTAGGCATTATCCTTCAAGCAGCTCGTGGGCCTTGAGCAGTTTCCCCAGCTTGAGTTCGAGCTCGCCTTTGATCCTCATCTGTTCTTCAACGACTTCCGGGTTCGCTTTCTCAAGGAAATCCTTATTGGAGAGCTTTTTGCGTTTCCCTTCCAGTTCTTTTTCCAGTTTTGCTATCTGCTTATCGAGGCGGTCTTTCTCCTTATCGATGTCGATCACGCCTTCCAATGGAACATAAACTTCAGCCTCTCCGGTAACTGCCAGCGCACAGTGTTTCGGCCGGGGAGCCCCTTCGGGGATGAGCCCGATCGATTTTACCCGGGCCAGATCCCTGATGAAGAAACCGTACTCGCTTACCGCCTCCTCGATCTCCTTTGATTTCATCCGCAAGACGATATCGAGCTGGGTCGAAGGCGGGATGTTCGTTTCTCCGCGGATACTCCTCACCCCTGAGATTATATCTATGATGTATCCCATCTTCCGGGCCTTTTCCGGGAAATTCAATTCACTATCCTCTTTCGGGTACCGGGCTATTACGATCGACTTTTCGGACGATCCGGGCAGATCCTGCCAGATCTCTTCGGTTACAAAGGGGATCATCGGGTGGAGCAGCTCGAGAATGGATCTGTAGACATGACAGAGGGTCCATTTTGTGTAGGATGCAGCTTCCGTGTTCAAAAGCGGCTTTGAGAGCTCGATATACCAGTCGCAGAACGTGTGCCAGGTAAACTGATAGAGACTGTCGGCAGCATCGTTAAAGCGATACTCTTCCAGGGCGCTCCTCGTAGACCGTATAGCCTTATTGAGCTCGGTGAGGATCCAAGCATCTGCTAGGCTTAAGCTATCGGCATCCACGGGAACGCTCCGGGGGTCGAATCCCTCGATATTGCTCAGAACGAATTTCCCGGCGTTCCAGATCTTGTTGATAAAGAAGCGGTAGCCCTGTATCCGTTTGTCGCTGATCCTCACGTCCCTGCCCATGGCGGCAAAGGCTGCCAGGGCAAAACGGAAGGCATCCGCTCCGTACTTGTCCATCTCGACAATGGGATCGACGATATTACCCTTTGATTTGCTCATCTTCTGGCCCTGTTCATCCCGGACCAGCGCATGGAGATATACATCATGGAATGGGACATCGTGCATGAACTTGATTCCCATCATCATCATCCTGGCAACCCAGAAGAAAAGAATATCAAAACCGGTGATAAGCACATTCGTAGGGTAAAACTTCCGGAGCGCCTTGGTGTCTTCCGGCCATCCCATAGTCGAGAACGGCCACAGCCCGGACGAGAACCAGGTGTCGAGAACATCGGTTTCCTGCCTGATGTTCCCCGACTTGCACTTTGAACATGCCGTTGGATTTTCTTCGCTGACGATGATCTCTCCGCATTCTTCGCAGTACCATGCCGGAATGCGGTGGCCCCACCAGATCTGCCGGGAGATGCACCAGTCACGGATGTTGTTCATCCATTCATAGTAAGTCTTTTCCCACTGCTTGGGTATAATCCTTGTCTTGCCTTCTTTCACTGCCTCGATAGCCTCTTGTGCAAGGGGCTTTGCCTTCACGAACCATTGCTTTGAGAGATAGGGCTCGATCGTGGTCTTGCAGCGGTAACATTTCCCGACAGGGACCTTATACGGCGTTTTGTCAATGAGATAGCCCTGATCCTGAAGATCCTGTTCGAGCCTCTTCCTGCATTCAAAACGGTCCATTCCCTTATATGGTCCTGCGTTCTCATTCATGACCCCGGATTCATCCATGATCACGATGACTTCCAGACCATGTCTCAGGCTCATTTCATAGTCGTTGAGATCGTGGGCAGGTGTTACCTTTACTGCACCGGTGCCGAAATCCATATCCACGAAAGGATCGGCAATTATCGGGATGCTCCTGTGAATGATCGGGAGCACGACATGCTTACCGATCAGGGCGGTGTATCTCTGGTCTTTCGGATTGACCGCGACAGCAGGTATCACCGAGCATGGTCTCCGGCCTGGTAGTGGCAACCACCACCTCGCCGTTTCCTTCAGCAAGGGGATATCTGATATGCCAGAGGAATCCTTCCTCTTCTTCATGTTCCACTTCCAGATCCGACAGGGCGCTGTGGCATCTGGGGCACCAGTTCACGATGTAGTCGCTCCGGTAGATCAGACCTTCCTGATAAAGGGTAACAAACACCTTGCGCACTGCATTCGAGAGCCCCTCATCCATGGTAAATCTGATCCTGTCCCAGTCACATGATGCCCCCAAGCGCTTGAGCTGATTGATAATGAGGCCTCCGTGCTTTTCTTTCCACCTCCACACCTCTTCGATGAAAGCCTCTCGCCCGAGATCATGTCGGGACAGACCTTTGGCAGCCAGGTCCTTCTCGACCACATTCTGTGTCGCGATACCCGCATGGTCGGTCCCCGGCATCCACAAGGCATCGAAGCCGTCCATTCGCTTGTAGCGAATCATAATATCCTGCAGGGTATTATTCAATGCATGGCCCATGTGAAGGACTCCGGTTACATTCGGCGGAGGAATCACAATCGAATAGGGAGGCCTGTTGTTATCGTTCTCGTCGGCGTGAAAATATCTTTTCTCGAGCCAGAGCTCGTACCACTTCTGCTCGATGTCTTTGGGGTCGTACTCTCTATCCAGCATCTGATTCTCCTCACTAATATGCTTCTGGTTTCATAGCATGAAAACTCCGGGAAGGCAAAACATCGGTAGGTAAGGAAGAAACAGGCTGTTGATTTACAGTCAGGGTTTTTACAGGCATGGGGAGTGGTTCTTTTCATTTTCTGTACGAAATATGCTGCAAGGACTTCCTGCACCTTCAGAAAAAAGTTTCACGGGAGGAGCGCCCTTCGAGAGCGCCCTCCCGGCATGATGCATATTCTGTCAATCAAGCTTCTTGAGCTTATCGATTTCTTCCCGGATCACCTTCTCGACAATACCCGGAAGCTGTTCCCGTGTAGCTGCAATTATCTCTCTGACAAGTTCGGATATGAGCGGTGTTACCACAGCTTCAACCATACCGGGTATCTCCTGCTTCAAATCGCCAAGGTCTTCTCCGGTTATCCGGGAAGGAGCCGCATCCTGGAACGGATCGGTCTCTAGAGCCATATCCATCCCCATGCTCCTTTTCGCCCCGGCTGATGCCGGCTTCGGATCTTCCGGTATTACCTCTTCACCATCAAGGGCCCCGAGATCCTCCCTCACCGGGTCAGGTTCGGTTATCTGCTCTTCGCGCTTACTTTCGGTTCCTTCTTCAAGATTGAGATCTAACTCTTTCTCAACATTTTCTTCAGCTGCAGCATACACATCTTTCTGTTTCTTACCAGGGAACGGATCGGACTCGCTTGATGGAATCATATCTTCTTCAAGGATCTTTTTAGCGGCTTCGTCCAGATCAAGTCCTGATTCCCCGGCCGTATCTTCCGTCATCACGGCGGCTTCTTCGGTTTCCTTTTCCTCCGTAAGAGCTATTTCCTCATTGGGGGAGAGGCTTGCATCTATATCAACGGTTTCTCCCCCATGCTCAATCTCCTCTACAGAGACATCGTACTCCATGGAGATTTCCTTGCCCAGGTCAAAGGAATCCGGTTCATTTGCCTGTTGCCGCGGGCCGGCCGCCCTCTTTCTTTCCCTTGCTCTTTTTCGAGGTGTCTCCCTCTTCCAGCAGGTCCGTAAGATCAATAATATCATCGTCATCAAGCATCTTATCTGCCATATCCATCTCCTTTTCTCTCCCCTTTAAGGAATAGCATTCATTCCTTAATTCTTCATAATCGGTTGCCCGGTTGACTCTTTTACCGACATCCAGAGGCTCCCGTTTATATCGATTTTCTTTCTCTCTCCCACACTCAAGGCTATGGGAATATGGACATATTCATTGTTCCATAATCCGATGAGCATATCAGTCTTCCCGCTCATACCGGCATGGACTGCCATCTGGGCGAGGAATCCGCAGAAAATGGAGTCGGCGGCATTCGCCACGACGCTCCGTATCACATAGCTCGGATCAATATACTTCAAGTTGACGGGAATGGACTGTGAATAAAAATAATGCTCTATCCTTTCCTTGAGCAGCAGCCCGATGTCACCCTTCTTCACATTCCCGGATGGGTCCATCTGCTTGGGGAGGTCCTGGAAAAATTTCTGACCCGCCCCTTCTGCGGCTACGATCACTGCATGCCCCCTGAGTTTAAGCCTTCGTTCAAGAGTTGCAAGAAGCCCATTTTCCCCCTCGAGATCAAAATCCTCTTCGGGTACGAGTACAAAATTTGCATCCCTGCATGCAAGGGCAGCATTTGCAGCGATAAAGCCCGAATCCCTTCCCATGAGCTTAACGAGTCCTATGCCGTAAGGCGCCCCCTTTGATTCTGCATGGGCGCACTGGATGACCTTTCTGGCCTCTTCCACGGCTGTATCAAAGCCGAAGGTCTTGGAGACGAAATTGATATCGTTGTCTATGGTTTTGGGAATCGCTATTACCGAACATCGATATCCTCTGGAGAGGACCTCGTTGGCAACGCACGAGGCTGCCTTCATGGTTCCGTCCCCACCGATAAAGAACATGATGTTTATGTTCGACCGCTCGATTGCATCAACTATCCGGCCGATATCCTGGGATCCACGGGATGAACCCAGGATCGTACCCCCCAGCTCGTGGATATTTTCCACATATGAGGGGGTAAGCTCGATAAATGAGTGACGATAGCTCGGAATAAATCCCTGGAGTCCATAGGGAATCCCATAAACATTCCCGACCCCGTACATGTAGTAAAGCTCAAGGACGATCCCCCGTATCACATCGTTTATTCCGGGGCACAATCCTCCGCAGGTAACAATACCGCACTTGGTTTTGGAAGGATCGAAAAAGATCTTGTTCCTGGGGCCGGCGAGCTCCAATGAAGGGATCTCCTTGTTATCCTGTAGGTAACGGTCAAGGGCGCTCCGTGAGGAATCGATGAGTATCCTCTCAGAATCATCCATACATTTAGTCGTTACCAGGAGCGGGGAATCTATTGTCGGGATGCCCACCAACGGCACGATGGTATTGATTCCCTCTCCTTCAGTTTCTCCATTCATGGAACAGCCTCCAATATGCAAGTATATCGGTTTTTTGTTACCCCATCTTTATTACTCCCTGACCTATTCATCAAGGCCGAATTGTCTTTATCTGCATATTTCACAAGGTACATTATACAAAAACCATTTGTTCTCGGAAAGGCAGATTTTCTCTATCAGCATTTTGATGGAATATTGTATGATTCCTGATGCCTTGTACTGAATCTTTTCACCCTTACCCTTCTATGCTATAGGCCTTTTCGATATGGGAAAAGACAGCGTTGAAAAAACACAAGAAGAACTCGTCGAAGAAATGGCCAAGGCTCTGGGCCATTCCGGATATCTGCTTGAGAATGTCCTGGAGAAGATGGCCGATCTGGAAAAGAAAATGGACGGCATCGAGGATACGGAAAGATATAATATTCTGGTGGATGAGTTCAACGCACTGAGAAAAGAGGCCGTTATGAGAAGGGATATGCTCATGATCCACCGGGAAGCCATCGGTATCCGCAAAAACAGATATCTGGATGCGTATTATCCGATACCGCCTAAAAAGAAGATGAAAAAAGCCCATGAGAACGACTGATTTCTATGATGTATTTATTATCGGCGCAGGACCGGGCGGCTATACCGCTGCCATACTCTCTGCCAAGAAAGGCCTGCGCGTGGGCATCGCCGAGGGGTCGCGCTTGGGAGGAACCTGTACGAATACCGGATGCATACCCGCCAAAACCTATATCGAAAGTGTAAACCTCCTCGCCAAGATAAAGGGTGCAGCGAAATTCGCGATCGAAACCGGGAGCCCGAGGCTCGATTTTACCAAATTGAAGACAAGGAAAGACAGGATCGTCACCCGGCTTTCAAAAGGAATCGAATACCTCCTGAAGCAGCATGGTGTTGATGTCTTTCCAGCCTCAGCCTCAATTCCGGGACCCGGCTTGATCAAGGTCGGAGATACCCTGATAAAAACACGGAATACGGTCTTTGCCACAGGCGCCCGACCGAAAAGGCTGCCGCTTCTGGAATCGTGCGATGTCTGGACGAGCAACGAGATATTCGATATTACATCCCTTCCGGATTCCCTTGCAATCATAGGCGGCGGCGTGATCGGAATGGAGATGGCTCATATCTTCAGCTCGCTGGATGTGAAGGTGACGGTCATCGAGGCTCTGGACAGGGTCCTCCCACTGGAAGACAAGCATGTCTCGGACTATATCGCCAAGACTTTCCGAAAGGTCGAGCTCCTCACCTCTGCCAGGATCACCCACGTTGAAGGGCATGAAGATAGAAAGATCTTCGTCGATACGCCCGCAGGTCAGAAAATACTTGATGCGAAGAAAATCCTTCTTTGTATCGGAAGGCAGCCCGTGCTCCCTGCCGGCAGCGATGAAATCGGGCTGGCACGTACACTCTCAGGAGGGATCTGGGTCGATGAGTACATGCAGTGTTCTGTCCCCGGCATCTATGCCGTCGGAGACGTGACCGGAGATCGTATGTATGCCTATGTTGCGTCCAGGGAGGCAGCCGTTGCAGTGGATCACATAACCGGCGGATCGAAAAAGATATCATACCGCAACATTCCGTCGATCATCTTTACGGATCCCGAAGTGGCATCCGTGGGTGACGCGACTGCCGGTGATTATGCCGGAAAGGAATTGACCGGCACATTTCCCGTTTCGGCCCTCGGCAGGGCCCGGACCATGGAGGCGCAAGACGGTTATGCCCATGTGATGTCCAGTCCGGACGGAAAAATGGAGAGGATAAGCATTATTGCCCCGCATGCCACGGAACTGATCCCCTGGGCTGCGCTTGCTATTGATCAGGGTTTAAGCATTGGTGAGTTTCTCGATTCCTACTGCCCCCACCCTGTTCTCGCAGAGCTGCTCAAAGAGGCGGCAGAAGAAAGTATAGGCGTGAGCGTCCACAACGTTTCATGATCAGGCTATTCCTTGCAGCGAGATAGATGCCTGCTTGACACATCTGACGAAAAATTGGTAAGCGTTTGCCACCAGGAGAGATAATAATGGGTGATCTTTTAGACTTTGAAAAACAGGGAGGGCTGGTTCCGGCCATCGCACAGGATTGGGAAACCGGAGAGGTCCTCATGCTCGCATATATGAACCGTGAAGCTTTCGAAGAGACTGTCCGCACCGGCAAAGCGTGCTACTTCAGCAGGTCGAGGAGCAAGCTGTGGAGAAAAGGCGAAGAGTCGGGGAATGTCCAGATGATAAAGGAAATCCGGATAGACTGCGACTCGGATACCGTTGTTCTCAAGATAGAACAGATGGGCGGAGCTGCCTGCCATACGGGCTACCGTTCATGCTTCTTCAGAAAGATCCAGGATGGTGCAATTGTTGAAGACGGGGTTAAGGTATTCGATCCCAAAGAGGTATATAAATCATGAGCCTGATACGACTTGCCATTCCCAAGGGCAGCCTCCAGCAGTCTACGATTGATCTGTTCAAGGACGCCGGCTGGGCAATAAAGATGTCTTCCCGGAGCTACTTCCCGTCAATTGATGATCCCGATATCGAATGCGCTCTGGTGAGAGCCCAGGAGATATCGCGTTACGTTGAATCCGGCCTGTTCGATACGGCGCTCACCGGGAAAGACTGGATCCTGGAAAACTCATCCGATGTCGTCGAGGTGGAAGACCTCATCTATTCGAAGGCAACATACCGCCCTGCCAGATGGGTTCTGGCAGTTGATGAGAAATCTGATATTCACAAACTGGAAGATCTCCAGGGGAAAAAGATCGCAACCGAGCTGGTTAACTTTACGAAGAGATACTTCGAAGAGCGTAACATCTCCGTCGAGGTGGAGTTCTCCTGGGGTGCGACAGAGGCCAAAGTAGTGGACGGGCTGGCAGATGCAATCGTAGAGGTGACCGAGACCGGCTCCACGATAAGGGCGCACAACCTCAAGATCATCGATGAATTGCTCGTCACCAATACGAAGCTCATAGCCAATAAGAAATCCTGGAAGGACGAAAAAAAGCGAACCAAGATCGAGCAGATAGCCCTGATGCTCAAATCCGCATTGCAGGCAACAGGGATGGCAGGATTGAAGATGAATGCACCAAAAGACAAGCTGGACAAGATCATATCCATGCTGCCTGCCTTAACCTCTCCCACGGTCTGCCCGCTCCACGATTCAAACTGGTATTCGCTGGAGATCATCATCCACGAGTCTCAGTCCAGAAATCTCATCCCTGAGCTTCTCAGGGCAGGTGCACGCGGGATCATCGAGTATCCCCTCAAAAAGGTTCTGAATGGATGATTATCATTAAAAACGAGCAGGAAATTGCTATAATGCGGGAAAGCAACCGCATCCTGGCGCACCTGTTTGATCACATCCGAAATATGATCCAACCCGGCATAACGACCCTGGAGCTGGATCAGGAAGCAGAAGCGTTCATCCGCTCTCACGGGGCGATGCCTGCTTTCAAGGGTTATCGAGGCTTTCCCTCGACGCTGTGCACTTCGGTAAACGATGAGGTGGTTCACGGCATTCCCAGCCCGAATGTGCTCCGGGAGGGCGATATCATCAGCATCGATGTGGGAGCCCTCCATGAAGGGTTCTACTCGGATGCCGCACGGACCTTTCCTGTAGGAAACATCTCCAAGCAAGCCCGGAATCTCATCGATGTCACGAGGAAATCCCTGGAAGCAGGCATCTCCCAGGCTGTACCGGGAAACAGGGTTTCGGATATATCTGCAGCAGTCCAGAAGGTTGTCGAGTCTGCGGGGTTCAGTGTCGTGAGAGACTTCGTGGGCCATGGCGTCGGCAAAAGCCTGCATGAAGGACCGCAGATCGCCAATTTCGGGAAGCGCGGAAAAGGACCGGTGATACAGGAGGGCATGACCTTTGCCATCGAACCCATGGTAAATCAGGGATCGTGGAGGGTCAAGATAGAGGGCGACGGATGGACGGTGGTAACTGCCGACGGTTCACTATCAGCCCATTTCGAAGACAGTATCGCCGTTACGAAGAATGGCCCGATCGTCCTGTCGGCGCCGTGAGATGTGAGAGATTATCTCCGATGGCAGGCCTTGATCGGTTTTTGTTAAGCCGGATGAATCCAAATCCTGACTACTGGGAGCCTCGGGCCTTGATTGCTACCTTGATGGTCTGAAAGATGATAACCAGATCCAGCCAGAGTGACCGGTGCTTCATGTAGAACAGCTCGTATTTGAGTTTTTCCCGGGCGTCTTCAATAGTATCGCCATAAGGATAATTGACCTGTGCCCATCCGGTGATTCCGGGCTTTGCATGCAGCCTCAGGGCATAGTAGGGGATCACCTTTTCGAGCTGATCGACGAAGTATCTCCGTTCAGGTCTCGGGCCTACAAAGCTCATATCGTTCTTGAGGACATTGAGAAATTGCGGGAGTTCGTCAATCCTCAGCTTCCTGATGACCCTGCCGACCCGCGTCACCCTCGGGTCGTTCTGTGATGCCCACTGCGGTCCCTTTTTCTCGGCATCCTGCCGCATGGACCTGAATTTGATCACGCCGAAGTCCTTGCCGTCCAGGCCAACCCGCTGCTGGAAATAAAAGATAGGCCCTGGGGAATCCAGGCGGATTGCAAGTGCGGTAAGAATCATGATCGGAGACGTCACCACGATGCCGATCAGGGCAAAAAAGATATCAAACCCCCTTTTCACTGCATCCTGGAGCGGAGAACTTAAAAATCCGCGGGTAAAGATGATCGAACTCGGCCGGATCTCTTCCACGAGAATCCTTCCGGTTATTCTTTCATAAAAATTCGGGGCATCGATCACGTCGCACGAAGTGAGCTTGATATGCAGGAGATCATCGATGGGCAGCGTCCCTCTCCACCCATCCGGGGCTACGACCAGAAGGTCTGGCTCTACCTCTTTGATAACCCGGTGGAGGTCGGATACGTCTCCCAGGCATCTCGAAGGGAGATCCCAGTTGTTCCTCCCGATATATCCCTCGAAGATAACGGGATACCCGCCGGCACGCATTTCCCTGAAGAGGAATTTTGCATTGTCCCCGTCGCCGAGCATCACGATTCTGGTCCCGTTGCTGTCATTGAACCTGAACTTCAGATATCCTGCCCTGATTATGAACGAAACCGACAAAGCAATGAACAGAGCACCAAGGAGTACATCCCGTTCAAGGCCTATAGTGGGGATAAGGTAATAAATGAGCGCAAGGACGATCAGCGCAAGCCCTCCGCCAAGGAGTATGGACGAAGTGAGCTCAGATATCCTTTTCCAATATTTCCAGTTATAAAGATCCTGGAAGTAGAAGCAGAAAATGCCTGTTATGGAGAAAATGCTCGCCTTTAGCCAGAGCACTTCATCGGGAAGGCTCACCCCGGGCAGCAGCCTCTGCATGTATTTGGCAAAAAAGACAGCGCCTGCAGCTACCGCCAGGTCAAGTACGAACAATAATACTGCTGAATAAACACTCCTCGTCATTGTTCCTTACATCGTCAGATAAGACTTCGAAGTTTAAGATAATATTAGCCCTTTGTTGCCCTGATCCCTTACTCATCCCTTCCCAGGAGCCCCGCCCTCATCAGAAAATACAGGAGCTGGAGGATAGCCGCCGTTGCAGCAGCAACATAGGTAAGAGCTGCTGCTGAAAGGACCTTGCGCGCGCCTTTCACTTCATCTTCGGAGAGAATCCCTGTTGCCGGAAGCGCCATGAGAGCCCGTGACGAGGCATTGAATTCCACGGGAAGGGTAACTACCTGAAACAAAACAGCAAGGCTGAAGAAAATAATCCCTGCCAATATGAGGGATTGGGACATGAATATGAATCCGATCATGAGTAAAGGCCATGCGAGATTCGATCCCAGTGAAGATATGGGCACCAGAGCGCTTCTCATCCTGAGCGGAGCGTACCCTTGAGCGTGCTGTATCGCATGACCGGCTTCATGGGCAGCAACGCCTACGCTGGCGATCGAATTACCTGCATACACGGATTCGGATAACCTGAGCACCCGGGAACGCGGATCATAATGATCGGAGAGAAACCCTCTGGTAAGCTCGATATCCACGTCTCCAATCCCTGAGGCTCTCAAGATCTCCCGGGCGGCCAGGGCACCTGTAACTCCTCTGAAAGTCGGCACCTTGGAAAATCTGGAATACGTGGATTTGACTTTTATCTGCGCATAGATACTCAAGAGCAGTGCAGGTATAATCATGATGAAATATAAAGGATCGAATATCATGTTTCTTCCGCCTTTCTATTAGTATGATAGATAGTATCTTCATAGAGAGAAGTCAAGAAAAGCAGTATCTGCCGGGGATTCAGGATGATCTACCTTCCGAGCTTGAAGAGAGGAAGAAAGGGATACTTCACCCAATTGTCTCAGAGTATATTCCTTTCCCTTTGGCTTGATGTATGGTACTTTTTATGGAGTTACATAAATTGGAGGTTGTATGGAAAAATCAATAAGAATCTGTCTTGCGATCCTTATTTCCCTGTCTCTTCTGACAGCCGGATGCAGCAAAAGCCCTGAAGAAAAGAGAGCTGCCTACTTGAAAAGCGCAGAGGCCTATGTGGCGCAGGGCAAGTACGCAGAGGCTTCCATACAGTATCAGAACTCCCTTCAGATAGTGCCTGACGATGCGAAAACCCTTGTCTCTCTAGGTGAGGTCGAGCTCAAGCGCATGCGGGCTGATGAGGCGTATAAGGCATTCTCAAGGGCAGTCAACGTAGACCCCAAGAATTCGAAGGCTCATGAATATCTTGCATCCATGCTGCTCCTCGCAAAGAAATTCGATAGGGCAGAAAAGGAAGCCTCTACGATACTTAAGTACGAGCCGCAGAATAGGAATGCCAAGGAAATGCTCGCCCAGGCCCTTTTCCAGACAGGGAAGCAGCAGGAAGCAGTACGGATCATGGAAGGGCTGTTGAAAAGTCCCAAACCCGAAGAATCGACGATTATGAATGCAATGCAGATATATATGGGAACCGACAGAACCGATGATGCTCTGGCGCTCATCTCCAAAGGGTCTGCTCTCTATCCGGCATCTTCAAAAATCAGGTTCCTTGCCAGTACCATCTATGCTTTCAAAGGTGATGCTGCTCTTGCCCGCAAGTGGGCTGAGGAAGCCTATCAGGTGGATAAAAACAACATCGATGCAGGCATCTCTCTTGCCCGCTTCTATGCAAGCTATCACATGGAAGAGCTATTCGCTGCCCACATTTCAGAGCTCAAGAGCAGGTTCCCGAAAGATCCCAGCCCGTACCTCATTGAATCAGGCATCATGATGCAGAAGAAGGATCTCGACAAGGCCCTCGTTCTGGCCGAAAAGGCAAAGGAACTCAGGGATGATACCTTAAGCAAAACCCTTGTGTCTCAGATTCTCATGGGAAAGGGCGACATGAAAAGGGCAGAGAAGATCCTGACAGAGGCAATTGAAAAAGATGCCAAGGCCATTCCCCCGCGTACACTTCTGGCGCAGATCTATATGCAGGCAGGGAACCCGCAGAAGGTGCTGGATACCCTTGATGTGTTGATCAAGAGTATCCCCAGGAGGCCTGATATAGCCGTCCCTACCGCCCAGGCGTATCTTATGAAGGGTGATCTCGCCAAGGCACGGGATTTTGTGGAAAAATCCTTGGAAGAATATAAGAACAATCCTACGCTTCACGCAATGATCGCCAAGATAGATTTTTCCGAAGGAAAATTTAAAGAAGCCCTTGCGGAAGTGGAGTTTCTTGGAAAAAGATCTTTCACGACCTCTGAAATGCTCTATATCGGCTCCTTATCGGCCCTCAGAACAAATGAAAAGGACAAGGCGGCATCGCTCGTGGAACTCCTGAAGAAAGCATCCCCGGAAACATGGCAGGCACTCCATGCACAGAGTCTCCTGGCGTTATCCAAAGCTGATAAACAAGGCGCATATAGTTTTGCGGAAAAAGCTGTCAATCTCTTTCCTCAGAAACCTCAGGCCCTTGCCCTCTATGCGGGGATAGCGCCGGGTGTGCTGACCAAGGAGGAGGTAATCAAGAAATTTACCGGCCTCTGCTCCAAGAACAATACGGCCTTCTGTCACATGATTCTCTCACGGTTTCTGGAGGCCTCGGGAAATCTGAACGGGGCGTTGGGCCAGATGAAAGAGGCAATCGGACTGGAATCCGAGAATGCCTCCCTTTATCACGCCCTGGCTGGTTTTTATGCCCGGAATAACATGGCGCAGAAAGCGATTAATGAATACGAGACCCTCGTCAACAAAAACCCCAATGACATCAGAGCAGCCCTTATGCTGGCCCTTCTCAACCAGAGCCAGGGCAAGATAGCCGATGCCAGGAAGGTCTATTCATACATCCTCGAACGTGAACCCAAAAATGCCCTGGCAGCAAATAACCTGTCTTGGATATTAGCGGAAAGCGGGAAAGATAGCGACCTGAACGAAGCCTTGAGGCTGGCTCAGATTGCCAAAGACAAATATCCGGAAGATCCGAGGATTGCAGATACTCTGGGATATATCTACCTGAAGAAAAAGCTTGCCGGAAACGCACTGGCCCAATTCCAGCTCGCAATAGAGAAAATGCCCCAAGACCCTACGATCAACTATCATCTGGCCTCTTCACTTGTGGAACTGAGCAGGAATTCGGAAGCCAGGAAATATGTTGAGAGCGCTTTGAGCACCAAGTTTCCTTTTACCGAGAGGCAGGATGCCCAGAAACTGCTGGCAAGGATCAATGCGGGCCCGAAAAAGTAAGAACGGCAGATGTGGGGTATGGGATCCCGGCCGTCACTCACATGGCGAGGATCCCGACAGCAGTTACGGCTGCGGTATAGGCTCGCAGGGTGGTCTTTCCCATATGGACAGAGGTGAACCCGGAAACGTGGATCTTTTCCATCTCTTCCGGGGTAAACCCGCCTTCAGGGCCTATGAGGATGCCGGCCTCAGTGACTTTGCAGTCCTGAATGGATAGCTCCGATTCAAGAGAGGCCACAAGTCTGCACGGCCAGGATGGTGCTGTTTTTATCAGGAACTCATTAAGACTCGAAACCTCGTGGAGTAGAGGCGTGCTCCTCCGCTGACACTGCTTCATGCCCTCAGAGACAATCTGCCGCCACCGCTTAAGCCTCTTCTCTCCTATTTCACGCACATTTGACCGCCTGGCGATAAGGGGATGGATCTCAAGAACCCCCAACTCCGTCACCTCTCGGATAAGAAGATCCATGTCTTTTAAATCAATAAGACTCATGCCCAGATGCACGAGGCGAGAGCCCCTCTCGGACAACTCCTGGGAAAAGAGTATCTCAAGGGATATTTCGCGGGAATTCATGGATACTATTCTCCCCATGTATCCCATTTCATGATCCCTTATGGGAAGCTCGTCACCTACCCCTTTACGCAGCGGCCCCATGATGTGATAGACATCTTGGCCGGTGATAACTGCGTGACCGCCGGGGTCTGTTTCTGCAAAGAACCGAGGCACTTCTTACTGCTCCTTAAGTAATTTAAATAACAATATTCTTAAGAAATGAAGCCGCATCCTCAGGCATGGTAGCATGCACGTACAAGTCGGAGCCCAGCTCCAGCCCGCTCGGGATGCCGATCCTGGGGAGGATTTCCATATGCCAGTGATAGAATTTATCACAGGCACTATCAGAGGGTGCATTATGCAGGGCATAGTTATACGGCGGCTTATTCAGGGCAAGATCCAGCCTTGAGAGGACCTCTTTGAAAATGACTGCAAGCTCACAAACCTCTTTGGGTTCGATCTCTTCATACCTGCATGAATGCCTCTTGGGTATGATCCATGTCTCAAACGGCACCCGGGGCGCAAACGGCTCTACCGCGAGAAAGGACCCCGTCTCAGCAATGATCCGTGCCTCCAGCTGAATTTCCTGTCTGATTATATCACAGTAGATGCACCGTTCCTTGTAATCGAAATGTTTCTGAGCCCCGTGAAGCTCTTCCACGATGTCCCTCGGCACGACAGGCAAAGCAAGCAGAAGGGAATAAGTATGCTCAAGAGTCGCGCCTGCAGGCTTTCCGCTGTTCTTATAGATGAGGATATAGCGCATCCTCCTGTCTTTTTTCAGATCGATGATCCTGTCCCGGTATACCCAGAAAAGGTTCTCCAGCTGATCCAGGCTCATATCCGACTGCCTATTCCCATGATGGGGGGTCTCGATGATCACTTCATTTGCGCCGACACCGGTTACCTTGTCGTAGATCCCCTCCCCCAGACGCTTCAAATCCTCTTCTACTACGAGGAGCGGCGACCTGTTGGGGATAACCCTCAAGTTCCAACGGGGGTCATTGGCAAGGGAATTTCCGGGCCTGTTTGCCAGGATTTCCGGGGGACAGAGGTGCTCATTTCCCGGACAGAAGGGGCAAAAAGGCTCCCCGCTCTCCTTCAGAATATTATTTCCAGCAATGTCCGGTGATAAGGTGGGGTCTTCGGTTATGATCACCCACCTGTCCACCACAGGGTCCTTTCTGAGCTCAGACATGTTCAACGAACCTCGAGGCTGATCTCGGGTATCTCTCCTTCGAATTTTTTAAGCCAGTAAATGCTCCAGCCCTGGAAATTTTTCTCAAACCCTTCTTCACTCTGGGAGATACACTCGATCGGCACAATGCAAATATCCCAGGCAGAATCTGATCGAAGAGAAAGACCCGCTTGCTTCTGATCATCCTTAAGCTCGATGTTTTGCGCGAGGAACCTGCCCCGGTCGTGCTCCATTTCCTTCCCATCTACCAGGGGCCTCTGGCCGGAAAGAACCATAATGTTGAATTCCAGCCCAAACCATGCATCATCGATCTTGGTATTCATTGTATGGGAGACCCTTATCTGCCCTTGCTTGAAAAAGCGGTATACTTTTTCGATTTCAAAAGAATCGCAAGCTCCATTGAAAGTTGCAGAAAGGCACTCGTCCGATTCACAATGCGAGGTGAATTCAAAAGCAAGCTCCGCGGTAAATGACCGGCCGATAAAATTTTTCTTTATGATATCTTCCCATTTTGGCCGGCTATCCAGGCAATGAGTAATGAATGAATACCGCGGATAAGCATCGTACAGGAGAAGATTCTTATATTCTTCAGGCGTATCGTGGGAAATATCATGGATTGAGAGCGGCTCCTTCTTACCGGCCTCCTGTGAATTGCTTTCGGGGTGCTGTATTTTTCTGTGGTAGATCTCCTCGTGCCGCATGAGGACATTTGAGAAATTATACTTCTTTGCTTTATCTTCAATGGCAAAGGCAGAGGCGGTGTACCGGGGAGAAAGGTAGCAGTTGAACCTCCTGCTCGAGATAAGTATCTCCTCTCTTCCATCGATGTCATAGTCAACCCGTTCCAGCTGCCAGGATGTGTCGCCGAAGCGTTTCTCATCGATGAGCGATTCTGCAATCAGCAGGTTTTCATATACCGCATGCCTGATTGAGCTTAAGTAGATTCCTCCGAACAGCCCGTGCCAGTAGGGGCAGTTTGTCTGGGACATCAGGAGATGCCGGAGTGCTTCCGGCGAAGGGCCGAATTCGCGCACCAATTTACCGACCTTCAATCCTTTCTTGTTCATGAGGTTCGATTCTGGGTACTTTGCCATGAAATTATCCCAGATGCCTCCCCTCAGAAACCCCCGCTGCCGTTCCCACTGCCCTTTGTCTCTTGCCTCCTTTACAAGGTCCTCATACTGTCTCCCCTTCTCCGCAAAGAGACTCCATTCCATCATTTCCTGGTACGATCCGGTCGGCAGATAGATAAGGCGGTTCGGAGAAAACTTATCCAACACGTTAGAAAGAGGCACGATCTGCACTTCAGAAGAAACCTTGCGTATCTCATCAAAAAACTTTCTCAGCCAGCCTTCCTCTATCACCCATTTATACGTTCCCGGCCACATGCCGAATTTTTCCCCGTCATCCCCATAGGTTGCCACCTTGACCCCTTTTCTCTTCAAAGCAAGAAGGTATTCGACTACTTCATGGGGTTGTCTGAAGGGGATAAGATACCGAAGCTGCATATCGATGGGAAACACCTTCAGGGGACATCCTTCTCTCTCTGTTATAAAGAAGCCGTGAACATCGTCTGTTGAAAGACCGGCCGAGAGAAAATGGCTGTCGTCGAGAAGGGTATACTCGATACCGGCGCCGGAGATCTTTTTGGGGATCCCCGGGTCCCATATCCGTTCTGCACACCACATCCCCCTTGGCCTGGACCCGAAATGATCGTTGAGATACGAGCTCATATACTCGATCTGGTCATGCGCATCCGCTTCGGTTATGGCCGGTATGATGGGTTCATAGAACCCACCGCCCATGAGCTCTACCTGTGATCGCTCTACCAGTGTGGTAAGCAGCCTGATAAATTCCGGTTCGTGATTCTCGAACCATTCCCAGAGAGGGCCGGTGTAGTGGAGCGTCAAGGTGATATCGGGATAATCTGCCAATATGCGCAAGAGCGGGAGGTAGCAATCCCGCGCACCCTGCTCGAATACACTGTCAAAATTTCCCACAGGCTGATGTGAATGAACGCAAAAGGCCAGATAAATCTTCTCAGACATGCCACAATATCCTTTCAAATTTTTCGTCCGGTATGCCAAAGGATAACACGCCTGTGGGAGGATGTCTTTCTATTTCAAGATCTCCTTCCTCAATGGTTGCATAGAAACGCATCCTCTGGGAAGAAGAAGCGCACAGTATGGAAAACGGAACTTTGAGCTCATAAATGCTCTGATATGCTATGCTTGAAAGCTCAGCTACTTTCTGCTTATTTCCATCCACAACGCCATAGACATTCATCACACCGCCCTGCAACTGAATATCCAGGATGAATGGTTCGGGAGACACCACATGGACGCATATGATCCCATTCTTTGGAGTACTGGAGAAATCCAGCCGCATGAAGAGATATTCACGGTCGAAGCCGAAATAAAGCCTGTTTAAGAGGGGATGATGCCTGTACATGCTCGTAGAGGTGCTCGGCGGAACGTAGCATCCTGATTTCATCCACTCATAGTAATGAGATACCTTCCCGTCGATCATGGGATTGACGAATCCCGCAGGGAGACGGATGGGAACAACCTCATGGTGAGTAATGATACTTTGAGACAGCTCCGGAGGGGGGACATCCCCATGCAGCCTGTAACAATTCGACAGGTGGGTTCGGAAAAGGTTATCAAAGGCCTCGTCGTTTCCTGAGCTGAAGTCTTCGCCATACCACCAGAACCAGTCGCTGCCCTCGGCTATCAGAATCTCCTCGCGAGCCAGAGGATCGGCATTCTCACCTTTCGATTCCACATACCTTCGTGTCCTGGCGAGCTGCTCCCAAGCTTTTCTATCTTCATTATGGCCTATCCAGATGGCAAAGTTGTGATTAATCCAAGATCCGGTAAAGAGGTTGGTTATGGTCTCATCAGGGGGATTCCTCTCAAGGAAATCACTGTAGCCGGATGTCCTGATCTCAGGCGAGGAGCTTAATTCATTATATAAACACCGCAGGAAACGCTCACCCCCGTCCGGGTAGTGCTCCCAGGGGTTCTCACCGTCAAGGATAATCGATACAAAAGGCTCAAAGTCATAGGCTTTTGACGCTTTTGAAATATTTTTCAAGTGATACATGAAGTTATCGGCAGCCTGCGCTGGGGGATTCTTTGCATAGACAAACCCGATATGATCGGAGAGAGACCTGTCCCGGAAAAACATGCCGACATCCGAATTTCCATATTCGGCCTTGTAGGGTTTATAGAGCTTCACCCCTGTCCTTGCCTGGCGCAGGCTGGCAAAAAGAATATCCTCATCCGAGGCGATCCACTGGATGTTATGCGCCGCGAGGAATTCGACCATCTCCGGGCAGACCGATCCCTCGGAAGGCCACAATCCTTTCGGAGCGTTGCCGAAGAGCTCTTTCTGGTAGTCAACCGCTTTTTCAATGTGCTTATTCAGGTCTTCCGGGTGAGAAAAGGGTTCACTCGGCAAAGGTGTATCCATGGATCTTAAGGCATACCCGACGTTCATGACAAGAGGACCGATAGGGTGGTAAAAAGGAGAGGTCGTTATTTCGATCCGCCCTGATTCATAAGCCTTTTTATAGAGAGGAATGACCTTCCTCATTATCATTATATGGTACTCGAGCAGAAACGTCTTGTCTGATTCGCTATAGGACCTTCCCTTTCTGATGAGATCCTGGATATTCCTGTCCTTTCTAGCCATGAAGCCTAGCCAGGTGAGGTTAAACAGGACCTGGAGATCAAGAATATCCTGATCCGAGAATTTCTTTGCCGCAGCATCGATATTTCCGGACCGTCCTGGACGGCCCCGTTTCTCGAGAAGATTGAGATACCGTGGGAAAGGGGCTATGAGTGTGTTGATGTTGCCCATGAAAAACCGTGAGAGAATCTCTTTCTTCTCTTCCAGGGTAAGATCCGACACCCTCTTCTCAGACAGGTAATAGTCGGTATCCCGCAAGCCGTTGTCAGTATAGTCGGCAATCTGTACAAGCAGTGAGGGAACAAGGTTGAAAGTACAGGTGATCTCCGGATAATCCTCGAGCAGGGCAATCATGTCATAATAGCCCCGGACCGAATGCAGCCTCACCCAAGGGAGAAGGTAGGTGCCGGTTAACGGGTCTTTATAGTACGGCTGGTGCATATGCCATAAAAACCCTACCGATATTTCCCTCATACATATGCTCCAAGTATTGGTGAAGATAAGTTAGCTTAAACAGAGAAGTAACGGAATGCCATAGGAAAATCAATATCACCGAACTAATCAATATTTTAGATAGTGTCCATCCGGAAACCGGCATTTCTGGAAGAGGAATGGGTTGATAAGCACGGCATATCTCTGCATTTCTTATCTCCTTTTGAAAAATACCGGTCCGGATGACTCGATTACCTGATACGTACCCGACAACACCTGATTTTAAACGTAGCTCACCCTTGGTTATAGCGATTGACCTCGGATCGCATCCCTTCTAAGCCCGTGACAGATTGATCCGGGCAAGCACCAGCAGGTTGTAAGATACAATGCTACTCCATACATATTGCTTGAATCCCTTCCAGCCGGACCATGTGCAGCGGTCTAACCCGAAGGCTCTCTTCAGTGTCGAGATGCCGGCTTCGATCCCTGCTCGGAAATTGCGCAGTGCCTTGTACACCCACGCACTCTTTGCCATATCAAGCACCGACAACCCCCGCTTTTTGGCAAACACCGCGTCCTTTACCTGCTTACCCTTGGCAAATACCAGATTATCATGAGAAGCAAAGCCTCCATCAGCACTGACCTTCAAGGGCATCCTCCCATACTGAGAAGCATGCCTCTCAAGCAGCGGCTTGTACTTCTCGCTGTCCGCAGGGTTGCCTCGTTCAATCATACAGTCAAGGATCAGATTGGAAGATCCGCCGGTCAGAAAAACCTTGTGCCCATACTCGGTATCCCTTCTTCCCTTTACGATAATGTCGGTGTGCTCCTCAAAGAAGGACACGATCTTCTCCGAGGCAGGAACCTCCTCCCCCCGGATAACCCGGCGCTCCGTCTGATCGATGATCCTCCTCAGAAGACCCACGGCCCGCTCAAGCTTCAAGGCAAGGTCATGGGCTGCCAACGTGTCCAGGACGTTGCCCCCTTTGAATTCTTCAAGCTCGGGAATCGCTTCCATGGCATACACAACCACGCGCTCGGCATAGGCGAGCAAGTCCCGGTAGGCCGCTTCCCGTACCGTGTCCTTCCTGGCATTGAGAATGACTATAACCCGCTTCTTTGCCCCACGCGTATGATCGGAAAATACATAACCAGGCTGAGGATTGAGCTCTTTACCCTCTGCAAGCATCCGGGTCATGACCCGGATGCCATCCCACAGAAGCGTCGAATCCGTCGGATGGTGAATATCCGTCTCCACGACCGTAGAATCAATCCTGATCTTCCTCCCCGTCTCAATACTCTTGCGCTTCGCATAGAGAAGTATCTCCCGATGAATCGCTTCCCATGTCTCATCCCCAAGAGACTTGATGTTCTCCTGCAAAACTGACGTGCAGGGATGCTGCCACCTCTCCAAACGGGAAAACTCACGGAATGACCAGGAATCATCCAGATGATACGAGAGCTCTTCATAGCTGAGTTGACGATACTGCTTCAATATCGCACACCGAAGCACCTGCTCGGCACTCATCCCTTCTCGACCCGTGTCTGCACGTGCCTCCCTGGTAAGATCCTCATATACAATCTCAACCAACCTCGGGGTCTCATCAAGTACTTTCGATATCTGCTCAAGTTCTTTCGCTATGGGCTTGCTGCTCGGCGATGTAAAAAGACTCATCTGGGGATTGAATTTCTGTCTCATTTTTCTCATCCTCTTGCTATGATTAATAAGTATTATCAACCCTTTACATATTAACCCTAGCAGATTTTACCACAATCCCCAATGAGAAAATGCTCTTTATGCAAATTATTTTAACGGGTTATACTTTCCGGATGGACACTAGATAGTAGAATAGTAAAAAAACCTACCATTTATTCGTTGATGATCTTCGTCTAAGTGATATTAGACACTAAATATTTCTCGCCATCCCTACCTTTCTAACTTTTTCAGGTTCTCAGAAATTGTAGTTCTAATAATGATATGGTTTATTGACCTGACTGTAAAGAGCTTATAAAGATAAATCCACTACAGTTAAGCCATCATTCCGACAGACCGGGACAAGATTTAGTTTGTTTTTATTTGCACCGATAAGAAACATACTTATTCGCATAAAGGATGGAAACGATGATCAGGACTAATGTAGGTAATACTTCCAGGATGACACATTTTCCCTGTAGAAAGACCGCATACCGGCAGACCTGCAAACCGATAATGCAGGAAAACCGGTTAAATTTTAGTGAAAAAAGTCCTTGCCCAAATCGTTTTCGGGATAAAAATATGAAGCCTGCATTAAAATTCATAGCGGTTTTACTTCTTGTGACGGCATTTGCATTTTCCGGCTGCGGTGGAGGTGGCGGAGGTGGCGGGAATGGAACCCCCATCTACACAGTGACTTATGCAGGAAACGGGAACACCGGCGGGAGCGTACCCACTGACAGCACCAATTATCAAGAAGGAGCTGCGGTCACGGTGCTTGGAAACACCGACAATCTGCAAAGAGATGGTTATACCTTTGTCGGCTGGTGCGTAAACGCCAGTGGAACGGGCGACAGCTACACACAGGGTCAGACCTTTATTATGGGAACCGCTGACGTTACTCTGGATGCGAAGCGGATTCCAGCCACTATCCCCACCTACACGGTAACCTATAGCGGAAACGGGAACACCGGCGGGAGCATACCCGTTGACAGCACCAATTATCAAGAAGGAGCTGCGGTCACGGTGCTTGGAAACACCGGCAATCTGCAAAGAGATGGTTATGCCTTTGCCAGCTGGTGCGTAAACGCCAATGGAACGGGCAGCAGCTACACGCAGGGACAGACCTTTACTATGGGAACTGCTGACGTTACTCTCATGCGAAGTGGATTCCATACAGCACAGGAATCCTTGATACAACCTTCGACACAGACGGGAAGGTCACCACACAGGTGGTGGCAGGTATTGATTTAGCCCAGGCCCTGTCCATCCAGGCTGACGGGAAGATCGTGGCGGCCGGGTATTCATATGGCTCCCCTGATGCTACTCTGGTCCGCTACAACATAAGACGGCTCTCGGGATAGAACCTTCGACGCAGACGGCATCGTCGTCAACACAACGATCGGTTCCAGTAGCCGTTTCCAGGCCCTGTCCATC
>CAVVYZ010000006.1:0-75755 GCA_963752595.1 uncultured delta proteobacterium
AATAATTACACGGGCGCCTGCACTCCGAAACTGATCAACAATATGATTCGGCTGGTAGAACATCACAACGGGATTAAATCTATCCTTGTCGATCACCCGGATCAGATCCAGCAGGCAGTAGTGCGAGCCGCCGTTGTGCCGTCCTGGTTTTCCTCAACAAACAGCACATTTATTTTATCATTACTCATACGTTACCCCCTGAAGCCTAGAACTCTCTCCCTGATGGCTTACTTTCATTCATGGACAACAACGCATCAAAATATTCAACGGTTTTTGATAATCCTTCTTTGATCCCGGTCCCGGGCTGCCATTTCAATATTGTTTTCGCCCTGGTAAGGTCTGGCCTCCTCTGCGTAGGGTCATCCTGGGGAAGAGGTCTGAAAATCAATTTTGAACTGGAACGGGTAATAGCTCAAGTATCATTTTAGCCAGCTCCAGCATAGTATGCTCCTCCGGATTTCCTATGTTCACAGGCCCCGTTACCTCGTCTGTGTGCCCATCATGCGCACCATTGCCTCGATAAGGTCATCCACATAACAAAAAGATCGGGTCTGTTTCCCATCTCCATATATTGTAATGTCCTGATTCTGAAGGGCCTGCATGATAAAATTGCTGACAACCCTTCCGTCATTCGGATGCATCCGCGGTCCATAGGTGTTAAAAATACGGACTAACCTTGATTTTCATCTTATGCTGGCGGTAATAATCAAAGAAGAGCGTTTCCGCACAACGTTTTCCCTCATCGTAGCATGCCCTTGGTCCGATAGGGTTGACATTTCCCCAGTAGTCCTCGTGTTTGGGGGTGCACATCGGGTTCCGTAGACTTCGCTGGTGGAGGCCTGAAGGATCTTTGCCTTCACCCTCTTTGCAAGCCCCAGCATGTTAATCGCGCCATGAACGCTTGTCTTGGTTGTCTGAACCGGATCGAACTGATAATGGACCGGGGATGCCGGACAGGCAAGGTTATAAATCTCATCAACCTCCACATAGAGAGGAAAGGTGACATCATGCCGCATGAGCTCAAAGAAGTGATTGTCCATGAAGATGCTCAATATTTGGCTTTGCGAGCTGGTGAAAAAATTATCGAGCACAGACCTCATGGCCATCATCCAATAAGCGCTCACATAAATGTGATCCGAGAAAACCGGCCCCACCAGTAACAAGTATGCGTTTCTTTATCAATCGATCCATAGGGTCACATTACCTCCTGCTAATAACTTATTTATGATCCTGTAGAGTGAGGCTACATATTTCGATCTGCAGAGAAAAAAGACCCACGGACTCATCTTCAAAAAATTACTATTTCCATACATAAGAATATCTGTACTGTCTCCCAGTTGAAAAGAACCATTTCAGAACGTAATGATTGGACCAAAGGATTCTTCGATATGATCCAGTATATAGTCCCGACCACTCCGTTCTTTCCCGCATTCTGACCAGCTCATCCAGCATCTTGTTACGATGCCGCATAGTACAGGCAGACGATATCATATATTATTATTTTTTTTTCCAGAATAGTAAAGAATTACGTATCCAACCATCATTCCCACTGATATGTTCATCGTCAGAGCGAAAAACCGTGCATGGGGGTTTTCTAATAGCGCCATGCAAGATACGTCAGGGCTCATGATCACCATAGAATGCAGATGTTTGTTCGTTAATAGTTTCTACTTCGTCCTTCTAAATATGACAGGGAGCAAATTTCTCGCAGTTAAACATAAAACCTTTCTTGACGAGGCTATTCCAAAATCCTGCTTCTTATCCATAATAAGAACTTACTATGGTGAAAGACCGTGCGACTGACAGACAGCCGAATTAAATCTCATATAATGATCGATCATTAACAGGCCTAACCAAGGTATCCAGTATATCGCAAGAGAGTAACCAGATTTTAAAAGCATATCTTTTGAGTTGGAATTGGGCACTACATAGAGAAATGATAAATCCAGCATCTCTATATCTTTGGATACATATTTTGAATCCGTGAGGCCACGCCTTTGTGTGATATGAATTTTTTACCATTATATCGCCTAAGATTGAGCCACGAATCTTTTTCCCCCCCGAAAAATTTCTTTCCGGCATAAGCGATGCTGTCCCGATCAATTCTTTCCTCGCCTTGGGTGAATGCCAGATACCATATCGTGTTTCCGGCAGGATTACCCTTTATACATCCATTCAAATCGTCCGTGGGGAGTTCCCGGAAGGCACTTATCCCAAAGATTGACTATATCCTTGTACGAATTGACGTCCGTCATCTTTTTGTATATTAAGTGTAGCATTATCCTAGAAGAAGTCGGTTAAAGGATCCAGGATATATCTTCTTCGGTTTCCTTATCGGACTATTGCCTATCTTTTCCAACAGAAGTTCCCGCTTTATATTCTCGTGGCATCTTGTCTTGGTTCGGGGAGGCATACCGGTGATCTCTAAGGGTCGCCTTACTGCTCAGCCTCATACGCCGGTACATCTCGGTCTTGAATATGACCTTGGCAGGATTTCCTACCGCAACGGAATTATCCGGCATGACTATCCATGACAACCGACTCCGGCACCTATAATGCAGTTATCACCTATCTCCACATTAGGAAGAATGATTGCCCCCATCCCGATGAAGCAGTTGTTGCCCGACCTTGATTCTTCCGAAATGTCCGAGCAGATCAGGTCCTCGTCTCTTGAAAAGGTATATCACCCCCGTCATGGGTGATAAATATTACTTCGCCCGAAACGATCACATTATCCCCTATTCAATAAATATGGCTCGGAGAACATGTTGAGAGAATAGAATCTGCAGTTCTTATCCAACTTTTGCGCCCATCAGGCGGGCCATTTCTACACGATATTGCACCTGATCGTTCATCCAGAGTCGCCTATGTGTATCCGCTGGTTAAGGGCTTTAAAAAGCTTGATTTTGGGCAAAAGACGGGTATAATAATGGCCAGATCTATAAAAAATAAGTGATTTAATTATATCCCTCATCTAAATTCCCTTTTTTCTTATACTATCTAATGGGTGAATGATAAGACGATAAATCGTCTTTTTTTCCTGCTTTATTAAACATTGGCAATATCAAGAGGCGCCAATATAAATTCCAAAAACATGCACAGTTGACCATAATTGATCTTCACTATGCTATCCTGTTGGAACCGGAGAGATAAAAAGTAAACCAATACAGCCGTTACCAGCATTATTAGACACTTCCCCCATGGAAGAGACAGATAAAACTCCTTCTGGGAGCAGTGGTATATGATGGCGAACCTGACCATGAAAGCAAGGATCGTTGCCAAAGCTGCACCGAATGCCTTAAACGGTGGAATCAGACAAGCTGAGAATAATGATTGTGGCTGCCGCTGACGTTGTGCCAAGTGCAATATAGTGTGTTTTCCCGGAATACATTACACCGAAATTACCAAAAGCTGTCCAAGCCTGCACAATGTAAGCGATCATGATGAGGGGAACAATCTGGTATGCATTCCAGAAACTTGGTGAAGACATGATACGAAACAAATCATGACTGAAGCAGGAAATACTAAGTGCCACACTAATAATAAGCACGTTATAGAAAAAGAACACCCTGTAATTCATTTCCAGGGCGTCAGGTTTCTTTGCTATCTCGAATCTCTGCGGGCCCCAGATATTCAAGATGGGATTGATCGGGAACATCCACAACACAAATCCGAGCTTGTAGCCCAAGGAGTAAATGCCAACTACCCCGAGACTGGCATATGCTTTAAGAAAATAACGATCCGAGAATGTCAGAAAGAAATCCCAAGATTTGAAATAATAAGGGGAGCGCCGAAAATAATCATTGATTTTGCGAGACTTTTAGAAAACGAAAATCCTACCATCTTATACGTATAGGACATAAGAAAAAGCCCTACAATTACAGAGCTTATAAGCCCGCTGTACAGAACCCCCAGCACCTTCATGTCCTGAATGACAACGAAGTAGATGTTCAATGAGAGCTGTATTATTAATTTTGCCGTACTTGCAGAAACGTAGAAAACCGGGCGTTGCTGGGCCATGATGAAAACGAAGGGAATTTCGATGAATGCCTGAAGGAAGAAGGTCACGAAGATGAGTCTGAAATATAACCCGCTTTGACTTGAGCCGTCCAGGATGGCCCCCCCGAGGATATCGGACATACCGAAGCCGATACTGCTGGCCAGAAAATAGAAAAGGGCAAGGAGAATGGAAATGGTGGAGATAACTTGATTCTTCTCGTGCCGGCTTTCATATTGATAATAAAATTTGTATACGGCTGCTGTTAGACCGACACTGGCTATCATCCCGAAAACATCCACCGTCATCGTCAAAAGCTCAATGGTCCCATAATCCTCCGGAGAAAGGAACCGTGTATAAATGGGCAGCATGATGAAACTGACAGCACGGTTGAGGAAAACCCCGAGGGCATAGATGGATGCGTATCTGGCTGTTTTGCTGATGTCGGCCATGTTTTTAGCTTTAAATGAATTGAGAATGAATTGTCGATTGAGCTTATTTGCTACTATTCGTGTTTCATTACACCATTATTAGACAATGAAACCAATGGAGCCACGAACAGAATCTTGAATTTCTTTTCTTTTAGTCTCATCAAGCCTTCGGATAAAGTAGTCTTCACCAAATATCTTCTTATCTGCGCTCAAGGTCTTGATTTTGATCAAATACTCTTTCTGCGTCATGACCACCCGCGCAGGATTCCCTGCAGCTACTGTACTTTCAGGAATGTTGTGCGTAACCACTGACCCGGCTCCGATTATGGAGTGTGCTCCAATCTTCACTCCTGGCAGCACGATCACGGAATCACCCAAGAAACACTTCTCGCCGATGTCTATCAGACCTATCTTTGTGTATCCAAGGTGCTTCTTCGTGCTGGCATCGTGAGCTATGAGCCTGACGTTGGGGCATATGGTGCAGTTGTCGCCGATGGATATGAGGAAACAGTGCGACGGGTCGAAAAAGAAGGTGTCAATGATCTCTACATTCTTCCCAGCTCTAGCCCCCTGTCACAAGTCCCTCCAGATACCTCCTGCGCCTGTATGCCATTATCGAAGACAGAAACTTCATGACGACTTTATACAGGTCCATAAAATCATCCTTCGACCTTTCGAACATATGTACTATATGTGTGTTCACGGATAATAGGCATGAACTCCATGAGAAAGGCCTCCAATCCTTCGATTGTTCCGTTCGTTACCCCTCAGAGGAGCCATGACCCGCACGAAAGTAGCCGAAGAACGCTTGAGATGGAGCCTGTTAAAGAGCATCCTGAGGCGAATTCGTGTCTGGCTCGTTGTAATGTAGCCATCCACATCGAAGAAGTATAGCATGATGTATCTTTTCGTACCCAATTCCACCAGGAGCTTGGTTACCTCGTGCTTTCCTGATGCGTCGAAGACAACTCTCACAGAGTTGGCACCACGTATCTTGCTGCTCATGCAGGCTTCGGGGGCATGGAAAGCCACGTTCGTGTCGTCGAACCACACCAGGGAGAGGTTCACAGGGTCCGGGTACGCAGGTTTCGCATAATCACGCACGAATACGTACGGTGTCTCCAGAGCATCATAAGCCCATTCGACTGAGTGGCTGCTCCTGCCCTCGCCAGCTCCCAACCTCAAGTGGAACACGGAAAAACAGTTTGTTCTCTATACGATCATCTGAACTGACCTGCATGGAGATTAGCGCGGCAACAGTTGTGACGGCAACAGCTATGATGAGATTAATTGTTCTTCTTTCCATAGGATTTCTTCATGTAAAACATCATGCATGCCAGACCGATAGCAAAGACCACCATTCCCGAGAGATCGTGCAGGAAGAACTCAGGAGATGCCGCATCCTGTCCGTATGTCAATGCAATGGAGAGCAGGATGACTATCCGCATTCCGTTAAGCACTATCGCCATGGGTGGAATTATGATGAGAAACACAATGCTCCTCATTATGCTCATTTTTCAAAAGTAAAGGAACAGGCTGCCAATGGCAAGGAATGAGATGAACAAGCGATCTCATGCCGTTGCACGGCGTACCAACAACATAAGTGCCATTCGACATATGAATACTAAAACCATCACGTATATATGGGATTCCCAGTGCATCAATGACGAACAGTGCCAAACCTGTGGCCGAAGACTTAAGGGTAATGCGATATAATTCAGATATTCGTCAGGTACGGGAAGCATAAAAGTCATGAAAAAAAACGGAAAAATGAGCATTCTGGTGACCCTTGCACCGAAGAGGAACAGTGTACATCCGATCAGGTAAATGAGCATTGAAGTAACCTAAATAAAATGAACCTTAGCAATAATCCCAGATATGAATGAATAGAGCGCTTACAAGTATGCCAAGTTCCCCATACGTATCAGCCCCTATATGCGCCTCTTCTTTCTACTGGGTCTCTTTTCAAAAAGAATATATAGCACAATAAAAGGGAATAAGATACCATGTGAGTAATATGAGTCCGAATATTGGTATTCTCGTTTAGCCACAAAAAGGTCGGCCAGTAGCATGCCATAAAACTGGCTGCAAAGAGTAGGCTTAGAATTATAGTCCTATATGAAATCTTCCTATTATTAATAATCATCTCCTAAAGTAACCAGTATTTTTCTAAGATTGCAATATATTTGATATTGTATACGCAAAGGATCTAGGGACTGGTAATTATTGCAGCGGCAATTAAAGAAATGAACATAAGCCCGGGCAAGAACCGTTTAGGATTCAGATGAATAATTGCCGCTACTATAAGCAATTGCAGAATTGGGAGACAGCAAATCAGAAATATATCCACTGCCAGTAAAAACAGCGTAGTCAGACCTCTGTTCGTCAAATGCCTATCTCTAATGCCATTTCATACCAACTGCTATCTAACGATTCGAGGGGGTCCAGGTGACGAAGCGCTCCCCCTTGATGAACTTGACCCAGGCTACGGCGATGGCATGATTCACCTGCACAAAATAGTACGGAATCTTGAGGACAATCGACCAATCCGCCTTTCTCGAGCCCAACTGGGCCAGGAGATAGAAACTCATATGCGGCGCGAGCAGCAACCGATAAAACGTTCGCTGCATAGCCAGTGCTACATTTGCCACTAGAGCCAACACCAGTAGCCACGGCGCCAGCCAGCGCATCAGCTTGTGTGATAATAGTTGCCAGGCAAACAGACCGAACTCGAATGGGTTGAGGAGCCCTCTATTTGCCACCAGGGCGGATATACCGCGCGTGATCGTGCGCACCTTGCGCTCGAACTCGCGCTGCTGGTCCTTGAGGTTAGTATAGATTCCTACGCTACTTGGATCGCTAACTCCCCGGTAACCGGAACGGATAGCATTGAGAAGTGTATTAAAATCACTAGGTATATTCGTTGGCCAGTTCCTACAAACATCCTTGCGTGCAGCAAAGAAAGACCCACTCAAGCCCACGACTGAATTGATTTGCGATTCGAGGGAACGCAGCCACATCTCATACTTTACATAGGCCCCTTCCCCGCTGATCGTGCCATCCGGATTGATGAATCTATCTTCACTACTCACGCATCCCACACTCGGATCTGCGAAATTGGCAACAATATTCCTGATGCCATCTTTATCGAGGATAGTCGCGACATCGGAGAAGACGATAACTTCGCCGCTCGCCTGCTCGATAGCGCATTTCTGCGCATGCTCCTTGCCGCCCCTATGTGGAGATCGAACTAGGCTTATGCCTTTATCAAGATAACTTTTTATTATTTCATCGGTATTGTCGGTTGAAGCATCCGACGCGAAGATTATTTCCAGCTTGCCTTCAGGATAATCCAACTCTAGTGTATTTGCGATTTTCCTCTCAAGCCTTTGAGATTCATTGAATACAGTGACAATCATTGTTACCTGTGGAAGATAATCTCGTCGGGCTTCGACCTTATGGTTTTTTATGATCGATAATAATGCAAGAACTAGCGGATAACCCAGATAGGTATAGATTATAATGAAAATGCTTACCCAGAATAAAACTAACATTGATACTCCTCTTTTAGCATACGGGTTATACTCATGGCTATTGAGGGTGAGATTCGGATGTGGGTGGGTAAGGTAATAAGATTCTTGGCTATATCCATAGCTCCCCGAGTTGATTGGACAGGGTTGGCAAGAACATCTCATACAAGCTTCTTCCTGGATTGCTTTTGGATACATTCTTTCTTACACCGAAACGATAAATATTTTTCCGAATCTCTTTAGGGCCTGCTAAAAGAGGAAATCGAGTATAGACAGGGATTGAGCAATCCTGCTCAGGAACTGTACGTTCTTTATCCAGTTGGGATTTATAAGTATTGGAAATGGTGCGCCTATGATTATTGTATTTTTCCAGTGCAGAAAGCGATCTTTTCGCCAGCCTCTTCATTGAAACCGACATGGGCGATAGGGGAAACTCAGGGTCAAAGATGGTTTTACCGAGCCCAAGAGGAAGCGTTTCCATCATTCCATAGAAATATGGATGAGACAGGACTTGCACAGCCATGCTCTGCATCAGCTTGTCATAGCCTCTCGTGCTGCTTAACATAGGAAGCTTATCTAATAGCTCCTTTTCCTCGACTAGGGCGCCACCCTCTCCGATGGGCAGAGGTTTACCACGGCCGAAGCTGAACACGCCGAAATCTCCCATGGTACCTAGCGGGATGCCGTTCATGTATCCGCCAAAGCCTTGTGCTGCATCTTCTATGATAGGAATAGCATTACGACTTGCTATTGCCTGAAAATCTTCTATTGGTTGCGGGATACCAAAGAGATGCTGATAGATGATTGCCAGAGTTTTGTCTCCTGCTGCCTTGCTGAGAGATTCAGGGTCCGGACGTAATGTTTTAGGTTCAATGTCATACAGGGATATTTTAAGCCCTGCCCTTGCAACAGAGGCTGCCACGGAATAGCATGTGTATCCGGGGATCAATACTTCATTGCGGCCGTCATTATCTGCTGCTTTCAAAGCTTTGAGAAGCAGGGTCAATAATGCTCTGCCGCTGACGGCAAGCATACAAGCATCTACATTGAGGTATGAGCATAGATCTTTTTCAAAATCCGCTCTCTTTCCGAGCAAAACATCCATAAACGATAAAGGGTGAATATAGGTTTCTGCAGGTGTGTACCAGGACATAGAATTCATTATTATCTGTAGAACACCAGATTAAAGGATTATAGAGAGATGAATCTTCGAACCACCGGCCCGATTATGTTTGTTATCGCCTGGGGAAGCTGTGACCATGCCTTCTCAACTATTTTCCTTGCTTTGCCGTTCGATGATGCAGCTTGAGATTGGGCACGATTGTTTGCCCCTTTTGTATACCAGAATAGAGGCTGAGGTTTTGCCCCCCATTGCTCTTTAAACCTATATGTCCCTTCATCCTGGGGTAGACCGCCCGAAATCAAAATGTTAAATCCGTTGGCGCATGCGTATTCCAAAAAACCCCAATACAAGAAGCATATTGGGACTTAATTGGTTATATTCCCTTATTGTCGAAGCCCAGGGAATGGAAACCGTGTCCTTGCATTCCAGGACTATTCCTGCTGCAGCCAGGGATAGATTTCTTTATATACGATACCTACATGTCCTTTGCCATCAAAAGCATTCAATTACGGATTAATCCAATTTTTCGAATGAACCGGGGACCCAGATCACGCATATTTTTCTGGAAATACCTTATAAAATGATCGATCTTATCTAATGAGCCTATTTGAAATACAAACCCTCTTTCTCAGGCTTTTTTATCTGGCTTCTTAGTTTGGATTTGAAAGTCTTTCAAGAGCTCTTCCGATGTTTCCGGCAGGTCGAAGCTTCATGCGGGTTTTATAGCTGGTATGAGAAAACTGAGGCAATTTCTGAAGAACTCAGGCTCACTATACTTGCAGCGTACATCCAGCTCGGCTTTCTGCGATGTTGCAAGATCACACGCCTCCTGAATAAGCCTATCCGAAGCTTCGGTGCCCTGGGTAAGGATACCTCCATAATCACAAAATGGTTGCGAGACTAACACTTTCTTGAGAAATGGAATCTTCATAAAAATCAGGGGAAGAACTCCCTGAATAATGCCCTCCTCATCTTCGGCGATAAGGTAAAAAGCTTCGTGGAAGTATGCGATCTCCTACAGCCTTCTTCCAGGCATATAAATGATAGGGGCCACCATCTTCATGCGATCGGACATACGAATCCCATCTCTCTTGATCTCTATCCTCAGCCCTTCTGACGTGAATCATTGAGGTTATAGACCACCCATCCTTTTAACTGCACTATTAATGAATGGAATAAAATCTTTAGCAGCTTTTGCATTTCCTTCACTGCTAGGATGACTGTCTTTCCCGTTCTTTGTGGGATACATGGACCAATTTGATTTCCCATAGTCTGTAAGGACATCGTAATAATCAAAGACCACGACATTCTTCCGCGGATAATCCTTTAGCCAGCCATTATCTACATCCTTGAGCCAGCTATTGAACCTTCTGGCCCTCAGTCCCACTTTTTCGACCGTATCATCCCTACCCAATATGCTCTTCAGAAAATTCTTTATACTCGTTTGGGGCCTTGCAAGAGGGGGTGCAGTCAAAGCGATGAATAATGTATCCGGTTTCATTTCGAAATATCCAAGCAGAGCTGTATACGCAACTTTATAATTTGCTATTGTCTGTTCTGTGGAATCAGGATTTCCAGGAGGGTTCCCCTCAGACTCTATCCAGTTGTTTGGAAAACAGGACTTGAACATAATAATGCTGTTCTTCGTTCCATCTCCAAAGAAATCATCCTGCATATTGCATGTGATTATCTTATCCATATAATCCCTGAACTTTGTATTCCAATGGCAAATATCGGTTTTATCCCCGACAATGGAACCATATGAAGATTCATGAACAATATAATTATTCTCCTGAAGAAGTTTTCGTAATCCTCCACCATTGGGATGGGTCTTATATATACAGTTCTGTCCGACCTCATTCCCCTTTTCAGCAAGAAACTGCCCACCGGTAGAGTGGTGGATGAAGAGAAGATTTATAGGGTTCTTAGGTTTTTCAGAAGAATGGCTCGAAAGGTCTATTGTTTTAACTCCCACAGTGCTCTCCAAATTGTCATTAGCTGTGCATGCCAGCAGAAAAGATAATATGATGCAGGTCATAGTCAATCGCATAATTGTTATCCTCTATAAAAATGCAAAAGCTCCGCCAATGCAGGTGAATCCAACGCTCCCCAACATCATGGCCAATAAAAAAATACTCATACTTTCAATTCCCCCAATATATAGGGGTGTTCGACATCCATCAAGTGAAACTTGATTGGTAAAACGACCTTTCAGTACTTAGATAGTCGGCAATGCCTATAAAATAATCTATCTCAAAAAGATTGTGTATGCATGCAAAAACAAAAACTAATTCACCTGATATCTCTTCTCAATGTCCAAACATACTTCCTTCATTATTCCATCTACTTGGCTATCAAACACTACCCCCCTGTACTTTGCTGGGAATACCAAATGATAGATCAACACCGTTACGTTATGACTCTTGTCTATGTATTCGCTCACTCCTTAATTCTACGCCGCAAGCCGCGGGGAATACAACCCAAAGCGATTTAAGATTTTTATTGTTCAACACCTCTTGCTTTTTACCGTATGCTCGCGTAATCCATTATCATGAAATTGAAAACCCTTGTAAATAATATTCTTATTCTCGGGGCAGTTCTTGCATCTCTGGTTTTTCTGCTTTTATTTAATTTGGGAGAGGAGAAATCGCGTGTCCTCGATGCGATCTTTAACTTCGGGCATCTTCCACTTTTCGGTGTCGTAGCTCTGGTATTACTCTGGATTTTAAATAAGAAAAAATGGCCTGTCACAAACTACAGACTTTATCTGGCTTCCTTTACCGTCACATTGATTCTCGGGATCACTACGGAATTCCTGCAGCGGCTTACGCCTGATCGATACTTCGAAATTTCAGACATGCTTTACGATACGATCGGGGCTTTCACCTTTCTCACACTTGCATACCCTTCCCTGGGATACATTGGGAGCAAAGTAAGTGCCTATAAGAAGGTCAGTATTCTCGTTATTATTGCAGCCGCCCTTCCCGTTTATCTGTCAGTTTTCGACACCTGGCGCATGAACAGGGATGTTCCGCTGCTCGGTTCTTTTGAAACACGCCTGGAAATGGAACGGTGGTCGGCAAAAACAGCACCTTCAGCCGATCGATGAAGCATGCAGTTCATGGATCGCATTCTCTGGAGGTGCGCCTTCAGCCCGGCCGGTATCCGGGGATTGCACTGGAATATATGTTTGAAGACTGGAGCGGATACGATTCTTTTTCGTTTGATGTGTATCTTGAGGGGAACGGCTCATTGCCTGTCGTTGTCCGGATCAATGACCTGCTGCATAATCAGATGTTCGACGACCGATTCAATAGGAGGTTTTTACTCAAACCGGGGAACAATCACATCTCGATCAGTTTGAGCGAAGTGAGAAAAGCACCACGGACACGGTCTATGGATATGAGCCGGATAAAGAATATCTGTGTTTTCTCGTATCAACTAAAAGAGACGCGGGTACTGTTTTTTGATAATTTCAGGCTGGATGGGAAGGGTGATGCTTCGGGGGATGAGGTGCGGGAGTAGGTAAAGCCCCCTCTCCCCATCCCTCTCCCCCGTTTCCGGGGGAGAGGGGGATTTGGAATGGGTGTTCAGAATACCCCGGGCCGTTAAGCTTTAGTCCCCTCGCCCCCTTGGGGAGAGGGACAGGGAGAGGGGTGGTCTTTGGATCGGGGGTTATCCCATGATTCTGATCGATACACCTGATGGTGCAGGAAGCGCTGTTCCATTACTGCTGTTCGAACTCGGCATGCCGTCCCATACCTCGTAGTCGTCGACCTGCCTGGAGAAGGAACCGGGCTCTTCGGCATCTATCGATGGCGCGTGGATGTAATACATCGTGTTGGTCCACTTGCCTCGGCCGAAGGTGTCGTTTACTTTCAGCGATCCATCGTACCAGAACTTGCTGACGCCGGTTGAGAACTTTATGTAGAACTCATAATGATGCCACTTACCGTCTACCTGATTCGGGCAGGTCAGCCATCTGCCGGCAGTAACCATCGAGCCCCGCGACATGGCCGAATAATAAACAGAGTTATTGCTGGACATGGCATAATGAACATAGCTGTCTATGCCGTCCCAGCGGGGGTAGAAAAATTTGATATTCTCATGAGCATCGGTGCTCCTGAATGTAGGGTAGCGCATCCAGAAGGAGACATACAATTCGTCGGTAGGCCATGGGTTGTAGATGTCTTTCTTCCAGAGCAGGTTGGCTTCATTCACCGACCCTGATGAAAAACAGTAGCCTTTGCCGTTTCTTCCCACAGCACCGAGATTATATTGCGGAGGGGTCATTGGCGCCCAGTTATGTCCATAAACGCCGAATCTGCTGTCCAGAACCTTATCGTCGAAGTTTTCGTAGAAAACACGGTTTGCTGCGTATCCGTCTGCCTGACAGAGCATGAACACCAGCATGATCATAGTTGTAATCTTTGCTGCGTGAGACAAAATATTACCTCCAGCTTTTTTTCATTAGATCGAGCAACAATCATACCATTGGCATTACGGTATATATGCTCTCTTTTATATTCATAATGTGTTGTACCCCATAATAAAAAAGGCCCCCGGGAAACCCGGAGGCCTTTTAAAATGCTTATGGTACACTATCTTTGCTACATAATGACTCTGATCGATATGGATGACGGGCTTTGAATGGTAGTTGTGCTGCTCCCGGAGGTACCTGCAGTAAATGAATAACTTTGCGTACCGGTACTATTTCCCTTGATATCCTTTGCGCTTGCGGCAACCTGGACCCTGGACCCATAGGCAAAGTTTGCAGGCGGATTATAAAACACGGTATAATCTGCGGCAGTCCCGGTAATAGTCGGGGTGACACTGGTTCCGTTAATGGTAACCGCTATAGAAGACCTGTCCACACCGCTTCCTGAATCCTTGATATGGAATGAGATATTCGTGTTTGCAGGGACAGAGGTTGCCCCGACCGCAGGGCTCATGCCGCTGAATGCCGGCGCTGTAGTGTCGCTGGTAGTCCCGCCGCTTGGAGGAACAGTGCCGGTGCTGCCCGGTATGCCGTCCCATATCTCCAGGTCGTCGACCTGCCGTGAGAAATCTCCCGGCTCTTCAGCATCTATGGAAGGCGTGGAGATATAGTGCATGGCCCTTGTCCATTTGCCCGTGCCGAAGGTATCATTTACTATGAGCGACCCGTCATACCAGAATTTGCTGACCCCGGCTGAAAATTTCACATAGAATTCATAGTGGTGCCATTTGCCGTCGGCCTGATTCGGGCAGGTCAGCCATCTGCCGGCAGTAACCATCGTGCCATGTGCCATGGCTGAATAATACACGCTGTTATTACTGGACATTGCATAATGTACATACCCCTGTGCATTATCCCAGTGAGGGTAAAACAGCTTGATGTTTTCATGTGAGTCTGTCTGTCTGAAGGTCGGATAGCGCATCCAGAATGATACATATAAATCATCGGTAGGCCACGGATTCGGGATCTGGTTTCTCCAGTGCAGATACGCCTCGTTGATTGTACCGGAAGTAAAGCTATAGCCTGCTCCGCTTCTTCCGACGGCATTCAGGTTATATTGCGGCGGGCTCAAGATAGCCCAGTCATGCCCTATTATCTGAAGCCTGCTGTCCAGCACCTTGTCATCAAAATTTTCATATAATAGGCGGTTTGCCGCATATCCCTCAATCCGACATAATAACAAGAGCAGTAGAACCATCGTAGTGAGCTTTATTATGTGAGACAAGATTATTCCCCCCTCTGAGTTTTTTAAAACCAATGGAGCAACAAACATACCACGCATACTGCGGTGCCATGCGACTATCCGGACTTGCTTACCTTTATCAAACTTTCATTTTATCGATTTTTAGCTGATATCGTTCAGTTATACTCCTGCTTCGACGTGGTATCTTTGGTAAGACGAAGTGATTTGATAAGAAGCAAAAAGGCCCCCGGGAAAATCCGGAGGCCTCAATAAATCGCATATGTCCGGCAAATATCTAAAATATCTCGTCGATTAACCAGCTTTCGTAAAAGCTGGTTGAATATCCTCGGCTGTGCCTTATTATTAATTATAATTAACAGCTCTTTCAGCCGGTTTTCTGCGATTATTGTAACTCATTCGTCAGTATTGTAACAATCTCTTAGATAATCTCATTATTTCAATACTATTGGATTATGTTTTACTGAGGCAGCATCCTGCCTCAGTCTCATCTCGAGGGTCAGCATATTCCCGAGCTGGTTATGGTAAAGAAAACGATTCGTCCCGGCATCTTGGTAAAACCTTTCATACTTCTTGCGATCATAGAGATCTCTGGTCACAAGCGAATCATAGCTGAATGCATCCGAAAATGAATCGACGGCAAAGAGGGATGAAAAATAAGAGGATTGCTGATAGGCAATTGATTTATCCACGAATATCGTGCGGCCCATGGTCTTTTGCACAAGCTTCCGGATGCCCCTTTTCCCATAGTCTGCAACTAATGGTATGAACTTGTGCGCGTTCTGAAAACTGATGTTCCGGCATGGCGTTCCATTGAGCATTTTCTGCCCTGAGAGCGGCCAGGAGAGACTCTCAATGATGCTCTTCACAAGCCTGCCGTTCCTCTTATACCATGGCGGTACAGTCAGGACCGATTCAACGCATCTCTTCATGGTAAGCGGTGTCAGCGCCCCTACTATCTGATTGGAGGAGCTGATGGTTCTGCCTGCCCACCTCCTTACCTTCTGCCTGAAATACAGGTTGTCTATCTGGAGCGTATTGTATGAGCGGCTGAGGTCCATATCGGAGATGGATTTCTGAAATTCATCTTTAAGAATGTTTTTTATATTGGTCATCCCGGGCATAAAATCAGGTGAAAACAGTGAGTAGTCATATTCATACTGGAGCACCCGTGTATTGATCAGCCTGTCCAGATTGGCCGGCCTTTTTGAACCGGTTATTTCCTGGATCCACCAGAAATCGCGATATACTTCCCCCCCTAACCCGTTGATCGAATATTCATGGCCGTTCGATTTAAAATCCTGTGCCCAGAGGATCGGCGCATAGTTGAATATGTTTTCCTCACCGTCGGTTATGGTAAGGGCCCTTTTTACATAATCATAGATTCTCTCATCCCAGTCTTCCGGCAGGGTGAGGTGATTGTTCCTGAATCCAAACGTCTTGCAGTATCCTTCAACCAGGTCCACTTCCCGGGATCCATCGGGCCCGAAAACAAAGGTGTGGATGTCCTTCAAGGGTTTGAACATGGAAAAAACGGATACAATCAATCGCGAATCATACCCTGCGGTGAAATCGCAAATCACGTCTTCTTTTGATAATACTTCAAAAGCCTTGATCAGATTGTTTATGAGTGTATCCCGTGCTTCCTGAAAGGAGATTCTCTCGTGTATCTCCACCGGGCTTTGCCAGTATCGTTTTTTCGTTTCTCTCACCTCTTTCGGAGTGATCCGGAATGAGTATATGGATGCAGGATCTAATAGCTCGATTTCATTATATATCGTATCAGGTCCATAGACCGTTGCTCCTCGAAGAAACTGGGCAATAGCTTTCTCATTGCGGGTAACCGGATAATTGCGTGAAAGCGCCATGGATGACGAGCTGATGGAAAACACCGGTCCTGAGCGATACCGGTACATATTCATGATGCCGGCATGGTCGGTTATTATCCTGAAGCCATTCTCCTTGCGGTTCCTGATCAACATGCAAAAAGGTCCGTCGCAGGAATCGACCAGACTCTCGATGGGCTTATCCATGAGATCGCGCTTCAAGAGAGCTATCGCTTTCTCGCCCAGGCTATCTTTGTATATCAGCGTGCCCACAACCCATATGTCCGTTTCCTCATGTTTGGCGTTATCCCTGAAGTCTGAATTCTTCCTGGAAAGCTTCGATAGCCGGAAACTTTTATGCTTTTCATCCCAGTCATTCCTCAAGCCCTTGTGCTTTACAAAAAAATCCAGAGCCTTTTCATGGCTTTTATTAACATTATTACCAATAGTTATCAGGATACCTGCCATTGTTATCCATCCGATCGAATTATTTTTTGTTCATACGACAGATCCATACCTTGCCCACTCAAGGCATCTCCTTATTATTCAAACACCCACCTCAGCCGGATATATTCAACCCCCTCTCCCACAACCGGGCGAGGGAAAAAGGAAAATTATATTTTAGAATAATAGTTGGGATTAAAGTCCCCTCGCCCGCTTGCGGGAGAGGGACAGGGAGAGGGCATGACCAAACTCCATACCCAATACGCCAAAGAACTGAGGAAGCGATCCACTGATACAGAGCGCCTTCTGTGGAAGCATCTCCGAGCGAAAAGAATGTTCGGACTGAACTTCAGACGTCAGCATCCAATAGGTAATTACATTGTTGACTTCATCTGTTTTGAGAAAAAGATCATAATCGAACTCGATGGCGGGCAGCATGCATCTTACAGCGAGAAAGACAAGACTCGCGATTCCCGGCTTGAAGGCCAAGGTTTCCGGATTCTGCGATTCTGGAATAATGATGTTTTATCCAATACAGAGGGGATTCTGCAGATGATAATGGATGCTTGCTTGGGGGATGAGGGGATTTGAATTTACCCTCTCCCTGTCCCTCTCCCGCAAGCGGGCGAGGGGACGTTTTGGTCCTGGGTCGGAATAAGGATGGGTCCCCCTCTCCCGCAAGCGGGCGAGGGGACTCTAGTATCATAGTCCGCAATAATCCAAACATCTATTCTTTTAATTCCTCCCCTCTCCTTCTGCTTCTTTCTTCTGTCTCTTCCTCTCCCCTCGTGGGAGAGGGGGTTTTTGCATCATGTATTTAATAAGCCAAGGTATTTTATCCATTTGAGGGTATTATCGAGCCCTTTATCAACGTGTGTGTCAGGGCAGTAGCTCAGGGTATTTCTTGCGAGGGTGTCTGAGTACAGTACGTTTCTGGTAAAGAGTTTCAGTTCATCTGGAGCCGGGGTTGTTTTGACTGCATGTTCGAGCTTGCGCATCATTGCGTCGACGAAATCGATCGTTTCTGCAACCTTTTTCACCGGCTTCAGGAAATATCTCTTTACAAAACCGCCCAGCACCCTCACCGGCTCCATGATGTAGGTCGTTGCATCGGCTCTGCTGCTCCTGATAGTCTTGAGCGGGGGAAGGTTCATGGCATTGTTCAGCCGCGTAAAGTATTCATTCCACGAGATCACTTCAGGGCCGTTTATATTGAATGCCCTTCCAAGAGCTTCCTCTTTGTCGAGGGCGTTCATGATCGTTTTTACCAGGTCGTCCACATACACGAGGTTGCATTTTCCATCCCCATACTTCTCATAGATGCCCCATTCCCGCGCAAGGAACATGGCAGCAAAACGTAAGCACCAGTTATTGCTGTAAGGCCCGTATACTATGGAAGGCCTGAAGACCGTTATCGGCAGGCCTTTTCCGTGATATTCCCAGCAAACCTTCTCTGCATCGATCTTCATCCGGTTATACTGGTTGCCGGTGTAATGAAACGGATACCCCTCATCGATGATACCCGCAACATCGCCGTATACATCTGCGGTGCTGAGATGGATGAAATGCTTGATCCCCTTATTGAGAGAGGCCTCCAGGAGGTTCCTGGTGCCTTCTACGGTCACCTCGGGAGTGCCTTTTGCACAGTGAACCACATGGGTAATGCCGTCCAGGGCGGCATTGATCCCGCCCTTATCCATGATATCAAGGTCAACGATATTCACGGGCAGCCTACCCAACCGGGCCGCTCCGGACCACTGCCTGAGCCCTGCAGTGACGGAATACTGCTTGTTTTGCGCAAGATGAGCCATCTCGGCAATCCGGCCGCCGATGAACCCCGTTGCACCCGTTACCAGGATATTTCTTTCCGCCTTTAAGCCTTTTTTTGCCTTTCCGTTGGGTGTTATCCTGATATTCCTGTCCCAGGGCATGTCGAACCTCTTCCTCTTTTCATAGCACTCGTGGATGAAATCAAGAGAAGCAAGGACCTCTCTGCCGCTGACGAGCGGCTCCTGTATGCCCTTGAGGACCTGGACGAAGTTATCGAAAACCGGCTGCACAAAGCCGGGATAATTTTTTGAAGGGCTCTTGATCTTCTGCTCATAGGTTTGGTTCGTTCCGCTCCTTATGGCAAACCTAGTCCACTCGAAGATCTTTCCTTCTATGGTCCCCCTCTCACAGACGACACGATAAGTGTTTTTCAGGTCGCACAGTCTGTTCAAAGTGACTGCTGCGGCACATCCGCCTTTTTCTGCCCGTATCTTTACGACTGACTCAGGACCTCCATAGGAATCATCGAGATATTCGATAAGGTCAGGCTTTTCGCCGATCCACCAGCAGAGGGTATCGATGACGTGAGAACCAAGGTCGAGCAATATGCCTTTTGACGAAACCTTCGGATTTACATAAAAGCCCGTAGGGCTCGGCCATCCGAAGGTGCTCCCTTCCTGATAATCGATCTCCAGGATCCTGCCGAGCCGGCCTGATTCAACTATTTCCTTCACTTTCCGGAAATTCGGGAACATCCTCCTCGTATTGTTGACGCAGAGGGCAGCCTTGTTCTTTTCTGCAGTTTCCACCAATTCCCTGGCTTCACCGGGCAGGACGGCCAGAGGCTTTTCGCAAAGCACAGGCACTCCTGCCTGCAAAAAATCCATTGACACCGGGTGGTGCAGACAATGTGGAAGGAGCACGACAGCGCCGTTTACCTGAGCAATGACATCACGGTAGTTGTCGCTTACCTGCCCGCCGTTCAATTCCTTCCGGAGCATCTCGGCATTGCCGATATTCGTATCTACAAAGAACAGTCCTTCCGTGAGTTCGGGGTGGCTTTTCAAGGCCGGCACATAATACCTCCGGGCGACAGTCCCGCAGCCGATAAGTGCAATCTTCGGTAAGATCATTGGAATCCTTTCTTTCTTGAGAGATATTTTTATAACAAAAAAGAATTGTACTGGTTTTTGATAATCAGGAGAGCAAGGACAGATAGAGGGCTTCTGTCTTTTTTACCATCAGACCGGCTGAAAACCTTTCCCCTACGAGCTTTCTCCCTTCATCAGCCATGATCCGGGCATGTTCGGGCATGGTAGCGATATCCCTCATTCTCACGGCCATGGCATCGACATCGCCGGGAGGGATCAGGTATCCTGTTATACCATCTTGTATGAGCAAGGGGATGTCGCCAACCGAGGTGGCGATGATTGGAATGCCGCAGGCCATTGCCTCTAACATCACATAGGGCAGCCCTTCGGTAAAAGACGGGATAACCAGACAGTCAATATTCCGATAGAGTTCTTTGATGTTCTTCCTCACCCCGCAGAAAAACATCCTTTCCTGAATATCCAGCATGCGTATCAGCCCAAGGATGTTCTCTTTTTCAGGCCCATCTCCTGCAATCACTCCGAAATTGCCGGGAAACTCAAAGAAGAGGTTTGCAAATGCATTGAGAAAGACCGCGTGGCCCTTATCCGGGAAGAGCCTGCCTACTACGGCAAAGATCTTTTTGTCCGGAGCCTTGGCAACCGGCAGCGAGCGGTTCGGGACCATGATAATGTGTGTTCAATAGATCCGCATCGAACCCGTTCTGAATAAGCTCGATCCTGTCGCGTCTTAAACCCTTGCCCGACAGCTCAGCGAGCAGGTCTTTTGATACGGCAATGACCTTATCACAAGAGCGGTACACCCCATGTTCGTCAAGGTAGAGGTAAATCCTCTTCATCAGCGAATCCTTTGTCGATCCGTGTGCCGTGGCAATCCTCTTTACCCCGAGATTAAGGGTGGCCAGGAGCCCATAGAAATCCGATTTGAAGTCATGGGTATGGATGAGGGAAACGTCATGCGACCGTATGAATTGCCGGATGCTCATCACGGCACGGACATCAAACCTGCCGTTGACATCTATGGGCTCGACTTCAAAGCCCATGTTCCGGGCAAGATCGATGAGGGGCTCGCTCCTTCCATCCGGCCTTCGCATGCAGAGCAGGGAGAAATCGAACAGGCCGGGGTTTAAATTCTTCCCCAGGGTCATGATCACGCGCTCACTGCCGAAAATACCGCTGCTGTCGCGTATATGGAGGATTCGATGCCTTTTCATTGAAGTCGGTGAAAGGTAGATCTATCGTACCATTTCAGACAAAAGCTTTAGGAGAATGGCTTTCCTCTGCTCCCACTCAGCCTGCCTTTCCATTTTGAGCTCTCTGGCTTCTTTTTCCAGGAAAGGCTTATTTTCGATGAGCATTATTAGCGAACGGTGGATGCCTTCCACGGTGTGGGGGGTATAGACGACTCCTCTGTTGAAATAATCCCTCAATGCCCGGGTATCCGAGAGTATCTGGGGCTTTTCGACCGCGACTGTCTCATATGCACCGCACACAAGGCAGTTCTCTCGGCTTGTAAGGTCAATGGTTGCGTCCACGGAGTTGAGCATGTCTACATACAGGTCTTCCGAGATGTACCCCATCAGGGTAACATTGGAAGGCACCTGCACAGGGTCTATATTCTTTTTACGATAATTCCCGGTGACATAGATGTGGACCCCGGAATCAAGCTTTTCTGCCGCCTCAAAAACCAGACCATACGGCTCGTCCTGCGCATATGAGCAGATGAAAAGGACGTTGTATCTGCCTTCAAGAGGTATCGGGGGCCGGCGCTGGATATCGGGTATCCTGTCCTGGAGAACGAAAGCCCTGCCGCCGTTGGCCTCCACGTGTCTCTGCAGCTGCTCATTCGTAACCAGAGTTAGGTCAGCCCCGGCCTGGACGTATCTGCTCAAACTCCCAAGCACGGGTGATTTGCCCTCTCTGGGGAAGAGTCCCACATTGTGGGCATCAACACAGACCCTGAAACCTGATGCCTTCTTGACCGTTACGAGAAAGGACGAGAGGATGAGTGAAGGGTTCTGGCAGAACACCAGGGAAGGTTTTTCCTTAAGCAGTGCCCTGCTTGTCCGCATGAGGCCTCTCGAATATTTCTTTACGGGGTTCTTTATGTCATCGACCTCTTTGAACTCGAACAGCTTTATGCCGAGAGCCTTGCTGAGCTCCCGGTTCCTCCTTTGATTCTCCCAGGTGAACCACACGGCATTCACAAGTCGCTACCCAGGAGGGAATCATAATAGGCTTCATAATCACGGATAACCTTTTCCCACCCGAATCTCTCTGAAATCATTCTTTTCCCGCTTTCCCCCATATTTTTTCTCAAATGTGGATCTTTCAGCAGCCGGCACAGCTTATCAGCCATGGATTGATAATCCTCATTGGGGACGAGGAAGCCGTTCACCCCGTCACGGATCAGCTCTTTGTTCCCGCCGACGGCTGTAGCCACAACAGGCATGCCGGTTGCCATATACTCGAGAATGGAATTGGACAGGCCTTCGGATTCCGAGGATAAAACACCTATGTCCCAGTGCTTGATGCAATTCGGGATATCTTTTACTGCGCCCAAGAACAGGATGCGTTCGGACATGTGCGATGCATCGCTGAGCTCGGCCAGCTCTTGCTTGAGATACCCTTCCCCGACAATGCAGAAAAACACATTGGGAATGGCTTTGAGGACCTCTGCTGCGGCACGGATGAACACATCGACCCGTTTGACGCGCCTGCTGAAATTTGCCGATATGCCTATGCAGTAGTTCTTCTGCCTGTCAAACAGATCGACTGTATCATTTCGCGGCGAACTGTTTCCATTGAACCGGGACTTATCGATCCCGTTGTAAATGACTGAAATTTTATCCGGATGCACCCATTCGTCACGTGCCACCTGCTGTTTGACTGCATGGGAATTCACGAGGAAATGATCGACAAATCTATTTAATGCCCTGATAATAATGACCAATTGCCGGTTGTGCCAGAATCCCAGATCTCTCCTGCAGCACACGATCTTCTTTACCCCGGCAAGTTTTCCGGCAGCGACCCCGATGATTTGGGCATCCACGAAATATGTCTGTACGATATCTATTCTGTTTTCTTTGAAAAACTTCGCCAGCTTTATCGTCCTGCCCGCGCACTCCGTACTCATGAGAGACTGGATGTCGCATTGATAATAATTGAGATGGGTGGAATAATCCTCCCGGTTTCCCGTAGAGAAATGTACATAGGCATCGGGCGGCTTGAGGCATACGAGATGCTTATCGAAGCGGTTCTCGTCCAGCAGCGACATGAGGCTCAGCAGCTGCTTTTCCGTGCCGCCTATGGAGTTGATGGTGTCGATAACGAACGCGATTCCTATTTTTTTACTCATAGACATCCCTGCTTGAGATTTCGGTTCAGACGTTACAGATCGCAAACCGGTATTTCCCGGAGGATTCCTGCTCGACCCGCTCTACGAATTCAAATTCCATTGATGAGTTCGGAAATATTTTCATGAATTCCCGTTTCAGGGCACGAACTGCCTTTTCCTCGGTAAAGCCTTCATTCATGACTATATTGAAAGTGAATCTGTTGATCTCGTTCTGGATAATCTGCATTTGCATGATAGCCGGGTTTTTGGTTAATACCCTCTCGATCAGCGAGACGCCTGCAACCTTGCTGCCGTTCTCTCTTATGAGGAAGTCGGCTGTTCTCCCACTGATCTTTTCCATGAGGGGCAGCCCTCTTCCACATTCGCAGAGCCGGTCTGTGGGGACGCCGACATCACCCACCTCATAACGGATAAACGGCATTCCGTAATTCGATAAGTCGGTCAGAACTATCCTTCCTTCCTCACCCGGGAGCGCAGGATGGCCGTTTGCCTTGATAAACTCGATGAAGAGATGATCGATATTCAAGTGCATCCCGTTATGGCACTCGCATTCAGATGAAATGAGACCCACCTCTTCACAGCCGTATCTGTCGAAAACCTTCTGCCGGAAGACTTCTTCAATAAGAAGCCGCTCATTGTCCATCAACATCATGGATGTTGAGACGATTCCCGCCGGGGTTCCGACAAAGATCTTTTCTTTTGAGAGTAAGTCGGCAAGGAGGTAGAGCGAATGGGAATGGCCGAAAAGGATATACCCTTCATAATTGTTAATTTTATTTACAAATTCCAAGATGCTGGGGGTATCCATATTTATGGTGTCCAGGTATGAAGTCCGTTTAAGAATATTCTGCCTGACCTTGCTTTTGAATGTCCCGGCTTTCGGAGGATTGCCCCACAGGGCACCTACCGGCACACCAAGGTCCCAATTGGCCCATCGATTATGTCTCCAGGCGCATGCATCCCGTTGATGAATGCATTCCTTATTCACGGAAAAGTGCAGCTGGGTTCCAGTCGAACCGCCTGTACTCGCCCGGATGAGATCTTTGCGGTGATAGCTCCTGGACACCATTTTCCCCGAATGCCTGATGATATCTCGTTTGGTTAAGACAGGGACGCTTCGCAGATCATCGGCACTCGCCATTTGATAAGGATTGAAACCGGCCTTGTTGAAAACATCCTGGTAGTACTCTACGGTGTCATAGGAATGGATGAGTATGCTTTTTAATTTCTGCAGCTGGATAGTGCCAAGTGCCTCGCCCGTGAGCCATTGAGAGTTTTCCAGTTCTTTTAACGTACTTAATAATCTGCTCTTTTCCTTTATCGAATAAATGGGGGCAACAATATATCGAGAGATTGGCCTCAATAAATCCATACCACTCTCCTAATGTGTCTTCTTTGTACTCAATCCTGCTTGTTTTACTCCTCCTGAAATATGTACCGTGTTGAAAATCCTCGACCGGTAAAAAGATAATGACCCCACGAAGGTACCGCCGATTTTTGCATAATTGTGAAGCTGCACTTCGTTTGTGCTGTTCGTCGCACGAAAAGCTACTGTATAGTTATTCGATAATAATCTGGCATTTACCGATTGCTCCAGGTATTTGCCGATGCAGAGGCCCCGGTGTGAAGGAATGACAAACAGCTTGAAGGGGTATCCTGCATATTCCGGCAGTACAAAATCAACTTTCTTTGAACCGACAACCGACATTTCGCGGGTACTGTAAAAGATATACCCGACAAGTTTCCTCTCAACCTGCGCTGCCAGAAGATTCCACGTTTTACTTGCAAGCTTGTCCTCCAAAGTTTCCCACGAGTAAGATTTCAGATCCATCCGGGGATCGTCATGCAGAGCTTTAACCTCTTCCAGTGAAGGCTCTCGTATGGAAAGGGGAACTCCGGTTTGAAAGCCTGTAGTAAGATTCTGCAACTGAAAGCTGTAGATAAAAACCCGCTGACAAAATACAAACCTGTTCAAATTGCCCCTTGGGCTTAAAAGTCCCAGAATACCTTATCCCCGTCTCCAAAGGTAAAGAACCAGTTCTCACCCCTGCTCATGCCGTTGGATTCATCATATACACCCGGATGAAAGTACTTGAGGGCGTGAGGATTATCCCTTGCACGCAAAAAACCCCTTCTCTTGAGTATTTTGATAAACGGCAGCGAAGAACACAGGATCTCGACGGTATCGGGTTTTGACCTTTCAATATCCGCCATGGCCCTCTCAAGCAGGCCCTCAAAGGCATCCGGACTTTCAGGAGAGCAGAGAAAATCGAACAAGGTTGCGATCTTTCTGCCGTTCTCGGCTTCCCGTGTCCTGAAAACCATATATCCTGTGAGGCCATCGCCCTGAAGGCTAATGAGTTTTTTAAACATCGAGGATGAATCATGGGCATATTTCCAGTTCAGCACCTTACTCGTGCGAAACGCAATGAATGGAAACCGGGCACGTACAGAATGAAACAAGGTGTCAATCCGCTCATCAAAGCTGTCGACATACCGGACAGCATGTTCCCTTGTGCGTGTATTAAAACCGCTTACCCGGGGAAGCGTTCCTTCATTCCCGCGAAAGCCGGGGCTCATGAAATGCAAGGCAAGCCCTGACCTTGGTTTTCGAGTGGATGAAAGCCTGGAGATACCTCCGCTCATGGACAGCGTGGCCCAAAGATATCGTACGATCTTTTCGCCCGAGTACACCATTGAGATCAATCGGTTGCATCCCTTGATTGCAATGTTGTTCAGCCATTTGTATCGAATTCGTATAAGGTTGTTCACCGTATATATCTTTGCATAGGTGTACAGCCCGTCAACATGCTTCCATCCGCATTTTTTAAAAACCTTGCTGTTCGGTGCATTCATCCACACTGCGATCGAGAACTCAGGATGTTGCTCCATGACCGATCTGACGAGATCTGTCCCGAGCCCCCGCCCCCTTCTTTCCGGGGAGACCATGGTATCATGATAGATACAGCCCTGAACCGTCTGACCGGAAATGCTGAACTTAAACGGCATCATCCCTTCATAGGCTATAATGCCGTCTCCCTCTTCCAAAACCAGGTAATCATCATGGGTGCTGCTGAAAGGATTATGTCCGACCAGCCATTGAAAGCTTTTTGCTTTCCGATGAGCTGATCGGCCTGATCCCTGCTCGTTCCAGAATTCCTGAAAACGTAAAAGATCGCCATCCTGATATTTTCTGATCATGCGCCTGTTTCCGTAAGGGATTGTATCCACGGGTACTGAATAGTGCTTCGTCAACGGTTGAGTATGCGTTTGCCGAAGCTGGAGACTGATCGTTTTATCCAGATTATGTGATGGACATTGGCAAGGAACTTGTGAAAGCTCATGTCTCCTTCGATGCCGTATCGGTGAAAGCACAGCGGATTCGTGTGGGAGTAGTTCGGTCCTCTCATCATGGAGAAGGCGCTGCTTATGCCGTTTTGAGTTAATATCTTCTGTGACCGTTCTTCAAAATCGTCTTTTTCCCCATTCGGGTAGCTGAACAATGTGCAAGGCTTGCCAGTAATTACCTTGATGTGATCGATCGACGTTTTGATTTCATATTCTTTCTCTTCGTCAGGCAGAAGTCTCAGTATGGAATGCGTGTGGGTATGAGCGCCGAATTCGATGAGACCGCTTTTATGCATGGCCAACATGTCATTGCTGTTGAGAATGCGGTATGGGCTTTTCCTGTTCACCCTGACAGAATGCCTGTAGCCCAGAAGCGAGGTTATGTTTTCGACTTCCTGGACCAGCATGGTATGCGGCATTTTTTTTAAGATCGCTTGAACGTTCCGGCAGGCTTCCGCCCGTTCTCTCATACTTCTCAGTTCATATGTATTATGCATCCATACGAGATTCTTCTTCTTTGACTCGGAAAACGCCTTGTTCAGGGTGCAGTACCAGATGGTCCGGTCGCTGTCCACAAAACCGGTAACGGGAAAGATCGTAGCCGGCAGCCGTAGTTCTTTTAATATGGGGAAAACGACATCATAATTATTCTGAAACCCGTCATCGAACGTTAACGACAATATCGGCTGCTTGGTTTTCCTCTTGCTTCGTAAGATATCAACGGCATCTGAAAGGCGCACGGTAAGAAAGTTTTTTTTGATATATAATAATTGCCGTATGATCGAATCCTTGAATACAAAACACCTGTCATGAATCGGCAATTGCTCCTCAGTCACTCCGTGATAGGTGACTACCGTATACGCCTTTCTGAAAAATGCTTTGTTAAGAAGCTGCGGTATTCCTTGTTCCGCAAGATTTTTAACAATTATTTCTATTACCGAATCATAGGGCTTAGGATTTTCTTTTGTTATATTTTCCAAAATGTATAATGTTATTTCTTTGACCGGCTAAGGACTCGATTGCATGATCCTGTGCATGAGCACGAAATCCATGCTTCATCTCAGATTCCAGATATGTTCTTGCCAGCTTTCCGGGGTAGGTAAACAGCTTGTGAAAATTCTTTATTCTTTTTGCGTTCGAGAGAAAATATACCCATCCGGTCTTGATGGTATCGTACAGAGTCCAGAATTTGTTGTATTTTATCAATCGTATCGGTTCTGACAGGGTGTTCATGCGAAGTTTGAAAGAAGGAGAATCATCCACGGGGACAATGCGCAGATCGTCTCTTAATTTGCAGGGCATCATCCGGACTTTGCGGATGCCGCTTTTGGAAACTGAAGCTGAAAAAACTGCACTCAGTTTTCTGGAGCTGTTGAGCTTCAGCTGTGAATGCCTTACCTCGCCCTGTGCGTTGACCCACCTCCAATCGACGTCGGAAAAGAGAAAGTTCCCGAGACTGTACGCTATATAGCCGTGTTTGTATCTCTCGATGCCCTGTAAGACGTGGGGATGATGCCCGATAACCAGGTGTGCACCCATCTCGATTATCCGATGGGCTTTTTCAACCTGATCAGGTGTGGGATAGGCCCAGTCTTCAATCCCCCAGTGAAGAGATACGATGACGATATCTGCATTGCCCTTCAGGGATGCGATGTCCTGATTTAATTGATCAAGGTCCAGCGGTGCGATACCTCTGGTCTCTTCAGATGCATAGAAAGGCGAATCTATCTTAACTTCGCAGCAGGAAAGCATTCCGATCGATATCCCGTTCTTCTCCATGATGACCGGCTTGCGTGCTTCGGCTAAGTCCTTGCCGGCTCCGCACCAGTGAATGCCTTGAGAATCCAGGATCTCGATGGTGTCATAAAAAGCCTGCTCCCGGTAATCCATTATATGGTTATTCCCCAGGGTAAGTGCCGTGAACCCTGCTTCTTTAAGCCCGACGGCATACCCGGGATGGGTTTTGAGGCTCAGTTTCATAGGATACGGCTCACCGCCGAGGCATAAGGGTGCCTCCAGGTTGCCGATCAACAGATCATGCTCTGAAAACACCTTCCTCATAAGCTCAAAGGGATAATGCGGTCCTTTTGCCCCATGAAGAACGTCGTAGTCATGAGTGAGGGCAATATCGCCCACCAGACCGATTTTAAAGGATGTATCAACCATGTTGTTCCGGGATCGGGATCAGCCTCTTGGCAAAATGATATTTCCCGGACGGCTCTTTTGGTATTCCATCAACGAAATCATAGGTTATTCTCATACTCTCTCCAAATATTTTCCTGACTATTTTTTTCTGGTGATCCATAATTTCCTTTGTCGGGAGAGGATCCTTTGTCATCTTGAAGGTAAGGTGGTCGACGGCATCCTGGAGGACCTGCATCTGTCCGATGAGGCCCGGTGCTCCATTTACCAGGTACATTACCAGCGCTATAGTCGAGACCAGCTTTCCGTCCGGGGTAATGAAAACGTCAAGGGAACGCCCCATCACCTTATCGATCATGGGTAGCCCTCGCCCGCAGGGACAGGAGCTGTTGTTCATCACGGCCATATCACCCATGTCGTACCGTATGAACGGCATCCCGTAGTTGAGCAGATCCGTAACGATCACCTCACCGATCCAATCGGTCGACCCTTTTATCTGCTTTTTATTATCAAGCTCGATATGGAGGTATTCTGCATTGATATGCATGCCCTTGTGGAGTTCACACTCCTGTGCCATGGGCCCGACCTCCCGTGACCGGTACGAATCAAAGACGTCGCAGTGGAAAACCTGCGAAACCAGTTCCCTCTGATGGTCATAAAGCGGCTCACCCGTGGATATGATCCCTTTCAGACGAATATCCGTGATACTCTTTCTATAAATGAACCTGGCGAGTTCATGTATAGGGGAGCTGAATGCCAGGATCATGGTCGGACGTTTCCGCATCAGTTTCCCGATATAATCATCGCACATCCTGTCATCGATAAGTGCTGCAGGGAATACGACCTGCCTTTTATAGAATTCATTCTTTATCTTGGACTTCCATGTATGAAACCCCAGAAAATCCTGATGTGCAGGCCAGACAAGACCCATGTACTGACCGATATCCCAGCCTGTCCATTTCCCGAATCTATGGATGGCCGCCTCTTTTTTCCCCAGGCAGGCATTATCACGATAAAACCTCATCTTTACCCCTGAAGTGCCGCCGGTTTCCGAGGTGTGAATCTCATCGTTCGGGTAGTTCCCGGCCACCATGGCCTGGAGGTTTTCCCGTATTTGATCTTTGGTAAGGACCGGCAGCGCCAGGAGCTCATCCATATGCCTGAACGTATATGGATTAAAGCCGGAATCATCGAATCTCTTTTTATAAAAATCAGTGTTCTCGTACGCGTGGACCAACAAGGTTTTGAGCCTTGCCTTCTGGAGATTATGGATACGCTCCGGCGGCCAGAACTGGCTTTCATCCAGTTCCCTCATATCCTGCATGATGCCGCGGAGCCCATCGCGATAAGCCAGAATCGGGAACGATATCTTTTTAATGAATGTGTCCAACATGGCGTATCCTTATTGGAGAGGATGCTGGAGAGGGGGAACTGCACCGAAAGCCTGCGTCTCCCGCATCAGGATGTTCTGAATGCACACGGTCAGTGCAGCGAGCATAAACCAGAGCCATATGAAGTACCCATGGGAGAAATTTCCGAGGAACAACCTCAAGACCAGTACAAGCTGAATTGCCTTGATGATATTGAAGTAGAATGCATTGTTTTCTTTATATGCATCGAGGTTTTTCTTTATCTCTTTTGTCTTTCTGAAAACGGCATAGATCCAGTAGAACCATGCAATACTCGCTATCCCGAGCTCGCCCAGCACCTCTCCATACATATTGTGTGCATAAAAACGGTAATGAAAGTACCTGCCCCTGGCTTCTGCGAAGCATCCGACGCCGACCCCGATGATCGGCCTTTTTATCATCATCGAGATGCCGTTCACCAGACCCAGGTATCTATCCGAGCTCGACCTGCTTGCATGAACACCTTCCTTGATCGTCGACATGTGCGAAATATAGTCCGATGCGGCAATGGAAAAAAATATGACGAAGAAGAATCCTGCAATGGCTACTGCCCTCAGCCTGTTCTTAGCAAAGTATACCATCCCCATGAACACGATTATGAGACCGAGAAACCCTCCTCTGGATTTGGATGCGTACACCCCGAATACGAGGAGAACAAGTACCGCGAAGGAAATGATTTTCGGCAGCCGCTTTTTCCCTGCCAAGGCGAAGAATACGATAAAAGGTATCGCCTGATTCAGCGTGTTCGCAAGCGCCACATGACCTGCTGCAGCCCCATACCTGCCATAGGCAACGGAACCGTACCCATGTTCAGAGACAATCCCCGACATGTAATTAGCCACCGGTTCATATGCTATCCACGCCGTAACAAGGATAAATACCCACAAGAACTTGGATAAATCTGCAGTGGTAAGCACCGTGGAAACGATCATGAGATACAGTATTGCATGTTTGAGAAGGAAATAGCCTCCGAAGTCCCAGGAGGTTGAAGGGTCTACGGAAAAAGCCATGGAGATTATCCCAACAACCATGAATATCCAGAAAGCTCCGTTTATGGGGCTGGTGCGAGGTAATATGTTACCAAGTCCTCTCAGGGAAACAAAGATCCTCAAGAGCACTATGATTGCTACGACCAGCTCAAACCGTATCGCCCCAAGGGCAGGGTACATATCACCCAGTTTTGCGTTCAGGACAATGAAATATGACATCACCCCGTAGACGGGATTCTTTAATGATAATATCAGGAGAAGAATACTCGCGGCCGGAAGGATAAACTGAATCGACTCTGCTGAAGGCAGCACGTTATTAGCCTCCCACCTTGAATCTTTCGGTTACCATAATTTTATAAAGCTGACGTCCGGCCTCATGTATGTACTGATCATGGCTTTTTCCTCTTGGGTATAAAACTTCATGAAATAGAGAACCATGGGAAAGGAGGCGATTATCAGCAGCTTGACAAATATTCCTGCATACAGCGAATTGAGAGCCACCTGCTGGGAAAGCATGTAGATCAGGGCTGCAGCGATTCCGATCTTCCCCATCCGCATGAATTCAAAGTCTATCTTGAAGAATTTATTGCTGAAGTAATAGGTGAGCACGGTTAGATAGGTATAAGAGATGAGCGTTGCATACGCTGCCCCATATATCCCGTATCGGGGGATGAGCAGAAAATTCAAAGTCAGGTTCAGAGCCGCGTTTGACGAATTGATGTAGGCAAAATATTTGGTTTTTTTCTCAATGATGATTCCCATGTTGAAATGATAGTTAAACGTGAAAATGACGTTTGCGAGAACTATGATCGGGACGACCCTGTATGCCGGCCAGAATTCCTTTTCTGCTATGATCATCAGGACATCCTTGGTGAGCACCGCAACCCCCAGTGCCGTAAAGGATATGAGCACAAGGAAATAGGTAAATATTTTGCCGAACACTTCTTCTGAATTCTCCTGGTCGTATACCTCAAGTCTCCTGGGCTGCCATACCTGGTTGAAAGGTTCGGAAACGAATGTCCCCGGAAGGCCTCCGAATCGATATCCAAGTGCATACAACCCGGCATCGGCTATGGAGCAGTATGCTTTGAGAAAAAACCGGTCCGAGACATGCACGATGAACGATCCCATTTGAGAAGGAACCATGGGGAGGCCGAAATGAAGCATCTCTTTTACGATCTTGGGAGAGAACCGGAACCCTACTCTGAATAACTGGGGAACGTTGAGGATAAAGAAAATAACGATCGAGGTAATCAAGGTGCTGATGAGAATGCCAAGGACACCCATATGCAGGAATATTATGAAATAAACGTTCAGGGCAATGGCCAGAAAGAGCCTGAAGAACGAAAGGAGGATATACTGCAGGGATTTCATGGTAACCCTGAGATAGTTCAGGCCGATGCCGTTGAGTGTCTGAAACCACAGGGAGACAAACGCTATCAGAAAAAATATCGAGAGTCCCGAAGAATTAAGGATATATTTTGCGAGCACGGGTGCAAAGAGAGATAACAGAGCAACGAGCAACAGACCGACGGCGCCGAGAAAAATATAAGATGAGCTCAACACGAGATTCCGTTCGTGTTCTTCTTTGTATTCGAAAAAAAACCTGTAGAAAGCCGTGGAAATCGATGCAGCCATGAGAACGCCGATGATATCGGTGCTGATCCCTACGAGTTCCTTTATCCCATAGTCATGGGTCGTGAGATACTGGGTGTAGATCGGCAGAAGAAGGAAGCCTACGATCTTATTCACACTCGTGCCGATGCCGTATATGATCGAATGCCTGGCAAGCAGCTTGGACTCGTTGCTCACACTTATAGCCATGTTAAGAACCTCATTGAAAGAGAGTCCGGTGTATGGTCTTGATCCATACCCCACGGCTCTCGGATGACGAAAGGGTTGCCGATTGCCTTTCAGGCAAAGAAAATCGACGGTTTAATAAGGAGGGGGATGCTTCTTGTTCCCAGCAGAAGAGATCAACTTAGCTGCAGAGCTTCGTTAAATATATTTACAAGGTCAACCACTTGATTCTTTGCATTGAATATTGAGTCATGGAGGTGATTATTGCTCATCTCACCTGTCGGGACAAGCTTACTCATGGAGTACTCTGCATACGCGGTATCCAGGGCTTTCAGCAATGAATCGTAATCATCTTCCAGGACATGATAATATTTTTTATGGTTTCTGATGAGATCCAGTGCTTCCCCTTCGGGGATGATGGCTATGATGGGACGCCCGGTTGCTATGTATTCGAAGAATTTCGATGTAACGACGCCCTTGCTCCTCTCGTCAAATCCGATAACGAGCAGAAGGAGATGGGCGCCTTTCTGCTTCTGTATGATTTCCTCCTGAGGGATATAGCCGTGAATCTTCACGATGTCTTCGATCCCCAGCTCTTTTGAGATTAATTCCGCCCTGTTGTTCCTCCACCCGTGTATAAGAAACTGTGTTTCACTCCTTACTCCGGTATCCTTTGACTCCACCCATTTTTTCAAACCCTTCAAGAAAAAATCAGGACGGATCGTCCCGTACATCGACCCGGTATATATGATGGTGAATTTGTCGAAACCGCTTGCCTCGACCTTCTCGAACAATTCCGGATCAAAACCGTTCATGATTACGGTGATCTTATGGCTGAAAGCGGGATAGCGTTCTTTTAATTTCCTGGAATAAAGATCGGACGCAATGATGACTTTATCCGCATACCGGATAATGATCTTCTCCAGATACTTATTTGATAAATAATGAAAGCGGGACAGGTCCCGCAGGCTGAAATTATCGCTGATCGGGTCACGGCAATCTGCAATCCAGGGCTTCTTTGAGACAGCGGACAATATCAAGCCTACAAGGTGTTCAGAATGAGGTGGCGATGTCGTATAGATGACATCATAATTATCTTTGCACATGAGCTTGATGCCCCTCGCCGTTGCAAAAGGCACCCAGAGAAGCATATGATCGGGGATGGAGAAGATGTTGAGAATCAATGAGACAACCACATTCTTCACCTTTTCGGTTACTGCTTCCAGTCCCTCCTTCTTCTGCGGCGGGTTCTGCAGGGCATCTGCATCCTTTGCATCCGACTCTCTGATCCGCTTGTATTGTATCTTCCTCCACACATCGATGATGTTGGTCCTGTGTATCTTGATTTCCTCAGGAATTTTTTTCAGCAGACTATAGTCGTTGAATATCTGACCGTCCCCCTTGATGGTGATGACTTCCGGCAGCCATCCTTTCCCGGGGAGATACTTGCAGAAACGTAAGGTACGGTAGACCCCCACATACGCGATCGGCGGAAATCCATAGGCAATGATCAGTACCTTTTTCAAGTTGCCGGATGATAAATTATTCATAATTGCGTTCTCCTATCTTACGTGCAGGGTAGCCGGCCAGTATCGTCCCTTCGGGGTATTCCTTCTGCCCGACAACAGAGCTTGCCGAAATAACGCATCTATTCCCGAGCACAACGCCGGGCATGATAAACACGTTCGCCCCGATCCAGACATCATCGCCGATGATGACAGGCTTGAACGTGTTCCCCTGTTCACAGACAGGGGTGGCAGGATTTCGGTAATTATGGCTCTGGCTCCAGATTTTTGCATACGGTCCTATGAGTACATTATTGCCGAAGACAATCCCGCCGCCGGCCTGGATATAATTATAATAGCCTACGTTGACGCCATATCCGCATTCGATCTTCTTCGGATTCAGGATAATGGCACCGGGATAGACATTCAGGTTTTTCCCTGCCTTCAGGAATTTCTTTGCATACCATTTCCTTCTCAAGAATACTCCCAGCTCTCCGGGTATGTTTCTCAGCAACGCGGAAATATACTCATACCTTCCCCATTGAGACGCCATATCCCAGTAAAAATATCTGATGGTATCGATCATGCTGCTATTTCATCACGTGTTTTTTTTTGAAACCCTCTTTTCTGAATCAATGATTCGATGATTATCTTCTCCAGGTCGAGTGACGCATCGAGCGGAAGTTCTATATTATAATCATCTTTATATATAAACGTCGGTTTCTCCTTATATGCATAGTGGTGCCACACCGGAGAGTACTCGGTGATCAGGAATCCCTTTTCAGAGGGTATGAGATCGAGATTGATCCAGCCGGCAGACAGCTCATGCGCCAGCTTCTCAGATATGGAGATTGCATCATCGGGTATATAGCTCCATTGTCCGATGCCTCCGCCGTCGATATTTACCTTCCACTGCTCTTTCGATGCCTGAAACCGCCAATGACCCTCCATCACACGGCCGTTGCCCACCACTGTCTTCAGATCTCTGTCGGTCTGTATGAATTTCTGGGCAAGCAGCGGGGGAGAAAGAAACGGATACCTCATCTTCCGGGCCTTGATAAGGAGGTAATAGAATATGCGCTGTTTGAATATCTTATAAAAATACTCCAATGCCCCGCGGTGGTAAAAATCGAATTGGGATATCCGGTAATATGATTCGAGCTCGCGCCTGGTGTGAATGAGGAATACCGTCCCGCCTCCCGCTCCATAGCGGTTCTTCAGCACCATCGGGTATCCGAGCTTTTCATGGGCCTCGTCTATGCACCCTTCGGACAGGAGAGGTATGGTCTGGGGAATCGGGAATGCATGGGTCTTGAGGAAGAGAAACTGCCGGTACTTGTCATTGTAATAATAAGTGATAGCCGGATCGGGATATGTCAATAGATCGGGGTGATTCCGGTGGATAAGGTCCAGATTGTCAGAGACCTTATACAGCGCAAGGGGATAGTTGGAGGAAAACTCGAAGCTCGGATAATAAATCAGAAAATCGACGTTGCTGTAATCGAAATCAATCCACTCCTGCCGGGCAAAGTGCAATGGGATGCACTCGATATTATAACTTCCCAGCTTGCTCTGAAACGCATCGAACCTTTCATCGGACTTGATCAACACGGCTTTCATACGGCTCCTGACTGATTATTTATTCCCGTACCGGTTTCCATGAAATTACCTTCCTGCCTCTCATATAATCCAGCGCACCAAGTACTGCCGCAAGGTTTACGAGTATGAAGTAATAAGGGACGGTAAACAGTTTGCGGGGCCTTCCCATTGCCCTGAGACCATAGAAGGAAAGGCCTAAAATCAGCATCAGAGCACCGAATGCCAGGAAGAAAAACCGCCTGGTGATGAGGAGCAGAGAAGACAGAAGCATCCCGATGTAATAAAAGCCCACAAGCCACCGTAAAACCTTGTGTGATACTATTTGCCATGCAAGGAGAGGCCTGGAGGCAGGATTGATCAGCTCGGGATACCTTGACAGACCGGTAAAACCACGGGTTACGATTCTCCTTCGTGTCTTCAATTCATCGAACGGCCGCGTGGTTGCCTCTTCATAGGTTATTGCTTCCGGCTCGTACACCACACAATGTCCGCCTTTTATTACGAGAAGCGGGGATATGAAATCACTCATCATATCCTCATCCAGGGTGTTATACAGCTCTTTGCGGATCGCATAGAGCGGACCGTCAACACCCACGAGCGATCCCAGCGAGCTCTCCGCCTTCTTGAGAATCTGCTCATATTTCCAATATATGCCCTGGCTTTCAGTGGTAAGGTTGTCCTTTGACCTGGTAAATACAACCCTTCCCGCCACGGCTCCGATTCGGCTGTCGGCAAAATTCGATACGAGTTTTTTCAGGCTGTCTTTTTCGCACAGGGAAGCAGCATCCATGAAAACGATGATCTCGTGGGATGCCTCGCCTACGCAATCATTTTGCACCATGGTTTTGCCGCGGTTCTTGGGAAAGGTTACGAGCTTCACCCCCTGGGTTTCAAAAGACTGTACGATCTCGTTCGTTCCATCCGTTGAGCCGTCCGAGCCGATGATAACCTCCATGAGCTCCCGCGGATAATCGAGGGTCAACGTGTTTTCGATCTTCCGGGCTATGCTGAGTTCCTCATTATATGCGGTGATAATGACGGAAACAGGGGGGAGTATTTCATCCTTGATATAATTATTGCCGATCTTCCGGGACATTCTCGTGATGAGAACGGGATAAATGAAATACACGTATCCCGTAAGGATTGAGCACAACCAGAAGAATACCATCAAGCCCTTCGTCATCTTAGCTTCCCACAGGTTTTGTTGATCCCGGGTTTTTTAGGAACGGGAGAAATAATTCCGGATCAGCGGCGTGAGCTCACGGCTGAAGCGCTCGATGCTCTTTTCACAGGATTTAACATCCTTTTTCGTATCTGTTGATACCCGTATCCATACGGTCGACGGGTTCTGGCCCCTCAGGCTTTTGATCATCTGATACACCCTGTTGGCACTGTTCCAGGGTATAATCATATCCCCGGTCTGCCACCAGTGGTAGACCAGTTCCTGCCGGTTTTCTTTATGGATTATCAGACGATTTATTCTGGCTTCTCCATCGCCGAACTTTCTCACTACGACTTCATCCCTTGCTATTGTCCAGCCCTGCCCCGGATAACAGACCTCTGGTGCATGAACCCGGTTTGCAGAATCGATATCCTTATAGAAGGCCACATAGAGAGTGACCACGTCTATCCCGTTCCGGTAGGTGCGGAACACAATGTCCCGGGCTCCCATGCCTGAATTGAGGAGACCCAGGTCCGTGCCGAGGCTCATCCCCTTCCAGTGCCCGATGCTTTCCGGAATCCTGTACGGGTTGATACACTCCGAATGCAGGCTCTGCTTCATCACACGGGCCGATCCGAATACACTCAGCGCAAAAACCAGGATATATATTGCATTTTTTTCTGCTCTAACCATTGAATGACTGCACTCCCCATGAGTAGACAGATAAATGATAAAGCCAGGGTTGTGATCCCGGCTATGGTGTGCGAGCAGCCCTCTGCCGGATGCGAAGACAGATAATATGCGAGGATCCCGGTAATGGTGATCCTCAGCACATTCCCGAGTATGGAGACAGGGATGGAAAAGAAAAGCAGGAGCAGTCTCTGCATATTTGAGGAAAACAGAATATATCCCATCAGGAAGGCCAGTGCGATAACGGAAATCAGAGACCGGACACCGGAGCAGGCAACGACGACTTTCATGGAATAATTCGGCAGCCTGATAAGATTTCCTTCCTGCAGAGCTGGTATTTCAAAAAAATGGAGAATATTCACCGAGCATGTTGTCGCAAACAACTTCAAAGGGTTTGTGAGCACTGTGTAAATCTCGGAAGGAATCGGAATCATGAAGATCAGGAAAACAATGGGGAATGCAACCACCCTTGTAATGTTCCAGCCGGCAATAAAGAGTATGGAGCCGAATAAGAAGACAATGATCGACAACCTCTCGAAAGTGGAAACTTCAGCGCCTACTCCCAGAAGGTAAAGGAGAGCCCATGCGGAAAGGAATACAAGACCCAGACTGCTCGGCTCCACGCTTTTATTGATAATTTCTCTTCGCTTTCGCCATATGAGGTACAGGGATACGGGCAGGATCAGAAAGCCGTGGCTGTAATCCTCATCCCGGAGCCAAATCCCCGCGAGTTCGCGCAACGTCGAGCAATACAGGATACAGAAAAGCCCTGACATGATTAAAATATAGAAGAAAGATCTTTGCATGGAAATAAAGCTTTTAGACTGCATAGCCTCATGAAAGGGAAATGCGCACGAAACTCCGTCACTGCGGGTGAATAGACACCTTCGCTCCAAAGAAACCGCAGACAAAGCCCCGCATTGGGCTTTAGTAAGAATAAATAGAGGGGCACTGCCCATTCTCAAGGAAAGATGAGACAGGTTTCTGGCAGGTCTTTGTTTGCTTTTGATAAACTGGAGAAAAATGAATATCGCCCGGCCGGTATGCTGTATTACGGGAAGCTTCTCGAGTCTCCGGGTCTTATTGCCGGTTACATTCCGAGGTAGGCCTGTTTCACCTTGTCCGAGTTCAACAGGTTGGCTGCTGTATCTTCCAGCGTAATGGCGCCGCTTTCCATGACGTATCCCCGGTGGGCGATGCGCAGCGCCATATTAGCGTTCTGCTCCACGAGGAGTATGGTCGTCTTGTTGTACATATTGATTCTTTCTATGGTTGCAAAGATGAGCTGGACAAGCATGGGCGCCAGGCCCAGGGAAGGCTCGTCCGGAAGCAGGAGCTTTGGCCTGCTCATGAGTCCCCTCGAAATGGCAAGCATCTGCTGCTCTCCGCCGCTCAAGGTGCCTCCCATCTGGTGGCGCCGCTCGGCAAGCCTGGGGAAGAGAGTGAAGATGTAGTCCATGTCGCTCCTGATCCCATGCCTGTCAGTCCGGAGATATGCCCCCATATCGAGGTTTTCCGTTACCGACAGGTCAGTGAATATCCTCCTGCCTTCGGGCACCTGAACGATGCCTAAAGAGAATATTCTGCCCGGGGCCATGGCATTAATAGAGGTGCCTTCGAAAATTATCTCCCCATAGCGTGCCTGAACAATACCCGATATGGGCATCAGGCTGGTCGATTTGCCCGCGCCGTTCGCTCCGATGAGCGTGACGATTTCACCCCGGGAAAGCTCCATGTCGATGCTCTGGAGTGCGTGGATCCCGCCGTAATAGACATGGAGGTTCTTTACCTTAAGCATCGGATGGCTCTCCGAGATAAGCCTTGACTACGTTGGGGTTTCCGGCCACCTCACTCGGGGTCCCCTGAGCGATCATCTTCCCGTAATCGAGCACATAGATCCTCTGGGAGATGCTCATTACCAGTTTCATGTCATGCTCGATGAGCAGGATCGATAAGTTCTCCTCATTCCTGATCCTGGTGATGAGCGCATCGAGCTCCTTGGTTTCCCTTGGGTTCATTCCGGCGGCAGGTTCGTCAAGAAGGAGAAGAAAAGGCTCGGTTGCCATGGCCCGGGCGATCTCGAGCCTCCGCTGGGCGCCGTAAGGAAGTTCCTGGGCCAGATCGTTGACATACCCTGCAAGCCCGACTTTATCGAGCATCCGGTAAGAGAAATCCACCATCTCCTGCTCCTCTCTGCGTGTCTTCCCGTCCCGGAAGATCGCACCCGGGATGCCTGATTTCGTCCTGCAGTGCCGGGCCGTGATATGCCGGCAATGCCGCTCGGCCCGGAAGAGAAATCGTTCCAGTTCTCGAGGATCAGCCGTATGATCTCCCCGAACCCCAACGTGACGATGGCGAGATAATCGCCGCGCAGCCTGAGCACCGGGAACCCGAGCAGGATGCCGAACACGGCAGCAATCGCTCCTGCCAGCGGCAGCGCAACCCAGAAGCCCAGGCCGAAATGGTGGTCCAGAGAGCGAAGCAATAAGCACCCACCGCGTAGAAGGCCACATAGCCGAGATTCAAAGACCGGCCAGGCCCACCACGATGTTCAAGCGGAGCCCCAGCATGACGTACATGAGGGCAGTGATCATGATGGATGTCTGATAGCTGGAGAAGAGAAACGGGAAGATCGCGACAAAAGCCCCGAGAGCCGTCAAACAGGGGAGATAGACCCTCCGGTCGGAACGGAGGCGCAGCCCTGCCCTCTTCTGCCGGCCTTCCGCTTCATCCGAGTGAGCGCCTCTTTCTTTGCGCTCCATGAGGTAGCGCCAGATAAATGAGAGGGAAAATGGCCCAGCACTGCATCGGCCTTGTCGGAAACGAGCTTGGCTGCGACATTGGCAGCGACCTCGGGCTTGCACTGATCGTCTTCCTTGAGGACTACCACTTTCCTCCCGAGGATCCCGCCCTTCGCATTGATACCATCAACAACGAGCTTGGCCGCGTTGGCAGCAGGCAGGCCGTGTGATGCCAGATCCCCGCTGTGCGCCCCGGGCACCCCGAGCTTGATCGTGCCGGCGGCAAAGACCTCTCCGCTGCAGATAATGACGGATACCATAACCAATGAATAGACTATTCTTTTCATCTCCTCCCCCTATGTTTGTAGTATACCTGTCCTCACGAACTTAAACTTGCTCTGCAAGCCTGCCTAGAGTTATCGTTAAACGATCTTTTCTGTCAATTTATTACAATTCCTGATTGTCGGTGTACTACATCCTTATATCCGGACAGGTTGAATAAAGGCCTCATTATGGGAATAGGAATCAATCCTTACAGGCCTGGATTCAGTACCATGGGCCGGGCCAGCGACTTCTCGGGGGCTGGGAGGCTCCATGCAGATCCTCCGGCAGAACGATCACTTCAGGGAAGCCTTTATCTTTGTCGTTTCCGGCATGTTCCAGGCGCATGAGCCTGTTGATGCGTTCCCTGGTATGGGGGTGAGTCCTCAGGATCGAAGGATAAGGATTGTTCTTCCCGGGAAGTCTGATGATGTCCCAGAAGGAATTTTCATAGGTATCCATCTTCCATAATGCCGATGCGAGCCCTCTGGGATCATTGGTGAACCGGACCGCGGTGGCGTCGGCAACGAATTCTCTTGCCCGTGAAAGCGCAAGCTGCAGAAGAACGCTCAATGCCGGTGCGGTTATGAGGGCCAGGATAAAAAACAGCGGGACCTGCTCATCGGAGAAAAGGAAAACCGGTATATAGAAGACGATCAGAAGCTGCCCGATAAACGAGAACAGAGAGGTGATCCTCGTCATCATATCGGCATAGGTATGGAGCTTGAGGTCATTATTCTTGATATGGCTCATTTCGTGAGCGAGCACTCCGGTGATCTCCCGGGGGGTCAAGTCCCTGATGAGGCCGTCGGAGAGCGCAATGGCCGAATTCATCCTCGACCCCACACTGAAGGCATTCAGCAGCCTGCTCGCAACATAGTACAGCTTCGGCACGTTCCCAAGCTCCGCCCTTTTCGAGAGCTCTGATACTAACCTGTGCAGACCCGGCGACTCTTCATACGAGAGCCTCCGTGCACCGTACATGCGCAGGATCATCGGAGGAGTGAGCTTGGGCGTTGTCGCAAGCAAAAGCGCGACTGCTACCAGTGCCCAGATAAAACCGAGCATTCCGAAAACCATCCATCCGAGGAGGCCGAATAACCCGGCCATAACCCCGAGAATGATCGCGGTATGGAATATATTATGAAACCTTCCAGGTATTGCTCTTTGAGTACTGATCATGGAATCCCCGAAATATGCATGCCTTACGATCTTTTTAGTGTTCGATGAAACAAAAGGCAACTGCCCCATGCCCTGCCCCTCCGGAGATGCATGCAAAAGAAGTGAATTTGCGAGGCTTGAAAACAAGGCAAGAAATTTGAAAAGGATTTACCCGCACTTCGGGGCAAAATCCACATTGCTAAAAAAGTGTATTTCATATAGAGACGGACTCGAACTGCACACGAATTCTACAACGAGGGCTGTATGGATGGGAAAGGACCCGATAGTCCGCTTACGGAGGGTGACAAAAAGATTTGACGACGTGCTCGCCGTCGATTCTTTGGACCTTGACATCTATCAGGGGGAGTTTCTCACCCTGCTCGGCCCTTCCGGCTGCGGAAAAACAACGGTCCTGCGTCTCATTGCCGGTCTCGAGATCCCTCGACGGCGGGCGATATCGTCATGAACGGCCTTTCACTGGGCGGCACCCCGCCGAACAAGAGAAACGTCAACACCGTGTTCCAGAGCTATGCCCTTTTCCCCCACATGACGCGTCTTCGACAATATCGCCTTCGGCCTGAAGATGAAGCAGTTCGACAAGTCCGAATATCAGGGAGCAGGTTACAGAGGCCCTTTCGATCGTCAAGCTCGGGAGGACTTGAGATGCGCAAACCTCACCAGCTCTCCGGCGGCCAGCAGCAGCGGGTTGCCATGGCTCGGGCCATCGTCAACAAGCCGCAGGTCCTGCTCCTGGACGAACCCTCTAAGCGCTCTCGATTACCGGCTGCGCCAGGAGATGGAGATCGAGCTCAAGCACATTCACCGCAAGCTCGGCATTACCTTCGTGTTCGTGACCCATGACCAGGAAGAGGCGATCAGCATGTCCGACCGTATCGCGGTCATGAACGAAGGCACGCATCGAGCAGATCGGGACTCCTACCAAGATCTACGAAGAGCCGGAAAACATGTTCGTTGCCAAGTTCGTTGGCGAGATCAACGTCTTCGAAGGCCGTATCATCGAGGTTCACAACGGCAGCGCTGTCGTCGACATCCATGGCCGGCCTTTCAAGGTCCAGAACAGGAAGAATTTCACGGCCGGCCAAAACGTAAAGGTGCTGCTCCGGCCCGAAGACATCATGGTAACCAAGGACGAGGAATCTTACAGGATAACGCACCTGCGCTTGCCGGAAAGATCGAGGAGGTCATCTACAAGGGCAAGACCGTAGACCTCATCATCAATCTCGATGCCGGCGAGACCGTTTTCGTCACGCAGTTCTTCAACGAAGACCAGGAAAATGTCGTCTACCGCCACGGGCACAAAATCCACATAGACTGGCCTTACGGCTGGGAAGTCGTCCTGTAGCCATGGAAAGAAAGAGCCGCTTCAGGAACTTCGCCGTCGGCTCGACCTTATGTCTGGATCACCATCTTCGTCGTAATCCCCTATATCATCGTCGTAGCTGTACAGCTTCCTCACCCGGGACCCCCAGGAAATCGTAGCCTGGTATTTCACCCTGGAGAGCTACAGGCAGATCTTCTCGCCCGGTATTCCTCAAGGTGTGCAAGAATTCCTTCCTGCTGGCGCTGGGCACCACCGTGCTCACCCTTCTTTCCGCCTATCCGTTTGCATTTTTCCTGACGAGGATACGCGAGGATATCAGGCGGACCCTGATCCTCCTCATGATCATCCCCTTCTGGACCTCCTCGCTCATCCGGACCTATGCCCTCATCATCCTGCTCAAGGCAAACGGCATCGTGAACAATTTCCTGCTCTCCATGCGGGCGTGATCGATGAGCCCCTGAGCATCCTCTACACCCAGGTGGCGGTGTTCATCGGCCTGGTCTACACGCTGCTGCCCTTCATGATCCTGCCCCTGTACGCATCGATCCAGAAGCTCGACATGACGGCTCATCGAGGCTGCCCGCGACCTCGGCGCGACCTCGCGGCAGCATCTTCTTCCACATCATCCTGCCCCTGACCCTCCCGGGAATCATAGCAGGGAGCACCATGGTCTTCCTGCCGGCGCTCGGGCCTGTTCTACATCCCGGACCTCCTGGGCGGCGCACGGTCGATGCTCATCGGCAACTTCATCAAGGACCAGTTCCTCACCACCAGCAACTGGCCGCTCGGCTCAGCCGCCAGCGTCATCCTGACCCTCCTCATGTTCCTGCTCCTCGTCTGGTACTTCGTCAGCTCCCGAGCAGGGCCAACCAGGGCGCATGGGGGAGGTGAGATGAAACAGCTTTCAAGATCGTATACCTGGCCCTTCATCTATCTGTTTCTCTACATCCCCATCCTTGTCCTGGTCATCTATTCCTTCAACAATACCCGGTTCTCCACGAACTGGCAGGGATTCACCCTGACCTGGTACGGAAAACTCTTCACCGACGGGCCGCTCATGGAGGCGTTTGCCAATTCACTCATCATCGCTTTCTCATCGAGCACCATCGCGACCATCCTGGGCACCCTGCGCGGCCTTTGCCTTCTACCGCTACCGGTTCATCGGCCGGAAGGTCATGTACTCCTTTATCTACGTGGTCATGATGAGCCCGGATATCGTCATGGGCATCTCGCTCCTCATGTTTTTCATCACCTTGGGTTTAAGTACCGGGGCGATGACGCTGCTTCTGGCCCACATCACCTTCTGCCTGCCGTTCGTGGTGGTGACGGTCTATGCCCGCATCAGCGGCTTCGACAGGAACATCATCGACGTTGCCAAGGACCTGGGTGCGAACGAGCTCAGCATGTTCCGGCACGTCGTGATGCCCATGCTCATGCCTGCCATCATTGCCGGATGGCTTCTCAGCTTCACGCTTTCCATGGATGACGTGGTCGTAAGCTTCTTCACCACCGGCCCGTCGTTCGAGGTTCTGCCGCTCAAGATCTATTCCATGGTACAGTCTCGGGATCAAGCCGGAGATCAATGCGCTGAGTGCGGTGATGTTCCTGGTATCACTGATCACGGTAACCATTGCCCATCTTTTGATTGCGAAGGAGAACAGGTAGATGAAAAAAGTGTTTCTTGTCGCTTTTGGCTATTTTTTTCCTCTTGCAGCCTTTGCTGCAAGAAACGAGGTCTATGTCTTCAACTGGTCCGAGTATATCGATCCGTCCGTGCTCAAGAACAGTTCAGAAGGAGACGGGGATCAAGGTGAGATACTCCACCTATGAAAGCAACGAGGCCATGTTCGCGAAGCTCAAGATCGTGAAGAAAGCGGGATACGACGTGGTTTTCCCCTCTACCTACTTCGTGGAGAGGATGCGGCAAGATGGGCATGCTCAAGCCCCTCGACAGGAGCCATGCTTCCCAACATGAAGAACCTCAACCCCCAGCTCCTGAACAAGCCCTATGACCCGAACAACGTCTACAGCGTGCCGTACATGTGGGGCTCCTCCGCCATCGGCGTCAATGCGAAGTACGTCAAGCCGTCTTCCATCACGAGCTGGAACGACCTGTGGAATCCTGCCTTCAAGGGCAAGGTCCTGCTCATGGACGACGTGCGGGACGTGTTCGCCATGTCGCTGCGGTCGCTGGGTTATTCGGGCAACGACACCAACCCGGAGCACATCAAGGCAGCCTATCAGAAGCTCCTCAAGCTCAAGCCCAGCGTCAAGGTCTTCAATTCCGACTCGCCCAAGCAGCCGTTCCTCAACAACGAGGTCTACATCGGCCAGATCTGGGGCGGAGAGGTCTACCAGGCCGGCAAGGAAAACCCGAATATCGTCTACATCTATCCCAGGGAAGGCGCCACCTTCTGGGTCGACAGCATGGTCATCCCCACATCGGTGCGGAACATCAGAGAACGCCCATGCCTTCATCAATTTCATGCTCAGGCCCGACATCGCCAAGAAAAACTGCGAGTACGTGGGCTATGCAACGGCCAACCTCAAGGCCCAGGCCATGCTCGACGCCAAAGACCCGGAACCACAAGGCCGTCTATCCGGACGCCAGGGACCTTGACAAGGGCGAATTCCAGTCGGACGTGGGCGATGCCATCATCATCTATGAGAAGTACTGGGAGATGCTGAAGACCCGTTAAGTCAAAAGGTGCGCCAAATGCCGATTCCTGCCGACGGGCAGAACCGCTATTCATTAATTTTCAGGGAAGGCCCGGAAACATGCAAACCCGCCGTGCAAAACCAGGAGTCCTGCCATTCATTAAAGTATAATATCCTTAACTACAGAATTGATTTGCGTTGAATTTTTCGCGAATCTCTTCTTGACATAGTGCCTTATCTATCATATAGAACCCCATCAAAGTTTATTATTGTAAACTTTAAGGTATACATTTTAAGATTACGATGTAAACAACAGATCATACTATAGTATAACAGGAGGACAGCTTGAAGATCGGCGAAAAAATAAAAAATCTCCGCCTCGCTCAGGAGTTGACCCAGGAGGATCTCGCAACCAGGGCGGACCTCACGAAGGGTTTTATATCCCTGCTCGAAAGGGATCTCCAGACGCCGTCCCTCGATACCCTCGAGCTGATCCTCAATGCCCTCGACACGACTCTGGCGGAGTTTTTTGCCGAAAAAGGCCCGGATATCGTTGTCTTCAAGGCTCCTCAGCGGGTCATTATCGAGGACGAGGACGAGCCGGGCGTGATACAGGGAGGTCCTTATTCCCGGGGCCCAGGGCAGGGAGATGGATATTCTGCTGGTGACATTGCAGCCGGGGGCGATAACGTTCAAGGAAAAGTCGCACTACGGAGATGAATGCGGCCTGGTCCGGGAGGGGCAGATCGTAATCAACCTGGGCAAGGACACCTTCAAGGCGTCCAAAGGCGATGCCTTCTATTATACGGCGGACAAGAAGCACTGGATAGAGAACAGGTCAAAGGGGAGGGCGCAGATCCTCTGGATCTCCGCTCCTCCGAGCTTTTAAGAAACTGAAATACAAGCATATTGCATCTGTGCAAAGGGGGAGAACACATGATTTTCAAGACACCGACAACCTATTACATTACATCTGGTTCTTCCGAGGGCTTCACCGTCCTGAATGCCTTTGATGGTGCCCTCATGGCTGCCGGCATCGGCAATACGAACCTCGTAAAGATGAGCAGCATCTGCCCCCCGCACACGAAAGAGGTCGATTCCGTAACGCTGCCCCACGGGGCGCTGGTGCCTGTCGCATATGCTTCGATCACGTCCGAGAAACCGGGCCAGGTCATTGCGGCGGGCGTAGCAATCGCTTTTCCCGATGATGAAGACCATGCAGGCCTCATCATGGAGTATTCAGCCGAGGACACAAAGAGGCCTGTTGAGGCCAAGGTCAGGAAGATGGCGGAAGAAGGCATGAAGATGCGCGGCAAGTCTATCCGCGAGATCAAAGAGCATCGCCGTTGAGCACGTCGTGAAGGAATGCGGCGCAGCATTTGCCGCCGTGGTGCTCTGGGACTGATCCGTGAGCAAAATACGGTGCAAAGTGCAGGCCTCTGATTTTCAGGGCCTGTTTTGCATTGCCCCCTTTTGTCGGAAACGCATTATGAGCATATACATGTCTTCCAGAGACCGAAGGCAGGATCTGCCTGTTCGGCGCGCCGTTCGATTCCACCACGAGCTTCCGGCCCGGCTCGCGTTTCGGTCCCGCCGCAATCCGCGAGGCCTCCTACGGGCTCGAAACCTTCTCCCCTGCCTCAAAACGCCGACCTCGAGGACTGCTCCTTCATGGATATGGGTGATCTGGAGCTGCCTTTCGGCGACCCGAACCCTGCCCTCGTCACTCGTTGAGAAAGACCGCGGCCGAAATCCTGTCTTTGAAAAGGGTCCCGTTTATGCTGGGCGGGGAGCACCTGGTGAGCCTGGGAGCCATCCGTGCCGCTGCAAAGGCGTACCCTGGACTTGCAGTCATCCACCTGGATGCCCACGCCGACCTGCGGGAAGACTACCTCGGCATGAAGCTCTCCCACGCCACGGTCATGAGGAGGGTCTATGACCTCCTGGGGCATGAATCCATCCGCCAGATCGGCATCAGGTCGTGCACGCGGGAGGAGTTTACCCTGGTGAGCAGCTTAACTGCCTTCCCGACGACGTCGCAGCTGAAGATCGGAGAAAAGCCCTGCTATCTCACCTGCGACCTCGATATCCTCGACCCGTCCGTCCTGCCCGGCACAGGGACGCCCGAGCCCGGCGGACTCATGTTCAATGAGCTCGTCGCGATCCTGGTCTCGCTCATAACCAGGCTCCACATCGTGGGCTTGACGTTGTGGAGCTCGCTCCGCAGCTCGACCTCACGGGCGTCTCCGGCATCGTAGCGGCAAAGGTGGTGCGGGAGTGCCTCGATAGCGCTCGGCAGCGGGGATACGTGACAGAATCAAGGAATGGATTCGTTTTTTTATAAATCAGGGATGACAGGAGTTGAACCATGGAAAACATACTCATCATCGGTGCCGGTGCGGCAGGATCCGTCGTGGCCAAGAAATGCGCAATGAACCGCGATGTCTTCAAGAAGATCCACCTGGCGTCGAGGACGCTCGAAAAATGCATCAAGGTCCAGAAGGAATGCATATCCGATATCACCATATCCCAGGTGGATGCCGACGACGCGGCCCAGGTGATCCGCCTCATCGAAGAGCAGAGGCCTGATCTCGTCGTGAACATGGCGCTGCCCGTACCAGGACCTGCCGATCATGGACGCCTGCCTCGCGACAGGCGTTCACTATCTGGACACCGCGAACTACGAGCCCAGGGACGAGGCCAAGTTCAGCTATACATGGCAGTGGGCGTACCAGGACCGCTTCCGCGAAAAGGGCATCATGGCCGTGCTCGGCTGCGGCTTCGACCCGGGCGTGACCAGCATCTACTGCGCATACGCCCAGAACAATCTGTTCGACGAGATCCACACCATCGACATCGTCGACTGCAACGACGGCAGCCACGGCAAGGCCTTCGCCACCAACTTCAATCCCGAGATCAACATCCGCGAGGTCACCCAGCGCGGGAAGTACTGGAAGGACGGGAACTGGATCGAGATCGATCCGTTGAGCATCTCCGCCATGATCGACTACCCGGAAGTCGGGCCGCGCAAGTCCTACCTCATCTATCACGAGGAAGAGGAGTCGCTGGTCCAGAACATCCGCGGCCTCAAGCAGATCCGCTTCTGGATGACCTTCTCCGACAACTACATCAAGCACCTCGAAGTGCTGCAGAACGTCGGCATGACGAGGATCGATCCGGTCATGTACAACGGCGTGGAGATCGTTCCGCTGCAGTTCCTGAAGGCGCTTCTGCCCGAGCCGTCATCGCTGGCCGAGAACTACACCGGGAAGACGTCCATCGGGTGCATCATCCGCGGCATAAAAGACGGCAGGCCAGCCGCATACATCATCTACAACGTGTGCGACCATGCCGCAGACCAACCGCGAGCTGGGCGCCCAGGCGGTGTCGTACACGACAGGCGTTCCGGCCATGACAGGCGCCATGATGATGATGAAGGGCATCTGGAGCGGCAAGGGCGTGTTCAACGTCGAGCAGCTCCCGCCCGAGCCGTTCCTCGAAGAGGTCGCCCGGCAGGGCCTGCCCTGGCATGCGGTACGAAGCTTGACGGGGAAGCGTACAGGGAACTCGCCGCGCTATGAGCACGGCTCTGCCGCCCGCTTCTCCAAGCGGCACTCCCGAGGATATCGACCCCGGCCTATGTGGTCGACATGGCGGTCCTGAAGAAGAACCTGGCGAACGCCGCGCGCATCCGCGCGAGGCCGGCTGCCGGATGCTCCTGGCAACCAAGGCGTTTGCTATGCCCGCCGTGTTCCCGCTGATGCGGGAGTTGCTCGACGGCACGACCGCGAGCGGCCAATATGAGGCGCGTCTGGGCAGGGAGGAGTTCGGCAAGGAGGTGCACGTCTATGCGCCTGCCTATACGGAAAGCACGCATCGCGAGCTGCTGCGCATCGCCGACCACATCTATTTCAATTCCGCGACCAGATCCGCGCGCTTCCTCCCCGCTGTGAAGAGCGCCGGAAAAGACAAGAAAGTCGGCATCCGCATCAATCCCGGCTATTCGAATGCGACGCTGGGCGGCGAGCTCTACGACCCCTGCTCGCCGTGCTCCCGCTTCGGCGTCGTCCGTGCACGAGCTTGACAAGCTCCCGTGGGACGAGATCGACATCCTCCACGTCCACGCCTTGTGCGAGTCCCTTGCCGACGGCTCGGTCGGCCTCATCGAGCCATGTGGCGCAAGGAGTTCGGCCCTTACATCAGGCGCGTCAAGGCGGTGAACTTCGGCGGCGGGCATTTCATCAACAAGGCCGGGATATGACGTCGGATGCCTCATCGCGGCCATCAAGGATTTCCGCGCCGAGTTCGGCGTCGAGGTCATCCTGGAGCCCGGGAGCGGGATCGTGGTCGACGCCGGCTATCTGGTCGCGACCGTGCTCGATATCGTCCACAACGAGAAGGACATCGCCATCCTCGACGCCTCGGCCTCCTGCCACATGCCGGACGTGCTGGAGGTGCCGTACACGCCGCCGCTCTTCGGCGCCGCCGAGCCGGGCGTTCATCCCCACACCTATATTCTCGGCGGCAAGACCTGCATGACCGGCGACATCATCGGCGAGTACTCGTTCCTCGAGCCCCTGAAGACCGGGAGACCGGCTCGTCTTCGGCGACATGATCCAGTACAGCTTCGTGAAGAACAATACCTTCAACGGCACGCCTTTGCCCGACCTCGCCCTGCTGCACGAAGACGGCCGCTACGAGGTCGTGCGGCGGTTCGGGTACGACGACTTCAAAGGCCGACTTGGTTGATCAGCGTATACGTTGTCTCTTATTCAATTATTGACAAGTTCACCCGGACGATGACATACGACTATGAGGAGGACTGCCATGCCAATCGATAAACAACTGCTCGAAATCCTTGCCTGTCCGAAGTGCAAGGGAAGCCTTGTACTGGAAGAAGACAGCAGCGCGTTGATCTGCAATTCCTGCAAGCTCAGGTACCGCATCGAAGACGATATACCCATCATGCTCATCGACGAAGCAACGCCTTTATAATCATGAACCAGGAACAATCTGCTGCCGGGCATCTCTCATCCATTGCCGAGCCTGCAGAGGTTGCCGTTATCCTCGGCACCGGCCTCGGCATCATGGAACAATCCATAGCCGTTGAAAAGGCAGTGAACTACCGGGATATCCCCGGGTTTCCGGTTTCATCGGTCAAGGGCCACTCAGGCAGGCTCCTTTTCGGCACCCTGGGAAAGGCCCGCGTGGTGGTCATGAGCGGGAGGTTCCACCTCTACGAGGGATACTCTGCCAGAGAAGTCACCTTCCCCATCAGGGTCTTTTCCCGCATGGGCATCCGCAAGCTCTTTATCTCCAATGCCGCGGGAGGACTGCGGAAGGATCTGGTCCCGGGCAGCGCCATGCTCATCACCGACCACATGAACCTGACCTTCCGGAACCCCCTTATCGGTCCCAATGACGACACGCTCGGTCCCCGGTTCCCGATCATGACCGAGCCTTATGCAAACTCCCTGCTCCGGAAGGCTCGGGAGACAGCCAAGGCAGAAGGGATCGACCTGAAAGAAGGGGTGTATGCCCAGATCCCCGGGCCTTCCCTGGAGACTGCTGCTGAAACGAGGATGCTTCAGAGGCTCGGCGCGGATGCCGTAGGTATGTCAACCGTGATGGAGGTCATCCAGGCAGTCCATTGCGGCATGGGAGTGCTGGCAATCTCGGCCGTTACCAATCAGAACGATCCGGACCACTACATCCCCACTTCCCTGGAAGATGTCATTGCCATGGCCGGAAAGGCAGGCCCCAAAATGGTCAAGGTTTTTTCAGGCGTCCTTGAAGGATGACGGCCTGAAAAAACCTTGACCTATCGCTTCTGAAGGCTTCTGCCGGATGTAAAGCCCGGCTTTCAGGGGGCTATACGAGCCTCTCCCCTGCTTGCCTGTTTCTTCACACTTGTCCGCTTCGGAGTCGGCGGCTTTGCGCCTCCGCCTTTTTCTTCGACAAATACCAGCTTGAGCACATCATCCATGGAGCTGACCGGGTGGAACGTAACCTTGTTCTTGACGACCTGAGGAATATCCTCCAGGTCTTTCTCGTTCTCCTTGGGGATGATAATTTCGAAGATCTTGTTCCTGTGGGCTGCCAATGCCTTTTCCTTCAGCCCGCCGATGGGAAGCACCTTGCCGCGGAGCGTGATCTCGCCCGTCATGGCGATGTCCTTCCTGACGGCCTTGTTCGTCAACGCGGAGATGACCGCAGTCGCCATGGTTATGCCCGCTGAAGGACCGTCCTTGGGGATGGCCCCTGCCGGCACATGGATATGTACGTCGTTTTCCCTGGTGAAGCTCGAGGATATACCCAGTTTCTCAGCCCTTGACCTGGCATAGGTAAGACCCGCCTGGGCTGATTCCTTCATGACGTCTCCGAGCTGACCGGTGAGGACCAGAGCGCCTCCCTTGCCGTCCTGTCCGGGCAGCACCGAGGTCTCGATATAGAGGATCTCGCCGCCGTACTGCGTCCAGGCAAGGCCCGTTGCAACGCCCACCTCATGCTCGGTGCGCTCCTGCTCGGGCAGATACTTTTGAACTCCGAGGTACGAAGAAACGCTGCCCGCAGAAATCCGGTAAACATTCTTACGCTTGGCTTCCTTCTCTGCAATGTCGCGGGCTACCTTGCGGCAGATGGAGCCGATCTCTCTTTCGAGGTTCCTGACTCCGGCCTCTTTCGTATAATGGTTGATAAGATCGAGGATCGCTTCGTCCGAAAACTTGACATCCTCCATTTTCATCCCGTTCTCCGTCACCTGCCGCTTGACGAGATATCGTTTGGCGATCTGGAGCTTCTCCTGATCGGTGTAGCCGGGGAGCTCGATGATCTCCATCCTGTCCTTGAGCGGGCCGGGAATGGGGTCCATGAGGTTTGCCGTGGTGATGAACATGACCCTGGAGAGGTCAAAGGGCACGTTGAGGTAGTGATCCTGGAACGAGAAGTTCTGCTCGGGGTCCAAGACCTCCAGGAGTGCGGAAGACGGATCGCCGCGATAGTCCTGCCCGATCTTATCCACCTCGTCGATCATGAACACCGGGTTATTGGATCCTGCCTGTTTGATGCCCTGGACGATCCTGCCGGGCATTGCACCGATATAGGTGCGCCTGTGGCCCCTGATCTCGGCTTCGTCCCGGACGCCTCCGATGGAGAGCCGGTAGAACTCTCTGCCCAGCGCCCTGGCAATGGACCTTCCCAGCGAAGTCTTTCCCACGCCCGGAGGCCCCACAAAGCAAAGAATGGCGCCTTTTTTGTTCGGGTTGAGCTTTCTGACCGCCAGATACTCCAATATCCGCTGCTTTATCTTTTCAAGGCCGTAATGGTCCTCATCGAGGATCTTCGCAGCCTTTTTGATATCGAGGCTGTCCGGGGTGGAATGGCCCCACGGAAGATCGGTCATCCAGTCGAGATAGGTCCTGATGATATTGGCCTCGGCGGAATCCTGGTGCATCATCTTCAGCCGTTCGAGCTGCTTCGCGGCCTCTTTCTTCACCTCTTCGGGCATACCGACCTTGTCGATCTTCAGCTGGTAGTCCTCCATCTCCTTGCCCTTTTCGTCCACCTCGCCGAGTTCCTGCTGGATTGCCCGCAGCTGTTCTCGCAGGAAGTATTCGCGCTGGGTCTTGCTCATCTCTTCCTTTGCCTGGGACTGAATCCTGGCCTGAACCTCGGAGAGCTCCATCTCCTTGGAAAGGAGCCCGTTGACATGCTTGAGCCGCTCGATGGGATCAATGATCTCCAGCACATGCTGGGACTCTTCCACCTTGAGCCTTAAGTTGGATGCCACCAGGTCGGCAAGCCTGCCCGGGTCGTCGATGGCCTCGAGGATGGAGAGCGCATCCGGAGATACGATTCCCCTCAGCTGCAGAATCCGCTCGGACTGTTCCTTGACCGAACGCATCATTGCCTCGACCTCGACCGTAACTTCCTTGATTTCGGGCTCTTCGATCTTCTCTATATCGACGGTATAAAACCCGCGGTCATCCTTGTAGAGCTTCAGGACCCTCGCCTTCGCAACACCCTGGACCAGGATCTTGACCCTGCCGTCCGGGAGCTTGAGCATCCTGATAACCATGGCCACGGTGCCGACGGTATAGATCTGATCTTCCTCCGGCTCCTCGACCGTGGAGTCTTTCTGCGCGGCAAGGAAGATGTACCTGTCCTTGTTCAAGGCCTCGTCTACCGCTTTTATGGACAATCCCCTGCCCACGAACAACGGCAGGATCATATATGGATATATCACCACGTCTCTGATGGGGAGTAATGGGATATTAGTAGGGATATCGATTGCTTGTTTTTCGTTCTCCATTCACTGGACTCCTATTCTATTGTGATCCGCTTGATAAGTTTCGCCTTGTTTTCCGAACGGGCGATCCTGATGATCAGGATACCATCAGAGAATCCGGCATCCACCTTCTCCAGATCGAATATTTCGGGAATATCCATTTCCCGTCTGAATTTTCCAAATCCCCTCTCCATTCTAATGTAACGAACACCTTTGTTCACTAAAGGATCACGCTTCATGCCGGCAATGACCAGGGTCCTGCCGACGACTTCAACATTCACTTCATCAGGGTTGACTCCCGGAATTTCGAGCTCGATGCACAGTGCATCAGCGTTCTCGTACACATCCAGCGAAGGATAGCAGACACCGAGCCTGTCTTCACTGTTCTCCGGTCCGAGCAGAAACCCCACCATTTCCTGGAATTTCAGATTGAACATAGGTCCTTCCCTTATAATGTATTACACACTTAGTACCTTTATAGGATCAGGTCACATTAAGTCAAGGCCTCATGAATCAAGGATACTGTTCAGTTCATCGGCCGCCAATCTCTGAAAAGTTAACACTTTTTTTCGGGTCTTGCAAACCGGGTGTGTTCACTGTCCGATGCGCCGGGAAAAGGCGACTCCTCCGGAGCATTTTGTCAGCATATCCTCGGGATCAGCTCGCCCACGGGCATGTCGATCTCGCGGGAGCCGCCTACTGCGGTATGGAGGATCACCCTCTTTTCTCCCAATTCCGTGACTTCCCCGATAATGGATGCATCATGACCGTATATATGACTCTTCATGAACGAGAGGACATCGGAAGCGTCTTCCCGCGCACAGATCACCACCATTTTCCCCTCATTAGCTATGTAAAGCGGGTCCATGCCGAGGATCTCGCACAGCCCTCTCACCTCATCCTTAACCGGAATGTCCTTCTCCCGGATTTCTATGCGAACCGCTGCTCCTTTAGCAATCTCGGACAGGATGGAACCCAGCCCTCCCCGCGTTGCATCGCGCATGAAATGGATGCGTGAGCTTGTTTTCAGGATCCCTTCCACGAGCCCGCCCAGGGATGCGCAGTCCGATGTAAGCGTGGAAGACAATCCCAAGCCTTCGCGTGTGCTCAAGATCGCAGCGCCGTGGTCGCCGATGGTCCCGTTCAGGATGATCACATCCCCCTTCTCGATGCTCCGCAGGGATATCTCGCCCTCATAATCGATGATGCCCACGCAAGAAGTATTTATGAAGATCTTGTCCGCCGAGCCCCGTGCAACCACCTTGGTGTCTCCGGTCACGATCTTTACGCCTGCAGCATCTGCCGTATCGGCCATGGACCGGATGATGGTCTCCAGATCGCTCATCTTAAAGCCCTCTTCCAGGATAAAACCTGCGCTCATGAACAGCGGCTTGCCTCCGGAGACGGCGATGTCATTGACTGTCCCGTGTACCGAGAGAGATCCGATATTCCCTCCGGGGAAAAAGACGGGGTTGATCACGTAGGAATCCGTGGTAAAACACAGGCGCTTTCCCCCGAGATCAAACACCGCGCTGTCTCCCAGTACCTCCAGATACGTGTTTCCAAGGTACGGAAGAAACTTGCATTCAATGAGGTCGCTCGTAAGCCTTCCTCCGCTTCCGTGTGCAAGGAGAATCTCTTCATACTTCATGCCGTTTACCTTCAAGCATAATTTTCTTGTCTTTTATATTGTTGCGATTGCAATTACAAAGCAGTTTTTCCAAAAATCCTTGCTGACTCCAAAAATCCTGCTCTACCCGGCCACGGTCCCGGCAACAAGCACCTGGCCGAGCGAAATGCCTCCGTCGTTGGTAGGAACAAGGTGATGGGTGTAGACATCGAATCCCTTGAGATCCAGCTCGGTGATGCACCCATAGAGGAGCAGCCTGTTCTGGAAGCACCCCCCGGAGAGGACCACGCGGTTCAAGCCCGTGGCATCCCGTATCTCCTGGGCGACCTTCACGAATGACTGCACGAGGGTCGCATGGAAGGCGCCTGCGAGGTCGCTGACCCGCCTTCCCCTGATACGGTCCTCTACCAGCCTTCTGATGGCAGGGTAAAAGTCCAGGATGATCTCCCTGTCCATGAGTATGTCATAGGGAAGGGCTTTGGATGATGCACGGGCGCACGCTTCGAGCTCCATGGCCGCCTGGCCCTCATAGCTCACCTGGCGCCGTATGCCCAGCAGGCAGGAGACTGCATCGAATACCCTGCCCAGGCTGGAGGTGAATACGGTCTGTATCTTCTGGCGCACGACAGCCTCCATCGATTCATAGGGAATATGCTCCGGAAGGATATGGAGGGCTTCCGCCATGCGGCTCCAATCGTCTTCGAAACATTCCATGAGCAGCGCTGCGGCCACCCTCCAGGGCTGCTTTACCGCTGCATCACCGCCGGGCAGCGGGAAATATCTGATGTGTCCGGCCCGCTGGAAGTCCGCTTCATCCGCCACGAGGAACTCGCCGCCCCAGATGCGCCTGTCCAGCCCGTAGCCCGTCCCGTCCATGGCAAGGCCGATGACGTCGCCCGTGATCCTGTTCTCTGCCATGCAGCTCGCAATGTGGGCATGGTGGTGCTGGACCTGGACCACCCGCCTCTCCATCTGGGAGGCTACCCGCGTGGAATAGTAATCCGGGTGCATATCGCAGGCAACGATATCCGGGTCGCACTGGAAGATGTGCCGTAAGGTCGCAATGCTCTCGTGAAAGAAATCCCTGGCCAGGGGTGTCTCCAGATCGCCGATATGCGGGCTCAAGAAGGCGAAATCGCCTTTCAGGATGCAGACGGTGGACTTGAGATGAGCGCCGAGCGCCAAGTACGGACGGATACTGCTTCAGAAGCGCCAGAGGCTTCGGGGCATAGCCCCGGGAGCGCCTCAGGAGCCGCTGCGCGCCATGCGCGACCATGGTGATGGAGTCGTCGCACCTCACCAGGATGTCCCGGTTGTGAAAAAGAAAAAAATCGGCAATGCCTTTCAAGCCTTTTCACGGCTTCATCGTTGCCGATGCAGATGGGTTCGTCCGTCTGGTTTGCGCTCGTCATGACCAGTGCCGTGAAACCTCCCTGAATCAGGATATGGTGTACCGGCGTATAGGGGAGCATGATGCCGAGGCCGGCCATGCCCGGCGCCACGAGGGAAGATATGGAGCTGCCCTTTTTCTTCTTCACGAGCACGATGGGCCGTCGGCGGTGGCCAGGAGCCTTCTCCTCCTCGGAGTTTATCTCTGCGAGCGCCCGTGCCCGGTCGATGTCTTTGCACCATGATGGCAAGCGGCTTTTCCTCCCGGTACTTCCGTTTTCTCAGCCTGCTCAATGCTTCCGAGTTCGCTGCATCCGCACAGAGATGGAAGCCGCCGAGCCCCTTGACGGCAACGATGATCCCTGCCTTGAGGAGCTCGATGGTCTTTTCAAGGGGTCCGGGCAACGATCCGTGATCCTTTCCCATCGGCCAGCCAGAGTTCAGGACCGCACGCCGGGCATGCATTGGGCTCGGCATGGAACCGCCTGTTGCCCGGGTCTTCATATTCCTCCCGGCATTTCTCGCACAGAGGGAAAACGGCCATGGAGGTGTTTATCCGGTCATAGGGGATGTCCCGTGATGATGGTGAGCCTGGGGCCGCAGTTCGGTGCAGTTGATAAAAGGATAGCGGTAGCGCCGGTCGCGGGATCGAAGAGCTCCTGCAGGCACTCATCGCAGGTGGCGATGTCCGGTGAGATGTGAACATCCGGCCTGCCCGTGATCAGAGCTCGCCATGATCCGGAACAGACTTCTTCCCTGACGGGTTCGGCATCTCCTTGTAGACATTCGTAGATTTCGGCAAGGGGCGGCAGTTCTGGCCGACTTCCCGGTACATGAATGCCTCGATGGCCTTACCGCTGCCCCTGCGATCTCGACGAACACGCCTTCGGAGCGGTTCTGCACAAAGCCGGCGAGCCCATGGGCAACGGCCAGGCGGTAGATGAACGGCCGGAAGCCCACCCCCTGGACGATCCCGGAAAATCGGAGACGAGTCCTTTTGATCACACGTTACTTTTCTTGAATTCCTCGATCTGTGCTGCAATCCACGCGAACCATCCTTCAAGACCATCGCCGGTCTTGCAGGACACCTCGAAGATCTTAAGATCCTGATTGATGACTCGAGGGCATCCGCCCTGGCCTTTTCCAGATCGAAATCCACATACGGCATAAGGTCCATCTTGTTGATGAGCAGCACCGAAGATTCATGGAACATGAGCGGATACTTGGATGGCTTGTCCGCCCCTTCGGGGGTGGAAAGGATCATGATCTTGGCATTTTCGCCGATCTTGAACTCGGCCGGGCACACGAGGTTTCCCACGTTCTCGTTGATGAGCAGGTCCATCGCGTCGAGATCGAGGTCGGCCAGGGCTTCCCGGACCATGTTCGGCGTCGATGTGGCAGCCGCCGCCGGTATTGATCTGGACCACAGGGATATCCAGAGCCGGCGATCCGGTCCGCATCATAGGTATCCTGGATATCGCCTTCGATCACGCCGATCCGGTATTCTGTCCCTGCAGCGCCCAGATGGTCTTCTCCACCAGGGTGGTCTTGCCCGCGCCCGGGCGAGCTCATGAGGTTGATCACGAAGATGCCTTTTCTGTCGAACAGCTTCCGGTTCTCGTTCGCTATCCGGTCATTGGCATCGAGGACCTGTTTCACCACACTGATCTTAGCCATGGTTCTACCTCCGTCAGTGGCACTTGTAATAAGTGGAGCAGGTCCCCTCCTGGGAAACCATGCAGGGGCCGACGGGATTTCTGCGGCGTGCATGCACTTCCTGAACAGCGGGCATTCGAGGGGACTCGACCATGCCCTTGAGGATCTCGCCGCACCTGCAGCCCTTGTCTTCGCTGATGCGAAATCGGGGATCATCGAACCGGGGCTGGCGCGTCGAAATCCCGGTATTCCTCCCGGAAAATCAGCCCGCTCCCTTCTATGACGCCCGATCCCCCGCCACTCGGCACGGGCCGGCATGAAGACCTCATCCAGCAGGGCCATGGCCTTGGCGTTGCCCTGCAGGGCTCACCCCCCGGCAGTACTGGTTCTCGATGGAAAATTCATGCCCGGCAATCTGGTCGAGGATCATGAGGATGCCCTCGAGGATATCCACGGGCTCGAACCCGGTGATGACCGCTGCCTTGCCCTGCTCCGGGATGGCTGCGTAAGCGCCGAAGCCGATGATGGTGCTCACGTGGCCGGGGCACAAGAAAGCCGTCCACGGCAAGCCCGGGTCGTCCAGCAGGGCCTTGATGGCCGGTGGAATGACCTTGTGCACCGAAAACACGGAAAGGTTTTCAATGCCCTTTTCTCTGCACGTCTTGACCATGGAGGCGATGGTGGGAGAGGTCGTCTCGAACCCGATGCCCATGAACACGACCTCCCTGTCGGGGTTGGTCCTGGCAATCTCGATGCGTGTCCGGGGCGGAGGAAACCACCCGCACGTCGGCGCCCTGCGGCCCGGACCTTCTGGAGGCTGTTACCGTCGGTACCGGGGACTCGGAGCATGTCTCCGAAGGTGGCGAAGATGACGCTCTTTGATGCCTGCAAGGTAGAGCGCCACATCGACATCCCGGCCCGAGGTGACGCAGACCGGGCAGCCCGGTCCGGAAATGAGCCTGACGGATTCCGGCAGGAGCAGGACCTGATCCCGTTATGTCCTATGGCATAGGTGTGGCTGCCGCAGACTTCCATGATGGTTACCGGGCGGTTGCTATCCTTGGCCCGGGCTTTGATTGCTGCAACCAGCGTGCTGCGATATCTGGGTCGCGGTACTCGTCAATGAATCATTTCATTGCTCTCCAGCAGTTCTTTCAGCAGGTCGAGCTTTTCCTTGGCCAGTGCTTCATCCACCTGGTGGATGGCATAACCGGCATGGCAGATGACGTAATCGCCGATGCACCACCGGTTCGTCAATGATGTCCAGGCATGACCTCCCGCTTGGTGCCGCCGATATCGATGACGGCATGGTTATTTCATCGATGGATAAGATCTTTCCGGGAAATCCGATGCACATTTGTTTATTCCTTGTTACAGCTGTTCTCCTGAATCCGGACTAGTCCACATCCATTTCCAGGAGCTTCAGCTCCTCTGTACCCTGCCGTCAGGATCACTTCACTCGACCCGCATCCAGGCACGGACAGGGGGAAGGATAGTCCCACAATCGATTCCTGGTCGCAGTCCAGACAGCTGATGACAATGGGCTGTATCATCGAACTCGAGGCTCGCCCCCTGGGCAGGCGTATTCCTGGACAGCACCTCGAAGGCAAATCTCAGCGCCTTCGGCTCGATGCCGCGAGCGCCCCGAAGGAGAGCGTCAACGCTATTCACCCGCGAGAAGGGATGCTTGCACAGCATAATCCTGTACGATATCGATGATGGAGCCGACGAGCGACATCTCATGCATCAGGTCATCTCTTGCACATTCACTTTGAGCCTTTCAAGCTCTTTTAGAAGGAGCGTTTCCATCTTGTTGAAGGAAGCGTTCATCAGGGGCGTCATCTCCAGCTCCATTGCCACCATAACTCTCGGGCACGATACAGAGGAATACCACCTCCGGGCATTCGTCCATGAGCTCGGCCATGGAGAGCACATCGGGAAACTCCACCTCATGGGCCGTGGTGGGGTCGGGCATCCTGAGCTCCATTTCCTCTCGGTTGAAGCGGTACATAGCTCCCGGCTCTTCATCCATCTTGATGACATCGATGACAATGAGATGACTCGAGCTGGTGACCGTATCCAGGAGCCGGTATCCCAGCGTGCCCCCATCCAGGATCGCGCACGTCATCAGTCCACCCGGTATTTCGCCGGCAAACCAGTTGACGAAGTGGACCCCGAACCCTTCGTCCCGGAGCAGGATATTGCCGAGTCCCAATACGGTTATCTTCTTCTTTTCCTGTATATCAATCATCATAGCATGGTGCACAAAGAGGGGAAAGGTTTCGCCTTTCCCCCTCTTATCTAACAAACCATGGGGTGGATTGCACCCCTGATTACGGTTAATCGTGCGGCTTCCGGAAAACCCTTCCGCTCACCATGGATGAGATGGTGCCTTCCTTGAACACGACGTCATACCAGAACGCCATGTAGACATGCACGACCACGAACAGGATGACGAGCCAGGTGAACATGTGATGGATGAACCGGATCGTTTGCCAGCCCGCCGAGGATATTCTGCAGCGGCATGACAGCAGCCAGTAGGACGGTCCCGATGAAGCCGCTGCTGTAATCCACCCCGGAAGAATCAGCCCGGTGACCACCAGCACCAGCAGCATGAGCATCAGCCCGCCATAGGCGAGCGACTGCAGCGGGCCGTAGAGGTATTTATGCTCCGGGCTTCTTCTCCGATATCAGCAGGTAGAACTTGATCTGGGTCCAGAAGTTCTTGATATCGGTCCAGGCGAAGAAATCCTTCCAGTCGGCATGGAACCGGGAGAAGAACATGAGGTAGATCCTCCAGATGAACATAAAGATGAGGATGATCCCGAAGAGCATATGCACAAAGCGGGTATATGCCCATCAGGAACTTATCGATCGGTTCTCGCCCTGCAGATGCCACGGTGAAAAGGGTCTGTGCGATATAGAAACCGGTGATGATCAGGACAGGATGGAGATGACCATCAGCCAGTGATTGACCCTGATTGCCAGGCTCCATTCTTTTATTGCGTAATCTCGTATCCACGTCAGCCCTCCTTATCGCTTACAGAACCTTGAATTTCTTGATCTCGTCCGTATCGGGTCTGATGATGTGCACGGCGCAGGCCATGCAGGGGTCAAAGGAGTGAATCGTCCTGATGATCTCAAGCGGCTGGTCCGCATTGGCAAGCTTGGTGCCGATGAGGGATTCCTCGTAGGGTCCCCGCTTGCCGTCCTTGTTGCGCGGCGAGCTGTTCCAGGTGGAGGGAACGATGGCCTGGTAGTTGGCGATCACGTGGTCTTCGATATTGATCCAGTGGCCCAGGGCGCCGCGGGCACTTCGGTCATGCCGCGGCCCTTGCCCTGCTTTGGGCACGTCGCAGCGGGTCCAGGTCGTGGTATCGCCGGCCTTGATGTTGGCGATGAGCTCATTGATCCAGCGCTCGGTATAGTCGGCCACCAGCTTGGTCTCGAGGGCGCGGGCAGCGGTCCTTCCCAGGGTGGAGAAGAGGACGGTGACCGGCAGACCTGTTGCCTTCAGGGTGTTGTCCACCAGCGCCTTGATCTTCTTGTGGCCCTGGGCATAGCCGACGATGAACCGGGCAAGCGGGCCCGACTTCTAAGGGTTCCCCGTCATAGCGCGGGGCCTTGCCCCAGGTGTATTTCTCATCGCCCTTGACATTGCCGTTCGCGTCATAGCCCGTATATTCGGGCTCGGTTTTGCCCTCATAGGGATGCAGCGGCTCTATCACCCTTGTACCAGGAATGGGTGACTTCTTCGGCGATCTTGTTCTCGTCAAGGGCCAGCGGCTTCGAAATATCGCCGTTCTTGACCACGCCCCTGGGCAGCAGGGTCTTGTTCCAGTCGTCATCCAGCGGGAACCCGCCGTAGGCCAGATAATTCTTCACGCCGCCGCCGATGCCGGCCAGGCCTTCATCCTTGTAGAGGCTGCAGCAGGAGGACGTCGGGCAGATATGCGGTCTCGATGAAATTCTTGAGTTCATTGAACCGGAAGAGGTATTCGCCGATGCGGCTGGCGTCAAGCATGTCCATGACGCAGGTGATGCCGCCCACCACCAGGGTCTGCGGATGGGGGTTCTTGCCGCCGAAAATGGCCATCATCTGTGCGCCGAGCTTGGAGACCTGCAAGGGCATCGAGGTAATGGGACATGATGACGAGATTTGCCTCGGGCGACAGCTTGAAGGAAGGATTGCCCCAGTAGGCATTGGCAAAGGGTCCGAGCCTGCCGGACTCGACGAACTTTTTCAGCCGCTTCTGTACGGCCTTGTAGTGGGTCTCGGAGCAGTTGTAGGGGTTGTCGCTGTACGCTCTTGGCAAGCTCCACGGCCTTTTTCGGGTCGGCTGACAGGGCCTGATGATATCCACCCAGTCGAGCCCATGCAGATGATAGAAGTGCATGACGTGGTCGGTCATGTACTGGGCTGCATTGATGAGGTTTCGCACGAGCCGCGCATTGGCCGGCGGCCTTGACGCCGAAGGCGTCTTCGCAGGCAAGGATGCTCGCCTCGTAGTGCGAATAGGTGCACACGCCGCAGAAGCGCTGGACCATGAGGCGGCGCATCCCGCGGGTCGCGGCCCTTCACGATGGTCTCGATGCCGCGCCACAGCGTGATGCTGCTCCAGGCATCCTTGATGGTATTGTTGTTGTCGAGTTCGACTTCGATACGCAGATGGCCTTCGATTCTGGTGATCGGATCAACGATGATTCTCTTGCCATACGTTTTCCTCCGTCATATCCGGCTATTCGTGCGATCCGTGCTCAGTCTCGGACTTCTTCGGCTGGCCATGAGCCTTTGACCGCCGGTGAGACCAGCGTGGGCGGCAATGCCGGCAACGGTGGCGCCAGCCAGTGCAGCACCGAGCGCGTCTATCCTTGCCGTTACACCCCAGCCGCCGACCGTTTTTTCGGCGATCGGCTTTTCCAGTGGCGCCATGCTGTCCCAGAACGCCGGGCTCGGTGCAGCCCATGCAGCCGTGGCCTGCCATGATCGGCCAGGACATGCCGTCGTTGAACCGGACCTTCGCGCAGTTGGCATAGGTGTAGGGGCCCTTGCAGCCCATTTTGTACAGGCACCAGCCCTTCTTGGCGCCGTCATCGCCCCATTCTTCCACGTATTCGCCGGCATCATAATGCGGCCTGCGCTCGCAGTAGTCATGGATGCGCTTGCCGTATGCCCAGACGGCCTGCCCAGGTGAATCCAGGGCGGCAAGGCCGCCGAACATGAGGTAGTGCAGGAGGGTTCCGACGAAGTTCTGCCGGGTTGGGCGGGCAGCCCGGCGATATTCACGGTTTTGATGCCGCAGGGCATCGCCGACGCCCTGGCGTCGGTCGGGTTGGGCTTGGCAGCCTGGATATTGCCGAAGCAGGAGCAGCTGCCGATGCAGATGGTTGCCGCAGCCTTCGACGGTAACCTCTTTCGCGATCTCCAGGCCGGTCTTGCCCTTGGGCCCCAGGCGTCAGATACTGGCCGTTCATGGCCCATGGGGATGGCGCCTTCGATGACGCAGACGAACTTGCCGGGGAAATCCTTCAGGGCACTTTTCCAGGCACTCTTCAGCCTGGTAGCCTGCGGCTGCCATGATGGTTTCATGATATTCAAGAGAAATGGTGTCGAGCAGGATGTCATCGACATTCGGGTACGAGGTGCGCAGGAAGGCCTCGCTGCAGCCCGTGCATTCGGCCAAGTGGAGCCAGACGACCGGCAGGCGGCTGAAGTTCTCGGCCGCCCGTGCCACCAGGGGCTTGAACATGGGCGGCAGCATGAGGGCCGCGGTCATCGCGGAGGTCCACTTGAGGAACTCCCTTCTGGTTACGCCCCGATCTTTGAGGACCTCTTTGAAATCCTCCCGGGCCTGGGGTAACTCCTTGTCCATGCGATCCATGTTAGCCTGGCACTGTTCCATCAACTGACGGTAGTGCACTTCAACGTTCTTTTTGAAATCGTCATCGGATTTCTTTGCCATAACCCCCCCCTCGTCTCTGTTCATTTTCTGCATACCTGCCCGGAGATACCTGTTCTCCAGTCATGGCTTCTCGCTCGTGCTACATAGGTCAATATCTTATATATAATTACTGTTAATCCTTACTCGCTATTAGTATATATATTTTAACATAATTAATTATTTATTGATATAGATTGTTATAACTTCGGTCAAGAAATTTTCAATTTTATTACCTATTTGTAAAGATATCTCCCCGTGCTGTTTTAAAGCTCCTTCTGCTCATCATTTTCCCAGATTGTAAAACGAACCGCTCCTTCTTTGATATTCCCTTACATCACCGGCACTTAGTGGCACAATTCCCTTCCATGCCAAGGGACGGGTGCGCGTGGAAGGCACGTCCATGGTCGACGCGCAAATCCATCCTGGTGATATCCTCATCGCTGACGGAGATAACCGAGAACATGATCGTGGAGATCTGTGGCGTGGTCACGCATATAACCCGTGAAGCCTTTTTTTTGAAATGGGCTGATATCAAACTCAAAGCCTGCACTCTTGAATGGTTAATCGTCAATACCTATGTCCTCTGATAGGCTGATTGAGAAACATAACCCGATTCATATTATAATATAGATAAGAGTAAAGTCGATGCTCCGCAAACCGGGTTCAATTCACTGACAGGAATAAAAAAAAGCTCTTGGACAAATCTCATGCGGGGGGGCTTATGTAGATGAGACATCCAAGGCAGGAAACCATCAGAAGAGTCAATTCGTACTCTTTACTAAAGAAAGGAGAAAAAACAATGGCTATCAGAGGAAGTGCTGCTGAATTGGAAAAGTTTCTCAAGGGAATGAATTACCCTGCGAGTAAGGATGATCTGATAAGCAAAGCCCATGCTAACGGTGCCCCGGATGAAGTGATTGACATGATTAACAGTTTATCCGAAAGCAGCTTCAATTCACCGGTAGATGTAGCGAAGGCTTTTGGTGAATCTCATTAAGTAAGCACCGTATCGAGGGTATCGGCTCTTGTGAACCGATACCCTTTCATTTTTTGCGTTTCCCTCGTACTGTTCGTGTGGAAATCCCTTTTGCCGCCGCGATAATTATACTTCGGACAACAGAGAATTTGAGAATGTGTTTGTGCCCGCTACTATTTTCCTTAGTGAAGCCCCCGGCAAATCCTGATCGAACAAGGCGTGAGCCATGACCAATACCATAAAGGGGAAAATTACCTGAGAGAGGGAAAGCATATGAACAGCGGTTACGATATCATCGTACTCGGCGCAGGCCCCGCAGGGATAGCGACTGCCATTATCGCCCGCAGGTCCGGGGTATCGATCCTGGTCATCGAAAAGGACGGATTCGGCGGAACGTGCCCTCTTCGAGGATGCATTCCCAAGAAGATCCTCTCCGCCGCCGCGGAAGCCATGGCATGTATCCATAAGGCTCCTGCGGCTCATCGGATTACGGTCAAAGGTGCGGAGTTGAACTGGAAAGAGCTCATCGAGCTCAAACGAGCCATGATCAAGGATGTTTCGGTTAATGCACGGGACAGGTTCCATTCCCTCGGGATAGATACGATCAACGGCTTTGCAAAATTCACCGGCCCGAACAGCATCGAGGTGGACGGCAAAGAATACCGGGCCAAGAAGATCGTCATCGCCACTGGATCGAAACCCCGCAAATTGCCTATCCCCGGGTTTGAGCATACGCTGACGAGCGACGATCTCTTCGAACTCGAAGCCCTCCCTTCTTCGGTTATCTTCATCGGCGGAGGCGCCATCGGCATGGAGTTCGCCCATGTCTTCGCGCGTGCCGGCAGTAAGGTAACCATCCTCGAGGCTGCATCGCGGGTTCTGCCGGACATGGATGAAGATATGATCGGCGAACTAACCAGGTTCACTCAATCTTTAGGTGTCCGGATAAATACCGGCGTTCATGTGGAATCGATACAGAAGACCTCACAGGGCGCGGCCGTGACGTTGACTATCCCGAACATCACCGTATCCAGCACCATCGATGCAGCTATCGTTGCGAACGGAGCAGGGCGGGTTGCCGATATCGACGGACTCGACCTCCACAAGGCAGGCATTACGGCGGATCGCAAGGGCATAGTCCTGGATCAGTACCTCCGCAGCATATCCAACCCGGATGTTTTCGTAGCAGGAGACACAGTAAATGCATCACCCCACCTCTCACCGGTTGCCTCGTACGAAGGCAACATCGTTGCCCGCAATATCACCTCGCCGGACCTTATCTCTCCCGACTACAGGGTCGTCCCCACGGCAATCTATACCATCCCTGCAGTAGCCGGTGTGGGCCTGACGGAATACGAGGCAAAAAAGCAGGGATTGGAATTCGCAACCGCGTTCCATAATATGTCGGCCTCACGGATTTCCTCCATCTATGCCGAGCAGGTTGCCTATTCCAAGATAATCATCGACAGCCGGAGCGACCTTATCCTCGGGGCCCATATTATCGGCCACAATGCACAGGAACTTATTAACATCTTTGTCCTGGCAATGAAGTTCAAAATTACGGCCCGCGATCTTCACGATACCCTCTACACCTTCCCCACCTTTTCTTCCGGCATCCCGGTAATGGTCAGGTTCAGAGTGTGAAACCCCCTCTCTAGAGAGATGCTTCAGCCTCTCTTCCAGAGCGGGCAGATCTCCGAGGAGCCCGGTTCGTAGTTTCGGCAGACACCTGGGCGGGTGTCATGGATGCTGCAGGAAAATGCTCCATCCGGCATCTCGAGGAAGGGGCACCCGTAGATGGGCCTGCCGGTTCTGATTGATACGAAATGATCCCCCAGCCAGACTGCCTGCTCGTTTTCGATGATGTGGAGAATGTCAGTGCGGCCTTCGCGTATCCAGCGGTTCATGTCTTCGGAGGTGACATAGGCGATCATGTCCGCAAGACAGCACTTCCCGCAGCGCGCACATTCTAAAGTTTCTCGCGGAATCATTGATGGTGAACATACCATATCCTTTGTTTTTCTTCAATATCCGGCTGTTGCCGGTTCTGTTTATATGCCCCTCGCGTCCCTCTTTCCCCTTTACATCGAACCTAATTTCAGATAGATGAATCAGTATTCATTTTTTACGTATAACCAGCGAATAATTCTGTCAGTGACAGGAGAATATGAATAAAGGGGGATTTCATGAAGGATGTAGTAATCGTTTCTGCATGCAGAACAGCCATAGGCACCTTCGGCGGTACCCTGAAGGATGTCGGCGGATGGAACATAGGGAAAACAGCCATGAAGGGTGCTATTGACCGAGCCGGTATCGACCCGGCCCTGATCGACGACGTCCGCTTCGGGTGCTGCATGGAGCCCGTGGATACGCTGAATATCACACGCGTCGCAGCACTGCTGGCAGGCGTTCCCGAGTCGGTCACGGCAGTTACCATCAACCGGGTCTGCATTTCCGGCATGGAAGCGGTTTTGAGCGGTGCCGCCATGATCAAGGCAGAGATGGCGGATATCATCCTTGCAGGCGGTGTGGAGCACATGTCCGGGACACCCTTTGTTTCGCTGGATGCCAGATGGGGCTGCAGGCTCAATGACAAGGTCTTCGTGGATGCCATGACCCGCGGGCTCCACTGCGGTTCACACGTTCAGCCGCTCGGTGACGACAGCCCGGTGAAAGGGCTTCCCATTTTCGAGACGTACAAGGGCAAGCCGTATATCATGGGCCAGACTGCCGAATTCCTGGCGGATCTCTACAAGATCACCCGCGAGGAAATGGACGAAGTGGCACTCAGGAGCCATAACGGCGCAGAAAGGGCAACTATCGAGGGCGACTTCAAGGAAGAGATCGTGCCCATCGAGATTCCCCAGAAAAGGGGCAAACCGCCTGTCATATTCGACAAAGACGAGCACTTCAGGCCGAAGCTTACCATGGACGACCTGGGAAAGCTGCCTGCAGCGTTCCTGCCGAAGGGCGGCAGGGTAACCGCAGGAAACGCCTCCGGCCTCAATGACGGCGCTTCGGCTATGATCATCATGTCAGCGGAGAAGGCCAAGGAGCTGGGTTTAAAACCCCTGGCAAGAATCGTTGCCTCATCGCGCGGCGGATGCCACCCTTCGGTCATGGGAATCAGCCCCGTGCCCGCGGTGAAGAACCTCCTGAAGAACAATCCTCAGTTTACCGTGGACAGCTTCGATCTCATGGAGGTCAATGAGGCCTTTGCATCCCAGTACATCGCCTGCGAGCGAGACCTCAAGCTGAAACGGGACAAGGTCAATGTGAACGGATCCGGCATCGGACTGGGCCACCCGGTGGGCAGCACAGGTGCCCGTGTCATCATAACGCTCATGCATGCCCTGAAGAAGCGTGGAAAGAGCCTTGGATTGGCCACCCTCTGCGGAGGAGGAGGCGTATCCATGGCAACCGTCATCGAAATTCTGTAGGCTTAAGTTTTCAAAAAAACTCGCATCCTCGATCATACCGATGGATGCGGGTTTTTTATTTTTCAGGTTTCCTTTTCCACACTTGCGGCCGGCATGATATCCAACTCCTATTCCCTCTGGAGGGAAAAACGGCGGCCGCTCCTGCTGGATAGTATCCGGGACATTCTGCGGCGGAAAGGTTCAGGGCACCTTTGCGAGCAAGTTGAGCAACTGTATGGAATGCGAGTTCTACAAGCGTGTCGGGCAGGAGGAAGGGCAATCCCTTGAGAAAGCTTCTGCAATCATGGCCAAGCTGCGCGGCGATAAAAAATAGGCTTTCATCCAGCCCAATCTTCCTTTGGAAAATCCGGCGAGCCATGTCTTCTTCAAGGGACAGGAGCGCCGAAGATTTTCCCTTGCCTTCATCCAATGATGCCGAAGAGCGGAGCGAGCACGATGCCGGTAAAGTCCTGGAGAAAATGAATTACCACCGGCGCCACCAGACTCCTGCGCCATAAATAAATAACCGCGAACACTATCCCCATAATTCCCACAGTACCGACACCTGCCGATCCTTCATACCCGTGCCCGAGAGCGAAGATAACGGCTGATACGAGAACGGACCAGGTCCCGCTTTTCGTGATATGGAGAAATCTCAGCACGAGATACCCCCGGAAAATGGTTTCTTCAACAACTGCAACGACTACGACAAGCGCCGATGCGACCAGTATCTGCGGGATATTGTCTGCAGTCAGAAACGCAGGTTTGGGCGTTTGGGGCAGATTAAATCCTATCTCCTGGAGAATACCGCCGACCAGGCCCAGGAGGATAAAGAAAACCGGGAAGAGTGCAATGCCGACGATGATTTCGTGCCGTACGTGTTCGGTTTTCCACCCGATACTGCCGAGCGGCTCGGCATTCCGCCAGAGGAAGAACAGGATAAGGCACAACAGAGCGAGGTCTCGCGTAATAATCGCCAACGCGGTGATCAGGAACCCCACGTCTTTTTCCTGCTCGGTAAAGAAAGACAGGATCATCGAAGGGACGATGAGAAAAAGGAAAACCCCTACTTCGAACAACTGCTCCTGCTCGGAGGTAAAGCGCGCCCTCTTGTTATCAAGTGTGACGGTGTATCCTTCTTCATCCATATATGAAGAATACTGAAGGCATGCGGTTGAGACAAGGGGACCTTTACTATCAGTCCCTCGCCCCATGGTTTTATCCGGCTAAATGGGTAAGCATGGACGCCCCCGGCCCTTTGCATGCGCGATCTTTTTCCCGTTCATGCAAGGGGCCGGGTTTCCTATATTTTTACGGCATTATCCGGAGTGCTATTTCCGTGGGTGCAGGGGGCGTTTTGCTTCGCTGTGCAACGGGATCGGGCATGCCGTCCCATACCTCCCAGTCATCGACCTCCCTTGAGAAAGAGCCGATAGGGGCTTCACCGTCTATTGACGGAACGGATATGTAGAACATTTCATTCGTCCATACCCCGGTACCGAAAACATCATCGACTTTGAGGGCGCCATCGTACCAGAATCTGCTGACTCCTTCGGAGAACTTTATATAGAATTCGTAATGATGCCACTGGCCGTCCGTCTGATTCGGACATTCAAGCCAGTTGCCCATGGTCATCATCTTTACCCTTGGCGGATGCAGAATAATAAATGCTGCCGCTGGTTGCGAGAGAGAAGTGAACATAACTTGAAGCCTTGTTCCAATGAGGATAGAACAGCTTGATGTTCTCCATTGCAGCGGTCTTTTTAAACGTTGGGTAGCGCATCCAGAAAGAGACGTACATCTCATCCGTGGGCCAGGGGGTAATCATCTTGTCGGCCCCCCAATACATATTGGCCTCATTGACCGTTCCGGAAGCAAAGGCATACCCCGTCCCGTTCCTTCCCACAGCCGTCAGATTATATTGGGGAGGGCTCAATTTGGCCCAATTATGACCGTATACCTCGCACCTGTCGTCCAGCACCTGATCATCGAAATTCTCAAAAAGAAGACAGTTCGAAGCAATTCCTTGAATCGGTGAAAGGATCATGAACATGGCACTTAGATAAATCAACTTGGATATCTTTAACATGGTTGGCTCCTCTGATTTTTTGGGTTTTTTTAATGGGATGAGGGGGACGTCCATATCGCGTAAGTTTCCCATCCCAATTAATTCGATCGCCTCCACGACGGGCAAGGCCTTGTATATCCCCGGCCGATACTCCGGCAACCCACCTTAAAGGATCAATCACACTTCCTTGCCCGAGAAGCGTACCCTTCCCGTACCATTCACACCGGTTCATTGCAACCCCTAGTTTCGCAAGGCATTTCAGCAAGATAGGCTTCGATGCTCACGTATTGGGATTTTTATGGAAAGATTCCCGGAGCTTGTGCGGCGGGTCTTATCCGGTGATTCGGGAAATATGATCGACAAGGATGAGGCTGAATCTGCAGAGATCCTCGGGCAAACGCTATCAGAGCTTTATTTTCCTCGCCATACGGCCGGCAGAAAATTAATTTTCGATTCCGCAGCGGGCCTGGACGCCTTTCCGGTAGTAGTGTTTGATCTCTACCATCTCGGTGACGAGGTCTGCCTCGTGGATGAGGCCTTCCGTAGCACCCCTGCCGGTGAGGATGAGCTCCATGCCCTCGGGCTTCTTTTTCATGAGGCCTAAGACATCTTCTTCGCTGATAAAGCCGAATTTCATTGAGGTGATGATTTCGTCGGCAATGAGGATACTGCATTTTTTTGAATCCATTATTGCCTGAAGCCGGTCGAAGGCAGCCCGGGCCCGATTCACATCCTCGGGGTCCGGCGGATCGGTGATCCGGCAGAAGCTCGGATGACCGTACTGCTCGATGGTAACGAGACCCTGAAGCATCTTCACTGCATCGAGCTCTGAATAGTGCTGCCCCTTCATGAACTGGACGATGCTGGTCTTCATGCCGCAGCCTGCCGCCCGCAGCGCGAGGCCGAGGGCAGCGGTGGTCTTTCCCTTGCCGTTTCCGGTATAGATCTGGATGTAGCCTTTCTCCATCATATGCCCTGTGCTCCCTATAACCTCAGGAAGTATCCTCTTTTACATATTTCTGCGGAACTTGCCGCCGGCCTCGTAGAGGGCTGCTGTAATCTGGCCCAGGCTTGCAACCCGCACAGTCTCCATGAGCTCAGCAAAGACGTTCCCGCCCGAAAGCGCTGCCCTTTTAAGCTCTTTAAGCGCTGCCTGCCCCTTCTTCTCGTGCTTCTTCTGAAACTTCCTTACATTATCCAACTGGGCCTGCTTCTCCTCTATACGCTGCTCGCGTCAGAGGAATGCAACCACCCCCGGATGCCTGGCTCCCCGATCGGACCCCATCGGGATTCTCATAGGTGTTCACCCCGATGATGGGCAGCTTCCCCGAATGCTTGAGCTGCTCGTAGTACATCGACTCGTCCTGAATCTTCGAGCGCTGGTACTGCGTCTCCATCGCACCAAGCACCCCTTTCCGGTCGCTTATCCGCTCAAACTCCTTCAACACCCCCTCCTCCACCGCATCCGTCAGCCACTCCATGAAAAACGACCCCTGGCTTATGTTCTCGTTCATAGAAAGGCCGAACTCCCGGTTGATGATCATCTGAATCGCCACGGCTCGCCTCACCGACTCCTCCGTGGGTGTGGTGATCGCCTCGTCATAGGCATTCGTGTGCAGCGAGTTGCAGTTGTCTCCAAGCGCTGTTAAGGCCTGTAACGTCGTCCTGATGTCGTTGAACTGAATCTCCATGCTGTGCAGCGACCTGCCGGATGTCTGAATATGGTATTTCAGCCTCTGGGATGCCTCGCTCGCCCCGTAGAGCTCCCTTAACGCGATGGCCCAGATCCTCCTGGCTACCCTGCCCAGCACGCTGTACTCAGGGTCCATCCCGCTCGAAAAGAAGAACGAGAAGTTCTTCGCAAACTCATCGATCCCCATGCCCCGGGACAGGTAATACTCAATGTACGTAAACCCGTTGGCTAGCGTAAACGCCAGCTGGCTGATCGGGTTGGCCCCGGCTTCCGCAATATGGTAGCCGCTTATGCTCACCGAGTAGAAGTTCTCCACCTCGTGCTCGATGAAGTACTCCTGGATATCTCCCATCATCTTCAGTGCAAACTCCGTGGAGAAGATGCACGTGTTCTGTCCCTGGTCCTCCTTGAGAATATCTGCCTGCACCGTGCCCCGCACATTCTTCAGTACCCGCTTCCTGATCCCTTCTTGCTCACGGGCACTCGGCTTCCTGCCCTTCTCCTTTGTAAAACCATCCACCTGCTGGTCGATGGCCGTGTTGAAGAACATCGCCGTCATGATGGGCGCAGGACCGTTGATCGTCATGGACACGCTCGTGGTCGGCGATAACAGGTCAAAGCCCGCATAGAGCTTCTTCATGTCGTCGAGCGTGCAGATGCTCACCCCGCTCTCCCCTATCTTCCCGAAGATGTCGGGCTTCTCGTGCGGGTCCTCCCCGTATAAGGTCACGCTGTCAAAGGCTGTGCTCAACCGCTTGGCTTCGTCATGCCGGCACAGGTAGTGAAACCGCCTGTTCGTCCTCTCCGGTCCACCTTCCCCGGCAAACTGCCGCTTCGGGTCCTCCCAGTCCCGCTTGAACGGGAATACACCTGCCGTATACGGAAAAAACCCCGGCAGGTTCTCCTTCCTCAGCCAGGTGTAAAGGTCTCCCTTATCCGTGAACGCAGGCAGGGCAATCTTCGGGATATCAAGCCCGGAAAGTGACTCCCTGGTCAGCATCACCTGGATCTTCTTGTCCCTAACCGTGTACGAGTACGACTTCGAGCGGTACCGCTCCTTCAGCTTATCCCACCCCTCAACAAGATCCCTATCCTCTTTTGTGACACCCTTCTTTATCTCGAGGAGCTTCTTGCGCAAAGTCGTTACTGTCTGCTTGTCTTGCGCTCCCTTCACGATGTCTTCGAGCGCATGGATCTTCCTGAGCTTATCGCTTATCTCTTTCGTTCTGCCGTGATAGCCCCTCACCGCATCCGCTATCCTGCTTAAATACTGCTGCCTGCCCGAAGGCACGATCCCTTCATGTACCTTCTCCTCTCCTGTCTCCCGTACCTCCGGGGGCTCCCAGTCAAGACACCCCTTGCCGTTAAGCCCCTTGATCAGGTTGGCCCATGCCCTGTCCATCCCTGCATCGTTATACCTGCTCGCTACGGTCCCGAAGATCGGCAACTCCTCAGGCAGTGCATCGAAAAGCTCGTGGTTCCTCATGTACTGCTTCCTTACATGCTTCATCGCATCAAGGGCCTTGTCCTGCTCAAACTTGTTGATCACCACCATGTCCGCAAAATCCAGCATGTCTATCTTCTCAAGCTGCGTCGGCGCCCCGTACTCCGCAGTCATCACATACAAACAGTAATCGCTTACACCCGTTACCGCCGTGTCCGCCTGCCCTATGCCGCTCGTCTCTACAATGATCAGATCGTACCCCGCTGCACGAACGATATCCAGCGCATCATGGGTCGCCTCAGAAAGCTCATCTCTGGACCCCCGCGTGGCCATGGAGCGCATGTATACCCTCTCATCGTCTATCTGGTTCATCCGGATCCTGTCCCCCAGCAATGCTCCCCCGCTCCGGGACCTGGTCGGGTCTACCGAGATCACCGCTACCCTCTTGTCCGGGTAGTGATACAGCATCCTCCTTAATATCTCATCAATGAACGAACTCTTGCCGGATCCCCCGGTCCCCGTTACCCCTATGATCGGACAATCCGACTCCATACCCTTTAAAAACGACCGCATCGGCTCAAAACTCTTGTCCTTGTAAAACCTCCCACGCTCAGCACAGCTGATCAGCCTGCCCATGATCACCGGGTCCTTTGACCGGATCGCTTCCGCTTCCATCGGCACCTCCGGTATCCTTACCCCCGAAGCTATGCCTATCATGTGCGTGATCATCCCCTTTAATCCCATGGCCTTCCCGTCTTCGGGCGAGTAGATCTTCGCTACCCCGTATGCCTCAAGCTCCGCTATCTCCTCAGACACTATCACTCCTCCCCCTCCCCCGAATACCTTCACATACCCGCACCCTCTCCCTTTAAGATGATCAATCAGATACTTGAAATACTCCACGTGCCCACCCTGGTACGAACTCACCGCTACCCCGTGCGCACCCTCCTGTATAGCCGCGTTCACTACCTCCGCTACACTCCTGTTGTGCCCAAGATGCACTACCTCTACCCCACACTCCTGCATTATCCTCCTCATGATGTTGATCGCTGCATCATGCCCGTCATATAATGACGTCGCCGTGATAAACCGAAGTG
>CAVVYZ010000007.1:0-64619 GCA_963752595.1 uncultured delta proteobacterium
GCGTCACCGCTCCATTATGCCGAACAGGCTCAAATAGTAATCTGTGGTGCGAACACTATTCAGGTCTCTGTCCGTTTTCAGGAGCTGCCAGTTGTTGAACCCCAAGCCGATCGCTTGCTTGAGGCTCTGGACAGACTCTTCGACCCTGTTTTCCTTCGCATGAATACAGGCCACATTGTAGTATGCATCGGGGCTGGCCGGCTTGACTCTGATGACTTCCCTCAGGCAGGACAAGGCCTTGTCGTTCATCCCGAGGAGCGAATAATACACCGCCAGCTTGTTCAAGACCTCCAGATCGCCAGGTCTTGCTTCATGCTTTTTCTCCAGTCCCTGCACAGCACTCTCAACCCTGGCCTTCCTGTTTTTCTCGGCATAAAGCTGCTGCTGTGCCGGGGCAAAACCCGAGTCGATCTTGAGGGCCTCGGCATAATGGAATATGGACTCGTTTATCCTGCCGAGATCGGAGAATGCCTTGCCCAGATTGTAGTGCGCCTGCTTGTGCCGAGGGTTCAGGGTGATCGTCCGAGAAAATTGATCGACTGCTTCCTGAATCTTCATCTCGTTGATGTGAATCACACCCAGGTTGTAGTGAGCTTCAGCATACTGTGGGTCGATCTTCACTGTCTGTGAAAAATATCCGATGGCTGTATCGAGGTCTCCCTTTCGGTAATATGCCATCCCCAGGTTGAAGCAGACCTCGGGATTATCAGGACTCAGGCGCTGCGAATCCAGGAAATTGCTCACGGCCTCGTCCGCGCTTCCCTTTTCAAGGTAAAGCATGCCGAGGCTCAAGTATGCATCACTGTCCCTTGGGTTCAGCCGGATGGATCTCTTGAGAAACCCGAGCGCTTTGTCAGGGTTTTTCTGCCTCAGGTACAAAACACCCAGATTGTAGTTGGGCTCCGGGAAGTCCGGGCTGATGTCGATAGCCTTGGTGTAATGGATAACGGCCTCGTCAATCCTGTTCATTGCCAGCAGGGCATTTCCCAGGTTGTTTTGCGCTACGAAATTCTCCGGGTTGACTTTGATCCCATGCGTGTAGAGGGCATAGTCGTCTTTCCAGTACCTGATCTGATTCCAGGTAATACCAGACAGAATAAACATTACGATGAGGATAGCCGCAATTGCAGTCTTTCTCCCGGCGATGCCCCTCAGATGCCCGACGATTTCGACAGCCCCCCAGCTGAAGGCGATATAGATCCCGATGAGGGGAATGTAGGACCAGCGTTCTGCGATCTCGGGCCACTGCCCGCCCTGCATGATGCCGAGCACGGGAAAGATCGTTCCCAGATACCACAACCAGCCGAAGAGGATGTACGGCCGGCGGGACAATTCCTTTAGGCTAAAGAACGTGATGGCCAGAATGATTGCTGCTGCGCCGGCTACCTTCCAGACCGGTATATAATCAGGGTACGGGTAAAAAAAAGTAAGGTCGATCGGCAGCAGCATTTTCTCCAGGTACTTCACACACGACACAACCGCATTCTCGAGGCGCAGGGTCATGGGCACGACACTCGTCGGGACCGTGATGTGCTGGAGTGAGAGGCGGGACACATATACCGACAGGATCGAGAGCACAACCAGGGGTATCTTCTCTGCAGCGATCAGACCAAGTGATTCCTTTGCCTTGATGCCTGAGGCAAATTCCCTCATGTTTCCCGTAAATTTTCCATCGAACCAGATCCTTTTCAAGGGCCAGAAGTCCATAAGGATCAGGACCCCGGGCAGCGCCACGATTGAGGGTTTAGCCAGCAGGCCCAGGGCAAAGCATGCAGGAACCGGCAGGTATCTCATGAAGCTCCTGTACTTCGCATACCTGATGTAGGCCAGGATGCCGAGCATCCAGAAGGTCGTGCTGAGGACATTCTTTCGTTCCGCGAGCCATGCGACGGAGTCGACATTGATCGGATGCAGCCCGAAAAACGACGCAGCGAGAAAGCTTGCCCAGAGTGAGCCTGTTGCAGAGGACAGAAGGAAGAAGAGCAATGCCGTGTTGAGCACATGGATCAGGACATTCGTGAGGTGATGCATGCCGGGGTTGAGGCCGTACATCTGGCTGTCGAGCATATGTGACAGCCAGGTCACGGGGTGGTAATATGTCCTGATCGAGCATCCTTCTATACTGAAGGACCGCTTGATGTTGCTCAAGCTCAGCCCGGCCTTTACATACCCATTGTTCGTTACGTATATCCCGTCGTCATAGCTGATGAACTCGTGGGTAACGACCTGCGTGTACACCAGGAGCGTCCCGGCAACGATGAGCAGGCACATCAGGGCAGTTCTGTATCGCTCGAAAAAGCTTTTTCCCCTGAACCCGCTCTTCATGTTAAGAAGGATCTTTCCCTTTCAGCGGCCGCCTGCACCGTATGAGCAGCGACCCGGCAAACTCGCGCACGCCGGGTACCTTCTCGAGCACATACCCCATCCTGGAGACACCCCGGATGAGCTTCTCGGGAGTCAGGGGATGGAGCCAGTCAAAAGGCCGAATATCAATGTCGGCAAATCCCTTTTCTCTTAACAGTGCGCCGAGGGACCATCTGACGAACGCTGTCTCGTCAGGCGAGTCTCCCAAAAGCTTCTTTACCCACGGGATGTTTTTCTGGATGAGGATCTGCGGGTTGAGCATATTGGGCTCCGCAAAGCTCATCGTTCCCCCGGGCTTGAGGAGATCGAAGATTTTGGAGAAAGACCGCTGCAGGTCAAGGTGGTGCAGGATCGACGATCCGATGACCGCGTCAAAGGGACCGTCGACATCGCACTCTTCAAATGGCTTTTCGATAAACCAGACTTTGTCCTTATCCAAGCCCCTGGTCCGGGCTTCTTTGAGCAGATCCGCAGAGATGTCCACGGCCGTGATAAAGGCCCCTGTCCGGGAAAAAAATTCGGTGAACAGCCCTGTCCCGCACCCGATCTCCAGTGCGTGAGCTCCGGGTCCCAGATTGGATCCCTCTGCGATGAGCCCTGCCCTTCTCCTGGCCCGGACCATCCCTGCGGGAGAGCCCCAACCCCATATCAGCTCGGGGTCATGCTGTGCGAGTTTTTTCCCATGCTCGATCTCATTATTGAATTCTCTGCTCATCGTTTCGTCTCTCTTTAGCATAGCTTGATCCGTCTGAGTGCGAAGATCACCATCCGGAGGAGGATGATACCGTGCCTCCACCGGTTGATATTCGTGTCTCCATACTTCCGTTCCCGATACCGGATGGGCATCTCGACGATCTTCAGGTTCAGCTTCGCTGCCCCGAACAGGAGGTCGAAATCACCGAAGGGATCGAAGTCGCCAAAATATGCTCTGTCCCGTGCGATTTTTTCGTAATTGATCCTGCTGATGACCTTTGTACCGCACAGAGTGTCCTTGATGGTCTGTCCGAGGAGGTAGGAGAATGCCATGGAGAAGAACTTGTTCCCTACGATGTTCATGTACCGCATTGCCTGCTTTTCCATGGGATACACCAGTCGCACGCCGTTGATGAACTCCCCCTCTCCGGAATGGATGGCTTCATAAAAGCGCGGAAGGTCCTCCGGAGGGACCGTCATGTCCGCATCCAGGATCATCAGAATATCGCCCGAGGCATTCTGGAAGCCCAGCCTGACGGCATCACCCTTGCCCTTGCCTGTCTGTCTGAACAGCTTGCTGTTTCTCTCCGGATGCTTCCTTATGGCCTCCTCGATGGATTCATACGTATTGTCCTTCGAGTTTCCTTCGACGAAAATCAATTCTGTGCCGCCCCCCATCTCGGGTACCCGGTCAAAGATCTCATCGATATTGCCTGCCTCATTCCGGGCAGGAACAATCACGGACACAACCGGCTCCTTTTCCTGCTCCGCTTTCTCAGGGCGCATCTTCGCAATGATGAAGTTCGTCAGTGCAAAGTAATAAAAAGGCCACATCTTCACAAGGTACTGATTGAGCGCCTTTGCCAGAAAAGGAGTATGCATGGGCCAGAGGATCTCCTGCCAGCTTCTCATGCGCTCGAACCCGGTCAGGTTGAGCATGTTGGCGATATCTTCAACAGTAAGCCAGTTCTGCGGGAGCATGGGAGCAGATAATGCCAGCTTCTGGGTCAGCAGCAGAGGAAGTTCCCAGACCCTGCTGAATATGTTGATGATGATCCTCGTATCGGGTGTGCTGATCTTTTTCAGCTGCGTAAATACGCTTTGCACATCCCAGAGATCGTTTACCGAATCTGAAAGGATGATGACATCGAATGTGCCGTCGATGGACATGTCGTGCGCGTCGCATTCGATAAAATGGAGGTCGGGATGCCTGTCCCTCGCACGCCTGATCATCTCTCCCGAGAAGTCGATGCCTAGGCCGTACGAAGGATTCAATGAGGCGAGCAGGTCGCCTTTCCCGCATCCGATCTCGATGACCTTGAGCCCTGATGGGACAAGAAAACGATAAACCTCGTTGATCCTCTTATGGTAATATTCACCTTTCGAAGACCAGGTATCCGACTTCCGTGCCAGCGAATCCCAGTGATGTATCCTCTTAACCCGATACTCCTGCGCTGCCCTGGTATCCGATGCTTTGTTAATATTCACCACTGCAATGAACTCCTTTGTCAATTTTCAGAAACAAATGTATCGCAATCCAAAGTACCTTTTCTGAATATCTCGAGAAATTATTTACGAATTTTTTCTTTATACCATTCGTACGTCTTCTTTATCCCCTCTTCGAGGCTTGTAGTCGCCTTCCACCCCATGGCATTGATCCTCGATACATCCATCAGCTTTTTCGCCGTGCCATCCGGCTTTGCCGCATCCCAGCATATCTCTCCCGTATATCCCACGATCCCGGCTATAAGGCTTGCCAGGTCCCTGATGGACACGTCCGACCCTGCCCCGATATTGATAAATTCACCGATCTCTTGGGCGTGAAAATTTTGCGTGACGAATACGAAGGCACCGGCAAGGTCATCGACAAAGAGAAACTCCCGCAAAGGCTTGCCTGTTCCCCAGAGCGTCACCCCGGGGGCAGACGCGGCTTTCGCCTCGTGGAATCTTCGAATCAGAGCGGGCAGGACATGTGAGGTCTCCAGGTCAAAATTGTCCTGAGGGCCGTAGAGGTTTGTGGGCATGACCGACAGGAAATCCGTGCCGTACTGCTCGTTGTAGTAACGGCAGAGCTTTATTGCCGCGATCTTTGCAACGGCATAAGCCTCGTTTGTCGGCTCCAGGGGACTGGTCAGGAGATACTCTTCCTTCAGAGGCTGGGGTGCATTTTTTGGATATATGCAGGAAGAGCCCAGGTTTAGGAGTTTTTTAACACCGTATTTGTAGCTCAAATGGATGACATTGGTCGAGATCATGATGTTCGTGTAGATGAATTCTGCTGGATATGTGCTGTTGGCCATGATCCCGCCTACCTTTGCGGCGCAGAGGAATACGTATTCCGGCTTCTCGCGGGTGAAAAAATCCTCCACTTCACCCTGCCGGGTGAGATCGAGTTCTGCATGCGGCCGGAAGACAAGGTTGTGATAGCCCTCGCTTTCCAGCTTTCTCATGACAGCAGCTCCCACCAGACCCTGATGGCCTGCTACGAATATCTTTGCTTCCTTATTCATTTCTATTCATCACCGTGAAACCGCTGTTGAGACACAAAAGATCCCTTTTCGTTTCTTCCAGGTCGCGCTCGATCATCTCCGAGATCATCTCCTCGAATGTGATCTTTGCTTCCCACCCGAGCTTCCTCTTTGCCTTTTCAGGGTTGCCGAGGAGCGTTTCGACTTCGGTCGGCCTGAAATACCGCGGGTCGATCATAACAACCGTGTCACCGGGCCGGATCTTCAGCTCATCGCTCTGCCGCCTAACGCTCGCGGCAATCCCCTTTTCCTCGATGCCGGAGCCTTTCCATTCCAGGTCGAGGCCGGCATTTGAGAAAGCCAGCGTACAGAGGTCACGGACAGAGTACTGCTTACCGGTGGCGATGACATAATCGTCCGGCTGGTCCTGCTGCAGCATGAGCCACTGGGCGATTACGTAGTCCCTGGCATGTCCCCAGTCTCTCAGCGCATTGAGGTTGCCTATGAACAGCTTGTCCTGAAGCCCAAGCGCAATCCTGCTCGCAGCCCTGGTCACCTTCCTGGTGATGAATGTCTCACCCCGGACAGGTGACTCGTGGTTGAACAGGATGCCGTTGCACGCAAACATGCCGTAGGCCTCCCGGTAATTGACCGTGATCCAGTAGGCATAGAGCTTTGCTACCCCGTACGGGCTCCTGGGGTAGAAGGGAGTGTTCTCATCCTGCGGGATCTCCCGGACGTTCCCGTAGAGCTCGCTGGTGGACGCCTGATAAAACCGTGCATTTCTTTCCATGCCGAGGATTCTCAAGGCCTCGAGAATCCTCAGGGTCCCCAGGGCATCCGACTGGGCTGTGTACTCAGGCGTTTCGAACGACACCTGAACATGGCTCTGTGCGCCGAGATTGTAGATTTCATCGGGCTCCACGTCCTGAATGATCCTGATGATATTTGTGGCATCCGTAAGGTCTCCGTAGTGCATGAAGAACCGCACGTCCTTTTCGTGGGGGTCCTGATAGAGATGATCCACCCGGTAGGTATTGAAGCTGGAAGAACGCCTCTTGATGCCATGAACAACATATCCTTTGTTCAAGAGAAATTCCGCCAGATATGAACCATCCTGCCCGGTGATTCCGGTAATTAGAGCTTTTTTCATGCTGTTGCCCTCTGAAAGATATTCTTGAATCTATCGCAATAACAGTTTCGGATAATATCATAATTAAAACAATCATGTCATTTGATTAAAGTCTCATACGCAATAGGGCCCTTTTAGAAATTATGATATAATTTTATTCCTATAAAAATGGTGCGGTCAAACGAATAAAGATAATCATGAAACAGACATTCCACACACCCAGCCGGTGATATCAGGAATGTAGGATTTGAAGCCTTCAATGCACAAAAGCAGGAGCAGGCCTATCGGGCGATCTGCTACGACCAACTCGGCAACCAGGAGCAGGATGGCTGACCATCAGTTTGATCAGGGAAATTTTTTTCTCAGTTAGATAACTTAATTGCATACAAATCTTATCTGAAGAACTCTTTGATCTTCCCGACAATTCGATGGACATCGGCTTCGCTCATTCCGTAATACAAAGGCAGCCTGAGCAGCCTGTCGCTCAAGTCATCGGTCTGATCCATCTTACTGCCAATGCGTCCATACTTCTTCCCAGCCGGGGACGAATGAAGCGGGACATAGTGAAAAATCGCCTTGATCCCATCCGAATTGAGGTGTTCGATGAGACGGTCCCTCTCAGCAAGAGATGCAGTGATGATATAAAAAATGTGACCGTTGTTCGAGCTCCCGTCATCAATAAAGGGGAGCCTCAAGCAGCCCTCTCCTTCCAGGCCCTTCAGCTGCTCATAGTATGAGTGGAATATTGCGCGGCGTGCTGCAATTATCTTTTCAGCCTGTTCCATCTGAGCAAAGAGGAAGGCACTGATCAGCTCGCTCGGCAGATAGGACGATCCGATATCGACCCAGGTATATTTGTCCACCTCGCCCCTGAAGAACTGCGACCGATTTGTGCCTTTTTCCCTGATGATCTCAGCCCTTTCCTTGAAAACATCCTGGTTGATGAGCAGTGCTCCGCCTTCACCGCTGATGATGTTTTTCGTCTCATGGAAGCTCAGGCAGCCAAGATGGCCGATGGTCCCCAGATACTTTCCTTTATGCATCGAAAGCAAAGATTGTGCGGCATCTTCTATGACGAACAGTTCGTTCTTCCGGGCTGTCTCCATGATCTCGTCCATTGCACAAGGGACGCCGGCATAATGCACCGGGACAACGGCTTTCGTCTTGGAGGTCAAGGCTTCCTCAATGAGATGCTCATCGATATTGAGCGTATCGGGCCGTATGTCTACAAAGACAGGCACTGCTCCACGCAAGACAAAAGCATTTGCCGTTGAAACAAAGGTGAATGAGGGCATGATCACTTCATCGCCCGGCTGGATATTGCAGAGTATGGCCGCCATTTCCAAGGCCGCTGTACAGGAATGGGTGAGCAATGCCTTCCTGCAGCCGATACGATCTTCAATCCATGCATGGCAGCGCTTCGTAAACGGCCCGTCTCCTGCCAGTTGTCCTTCGATAACGGCCTGGGCAATGTAATAAAGTTCCTGCCCCACGATAAACGGCTTGTTGTAAGGAATTTTGGTTTTCATTCCATCCACATCACTGCTCCTTTATGCCGATGCAGAGCAACGATCCCCCTGCAGGAAGATCCGCCCCATTCGCGAGGATTCGCTCCTCTACCTTGCAGACAGCCTGCATTACAGCATTGATAACCGGTTTAAGCTTAAGCTCCCTTAAGGGGTCATATTCTCTTTTTCGGCGGTTCGTTGCAAACCGGGCGAAGATCCGCGAAAATATCAGCACTGGGAGAAGCAGGGTGATAAATGAGGTTATGGAAACGATCCGGAACCCTTTGCCTGCCATCTTCGCCGTGAGTTCCTCCCTGGCATATCTCCTCCGGTGGAATGCCTTTTCATCCTGTATGGTCCAGAGCCACGGGTGCTGAGGCACCGTGACAATCGCACCGCCGCCCGGCTTAAGCGATCTGAATATCTCGCCTATCGCCCGGGAGTCATCCTCTATATGTTCCAGAACATCAAGTGCAAGGATAAGATCGAACTCCCTGTCAAAAGGCATCCGGCAGGCGTCCATCCGATAGAGAGAAGCATCCGGTATTCTCGTGCTCGCAAAATGGAGGCCTTCAGGAAAAAGGTCGCTCCCGGACAGGGTAATTTGTGGATGCTTTTTACGGATCTCTGACAGGACGAACCCGGTGCCGCAGCCTATTTCAAGCACATGAGCGGAAGAATAAAAATATTCTTTCATTGCTTTCAGAATAAGTCGGGTACGGTGCAGGAACCAGAAGCTACCCGCCTCAAGCTGGTAGAGCCGGGGGAAACACTCAGGATTGAATGGCTCGCGAGAAGACCCTCCCCCGTCAAGGAACGAGAGGAAACCATCATAGGAGTCCGGCGCCTTCCCGCAGTTCGGACATTCCCAGTCATGTGAAGAAAAACTGCACCCACAGGATAGACAGATCTTCATGGCCTTTTGGGGCTGGCTTTTTGAGACAAATCAAACCATTTGTGGAAGGTGTAGTACGAGCAGACCGGTTCGAAGCCGAGGCGTATCCATACTTTCTGAACCGACAAGTTGGTAATTTGAGTTGCTGTAATGATCGATCCAATGCCTCTTTCAACACACCATCTCATACAGTTTATGAGGATCATACGATAGATCCCCAACCCCTGGTACGGTCGGAGAACACCGGCAAGGATATACTGCCCCTCATCGGCACTGCTGGCGCGAACGGTGCCAAAGCCAATAACTTTACCTTTCATTTCGGCAATAAAGACTTCATCAGCTACCTCTTTGGAATGACAAGATTTATATGCCCAGTCCGTATACACTTCGTCACATTTTACTTTTTCCAGTCCGGCGTCCGCGTGATAGTGGCCAAGATAGCCATTGAAGGCCTCAGAAGCGATGGATTTGACAATATTTTCTTCTCCCAATTTAAAGGGTCTTATTTGTATTTCAGAGGTATATTCCGGTAGCGGATTCTTCCTGAGGTTGCATGAATAGTATATGAGCGTATCCATGAGTAAGAAGCCGCCATGCTCGATTTCTTGCACAACGGACAGGTCATGTGTGGGGCATCGTGTTATAAGCATACGGACCATGTTATTTTTGCAAAACTTCAAAGCATCGGGAATATTTTCAATTGTTAGCCCTTCCGCTTTAGCAATTTTTATTCGAAAGCGTTCTTCATCTATGCGAGAAATGGAAATTCGAAGATCTTCAGTGCTCATGTTTTTTCCATAATTTATCATCAGAAGGCTCTAGCGTTTCACGAATGACGCTGCTGGGACGGTCCATGGTCCTAAAATGAATCCTGGCCAGATACTCCCCAAATATACCCAGCATCAATAACTGGACGCCGGAAAATATTGCTATTGCACACGCGAGGAAGGAGAATCCAGGCACACCTCCGCCATTGATTAAATAATTCCCGATGACGAAAACCAGAATCACGAATCCCAAAATGGTGAAAAGGAAGCCCAGGATGCTTGCGGCCTGGAGAGGAAGAGAACTGAAGCCTGTAATCATATTGAAAGCATGCGTAATGAGCTTCCAGAAAGTATAGTTTGAGAGACCTGACTTGCGCGTATCATGCCTTACAGCAACCGCGGCGAACCGCGTCGTACCCCAGGTGAGCAGGACATCCAGCGAAACAAAGGAACCCCGGTAATCTGCAAAAGCCTGCCGGATCTGCGTACGGAAAGCCCGGAAAGCGCTCGCCATCTGGGCCGTCTCCACGCCTATAGTTGCCTTGAGTGATGATTTAGTAATGATCGAAGCCATGTCTCGCCACAGGCCGTGCCGCTGTTGAACCGGCGCACCATAGACCACGTCATACCCCTCCCCCAGCTTCTCGATAAGCTTGGGTATCTCCTCGGGGGGATGCTGAAGGTCGTCGTCCATGGTAACAATGGTTTCATACCTAGCAGCCCTGATGCCGCACAGCATGGCATTGTGCTGGCCGTAATTCCTCATGAGGTCGATGCCTCTAATCCATGAATGACGGGATACGAGGTAGCTGATTGCTTCCCAGCTCTGATCCCTGCTCCCATCATTCACGAGGACAAGTTCGTACTCTCTGCTGCAAGATTCCAGAACCGGAGCCAACCTGGAAACCAGGTCAGGGAGAATCGAGCTGCTGTTATATACTGGGACAACTACTGAAATGCCCATGGCGGAAACGCTCCTGCAATGCAAACACATCCTGTTCGATCAAACTGCCCTCGAGTATCTTGCCAGGAAATTTTTCACAATAAAATATACACTTTTTACCCAAAAAGGTATATTTAAAAATGAGGTGTGATTTCCAAAGAATAGAATAGAGAGGGTCTTGGATGGATCGAAAATCAGTCAATGCCTATAGAGACATTTCTTTTTATTTTATTCTTGTCCTGTTAGTAGTTATTACCTACTTCCGGACGATAGGGAACGGCTTTGTGAATATGGACGATCCTCTCCAGCTCACCGGGCAGAGCCATGTCCTTTCGGGCCTCACCTGGGACAATTTTCTGTTTTCTTTCGACCCCGAATCATGGTGCGGGCCGCTCACGTGGCTCGGATATGCAGCAGGCTATACCTTTTTCGGATTGAATCCGGCTGCTTTCCATATGATGAGCTTGATCCTTCACATCGCAAGCAGTGCATTGCTTTTCTTCCTTTTCAACAAAATGACCGGCCAATTCTGGCAGAGCGCCATTGTCGGGCTGTTGTTTGCCTTTCACCCGATAAACGTCGAGTCGGTTGCATGGGTTGCCGAATTGAATAATGTACTGAGCGGGCTCTTCTTCATGCTGACGCTGATTGCCTATTGTTTCTACGCCGATAGACCGGACGGGAAGAGATATATCCTTGCCCTCGTGGTATTTGAACTGGGCTTGCTCGCAAAGCCCGTGCTCATGACCTTGCCGTTTGTTCTGCTCCTGATCGATCTTTGGCCGCTCAAGAGGGTCCGTTTCGAGAGGATCATTGAAAAAAATGGCGGAAGAACGGTTGTACAGGGTGTCCCTATCACCCGGCTTGTCATGGAAAAGGTCCCATTCCTGGTTTTATCCCTCATATCGTTCCTGATAAACCTCCATGGGGCGAACGTAAAAATGGGTTTGTACAGCTCGGAATCGATTCCCCTCGATCTTCGACTTTCCAATGCCGCCGTTTCAAGTATAAAATATCTGGGAAAGCTGTTCTGGCCGCAGGACCTGGCAATCTTCTATCCTTACCCGACAACGATACCGGGTTGGCAGGCAGCCGGTGCGGTTCTCCTTCTCGTTCTCATCACGATAGCGGCTTTGCGGGTAATTACCAGGCATCCATACTATTTGGTAGGGTGGCTCTGGTTTTTGGGCTGCCTTGCTCCATTTCTGGGAGTCTTCCAGGCAGGCGTTTGGCCCGAAATGGCAGACCGCTATGCATACCTTTCGTATATCGGCATATTCGCCGCGCTGTCCTGGGGATTATCCGAGCTGTCCATCAGGTGGAAGAACGGTCGGCAGATCGCAGCTGCGGCGGGAATCATGGTGGTTCCTGCCTTGATGCTCCTGACATGGACTCAGACCTGTTACTGGAAGAACAGCGAAATCCTCTTCACGCATGCCCTCACCGTCACGAAGAACAATTATATGGCACATAACAATCTCGGACTAGCCTTCTTTGAAAAAGGCGATATCGAGGGTTCGATCAGGGAATACCGTCAATCTATTTCGATAAAGCCTTATTTCCTGGATCCTCGCAATAATCTCGGGATCGCACTCTTCAATATGAAGCAATACGACGAAGCAGAAGAACAGTTCCGTGAGTGCTTGAGAATACATTCTCAAAAAGGGGACGTTTACAACAATCTCGGCGGCGTTATGATGGCAACAGGCAATTATGATGCTGCGATAAAGAACTATCTCGAAGCGCTGCGCTTAAACCCTTATCAGGAAGGGGTTCACTTTAACCTCGGCAATGCATACTTCCAGAAAGGGAATACCCGGAAAGCCATCGAACATTATCAAAGGGCCATCGATTTGAGGCCGGATTACCCGGATGCGGTAAACAACCTTGAAAAAGCTGCAACGGCTCAGAAGAATACCGAGCAATTGATCTCAAGGATCCAACAAGCTCTCGGAGGAGATCCTACCAATCCTCTCTTACTCACCAGACTCGGCGATCTTTTCCGCCAACAATCCGAATATGACCAGGCTATCTCACAGTATGAAAAGGCCCTATCGGCTCACGCAAACGATATCAACGCCTATAACGGGCTGGTACTCACATATTCCGAGAAAAAAGATTACACCAATGCGATTGATATTCTACTCAAAATGAAGCATCTCCAGCCGGACAATCCGGATATTTATTACAACCTGGCATGCATCTATGCAAAACGGAACATGACGGATGACGCAGTCAACTGGCTGAAAAAGTCCATTGACAAAGGTTTCCGGAATTTGGGTTTGATCAAAAAAGATCCCGATCTCGAAAATATCAGAAACACCCCTTTTGTGAATGCACTCTTGAAACAGTAGTACCAATATAATCATTTCACATTCCGGATCTTGGGTGTCCTGTAAGCCATTAAGAATACTGCAGGATCTTTCCGGGTTGACAAAGCCGGCCGCAATCACCTAAAGGGAATAGTTGTTGTTATGGCGGGTATCCAAAAAAACTGCTCGCTTAATTGTTATCTTATGCTTAAATGATCGGGAGCCCGGGCACGATAGATGTATCCGCTGCATGCACTCCCGCGGGTACGCTGAACAGGAAAAAGCCAAGTGGATTTATTTAAGGATGAGACGATAATTATGCTGACTGTTTTCAATGGCAACCAAGATGCTGCTGTCTGGAAAGCCGAATGATTTCTTTTAACAAGAAAACCCTCTTTTCTTTGGGAATAGGTCTGATCTTTTCAGCGGCTGCATTGTATTTCACGTTTCAGAACATCCCGCTGAGGGAGCTTGCCTCGTACTTAAGAAGGATCAATTACTGGTGGATCATCCCCTCCCTCCTCATTGCACTTCTGAGCTACATGATACGCATCTGGCGGTGGCAGATCATCCTGCTCCCGGTGAAGAGATCAGGCTTCATGAGCGCCTTCCACCCCCTGGTCATCGGCTTCATGCTGAACTGCATCCTGCCGGGCAGGGTCGGGGAGATCGCCCGTCCCGCCGTCTATTACAAGAGAGAGCATGTCGAATTCTCAAAGGTTCTCGGTACGGTCGCCATAGAGAGGATCTTCGATGCCCTGTGCCTGCTCATATTCTTTATCTACATCCTGGCAACCATCACCATCGACAACTCCATCAACGTTACCTTTGCCGGCTACAACCTCAGCCCGTCGCTGCTGAACAAGCTCTTCACATTCACCCTCGAGTTCAGCCTCACACTTATCGCGATAATCATCCTCATCAGTTTTTCAAAAACGAGGAAACTCATCAACAGGGTCATCATGAAAATGCCCGATGCCCTTTTCTTTGTCCACGACCACACACGGGAAACCATCCGCGAGGGCATCTTCAAAAAGATCACTCATTTCGTGGACAACCTTTCCGTAGGCTTCGACATCCTGAAAAGCCCCGGGCTTCTCATCTTGTGCCTGGTGCAATCGTTTATCCTCTGGTGGCTCCTGGGACTCTCGTTATGGGTGCTTGCCTTCGGGTGTCCGGGTGTCCAGATAACCTTCCTCGAGGCTTTTGCCGTGGAGATCATCATCTGCTTCGCCATCATGCTGCCTTCTGTCCCGGGATACTGGGGGCTCTGGGAAGCAGGCGGCGTATTCGGGCTGATGATATTCGGCATCCCTGCGAAAGAGGCAGCGGGAGTAATCCTGACCTATCATTTCTTCCACCTGATCCCGGTCATACTCATCGGCCTTGCTTCGGCCATGGTCATCGGCATGAGCATTACCCAGACGACCCGCAATGGGGAAAAAGCCATGCACTTGGAAGAGGATCTCAAGAAAGAGAATGAACCCACTGTGTCCCTGGGGATAAATGAGCCCTGACAGGCATGCCCTGCTATCCGGGTTTCAACAGATAATGCTCAATTGATCCTGAGGCTTTCTGCCCCGGCGCCCTCGAGCGCCTGCCTCACTCTCAGATTGCCCGGGTTGATCCGCAGGGCCTCCCTGAGGTGCCGGATTGCCCCCTCCCTGTCCCCCCTCTTCTGAAGGATATCGGCGAGGACCAGGTGCACAGGTTCAACATCCGGGTTCAATGCCGTGACCTGCGTGAATTCACGGATCGCATCCGTCTCCATGCCCTGTTTCAGGAACACGATGCCCAGGTTATAATGTGCTTCCATGGAGTCCGGCTTCAACTGCAGCGACTTGGTGAATGCGGCAATGGCCTCCTGGTATCCTCCCTGCTGCATGTAGGCAGCTCCCAGGTTATTGTACCCCTCGTAGAAATCGGGATTAAGGAAGATCGCCCTTCTGAGGTCAACGATTGCCTCCTTAAATCTGTTCATCTGCATCAAGACTTTACCCCTGTTGCTGTATGCCTCGGCATAATTGGGGTCCAAGGCCAGGGCTTTGGAGAAGAAGCTTTGGGCTTCATTCGGTCTCCCGCTCCGCAGGAGGGCTACACCCAGATTATTGTATGCATTGGGATAGTCGGCATTGATCTTTATCGATTCGTTTAAAAGCCTGGCCGCACCATCCAGGTCGCCCTTTTCAATGAGGACATATGCCAGATTGGTGCGTGATATGTGTTCTTTGGGGTTCAGCCTGATGGCCTCTTCGTACTGAAGTATGGCTTCGTCGTATTTACCCTTGTGAACGAGAGCCTGACCATAGTTATCATGAACACGAGCCTTTTTCGGCGACTTTTCCACATTGTCTTTCCAGAAGAGCTCTTCATCGGCCCACACTTTGTTCCTCTCGAATGTCCAGAACGAGAAGGCCACTACCAGGAGCCCGATTATGGCCACATGAGCCCACCTGGGCTTCACATACCGGATGAGCCCGAAAACTACGAGCGGGATCACGAACATCGACGGCAGATAGATCCGATGCTCATACACCAGCTCCAGCGGGATGATCGACGACTCGATGACGAGATTGCCGAAAAACCACAAAATGGCAAATGAGATGAGCTTGTCTTTTTTTGCTATGTAAACAGCAAATGCAACCATACCGATGATCGCGGCAATGGAGAGGATTGTGGTCACCGGTTTTATCAGTGAGTATGACAAAGGGAAATCGTAGTCCAGGATAAGCCGTGATGGAAGAGGCAAAGCCAGCAGGGTGATGTAGTGCATGACGACCCGGAACTCGGTCAGCACTCGCCGGCCCATTGTGAAATCCCTGTGGCCATATGCATCCAAGATGCTCAGCGGGTTGGAAAATCTGAAGTATGCCAGCACAAAGACTATAATGAGAACCAGTACTGCGGAAAATCTGATCACCTGCTTTTTCAGCCATGCTTTGTCCAGATCCTGGAAGAAATACCACTCGTATAAAAATATAAAAAGGGCAGTGTGACTGTGATCTCCTTTGTTCCCACTGCCAGCAGGCCGGAGACTGCGCTTCCGCCATAGAGAGTCCATTTCCAGCCGCCGGCCATGGTCCTGCCCTTCACATAGAGGACCATAGACAGCAGGTAGAACATCGCGGCCATGCTCACCATCCTCTGGACGAGGTAGGTTACCGACTGGATATGTGTGGGATGCACCGCCCACACCAATGCGGCGGCCGAAGCCGCCAGCCAGGGCTCGATATGCTCGGGCAGGACCAGTCCTGCCGCCCTGCTCCTGCATAACACGAGCGTCATCTTCAGCAGTAGGAAGAGCAGCAAGGCACTGATCATGTGAATCGCAATGTTTACCACATGATACCCGGCTACGTCATACCCTCCCCAGTAATAGTTCAACGCAAAGCTGATATTCGCCACAGGGCGGTTCGCGCAAATACTTTTGAGCCCGGCATCCATTAATCCCTGAAAGGTGAGTTCGTTCAGCCTGATTAAAACATTATCCTTTATGCTAAACAGGTCATCGAATAAAAAAGGACTTCTGATGGAGTTTGAATAAATCGCAACTATGATCCCTGCTGAAAGGAGAAAAAAGGCAACCATGGACAACAGCTGTTTGCTCACCTTCACAGGCTCAGTCCGTTGACTCGTACCAGGGCTTTGCTTTACTCTGCTGCTACTTTGGATCTTTTTCTGCTTTCCCATCATGCAAACCTGGTTTGTTTTTCATTATTTTATACCACCAGGCAGTTTGCTTGTTCAATGAATTATTCTTGAACTTTCCATAGGTTTCCCACCGCTCTTCTCGGAGCCGCTCGGAGAAATATGCACAGGCCTCTGTTGCAGAAGCCCTTCAATAGGGACAAATTGCGCTCAACCCTTCAGAAAACATTTATAAATACAATATTCTTGACAGTTCATTAATCATTCCAGATAATTACTCCGAATGCATTGTGAGTGGGCCGTGTTTTTCTTTCACCCATTCCAGACGGAGTCTCTGTAAATGACGCAATCTGGAACGTCCGGCATCGCAGCACCCAATACTTCTGCATTTTATCCCGCTTTAAATATTAGACACTCTTTACGCACTCCAGAACAAACAGGGGCATGCCATGTATAAAGACAAAACAGTCTGTGTCGTAGTTCCGGCATACAACGAGGAAACCCAGATCGGGAAGGTCATCGAAACCATGCCGGAGTATGTCGACAAGATCGTGATCATCGATGATGCCAGCAGGGACAGGACAGCGGCAGGTCATAAGGGGCTACCAGAAAGAAATATAAAAAGGTAGAGCTCATTGCCCATGAGAAAAACCAGGGGGTCGGCGGTGCCATAGCATCCGGCTATAAATGGGCACGCGACAACGACTATGACATGGCTGCAGTGATGGCCGGAGACGGCCAGATGGACCCGGACGAGCTGTCTTCGCTGCTCGACCCCATCGTGGATGACAGGGCCGATTACTCAAAGGGTAACCGTCTTTTTACCGGCGAAGCGTATAAGAAGATTCCCAAGGTCAGGTACTTCGGAAATGCCTTCCTTTCGCTGCTGACAAAGATCGCATCCGGGTACTGGCATATGGCCGATTTCCAGTCAGGGCTACACGGTGATCAACAAGTGGGCCCTCCATCTCATCGACTGGGACAAGATGTACAAGCGCTTCGGCCAGCCCAACGACCTCCTGGTCCGCTTGAACGTCTACAACTTCCGGGTGGTCGACATCCCCATCGAGCCGATCTACAACATCGGCGAACAATCGAAGATAAACATCTTCAAGGTGATGTTCACCATCAGCTGGCTTCTGCTCAAGATGTTTTTGTGGAGGATGAAGGAAAAGTACATCATCCGCGACTTCCACCCGCTGATCTTCTTTTATTTCCTGGGCACATTGTTCAGCGTTGTCACCGTGTGCCTTTTCATCAGGCTCTTCTGGTACTGGCTCACTGATGACCATATCCCTCCTATAAACGCCCTTGCCGCAATGTTCTCGTTCATGTCCGCAAGCCTTTTCATCCTGTTCGCCATGTGGTTCGATATGGAAGCCAACAAGGATCTAAAGGGAGATAGTACGGGCCATCACAAAGGAATACGCATTCACGAAAATAAAACGGCACAGAATCAAGATGAGCAGGGCGAATCAAGACCAGCCAGGTTCGCTTGAATCAAAGGCATCATGAAACTTCTTTTCGATATCGGGCATCCTGCACACGTTCACCTATTCCGCAATTTGATGGCCAAAGTAAAACAGAATGGAGGTGATATCCTTGCAGTGACCAGGGAAAAGGATGTCACTGTTCAACTTTGCTCATTTTACAGAATACCGCAAGTCGTTCTCAGCCGTGTCTACAGCGGCAAATTTCTTTCAGGCCTTGGGGAGTTTACAAAGAGAACGGTAAAGTTGCTTTACCTGGCAATCAAATACAAGCCCGACGCGCTGCTGGGGACATCCCTGAGCATCGGGATCGTCGGGAAGACTATTCGAAGGCCTTCGTTCGTGTTCAATGAAGACGATGCCTACTACATCCCCCTGTTCTCCAGGATCGCCTATCCGACAAGCGATTACATCGTAACCCCTGAAAGCCTCGCATACGAGAATTACGGCAGAAAGCATCTCACCTATCCGGGGTATCATGAGCTGGCTTATCTCCATCCAGACCTCTTTGAACCTGACCCTGAAGTCCCCAGGTCTATCGGCCTTGATCCGGGCAAGCCTTATTTCATCCTCCGCTTCGTATCGCTGAAGGCGCACCATGATGCCCACGCAAGCGGCCTCCCCCACGAATCCACCCTGGAAATATTATCCCTGCTTTCTCGCAATGGCAGGGTCCTGATAACCTCCGAGGGGAAGCTCCGTGATGATTTCGTGCCATACCAATTTCCCTTGCCTCCTGAGAAATTCCACGATGTGCTGGCTTTCTCTTCAATATATATCGGCGACAGCCAGACCGTGAGCATTGAGGCCGGCATGCTAGGTATCCCGAACATCCGCTGCAACACATTCGTGGACAAGATCTCATGCCTGAGAGAGCTCGATTACACACACAAGCTCACGAAGGGCTTCCGCCCCGGGCAGACGGGCGATCTTCTGGCAACTATGGAAGAATGGCTGAAAGACCTGGATAAGCTCAAACAGGAACACATAGAAGACGCGAACACATGCTGAGTTCATGCGTCAACCTCACGGACTGGACTTGGAACATGCTCCAGGAAAAGATAGGCAGACACTGATTGCCTGGTCTGAGGTGTTTAAGACTGAGAGCTTATCCCGCTACGAAAGGGGGGGGTCTGCATGTGCGGAATAGTTGCCATAGTCCGCAGGGGAATAGCAGGGCCTCAGCAGGCCTATTCGCACTGCATCCCCTTGTATTGCACATTGACATCAACTGAACAAAATCATTGCAATGGTAAGCATCAGCAAGATGACCAGGAATGAGTTGAGGCCTCCAATCTCTGCAGGCAAGGAAAAGCATAGTATGATCGTCGTCACCGCCAAGGCCGCCGGATGAACTTCCCTGGTAAAAAGATAATTTATATCACCCACAGTTATAATAATTTTATAAAAAACCAGATAGAGCTTATCTCGCCTCATTTCGAGCAGGTGTCCGTTCTTGTCAGAACTAAGCCTGTTGCGGAACTGAGCAATTATCTCCCCATACCCTATTTCGAACCCTTCAACTTAAAAAGCCTCATCAACACCGAAACACTCCCCGACAATGTTGAGGTAATCCCCATACCCCTCTATTACCTGCCCTTTGACTCATCATATAAAAAGCTCGGCCTAGACCATTACCGGGCTGTCGAGCAGGTAATCAGAAAACGTGGGGTAACATTCGACCTGATCCATGCGCACTTTACCTGGACGGCAGGTTATGTAGGAATGAGGCTCAAGGAGATGAGCGAAAAGCCCTTCATCATCACTGCACACGGCTATGACATCTACGACCTCCCCTTCAGGGATGACGTCTGGAGGACCAACATCAGTTCTGTACTTGAGTCAGCCGATCATATCATTACCGTGAGCGGAAAAAACCAGGAGTGCATCCGCAGGCTCAATGTTTCAACCGCTGTCTCGGTTATCCCCAACGGCTTCAAGACAGACCCGTTTTATCCCCGGGACATGCAGGAATGCAGAAAAAAGCTGGGGCTCCCCCCTGACAGGAAGATACTCCTGAACGTGGGCGCCCTAGTGGATGTCAAGGCACAGGCAGACCTGATCGAAGCTGTTGACAGGCTGAAGGAATCCCATCCGGATCTGCTCTGCATAATCGTCGGCAGCGGGAAGTTGAAGAACAGGCTCTCTCGGCTCATCATTAAAAAGGGCCTGCAAGACCATGTAACCCTTGCCGGGGGCAAGCCACATGCAGAAATCCCTCTCTGGATCAACGCCTGTGATGCATTTGTCCTGTCGAGCCACGCTGAGGGAAACCCCACGGTCATGTTCGAGTGTCTAGGATGCGGAAAGCCATTCATCGGAACAAAGGTGGGTGGCATACCTGAGATTATATCTTCTGAGGATCAGGGGTTCATCGTGGAGCCAGGTGATGTCACCGGACTTTCACGGAGCATGGCTGCTGCATTTTCCAAGGAATGGGACCGTAAAGTGATATTGGATTATGCACAACAGTTCACATGGGAAAGATTAACCCATGCAATAACCGATATCTATGGAGCCCTATTGAAGCGAGAGTACCCCTCTGAAAAGAAAAGAGCTTTACCTGATCCATAATAAATTATGAAAACTCAAAGAAGACCAATACGTGTACTCTTTATCATCTCCACCCTTTCGGGAGGTGGAGCCGAGCGTGTAGTGAGCTCGATCCTTAGAGATATCGACCGGGAAAGATTTCTCCCCTCGCTTTTGCTCTGGAGAAATGAGGTAGTATATCCGCTTCCTGAGGGCATTCCCGTAACCATCATCGAGAAGCATAGCCCTTTTGATATACTGAGAGTGGTTCTCAAGACGAGATCTCTGATCAGATTGGCCAAGCCTGATATTATCTACAGCCACCTGAGCTTTGTGAACCTCCTCACCGGGCTTTCACTCCTACTTCTGAAAGAAGTTCCAGTATGGATAGCATGCGAGCACAGCAATCCCCATCTGTCGATACCTGCGACCATGAGATACGTGCTTGCGATCATGCTTAGGAGGGCAGACAGGGTGATCGGAGTTTCGGAAGGGGTTTCTAAGGCGATGGTTGACACCTTAAGTCTGACCCGGCAAGATTATTACTCTCTACAATCCTTTAGACCTTCCCGTGGGTACACCTCATATCAATCTAGAGGGGCATGCATTCAATACTCCCATAATTACAGCGATGGGAAGCCTTAATGAAGCAAAGGACTATCCCACGCTCCTCAAGGCTTTCTCAATTCTCCTGAAGAGGACTCCTGCTCTGCTAAGGATACTTGGAGAGGGGCCTCTAAGAGGTGATCTTGAGCGTATGGCAGCTGCCCTTGGTATTGCGAATCATGTTGAATTTCTTGGCTTCGTAAAGGACCCGTATCCTGTTATCATCTCATCGGATGTCTATGTAATGTCATCCAGGTGGGAAGGGTTACCAACTTCCCTGATCGAGGCAATGACATGCGGTGTGCCGGTAGTCTCTACGAGAGCCAAGTACGGGCCGGAAGAGATCATCGAGAATGAGAAATGCGGGCTTTTAGTGGATGTCGGCGATTCCGAGGCGATAGCTGAAGCAATCCATACCATCATCACTGACAAGGCTCTCGGCGAACGACTTTCAAGGGCTGGCATCGAGAGGGTACGATCGAAATTCTCCAAAGATGCCCTCATGTGGAACCTGCAGACACTATTTGTCAGCACGCTCGAAGATACCTGCCACAGACTAGAGGATCAGCTATCTGGATGAGCACAAGTATGAAGACCGCCTATATAAATCTTATTTATGGTCCTTCTTTAGGCGTGGAGGAGAGATTCAGAGATAAAGCGTTAGCAGCAAGAGAGATGGGACTGCCGATGGATTTTTATATGCTGAATACCACTGGCACGTTCACTTCAAACGGCGTCAACCACATCAAACTGAAATCAGCAAGACCCCCCCTGAATATCTGGGAGTCTTTTTTTGCCGCTACAATCTTATCGAGAAGACACTCAATTTGGACAACTATGACTACATTCTCTTGCGCTACCCCATGGCCGATAAATCCGGATTCGGATTTGCCGAGAAGCATCGGCTCATCACCGAACACCATACTGACGAAGTATACGAGGCACTGTCTCAGGCAAAATCGAGGAATGCCTCCCTCAAGAGCAAGTTCATCTCTTCCAGCAGGTATTTGCTTGAAACGACGCACGGCGACAGGCTTCTGAACTCTTGCTGCGGGGTCGTAGGACTGACAGATGAAATAAGGAAGATCCAGCTGTCACGGGCCCAGAAGGACATCCCGTCCAGGGTCATCGCGAACGGCATCGATGTCAACAAAATTAGTCATACTGGATTCAAGATATTTGATGGCAAGAAATTAGACATCGTTTTTGTCATGGGTGTACCTCATCCATGGCACGGCCTCGACCGTATCCTGAAGTCCATACACGATTACAAGGGGAATGTGTCCGTTACCCTTCACCTTGTGGGGAAAGTCTTACCTACTGACCTCGGAGCAATCAGAATCGACAAAGCGGACATAAGACTCCATGGTATTCTGAAAGGCAAAGAACTCGATTCCGTCATGAGGGAAATGAATGTTGCAGTGAGCTCCCTTGCCGAATATCGAAACCATATGCAAGAGGCTTGCACACTGAAAACGCGTGAATATGCAGCACGGGGAATACCTTTCATTCTGGCTCATAAAGATCCTGACCTCCTGATGGTTGACGAAGACAATAAATTCTTTCTGAGTGTTGATAATAACGCGGCCGATATCAACATGGAAGAAATCATCAGTTTTGCTCAAGATGCTTCTCGATTAAAAGGTATCACGCATTATATGAGGGAATACGCATCAAAGAATATGGATGTAAGAAATAAGATGATGGATTATAATGATTTTATTGAAAACATCTCACCTTGTAGTTTCAAAACTAAGGCGAAAATTCCGGATTAAGAACCTTAAGTGTACTCTGAACTCTCACATTGACCCCTAACCCCACAACTTTTGTACATAATGTCTTGAAACTGGCGTCCGGCACTGCCATTGCCCAAGCACTGGCAATAATTATCACCCCGGTTCTGACCAGGCTGTTCGCGCCGGATGCTTATGGTGTTGCGGCACTGTTTATAGCGATATCCAGCGTGATCAACATCGTATCCTGCATGCGCTATGAGTTCTCGATAATGTTGCCCTCTGATGAAAGAGGCTGCAAACCTGTTCTTCGTCAGCCTTTTTTCAGTGATTCTGGTGAGTATTGTTTCTTTTGCTTTCATCCTCATAGGCAAGGGCACCATCACGCGCCTGCTAAATGCACCGGAGCTGGGTCAATACCTCTGGCTGTTGCCATTATCCGTGTTAGCCAGTGGCTTCTTTCTAGCGTTCTCTTCCTGGTTATCAAGGGCAAAGCAATTCGGCCAGCTATCGGTTGCCACGGTTATGTCTTCGACATCAGTGCAAGCTTTCCAGCTCGGTTGTGGGCTTCTCGGATATACGAGCGGTAGGGCTATAATCGGCGCACACATCTTGGGCCAGATTATTTCCTCGGTTTTCCTCGGCATGAAGATATTCAGACAGGACTTCAAGTCTTTCAGCAGGAATATAAGTGTGAAAAGCATGCGGCAGGGGATCGTCCGCTATAAGAAATTCCCGTTGATAGACGTCTGGGGAGCGCTTTTGAATACAATATCCTGGCAGATCCCCCCCCTTATGCTGGCAGCGTTTTTCTCGCCGACCATAGTCGGGCTTTATGCAATGGGCAATGCTGTGATCAGGGCACCCTTAAATATTGTCGGCGGATCGATAGCCAAAGTTTTTTACCAGAAAGCTTCCGATGCGAAGAACAACGGGAACATCTCGAGTATAACCGAGCGGGTACTCAGCAGGCTCGTAGCCTACGGCCTGTTCCCGATACTCATGCTCTCACTCGTTGGAGAGGACCTCTTTCGCGTTGTCTTTGGGGAGAGATGGGCCGAAGCTGGGGTATATACTCAGATCCTGGCACCCTGGATGTTCTTCACGTTCATCTCTTCACCTTTGAGCACGCTTTTTTCAATATTCGAACGCCAAGGTTCTGCCCTGATAATTCAAATCTCCATATTCATCACTCGAGTCGGCTCTCTTTATATTGGATCTGTCCTGGGCAACGTATATATCGCCCTTCTCCTGTTCTCTCTCTCTGGAGTAATAATATATGGAATATTTTGCATATGGAACATGATGTTAGCTCATGTACCTTTATCAGTGGTTTTTGGCATTTTAATAAAATATTTTATATACTTCTTGCCTGCAGGAGTCATTGTAACGATTTTCCAAGTCATTGAGAGCAGTAGCATCATTATTTCGGTATCGAGTGTGATACTAGTATCTTTGTATTTCCTGGCGATATTCTATCAGGATGATGAGTTTAAAAGGCATTTATACAATTTCTCACGATGAAGAGTATGAGATCAATCATGAAGAGATTGATAAAATCCTTTGCCTATTTAATCAGAGCTGTAACTGTTCCTTTGTTTCTCGGAATGTATTGGGGGGGGGTGATGACTATCCCAATAAGATCAATAAGATGATGTACATAAGAAATCATAGCTTTTATAAGGAACTGGTTCAATGTATATATTTCCAAAAAATTATAAGGCTTAATTCACACGTACCTTGGCCTGTCCATTTTACATCCGTGGTCTTGGAGCCAGTGAATATCCACTTTGATAAAAGGTATGTGAGAAACTTTATGGCTGCAAATTGTTACTGGCAGGCAATTGAGCCAATCATTTTCAAAGGCAAGTTCTTAGTTGCTCAAGGCGTTTCTTTTATAACCCAAAATCATGATGTGTATAACATCACAGAACATGAGAAGACAAACAAACCAATAATCATTGGTGAAAATTGCTTGATCAGTCTAAACTCTGTTATCCTACCAGGCGTTGAGTTAGGTGATAACACTATCGTTGCTGCAAACTCAGTTGTAATAATGATTCCCCGAAGGAAATGTTGTTATAGCCGGAGCGCCAGCTAAAGTTGTCAGAAGGCTTGATCCTGAACAGATAGCTAATAAAGGGTCTGATAATGTTTAGCGACACTAATCAGTTGAATATTTCGACAACAGAATTCTAGTCCTTCATCAAGGTTGAAATTGAAAGAGATACCCTACGAGAAGCCGTCTAAGGAAAGAGAAGGACGGTGAGGGTATGAAGAAGTACGCAGTAAGGCTGAGCGAAGGAGAGAGAAAGAGGCTCGACGAGATCATCAAGAAGGGGCACGAGCCTGCATACAAGATCATGCATGCGAACGTGTTGTTAAAAGCGGATGCCGAAGGGCCTGGATGGACAGACAAGCGGATAGCGGAGAGTTTCAACGTGTGCCTGAATACGGTGTTTAACATCAGGAAGCGATATGCTGAAGGAGGATTGGAAAGGGCGTTGAATTTAAACAGGCCCGACGAGCCGCCGCACAAGAGGAAGCTGGATGGAGCGGGAGAGGCCAGGCTGATAGCATTGAGCTGCAGTAAGCCGCCTAAGGGGCATGCGAGGTGGGACTTGAAGCTCTTGGCGGATAAGGCGGTGGAGTTGGAGATTGTGGATAGCATCAGCTATGAGACGGTAAGGAAGACGTTAAAAAAAACGAGATCCGACCACAGGGAGAAAAGATGTGGGCGATACCGCCCAAGGAGAATGGGGAGTTTGTAGCGCGGATGGAAGATATTCTGGATGTCTACCAGAAGCCCTATGATCCTCGGATACCACTGGTGTGTATGGATGAGAAGCCGGTGCAGTTGATTAAGGATGTGCGGGAGCCGATCCCTGCGGAGGCGGAAAGCCCAAGCGGGTAGATAATGAATACAAGAGGAACGGGACAGCGACCGTGTTCATGCATACCGAGCCTTTGGGCGGCTGGCGTCATGTGAGCGTGAGGAGACGAAAGACAGCGGTCGATTGGGCCTATGAGATCAGAGATCTTCTCGAGATCTATTACCCGGATGCCCAGAGGATTTGCCTGGTGATTGACAATCTGAACATTCATAAAATCGGATCTCTCTATGATGGCATTCCCCCCTGAGAAGGCCCGGGAACTGGTGAAACGTCTCGAAATTCATTACACGCCCAAGCACGGGAGTTGGCTGAACATCGCTGAAGTGGAGATCAGTGCTTTATCACGACAATGCCTCAAGCGAAGAATCGGGGACATTGCCACACTCAAGGGAGAAGCAACAGCATGGGAGAGGAGCAGAAATGAACACCAAAAGAGTGTCGATTGGAGATTCACTACCAATGACGCCCGTATCAGACTGAAACGCCTTTACCCACATGTTCAATGCTGAAGAAGGACTAGTATGATCATAATCAGGCACCCCCTTGTAAACGAGCACGAGGATATCCGAGACCTCCTTTATAAGAATGGATTTAATCATTTGATTAATAGTGGAGTGCATCATTGGCAATTCATCGCTCATAATAATAGCAGGCCAATCATTGAGATTGCCATCGACCAGGCAAAGAACTGTATTGTTGGCCATTACGGCCTCATCCCTTATCCATTTCTTTTTGATGGTAAATCATACCCGGGCGGTAAAATAGAAGGCTCCGTAGTACATAAAGACTACAGGTCGAGCAACATTTCCCAGAATCATCCTGAACTTAGAAATATCAAGATCTTTCCTCAGCTGATTGAAGAAATGAAGAAAGAAATCAAAGATCGCATGGTCGATTTTGTTTTCGGATTTCCCAATGATCGAGCAAATAAACCCCAGCAAAACGCCTTTCATGATTTCACCTTTCAGGCATCGAACTTTGTTAAAATCCTTAACTTTAATAAGTACTTGAAAATTAAATTCAATATTCAAAATAATATCCTGAACAAGGGAGTGTCCTCCATTCTGAGTTTTGCTCTCGACAGGAAAAGTCCCTCACTGGTACTTGAGTATAAGACTGACATGCACACAGGTGTTCCTGATGATATCCACGACCTCGCAAGCGAATCCCTCGGTAAAAACGATTTGATAAGCATAGATAGGAACCCGGATTTCATTCGGTGGAGATATCGGGATAACCCTGTAAAAAACTATTCTTTTCTTTCCTCACATCATAATGGGACCCTCAAAGGATGCCTGGTATACTCTATTAGCGAGCAGGGTGGTCTGATAAACGCGGAGGTATCCGATCTAATTTGTGATTTAAAGGATACCGAAGCGGTCAACCGTCTCCTGGTGAACTGCATTGAAATCCTCAGAAGGGAGAGGGCTGATATCGTTTCCTTCTTTGTAAACAAAAGCAGAAAGCTGCAAACCCTTTTCAAAGCTCTCTCCCATCTTGGTTTCATCGAAAGAAGCACAATACAAAATGCTTTCATGTATATTTCAGAGAGAATCAGTCAAGAATCCAATTTTATTTATGACATAAATAATTGGTACATAACTTCTCTTTTCAAACAGTATTGATATATGACATTAAATTGAGACCTTGAACCGTATAAAAATAAACCATCGTAAACTTCTCCGTGGGCATTATGAACTGGAGCGTATGCCAAGCGACTTCACTCCAGACAGAATTGTCCCGGATTTTGCCTTCAATGTTTTGAACCAGGCAGGTTTGCTCTACCGTCCGGTGGTGGATGAGAGTCATTTGGAAAACTGCGGAAGCAAGCCCAAATGGCCGCAAAATAAACCATTCGCAGTATGTTTGACTCATGACGTTGATTCTGTAAATGAATTATATCTACCTCAATCCCTGAGGTCCTGGTCAGCTCAATTCTCAAACACTGTTCCAGTGAGAAAAAAGCTGATGAAGAGTGCAAATTTTTGTAGGGATATCTTGAAATCATTTACAAGAGGCGGTGATAAGGATCCACAGAATTGCTTCGAGGCTTGGCTGGATGCTGAAAGCGCTATTGGTGCAAAGTCCACGTTCTTTTTCTGGCCTGGACTGAGTGCCGTCAGAAAACGTCATTACTCTGATTGCCCTTACAACCTGTCCGACCGGGTCATATTCGAGGGCCAAAAATGCACCATAGCAGAAGTGATAAGAGAGATCGATGGGAGAGGTTGGGAGATAGGTCTCCATTCTTCCTGGTTCTCCTATGATGATGCCGATGAGATCAAACGGCAGAAGGAGGCCCTGGAGCGCACGCTCCAGAAAGAAGTTCTCAGTGTACGCCAGCATTATCTGCATTACGATATAAGGGTTACTCCACGAGTGCACTCAGAAGCCGGGTTTGCCTATGATTCTTCTCTCGGATTCAACGACAACATCGGTTTCCGTTTCGGAACTTCATATCCATGGCACTTGTATGACTTAAAGAAGGATCGATTCCTTGATATTGTGGAAATACCGAACATCGTCCAGGATGGGGCATTACTCCTTACAGAGAAAGGAATGCGCCTTGATGAAGATACCGCCTTTCTTTATATCAAACAAGCAATTGGAGAAGTTAGTAACGTAGGCGGCGTCATAACACTCGTTTGGCACCCCCACCGTATTACGCAAAAGAGTTGGTGGAATCTCTACATCCGCACTCTTGAATACCTTAAAGATAAGAATCCATGGTTTGCTACTGTCAAAGAAATTGGTGAATGGTTCAAAGAAGAAAACCGACAAATCCTTAATGGGTATCGAGAATTTACTGAAGATGTTTGATTTTTAATATAAAAAAGATCACACTCACATGACGCCAGCCGCCCAAAGGCTCAGTATGCATGAACACGGTCGCTGCCCCGTTCCTCTTGTATTCTTTGTATTACTACTACAGTTGGAATTGATTACAAAGTGAGTTCAAAGCGCGTCTTTTTTTGTAGTGGTAATATTTAGCTATAGCCTGATGGGTTCGCCTGAAGTGGGACCAGTGAAGCACTACCTCCTTGACCTTTTGCACACAGAGGAAGAGGTCCCAGAGAAGCCGACGGATCTCCCGGACCGTTAGTGAGGTCTGAGTCCACGATACTCTTTGAAGCGAGCAAGGCTTCCCTTCCTGGCCGGCTGCTTTTTTTTAACCGCTTCCCTGTCATCCCTCTTGGGTACACACAGGAGTGCATAGGCAAACAGCGAAAGCGTGACATGCCGATACCACCCGGTGAAGGATCGAACCTCATACTCGTCAAGGCCGGTTTCCTGCTTTGCATCCTCAAAGCTTACTTCCACAGCCCATCGAATCCCTGCAATCTGAACCATCTCGGCAAGCTCTGTCTCTGATGGGGCGCAGACAACATGGGCTTTGAGGTCTTGTGGATCATTAATGCTTCTCCTCACCAGAAGCCATCTCTTCCATCCGCACTACAAACTCCCCATTCTCCTTGGGTGGTATCGCCCACATCTTTTCTCCCTGTGGTCGGCTCTCTTTTTTTTAACGTCTTCCTTACCGTCTCATAGCTGATGCTATCCACAATCTCCAACTCTACCGCCTTATCCGCCAAAAGCTTCAAGTCCCACCTTCCATGTCCCTTAGGCGGCTTACTGCAGCTCAATGCTATCAGCCTGGCCTCTCCCGCTCCATCCAGCTTCCTCTTGTGCGGCGGCTCGTCGGGCCTGTTTAAATTCAACGCCCTTTCCCATCCTCCCTCAGTGTATCGCTTCCTGATGTTAAAAACCGTATTCAGACACACACTGAAACTCTCCGCTATCTGTTTGTCTCTCCATCCAGGCCCTTCGGCATCCGCTTTTAACAACACGTTCGCATGCATGATCTTGTATGCAGGCTCCTTCCCCTTCTTGATGATGTCGTGAGCCTCTTTCCCTCTCCTTCATTCAGCCTCACTGCGTACTTCTTCATATCCTCACCGTCCTTCTCTTTCCTTAGACGGCTTATCGTAGGGTCTGTCTTTAAATTCTCAACCTTGATGAAAGACTAGTCCTACTATAGTACCAAATCAAACGGCCTGTCCACACCTCACGGTATGGACAGGCCGTTATAATATTTTTTATCTTCTGTAATCTTATTTTATGTCCACATCAATCCGCACCGCATTCTGAGAGATCTCTGTGGGAGATAGCATCCTCATCTGGTAGCCGGGGACGTTGAAGCGTTTGTTTGAATCGAATGTCAGCTTGGCTCCCTTTAAGAAGAATGCGAGCCTCTCCTTTCCCTCCACGCCGTTTACTACAGGCAACCACAAGTCTCCTATGAATCCCATGAATACAAAATGCCCGGAGTCGGGGCTGAACACGGGGAAATTGACCTGGTCGTAAACTTTCGACTCTTTGCCGTCCTTCACCACCACCCACTTCTTATCCTTTTGCGCCATGTACACAAAATGCCGCGAATCCGGGCTGTACAAAGGCTCAGGATAGACCACTTCGTAACTGGGCCCTTCTTTGCCGTCGAGAACCCATGCGTAGTTGTTGCCCTTCTTGATCCAATAGGCATAGCGCTTCGAATCAGGGCTGAAGGCGGTACCATACTGGCTGTAAACGACCTCCTCGTGCATCGGTCCCTCTTTGCCGTCTATGATAGCAACCCATTTGCCCCCCTTCTTGACGGTCAAGATCGTGCGGGTCGAATCGGGGCTGTAGGAGAACTGCCGGATCATGTCGTATTTCTGCCCCTTCACGCCATCGATAACCATGATGTCTTTGCCGTCTTCCTGCACGAGATATGCAACGTGTTTTGAATCAGGGCTGAATTGTGGGGCTGCTACATCTGCAAACCGCTGTCCTTCCTTTCCGTCTACAATCATGAAGCGCTTGCCGCCCTGCTTTGCCGAATAGGCAAAACGCTTGCCGTCGGGGCTGAAACCGTACAATGCCCCGATCTCTTCGTACACCGGGCCTTCCTTGCCATCCTGGATTAAGACCTGCTTCTTCTTGTCGGCAGTAAGATGAGCGACATAGACAAGGTGCTTCGAGTCAGGGCTGAATGTGGCATAGGTAACTCTCTCGTATGTTTTCTGCTGCTCGCCGTTCACAATGGCGAACATCTTTTTCCTGTGCGCGACTGTATAAGCGACCGACTTGGAATCAGGGCTGAACCTGATATTCGTCTTGGCGGGGACGATATCATATTTGGTCTGCTTCTTGCCGTCGATCACGGCCATCATCTTGCCTCCCTGCTCCGCAACGTAAGCAATACGCTTTGAATCAGGGCTGTAGAGGGGTATGCTGATAGCATCGAAACCCTCGTGCTCCTTCGAGCCCTCGACGATGAACCACTTGGTCCCTCTCCTTGCGCAATACGCATAATGCTTCGAGTCGGGGCTGAAGACAGGGGTGTCTTTCATGATCAGATCATACGCCTTCTGAACCTTGCCATCAAAGATGACACAGAACTTCTTGTCTTTTCTGGCTACCCCTGCAACATGCTGAGAGTCGGGGCTCACTATCAGTGATTCCGGGATCAGAGTCCATCCGTCTACAACAACCCCTGTGGAGATAACCACCTTTTCATTAAACTTCGCCTCTTCTGCCATACCCGATGAAAAAGGCCAGGCAAATGAGAAAGCCGTAAGTATGCATACCAGACACCCGATGCTTTTCATTCCTGATTCTCCTTTTTGAGTACTATTCCGCTTTTGTCCGAAGGTTTGCAGTAAATATACAATGAATTGCTGAAAGTTTCAAGGATCCCTTAAGCTTGTGCCTCGCCATCGCAAGATGCTTCAAGGGGTAAAACAGCATATCACTCAAGCGGGCACGCCCATCCTACCACTTGAACACTTGATTCAGCTGAAATAGCCATATCGTCATTTCCTGTTTCCAGATCAACCCTGCATAAGGATTGTAAACGATCTTCGTAAAATCGGTTGAGTTCATGTTCGTGCTCTCATTAAACCCGACTGTCTTGTCCTTGACCGCAACGCGGGTGACAGTTATGTCTATCGCCGAAGGGTGCTGAAGCTGCTGCAGCATCTCATGAAGGTTCTTGGGCTTGGGCTTGGGCTTGTCCTCGACAGTAATGCCTATTCCTGCAGACAAGAGCTCCAAGTCGTTCATGGGTATGGGGCCGAACTTATCATCGGGTACGGAAGTGGGCCTGGGGTCATACCCGAATCGGAGGGCAACCTTCTTGATAGGACGGATCTCGAGACCATAACTTAAATGCCACGTATTCTCGAGCCCGAGATCTATCACCATGGACTTCGGCCCGCCTGTGTATCCAAGCATCCGGGTGAACCGGAGCAGCTGAATCTTCTGGTCAAAGTCTATCTTGAGCTCAGGCCATGCTTCCCAGTCGGTGTAACTGGCGTCGCAGGTAAAGGTGATCTGTTTGATTGGCCTGATCTTCACCCCCATCTGCAGGCGTGAGGGCCATGTCATGGTGACCGATGCTGTGCCTTTCTGATAGGGGACGGCCTGATGCGGCAGGTCGAACATTGCGGCCGCAATGATCGTCATGGGTGATCTGCCGAGCCAGTTCACAGTTCTCTGGAACCGCTCGCCATAGGTGAATTTATAATCGCCTTCCATGGTCGTTTCAGATTCGCTCTGATAGCACACGCCGAAGCTGATCCATGTGAAAGGCTCCCAGTAGAGACCCAGGTTGTAGGAGGTTGTAAAGTAATCATTCACCATGAGCTCCAGAGACCCCATCTGCTCATAAGGCGACATGCCTCCGCCGAACCAGGGTGGAGGCAAGGTGAGCTCAGACACAATCGGTATCTCGAGGCCTTCCGTTGACTTTCCCAAGGCGCCGGTGAGTGCGACCATTGTGTTGGGGCTCCTCATATTCGTCTCAAAGCTGAAGATCGTGAGCCCCAGGCCTACTGAAGCTCCCACGGAAAGAGTGTCGGTCACCTTATATGCAACGGCCGGTGCAGCCAGCACCATGCGAAGGAAGAAGGCCTTCTCGCCTAATAGGCTGTTAGGGTCCTGATCATGATGTTTGAGCCCCACGGCAAACGGCGCATACTGCCCCAAGCCGAAGGTCAAACGGGAGCCCGGCTCCGGCGGCTTGTAGGAGATTCCCATGCCGGCACCGGCAAGATAGGGGACCTCGAGGTTGATGATGGGGATTACCATGTATCCACTCTGCTGCTCACCGGTCTTACCGTCCAGGGGATCCAATCCGAAGAAATCACCGAACGGCGTCCACGGCTGTCCTGTCGCGGGGTCATCACCCAGCTCGTAATAGGTCTTTCTCTCCCCCAGGCCGAAAAGCAGGCCTTGATCGTTTCTTGTACCCTCGAAAGCAGTCAGCATGGCAGGATTGTAGTGGATTGCCATCGTTCCGCACCCTTCGGGATAGGCGGTGACTGCGCTCCCGAGAGCGCCGGCGGTGGGGCATACAGCAAGCTGTTCAAACAGCGCTGCACGCGCGTGAACGGGAAGTAATAAAGACATGCACAGAATAATCCATGCAGCCGAACCTCTTTTACAAGTCATTACTCACACCTCATAGCACAAAATTAAACGGGGCACGGAAACTCAAGGAGAAGCCGGTCCCGGTAAGCCCATAACCGAGACTGAAAGACAGAGTTGTTTTGTTCGTGGCTTTCCATCCCAGGCCGAACCCGAGAGTAGCGGATACGGTATCTCCGGATTTTAACACACTAGTTGCGTTTTTATAATAGTAATCATGGCTGTAGGTATATGAATAACTGATGGAGCTGTTGACCGACACCTTATAAGACAGGGCGTATGCAAGCCCTGCCGAGGCAGAGATCTCATTGCCTGTCTTTACCTTCTCGAGCACATATCCCTCAGAAATGGTATGGTCAAGATCGGTAGCATCCATGTTGTAGACATAAGACAAGTTCCAGAAGGCAACGATCGGGTCTATCTGTTTGCTGAAACTCCCTCCTGCCGCGATGGAATAGATTCCTCCTCCTGTAGAAAGCTCTGTTTCCGTGTTGATCTCATAAGGACTTCTGCCTGTCGGCAAGCTAACGCTCAGGCTGAATGTCTTGGCTACATCACCGGCCTTTGACTTCCATGGCTGGAACGATATGCCGGCAGATAAGTCTCCGATATCGGTCTCGTCTATCTCTCTGCTGGTTCCGAGCTTATGGTACCTGTACACGAAGGGGATGGTCGTACTGGCCGAGAGGTTGTCGAGGATGCCGTATGAAGTGCTGACGATGTGCTTTATGGTGTGGTCAGCTTCATCCGTGACGAGAAGCTGGCTGTCGAATCTCTCGCTGGGTGAATACCCATACATCAGTGTGTAATCAAGCCCTACGGAATGCTTTGCATCCAGAGTATATTCCCTGCCGACAGCCTCGAGAACATCCTTTTCTTTTTCCTGCTTTTCCTGCTCGGTGATTTCGAGCTTTCTCCTGGCACGACTCTCTTCGGTAAGCTCGTTGATCCTTTTCTCCAATTCTTCTATCCTGTTCAGCAGCTCCTCTTTCTGGTTGTCCTCACTCCCGGGTGAACCGTTCGTGTCCGGCTCTTCCTGTGCGTTCACAGCCCCGGCAAGTATAAAAAAGCAGTAGAGTGCAACAATCACAGATGCCTGTTTCTTCACGTATTACTCCTCCTGTTCTGACCAGCCCTGAGCATGTCTATTGTGCCCTCATATGATATCATCGAATATTTGTTTCTATATATTGATACTTTCTTTTCTGACTTTCGTCGGTCCGTCCGATGCTCTCTTTCAGCCTGTGTTCGTCCGTCAGGATTCCGGACCGGGCTTCCTGGGGCAGCAATTCCTCCGTTGAAGTGAAACTCACGATCCTCAAGTCTTCTTCCTTCAGCTGTAAGGCATTCAACGTATTCTCCTCGCTCGTAACGATAAACACGATGTTCTTGTGCCACATCTTCTCGAACTCGTTTACCGTGAAGCTCATATTGCCCATGAAAGGATCGGCGAAGAACATATGATCTGCGTACGTTCCCCGGTATACGACAAAATGCTTGTACCCGGAGAACTCTATCGGCACGATGCACGGCTTGTCCAACGTCCTCAGGTCATCCAGCTCTGCAGTATACCCTGCGCCATGGTAGCCAAGTACGGTTACGAACTGCTTCATGTCCAGAAGGGAAAACGCACGCCTTTCTTCTATCAGCCTGGAGTCTCCGTACTCCATCATCCCCTGGATCACCTGCTGCTCAGAAAGGTTCTCACCGAGATAATAATTCAGCAATGTGGCCAATGCTGCAGAACCGCAGCTGTAGTCAAACTCCTGCTTGATGATATTCTGGTCTTTAAAGTGGTTGAAGGGTTTTACGTCAAATTTGAGCGTCTGCTGCATGCTCGGAGATAATTGCTGATGGACACTGACCTGGGTTTCGGGCACATCGCTCAGGGGGCTGAGCGTTGTAAGTAAAGCGAACACAATAAGAAAACCCGCAATGACCTCCATAGCCTAAATTCTTCCAAACCCAACATCCATGTCAGTTACCCGGAATCTGTATCCCAAGATGATGAACATTGATACCATCTATAGCACAAGGTCCAAAGTTGTTTCCACCAAAATCAACATTCTGTACCCTTATGGACCCTGTCATCGGGATATTGTAGAATACCGAGGTGGTTGTTGTGCCGTCGCCGTTATCAGCAGTGCCGACATCTATGGTTGCCGGATTGCTGTTTGCCAGATCACCCAGCTTGAATTTTCCGGAAAAAGACCACGTGGAAGGGTCCGAAGGATCGCCATAGGCATATTGCGATAAATGGATGTTGTTCAGACTCAAGCTTTCAGGTGCGGTATTATAGGTGAATTTTGCGGCATCGATCATAATTTCTGTCTGATACTCAAGATTGATTCCGCAGCCGCCACCGCTCCTTCCGGAAATGGTCAGCATGTTTGATGGAGCGGTCCTGAAATTTTCCAGCCGAAGGCTCCCGAGATCCTGATTGCAGAAAACGAAGTTCCCGACCGAATACGTCCTGGGCTGGACATTCAACGAGAGATTCATAAAGACGTGAGTCATGCCGGAGTAGTCTGTTCCGACATCGATTCTGTTGAAATCTACTTCATTATAGGGAGTGTCCATGGAAAAATAATTGCCGCTGCCGTCGTCTATTGAAATGTTATTGAATTCGATCCAGTTATGGGGATCGTGGTCCGTATCAGAAAACCTGAAAGAGTCCCTTGTAATACGATACTGGGAATTACCTATTACGTAGGAGATACCCGACTGGGCGCTGATCTGCGAAAGCTCGCTTTCATCCACCCGGCTCATTTCTGCCCCGGATACGGCCGGCATGCACAGGGTGAAGATAACCGCATGGGCGATGAATATGAAAACCAGAGAGTAAAAATGGTGCCTTCTGCATATAAGGCTCATATATCTGCCTCCTCCCCTTCTTGCCTCGCGCCTGGCTCTTTCTGATCTTTCCCTAAATACCCTCTTCGATTTTTCAAAGGAATACTTGAGGTCTTTCAACAAGCCCTTGTCTCTTACCCGTTTCTTTCGTTCCTCAGGAAGGCGCCTTCTGTCGGGCGACCGGCTCTCCCTTGTGATTGTCCTTCAATAATATTCCCGCTAGTGAGCCCAGATATCAACCCAGCTCCCGGGGCGGATAGTCATTCCAAGCCCTGTCATGTAGATGCTGCCCAGGGTCTTGGCATCGGCACTGTTCAGGGTGGCGGTGCCGTCGAGCTTTACATCTGCGGTTATCGGCCCGTTGACTGTAATATTGAAGGCGCTCGGGAACCCGATATGGACAACCGAGACCGGGGCGGCACCGGGGTCGACGCCAACCCTTCCGTGAGCGTAGATGCCGTTATACGAGGTGTTGATATCGATCAATACAGTTCCGGTCATACTTATGGGACCGCCGACTACCAAGTTCGAAAGACCGACGTACCCTGCGCTCGTGGCCAAGGGAGACATCCAGATCTGGGAGCCGATGCCGGTGTTGGCACAGCCGTCGGTATCGCCCCAGGAAAGGTAGCTCATATCGAGCCTGTCCAAAGTGATGTCCATGGTCAGCGTGATGCCGCAGCGCGAGCCCGGCCTGCTGTTGTAGATATCAACGAAGCTTTCGGGGTTGATGTACATGTTCATATTGCCGAGATTCGCGGTGCCGAGAATCTGGCTCAGGTTCACCGTGCTGCCTGACTTCTGTCCCAAGCCCACGGACATGCTCATGCTGTCCATGGATATCTGGAGGGATCCGAAGCCTATGCGCACAAAGGTGTATCCGCCATTGACAACCAGGGTATCATCGGTTCCCACGTCGATGGTGATGGGTTTCAGCCATGCAGGGGCTGAATATCCATTATACGTATCAGTTTCACGGGCCTTTATCCTGAGGTTGTTGAGGGTGAAACCGTTCACCCCGACATAGCCGCCGCCCGCACTCGGCGCCCAACCGTATGCGGTGAGCGCTCCTATGCCGTCGGAGTCTCCCCATGCCATGGTCCCCATGCTGAGGTTCATCCGGAGATCGGCATTGATGTTCACACCTGCCTGGCCGGTGACACCGGAAAGGCCTTCTTCTGAAACCGGCACCATTGCCATGAGCGATAAGGGAAATAATAAGATAAGTGCGAATAATGAGGCTCTTTTTAGTATCTTCATATGGTCAGCACCTCTCAACAGTGTTGTTTTAATTCTCTTCAGAATAGAGAGGAGGGTTGAAACAACCCTCCTCTCTTTATTGCAATTTGACTATGAGATTAAATTAGTGGGCCCAGATGTCTACCCAGCTGCCGTTGATGATGTCAAGGTTGAACCCGGTGATGTAGATGTCACCAAGGGTCTTGGCATTGGCGCTGTTCAGAGCGGCTAAGCCGTCGAGTTTCACGTTAGCAGTGATCGGACCGGCAACATTGATGTTGAAATTGTCGGAGAATCCGATGTGGACAACGGAAATAGGAGCTGCGCCAGGAGTTGTACCAACTGTGCCATGAGCATAGATACCGGCATAGGAGGTGTTCACGTCGATGCGGACAGTACCGGTGATGGTGATCGGGCCGCCCACTACGAGGTTCTCAAGTCCGATGAAACCGGCGCTGGTGGCCAGAGGGGACATCCAGATCTGTACGCCGATGCCTGCGTTGCCTACGCCGTCCGTGTCGCCCCATGACATGTAGCTCATGGAGAACTGATCAACGATCACGTTGAAGGTCATGTTCACGCCTACGCCGCCTGCGGTGTAGATGTCAACATAGCTGGCCGGGCTGATGTAAATGGCCATTGCGCCGAGGTTGGCGGTGCCGAGTATCTGGTCCAGAGTCGTGCTGGAGCCAAGGGCTACTTCCAGCGACAGGCTGTTCATCGAGATCTCAAGGGAGCCGAGACCGAAGCGAACGAAAGACACGTTCGAGCCATAGGCGCCGCCGGTGGCAACGTCGATGGTGATGGGCTTCAGCATGGCGGGTGCAGCATAGCCGTTGAAGGTGTCTGTTTCACGAGCCTTGATCCTGAGGTTCTGGATGTTGAAGTTGTTGACTCCGACATAACCGCCGGCGGCAGTAGAGGACCACCCGTAGTTGCTAAACCCGGCGTCGATACCGGTCGCGTCGCCCCATGCAACGGTGCCGATACCAATGTTCATCCTGAGGTCAGCATTGATGTTAACACCGGCCTGACCGGTGACATCGGAAAGGGTGGAATCCGTTACCGGTGTCATAGCCATAACTGACAACGGCAGCAACATAAGGGCTAAAAACGTCAATACTCTCTTCATAACTTAATGCCTCCAATATTTTATTTTTGTTACTTTTCTTTAGCTTAGTTGTTTCCTTTACCGTTTGTTTCTCTTTTTATCGATGTTTTTCGTCCTGCCTGAGCATCACCCCTTTCTTTTGTTGATAATCTATTATTGAAACCTCAGGGCCGGGAAATGTTCAGCATACTGTTTCCATTCCCCCGTAATATTTTCTACTTATGATACAAAAACCCGCCCATTTGGTTTCTCCAATCATTTCTTCATCATGGGGTAATAGTCGCGTTGCCCCATTCGGCCCACCAGCCCTTATTCATATCTAAGGTAAGTGAAAACTCTCCGTTATTGCTGTAGATCGTCCTGGCGCCGAGGTTCAGCCTTCGTCCGTCCACAACGACAGAACCTGCATCGGTGATTTTGCCGCTGAACGAATTAAAGTTCGCGCTGATCGGGCCTTTCATGTCAGGGGTACCGATCTTGACATACTGAAGCTTCCTTGTCGCAGGATCGGTAATGTTTTGAAATTTCGCTTCCATGTATACACCCCTGATCTCCAGGTTCTCGGTAGCCGAACCCAGCGAAACATCTGTCCAGTCCTGGTCCCAGCCGGTGGTGCTTCCGTCATCGTAATAGCCCATCTTCAGAGAATCGATCTGAGTATACGTAGTCACGTTTATATTAAAAAATGCCCGTGCTACTTCATTCTCAAGGGTGAAGGAAGAAAAACCCTCACCAGTTACCTCTGAAAGCTGTTCATCTCCAACTTCCCACATCATTGCATGCAGAGGCGATGCCCAAGCACATACTATCAACAACGTGAATATCGACCTCCAATACTTCATTGACCTCTCCATAATCATGTCATTATATTCAAGTTGTCGTCTTTCTTCGAAGCTCATGGGTCCTAGTAGAGCAATAAACATGCCATATAAATATATCTATATTTCAATTAGTTATAATCTATGCACAATACCCCACTGGGTAAAAGGGAAAGATTTTTCCATGAGTTGTAGAAAAGATTTTCATCAACACCCCACACTGCATTTTCCTGACAACTGAGGCTTTCTATTTAATAACATTCATAATTTAAATAGATTACCAAAAAGGACTACCCAATAGGCCACAACCACAACACTACGATCAAATTAAGAGATGGTGGGAAGAAACAATCATAATCCCACTTCAAGCAATCCTATGCGTCTGGAATCAATGAGAATAAATTCTGTGAAGGTTTACTATTACCGGAATATCTAATTTATATAGACGAGCAGGCTCCTCACTCCTCTTCAGTCTTTTTGGCCAACCCTGTAACAAGATGCCGGCGTGCATCGTCTGTAGCGCCGATTGCCAACGTTTTCCGGAGTCCGATTCCACTGCTGTTCATGCTTTCAATGTATGTTGCAAGCCCATCAAGATTTATCGGAGGACCGCCGTTCAACAAGGTAAGGCTTATGTCATATAGTTCAGTGCCCGGAATATTGAGAGAGGGATCGCTGTAGTGGATCTCGATAATCGTCCCTGAAAACTCGTTGCCGAAAGTATCGATGCCGTCGATCGAACCAGCTGTATCGCTCGTCGGGACCACAGTAAGGGTAAGGGTATTGATATAATCATCTCCATCTTTTCCATAAACGAACGAGTTATTGATCTCCCAATCGCCTTCCAGCTTTTCCACCTCGGCGTGTATGCCCGAAGTGCTATAGTTGAGCATTTGGAACAGCCAAGTATCGGTTGCCGGAGGATAAAGATATACGCCCTCCATGAAACTGTTCGAAAAGATTGTATCCCCGACCAAAGAAACAGGCTTTATATTCGCTGCATAATCGTCCGGCCCATGGCCTGATACTCCATTGGTAGCCCAGGTATAATAATAGAAATATTCGCTGCTGAACCGCTTCCTGAAGGGAAAATCATACACGCCCAAAGAGTTCTCGAGGCAGACAAACTGCGCTGCGTCACCGACAAAGCGCGCCTGCCCTTCAAGGGTTATCATACCTATTGTAAATATATCATCCGCATCAAAATCTAATTCCGAGGTAGTGCCGGTTGTTCGATTTTTATCATCATCACCTGACAAGAAGTACCCTGCCCACGTTCCTGTCAATTCATAATCTTCTATTACAACCGACCCCCCGTCACCGGAGCTGCTTGAACCGCTCTCACAGGAGACGCAAAGGAATACTAACGATATAAGAAAAAGAATGGAAATAATCCTCTCATGCACCGACATATGCTCCTCCTCCATTGCTCGCTGCGGATAAAAAGCAGACCATAATAATTACACTTAAAAAGGGTACTTCGGCAATCGAAAACAGATTCTTCGTAAGAAGAATACCCTTACTCATATTTATTGCAAGAAGATACGACATCGCTTCACATTGATTCCCGGATAAGCAAGCCTTTTCCATAAAATGAGAAATATTTTGCTGTTGCTGAGAGGATCCTGTATAAATTATTTTCATTTATCATGAATAATTAATTGAGTATGCAGATCTTGCCAGGGAATAAATCTTGCATATTCTTATTCTCATCGTAGATGAGCATCGTGGCAAAGAAGCCGGGAAACGGACTGACTTTCCAACAAATAAACTTTAAAAGAAAAGGGTCGGAAAATGAGATTCAAGCCAAGTATAATCATTGTCATTATCTTTTCTTTACTTCTCGTTCCAGCCTCTCAAAGCTTTGCAGCGCAGGATGAACCGGCGGGAGATATGCCGACATATGCTGCATCTCCTTCCACGGCACCAGAAACATCACTTACAAGGGAAGACGAGATCCTGATCCAGTCTCCGCAGAAAAGGTTCGGACTTTCCGGCTTCGCTCAATCATACTCTGTAAAAACCGGCGGCGCTGTGGCAATCTATGATGAAGACTTCAGGGACTTCGTTGATTATGGAGTGTCAATAAATTATGGATTAAAAAAGAAAGTAATAGATAAACTATATTTCTTTCCATCCATTGGTTTTTTAATGCTCAAAGGTGATTGGGATATGAGCAATGAAAGTGAGAGTATCCTGATCGAATCAGAAGAATACTTTCCCGGTTACAGTGGGGATATTGCTGCCGAAGATATTAATGAGGTGAATTACGGGTCCGGGTATATCAGCGAAGGGGAAGCGGTTGTAACCAGCGCGGAGTTTCTCCGTAGCATTGACCTGAGCACCAGCTTGTATATCATTCCTATCACGCTCAATGTGGTGTATCAGCCTCACGAAGGTGGCAAAAAGTTCAACCCATACATAGGCGGAGGCATAGGATTCTGCCTTGCAAGACGTGATGTTGAAAGCCGGGTCCTCAAGGATAAATCCTTTGACGGTCCTCAGTATCGAATTACCCTGGACGATTCAGAGACCGTGCCCGGACAGGTCCTCCAGTTTTTTGCAGGTTTTGAGATCCCGTTCAAAAAAAATATAAAGCTCGTTGCAGAGGCAACGACTACGCTGTACGGCCTGAAGAATTTCGAACCCATTCTGGAAATTGAGTATAAAAGACCCAACCCCGCCTGGTATGAGGGTTCGGACTTATTAACCTGGACCCTTGAGGATCCTATCCGGATCGGGGTTTTCCAAGAAGAATTCGTCACATCTCTTTCTATAGGTCTTGTCGTACCTTTCTAGGATTTTAGTCTGAGGAGAAACAATCCATGTCCTCTCAGCGGATGATTGAAGACACAGAATCACTGAAAAATAATATCGATGAGCTCCATCTTGTCCAGGAAGAGCTTCGGATAAAAGAGTTCGCTATCTCGTCATCCATCAACGGAATAGCTATCGGGGACCTGTCCGGGACTATAACCTATGTCAACAAGGCAGCTGTTTTGATGTGGGGAGGGTCCGACCCGGCCGAAATCGTAGGAGAATCTATTACCCTATTCGCCGAATCCGAAGAAGAAGCGATCGGGATAATGGACACCGTGCTGCACAAGGGTGATTGGACAGGAGAAATAAACGGCAAGAGGAAGGATGGCAAGCCGATCACGGTTCTTCTGTCGGCAAGCCTGGTAAAAAATGAAATGGATGAGCCTTTCTGTATGATGTGCTCATTCGCCGATATTACTGATCGAAAGAAGATGGAGGAGGAACTTAGAGTTAAAGACAGTGCAATTGCCTCTTCCATTAACGGCATCGTTATAGCTGACCTCGAAGGTACAATCACCTATGTGAATGAAGCGGCACTGAAAATGTGGGGAACTGACGACGCATCGGAAGTACTTGGAATGCCTGCTGTAATGTATGCAGAGTCAAAGGAGGAAGTGTACGGCATCATCAAAAATATCCTCAAGGAAGGGAAGTGGGAAGGCGAGATAGCCGGCAGGAAAAAAGACGGTTCGCTTTTTAGCGTGCTTTTATCAGCAAGCCTTGTCAAAAACGAGAAATCGGCACCCATGTGCATGATGTGCTCTTTTGTGGATATTACCGACCGCAAGAGAATAGACGAAGAATTAAGGGTTAAAGAAAGCGCTATCGAGTGCTCCATCGACGGAATCGGCCTATCAGATCTTGAGGGTAAAATTATCTACATCAATGATGCGGCCTTACAAGTCTTAGGGGTTAAAGATAAATCTGAAGTAATAGGCACATCCGCCCTCACACTTGCCAAGTCAGAGGCAGAGGCATTGGACATTTACCAATCTGTCATGGAAACGGGAAGCTGGTCCGGTGAGGTATCAGGATTCAAGAGGGACGGCACCCCGGTTACCGTTCATCTCTCCGCCAGTCTCGTGCGGGACGAAAAAGGCAAGCCCATCTGCATGATGGATTCTTTTGTCGAGATCACCGCACGAAAGAAAATGGAGAAGGAGCTTCGAGTAAAAGAGAGTGCTATTGCATCTTCCATTGACGGAATCGGCTTGTCCGACCTTGAAGGCAATATCATTTATATCAATAAGGCAGCCTTGCGAATGCTGGGTGTCGACGACGGGACAGAGATAATCGGGACATCAGCTCTTACAATGGCGGAATCTGAAGAAGAGGCCCTCGCCATATACCGGTCTGTGATGGAGACAGGAAGCTGGTCGGGGGAGGTCTCGGGCTTCAGAAAGGATGGCTCTCCCGTAACCGTCCATCTATCCGCAAGCCTTGTGCGGGATGAGAACGGCAAGCCTATCTGCATAATGGACTCGTTTGTCGACATCACCGAGCGGAAAAAAATGGAGGAGGACCTCCGGGTAAAAGAGAGCGCAATCGCTTCTTCCATTAACGGTATCGGGATCTCCGATCTCGTAGGGAACATTACATATGTCAATGACGCCGCCCTGAAAATGTGGGGGGCTGACGATGCATCAGAAGTGATCGGCACCTCCGCGCTCAACCTTGCACAGTCTGAAAAAGAGGCAGCGGCAATCTATCAATCCATTATGGAAACGGGAAGCTGGTCGGGGGAGGTCTCGGGCTTCAGAAAGGATGGCTCTCCCGTAACCGTCCATCTATCCGCAAGCCTCGTGCGGGACGAGAACGGCGAGCCCATCTGCATGATGGACTCGTTTGTCGACATCACCGAACGAAAACGCATGGAAGAGGAAATGCGCGTCAAAGACTTCGCGATATCTTCGTCCATCAACGGAATCGCTATCGGCGACTTGGAAGGCAATATTACCTATGTAAATGATGCTTTTCTCCGTTTATGGGGAGGATCGGATATCTCGGAGGTTCTTGGCAAATCGGCCCTGACGTTTGCCCAATCACAGAATGAAGCCATAAAGATCCTTGATTCAGTGCTCAACACAGGGACATGGTTTGGTGAAATTATTGCGATTAAGAAAAACGGCTCTCCTATCGCAGTCCAGCTTTCTGCAAACATGGTCAAGAATGATAATAGCCGGCCAATATGCCTGCTCTGTTCCTTTGTCGACATTACGGAAAGAAAAATTGCGGAGCAGAAGCTGCAGAAAGCCTACGAGAGCCTGGAACAGCGCGTTGAGAATAGAACCGAAGAGCTCGTCCGCATGAATATCAGATTGAAGAAGGAAATAGAAGATAGAAAACTGGTAGAAAAAGCACTCCTTCAGAAAGAAGATGAGCTGAATCTGAAATCACTGAATCTCGAGGAGGCCAACACGGCGTTGAAAGTCCTGCTTAAAAGGGGAGAACAGGACAAAAACGAGCTGGAAGAAAAAGTTATTTCGAATATCAAAGAATTGGCGCTTCCCTACCTGGTAAAATTAAAATCCAGCAATCTAAATGACAAGCAAATGACATACCTGCAGCTCCTGGAATCGAATCTCAACGATATCATCTCGCCGTTCCTCCAGAAGTTGTCCTCTCAATACCTGAATCTGACACCGACGGAGATCCAGGTTGCCAACCTGGTGAGAGAGGGAAAATCGACAAAAGATATATCGGATCTGCTGAATATCTCGAAAAGGGCAATCGAGTTCCATCGAAACAATATCAGAGACAAGCTGGGGTTGAAAAAGGCAAAAGCAAACTTGAGGTCGTATCTGCTGTCACTGAGCTGATCTCTTTTGCACGGGGGAATGGTCGTCTCTCAGGTTAAAAGCTGCATCGCAGCTGTGCGTAGAACTCATCGTTATCTTCATACTGTCCAAGGAGAGAATCGTCTTTTTTACCACCCAGGATGACCACTCCGATTACCCCCTGCACGGTGTTCGTGAAGCTATACTTCAGCGAAGGCTTAATGAGATATTCCTGGAATTCGATGCCGTATGCGCCCCGCAAGTTAAGCTCCATGGTGTTCTGGAGGAAAAACTGTTTAAAGAGAATGGTAAGAAAGGTGTTCAACCCTCTTTTATCGATGAAATATACGGGCTCGTCCTTGTCGAAGTTCGGTACGAACTCCTGGATGAATTGACCGCTGATGCTTGTATCCCCGTAAATATAATCAATCCCCAGGCCATATCGCATTGAGTCCATCTTGGAGTTCACCTCGGGATCTATATGGAATGTCTGCCTTGATTCAACCCCCAACGAGCTTAAATAATTAATGAGAAACTCCTCTATTATTTCCTCTTGCCTCGAAGGTGTGATCTCCTGGCTCAAGACTGTCTGAAGCTTACGGTTGTAATGCTTGCCTTTAAAGTATGCATATTCTCCCCGGACGGTAACAGAGCTTACGGTAGTCGTAAAATCAAAGCCAAAAACGTGCATCCTGTGAAGCGCCGGCTCATAGGTCAACTCCAGGCCGAGAGTATAATCCAATGCCAGAGGATTCACGAGATCGATCGTCAGGTCCGAAGACACCTCACTCAAAGGCATAGGATCATAACCGGTAAAATAGCTCAGCGATACATCCCAGCCGTTGATATACTTTGACACTCTTATCCCTGCCTCCGAATTTTCAATGGAGAAGTCCGGAAGATCAATGTCGCGGTACTGCGCAGTTACGGGGATGTCCCCCACAGCAGACCCTGTATTAATAGCGGCAGGGGGTTTTAAAATACCGGGAAACCAGCGCTCCTTGGGTATCGGCAGCCTGTAGGGAACAAACCAGGGTATCCATGCCAGCTCGAGATTTGCAGCATCCGAATACATGTTCACCTTGACGGATGGGACGCCTATCTTTCTCTCAACCTCGTCATTGACAGCACCTTGGGTAAGGTCTTCGGAGTTGAGATTATCCGTCGGATTAATTTCATCGAGCCTGCCCCACGCAAACTTCTGGATGCCGATGCGTACGTCGGCATTGCTTGAATAAAAGTCGACATAGGCTTCATCGATGTTTATGTAAGGGTTTCTGTCCTGATAAACCTTATTGAATTCATGGAAGAGCTCTCCGTTTTGAGGATCCAGCACGGTCCCGTCATCGACTGCCTGGAGAAAAATTTTCACGGCTGCCCTCGAGGAAAACGATGTTTTGTATTCCAGCCCCAGTTCTGTCGTGGGGTATTCTTTCGGCGTGTCCCTATCAAAGGCATAAATGGACCTGGCTTCAAGGTATCCGCTGAGGGAGATCTTTACCTCCCCCTTTTCATATTCGTAAGCGCAGACAGCCGTACAGCATGTCCAGCAAAGCACGGCTGCCAGAAAAACCCCGAGATGCCGCAACGATCAATTACCTCTTTTCATGTATCTCTCGGTGAAAATATCATCTTTTAGCCCCTTATCGTATGCGATATTGCTCAGGTCGACAAGTGTCGTCCGGCCGTTTTTGACATTGTGCATCTCGATATGGGTCGCGGTGTTGATACCCTGGATATTCTTTACCTCGGTGAACTTCCCCTGCTTTTCATACTCGCCCTTGGTATCGAAGAAATCAGCTTTTGATGGGATAAAGTTGCTTTTTCTGATCCAGAATACCACTTTGCTGTAAAACTCTACCTTCTTGGGAACAGCCTGGATAACATAATTCATCTCGCCATCCACAAGCTCCTCTTTTATCAAGGTATATGTATACTCATCAACATCATGGCTGCCCATATCAAAAAAAGTGAGCTCGGTTCCCATGAAGCTCTCACCCTTTCCACTTGCACTGATCTGTCTCACCCTCTGGAGGGCAGGCAGATACAGCCACTGCTTGTCTTCTTTGTTCTCGTCGGTCCAGACCAGAAAGCTCGTACCTTTGACATCAGCAGGTGAGTTGAAAAACAGGATGGATTTCGAGCTGTCCTTCCCATATTTTTTTACGTATGCGCTCATGGTCCTCTCTCGTTTCTGCCCTTTGTCGTTCACAAGGGTCATGAGCATACCGGATTGGCTATCCTTGGCCTGGTCGAGCAAATTCTCGGACTTTTTGACAATATCGTACGCACTCATTGAAGCACCATACATAGGGGATGCCGCAATAAAAACCAGACCAGCAACGACCAGCAACCACACCGGTGAAACAAAATTTCTTTGACATTTCATGTTTGAATCCCCCTGCAGAAATTTTTCTTGCGCTTTCCCTTCCCCATTACTGATAGTCCCATCATGCCGGACCTCGATTTATTCTGTTATAATCGCTCGTCCAGGACCATGTGTGCCGACTAAACCACAGTCATTCAGTCAGAAACCCTATATAGTCCTCAAGATAAAGAGAGGAAGCAGCCATATATATTGAGAGATAACCATCCCCGCTTGCCACTCTCATCGGGGTATTTACATTGTAAAAAATAATCGTCGGTTCCCATGCGGTGAGATCGATTGAGATGATAGGATCTTCCGGAGAGCCGCCAAGCATAATGGGCAATCTTTTCACGATTGTATCTACAAGAGACGAATGATCGAAGATACCGAGATTGCCCCGGTTATCCTTCATTACATGGAAATGGTTCCGCCCTTCGGCAGGGGTAACAAACAGGTTCAATCTCTTACCTCCGACTGCGGGAATCACGATCAGATCAAGATCAATAGATGCCTCCCACTGCGGTACACCGGAAACTCTGTACTGGAGAATAACATCAGGAGCCAGGATGTGCACTACAGAAGATCTCAAATCCAGAACAGGCGGAACGCTCAGGCGTATGATGGTCTCTTCAGATGGGGACCTTACAGTACTGAAACCGGGAAAATCATTGCCTAAGATCGGGATGATCAGATCTTTGGCATCCCATTCAGTCATACCATCCAAAAAATTCGCAAAAATCCTGTTTAAGGCATGTTGTGAAATGGCGCACCTGATGGTGAATGAATCCGGCAAATCGAGTGTCCATCCAGGGGATTGAAACACAGGAACCTTATCTGGAAACGCAGGGTATCTTTCCTGAGGCGACATGGCTTTCGAAAGGTCTATTCCCAGCGTTATCTCTGAAAGTATCTCTTCTACCTGGAATGGTTTATCATCCATATCGAGCATATCCTGCTTGATCAATCCCCCAATAGCGGTTTGCCCTACAAATATTTTAGAAAAATTCACATCAGATACGCTCTCGGTATCTATGAAAATTTGTCTTCCTGTATCAGGATACTCGATATTGAAGACTGCATCGATGGTGAGGTCATTATCAGTTGTATGAATAAGGGGGATACCGAGCAAAGACACGGCGTTCAGGTCGACTTGCTTTACCGTGAAATTCACCTGTGCTGTTCTAATATTCGGAGCACTGGAATTGCGAAGCGTAAATTCGTTAATCACAAGATCATCAGTCCCTGAATCATTATCCCCGTAAGAGAGTTCTGTAACCATGCCTTGGTATTTTTGGCGCATGGTTTCGAATGTAGCCTCAATGCTCGCCCTGAACATGGCATTGACAATTTCTTCTGCACTGGTTTGTTCCTGTGGTATCGTTTCAGAGACGGTTTCCCATTGGATGTCATCATAGCCATCCAAAGAGAAACCAAATCCAAGGGCCAGCTGACCGGGAGCGACATTATCGGTCAAACCATAAAGATCCACAAAAAGATACTTCCGGAGATCCAGTTCGTTTACCAGGCCTTCCAGATGAACGTCGGAACCATTGATTGTGAAATGGCCCGAGAAGTAGTTGTTCAAATAATCTACGCCTTGAGCCAAATCCAATGCGATGGGAGGCAAGTCGCATTGCTCCATATCAGAAGCTATCAAATCTTCAACTATGCTCTTGAGAAAGAACGGCTGGGCAAATGCAACTCGAGGCGACCCCAGAAAGTCCAATACCAGCCGGGTACCTTCCAAGGCACTTTTGTCTTTAAACGATAGATACAAGTCAACGGCAAGATCATTTCCCTGGGTCTCGATAAGGGTCTGGTTGAATAGAGGCAGAGCTTTCAGAGACACATTTTTTATTACCAAGCTTACATGGAGGTTTGCCTCAGGATACGATCCGGAATCCACGGCCTCAAAGGATGTTATGACAACATCTCTCGTGGATGCATTATTATCACCATACTGCAGTTGGGCGACAAGTGATCCGCTTTTCTGGAGGGTATAATTGAATACCTCTCGTATCCTTGCATCCAGGATTCCTGCTAAGGTTTCCTTCTGTCCATCAAGTATTTCCTGGGCTACCATGACACTCATACTATTCTTGATATATTCTGTACCGTCATTCGGCCCGGATGTCTTGACAACGATCTTCTCTTTACTTGCCTTGCCACTGCTGTGAATCACCTGGATGAGCACGATCTGGTAGAAATTCTCCTCACTGACGTGGAATTCACATTCATACACGTCACCCTGAGGCGTGGCTCGTACCTGGTACATCCCTCCATCGGTCGCATATATACTATCAATTGTTGACGGGCCACTATTGACCTTTATGGCGAACTTTTGTTTTCCCGGCTTGATATAATCGCCATCATGGATTGCGGTCATCCTTCCATTTGCATCAATAAGAAAAAGTTCAATCCTGCCTGACTCGCTGAACGAGACAGCGTTAACCGAAGATCCGGCATGATAGATTGATTCACCTGAGATATCTGACTCATCAGAGTTGCTCTTCCCAGAACAGGATGCAAACAACGCAAATAACACCAATGAAACCCAGTATGCCCATTTAGCGAGATCGCTCATTTGTACTCCCCTACATCACTTCCCAACGAGAATACACATGTTATCCTCATGTCTAAATATACAAGGAAAAGACCATTTGGTGAAACAAAATTTCTTTGACATAGAAGTGGCTCCGGAAATTCGGACAGGTCTATAAGTGAAAACCTTGCTCAAAAGAGACCGATGAAGTACGGTCAAAGAAAGGAGCAAGAGGATGAAAAGGACAAGACGGAATCACTCGGCAAATTTTAAGGCGAAAGTGGCATTACAGCAATCAAAGGAGATAAAACGCTCGCAGAGATAGCTGAGCAGTTCAATGTACACCCCAACCAGATATCGGACTGGAAGCAGCAGATGCTGGATGGTGCCGCCATGGTCTTTGACGGTTCCAGGAAAGGCAAGGAGCCGGACTTGAAGGAGCTGCATGCGAAGATCGGCGAGCTGACCTTGGAGAACGATTTTTTAGAAGGGGCGCTCATCAAAGTGGGGCGGCTGAGCGCAAGGAAATGATAAACCCCAGCCATAAACTGCCGGTAACGAGGCAGTGCCGTACCTTGAAGCTGTCGCGATCGAGCGTATATTACCATGCCACGACCGGTATTGCCAGCCGATCTTGAACTGATGCGTCGGATAGATAAGCTGCACCTTGATTATCCCTTTGCCGGAGCCCGGATGCTTGAGGGATATGCTGAGACGCGAAGGACATCCGGTCGGTCGCCGGCATGTGAGCACCCTGATGAGACGCATGCGGATTGGGGCCATCTACCGCAAGCCCAATACCAGCAGACGAACCGGGTCATCAGGTCTACCCCTATCTGCTTAGAAACCTGAAGATCGAGAGACCTAACCATGTCTGGGCAGCAGACATCACCTATATTCCGATGAAGCGGGGTTTTGTCTATCTCTTCGTGGTGATGGACTGGGCAACACGCCGGGTACTCTCGTGGCGGCTGTCAAACACCCTGAGCACAGATTTTTGTATCGAGGCGGTTCAAGAAGCCCTAGTCTATATGGCACACCGGAAATCTTCAATACCGACCAGGGCAGCCAGTTCACCGGCATGGAGTTCACTGAGCTTTTGAAGGAAAAAGGGATTGCCATCAGCATGGACGGGAGAGGATGCTGGCGTGACAATGTGTTTGTAGAAAGGCTCTGGAAAAGCATCAAATATGAGGAGGTCTATCTGCATGCCTATGATAGTGTCAGTGAAGCCAGAAGAGGCTTGGAACGCTATCTGACATTTTACAATCACAGCGGCCACACTCAACGCTTGACAGATCAACACCGGATGAGGTCTATTTCGGATGTCGGGAGGAGATGCCCGATGCGGCTTAATGGGAATGGCGGCAAGGCTTCACTTATAAAACGCCATCCCCTGTCCAAACATCCGGGGCCAGCGCTGAGATCAAGATTGGATGCATCGTCCATCCGTCTCAGTCCCATATTCGTCTGGGAGATCATTCCAACGATAATGTTCAGGATCAGACCCACCGCGCGCATCTACGTGCGTTTCAGTCCCATATTCGTCTGGGAGATCATTCCAACATTAATAAGCTCAAGGGGCATCTCAGGGATTCATCCAGTCTCAGTCCCATATTCGTCTGGGAGATCATTCCAACTTTCATTAGCCATAATTAGTCCTGCCCAGGCTTATAAAGTTTCAGTCCCATATTCGTCTGGGAGATCATTCCAACGTCTATGACGATCTTATCATGCGGTATCCTGCCGTTTCGTCTCAGTCCCATATTCGTCTGGGAGATCATTCCAACGAAGTATCAAATGTTTGGGTGGCCTTTATGGTGTGCAATTATGTCTCAGTCCCATATTCGTCTGGGAGATCATTCCAACAATACTGAAGTGAAAAGATTTTAATGAGCAATGGGTAGTCTCAGTCCCATATTCGTCTGGGAGATCATTCCAACGATGATAGCTGAGATGATGTAATCCAGCCATTCAATTGTCTCAGTCCCATATTCGTCTGGGAGATCATTCCAACATAGTATGGGTTGCTTCATGAAGCGTACAGACAACGTCTCAGTCCCATATTCGTCTGGGAGATCATTCCAACGGACGAAATAGGTAATGCAATCCCACAGTATCTCCATGCGTCTCAGTCCCATATTCGTCTGGGAGATCATTCCAACGAGATCCTGATGGACGAGGGGATTGATCGGATAAAAGTCTCAGTCCCATATTCGTCTGGGAGATCATTCCAACGCGCCTGCTTGGTTACGGATGGAGCAAGGCAGACATTGTCTCAGTCCCATATTCGTCTGGGAGATCATTCCAACGAGGAAACCGGCGACACAGGGTATAGGGCAAAAGAAAGTCTCAGTCCCATATTCGTCTGGGAGATCATTCCAACCATCAATGATGTGGTTGGGATCCCGTCAATGGCTATCGTCTCAGTCCCATATTCGTCTGGGAGATCATTCCAACTTCTTATGATTCGGTGAGGGTCAATATGCAAGGAAGCAGTCTCAGTCCCATATTCGTCTGGGAGATCATTCCAACTGTCAGAGATGGGTAGAACATGACCAAATCTACATTTCAGCATCAGTCTCAGTCCCATATTCGTCTGGGAGATCATTCCAACAAAGCTGATCGGTACATTGAAATCCCTTGGACCCAAGTCTCAGTCCCATATTCGTCTGGGAGATCATTCCAACCATAAATCCATGAGATTTACACGTGAGGCCGATGATGGCGTCTCAGTCCCATATTCGTCTGGGAGATCATTCCAACATCACCAGGATATCAGCTAATATCACTTGGCCTCCCGTGTCTCAGTCCCATATTCGTCTGGGAGATCATTCCAACCTCATGCGGATGTTGAAGAATTACCAACAGTGTCTCTGAGGTCTCAGTCCCATATTCGTCTGGGAGATCATTCCAACGAGCAGCTCACACTGACGTGATCAGACCGGTGGTATTAACGTCTCAGTCCCATATTCGTCTGGGAGATCATTCCAACTGACATGTATTGTCGGATATGTTCAGGACGGAGAGTCGTCGTCTCAGTCCCATATTCGTCTGGGAGATCATTCCAACTCATGATTAAAGGCAAGGTCGACACTTAATGTGGTGAAGTCATGAGTCTCAGTCCCATATTCGTCTGGGAGATCATTCCAACGCAGAACTGGTTGCAGCAGAACGCGGATAAGTTCTTAAGGTCTCAGTCCCATATTCGTCTGGGAGATCATTCCAACGCTGAGGAAGAAGTAATGGCGTATTGAAATATTTAATAGTGTCTCAGTCCCATATTCGTCTGGGAGATCATTCCAACAGTACCCTCATTTCAAGCAATAAATCCATAAGGTTGGAATACCTATTCCTGTAACCTACCTGAATTCCCTTTTCAAGGGATATCGTACAAACATTATTCATCATGTCAAAGACCGATATCTCGCTTAAAATCAATATGTTCCATGATTCCTGTAACCCACCCCAGTTTCAGGGTGTTTTTTCAACTTCGATCAGGGCTCACAAGATATAGACTTCCGGCTCGCGGACAATCTCGCCTTTCCCGATAATCCGTGCCTCTTTCTCGCACCTTGCGCAGATGGTATAGATCCTGATGCTGTCTTCATCATCCGCAACCGCCCTCTCAAGGCGGCCTGCCAGCTCCGCAAGCAGCCCCTCGTCCATCAGGCACTCAAAGACACTGTAGTGGACCCTCTGCCCGTAATCAAGGAGGATCTTGGACACGGCAAGCCTCCTGCCGTCATCCGGGATATCGTATGAGACAACGTACAGCAGGTCACACCTCCAGTTTGAACGGGTGGTAATCCGAACCCGTCTTCACGCACGAGGCAAGTTTCTCCGCCTGGGACCTGAAGCTCTTCCTCAGACTGGAAGCGGTCCCGGTTTCGGGATCGGTGAACTCCCTGGTGACGTTCTGCTCGTACTGGGCAAGGTATTTCATGAGGGGTGCCCTGTTCAAGTACACACCGCCCTTAGGGTTCTCATAGAAATCGTCCCTGCTGATCACCCGGTTGTTGATTAGAAACAGGGTGAAACGGTCGACCGAGGCCCTGAACTCTTCGATGAGGTCCGATGCAAGTGATGCCCTGCCGTACCTTACTTCGTGAAAATACCCCAAGTAGGGATCGAAGCCGAGGCCGTCCAGGAGCGACATGATCTCGTTGAATACCAGGGTATACCCGAATGACAGCAGGGCGTTCACCGGGTCAGGCGGTGGGTGCTTCACCCTGCCATCAAACACATATTCCCCGAGGATCATCTTGCCGAAGGCGCTGAAGTATGACCTGGCAGCAGCGCCCTCTATGCCCATGAGGGTCTCGATGCCTTCGGCCTTCCCTGCCTCTTCCAGGCGAGTGCGCAGCATATCCATCACGTCATGCAACGGGATCTCGGAGTGGTTGTAGGAGAAGGTCCTCACGAGATTAAGGCCGTTGGTTATCTTGCCCTGCACGATGGTCCGGGAGATGCCGAGGCGGCAGCTCATGTCGAAGTACTTCTGGAACTGGAGAATCCTCAACTCGATATTCTTCGTGAACGGCGAGGTGAGCTGGCCGATGAGTCTGCCCGATCTTGTGAGGATCGCCATTTCGATACCTTGCTCGAAAAGCTCGTGCACGGCCTGGGTAGTGAACTGCACGTTGCCGAAGATCAGGACGGCGTCGATCTTGTTGCACGGCACGTCCAGCAGCACCTGGTCGTCCTTCTCCACGATGATCCGGTTGCCGGTCTTCCTCAGCACCGAGCCCTGTTCCGTCAGGTAAAGATTCGCCATTGCCGCCGCCTTGTCAATTCACTTTCAATCAAAATCATGCGAATTCAACCCCTTGCCCTCTCTGCCGGCTTCGGTGGAGAGTGACATGGTTTTATTCTCCTCGCCCCCTGCCAAGGGGGAGAGGGCTGGATGAGGGGGAAATTCCACGGTCGGCTGCACAAAGGTATTCCTACCCCTTTTTGATGCTATGTACTTCCGCATGTCCATCGTCGGGGGATAGTACAAGACCTTCTTCTTTTTCTTCACGGCATAATAAGGCTTCATGACCATGCTCCTGACGAACATGAGCCCGAGATAGGTGAACCCCCTGTCGAAGCTGACCACATCCTCCTCATCGAGTTGCAGGTGGAGCCGCTCCAAAACCTCTTTTGCAAGGTGAAGGGCCTCGGCAGCTTTTTTTTCTGATTTGCACAGTATGATGAAGTCATCGGCATACCGGATGAGCCTGAAGCCTTTCTTCATGAGTGATTCATCGAGCTCGTCAAGAAACAGGTTCGCCAGGACGGGCGAAACGGGTGAACCCTGCGGTATGCCCTTTTCCATAACGGATATGTCCGTACCATCCCAAACCTCGGCGGATACCCATTGGCTGATCAGGCCGACGACATCTTCATCATGAATATACTTCCTGATTTTGCCCATGAGCAGCCCATGATCGACACAGTCGAAGAAAGCATCGATATCGGCATCCACCACCCACTGGTATCCCTGGTCATAATACTCCTGTATGCGGAACACCGCCTGCCGGATAGACCGCCCCTTCCGGTACGCAAAGCTGCACTCCTCGAATTCCTTCTCCAGCAAAGGCTCGATGACGCCAAGCATAGCGCTCTGCGCCACCCTGTCGCGCACTGTGGGGATACACAGCCCCCGCGCCTCGTTGTCCCCCTTATCCACCAGGATCTTGAGAAGAGGTAACGGCCTGTAGGTCTTCTTAAGGATGTCCGATCCAAGGGCAGTCAGATTACGGTCAAGATGCCGCTCGAAGCGGGATATGGTTATCCCGTCCACCCCGGCAACGCCCTTGTTCTCCTTCACCCTGGCAAATCCGGAAACAGCGCGTCAAGGCTAGCGATTTCATCGAACAGGCTCGGCATCGGACCAGATCCTCTCGAAGTTATTTCGAAAAGCATCAAATGGACTCAGGTAATCCTTGTTCTTCTTCATGATCACGACCGGCGAATCGATACCGCTGTTGCCCTTAGGGAAAATGCCGATATATGCCAGCTCGTCGTCTATAAAGTATGACCACCAGGGTGTTAACTCATCATAGAGCCGATTTCCATTCGGCCTTCTCTGTACTGGCGGGAGTTCTTTAATACGGCTAAAGCGCCCTTTATCCGTTCTCCAGTTGCAACAGCCGCACCTCTATCTGTGTGAGTGCTTCCTGGGGAAGAGTATTTGAGGTAACCATTCAGGGCATACCCCATCCTGAATGACTCTTGCATCTTAAGTCCCTTTGATCCCGGCTTCATGAGAAGTAGGCGATAGTTCTCGATAGACCCCTTATCGAGCCATGACCGGAGAAGTTCAAGAATGGTATCCGTGCTCACCCCGAGGTAGGAAAAAGACCGATTGGCCATGTCCCACACCCGAGGATTATCTTCCAATGGAAAGCTGTAATAATACCCGTTGATGCCGGAGAACAAGAAACTTGATAAGCCTTTGATTCCTTATCCAGAGGATCAATGAGAGTACAAGCAGAATCACTACAAAGGAAACGGAGAAGGTGACCAGAGGAGAACGAAAATTGATGGACACCAAACCTGAGACAATGAGTGAGATGATAAGGTTTATAGAGAGATCTCTTACCAGACCATGGAGGGTTATCAATCTTTTCTCGATCTTCATGGAGCTACCTCAAACACCCAATTTTCTTTCAATGCCATTGGTTGCCCGCTTTCTTTAGATATAACTGATCCGGGCACCCAACAGAACTGGGCATCAGTAATATGCTGACCAGCGCCACGTTTATCCGCAGTATCTCGCCATTCCCGGCCCACCAGAGGCTCGATGTCGCCCTTGAGTGAGCATCCTGCATTGAGAAGAAAATGCCCGGGGATCGGGCTATTATCATTAATTGTGATCTTCGGGTGTTTTCCATCAGTCTTCATGGGGAATCCGAAGAAGTCTTCAGGATCAGGCTGTGAGTTGTGTAGGATGAGGTGACCCCATCCATATTTCCTATCACCACCTATATGGATCTCTGAAACGTAATGCTTAAGACATATTTTCTCGCTGTCCCATCCCGCCCTACATCCCTTTAGAGTAAGGTCCTCTCGTAAGAAGACATATCCTACAAAATACACATCACGCTGTTCACCGTAGAACAAAACCTTCGGAACTATGAATTCTGATTCATGCAGGCTTGCGTCCTCTGCGGTGTCGGTATCCGGGAGTATTGCTGTCTGCCCATAGGAAGAAATGAACGCCTGCTGAAAATTCTCCTCGGGCATAGAGTCTGACGCTCTGTAGTTTATTGGAGTTGATGTGTATTGTAGGCCCTCATCCGTAAAAACAGGGAGATACGATATGTATGTTCCATCAGGTTCTTTCAGCGAAGGGTAGAAATAGCTGGGAATTACCTGTTTGCCCAACTCTGCACCGATAACATGATAATCCGAGGTACCTGGTGAACCGATAGCCCTTGTCAGATTGGCGGTGAACACGGCCCACATATTTTTCCCTGGGATATAGGATCGGGTTCGGTTTACATACCCAAGGGTGCTCCAGCCGATATGCACCGGGCTCTTAGCTTCATAGATTAGCTTATAGGCCTTCCAGTACATTTTATACATCCTCTTTTTTAGCCAAGGCATAGCGCGCAAAGATAAGGACGCGCTCCAAGAGTTCTTTTGCATGCAGGACTTGATCGAGATCTTCAAAGAGTTGATCTTTCAAAGTGTTGATCATGTTTTTCATGTCTGGTTTACTATTCGACACAACAGGACTTATGATTTGGCGTTCTGAAAGAAAATTCATCAGGATGGATGCAGTTTCATTGGCACATAGCCTTTCATTTCCTGTCCGTGAAAGGAGATAAAGAAACAGGGCATAGATGCCGTCCTCTTGGAGGACACCCAGTGCTCTGGTAATGAGATTCTCCGTTATGTTTTCTACACGAGCAGCCTCTGAACCCGTCTGTGCACACACCATGTCAAGATGTTCCATATCTTTACCTCCCGAGATTGAGGATTTTCACCCGACCCATGCCACGTGTGTTCATACCGCCGACACCGAGAGAGGCAAGATACCCAAGACCTTTTTCCACGTAATGTGCCATGAACCAGAGTTGATCTTCTTTGACGGTGAGCGGATCTTCATAGCCATCAGGTTTAGGCAAGTTGATCTGCTGTGTGCCTTTTACACGGAAGAAATCCGGGTTACTGTAGAACACGTCAAACCAGAGCAACGTTGCCCGGGGAATAGCTTCATAGGTGAAGAGCGCCCCATCCGCAGCGGTTCCGGTAGTAGGATCTATGGCAACTGATGTGCGTACCTCAAGGTTGTCATTGACGATCCGGGTGAAGATTTTATTAGGTACGACAAAAGCCTTCTCTTTAATTTCATTTATGGCTGCCCCAGATGCCGTTGTAGAAAACTGAGAAAAATCAACTGTGCAGGGATCGCCAGAACCTGGCTCCAGCATGAGCCATCCGAAATTCAAAGGCTTGCGATAAGGGTTATTGATGGCCTTGAAGGTGTCTCCTTCAATCCGGCAATCACTGCAACCAAATTCTGATAAGATAGACTCGCTCGTAATCCACACCGGACCGATCATGGTATGGACAGGAAAGAAAATTATCCGTGCATCGGAAAACTGGGTGAGACCCTGGAAACTATTGTTTGGATGCGAGAACCCATAGGAAATGCACACCGCGCAATCGGACTCTCCGCAATGTCCCGTGCCATTACCGCCACCCTTGCCAGCGCAACTAGCAAACTTTTCTTTAGTGGAGGGAGGGTCATTTTCATACAAAGGTGCGCCATCTTTATGCTCTACAATTACCCTATTTTCATTAACAAACGAGATGTTTTTATCATCAGAACGTATGAATTGATATGACGGTCTCAGATACTTGCACTTCTTATAGGTCGTAAAGTTAATAGTATGATCTTCTCTGATTGCTTCAATTTCCACATCGGACTGGAGGGCAAGCGCTGTAAATGTCCTTGCCACCCCGGCAATGCTCGAGCCCGGCACTTTGGGTAGGTTTGTTCCCGGCTCCCGTACGATGGTGTTGTCCACCCTGCCAAGCCGGTACCCGCCAGTCCCGACATGTACCGGGTCAAGAGTCAGAGCGTAATAAGTCTTTTTTTCAAACGGCTTTCCCATGTCATAAACCTCCATCATTCATTGATCTTCTCTTTGAGTATCCCGTTAAAGAGATCCAGAGTGTCGAAGAATGTACCATCCTTCAGGGTTTTCTCCAGGCTGCCCAGGTGCTTCGGGCCGAATTCCTTCAGGATCGATGCCTTCACAAAATCAATCCAGGCCTGCTTTGCTGGTTCATTTTCCATCGTATCCGAACAACCCCATTCCTTGAATTTTGTACTCCAGAGAGACTGGAGATTCTTTATTTTGGTGTCGGTGACATCCACCAATCCAGTCCCTTTGATAAGGTCTTTCCATAGATGCATGATCCTCTGGGGCAGTTCTTCGAGAAAGTAAGGCCGCGAGGGTATTGCGATAACACTCGATAACCTTCTGTCCGTTTTATCGAGAACGAGGTCATGCCGTCGGATGGTGGCGTCAAGATATTCGAAATCATAGTAGTTAGGGTAGATGGTGAGTGTATCCTCTTCTTGTATCTTGGAGAAGTGTATCACGTCACCAGAGCTTGATGAAAAGAAGGTATCCCGGTCTTTCAAGGAACCCTTACCTTTTTCGATGAGCATGTAGGGATGATAGAAGTCTTCATCCTCGTTGCCGAGACTGGTGGGCAGGTCCCAATAATATGATCTCAATTGATCTGCAACCGACGCTTCAACAGTGAGCCGAATGGGATTATGATCCATCGTTTTCACACACACGTTGAGAGACTCGCTGGAAAGTTTATTGAAGTTGCGAGACATTCTTCGTGCCGCGTCAAGCACGATAAACATGGGTATGTCCCTGGGGAAGAAGATGTTTCCAATGCTGTACGGGAGTCGCCCTGTCACTTTGCCGAAAGTATCCATATACTTTTGATGCATCTGGTTTGAGATCTCCACGGCTTTATTCGCAGGGACAATGGCGGCAAAAAAATTGGGAGAAGCGGTAATGATCCGATATGGCGAGAATTCAATGCCAGCGGTGCATTCACTTACCTGGAATACTTGATTGGTCCCTATGAGACGCACCGTAGTATTTACCCATTCATTGTGCGAGCGTTCCGATTCAAAGATCTCGCCAATCACCTCAAAAGTAGAATTGTCTTTCTGGAGAAGTTCTATTTTCTTCCCAGAGGGTAGAACCGCCGCCTCAAGCGTGCCGCCCTCTGATTGAATATTGATAGGTTCATTGGACTTAATTGTAAGCCGATTCCTTACACCAAGGTCGCCCAAAGAGATCAGGCTCGTCCTGAACTCCTCATAAAAGTCCTGTGTGGTGTTCCATACATCCAAGATTGTGGATGGTGTGGGTGTCTTTGCACATAAAAGGGTTTCCAGGTTGATAGTGGGCTGTCCTTTTTTAATACGTTCCAATGTCTCTCTGGTTTCCTCAATTTTTCTATTCTTTAAGACTGCTCCATTCACGGCTCTCCGGTCGTAGAGGAAGGAGACATGGTGTGCACGCTTCTCGTCCTTTCCTGGCGTACGGAGTGCTTCAATGTCGGCCTTTATCCTGGCGAATTTGAATTCGCCCAAGTTGGCCTTGTTGTCATCGAAATATTGTTTTATTCCCTGCTCTTCATCCTTGAACTGCTTGACCTTGCCCAGGTAGTTGATTTCCTGCTCAATGCCGTGTGCCTCTGTGACGAAAAGGGTTCTAATCATATCCCCTTCCAACCACTTCTCTATGCCAAAGCAGGAAATTATTAGGGCGGCCCTTCCATTCTTGTCCACGATTTCATCAATGAACACAGTCTGGTTGTTCTGCCCGGTAGCCCCCCCAGAGTTTGACCGGCGTTTTCTACATGTTTTACAGATTTTTTTCTTCTCCTCTTCGTCCTCCACCGATCTCAGCCCACAGATGGGGCATATTGTTTTTCTTGTCGCAAATGCACATATATCTTTCTCAAAGAATCGAAATCCAAGTTCCGAACTGTCAAATCGATACGATGTTTTTTCTTCAACTGAATTATTGCATCAACGATTGAGGTAAGCGTGCACGTCTCGTGAACATGAACGATGTGAGGCTGAAGCTCGCACGAGGATATCTTTGCCGCTTCTTGATAGATGGCGCTTTCGAGTTCTTTCCATCTCGGCTCAAGTCGTTCGGGCGTTCTCATAGGAACTATGAAGTAAATCCCATTGTCATCGTTGTATATCTCGTTCCCGACAGGATAGTCATATTCGATTAACTCTTTGATCTTGTCCTTAATTTTCTCGATAACTTGCTTACGGCCGACGATATCGCCGATCTTGTGTCCGCCGGAGTAAAACCGCATCCCATCCCAGCCGATACCGAGGATGCCGAATTGGACATCTAGAAACCCTTGAATAGGGTTTTCCCCTTGCTGACGCAGTAAATTATGAACAGCAATCACCTTGAGAATAGAGGACACGGCATAGCTGTGCTCCCAGAGTGTGGTGTCGTTTTGAGGGCGCAAGGTATCTGCAAGACCCAGGGTAAAGAAGGTTCTGATGTGCTGAAAGACATCAGCGCGTGTTATACATGCAAAGTTGTTCAGATCAGTTGGGGAGATCTTTATCAAGTGCTAGATAAAGCTTTTCTCGCGGCTTCTCCATACTGACAGGGGGTACTTCATGAATCCGATCCTCGAAGCCGAAGACATTGGATCTGTAGACCTTCTCCCGTTGCTCAGCACTATACAAGGGGTTATTACGATCAATGGAGGAGTCCACTCCATCCGCCGCATAGAGCATGTTAGTAATAAACCCTTTGTCTAGTTTCGTATGCTCATGAACAGCCTTGGTTATTGAAAAATCAGCCTCACCAAAAGGGTCTTTAATAATGGATGTGATAGGTTTGTCGAACAATGCTCTGACCTGGGAAGGAAGTGCCTTATCATGTGAGAGATATTCATTCTCGTGGGGGTCTTCATGGTAGCCGTTTTCTTTATCGTGCCAGTTCTGGCGGTATTCCAGGAAGGTTGGCTGAGTTTGCCAATGTCATGTAGCAGACCAGCAAGTTCGATAAAAAGAATGGCGTTACGGTTCTCTTTGAGCGTAAGTGTCTGATTATCCATTTTATGTCCTCCAAGAAGAGGCCAGTTCCTCCACTATTTGCAGCAGATGAGAAAAACTAACAAATTTTTTTACTGTGATGGGATTAGGTACAGAACTTTCTTTCTCTTTTTGCTTCTGGAACCATGCTTGATAGAGGCCTGTTGCTTTTGATACTCGTTATACGCTTCACGTGCCTTTTTATAAGACTCCCCTTGTGATGCACTATGAGCCTTCTTCCATTCCTTCGTCTTAAGGATGAAGTCCTCATTGGGATATGTTAATCGGAATAACCGCACAATCTCTGGTTCATGAGGTTCTTCGATCTCAGGGATAGTATCTTTGGGATCCGGGTTATGAACGTTCAATACTCCACTACTGTTAAGTTTATCTTGTGCAAGCCCGAACATATCACCGGTTTTGGCACCAAAGCCGTATTCCAGAAACATGGAACGCAGGGCCTTGACTATCATAACAAGGTCATCTGCCATCTCTCGTAGAATCAAATATGAGGGTTTACCCATCAAGTCGACAGGAATATAGAGCAGGCTGAAAACCCCGCAAGCACCAGCAGGTACGCTCTCAAAGACAATGGGGTTCTTGCCTGCTTTTGGATTTCCTGTCATGCGGATTAATCACTTCCAAACTAATCTCATTAAAGAATGTGGGGAAAAAGTAAAGACGGCCCTTGTGGAGGTCTTTTTCTTCCCCCTTGTCGTTTCCAAACAGCATCTCCTCCGGGTATGGTGAGCCAATCGACTTCTGTCTTGAGCTATAATCCTTTGGCATGACGGATGAACGGAGGCATCCTTTCCATGTACCAGAGACCATGGGTACATTGAAGATCTTCTCCTTCTTTATCGGGTTGTCGCAGATATGAAAAAGATCGTCATCGTGTGAGAGATAAGGGGTAGCGAGTTTGAATGGGATGCTGAGGAAGAAAGTGTAGCGTGGCAACTCCAAAACATCAACAAGTGCATTATGGGCGTTATGCTCGTTAAAGTTCCCCATGGTTTCGGCGATGCCAAGGTTATGGATCTTCAACAAGTCCTCTTTGATCGAAGAATTGCAGATTCCCATCTGTAGTAGTTGCTTGAATCCTTTGACATCACGTATATCTTTTCACCCCTCGCATGAGTTTTTATGCTGTCTCCTTTCAATAGGCACTGACTAAGGAGTTTGCACCTCACGTACCAGTCCTCCACGGATGTAAAGTCACCTTCTCCTTTCACACAAAAGTCGACCTCATCAGTGGTGGAAATAAGATGGTCTGCATAAAAATCACATTTCATTGATCACTTCCTCCCACGTTTTGACAATCTTGGTTTTGATATGAGGTTGGATAAGCTTTACTATCACATCCCGTTCACCTTTTGAGGTATATCCAAAACACCGTCTGACCTTTTGATTAATCTGCTTATTGGGTTCTACACCATGGAACGAAAAGATCTTCTTGCTCTCTGAATCGCTGCTTGATTTTCTCACTGTCAGTCCTGCTTTCTCTCTCTCCTCCCGTTCACGCTTAATGAAGCCACCAAGGATTAGTTGTGTCAGAGTTGGGTTATGGTAGATACCTGGTTTACCAGGGTCGCGGTCAACTATCTTATTGTGCTCTATCCGGTGGAGGTATTCACCCTGCACGAACCAAAAATTCTTGAGATCAGGCCATTCATCATTATTTATCTTAGGAGGGTTTCTATGGAATACTTCAGATATGAGCATATTTTCTTAATATTTTCCTCATTGTTAAATGGCTTCTCTTCTGTCTGGTCTGATTCGTTTTTCTGTAGTTCGATTATTCCATAATCACTATGATGTCCTTCTGGTTTGTTTTTATAGTCGCTTTCAGATGGTTTAAGTGTAGTTTTATCGCCGAGTGCTCCGTATTCGCTGATGATCTTGAGAGTCGCACGGAGTAGAATTTTCTCTGCCTCGCAGAGTTCTTTTATGGGAATAATATTCAATGAGAAGCTATTCCAGGAACCAGGCTATCGTTCGAGACATGGCCATTGCGCTTTATCTGTAGATTGAACTTTCCCCGCCAACCGGTACAGCCGAAAAGAAAGCAAGCAGGACAGATTTTTTTTGATACAAATTCATACACCTCTTCGGGTGATACATTCATCAAGTGCTTCTGATCGCTGCTTTCCAGAATGTGCTCGCCTGAGGAAGGATCACAGGCATAGCAGTCAAAAGAACGAATCAAGGCTTCATACCACCACCTGATGGAGCCTTTGATGCCCGTCATCTGAAGTTTGTTGTTCTTGCCCTGAATATCTCCTGTCCAAATAGGCGTGAGTGCCTTGAGGTGAAAATTCAATTCTCCATTCATCGGAAAACCCCTTAAATTCAATCTGAGGCTAGATAACTTAATTCATCTCTGCTATGCAGTACTGTCCCATCCCAAATACAGTCCCCTTTCCCACATGCAGCATTTCTCCTGCCTTGATAAGTGGCAGGAATAGGGTCAATATGTCCTTCAAAAGAGATCTCCCCAACAAAGCCGCCCATGTTGATTTTCTTATCC